>NZ_JASKLT010000006.1:0-92283 GCF_030124405.1 Sinorhizobium sp. 7-81 | reverse complement strand
CCGGCCCGCTCACTCCAGGGAAATGGCGCCCCCTTCGTTCCCCGCGCAGCCCTTTCGTATTGCTGCTCCGACGGCAGCGAGAGGCCGTAGTGACGGCAAAAGGCCACGGCGTCTTCCCAGCTCACGCCGACCACCGGCCTGTCGTCCAGACCGAGAACCGGGTGATTTGCATAGAAGGCCGAGCGATGCCCGGTCGCCTCGACGAAGCGGCGGTATTGCCGGTTCGTGATCTCGGTGCGGTTGATGGAGAATGCCATTCCCTCGATTACCCGGCGCGGGCGCTCGTTTTCGGGACCGTCGTCGCGACCGAAGACAAACGGGCCGGCGGGGATCTCGATCAACGGATTGCCATTAATCGGGCCTCTATCGGCCGCAGCCGCGGGGGACGTCATGGCGATGATGATGGTCGCGGCGCAAAGGTTAGACATCGACACGGGATTGTGTCTCCCCGTCGAACAGAAATACGCGATCCGTCGCAACCTTGACGCCGATCCGCTGGTCGATCTGACCGGTGAAATTCTTGTCGGCCCTAAGCGTCATAAGTCGAGCAGCGAGCCGCAGGCTGACGAGCGTGCTGTCGCCGGTAAGTTCGACCGAATAGATCGGCGCAACCAGGTTGACGTCGGGATCGTCGACCCGGGCCGCGTGGACGTCCTCCGGGCGGACGCCGAGAACGGCATGGGAGACGCTGAGCCGGCCGAGCCCGCCGACCCGGAGACCAGCACTCGCAAACACGCCATCCCTCACCTCGCCGGGAATGAGGTTCATCGATGGCGAACCGATAAAGCCGGCAACGAAGAGCGTGCGCGGATCGTTGTAGATTTCCCGCGGCGTTCCGAGCTGTTCGATCACGCCCTTGTTCATCACCGCGACCCGGTCAGCGAGCGTCATCGCCTCGATCTGGTCATGAGTGACGTAGATCGTTGTAACCTGCAGTTCATGCTGAAGATGCTTCAGTTCCGCGCGCATCTGGGTGCGGAGCTTGGCATCGAGATTGGAGAGCGGCTCGTCCATCAGGAAGACGCGCGGCGTGCGCACGATCGCACGGGCGAGCGCCACGCGCTGTCGCTGGCCGCCGGAAAGCTCCTTCGGAAGACGGGACAACAGGCTGTCCAGTTCGACGCGCCGCGCCACCTCGACGATCCGCTGCCTGCTCTCGGCAGGTGGCACTTTGCGGATCTTCAGCGGATAGCCGATATTCTGCTCGACGGTCAGATGGGGATAGAGCGCATAGGACTGGAAGACCATCGCCACGTCGCGATATTTGGGCAGCACGCCATTGATGCGGTCCGCGTCGATGTAGATGTCGCCGGACGTCGCCTCCTCGAGCCCCGCGACCATGCGCATGGTCGTCGTCTTGCCGCAACCGGAAGGTCCGAGCAGGACGAGGAATTCCTTGTCCTTGATATCGAGGTTGAAGTCTGTGATCGCTACGAATTCGCCGAACTTCTTCGAGACGTTCTTGAACGTGACGGACGCCATGGCTCAACCCTTGACAGCCCCAAGGGAAAGCCCCCGGACGAGATGCTTCTGGACGATGAAAGCGAAGATGACGATTGGCACACATGCCATGAATCCGGCCGCGCTGATCTCGCCCCAATAGGTATTGTACTGCGTCACCCGCCCGGCAATGCCGATCGGCAGCGTCTGCGACTGCTCGGTCAACGTGATGATGAGGGACAGCAGGAACTCGTTCCACGAGATGATCAGGCAGAAGATGGCGGTTGCAGCGAGCCCAGGTCTGGCGAGCGGCAAGGCCACATGCAGGAAGGCGCCCCAGCGCGTGTCGCCGTCGACGACCGCGGCCTCCTCCAGTTCGACCGGAAGGTCCTGGAAATAGCTCTTCATCATCCAGGTCGCGAACGGCAGGTTGAAGGCGGTGTAGGCAATGACGAGTGCCGACTTCGTGTTCAGCATGTCGAAATAGTTGAAGAACAGATAGAGCGGAATGATGCTGACGATCGGCGGCATCATGCGTGTCGACAGGATCCAGAACGAAATCTGCTTGCGCCACTGCCACGGATAATTGAACCGTGCCAGCGCATACCCCGCCATGGTGCCGAAAACCACGGAAACGGTCGTCGTCCCGACTGCGACGAGGAAGCTGTTCAATGCGTAGCGCAGGAAAGGACGCTGGATAAACGCTTCGTCATAGTGCTTCAGTGTCGGGTTCCGCGGCAGCCATTCCGGCGGCACGGCGAAAATGTCGATATCGAACTTGAATGAATTGGCGGCAATCCAGTAGATCGGAAAAAGCGTGAGGATCAGTGCAACGAGGATCGCCAGGTAGGCCGCCAGGCGGGTGATCACCTCCCTCGTGCGGCTGCGTCTATGGAGGGTTCTGGTGGTCATCGTCATCAATCCGCCAGCCGCATGCGTTTCATGAACCAGGTGCTGAGAATGATCGTCACGAACAGGACGAACAGCGATATCGCCGCCGCATAGCCAGGGTCGGCGAAACGATAAGCGACCTGATAGATGTAAAGACTCAACACCTTGGTGCGATCGGCTGGGCCGCCGCCGGTCAGGATGAAAACCAGATCGAAGAGACGCAGCGCGTCCATGACCCGCAGCAGCAGCGCGATGGCGATGACCGGCTTCAGGAAGGGCAGCGTCAGATCCCAGAATTGCCGCCAGGACGAGGCGCCGTCGAGTGCTGCCGCCTCGTAGGGTTCCACCGGCAGACTTGCGAGGCCCGCCAGCATCAATAGGAATATGAAGGGTGTCCACTGCCAGACGTCCGCAACGATGATCGAAAACATCGCGAGGTTCACGTCGCCCGCCCACGCCTGCAGGGGAAGACCGAGGCGGTACATGATTTCGTTTAGCACGCCGAATTGAGGCTCGTAGATCAGTTTCCAGGTGATGGCGACCGCGATCGGCGGCAGCATCATCGGGATCATCAGCACGGTTTTCAGAAACGTCAGCCGACGAATGAATTTGTCGAGGAGCAAGGCCAGGCCGAGACCGAGGAGAAACTCGACCGCCACCGCCACGACGGTAAAGACGACCGTGTTGCGGAGCGCGACGTGAAACTGTGCGTCTGACAGAAGCCGCGCAAAATTGCCCGGACCGACGAACTCCCACGCCAGATCAGGGTTCGGGCTGATCTTGTGAACCCCTGCGTAGAACATGTAGAGGCTTGGAAAGATCGTCAGCGCCAACAATGTCAGAACGGTCGGCGCAAGCATCAGGTAGCGCAGATGGCGCTCCGCCCACCGCTCCAGGGGGCCGCCCGGCGGAGACTGCGCAGTCAACGTACCGTCGTTTGCGGATTTCAACATCGGTCTCTCCCGCAGACCTCGTCTCACCTCTTGATCAAGGCGGTCGTCATCCCCTGATGGGAACGGGGCTTAAACGCCCCGTCCACAAAGGATTGCCGGTTATTTTAGGCCGGTGATCTGCTCGACCGCCGCCTGCGCGTTCTTCAGCGCCTCCTCCGGCGTAATCGTGCCGGCAACGGCCTTGGAAAGCTCTATGCCGAAGGCATTTTCTATCTCCGGCCATTTCGGATGGCGCGGACGCGGGGTCGAAGCCTGGATCGCCTCCATCAGCACCGGATAATGCCGGAACTTCTCCTGTTTGGTCAGTTCCGGATCGGTGAAGACTGAGGCCCGGACCGGTGGATTGCCGCGCTCGGCGGAGATCTTGATCTGCTCAGGCGACGTCGCCCAGAGCATGAAGTCGAAGGCCTCCTGCTTGTGTTCTTCGACGCCGACATGATGCCCATGGTCCAGTGGCCGATTTCCGAGCTGCCCGGCTTTGTTCCAGCCGGGATGGGGCCATAGGAAATCTTGCCGACCATTTTCGACTGGCTCGGATCCTCGAAGGTCGCGACCCAGTTCGGCCAGTTGATCGACGAAGCGGACGTGCCCGCGGCGAGTGCCGTGCCGACCTCGTTCGCGTTGTAGCTCTCCACTCCTTTCGGCGAGACATCGCGTAGCGCCATGAACATCTTCATGGCGGCAGCACCTTCCGGCGTGTCGATCGTGACCTTGGTGCGATCGGCATTGAAAAGATCGGCGCCATAGGACCAGAAGATCGGCATGAAATCGGCTACGACGGGATTGCCCTGACCGCCGCGGAAGACGTAGCCGAAATAGCGGCCGCCGCCGCCTTCCGTCAGCGTCTTGCTCGCCTTCAGCACGTCGTCCCAAGTTTTCGGGGCATCGACGCCGGCCTCCTTGTACTTGGCGGCATCATAGAAGAACATCTGCGCATTTCCGACATAGGGCAGGCAGACATAAGGCCCGGAATTGTACGGGTTGCGGCAGATTGCGAGCGACTTCGACAGGAAATCGTTGTCGGGTCCTTCCAACCCGGCGTTCTTGAAGAAGGGCGTCAAGTCCTCCAGATGCCCGTTCTCGGCAAAGAACGGAATCCACGGATCGTCCATCAGGACGATGTCGAAGATGCCGGACTTGGTGGCGCCGGCATTGGCACCTTGCTCGAAGACGTTGGCATAGGGCGCCTGCACGGTCTCAACCTTCGTGCCCTTCATCTTCGCGTAATCCGCCGCCGCAGCTCTGAGGCCGTCGCCTTCACTGCCCGACGGCACAAGGATAGTGATATCGGCCCATGCGGCTCCGCTGATCGCGAGGGCGGACGCCGCGGCAGCCAAGGTGAGAAACAGTTTACGAACCATCATACACCTCCCATTCCGAGTTATTATTCAGAGGCCGCTTTTTCGAAGGAGGACCTCACCCTATCCGGCATGGCGGAGACGCTGACTCGACACGGGTTATGGCAACTGAAACTTTATCCAACGTCTCCCCGAGCCGGAATTGCTCCCAAAGATCAATCCTATCACACTGCGCGCCTTCCTCATAAGCGCTTCATTAGTGATAGCTTAGATGAAGTCCTGGCATTCACCAGCGAACTTGTTTCGGAGCTCAGACGGCAGGGATCTCTTCGCGCCACTTCAATTCAGCGGCAACTGGCGCGCGTCCCATTCGCTTTTCGGCACCGCGCCGCCGATTGCAAAGCTGAAGGAGACCACCGCCGTCGCATCGGCGTCGACTTCACATTTGAAGTCGACGTTGTACCAGTTCGCCTTGCTGCGGTAGGCGCCACCCCGGGCGGTGAGCGCCGAAGTCGAAATAATCCCACCTGTCGGACCATAGGGAACGAGCATGTCCGGAAAGGCACCCGGTCTTTGGCTGCGCACCTGCTCCAGTGCCTCGATGCTGCAGATCTGCACTATGCGTTTCTTGACGGGGAGCTTCCCCAGCGCCTGCTTGACGCGCGGGTTCGAAAGCGCGTTCGGCGAGAAGAGTTCCTTCGCCGGAACGAGCTCGCCGGATTTCTGGTCGGTATTGGCGCCCGCCGGATCCGCGGTCTTTTGCTTCTCGCCTTGTTCCTGCAGCGGCCTTTGCGCGGGGACCGGCACGCTTTCAAGGGACGCTGCTTCCGTCTCGCTTTGCCCGCTGGCTGCGTCGGGTTGCCGCGTCGCCAAGAGCTGAGGCGCCGGTCTGGTTTCGGGCATTTCGCGCGATGCAGTCTCTGTCGTGGATGTCCTTGGCTTCGACTGTTCGACGGCTTTCGGAGCGTCTTGCGTGTCGCCCTGCTTCGGCGGCAGTTGCCGTGCTTCGTTTACATCGGCGCGCGCTGAAGCGGATTCGAACGCCTGCGGCCGTGAGGCTGATAGTTTGGCGCCTGATTTGGCCGGGTCTGCGGGCGGCTTTTCTTTCGCTTTCGGGCGCGGTGGCGGAACAAGCTCTACGTTGACGCTCTGCTCCTTCTCGGGCTCCGCCGGTGCTTCGGGCAACCGAAAAAGCAACAAGAACGCAAGCGCCAGATGCAGGGCAACCGACGTCGGCATGCCCCATCCGATCTCTCTCTTCGGCGCCTTGACGAACTGTTGCATTGCTCAAAAGACAGTGGGCTGCACGGGCGGAAGCCAGATCGCATGACGAAGCAGTTTCTGCCCCATGACGCTCCAGCCGATGACGGTCAACGTCAAATAAGGACTCGAATTGCTTTGAACAAGCTGAAAGTCCCGAAGCGCCTTCCGTGTTTCCAGCCGTTGCCCCTCTCTTCACGACTTCGTGGTTTCTGGCCTCAGCCGCAGCGGTCCATGATCTCGCCGGATCTGACGAGTATAATCTTTATGCTTTTGTCCCCTTGCCGAGCGCGGAAAGGAGGTGCCTCGATGAGGTTCACACGACGAAGCGTCCTTCAGGGATTTGCATTGGGCGTGTCCCTGCCGCTGATAGGGCAACCCGCCCCTGCCCAAGTCGCAGGCGTCACCCGCAGGGCGATCCCTTCGAGCGGCGAGGAAATACCGGTGATAGGACTCGGTACGTGGATCACCTTCAATGTCGGCGACGATCCGGTGCTTCAGGACGAGTGCGCTGCCGTGATGGCGGCCTTCTTCGATGGCGGCGGGCGCATGATCGATTCCTCCCCCATGTACGGCTCCTCGCAGCCGACCATCGGCTACGGCTTGCAAAAGCTAAAATACCCCGATCGCCTGTTTTCAGCCGAGAAGGTCTGGATTTCAGATCCGGCAAGCGGGGCGGAGCAGATCGAAGCCTCCCGTGCCTATTGGGGCGTAAAGAGGTTCGATCTCATGCAGGTCCACAATCTCGTTTCGTGGGAAGAGCATCTGCCGATGCTGTTCGACATGAAAGCGAAAGCGCAGTTGCGCTACGTCGGCATCACCACTTCGGAAGGGCGAAGGCATCGGGAAATCACGCGCATCATGGAGAGCCAGCCGATCGATTTCGTTCAGGTCACCTACAATATCCTCGACCGCGAGGCGGAGGAGCGCATTTTGCCGCTGGCGCAGGAGAAGGGCATCGCGGTCATCGTCAACCGCCCATTCCGCCAGGGCAGCCTGATCCGCCAAGTCGATGACGAACCATTGCCCGAATGGCTTGCCGAGACGGGCGCGCGGAGCTGGGCGCAGTTCCTGCTCAAGTTCATCGTCTCGCATCCGGCGGTGACCTGTGCCATACCGGCGACGACGCGCGTCGACCACGTGCGCGAGAATCTTGAAGCGGGCGGCGGCGTCCTGCCTGACGAGGCGATCCGGCGTCGCATGCTCGACTATGTGGAGGCGTTGTGAACGCCGGCCTCGTCCAATGCTATCGAACGGATGCGTGGTGAGGTCGGCGGATGTCGGATTGGTGGACCTACACGCCTGCCGATTTCCTGATGTTCTCTCCGCGCGTCTATTTGCGCCTTGTCGAGCGTTATAACCAGGACTTCTGGCCACTTCAGCTCGTCTTCGTGACCGGTACGCTGGCGATCATGGTTCTCGCAGCCATGCATGTACGCTATGCGCGGATTGCGCTTCTGCCGGTATTTGCCGCGGCCTGGGCTTTTTGCGCATGGCAGTTCCTTTGGCTTCGCTATGCAACCATAAACTGGGGCGCGACCTACGCAGCGATAGCATTCATTCTCCAGGCCGGGCTTCTGGCGCTTCTCAGCTTGCGCGCCAGCAATAACGTCCTGTCCGCGAGCCGATGGCGCCGCTACGGCGGGATGTTTCTCGTCCTCTTCGGTCTGTTGGTTCACCCGTTTCTTCCCTTGCTGGCGACGCGCTCGCTGGCCGCCGCCGAAACCTTCGGTTTGATGCCCGATCCGACCGCGATCACGACGCTTGGCGCCGTGCTGGCGATCAGGGGAAAACGTCTCTGGCTGCTTCTGCCGGTCCCGCTCCTGTGGTGCGCGTTCAGCGGCCTGACCCTGCTGGCGATGGAGGATCGCGGCGCGGCGGTGCCGGCAGCTTCGATCGTCCTTGTCGCGGCCTTCTTGCTGATCTCGGCACGGTCACGAGCGCGATCGGCCCGCCATTAATGAGAAAACCTTTTTTCTGTTGACAGACTGCATGAGAAAAGGTTTTCTCTTCTCAAACACGGGAGGGTTCTCTGGATAGTCCGGCCAACAAACGCGTGACCATTCATGACGTGGCTGCGGCGGCAGGCGTCAGTATTTCAACGGCCTCGAAGGCGTTGAACAACACCGGACGCATGGGTGCCGAGACGCGCGAGAGGGTGAAGCGCATCGCCGGGGAAATCGGCTTCCGGCCGAATGCTCTTGCGCGCGGGCTGCTCAGCAAGCGCAGCTTCACCATCGGGCTTCTGACGAACGATACCTACGGACGTTTCACCTTGCCGGTCATGGCAGGAATTTCCGAAGCGCTGGTCGATCACGGTGTGTCGGTATTCCTGTGCGCCATCGAAGACGATCCGGCGCTGGGGCAGATCCATGTCGACGCCATGCTCGACAAGCAGGTCGACGGCATCATCGCCTCCGGTAAGCGCCTGGATCGGCGCTTGCCCGTCGATCTGTCGAGCCTGCCGGTACCGGTCGTCTATGCCTTTACCGAAGGAAGCGAAAACAGCGTGACGCTGCGGTCGGACGATGCGCAGGGCGCGCGTCTTGCGGTTGAATGGCTGGCAAAGCTAGGGCGCCGCCGGATCGCGCATATCACGGGACCTGAGGATTTCTTCTCGGTCCGGGAGCGCGCCAGCGCCTACCGCGAAGTGGCCGGCGATGCCGAGCCGGTCCTCTACGGTATCTGGGCGGAAAGCTGGGGCCATGAAGCTGTCGGGTCGATCTGGGATCGGCCCGGCGAGAAGCCCGATGCCATCTTCTGCGGCAACGACCAGATCGCCCGCGGCGTGGTCGACGCATTGCGCGAGCGCGGCGTCAGGGTTCCGGAAGATGTGTCGGTGGTCGGTTTCGACAACTGGGAGATCCTGGCGGCACAAACGCGGCCGCCACTGACGTCGATCGACATGGGGTTGAAGGAACTCGGCCGGGAAGCCGGCCTCACGGTGCTTGCGCTCGCCGAAGGAAGACCCGTCGAGCCCGGCGTGAGGAAATTGCCCTGCCGGCTGGTTGTCCGGCAATCATGCGGGGGCATGAGCCCCACGGAATAACGAAACGGCGCGAGGAGGCGCCACAACGGGAGGAGTGCCATGATCAAGCGTCTATTGGCAGCAACGAGCATCATTACCTTGTGCCTGGCGTCCGGTGCGTCGGCCGCCGAGAAGATCGAAATGTGGGTTCGCTCAGGCATCGGCGAGTCCTTCAAGAAGGTCGTCGAGGCCTACAATGCCAGTCACGAGAACCAGGTCGCCATGACCGAAGTGCCGTTCTCCGAACTGGTGCAGAAATATGCGACCGCGATCGCGGGCGGACAGACCCCGGACGCCCTTTCGCTCGACCTTATCTACACGCCGGCCTTTGCCGCCGCCGGTCAGCTCGAGGACCTGACCGACTGGGCGAAGGCACTGCCCTACTTCAATTCACTCTCGCCGTCGCACGTCCAGCTTGGAACTTACCAGGATCGCATCTACGGTCTGCCGCTTTCCGTCGAGACCTCGATCTTCGCCTGGAACAAGGACCTCTACAAAAAGGCCGGCCTCGACCCGGAGAAGGCGCCAGCAAACTGGGAGGAGATCGAAGCCAATGCAGAGAAGATCCGCGCGCTCGGTGACGATATCTACGGCTTCTACTTCTCCGGCGGCGGCTGCGGCGGCTGCATGATCTTCACATTCACCCCGCTCGTCTGGGGTTCGGGCGCCGACATTCTTTCCGCCGACGGCAAGATCGCAACGCTCGACACGCCGGAAATGCGCAAGGCGGTCGATATCTATCGTTCGATGGTCAAGAAGGACCTCGTGCCGGCGAGCGCGGCCAGCGACAACGGCGCAAACTTCCTGACCTTCACAAACGGCAAGATCGGCCAGCAAAGCCTTGGCGCCTTCGCCATCGGCACGCTGGTGACCGAACACCCCGACATCAACTTCGGCGTGACATTGATCCCCGGCGTCAACGGCGGGACGTCATCCTTTGCCGGCGGCGACAACTTCGTCATCACCAAAGGCACGAAGAAGATCGACGCGGTGAAGGAATTCCTCGAATACACCTATTCGATGGACGGCCAGAGGATCATGGCGAAATACGGCAGCCTGCCGACCCGCGGCGATATCGCCGACAAGGTGCTTGAAGGTCTCGATCCGCGCATGCAGGTGGGCATCAAAGCGATCGAAGTCGCCAAGACGCCCTACACGCTGCAATTCAACGATCTGATCAACAGCGCCAACGGTCCGTGGGCGACCTTCACCAATGCGGCAATCTATGGCGACGATGTCGACGGGGCATTCTCGAACGCCCAGTCGGAAATGCAGTCGATCATCGACACCGGCCAGTGATCGCAAAGTGGAACCGGGGTCGGAGGCAGTCCTGCGACCCCTCTTTCTTGAACAGGCGGAGAATTTGCGATGGCCGGCCCTGGCCCAGGAAAAGCATTGCCCGTGCGCAGAAGACGGCGCCACTCGCAGTGGCGCGGCCTTCTTTACATCGCCCCGGCGATGGCCCTCGTCATCGTCTTCTTCGTCGTGCCGGTGCTGTTTACTGGGTGGATGAGCCTGCACAACTGGCCGCTGCTCGGTTCGCGGCGCTGGATCGGCTTCAACAACTATTTCCGCATGGCGAACGACGCGCGCTTCGTCTCGGCACTGCGCTTCACCACCTACTACACGGTGATCGTGACGATCGCGATCTTCGCCGTCGCCTTCCCGCTGGCGATCTTTGTCGAGAAGCACCGACGCTTCGTCGGCGCCTACCGCACCATCATCTTCCTGCCCGTCGTCGTCGGGCTCGCCTCGGCGTCGTTGCTCTGGGTCTGGCTCGCGAACGTCGACAGCGGCTTCATCGGCCCTGCCCTGAGGGCGCTCGGGCTCGTCGAGAAGAGCCCCAACCTGCTTGCGACTTTCGATAGCGCCTTCTTCACGATCATCGTCATGGTCGTCTGGAAGATCGCCGGTTTCACCATGATCATCCTGCTCACGGGTCTGCAGGCAATTCCGTCCGAATTGACAGAGGCCGCCCGCATCGATGGCGCCGGTTCATGGCAGCGCTTCCGATACCTGACCTTGCCGCTGATGCGCAGAACGATCGCGCTTGCGCTGATCATTTCAGTGACAGGCTCGATCCTTGCCTTCGACCAGTTCTACATCATGACGAGCGGCGGGCCGCAAAACCGTATGATCTCCGTCGTCTACTACATCTTCAACCAGTCCTTCGTGTCCTTCAATCTCGGCTACGGCGCGGCGCTCTCGATCGCGCTCCTCGCCATCCTGGTGGTTATCAGCGTCATGCAATTGCGGCTGCTTCGCGTCGGCGAGGAACGGCCGTGAACTCTTCCAGCATGAGCCTCTCCAGCCGGCGTCGCGCGCGCAGGGCCTTCCGTGCAGGATCGGCCTATCATGCAACCGGCGTGGCGATCGCGCTTTTCTTCCTGGCGCCCTTCGTCATCACGCTGCTTGCATCGTTTCGACACGGCACAGAGGCGCGTCTTCCGCCGCTGCCGCCATGGCCGGTGAACGGCATCAGTCTTGATTCCTACCGCTCGCTCGACACCTTCGGCGCCGGTGTGTGGCAGCACACCTTCAATTCACTGCTCGTGTCGCTCGCAACCGTTGCGCTGACCGTCGCCGTCAGTGTGCTCGCGGGCTACGGCTTCTCGCGCTACCGCTTTCCGTTGAAGAACGTGCTGTTCGTGCTGATCATCGCCACGCTGATGATCCCGTTCCAGTCGATCCTGACACCGCTCTTCATCATCCTCGCCAAGCTCGGACTCAACAACTCGCTTTTCGGACTGACGCTCGTCTATGTGACGCTGCAACTTCCCTTTTCTGTCTTCATGATGCGCAACGCCTTCGATGCGGTGCCGAAGGAGATCGAGGAGGCAGCCCGCATCGATGGCGCCCGAGACCTGAAGCTGCTCTTCCGGGTGCTGATGCCGCTGGTGTTGCCCGGCATCGCGACGGTCGCGATCTTCGCCTTCCTCAATGCGTGGAACGAATTCCTGGCCGCACTCGTGCTCTTGTCCAGCAACGAGAAATACACGCTCCCGGTGTTGATGATGGCGGTGCGCGCCGGCCGCCTCGGCGCGGTCAACTGGGGCGCGGTTCAGGCCGGTGTCGCCGTCATGACCCTGCCCTGTCTCGTCGTCTTCCTGCTTCTGCAACGCTACTACATGCGCGGGCTGATGGCCGGCGCGGTGAAATGAACTCCAAGAAACGGATGAAGCCATGAACAAACCCCGACACGATCGCCAGTTCCGCCCACTCCCTGTTCCGAACGTTGAAGTGCACGGGCTTTTCGGCGACCGCCAGGACGCGATCTGCGAATCCACCGCCGAAGTCCTGCTCGACCGCTGCGTCGAGGCCGGCATGCTCAGGGCCATTGACGTCGACCAGCCGAGCCCCGGCATCGTCATTCCGCTGCAGGCCTGGTCGGGCTCGACGCAGATGTTCTGGGACAGCGATCTCGGAAAATCGATCGAGACCATTGCCTATTCGCTCTACCGGAAGCCCAATTCCAGGCTCGAGGCGCGTGTCGATGCGATCGTCGAGATGTATGAAAAGCTGCAGGACAAGGACGGTTACCTGAACGCCTGGTTCCAGCGGGTCCAGCCCGGCCGGCGCTGGACCAATCTCCGTGATCACCACGAGCTCTACTGCGCCGGCCACCTGATCGAGGGCGCCGTCGCCTATTACCAGGCGACGGGAAAGCGCAAGCTGCTCGACGTCATGTGCCGCTTTGCCGACTATATGATCAAGGTCTTCGGCCATGGCGAAGGGCAATTGCCGGGCTATTGCGGCCATGAAGAAATCGAGCTCGCGCTGGTAAAGCTTGCGCGTGTCACCGGCGAGAAGAAATATCTCGATCTCGCCAAGTTCTTCATCGACGAGCGCGGCAGAGAGCCTCACTTCTTCACCGAGGAAGCGATCCGCGATGGCCGCGATCCAAAGCAGTTCATTCAGAAGACCTACGAATACAATCAGGCGCATCTGCCGGTGCGGGAGCAGAAGAAGGTTGTCGGCCATGCCGTGCGCGCCATGTATCTCTACTCCGGCATGGCGGATATCGCGACCGAATATAACGACGACAGCCTTACCGCGGCACTCGAACTCCTTTGGGACGACCTGACGACCAAGCAGATGTATGTCACCGGCGGCATCGGACCGGCGGCGTCGAACGAAGGCTTTACGGACTATTACGACCTGCCGAACGAAAGCGCCTATGCCGAAACCTGCGCCTCCGTCGGCCTCGTCTTCTGGGCAAGCCGCATGCTCGGGCGCGGCCCGAACCGGCGCTATGCCGACATCATGGAGCAGGCGCTTTACAACGGCGCCATGGCTGGTCTTTCGCTCGACGGGAAAACTTTCTTCTACGAGAACCCGCTTGAAAGCGCGGGCAAGCACCATCGCTGGACCTGGCATCATTGCCCCTGCTGCCCGCCGAACATCTCGCGCCTGCTCGCCTCCATCGGCTCCTATATGTACGCCGTGGCAGACGACGAAATCGCCGTCCATCTTTACGGCGAGAGCAAGGGCCGCTTCGAAATCCGCGGAAAGGAGGTCGGGCTGGCGCAGAAGACCCGTTATCCCTGGGAGGGGGCCATCCGCTTCGACGTCACGACGCGGGATCCGGTCCGGTTCTCCCTGTCGCTGCGCATTCCCGAATGGGCGGAGGGCACAGCGTTGAAACTGAACGGCGAGGCGATCGATCTCTCGGGGGTGACAATCGACGGCTACGCGCGCATCGACCGTGAATGGCGAAGCGGCGACCGTGTCGAGCTCGATGTTCCGCTGGCTCCTCGCGCACTCTGGGCAAACCCGCAGGTGCGGCAGGATACGGGGCGCGTCGCGCTCATGCGCGGGCCGCTCGTTTACTGCGCAGAGGCAACCGACAACGGCGCGGGCTTGAACGGGATCGTGCTTGGTTCCGATGTCTCGAAGGCGAAGACTGCAGAAATCGCTGAGTTGCAAGGGGCAGTCGCGCTCGACATTCCCGTCGCCCGCGATGAAGCGGATGACTGGGGGCGCACGCTCTATCGCACGACGCCACCGAAGATGAACCAGGCGACCGCCCGTTTCGTTCCCTATCATCTCTGGGACAACCGCACGCCCGGCGAGATGCTCGTCTGGATTCGCGCCGGTGAATTGGGGCGGTGAAGGCATGAACGAAACGGGAGTGGTATTGACGGACATTCGCAAGAGCTTCGGCAGCCTGGAGGTTATCCACGGCATTGACCTTAGGATTGCGGAAGGCTCGTTCGTCGTCTTCGTCGGCCCGTCCGGCTGCGGCAAGTCGACCTTGCTGCGCATGATTGCTGGCCTCGAGGAGGTCACCGATGGCGAGATCGAGATCAAGGGCCGCAACGTCACCGACCTCGATCCATCCGACCGCGGCATTGCGATGGTCTTTCAATCCTATGCCCTCTATCCGCATATGAGCGTGCGCGAAAATCTCGCCTTCGGTCTGAAAATGGCGCGCACCGAGACGGCCGAAATCGACGCGCGCGTGAAAGCCGCCTCCGCGATCCTGAAGATCGACCACCTGCTCGACCGTCGCCCGGGCCAGCTTTCCGGCGGCCAGCGCCAGCGCGTCGCCATCGGACGGGCGATCGTGCGCAAACCCGATGTCTTTCTTTTCGACGAGCCGCTTTCCAACCTCGATGCGGAGTTGCGTGTCTCGATGCGCATCGAAATCGCCAGACTCCATCGCGAGCTCGGCAATACGATGATCTACGTGACTCATGACCAGACCGAGGCGATGACGCTCGCCGACAGGATCGTCGTGCTGCGGGACGGACGCGTTGAACAGGAGGGAACGCCGCGCGAGGTCTATGAGAATCCAGCGAACATCTTCGTCGCGGGCTTCATCGGCTCGCCGCGCATGAACCTGCTCGGTGCCACATGGCTAGGCAATGGACGCGTTCGCGTTGCGGGGAGCGAGATGTCCATGCCGATCGCAGGGGAGAATTTGCAAATCGGAGACAAGGTTTCCTTCGGAGCAAGGCCGGAACATCTTTTCGTCGCGGACGGGAGAGCCGAATCCATTCCTGCGAAGGTCGATTTTGCCGAATATCTCGGCGGCACCCAGTATCTCTATTGCCAGCTTGCCGACGGCCAGCCGCTCATTGCCGAGTATCGCTCGGGGCCGGCTGTCAATGCCGGCAGCACGATAATGCTTTCGGTCGACGAAAATAAGCGACGGCTTTTCTCTGCGGACGGACGGCGCTTGACCTGACGCAGAGAGAGGCGGCAAGCCGTTCGGCAAGGCTTGCCACCCTCTGCTTCAACTGCGCGCTTCGCCGGCGCGCGCCAGCACGAAGTCGTGCTCCACCTCCCAAAAGTCCTCTTCGAAGCCGTATTCCTTCGCACGCACCGGGTCGTGCGTGCGCTTGAACTCCGCGAGCAGGCTCTCCTTCACGCCGAACACTGCGTCGGAATTGATGTAGGGATCGTCCGGATCGAAGATGTGTGTGATCAGCGTCTCGAAGCCATTGGCCTTGATGATGTAATGCAGATGCGCCGGACGGTTCGGGTGGCGGCCGAGATAGTCGAGCATCTGCCCCACCGGCCCGTCGTTCGGGATCGGATAGTATTTCGGCTTCACCGCCCGGAACCAGTACCGTCCGTCGGGCCCGGTGCGGAACACGCCGCGCAAATTGAAGTCCGGCTGGATGCCCTGCTGCTGGACGTCGTAAAAGCCTTCGTCGTTGGCCTGCCAGACATCGAGCACCGCACCGGCGATCGGCTTGCCGCTCGTGTCGAGAATCCGGCCCTGGATGAACAGGTCCTCTCCCTTGTGGTCGAGGCAGATATTGGCGCCCATCTCAAGTTCCGGAGCTCCCTTGACGTGGAAGGGTCCGAGCACTGTGCTTTCGGAAGCTCCGGAAGGTTTGCGGTTGTTGATGGCATCCACCAGCATCGAAACCCCGAGCGTGTCCGACAGCAGGATGAACTCCTGGCGCCACTCGTTGCACATCTGCCCCGTTCGGGTCAGAAATAGGATCGCCTGCAGCCACTCCTCCTGCGTCGGCTCGATTTCCTTCACGGCCTCGTGCAGCTTGCGAATGACGACCTCCATCACCTGCTTCAGCCGCGCATCCTTGGCGTTCTGGTTGCGGCCGGTCACGACCTCGATGGAGTTCTCTTCGGTGAAAAAGCCTCTTTCATGCGCTTCCATAGTGGTCCTCACTTGCCCAGAATCGCCGTCATGACGCGATAGAGCTCAGCCACCGGGTCGGCGGCGATCACGTTGCTTCGCCAGCAGACGTGATGATCCGGGCGCACCAGCACGATGCCGCCATCGCGCACTTCGCGCGCGTTCGCCCAGTCGCCGGTAAAATCCTGCCAATGCTGGCGCGGGCCGATCACGTGGGCAGCAATTTCGATGCCGAGCTCGCTGCCGACGGCACGGGCAGCCTCGACCCAGCCTTCGCCACCGATGCCGGTCAGCATCGTGAATTTGCCGTGGCCGGTCAGGTCCAGAGTCGAGACCTTGGTCCCGTCGCCGGAGAATACCCATGCATGCGGCAACCGCGCACCGGGCCATGTCGTCGGCTGAAAGTGCAGTTCCTCATCCTTCGTGAAGGCGGGCTCTGCCTGCCCGTCGGTCACGATCGCATCGGAACGATAACGCTGGTTCATCTCGACGCCGTGGGCATCGAATTCATAGACCTTGTCGGCAATGGATTTGCGGATCGCCGCCCGTTGTTCTTCCGCGGCCGGCGTGTTGTTGCAGCGCGCATCCATGTTCTCCTGCATCTTCACCGGGTCGATCGAATCGAGCAGGCCTAGCGCCTTGAAGATCGGGCCGAACTCCTCGATCGACTTGTTGGCCCGCGTGACGATCTGCTTGGCGACCGGTGCGCGCTCTGCGCCGTAGCTGTCGAGCAGTTTCGGGCCGGCCTTGCCCTTGAGCACGAAGGCAAGCTTCCAGGCGAGATTGAACGCATCCTGGATGGACGTGTTGGAGCCGAGCCCGTTCGAGGGGGGATGGCGGTGCGTCGCGTCGCCCATGCAGAACACGCGCCCATTGGACATGGTCGTCGCGTACATGTTGTTGACGGTCCAGGTGGAGACCTGCTTGATCCGTGGCTCCAGGTCCGGCACGCCGACAAGATCGCAGACCACCTTCTTGGCGTGAGCCTCGTCTACCTGCGGTGCCGGCTCATTGATGTCGTAGCCCCAGACGATCAGCCATTCGTGCCAGGGCCGCACCATGCGCACGAGGCCCATGCCGATGCCGCCGACATCGGCGCCTGGCTGAAGCACCCAATAAAGCACCGACGGACGATGGGCGACGTAACGGGAGAGATCGGCTTCGAACAGGATATTCATCGAGCCGGCAACGCCCATCTTGCCCTCGAAGGTGAGGCCCGCATGCTCCGCGACCTTCGAATTACCTCCGTCGGCGCCGATCAGATACTTCGAGCGGACCGTGACTTCGTTGCCGGTCAGCCGGTCGAGACAGGTGGTGGTGACGCCCTCGGCGTCCTGCACGTGGCTTATATACTCCGTCGACATCCGGGCCTGCGTGCCGCGTGAGCATGCCGTCTTGAACAAGAGCGGCTCCATGAAGGTTTGCGGCAGGTCGTTCATATGGCTCGGCGAAGACAGCTGGTGCTCGGCGCGGCTGAGCGGGTGTTTGCCCCAGCTCTTCATGCGGCCGATCTCCTCGCCCGCAAGCGACGTACAGAACACGTTCTCGCCCATCAGGTCCTGCTCGGCGGCGAACATATAGGCCTCGTCCTCGACGTCACGGCCAAGATCGCGCAGCACCTCCATCGTGCGCTGGTTGGTGATATGCGCGCGTGGCGTATTGGCGAGCCATCGGTAGCGATTGATCACCACGTTTTCAATGCCATAGGTCGAAAGCAGCGCGGCAGTGGCCGATCCCGCAGGCCCGGTGCCAATGATGAGTACGTCGGTGGTGATGTCAGCCATGAGGCCCTCCCTTATGCGCTTGATTGAGTGATCCGCCCCTCAGCAGGCGGCGAACCGGGAAAAGCTGGATGCCGGTGCGGTCCGAGAAGAGGCCCCAGAGACCGCGCGGCGCGAAAAGCATGACGAGAATGCCGATCAGGCCCAGCATCAGGAGATACCAGGAGCCGTAGCCGGCAAGGAGATTCTGCAGGAAAAAGAACAGGATGACGCCGACGATCGGCCCCTCGACCGTGCCGATGCCGCCGATCACGACGATGAAGATCACGTAGGCCGTCCAGTCGATGACCGAAAAGGCCGCGTCCGGCGAAATGCGCGCCTTCTGCACATAGATCAGCGCGCCGGCAACGCCGGTGATGAACGATGCGGCGAGATAGACCAGCGCCTTCATTCGCCGCGCATTGACGCCGACGGCGCGCGCCGCCTGCTCGTTGTCACGCACCGCCGCCAGGCCGAGACCCTGCTTGCTGCACAGCAGCCTGTAGACGAAGCCGACGGTCAACACCATCAGGATCAGTGCCAGCCAATAGGTGAGCGCATCGCCCGCCTCCGAGGCCTTCATGTCGAAGACGTCGCGCATCAAGCCGACGCCGATCATGTCGCGGGTCGCGTCGCGCGGCAGCGACGTACCCGTCCCCCCGCCGAGCGCCTTCCACTGCGCCAGCAACAGACGGACGACCTCGGCGATCACCCAGGTTCCAATCGCAAAATACGGCCCCTGCAGTCGGAACGTGAAGAACGCGGTCGGTATCGCCAGCAGCATCGAAAGCACGCCCGCGATCAGCACTGCAGCGATCGGGTCGACGCCGAGCAGGATCACGCAGGCGAACATCGCATAGGCGCCGAAGCCGACGAAAGCCTGCTGGCCGACCGAAATCAGCCCGGCGTAGCCCGCAAGCAAATTCCAGTTCTGCGCGAGCACCAGCATCGTCAGGATGAAGAACAGATCCTGGACGGCGCCGCGTGAGACGAGGAATGGCGCCGCGAAGGCGAGCGCCAGCGCTGCGGCAGCTGCAAGAGCGAAGGGCGCCGATGCCTTGGTTCGGGTTTCGACCTGCCAGGATGGAACGACGAGCGACATCGATGCACCTCAATCCACGGCGCGCGGGAAAAGGCCGCGCGGTTTGAACAGGAGAACCAGCAGAAAGGCGAGATGCCCGGCGAGGATCTGCCATTCGGGGTTGATCGCGCCACCGACCGTCTGCCCAATCCCGAGAATGACACCGCCCGCGAGTGTGCCCCAGAGTGAGCCGAGCCCGCCGATGATGACTGCTTCGAAGGCGTAGATCAGGCGCGCCGGCCCCGAGGTCGGCTCGAAATTGGCACGGGTGCCGAGATAGAGTGCGGCGATCGTCACCACGACCATCACCAGGCCGGTTGCAAGCGCGAATATCCGTTGCGGCCGGATGCCCATCAGACCTGCCGTCACCGGATCATCCGACGTGGCGCGAAAGGCGCGACCAACGGCGGTGCGGTAAATGAGCTGGTTGAGACAGACGATGACGGCAACGGCGGAAAGGAAAGTCATCAGCGGCATGACGCCGGCATTGAACGGCCCAAGCGCGATCGATGCGGATTCGAGGCTACCGGCGGAGACACGGCGGCTATCGGCGGAAAATCCTTCGAGCAGTCCGTTCTGCAGCACGATCGACAGCCCGAAAGTCACGAGCAACGGCGGCAGGATGTCCTTGCCCAATGTGCGATTGAGCAGGAAGTATTGCAGCACCCAGCCGGCGGTAAACATCAGCGGCGCGGCAATGAGGGCGCCGACAAAGGGGCTGACGCCAAGCGAGGTAGTCAGCACGAGTATGGCAAAAGCGGCGAGCACGATCAGGTCGCCATGGGCGAGGTTCACAAGCCGCATGATGCCGAAGACGAGGCTCAAGCCGGCTGCAAAAAGCGCATAGAGCCCGCCGAGCAACACGCCTTGGAGGATGGTATCAAGCCAGTTCATGGCGCTCCGCTCCGAAATAGGCCTTGTGGATCTCTTCGTGACCAAGCTCCGACGAGCGACCGGAGAGCGTGATGCGTCCCTCCATCATGCAATAGACGCGGTCGGCAACCTTCAGTGCCTGGCCGATATCCTGTTCGACGATGACGATGGACGCGCCGCTCGCGCGAATGCGCGGAAAAGCGGCATAGATGGTCCGCACGACCGCCGGCGCGAGACCCAGGCTGATTTCGTCGCAAAGCAGCACGCTCGGATTTGACATAAGCGCCCGGCCGATCGCCACCATCTGCTGCTGGCCACCGGAGAGCGCCGTTGCCGGACTCTGCCGACGCTCCTTGAGAACGGGAAAGAGCGCATAGAGGCTCTCCAGCGTCCACTGCCCCTCAGCCTTGCGGCCGTAACCGCCGACAAGCAGATTTTCCTCGACCGTCAGCGACGGAAAGAGCTTGCGCCCTTCCGGCACCATGGCGATGCCGCGGGCAAGGACGTCGGGCGCCGGAAGGGCGCCGATCGGCTCGTTGTTATGGAGGATCGCTCCCGGCTCATTGGCGAGAACCCCGGAAATGGAACGCATCAATGTGGTCTTGCCGGCACCGTTCGCGCCAATGATGGCAATCGTCTCACCCGCGTCCACGGCGATATCAACACCGAAAAGAGCCTGGAAATCGCGGTAGAAGGCGGTCAGCCCTTTTGTTTCGATCAGCGCCATCAGATCTCGATCCCCAGATAAATTTCGCGCACCTGCCGCGAGGCCATGATTTCGTCCGGCTTGCCGATGCCGATCACCTTGCCGAAATGCAGTACCAGCAGGCGCTCGACGACCGAGTTCAGCGCATGCAGAACGTGTTCAATCCAGATCACGGCGACGCCCTTGGCGTGGATGGCGCGGATGGTGGCGACCAGCGAGCGGCACTCGCCTTCGGTGAGGCCGCCGGCAATCTCGTCCAAAAGCAGGAGCTTCGGCTCGGTGGCGAGCGCGCGGGCCAATTCCAGCCGTTTGCGCTGCAGGAGCGTCAGGCCGCCGGCGAGCACGTTGGCTTTGTCGATCAGACCGGTATCGACAAGGATTTCAGCACAGCGATCGGAGACTTCCGATTCCTGTCGTCGCGTGCCGAAGGAACCGGCGACGAGCAGGTTTTCGAAGACGGTCAGTTGCTCGAACGGTTGCGGTATCTGGAATGTCCGCCCCATTCCTGAAAGGCAGCGCGCCATCGGCGGCACGCGGGTGACGTCCGCACCGCAAAAGTGGATCGTTCCGCTATCGGGCGCGATATTGCCATTGATGAGGTTGAAGAGCGTCGACTTCCCCGCGCCGTTCGGCCCGATGATGCCGAGCGCTTCGCCCTCGCCGACGGCAAAGGAGATCTGCTCGGCGACCGTCAGAGCACCAAACTTCTTCGACACCTCTTCAAGTCTTAGAATTGCCATTCGCTTCACTCCGAAAACGACCAAAGGCCCGGCAGTTCATCTTGCGCCGCGCATCCAATGGTTGCTTGACGCCGCACAGATACGGCGTGTCAGCCCTCGTCGGCCGGTGGCCAGGGGTAACCGCCTGTAGCTCAGGCGATCGGCTCCATCTTGCCGCCGACCGGAATGGCCGGCGCCGTCTTGTTGTCGGTGATCACGAGGTCGTAGCCGCCGCCGTCCTTGAGCCGCCATTGGCCGCCGACGAGCGGTGTCTTCGCGACATTCTTTGCAGCGAAAGGCGGCAGGTTCTTTCCGTCCCAGGCGATGGGCCCGACGAGGGTATCAAGTCTTGTGGCGGCAATTGCTTCGGCGACGGCGTCGCCGTCGGTCGGGTCGGCCGCCCGCTTCATGACGTCGACCGCCAGTTCGAACAGCGCATGCGCAAAACCGATCGGCTGCGTCCAGGGCCGGTTCGTGGCCTTGGTGAAGTTTCCGGCAATCTCGGCCGAACTCTCGCCGGTCAGAGACGACTTGAACGGGTGGCTCGGCGTCCACCAGATTTCCGACGAGAGATTGTGACCGGCATCGCCGAGCGCCTCCACCGTTTGCGGAAACAGAAGCGCCTTGCCGATCGAGGCGATCTTCGGTGCGAAACCCTGCTGTTTCGCCTGGTTCCAGAACGTCGTGAAATCCGGCGGGATCACGACGCCTGTGACAATCTCGCACTGGCCGGACTTGAAGGCGTTGATCTGCGCGGAGAAATCATCCGTCATATTCTGGTAGCGGCCGGGATCGGTGAGCGCATAGCCCATCTTTTCCAGGACGGGCGGGAAGCCGACCGTCTTGTCGCCCCAGGCGTTGCCGTCGCCGTCGTTGGGAAAGAGACCGGCCACTTGCTTGTTGGTCTCGATTTGCGCCCACATATTGGTAAAGACGGCAATGACGTCTTCCAGACCCCAGAAGAAGTGATAGGCATAATCGAAGGGCTTCCAGGAACTCGGGTCGCCCGGATTGCCTTGCTGGCCGATGAACCATGGCTGCCATGGAGCAACTGTGGAAATGCAAGGCATTTCCTCCGCCTCGCAGGTGGTCGCGACCGGGTTGGTCGTTTCCGGAGTGGACGCGACCAGCACGAGGTTGACCTCGTCCGTGACGATCAATTCCTTGGCGACTTCCGCTGCACGGTTCGGGTTCGACTGGCTGTCTTTCACGACAACCTCGTAGTTGAGGCCCATCGCCTTGGTCGCAGCCAGAAAGCTGTCGATGACGAATTTGTCGGCTTCGCCGAAGGCGGCGAGCGGCCCGGTCTGGGGGCTGACATAGCCAAGCTTGACCGGCGCGTTCTGCGCGATCGCCGGCATGGAAAGTCCGGACGTGACGGCAACCGCCCCCGTCGCCGCCGTGGTTTTCAAGAAATCACGCCTGGTAAACATAGTTCCTCCTCCCATTTCCCTCTCCTCCCAGAGAGTGTTTTCAGCGTGTCGGCCGCCTGCCCTCCCAGGCATCCTGCAGCAGGTCACGAATGGATCGCCGGTCAACCGGGCGCGGGTTCCAATAGGGATTCTCCGTGGCGATCTCCGCTGCCCGGTCGAGATCTGGCTCGCCTAAGCCGAGGTCCTTCAGCGCCAGTGGAGCGCCTATTTTCCTGGCGAAGTCCCAAAGGCCGCCGCCGACCGAGCCACCGAACATCTCGGCGGTCGGAGCCAGCAGTTCCGCAACGGCGGCGGCGTTGTAGCCGGCCGTATGCGGCAGCATGATTGCATGCGTTTCGGCATGCGGCGTGTCGAAGGTGCCGCCAAGCGTGTGGCAGATCTTGTGGTGCAGCGCCATGCCGACCGTGCCGAGCACTGTGCCGCAAAGCCAGGCACCATAAAGGGCGTCGGCGCGCACCTCGATATCGCTCGGAGCCTCGGCTATCTTCGGCAGGCTCGTCTCGAAGGCGCGAAGCCCCTCGGCCGCCATCAGCGTCGAGATCGGATTGCGGTCCTGAGCGTAAAGCGCCTCTACCGCATGCGCCATCGCGTTCAAACCGCTGTTGATGCTCATGCCGACCGGCAGTCCCAATGTCAGCGCTGGGTCATAGATCACGACCTCCGGCAGGATGCTCGGATGACGCACGGTCGTCTTCCGCCCGCCCTCGGTCTGCCCGAGGATCGGCGTCACCTCCGAGCCGGCGTAAGTCGTCGGAATGACGATCTGCGGCAGGTCGGTTCGATAGGCGATCGCCTTGCCGAGACCGGTAGTCGAGCCGCCGCCGAGCGAAACGACGCAGTCGGCGCCGGTTCGCGCAACGATCTCCATCGCCATCTCGGTCACATCGATCGGCGTGTGCATGACGGCGCCCGCAAAAACGCCGGCAGCGAGTGGCCCGAGGCGTTCCGCCAGCACTTCGGCATCGGTCTGCTGCTGGGGCGTAGAGAGCACGAGCGCTTTCTTGCAGCCGATTCTTTCCACCCATTCCCCGGCCTGAGCGCTTTTGCCTTGGCCGAAGACGATATGAGCTGGGCTGCCGCTATAGACGAAATTGCGGTTCATGCATCCGCTCCTTGCCTTGCGCGCGCCATCACGAAGGTGAAATCGAGCCGCCAGGCCGGCGCCCCTTTCCCATCCAGCCGCTTGAACTCGCGAACAAGGGCCTCCTTGACCCCGAAGATTGCATCCTCGCCGAGATGGGGATCGCTTGCGTCGTAGACATGCGTGGTGATCGTCTCGAAGCCGGGCGCCCTGACGATGAAGTGGAGGTGGGCCGGGCGGCATAGCGGATATCCCGCCTGCCGCAAGAGCTTGCCTACTGGACCGTCATCGGGCACGCGATAGCCGGAAGGCTTGACGGTCCGGTAGCAAAAACCGCCTTCCTCGTCCGTCTTGAAGATGCCGCGCAGATTGAATTCCGGTTGAAGATCGGGCTGCTGGTTCTCGTAGAAGCCTTCGGCATTGGCCTGCCAGGTGATGACTTCCGCGCCGGCGATCGGATGGCCATCGAGGTCCCGCACGCGGGCAAAAACCTCGAGCTTTTCGCCGATGCCATCCAGCGAAATGTCGCTGCCCGACGGCAGGTCGGGCGCATCGGCGCGAAAGAACGGGCCGCGAACCGTATTCGGTGTCGCGCCCTTAGGGCGACGCGAATTGATTTCCTCGACAAGCGCCGAGGCACCGAACAGATCGGAAAGCAGTACCCATTCCTGGCGGCGCTCGTCCGAGGCATGGCCGACGTCGGTCAGAAAGGCGATGACGTTACGCCAATCCGCCGGGGTCGGGCGCAATTCCCTGATGACTTGATGAAGGTGCATGACAACCGCCGCCAGAGCCTGCGGCAACCGCTTGTCGCTTACTTGCGGAAGTCGTTGCGCGAAAATCTCGGACGAGTTTGCCTCGCTGAAATTCAACGCCAGTGGCCCCGACGACATACTCTCCTCCAAGACATCGACTGTTGCTGAAGAAGCTAACCCAGGACGGCAAAGGCGTTGATGATTTTATTCCGATTTAATATAACCAAATGCTATGAAGTTCGATGAACGCCATCTGATCCAGCTCGCCGCGGTCGTGAAGGCCGGCGGCGTGACAGAGGGTGCGGCCCTGCTCGGGCTATCGCAGCCCGCCGTCTCGCGCACCCTTGCCCTTTTGGAAAGGCGGGTTGGCGAGCCGCTTTTCATCAAGGGCCGCCGGCCATTGCAGCCGACACCGCTCGGGCGCGCCTTGGCCGACCACGGCCAGATCATGCTGTCAGCATCGCGCAAAGCCTCCGATACCGTCGAAAGCTTCCGCGTCGGCCACAGCGGCGTTGTGCGTCTCGGAGGCACGCCTTTTTTCATGGACGGGCTCATTGCCGGCATGATCGCGGAATTCCAGAACCTTTATCCCGACGTCCGCATCGACCAGAGCTACGGCTACTTTCCCGATCTTCGCGCGGCACTCAAAGCCGATCAGATTGACCTCGCCATCTGTCCAATCGATATCCTGGACGAAGGATCGGGGCTCGAGTTCCAGCAGATACTGCCGGGCCGCAATGTGATTGCGTGCCGGGTAACGCATCCGCTGCTGATGAAGCGACGGCCGCAACCTGCTCATCTGCTCGCGTTTCCTTGGATCGCGCCGCCGCCGGGCAGCCCGCTGCTTGCCGATCTGCGCAGCATGCTTCTCTCCTTCGGCGCGACCGAGATCAAGATCCGCTATTCCGGCGGCTCATTGATGAGCGTCGTCAACTACATGAAAGCTGCGGACGCGCTGACGATCCTGCCCCACAGTGTCGTATTCGCGCTCCGGAGCCAGAGATCCATCACGGCACTGCCGGTCTCTATTCCCCATCCGGAGCGGGCACTCGGATTGCTCAAACGCTCGGACGCCCCGCGCACGCCCGCCGTGGACCAATTCGCCCGGCATGTTCGCACGGGGTTCGACAACCTCAAGCACCTCATCAAGCGGCATGAGCAGTCCGTCATCTGGGGCGCGTGACGTCTACTGCATGTTCCTTAAACCGTAGTCGATTTAAGGACAAAAACATGAAACAATTCAAAGGCTACAACGCCTTTGGCGCGTCTGATAAGACGCGCGGCGCTGTAGTTCGCTTCGGTAGAGCACCCGCCGCTCGGCAAAAATGCGTTCACGGGAAGGCTGGCGAAGGCTATAGCGGTCCCAACGCTGACGAACAGATTGGACCCGCCATGACCGATACCGTTACCGATCGCTTCCTCCGCTATGTCGTCATCGACACGCAGTCGGATCCCAAGTCATCGACGCAGCCCTCTACCGAAAAGCAGAAGAACCTCGCGCGGATATTGGTCGAGGAATTGCTGGCGATCGGTCTCACCGATGCGCATCTCGATGAGCACGGCTATGTCTATGCGACGATCCCGTCGAATGTCGACAAGCCGGTGCCCGTGATCTGCTTCTGCTCGCACATGGATACCGCGCCCGATTTCACCGGCGCCAACGTCAAGCCGCAAATCGTGCGAAACTACGCCGGTGGCGACATCCGGCTTTCAGGCGATCCGCAGCAGGTCATCCGCGTCAGCGATAATCCGGAGCTTGGCAACCAGATCGGCAACGACATCATCACAACAGACGGAACGACGCTGCTCGGCGCCGACGACAAGGCCGGCCTTGCCGAGATCATGACGGCTGCGCAATTCCTCGTCGATAATCCGGACGTCCGGCACGGTACGATCAAGCTTCTCTTCACCCCGGACGAGGAAATCGGCCGCGGCGTCGACAAGATCGATCTGAAAAAGCTCGGGGCAGAATTCGGCTATACGGTGGATGGCGAAACGGCCGGCCATATCGAGGACGAGACCTTCTCGGCCGACGGCGTCGAAATCCCCATCCGGGGCGTCGCGATCCATCCCGGCTTCGCCAAGGGAAAAATGGAGAACGCCATCAAGATCGCCGGCGCGATCATCGACCGCTTGCCGAAGGACATTGCCCCCGAGACGACGGCGGGCCGAGACGGCTTCGTTCACCCGATCGGCGTGACCGGTTCGATGGAAAAAGCCACGCTTGGCTTCATCGTCCGCGACTTCGATGAGGCCGGCCTTGCTGTCAAGGAAGCGATGCTCGAAGACATCGTGAATGGCGTGATGGCGGACTTTCCCGGTTCGAGCTACACGTTCGAGGTCAAGCAGCAGTACCGCAACATGAAGGCGATCCTCGATCGCCATCCGGAGATCGTCGAGAACGCCATGGAGGCGATCCGACGCGCCGGCATGGTGCCGGTGCGCGGCAGCATTCGCGGCGGCACCGATGGCTCGAGGCTGTCGTATATGGGCCTGCCCTGTGCCAACATCTTCGCTGGCGGACATGCCTTTCATTCGCCGCTCGAATGGATCAGCCGCCAGGATATGGACAAAAGTGTGAGGACGCTCGTCGAGTTGGCGAAGATTTGGGAGGAGCGCGCCTAATTTAGGGCAATTTCCAGGAAAACCGTGTAGCGGTTTTGCGCCCGGGATGGCGTAGTTGCAACGAGTTAGATTACACTCCAGGTGCGTGCGGCAGTTCGGGCCGCACACTGCCTCCGCCGGCGCCGGCAGGTCTACCCCCTGCCCTGCGGCAGATGGCCCCGGCCCAAGCGAAAGAAAGGACGTTTTCATCGACAACGTCCTTCCGTCGTTAAAGGGCCGTTCCGTCCGCTGCCTGCTGCGGACGGAACGGCAGGCGCGCCCTGCCTTGGGAGAGGTCAGTGTCCTTCGGACGCGCCAAACATCGTCTTGGCGTAAGTGATGCCGAGGCCGTAGGCGCCGCCGAACGTCTTGGCGATGCCGGTTGTCATCTCATAGGTCTCGCCGCGCGCCCAGTCGCGCTGCAGTTCGAGCAGGTACTGAAGCGAAGTCATCGGGCGGGCGCCGGCCTGAACCATGCGTTCGACGGCGCGCTCGTGCGCTTCCTCGGAGATATCGCCGCAAGCGTCAGTGATAATGTAGACCTCGAAGCCCTGGTCGAGCGCCGAGAGCGTCGGACCAACGATGCAGACGCTTGTCCAGAGACCGGCAAAGACGATGCGGGGCTTGCCGATCGCGTTCACTTCCTCGATCACCGCAGCATCTTCCCAGGTGTTCATCGATGTGCGGTCGAGCATCGCCTTGCCGGGGAAGGCCGCCGTGATCTCGTCGAACATCGGGCCCGAGAAGCTCTTCTCGGCGACGGTGGTGAGAATGGTCGATACGCCGAAGCCGGCGGCGGCATGGGCGACCAGCGCGGCATTGTTGCGCAGAAGCGTCGCGTCGATCGACTTCGTCGCAAGCGCCATCTGCGACTGGAAGTCGATCATGATGAGCGTATGGTCGGGCGGCGAAAGAAGCGTCTTACCGGGCGTCGGTTGAGCGTGAGGCATGTGGTCTCCGTTGGATTTCATATCTGTGAGCGTTTTGGTCGGTCAACGACGAGGGCGTAGAAGGAACAGCGCTCGACGGGACATCGTCTTGAATTTGCGGGATCCGATATCGATCATGGCAATTCCGCAGTGCTGTCCTGACACCTTTGGAGAATAGGCGGGTTGCCTGCGGCGGAAAATCGAAATGGTGGAAAACCATTCATTCCAGATTTTGCATACCGAGACGTTCTCAGCATGCCGCTGTGTCTGGGTCGATGAGGCGACCCCCTCCGAAGGGGCATGTCAGACCATAGTCCCACTCTTCTCAGACTTAGTGCCGATACCAAGCGCTTAGCGCTGCGGTAGTTGTTCCCACCTGCGTAAAGGTTGTGGAGTTTTGCCGTGACTAAGATCTTCGTTCTCGCGATGTCGCTGGTAATGATTGGTTTCTGGGGTTCCGTTGGCGCTCTGATCTATTCGCTGCTCACGTGATCCAATGGAGAAATGCCTCCGTGGGCAGTCCGCACGATATTGGGTAGCGGAACCTTCAGCCGTCCCCTATAGTTCCTCCTGGCAATGGAGGTTTGCCTAAGGAGGATCATATGAGTGACACCACTATTGGGTTTCTCGTAGCGGCTGAACTATCGGCCCTATTCTGGGCCGCAGTGCTCATGGTGGTCTTCTCGACTTTTTGATCGATCTGTCGGCCACACAGTCCTTCGGCGTGAGCAGCCGGCGGCCGAGCCGGCTGCTCCTTGATGCGTTGAGGCCATTTCACGCAGGCATCGCAAGTAGCACCGATGCTGGGGCATTTGTTCGGTTCGACAGCGCGCGCGCCTCGCCTGGCGCAAGACGGCAACTGTCGAGATATCCTAGCGTTACCGTCTCGTCCTGCGTCTCGATCGTTACCTCGCCGGCAACGCAGACGTAGATCTTCTCGACGGGCGCATCCTTCAGCGATGTGCGCGCCCCTGGGAGAAGATGCGACAGACCGACCCAGATCGTATCTGTGTCCGTCGCCTCCTTCCCCTGGAGACGAAGGCAGCGCATGTCGTAATGCTCCGCCGCCTCGTAGGGCTTCGCCTCTCGACAGAGGGTCACCTGCATCCGCAAAACCTCACGGCTTCAGGAGGACGCGTTCCGGCGTGCCGCGCAGCACCGAGGCATAGGCCTTGGCGGCGTCGGAAAAGCCGTAGACGGTGGCGGGATTGATCGGGAAAGGCTTCAGCAGGCCCTCCTCGAATTTCGGTTTCAGCCGGTCGAAGATGCGCGCGCCATCGACCGAGGAAAGTGCCAGGGTATCGATACCGATATATTTGTGGCGGCCGCGGAAGAAGTTGAAGATGTCGAACGGCACGGCTCGATCGAAGGTGGAGATGAAAATCTGTCGGGCCTGTTTCGCCATCGCCTTGTTGGCGATCTCGAAATAGGGACTGCCGACCGTATTGAAGACGATATCCGCGCCGTGGCCACCGCTCTTTTCCCGAACGATCGCCGCCACGTCGTCGCGGCCGCTGTTCAGCATTTCAACCGGCGCATTGGTATGGCCGAGCAATGGTTGGTCGTTGTACTCGACGGCGAAGACCTTGGCGCCAGCCATCGTCGCAAGCTGGATCGCCGCCTGTCCGACCTTGCCGTTGCCGCCGCAGACGAGGACGACATCGGTTGGCTGGACGCCGCCTGCCTCACGCAAACCTTCATAGGCCGTGATGAACGGCACGCCGATCGACCCTGCCTCCTCCATTGTGAAATTCTTGGGCTTTTCGCGCACCGCCTTCTGGTCGAGCACCATCCATCTGGCATGGCTGCCGTCCTGGCTGATGCCGAGTTCGCCGCCGCCCCCCCAGATCTCCATTCCGATCATCGATTTCGGGCCTTCCCGGACGATGCCGCCGAAATCGCGCCCGGGAATGCGCGGCCAGACCGCATGCGGCATGTGACCGAGCGAGGCTTTGACATCGCTGGGATTGACACCCGCCGCCATGATCTCCACCAGCACCTGCCCCGGTCCGGGGCGTGGCACGCTGACGTCGACGACGTCGATCAGCAGATTGTCGAGATCGGCAGAGGCTTGCGAAACGCGCAACGCCTTTGCGGCCTTCGTGTCAGTCAGCATATTCATGGTCTTCCCCTTTCATGGATGCGGCCGCTCAGGCCTTCAACTGCAGGATCTCTCGTGCTTCGAACGGATTGGCGATTTGGCCGCCCAGCTTCCCGACGATGTCGCAGGCCCGCTCAACGAGTTCACCGTTGCCTTTCGCGAGCACGCCCTTTGCGATGTATGAGTTGTCTTCGAGGCCGACGCGTACGTGTCCGCCGAGCAGATAGGCCTGGGCGGCCATCGGAAAGGACATGCGGCCGACGCCGAAGCCGGTCCACACCGCATCACGCGGCAACATCCGTACGGCGAGCGCCATGGCGTCGGCGGTCGAAGGCAGGCCGTATTTTACCCCGGTAACGATCGTGAACATCGCTGGAGACTTGAGCACGCCCGCCTTCAGGAGATCGTGCGCAAGCTGGATGTCACCGGTATCGAAAACCTCAAGCTCCGGTTTGACGCCGGCCCCATTGATGAGGTCGGCCATGATCTTCACGTTACCCGGCGTGTTGATCACGACTTCCGTCCCGAAGGTCATCGTGTTGAGATCGAGCGTCGCGATGTCCGGCTTCAATTCGAGAATATGTTCGACGCGCCGTTCCGGGCGCATCAGCGTCGTACGGGGCCCGGCGACCGCGGGGTTCTCGTCGCTCGGGTGATAGCGCCCGCCCGGTCCGGTCGTGACGTTCAATATCACCGCATCGTTCTTCGCCCGGATCCGCTCGATCACCTCGCGGTAGTGCTTGACCTCCATGGATGGCTTCGCCGTTTGCGGATCGCGCACGTGGATATGAACCACGGCCGCGCCAGCGTCCGCTGCTTCCAGACAGGAGTTGGCGATTTCTTCCGGGGTCACCGGCAGGCCGGGATGGTTTTCCCTGGTCGTGAGATTGCCCGTGACGGCGCAGGTAATGATGACTTTCGGCTGCATCAAAGGTGCCTCCCCCCGTCGACGACGATCCGGGTGCCGGTCGAGAATTTCAGATGTGTGGCGCAGGCGAGGATTGCCTCGGCGACGTCGGTGGGCGTCGTCAGCCGCTTGAGCGGGGTCGCTGCGGCAGCCTTCTCCTTGAACTCCTGGCCGCGGCCGGGAACAAACTCCGTATCGACGACGCCGGGGGAAACGGCCATGACGCGAATGTCCGGTGCGAGCGCGCGTGCGAGCGAATTGGTCATGATGTCCAAGCCCGCCTTGGCGCCGCAGTAGGCGATGTTCGAGCCGATCCCCGTGAAAGCGGCAATCGACGAGACGTTGACGATCAGCCCGTCTCGATGCGCTTTCAGCGCCGGGGCGAAGGCGCGCACAGTGGAAAAGACGCCGCGCCAGTTGTTGACGAAAATCTGGTCGATCAGCTCATCGGTCAGGCCTTCGAGATCACCATGGGCAACCGGGCTCGTCACGCCGGCCGTGTTCACTAGGATGTCGGCGCGATCAAGGGTCTCAAGCGTCCTGTCCCGAAACGCATTGATGCTCGACGAGTCCTCGATCGAGACAGGCAGGGCTACGTGTCCCTCGCCCGGCAACGCTGCGACGATCGCCTCCGCCGTCTCCTTTCCGGAGCGGTAACCGACCACGACCCGGGCGCCGGCTTCGGCGAACAGGCGGCAGGCTTCCCGCCCGATGCCGCCGGACCCGCCGGCGACGACTGCAACCTTTCCCTTCAGGGCATCAGACAAGCGCATTATCGATGCCCTCACGATTTGCTGCCGGAAATCGGCGGAACCGGATAGCTCGGTTCGCCCTCGATCAGCTTGAACTGGTACTCGCAGGTGTAGAAAGGCAGCGGCGTTTCCGGGTAGTCGGGATGCTGCTCCGTATGTTCGACGAACTTGCCGACGATCTGGGTCTTGGCTCCGAAGACAACGTCCGTCACCAGCGCCTGCGGCGTATCGGAGAATATCTGGGTGATCAACGTCTTGTGGCCCGGCGCCGAGACGATGAAGTGGATGTGGGCGGGCCGCATCGGGTGGCGCCGCTGTGCTCTCAGCAGGTCGCCCACAGGCCCATCGGTCGGAACCGGATAGCCGGCCGGCTTCACCGACGTGAAGTGAAAGCGCCCTTCGGCATCGGTGCGGAACACACCGCGGAGATTGAAATCGTCCTGCTCCGCGTCCTGATTTTCATAGAGGCCGACCGGGGAAGCCTGCCAGACATCGAGCTTCGCATCGGCGACCGGCTTGCCATCGACGCCAGTGACCGTACCCTTGAAATAGAGCGTCGGGCCGGGCGTTTCGGAACGCGCGATGCAGTCTCCGCATTCGCAAACGGGCGCTTGGCCGCGATAGAAGGGGCCGAGCAGCGCCGACATCGTCTCGCCCTGCATGCCGTTATTGTTGATGAGGTCGATCAGCGTCGAAGCGCCGAGGACATCTGCTGCGAGCACGACCTCGTTGTTGGTCTCGTGGGTGTGGTGGCCGAGTGCCGCGATCCAGCGCAGTCCGTATTCGAACTCCTCCTCGGTCGGTCGTGTCTCGATGATGAATTCATGGAGATGACGGACCATCGACTCCATCAATTGCTTGAGCCGCGGGTTCGACGTCCGTGACATCGCGGCCAAGACGGTCGGCGTCACGTCGGCGACGGTTTCGATGAGTTTCGGCTCGACTGTTACGTGTTGCATCCTGCTTCTCCTGTCGTTTGCCGGCGTTCAGGCGGCCGCTGCCTTCAAGGCCTGGAGATGTGGATATTTTCTCCGTGAGCAGCGAGCCGTGGTAATAGGTCTTGGGAAAGGCTTCGGTCGCGCGGATGCGATCGAGCCAGGCGGCGATCTCGGGAGCATCGGCCCACAGGCGGCCGAGATTGATGTCATCCATCCGCACGATGACCGGCATGATGGCGATGTCCGCCAAAGAAAGATCGTCGCCCATCAGCCATGGTCCGCCGCTTTCGTTGAGCCAACGTGCCATGCGGTCGATGCCGCGTCGAAGACGCGCAAGCGCCTCGTCCATTTCCGATTGCGGAAAGCCGGTGCGTCCCATTTTCATCAGGAACTCGCGGCGCAGCGGCTTGCTCTCGCAGACCGCCAGGAACTCCTCCTCCGTCATGGCCTGATAATGGGGCAGGAAGGCCAAGTTATAGGACGGCACGCGCACGGCCGGCGTGGGCACTTCGTCGATATAGCGCATCATTGCCCGCATCCGTGCGACCGCGAGCGGGTCACGCGGACGCAGGGGCGCGAAATCGGCAACGACGTCTTCGAGATATTCCATGATCACCGAGGAATCGATCACCGCCGCACCTTGATGCACGAGCGCGGGAACCAACCCGTTCGGATTGATGGCAAGGTATTCAGGCTTCAGCTGGTCGCCCCTGAAAAGGTCCAGCTTGTGCTCCTCGAAGGTCCTGCCCTTGGCGTGGAGCACATAGCGCACCCGTTGACTGCAGGTGGACTGGGGTGCGTTGTAAAGTGCGTATTCAGACATGACATCCTCCTCTCGCCGTTCGGGCAAGGCTCAATCCGTAACGTTCAGGAACGGTCGCTCCGGCGGCGCCGGCGCTTAATCCCAGTTGAGCACGCGTGGCAGCTTGCCTTTCTTCGCCAGCGTGCCGATCAGCCCCAAGGGGAAGAATATAAGGCCCACCGCCATCACCAGGCCGGTTCCGAGAATGTTGATCTCAGAGGCGCCCATCGTGGCGACGAAGAATTCGTTCAGCGCGACGATCAGGATGGCGCCGACCACAGGCCCTGCAATCGTGCCCTTCCCTCCGAGTATCGACATCAGCACGAGGTTTGCCGAAACGAGGATCAAGAGAAAAATATTCGGGCGAAGATAGGTCAGATATTCGCCCCAGACCGCGCCGGTCATGCCAACGAAGAAAGCCGAGAGTGCGAAAGCCATGACCTTATAGAAGCGCGTGTCGATGCCGGCGCTTTCCGCCTTGATCTCGTCTTTCGAGATCGCCCTTAAACCAAGACCGAACTTCGAATGCTTGATGCGATAGGTCGCCCAGACCGTGAAGGCCGCGATTGCGATCATCGCGTAATAATAGGGAAGCTTTGCCCACTGCACTGGCAGGTCATTGGTCGGCAGGTCAGGCCATTGGCGCCGCCGACGAATTCCCAGTTGTCGAACAGGATGCGCGCGATCATCAGAAGCGCGATCGACGAGATGATGAAACTTGGTCCGCGTACCTTGAGCGTGATCAGGCCGATCAAGTAGCCGAGAACAGCCGCGACGAGACCGGCAAGAGGCGCCGTGATGATAGTCGAGATGCCATAGCGCGCCAGCAGCATGCCGGCGAAGTAGCCACCGACGCCGAAGAACACGCTGTGACCCAGCGAGACGTAGCCAGCGAAGCCGCCGAGGATGTTCCATCCCGAAGCCATCGCCACATAGGAGGCGGTGAACAGCACGAGGTGAAGCACGTAGTTGTAGTTGCCTACGAATTGCAGGAGCGGCAGCGCGACGAGGATCGCCAACAGCGCCAGGGGAAACCATGTGGCTCTTGTCTGGTCGGCCTTGCGGGCGAGTTTCTCGTTATGTGCACGACGTGCCTTGAGGACGGAACTGGCGCTGGATTGCTGAAGAGTAACGGTCATCATGCCATCTCCGGTTTTTCGCCGAACAGCCCCTGGGGCCGGATCAGCAGGATGAGGAAAAGGGCGAGGAAGAAAGTCATCGTCGACCAGGTGGCGCCGATCCACGTGCCGACGAAGGCGGCCACGACTGACAGCAGCAGTGCAGCGACGACTGTCCCCAGGATGCTGCCCATGCCGCCGAGCACGACCACCGACATCAGCATCGCGATCCACTCCCAGTGCTTGGCCGGAAAGAAGCTGAAGACGAAGCTGACAAGTGAGCCGGCAGCGCCGGCGAGACCGATGCCGATCGCGAAGGCGAGAATGCTGATGAAGTTGACATTGACGCCCAGGAGCTCTGCCGCCTCGCGGTTCTGCGTGGTGGCGCGGATTGCATAACCGAGGCGCGAATATTTCAGGAAAAGCGTGAGCGCGGCGATGATCGCGAGCGACAACACCCCTGCATAGAGCTGCCCCTTCGGAATGAAGACGTCGCCGATGAAGAAGGCATCAGTCGCGTAATCGGGCGAGGTCACGCGCTGGGTGTTGGTGAACAGGCCGCCGAGCACACCCTCCGCCATCATCGCCAGCGCGAAGGTGAGAAGCACCGTCATCTCCGAGTATTTTGCGCTCTTCGTCTCCTTCTCGAACATCAGGCGGTAGAGGAGGACGCCGACCGCCGCCAAGATGGCCGCCGACACCGGCAGCATCACGATCGGATCGATGCCAAGGACTTTGAAGGCCCAGTAGGCGATGTAGGCACCGGCGATTATCAGCGACGGATGCGCGAGATTGACGATGCGCATGACGCCGAAGACGAGCGAGAGGCCGGATCCCATCAGGGCGATGACGCCGCCAAGCGCCAGGCCGAGGATCAATATCTGGAGTATATCTGCCATGTTTCCCCCTTCAGGCGGCCTTCTTGCCGCCAAGGTAGAGTTCCTGGATGCGCGGATCGGCGAGCACGTCGGCGGCCGGCCCTTCGAACAGCGTCCGGCCCAGATCGAGTACGACGCCCCAGTCGGAATTCTTGAGGCCCATAAGCGCGTTCTGTTCGACCAGAAGAACCGTCACGCCTTCGGCCGACATCATCTTCATGATGTCGAACATCTCCTGGATCACTTTCGGCGCGAGCCCGAGCGACGGCTCGTCGAGCATGACGATCGCCGGTTTGATGATGAGCGTGCGGGCCATGGCGAGCGTCTGCTGCTGACCGCCCGACATCGTCCCGGCATGCTGGTCTGCGCGCTCGCGCAGGATGGGAAAGCGCTCGAGGATTTCGCCGATCCGACGCTCGAGCTCCCTTTGGTCATCGAGGATGAAGCCGCCCATGCGCAGGTTTTCGCGCACGGTCATCTTGGGAAACAGAGCCCGCTCCTGGGGCACGAAGCAGATGCCCTCGCGCAGAATCTGGTCAGGACGCATGCCATTGAGGCGCTTGCCCTTGAAGACCACATCGCCCTTGCGGATCGTCAGCATGCCGCAGATGGACTTGAGCAGCGTAGACTTGCCTGCGCCATTCGGCCCGATGATGCAATGGACCTTGCCGGGCTCGACGGTAAGATGCGCGCCATCGAGGATCGCCGGTCCGTCGCCATAGCCCGCCGTGATGTCGGTCACTTGAAGCAGCTCGGTCATCAGGCAGCCTCCTCTTCGAGAACACCGCCGAGATAGGCATCGAGCACGTGCGGGTCCTTGCGCACCATCTCCGGCGAGCCGTCGCAGATCACGCGGCCCTGCGCCATGACCACCACCTTGTGGGAGAGCCGCATGATCAAGTCCATGTTGTGCTCAACGATAAGAACCGTGAGGCCCTTCTCGTTGAGCGCGCGGATGTGGCCGATGATCTCTTCCATCAAGGAGGGGTTGACGCCGCCGGCCGGTTCGTCGAGCAGGATGATCTTCGGATCCGACATCAAAAGTGCCGCCAGATCCATCAGCTTCTTCTGGCCGTAGGAGAGATTGTGGCCGTCTTCGTAGGCGATGCGGGTGATGCCGAGGAAGTCGAGGATCGTCATCGCCTTGTCCTTCTCTTCCGCGCTCATGGCCGGTCGCAGCAGGCCGCGGATGCCATCGACCCGCGACTGCACGATGACGTTCTCGATGACCGTCATGTCCGAGAGGTTGCGGGAGATCTGGAAGGTGCGGCTGAGGCCCTTTGCGGTGATCTTGTGCGGCCGCAATTGATCGATCCGCACGCCGTCGAGCCAGACCTCGCCGGATGTCGGCGTGACCGTGCGGCTGATACAGTTGAAGGCTGTCGTCTTGCCGGCACCGTTCGGTCCGATCAGGGCTGTGATCGAGCCCCCTTCAACCGTGAATGTCGCACCGTCGACGGCCTTGATGCCCCCATGCTTGCAAAGATTCTTCACTTCGAGCATTAGCCCGACCTCCATTTCCTCGAGACGATTTCCTGCCGTCCGGATGCGGGTTCTTGGCCACATCCGGACACGCTTAGAAGCCAGCCTTGGGATAGCTGAATGGAACGACGCCTTCGAACTCGCCGGTCGGATATACAAAGTTCAGCTTGCCATCCTGCCACTGCGTCATGATGTGCGACTTGTCCTTGGCGAGGCCGCGCTCATCCCACGAGAAGCGGCCAAGCACAGTGCGCACCGGTTCCTCCTTCGTGCGCGCATGCAGCCATTCGCCCATCTTGGCGTTGTCCGTGGTGCCGGCCCCGCTGATCGCCTGCTCGATGCCCTGGCAGACGGCGAATGGGATGGCGCTGTCTTCATCCGGCTCCACGCCGTATTCCGCCTCGAAGGTCTTGACGAAATCGGCATTGCTGAAGGGCTTGCCGGCAAGAGTGCTTTCGAAAGGTACGTCCTTATGCCAGGTGGTGTGGATCATCACGCCGTTGGCCGCATTCTCACCAACACCCTCGATAAATTCCGTCTGTGCGCCCTGGCTCAGATAGACGAGCTTCGGCGTCGCGCCGACGGTTTTCAGGCTGCGAGTGAGTTGAACCGCCTCTTCCGCCGACGCGGTAAGGCCGATGATCATCTCGGCGCCGGAGCGCTTGATCGAATTGGCGAGGTTCAGCCAGTCGTTGAAGCCTTCCTCCGGCCATTTCTCCTGCATGACAACCTCGATGCCGGCGTCTGCGAGATAGCCGGGTGCGAGATCGGCAATCTCCTTTTCGGTTGCCGGGTCCTTGACCTTTTCGCCAAGCAGGCCAGCCGCAATCGCATTGGCGAAGAAGTCATCGGCGGAGACGATTGCCGCGGTCTTCGGGCCTTGGCCAGCAGCGATGAGGTCCTTGATCACGGCGACCACGTCCTTGCCGGTGTATTCCGCCGCGCTGACCTGGAAATAGAAAAGATTCCGATATCCCTGCTCGTAGATGCGCAAGGCGCCGCCGGAGGGAACGGCGTGAACCATGTTGTATTTGGAAAGAATGCTGCCGACCGGAAAGGTCAGCCGACTCGAGAAGGTGCCATAAACGGCATCGACCTTGTCGACATTGATGAAACGCTCATACTGGTTGATTGCGGTCGCCGGATCCGAGCGGTTGTCGCTGACCACAAGTTCGACCTGACGGCCGAGAATGCCCCCGGCTTCGTTGATCAGCTTGGTGCAGAGTTCATATCCGCGCTTGTGCTTCTCGCCGCTGACCGACAGGCCACCGGTAATCGGCAAGGATGCGCCGATTTTCAGCGTTTGCGCTTGCGCAGCCGTCGCAAGAGCCAGGGCGGTCGTTACCGCCAAAAATCTACCGAGAGTTCTTCGAGTTCTTCCAAGTCTCACTGATGCTCCTCCTTCTCCATCACGAAACTGTACGCAATCGATTGCACGCGTCGCCAAAAAATAAAGCCGGCAACACACGGCTCATTCCTCTGCGGGAACTCCTCTTCCCGCGAAATCATCGATGTGGCCCGCCGACCGAGATTGCGTCACTCAAGGCAATCCGCGTGCAAACGATTGCGCAGAATAGGTAACATGACGTTTGTCAAGCGTCAAGGAAGATTGTGCAATCGATTGCTTATTCGTCGCCTCCTTGTAGAATGGCGTCCCATGTCGGGGCACAGGAAATGCTGAAAAAAAGAATTACCCTCAAGGATATAGCACGCGAGACGGGCGTCCATGTCTCGACCGTTTCGCGGGCGCTCGATCCGGTCGAGCGTAAGAACATCACGGAAGAGGTCGTCAAACGCATCCAGGCGGCCGCCGATACACTCGGCTATCGGCCGAACAGGATCGCGGCGGGTCTCAGGACCAACCGGACAATGAGCGTCGGGGTGATGATCCCCGACATCACCAACCTCATTTTCCCACCGATCCTGCGCGGCATAGAAAGCGTGCTCGAGCCGCTCGGTTACGCCTCGATCATTGTCAATACCGACAGCGACAGGGACCGGGAGACCCGCCTGCTGGATGTTCTGCGCGATCGCGGCGTCGATGGCATTATCCATGCGGCGGTCCTGCGAAGCGACCCTTCGATCGCCAAGGCGGCCCAGGACGGGCTTCCGGTCGTGACCCTCAACCGCAAGGTGGAGTTTTCCGACATACCCTATGTCATCAATGACGAGGACGCCGGCATCTGCCAGATGCTGCGGCATCTCCGCGAACTCGGCCATGAGCGGATCGCACATATCGCTGGCCCCCAGGATCTTTCCACCGGACAGTTGCGCCTCGCCGCATTCCGAAAGGCCGCGGATGATCTTGCGGCCGCCATCGATGAGGACCTGATCGTCACCGCCACCCGTTTCGACGAACAGGAGGGCCGCCGCTGCCTGACCGCCTTGGTTTTTTCGGGCAAGGTTTTCACCGCAGTGCTTTGCGCCAACGACCGTCTCGCACTCGGAGCGATCGAGGCACTGCGCGAACGCGGCATCGATTGTCCTCGCCAGGTTTCCGTCACCGGCTTCAACGACATGCCGCTTCTGGAACTTATCCGCCCCAAGCTCACGACCGTCAGGATCCAGCAGCACGGCGCCGGGCGTGCGGCCGCAAACATCCTGCTGCGGTTGATGAATGCCGATGCGCCGAACGTCGATATCGAAACCGTGCTGCCGGTCGAGCTTGTCGTGCGCGAGAGCACGGCACCGGTCGTTGGCGGCGACAGATGGCAAAGTGCGGCCCGCTCGAATTGATGCGTGCCGATGGCGGCCGGCTACCAACCCCAGAAAAACAGGAACCAGCCCGTGTTGGCGGTCGCGATGGCGAGACCGATGCTGGCAAGCGCCATCAGGCGTCGGCCTTTACCCCTGCAATAGAGGCCGGTGACGTGCCAGGACAGGGCGCCGGACCAGCCGCTGGCAAGGATGAGCATGGCCACGCGCGCGTAGTCGATCCAAGGCAGATCGATTCCGTCCATGCGAAGCTGCGTGACCGAGAATGCGGATAGCCCGAGAAAGACGCCGGCGGCTGCAATCGGGATGAGCGTCTGCGCCAGATGATGAAATCGCCCGGGATTCCAGCGGCCGAGGCACAGCGTAGCGATGGAGAGCAGCAATGTGATAGCGAGCCCGGCGGCGAGCGCCGTCGTGAGCACGTAGAAAACGAGGGTCGCCCCGTCGAGGAGCGTCAGCACATCGTTTCTTTCGGGATAATTCGTGAGCACCCACCAGGGCGGGGAAATCTCCAACGGCCACAGCACGTTGCTTTCGACAAGCCTTTCGGCAGTCCATTGTTTCGTCGCATTGAACCATGGGCTCCCGGTCCAATGAAAGGCGCCGACGGCGACCCCCATCAGTCCGAAGACGATCAGCACCGTTTCCCACGGCTTCGGATGTTCCCCCGCCACATGCACGATTTCATGAGAGGGCGAACGGTGGGCGAGCCGGATCGCCCCGCGGAATCCGCTGCACCGACCGCACATATGGCAGTCGCTCGCGCCGCGCATCGTCTTCAGCGGCACTAGCGGCGCACAGTTCACCACGCCTGGGTTCAGCCCGACACCTTGGCTCTGCCGCCAGATCTCCTGATCGACGCGGAAATGAAGCGGCGCGAGTTTGGCGAGTAGGCCGAAGACTCCGCCGACGGGGCAGAGATAGCGGCACCACACGCGCTTTTCCTTGCCATAGAGATAACCCACCACAGCCGCCGCCAGCGTCGAGCCGCCGAGTACCAGCAGCGCGGGTTTTGGATATTGATAAACGCTGACCATCTGGCCGTAGAGCGTCGTGCCGGCAAAGGCGATTGTCGGCCAGCCGTTCCACCTGACCCAGCGCGGTATGCCGCCTCCGCGTCCATGTCGGCTGCTGAATTCGGAAATCGCCCCTTCCGGGCAAAGGAGCCCGCACCACACGCGACCGACGAGCGCTGTCGCAAGCAGCACCATCGGCCACCATATGCCCCAGAACGCAAATTGCGCGAAGCGGGTGAAGTCGTCCCAGACATGCGCCGCGTTGCCCGGCATAGGCAGGAGCACCGGCACGACGAGCAGCACCGCATACACAAGAACGACGCTCCATTGAACCCAACGGATTTGCCGCTGGTGTCCTGCCAGCCAGTCACCGATCCGCTGCCAGACATCTTGCTGCGGCCGCAACAGGAAGACGGTCGTGGTCATGCGACGTTCCACGGATTCGCCCGGTTTGTCCGCAGCAGCGGTCTGGCAGCGGATCGGTGACAGGCTCGATAGAGCGCAACCGGTAGTGGCGTTCGGTGGCTAACCAAGCCGGGTGTTTCTCCGACGGCAAAGCGGCTGCAGGCCGAGTAGGCGCGCAGAAATGGCGCCATGGTTCCTCCTGGTGTCGTTATGGCGGGATGCGGAAAGGCCGCGCGGCGATGCGTATGCGCGCGGCCTCCCCAGCTACCGGGGCAGCGGCTACCGTCAAGACCGGTCGCCCCGTTCGCACAGCAGGACAGGCTTAGTAACCGCCCTTTTTCCCCACGCCGGCATAGGTGAATTCATATTCGACGGAAAATCCCTCGGGCCATGGAGCAACCCCGGTCTCCTTGTCGACGTGGCGTCCGAAATGGGCGGTCTCGTCGTGCGATTGCGAGTGGATGGTCAGTTCAAGTCTGTATTTGCCCGGCCCCATGAGCTTGACGTTGTCGCCGTAATGGGGTCCGTCGCTCGCCACCATCGGCATGAATGAACCCGCCGTTTCCTCGCCACCGTCGACTTTGGTCAACCGGTACTCGACGTGCAGGTTGGGCAACCAGTCCCCTTCCGCAAAACCATTCCTGTTGTCCGCCGCAGCGTGAATATCGGCCTCAAGATGGATATCGGCCTCCAACGCCGGCATCATCATGCCGGGGGGCTCCATTTCGATCGGCTGCAGGTAGACGGCAGCGATCTCCATTCCGTGGCGGAGCAACGGTTCGCCGATCCGATATTCCGCCGCGGACGACAACGAGACGCCCGCAAACAGGAGGCCGATCGATGCAAGCGGGAACAATCTGAGGCATTGCATTCGCTGTTTTCCTTCCGGGGAACGAGCCAGTCGGCGTTATTTATGAGTACTTCCCTCACCTTTTATGCACCCAATGTTCGAAGATCATTGCGCTGGAGCAAACAACTCATGCTCGAAACGGCTTTCACGCGACCGTTGAGCAAGGCGGCCTGTCGCGCAGTATTCCACCAGATCGGGGCGATCCGTTCCCTCGCTCGAGAAGAACAAAATCCAACGTCGGCAAAGATCGGATTCAGTCTTTTTTGGTAATTTTCCGTTAGCAATTCCCATCAGTGGGGTCGACGGCGCTTTCCGCTGTCGGCGATAGTCTTGCGTACGGGTCCCTATGCGTCTTTCAGCTGTGCCAGTCGTTCTCCTTGCCGGCCTCGTTTTGTCGGGCTGCGGGTTCAGTTCCAATCGGGATAGGGTTGCCGCTCAGCAACCGTCGCAGGAGACGACAAGCTCCGTTGCCCGGTCGCCCAGTCCCATGCCTGCCGCGAATGTCGGCACGGCCGCTTCGCAAGCGGCCCCGCCACAGGAAATGCTGGCGTGGGCCGGTCCCGCTCCGCAGCCGCAGGCATTCGTGCCGGTGGCCAGAACAGCTGGCATGCCCGTTCCTTCGGAACGACCGATCGCCCTGCTCACCCCGGAAAACCCGGCAGCCGGCGCGGCACCACGGACACGCGCGCAGATCTACGGCCACCGCTTCCGCGATGCCAAGCCCATCAATTTCGGCAGAAGCTCGCCGAGGAAACTTGCGGTGCACGGCGTTGACGTTTCCCGCTGGCAGGGCGACATAAACTGGGCGAAGTTGCGGACACAGGGGGCGAACTTCGCCTATATCAAGGCGACCGACGGCGGCGACCATCTCGATCCGATGTTCAAGAAGAACTGGAGCAGGGCCAAGGAAGCCGGGCTGAAACGCGGCGCCTACCACTTCTTCTACTGGTGCCGGACCGCGGGCGAACAGGCCGACTGGTTCATCCGCAACGTGCCGCGAGAAGCAGGCGCCCTGCCGCCGGTCATCGACGTCGAGTGGAACGGCGAATCGAGCTGCAAAAGACGCCCCTCGCGCGAGCGGGTGCTCGAAAAGATGCAGGTCTTCATGGACAAACTGGAAAGACACTATGGCCAGCGCCCGATCATCTACACCGCGCCGGATTTCTATCGCGACAATTTGAAGGGCGCGTTCCCGAACCATCCTTTCTGGCTGCGTTCGGTGGCCGCCCACCCCTCCAAGGTCTATCCGGGACGGAAATGGCTCTTCTGGCAATATTCCGGCTCCGGCCTCTCGCACGGCGTCGACGGCAGGATCGACCTCAACGTGTTCCACGGCAGCGAGGATGAATGGCATAGCTGGGTCGCCGCGCGGTCCAGCTAAACCGGCCCACGACGAACTGATGGTAGCAGTTCGACCGGCACCGACGATCGATCCTCGGTTCCGCAAACGAACGGAATCGGCCCAAAGCGACTGCGATTTCCCTCCAGCGTTCCAACGCTGCGACGTCCACATGTGGCCCGGCCCGTATAAACCGGGCATCATGAGACCCTGCACCATCGACGTAGGTTGATGCGGATCAACGATCGAACGAACCGGCCGGCCTAATTTTCTTTCGAAATGCCGAGCGTTTCACCTTAAACTCATGGCTCGATGAAAATCCCTTCTGCGCTTTTGGCAATGCGGCTGACCGATCGAGAGGCCGTCTTGCCGACCGAATGACGAGCCTGTGAACGAGGAGTCGTGTCGATGCCAAATATGATCGCAAGCCCTACGACGACCTTTCCATCGCCAAGCTGGCCGACGATGGCCGATGGTGCAAAATACCTTCTCTCGATGGGACGCCTCCAGGCGGAGGCATTGAGGATGACGCTGCGTTACCAGGTCGAGTTGCTGGCTTTCCTGAAGAACCGAAGCGAACAGGATCTGAAACTCATTGATGACCTGTCCTCGCCGGACCATGCGAACGAGGCCTTCGACCTTTGTTGCAACTTCTGGCAGAATGCGTTTCTCGACTATTCCGATGAAGCGGCACGCATTGCCGAGATCGGCTCTGATGTTGCCGCCGAAACGGCAAAACAGGTGCGCGAGGAGCAGAAATTGCTGACCAAGGACATGGCCGGGCAACTGGTCATGTGAGCGCGGTCAAGCGCCCGCCATCTGACATTTGATCGCCGAGCTCCGCGGCAATGGTTCAGTTTGTTGCGGCGCAATTCATGGCGCATTGTCTTCAATCGTCTCGCAGCGTTTCCGTTCGTCGGTTTGAAGATCGACATCCAGCTCTGCGAGAAGCGGAAGATGGTCGGAAGCGACGCGTGCCAAGGCGCTGTTGTGCACGTTGCACGCAGCCACGCCTATTCCTTCGCCGATAAGGACGTGATCTATCCGCAGGAGCGGTAGCCGCGAGGGGAAGGTCGGCCGCGGCTTTGCGTTGGTCAGGAGTTGCACGTCCCTGAGCTGTCGGGCCAGCAGCCTGTAGGCAGTGGAACGCGCAGTCGCGTTGAGGTCGCCTGCCAGAAGCACGCGGGAACCTTCCTCCACTGCTCCAAGCCACCCAGGCCCCAACAGGGTCGTTGCCTGGCGCAGGCGCTCAGAACCGCGAAGCCCGAGATGGGTTACGATGACCTGAAGCTTGACGTCGGCGAGGTCGATTTCCACCCAGAGCGCTCCTCGCGGTTCGCCGGAGGAAGGCAGGGCGGCCGCCTTGACCAGCCGCGTCGGTAGCGCCGTCAGTACGGCATCGCCATATTTTTCGTCCTCCAAATGAAGAGCCGGATGAAACTGCGCCTCCATCTGCAGATGCGTGGCGATCATGTGAGCCTGATCTATTCCGCCGCTGCGCGCGCGACCGACGTCGACTTCCTGCAAGGCGATGATGTCGGGCCGGCATTCGTTGATCACGGCGGCGATGCGAGCAGGGTCAAGCTTCCGGTCGATACCGAAGCAACTGTGGACGTTATAGGTGAGGAATCGTATCCGCCGTCGCATGATCAGATTTCGAGAGTGGTCCCGCATTCGGGAACACGCGGCACGTGCTTTTCGTTCCGGTGGTTACGCACAGGAACAGGACAGATGTTCAGGAAACTCCTAGTAAGACTATTGATAACCGCCGCCATTGGCCTGGCGAGCTGGCTGATCTACCGCACTCTCAGCCAACAGAGCCTTGATGCGATCGTCAGCTCGATCATGCAGATTCCGGCCGGACATCTGCTGGCGGGCATCGGTTTTGTCTTTCTCTCCTATTTCTGCCTGACGCTCTTCGACGCGCTTGCCATCCGCTATGTCGGGCGCGAGCTTGCCTATCCACAGGTTGCCATCGCCTCGTTCACCAGTCTTTCGATCGGCCACAATGTCGGCGGGGCCGCCTTGAGCAGCGGTGCCATCCGGTATCGGTTCTATTCGCGCTGCGGGCTGAGTGCTGAGGAGGTTGCAAAGGTCATCCTCTTCTGCGGCATCACCGTCGGCCTCGGCCTCGTCACATTGGCCGCCCTCTGCTGTCTGATCATGCCGGGCGGTGTCGCGCGCATCACTGGATTCTCCAGAACCGCCGCACTCCTTCTCGGCACGACCTGCATTGCAGCCACTATCGGCTATGTGGCGCTTGCGCACTTTCTCCGCGCTTCGGTTCGCGTCTTTCGCTGGACCTTCAAGTTGCCCTCGTCTCGGATCGCGGCCTGCCAGGTAATTGTCGGCACGGCGAATTTCCTTTGCGTCAGCGCATGCCTGCATCAGTTGCTGCTGACCTTCGGAGACCCAAGTTTCCTCGACACGGCGACGGCCTATGTCGGTGCGAACGTGGCCGCTCTCTTCAGCCATGTTCCAGGGGAATCGGCGTGCTCGAAGCGACGATTGCGTTTCTGCTCGGCCAGACGGCGAATGTCGGCGCGCTGATCGCCTTCCGGGCTATCTATTTCTTCCTGCCGCTGCCACTTGGCTTGATTTCGCTGTCGATCGCTGAGTTTGGCCGCCAGGATGACGGAAGAAGCCTTGCGAACAAGGCGAAGACCTGACCACCCCAGCGTCTCAGCAGTACATGCAGGCGATAGAACGGCCTGATCGGTCTGCGCGGATCGACGAGCCCGGTGCCCCAGACAAGACTGGTCGCACCGCCGTCGTCGACACCATCGAAGGGACGTATGCCGCGCCGGCGCGCGTTCAGCCTGTCGAAGACGGCCACCAGGGAGCTTGTCTCTCGTAAAGTGTCTTCGACCTCACTTGCTTCGACGTCGAGATGTTCTGCCAGAAGTCTGTTGCGGATCCTGGCGAGTGCGGCTCGGTGTTGCTCGCTGGCCGCTTCGACGGCGACGTCGCACTCCGTGTCGAGACTTTCCGAACGATGATTGAGGTTGGACGAACCGACCCGAAGAAATCGGTCGTCGATCGCCACCACCTTGGAATGGATCATCACCTCCTGTTCGGATCCGTCGGCCGTAGGCACCACAGGGTAGCCGACCCGCATCCTGCCGTAACGGTCGGCCTGCTTCAGCAATCGAGTGAGGCGGTCGCGATTTCCACCCATGAAGATGCGTTCCAGGAAACCGTGCGAGCTGTGCGTGGTGATGACCACTATTTCCGGTCCCTCCGGCTCCCGCAGTCGCTCACAAAGCGCGTGGCCTATTTTTCGCGAGGCGAAATATTGGCTCTCGATGTAGATGTGGCGGCGTGCGCTGCGCAAGGCATCAAGTGTAAGCCGCAGCGCCTCTTGCCGCCCTCGTCGTTCGTCGGAGGCAGGCTCGGTGCGGGCGATTGCAACCGGGCAATCCTCCAGGACCGGCGTCGTGCGGGTCGGCCACGCCACAGCCTTCGAACAGGGAGCCTCCACTTCTTCGCCGACGGACGACTTCCAGCGGGCGCGGCAGAGGTCCCCTATCGCGCGGCTTGCCTCACCCTCGAACACGACCTGGATATCGTGCACCGGATCGTAGGGTTGACCGTCCGGATCGCGACGCAGCTTGTTCTCGGCCGCGTGCTCCGGCTGATCCCAGCGCCGGGCAGTAAGGTCGATGCCACCAACGAAGGCGATGCTGTCGTCGATGCAGACGAGCTTCTGGTGATGCGATCCGCGCAGCGCGCGATGGCTCGCAAACCTAAGCTCGATCTGCTGATGCGAAGCCCATTTCTGTTTGCGAAACAGCCGCAGCGACTTTCCCGAATAGATCGGCCCCATCGCCCATACGAGAATGCGGATCTTGAGGTTTGGTCGTTGCGCGGCGAGGCGTTCAAGCATGGTACCGAGCGCCTCGGCATGCGGATCGGCCGGCCGCAATTTGATGCGCGGATCAAAGTCCCATCCGGTGATCCAGATCTGCTCTTCCGCCTGCCCGAGCGTGCGCTCGAGACAGGCATAATAGGCGGCTGCATCAATCAGGAAGGCCAGTCGCCGCGCCGGCGCACTGCGCCAGACATTCTCGTCTTCCTTGATGATCGGTCGGCGTGCCCCACGCCATTTGCCGGCGGGGCTTCCGGTAAACACGCTTTTCCAGACCAATCTTTCCATCCCGGTGCGTGGTGACTGAAAATGAATACTTTTCAAGCGCGATTTGTTCCCCCGGCATTGCCGCGGGACAAGGCCTTGCCGGTGGAACATTTCCGTGGGGGCGAGATTAGAAGGTCCGAACCTTCAACCGAACACCCGCAAAATCACGTGCTTGCTGCTAGCGGAGGAGGGGCAAACAATGCCGAACGCTGCCGACATTCTCATCGACACACTGATTGAATGGAAAGTCGACGTCGTGTTCGGCCTGCCCGGAGACGGCATCAACGGCATCATGGAGGCGCTCAGAAGGCGGCAGGATCGCATCCGCTTCGTTTCTGTCCGCCACGAGCAATCCGCCGCCTTCATGGCATGCGCCTATGCCAAATTCACCGGCAGGCTCGGTGTTTGCCTCGCCACGTCGGGCCCCGGCGGCACAAACCTCTTGACCGGGCTCTATGACGCGAAGCTGGACCAGATGCCGGTTTTGGCAATCACCGGCATGCAGTATCACGACCTGATCGAGACCTTTTCGCAGCAGGACGTCGATCTGACCCGCGTCTTCGACAACGTCGCGGTCTACAATGCGCAGGTCAACGACGCCGCGCATATGGAAAATCTCGCCAACCTTGCCTGCCGGTCGGCGCTCTCGAAACGTGGGGTGGCGCATCTTTCGATCGCCAACGATATACAGGAGCGAATGGCCGACGGCGGGCGCTCACGCCGCAATCGCCCGGGACACATGCCGAGCCGCAATTTCGCCGGTAGGCTCGTCCCGCTCGAAAGCGATCTTTCAAGAGCGGCGGATCTTCTGAATGCAGGCAAGAAGGTCGCAATCCTCGCAGGCCGCGGCGCCCTGGAGGCAAGAGACGCACTGCGCGAGACGGCGGACCTGCTTGGCGCGCCCGTCGCGAAGGCTTTGCTGGGCAAGGCCGTGTTGCCTGACGGCGATCCGCTCACGACCGGCGGCATCGGGATACTCGGCACGGCGCCATCGCAGGACATCATGCAGCAATGCGATACGTTGCTGATCGTCGGCTCGACTTTCCCTTATATCGAATACTATCCGGCGCCGAATGCCGCTGCCGGTATCCAGATCGATCACGACCCGCAGCGCATCGGGCTGCGTTACCCGGTGGAAGTCGGCCTGGTCGGCGAGGCAAACGAGACGCTGCGGATGCTCAACAAGAGGCTCAAACGGAAGGCGGACCGATCGTTCCTCGAGCGAGCCCAGGAGGCCACTCAGGTTTGGCGGCGGGAACTGAAGTCTATGGAAGAAGACAAGAGCTCTCCCCTGAAGCCGCAGCCGGTAGTCGGTGCCTTCGGCAAGCGCATCGCCGCAAACGGTGTTCTCGTGTGCGACTCCGGGCAAAACACCGAACTCACCGCTCGCCATATCGATCTGGGCGCAGACCACATGTTCTCGGTATCGGGCGCTCTCGCTTCGATGGCCTCGGCCCTGCCCTATGCGATCGCCGCGGGCATCGCGTTGCCGGGCCGCCCGGTCTATGCGGTGGTCGGCGACGGCGGCTTCGCCATGCAGCTTGGAGAACTCTCAACGGCAATTCATCACCGGATCCCTCTGAAACTATTGGTAATCCGAAACGACATGTTGAACCAGATCGCTTGGGAACAGATGATGTTTCTCGGCAATCCGCAATTCGCCTGCGAATTGCCTCCGATCGATTTCGCCGCCGCTGCTGAAGCTATGGGTGCCCGCGGCTTCACGATCCAGTCTTTCGACGGGTTGGACGAGATCATGGACCAGGCGTTCGCCGTCGAAGGCCCGGTGGTCATTCAGGCGCTGGTCGATCGCTACGAGCCGCTGATGCCGCCGAAGATGCCGGAAGATTACGCCCGCAATTTCCGTGCCGCCCTGCCCGAAACCCCGGGCCACGAGAAGATCGAAGAAAATCTCAAGCACTCTCCGCTGGGCAATGCCGCAGCCGATCAAAACCCGCAGGGGGCGCAGCAGGCGCCGGACGAGAACACGGCGGACTTGCCGGGCATTCCGTAGAAGCCGCCTGGCCTCGAGCGAGCTTCGACACAAGTTTGTATTAAGGATTGAGGATGATGCAGGCGATGGGCAGCAGGCGATGGGCAATCGCCGACGGGTATATTCCTTCCTCCAGCGCTAGCGACGACCCCGCGCTCGTCTCGCATGAAAGCGCGTGCATTCTGAACGCCGGCGAAATTCCGGCCAATATCGAAATCACAGTGTTCTTTTCCGACAGGGAACCGGCCGGTCCCTATCGCCTTGCCATTGCGCCCCGTCGAACCGTGCATCTGCGCTTCAACGATCTCGATGATCCGGAACGTGTGCCGCGAGATACGCCCTATGCTTGCGTCATCGAGTCCGACGCGCCGGTCATCGTGCAGCAGACGCGGCTCGACTCCCGCCGGCCTGATCACGCTCTCTTGAGCACCATCGCCTATTGCCAGGAATAGGATGCCAAACACACCGTGGAGTGCCACTTCAAAAAACCTGGACCAGGATTTTCACAACTGGTCGGGCGGCCTGCGGTTTCGGCCGTCGCGCGTGGAGGTGCCCGGCAGCGAGGAGGACGTCACGGCACTCGTGCGTGCGGCCGCAAGGCAGGGCCGCACCATAAGGCCGATCGGGTCCGCCCATTCGTCGAGCGGGCTTTTCGTCACGGACGATATCCTCGTTTCCCTCGACCATATCCGCGGTCTGCACGAGCATGATGCGCGACGCCATCTGGCCACGGTCGGCAGCGGTTCTGAGCTCACACGATTGAGCAAGGAACTGCAGGCCGTCGGCTTGACGCTCTCGAATTTCGGCGACGTGGCAACCCAGACCGTCGGCGGCGCGATCGGAACGGGTACGCATGGGTCCGGCCGAGGACTCTATAATCTGTCGATGATGCTGGTTGGCGGCCGCCTCGTCACGGCCAAAGGAGAGATCAGGACATTCGGGGTTGAAGAGGAGCCGGATTTTCTGCGGGCATTTCGTGTTTCCTTCGGGACGCTCGGCATTCTTACCTGGGCCAGGCTCCAGCTCGACCCGCTGCACGACCTGCACCGCCAGGAATGGTGTCTGGCCTTCGAGCCCTGCATGGAGGCACTCGAGCGGCTTGCCCGAGAGAACAGGAATTTCGATTTCTATTGGTACCCCCGTTCCGACGAGGTGAAGCTCCGTTGCATCAACCCGCCCGGCGAGGAGAAGGATTACAGCGCCTTCGCCCGGCTGGCCAAGGATGAAATCGGCAGCCCACACGAGGTCATTCCGCAGCACAGTGATCTGCCATACCGTTTCGAGGAGATGGAGTATTGCGTCCCTGCGGAGGCGGGACCGACTTGCCTCAGGACGTTGCGCGGGCGGATCAAGGAAAGATGGCGCCGTTCGGTCGGCTGGCGCCTGCTCTACCGCTACATCAAGGGCGACGACACATGGCTCAGCGAAGCGCACGGGCGGGATTCCGTAAGCATATCGCTTCACCAGAACGCGTCCCTGCCCTACTGGGACTTCTTTCTCGATCTTGAACCGATCCTGCGTGACCACGGCGGCCGGCCACATTGGGCGAAGAAGCACAGCCTGCGGGCGCCCGAGCTCAGGGCTCTTTACCCGATGTGGGATCGTTTCCTCGCCCTTCGACAGGAGATGGACCCCGAGGGGCGCTTTCTGACGCCTTACCTGCGCGGGCTTCTGGGCTGTTAGGAGGATGCATGCAAGCATTCGGCAAAAAGCGATGGGCGATAGCCGGAGGACACATCCCTCTCGAAAGCAACGGCCCCGAGCCCGAATTCACCAGCCGCGACGAGCTCGCCGTGCTCAACTGCTCTGACAGCGCGGCGAGGATACGCATGCACATCCATTATGCGGACCGTCCGGCGGTCGGGCCCTATGAACTGGAGATCGCGCCAAGACGGGTCCGCCACATCCGCTTCAACGATCTGATCTTTCCCGAGGCACTCCCGCTGGACGAGGCCTTCGGCGCCGTCATCGATGCGGATGTGCCCGTCGTGGTCCAGTTCACCCGCCTCGACGGCGGCACACGAGCGCGCAGCGCGGTGGCGACCGCGGCTTATGTGGCGCGGACTTCTTCGCGAAGGAGACCCCGATGAAAGACGCACCATGGTTCGCGAGCTCCGTGATCTACGGCATCGACGTTCGCAGATTCGCCGACGGCAACGGCGACGGAATTGGCGACTTCGTCGGCCTGAGAGAGCGGGTACCCTATTTAAACGAGCTCGGCATCAACTGCGTCTGGCTCCTACCGTTTTTCAAGTCCCCCTTCGCCGACAACGGCTATGATGTCAGCGACTATTTGTCCATCGACACGCCTCTTGGCACGCTCGACGATTTCCTCGACTTTCAGCACACGGCCGGCGAACAGGGCATTCGTGTCATCATCGATCTCGTCGCCAATCACACGTCCAATGAGCATCCGTGGTTCCAGGCGGCACGCCGTGATCCCAGATCCCGCTACCGCAACTACTACGTCTGGTCCGAGAATCCGCCTCCCGTCGATCCGGACAACAAAACCGCTTTCCCCGGCGAGGAAGACAGCGTCTGGAGCTATGATGAACTCGCCCAAGCCTACTACTTCCATAAATTCAGACATTTCCAGCCGGACCTGAACATTGCCAATACGGCGGTGCGCGACGAAATGCTCCGGGTCGTCGACTACTGGCTTTCGATGGGCGTCGATGGATTTCGCGTGGATGCCGCGCCTTTCGTGATTGGCGAAACGGGTATCGAACACGCGGACCCGCGGGACCCCCATGGCTTTCTGCGGGAAATGCGTGCGCTGGTCGACGCCAGACGCCCTGGCGGACTTCTGTTGGGCGAAGCGGACCTGGCGCCGGAAAAGCTTCGCGAATATTTCGGCGAGGGAAAGCTCGACCTCCTGTTCAACTTCATCCTGAGTGGCGCCTTTTTCGCGGGTCTTGCGCGGCAGAGTTCCGATGTCATCTGCCAGGCGCTCTCGGTTGCGCCGGAACCGCCGCCCCACTGCGGCTGGGCAAACTTCCTCCGCAACCTCGACGAACTCAATGTGGCGCGCCAGTCGGAGGCCGTTCGGCAGGAAACCTACGCTGCGTTTGCCCCCGATGAGGATATGAGGATCTACGGTCGAGGCATAAGGCGGCGCCTTGCGCCGATGTTCAAAGGAGAGCAGGCGCGAATCGAACTCGCCTTCAGCCTGCTTCTGTCGTCACCGGGCGTCCCGGTTTTTGTCTACGGCGATGAAATCGGTCTTGGCGACGACTTTTCCGGCCCGGCCGCGAGACCGTGCGCGTTCCGATGCAGTGGAGCGACGAGGCAAACGCCGGGTTTTCCACGTCAGCGCATGCAAACCTCGTTCAGCCGACTGTCTCCCAAGGGCCATTCTCTTACAAGCGGATCAATGTCGAACGTCAGCGCAGCGACCCGCATTCGCTTCTGAACCGTGTCAAGACGATGATCCTCGCGCGCCGACGCCACGATCTCTTTCATAAGGGCCGGCCGGTTCTGCTGCCCGCGGGAGATGCCGCGCTGTTCGCTCTGGCTTATTCCGACGGCACTGAACTGCTCGTGGCGCTGCACAATCTCTCAGACAAACGGCGGCGGGCAGAACTCGAACTGCCTGGTGCCATCGACGCCAAGCTGACCGATATCCTCAGCGATCAGGAGGTCGAGCTTGCCGGGCAGCATCTGACGATCGACCTCGATCGCTTCGGCTACACATGGCTGCATTCGGGAAGGAACGATTGAGATGGCGAAGATCGGCTATCACGCGTCTCATGAGCAATTCAACCCCCGCGACCTGTTGAGCTGGGCGCAGGCGGCCGAAAAAGCGGGGTTCGATTGTCTCATGTCCTCCGACCATCTGGCGCCCTGGAGCGAGCGCCAGGGCCAAAGCGGTTTCGCCTGGGCGTGGCTTGGCGCAACTCTTCAGGCAACGCAGCGATCCCTCGGTCTCGTTACCGTTCCTTGCGGCTGGCGGTACCACCCGGCGATAACGGCCCAAGCCGGGGCGACGCTCGCCCAGATGTTTCCGCGACGCCTCGCCTGGCTCGCGCTCGGCAGCGGCGAAGCCCTGAACGAGCATGTCGTTGGCGGGGTTTGGCCCGACAAGGCGGAGCGAAAGGCCAGGCTCCGCGAGGCCGTCGACGTCATTCGAGAGCTCTGGGCCGGGCGCACGGTCACGCGGGACGCACCCATCGCCGTATCCGAGGCGCGGCTTTACACCCTACCCGATCACGCACCGTCGTTGATTGCCGCGGCCTTGACGAGTGAAACTGCGGAATGGGCGGGAGAATGGGCGGACGGCCTGATCACCGTCAACCAGGCGCCAGACAAGCTCGCCGCAATCGTCGAGGCCTTCAGGCGCGGCGGCGGCGCCGGCAAGCCGCTCTATCTCCAGGTGCACATTTCGTATGCGCGTAGCAACGACGAGGCGAGGCAGAACGCGTTTGACCAATGGAGGAGCAATGCGATCAGCGCGTTCCAGTCGGAAACGCTGCGGACCCCCGGCGACATCGAGACCGCGACGAGGAGCGTCCGGCCCGAAGATCTCGACGCCTACGTCAGAATATCCTCGGATCTTGCGCGGCACGTCGCCTGGATCGAAGAGGATATAGCGGCTGGCTTCGACGAGATCTACCTTCACAACGTCGGCCGCAATCAGCTCGAGTTCATCGAAGCCTTCGGCACATCGGTTCTGCCGCGCGTCAGCGCGCGTGATCGGGCGGGTCGCGGATAACGACGATGGTCCACTGTTTTGCAGAGCGTCACTACCGCACCGCATTCTCCCGACGGGCATGCGCAATTTTCGCGTTCACTGTTGAAATGATCTAGGGGGTGCCCACCATCGATCCGACGACCACCATCACGAGTGCGGCCATATCGATTTCTCCATTGATGGCGAGCTTGTCGCCCGTTCGCTGAACACGCAACCTGAAGGGATTTTCGCCTGCCTGTCTTTCGACTTCATCGATGGCGGCGGCGATGAGGGCCTTCGTCTCTATCCTGCCGTCGTTGCGATCGCTGGTTCCCATTTCCAAGAACTCCTTCTCACGTTCGGTCGAGAGGCGGTCCGTGCCCGGCGTTCCAGCCCGGCGAAGCCTCCGGCACCGGACGCGAAGATTGACGTCTTTTCCTCGTCGGATCGGCCATGCCACCACTGTTCGGATTCCCGGACAGCGTTCACGGATGTCGCGGCTCCAGCTTTTCGCTGCTGGCCATGAGTTCCTCGTTCGCTTCCCGTCCTGTGCTTCGATCAAACCGGCGAGCATACGCCCGGTTCCGCACGGCCGCAGCGGCGCAGCGCCAGAGCACGCATCCGCGTAATTCGCTCGAAACGCCTCAGTATATTTGCAAAGGCGTACCGGAATCGCGGAATCAGACCTTCCGTGCGGCGCGACGCAGGGTTAGCGTCGCGGCGTAGCTTCCCATCGGGGCTACATCTTCCCCGCGTCCATGAGCCAACTGGATGCGTCACTTGCCCCGCCACCGAGCGGGGCTTTTTCCGTTAGGAAATACGTCAGGAGCGCGCTTCAAAGCCCGCCATTTCGTCCGCCTGCTCTCGAATCCCTTTGAACGATAGCTTCCCGATCGGCCCTGAGCGCATGTTGGACCGCGACAGCTCGCACCGGGGGGCCCGGTCCCGCAACCTGACGGCCTTCGATCGGAGCGCCATCCCGGCCGCAAGGGAACTCGTCAAGGACGAACACGTTCTCCTTTAAAGATAATGGGAGAGAAAAATGTTCGACCGAGACGACTACAATGCTCCCGAAGGACGTGCGGCACCCACCTTCCTGATCGGCGTCTTACTCCTCGCGATATGCGCCATCTTCACCTACTTGGCGATTGGCGGCGCGCTCCTGGACGAAGGAACACAGACGGCCGTCTACACGCCTCAGGTCATGGATGAAGGCGAGGCCCGCTGAAGGCAGGCAGAAGTGTGATCAATTCGGTGTCGTGGAACCTGGTTTCACGCCGTGCGAAGGAAGCTTTCGTCACAGGGCTCTCACGCAAATCCGACCTTATCGATCTGGGCGTCGAAAAGTCATTTCTTCGCTTACAACCCGATCTTCGCTGTTCAGGATTGCGCGCCATATGCGATTTCCAAGCTTCACGCTCAAGCGGCAGGTGCCCGCATCCTCGCCCTCACCGCGCTCGACCATGCTCGTCACCAGACCCTTCCTGAAGTTCCGGCGCAAGTCGTCCTTGGAGAGACCGAAACGATCGGCAAGTTCGGCCGAGTCCAAGATAAAGTCCCCATTTTGATATCGCTCTACGTACATGGCTTGCTTCCTTGCGAACCTGGTTTACCGCTATCATCGCCTCGCCTCCAGAGGTCGTGATCCCCCTGCTGCGCACAACCTCACTGCCGATTGCGGCACTGAACACAGGCTTGGGAACAGGTCCGCTTATCGCCGGCAAATAGCAAGCCAAGAAAAGCGCCCAGGCCGTCATCCAGCAGATCGCGGCAGCGACAACAGGATCGAGATACGTCCCGCTCATCCAGCCCCCGAGAATACGCAGCAGCGCTGAGAGAGATATGAGCGAGAAGGCACAGGCCATGGTCCGATTGAGGACAAGGGTCTCTCCATCGCGAGCCATGGCCGACCGCATCATGAAGGCGGCCATCATCGTCCCCATCGCGCCCATGGTCAGTGCATGCAGGGCTGCGGTGGACGGGATCCAGCCGGGGAAAATGGCTGCAAGGCCGCTTAGAACGAGCGCCGCCGGGGTCCAGGCGAAGGCGATGTGCAGGATGAACAAGGCCGGATAGCGCCAGGTCCTGAGGCTTTGCCACTCCTTCATTTGCATTAGCAGCAAAGTGCCCGAAAACGTCATCAGGAGACCCGATGATATCTGCTGACGGGTACCGCTGAAGTAAGCGGCGACGAGAATGGCCGCGATCGCCAAGTACGAAAGCGTCGGCCGATCGCGATGGTGGAGATGCCGGGCGCCTAGCCACCGGCGTGTGAAAGCAGACGTGGCGCGGCCACCGATCAAGGTGATCAAGATGACATAAAGCAGCGGTGCACGGCTCGCAGGACTGAGACCATCACAGAGGGAGAGCACGGCATTCATGCCAAGCGCGGCCGTGCCGAGCGGCGCCCAGAGGCGATGCCAGGCTCCTGAGGAAACGACACCGTGCGCCAATACCGCAGTGAGGAACGCGAAATAGGCGGATGCCCCGATTGCTTCTGCGACGAACGGCAAACGCTCCGGGAGCGCCGCCGTCAAACGGGCGACGCACCAAAGACAGGAGGCGACGATGGTGACGCCGGGCGGAACCGGGCCCTTCTTCGTCCAGGCTGGCAGCGCTGTCAGGAGATAGCCGCCCGCCGCAGCGCCAGCCATGCCGAACGAAAGCTCGCGGCTGTGCCACGCGCCCCTGTCCGGCGCGATGTCTTCCGGGAGAAACCAGACGATTGGAGCGACAAGCGCCCACAGCCCGGCGAGCAGAAACAGGGGCCGGTATGGCGCCTGCCAGATAGATCGCAAACCAGAAATGGCTTGTGTCAACCGGCCGCCCGGGATTGAGGTTCGAAGCGCGGAAACAGCACGGCGTTCTCCAGATGCACGTGCGTCACCAGATCGTCGGCGAACTTGCGCAAACCCGTATAAAGCGCAGTCCACGAGGCGCAGGCACCCGGTGGCAGCGAAAGCCCATGGGTTACGTGCTCGATGGTCCGTAGGTGCTCCACCTCCTCCTCGTGCTCACGCCGCATCTTCGCGATCGGATGCGCGATCCCCACGCCGCCGCCACTTTGCATGGTCGGGAAAAGGATCTGCTCTTCCTTCATCATGTGGCTCTCGAGTTCGTCGCGCAGACGCTCCAGGACCTGGGAAAGGCCGATCGGTGCCGACGGGTGCCCGCCGTGCACCCGCTCCACCTTCTGGGCGAGCGGGATCAGCCAGGTGAGCTCCGCGCGGTGCGTTTGGTGATATCTGTCGAGGATATGGCCGATGAGGTCCGATGTCTCTTCGGGTGCATCTCGTCCTGCCGCCTTTACGAGAGCCTCCAGTTCCGAAAGAAGCTCCGATGGAGCGAGGCCGGCTTTTACGGCGGCTTCCGAGAGCCGCACGTTGCCGCCGCAACAGAAGCTGATGTCATGACGGCGGAAGAGTTCCGCCGCTCCAGGCAACTCTGCTGCGATCGTCGCGACTGTGTCGTCGAGGCTTATTCCGGTCATGATCCGTTCCTTGACAGGTGTTGCTTGCCGGAATCACTTCAAGGCCATCAAGGCGATGGAGCCGGTTCTTGCGTCCATGATCGCGGCATCTAATTCGCTTGTGCAGAAGTTGAGCCTGCCCGTCTTTGTCCTCACGCAAACAGCTGCAAGCTTTTCGGGCTCGACGACCGAGCGTCTCGAGTGACCACCGGGATCGCATGGATCAGTTGCAAAGCGAACGAAGCGCATCCGGCCTCTCGATATCGACGGTTCTTGCGTCGCGCAGCGCTATGACACTGCGATCTTTCAGTTTGGTCATGACCCGCGATACCGTCTCGATCGTGAGGCCGAGATAGTCGGCGATGTCTTGCCGCGACATCGGCAATCTCAATTGCCGGATGCCCCCCTGACGGTTTGACAGGTCCAGTAGGAATGCGGCGATACGTTCCACCGCACATTGCCTGCCGATTACCAGAAGGTGCTCCTGGGCGCGCGCCATGCCGGCCAAGGCAAGAGCGAGAAGCTCCCGCGAATGCTCCTGCATCGGACGCCGGCCGAAAACCGCCAATCTTGTTTCTGTGATCGCCTCGGCAAAAAAGCGACGAGTTGCGCCCGCGTCGAAGCCGAACATTTCCCCTGCGAGGTGAAAGGATACGACCTGTCGCCGACCGTCCGAGAGCAGGCGGTATACCCGCACCGCTCCGGTGGCGACCTGGTAGCATTTTTCAACCGCGTCGCCCTCGGCGTAGATCTCTTGGCCGGACCTGTAAGTCGCAACAAGATGGGGTCCAGGAATCCCGGCGGTTGCGATGCTGTCGGATTGCGGAAAGCTCTGTTCTGTAGGTTGGGAAGCGGCGTACATCTCTTGTCCCCCTGATCGTTTCGGAGGGAGATTGCCAATTCGGGCATCGGCGATAAATTCGGTTAGATCACTAAGGGAATCTACTTAGGCCGGGTACGTAGGGACGGAGTACGCCGCTTCTGCCCGCCCGACTATTTCGCAATCGCGGCTAGGCTGTTCACAACGCCCAGAAGATCAGAGCCGCTGATCGGCTTCGTCAAGATGATGGTGCCGTCATGCTCTTGAAGTGGCGACATTCCATCGACGAGCAGGATGACGCGTCCTCCTAGACGCTGCAGGGCTTGCGCGGCCTGCGCCTCGGATTTCAATATTTCGTCATCGACGATCGTGCAAAGCGAAGCCCTCGACGAACCCTCGGCCTTCCACAAGGCGTCGTATGACTCGGCCGAATATCCTTCGACCTCGAGCGCGAACGCCAGGGACCGCCGGAGACCCTGGTCCGGTGCAACGACGACAATGCTTCTGTCAGCCAACAACTTACAGTCCCGCGCAAACTGGCGTGCACATGCCCGCCGATGAGCCGCCATTTAAAGGCCGCGAGCAGGCCGCGCATTGCGCGAGATCAAGACTGCAAGATTAAGAGGGCCCGAAGCCCGCCGCGAGCGCCATACGAACGAGGTGCGGAAGGCTCTTTGCCTTCATCTTGCCCATGACGTTGGCGCGGTGCACCTCGACCGTGCGGGGACTGATGTCCAGGTCATAGGCGATCGATTTGTTCGGCAAGCCTGCCACCACCGCGGAGAGCACCTGGCGCTCCCTCTCGCTCAGCGTGTGAAGGCGTTCCTGAATATCGCGGATTTCATCGACGTCAGCTTCCGGAACGCTCAGCTGTTCGGATGCCCTTTCGATCGCCTCGATGATCACCGAGTCTTCGAAGGGTTTTTCGATAAAGTCCAATGCTCCCGCTTTCATCGCCTCGACCGCCATCGGAACATCGCCGTGTCCGGAGATCACGATGGACGGTATCCTTATTTTCAGATCTCCGAGACGGCGGATGAGATCGACGCCGGACATCTCCGGCATTCTGAGGTCAGTTACGAGAATTCCGTTGCGGACATTCGGTGCGAATGAAAGAAAGGAGGCAGCAGATTGATGAATTTTTACAGCATAGCCGTTCATCGTCAGCATGAACGCGAGCGACTTCCTGACCGGCTCTTCATCGTCGACAATATGAACGGTGTAATCAGTCATTTCCATTGATCCGTTCTTCCACATAGGCGGGAAGCGTGAACCGGAAAGTAGCCCCTCCGGCGGCATTTTTCGAGACGGTCATTTCACCGCCATGCGCTTCGACAATGCGTTTCGAGATCGAAAGGCCTATGCCCATTCCACTTGCCTTTGTCGTGACGAACGGCCTGAAAAGCTGGCCGGCAATTTCCTCAGGAATGCCCCCGCCCGTGTCTTCCACGACGACGGCAATCTCGCCCGGATCCGCCGGCAACGTTCGAACTGTAAGTTCACGGTGCTCGACGTGGCGCATCGCCTCGATCCCGTTGCGCATCAGATTGATGAGCACCTGTTGCACCTGGATGCGATCGACCATCACCATTTCGGCACCGGGCACATATTCGAATACCGTTCTGACGCCGCTCTCGCGGGAGCCTACCAGAGCCAGCGCGCCGGCTTCCTCCACCAGCTTGCGGATGTCTTCGGGTGCCTTTTCCGTTTCGCCTTTCGTGACGAATTCCCGGAGGTGTTTGATGATCTGACCAGCGCGCAGGGATTGGCCAGCGATCTCTTCCAGCGCGCCACGCATCCTCGTTGCCACATTGGCATCCATGTCACGCAAGAGCCTTGTGCAGCCATGGGCGTAGTTTGCGATCGCCGACAGCGGTTGGTTCAGCTCGTGCGCAAGCGTCGATGCCATTTCACCCATCTCGTTAAGACGGGCCAGTCTCGCCAGTTCAGCCTGGATCTGTTCAAGCCGCGCGGCCGACTCTTCCCGCTCCGTCAAGTCCCTGATGAAGCCGGTGAAGAACCGTTCTCCGCCTGATTTCATCTCCCCGACTGCAAGCTTCATCGGAAACGTCGATCCGTCCTTCCGCCGCCCGACGACGACCCGGTCGATTCCGATGATGCGCTTCTCGCCGGTACTCAGGTACCGCTGCATATATCCGTCGTGCTCATGACGGTAGGGTTCCGGCATCAATATGCGCAGGTTCTGACCAATGACCTCTTCTTCGACATATCCGAACTGCCGAACGGCGGCGGCGTTGAAGGATACAACGGTGCCATTCGTGGAACTGACCACGGTGGCGTCCGGAACCGTATCCAATATCGATCTGAGGTGCGCATCGCGGGCCTGTACGGCAGCTTCCGTCCGGTCGATGGCGCGTCTTGCAGCCTGGATCAATTCCCCGAGAGCCACGATCAGGAGCACTGTCGACGCGAAGACGACTATTTCGCCAACGCTCGGCCCGGGCGCATTCTCGATCCACTGTACCGATATTGCAGCAAGTAGCGACAGCCCGAGCGCGAAGGCTATCGGTTTCAGGCCGCCGATCATTGCGACGAGGAGGAGTGCGGGAATGAACGAAGAGAGAGTAACGGTGTCGCCGACGAGTTCCCGTAGCGCCAATCTCAACGCAAGAAGACCGATGACGACCGCAGCTGCGAAAACATAGGCCGAGAGGCCATCGACCCGCCACCTGATCAGCGACTGCCCGAACCGCATCCTCTCGACCATGCCACGTGAGTGCATTCCCGTTATCCAACCAGAGGGATGAATTGCATGCTGTGCCAAGCGTCGCGGCAAGACGGTCTTGGCCGCGGGCTCGCGTGACCTTCCATAGACCATACCGCCGCGATCGGCCACCCCGCCCTGTGGAACATGCCCCGTGATCGCGAAAGGCGGCGTATGGATTTTGTCCGCTGAAACGGCGCCCGCTTGGCTTTGCAACGGCCGGATCGGCTGTTAGGTTCATTATTCGTTCCCGTTTGCGTCGCGAATCGGTCAACCGGAGGGAGGCTCCTTCAGGAGGAACGGTCGAATGCGCTATTGAAGGGATGGTAGGGATACGCCGGTGAAAATCGGCGCGATAAAAGCGGGGGACGATGAGCGCGGCGTATCTTGAGAAACTGAACGATCAGCAGCGCAATGCGGTCGAGCATGGCGTTGGCCTGCCAGACGGAAAAATTGGTGGACCGCTCCTGATCATCGCCGGTGCCGGTTCCGGCAAAACCAACACGCTGGCGCACCGCGTCGCCCATCTGATCGTCAATGGCGCTGATCCGCGCCGGGTTCTCCTGATGACATTTTCCCGACGCGCGGCAGCCGAGATGAGCCGGCGGGTGGAGCGCATCTGTCGGCAGGTACTTGGCGAGAGGGCCGCCATCGTTGCTGACGCACTCGCCTGGGCAGGCACGTTTCACGGGATCGGGGCGAGATTGCTGCGCGATCATGCCCCGGAGATCGGCATCGATCCGGACTTCACCATCCATGACAGGGAAGACTCAGCCGACCTGATGAACCTCGTCCGGCACGAGCTTGGGTTTTCCAAGACGGAAAGCCGCTTTCCGTCGAAAGGCACCTGCCTTGCAATCTATTCGCGCACAGTGAACTCGGAGCAGACGCTCGATGCGGTGCTGCGCGGCTCCTTTCCGTGGTGCATGGCATGGGAAAAACAGTTGCGCGAACTCTTCGCTTCCTATGTCGAGGCCAAGCAGGCGCAGAACGTCCTCGATTACGACGACCTCCTGCTCTACTGGGCGCAGATGGTAAGCGAGCCTGTGATTGCCGAAGAAATCGGCAATCGCTTCGACCATGTGTTCGTCGACGAGTATCAGGACACGAACCGCTTGCAGGCGACGATCCTGACGGCACTCAAACCGAATGGCCACGGCCTGACCGTCGTCGGCGACGATGCACAATCGATCTACTCCTTCCGTGCCGCGACCGTACGCAATATTCTCGATTTTCCACAAACCTTCTCTCCGGCGGCCGACATCATCACGCTTGACCGGAACTACCGCTCGACGCAACCGATCCTGACTGCCGCCAACAGTGTCATCGAACTCGCCCGCGAACGTTTTACGAAGAATCTCTGGACCGAGCGCCAGTCCGCCGAGCGGCCACGGCTGGTGACGGTTCGCGATGAAGCCGACCAGGCCAACTATATCGTCGAGCAGGTACTGGAAAATCGCGAAAGCGGCACGCTCTTGAAACAGCAGGCGGTTCTGTTCCGCACCTCGCATCACAGCGGCGCCCTGGAGGTGGAGCTTACCCGGCGCAACATCCCCTTCGTCAAGTTCGGCGGCCTCAAATTCCTCGACAGCGCGCATGTGAAGGACTTGCTGGCGGTCCTGCGCTTTGCCCAGAACCCCCGCGATCGCGTGGCCGGCTTCCGGCTGATGCAACTCTTGCCCGGCGTCGGTCCGCAGACGGCGGGCCGGGTGCTCGATGCAATGGCCGCCGACCCCGAACCCTTGACGGCGCTCGCCGAAATTCCCGCTCCGCCGCGCTCGGGAGATGACTGGGTTACCTTTGTCGACATGCTCCAGCGCATGCGCAGCAGAAAGACCGCATGGCCGGCCGAAATCGGTGAAGCGCGCAACTGGTACGAACCGCACCTCAATCGCATTCATGAGGATGCGGAGGTGCGCATGGCCGATCTCCTGCAGCTCGAGCAGATTGCAGGCGGTTATCCATCGCGGGAACGGTTCCTGACCGAACTCACCCTCGATCCACCGGATGCGACCAGTGATCAATCCGGCGTGCCGCTTCTCGACGAGGACTATCTTATCCTGTCGACGATCCATTCGGCCAAGGGCCAGGAGTGGAAGTCGGTCTTCGTCTTGAACTGCGTCGACGGCTGCATTCCCTCCGATCTCGGCGTGGGCTCGACGGCCGAGATCGAGGAGGAGCGACGCCTCCTTTATGTCGCGATGACCCGCGCCAAGGACAGCCTGCATCTTGTCACGCCGCAGCGGTTTTTCACGCATGGGCAGAATGCCCAGGGCGATCGCCACGTCTATGCGTCGAGAAGCCGCTTCATTCCGGCAACGCTTTTGCAGTTCTTCGAATGCTCCGCCTGGCCGGTCGCCAAACCGTCGGCTCCCGGCGAGCGAGAAGCACGAAAGGTCCGGGTCGATGTTGGAGCCCGCATGCGTGGCATGTGGCGATAGGGCAAGCCCGCGGTCCGCGCTCCTGGACCCGGCTATCTCGAAGCGCTCATACCAACCAAGCCGCCAACGAGTCCTGAAGGCATCATCGGGGCGTCATCGCCTGAATATGTGAATCGCGCCTCCGGCGTCGTCGGATACGAGGACGGAACCGTCCGGCGCTTCCTTGACGTCCACCGGGCGCCCGACATCTCGGACAAAGGTCGCCGCCGAGACCGGGCGACCGCCCTGGAAGCGCACCCGCACGACCTGATACCCGACGGGAACCGACCTGTCCCAACTGCCGTGCTGGGCGACCAGAGCGTCACCGCCGAGGCTGCGGAAGAAATGGATCCCCAGGGCGGCGACATGCGCCTGAAAGTTGAACGCCGGGGAAATCTGCCGAGCGGGTGGCCGGGCGTCCTCAAACCCTTCGAGCCGGACCCGGCCTCCGAAGTAGGGAAAGCCGTAAAAGCCGCCCGGCCGAAGCGCGTTCAACTCGTCGGGTGGAACATCGTCGCCCATTCCGTCAGCGCCGTTATCGGTAAAGAACATGGTGCCGCCGCGCCAGTCGAAGCCAACCGAATTGCGCACACCCCAGGCGACTCGTCGAAGGTCGGACCCGTCCTGCTTCATGCTGACGATAGTGCCCTGCAGGCCGCGCGGCGAGCAAATGTTGCAAGGCGATCCGAACGAGACATAGAGCCGGGAATCAGGGCCAACGGCGATATAGCGAAAGCTATGGGCTCCCGAATTCGGCAAGTCTCGGCGAATATCGCGCCTGCCGGAGAGAGCACCCCCACGCCCGATATCGAACGCCGTTATGCTGTCCCGCGAAGCGACGAACAAACGACCGCCGGAGCATGCGACTCCGTTCGCGGCGGAGAATCCGGAGGCAACCCGCCGGGCGCGGCCGCCGGACAACGGCACGGCATAGACCGAGGAACCTTTCGTTCCGACAAACAACATGTCGCCGCAGACTGCCATTTCGCGCGCGGCGGGAACGCGGGCGAGCAGTTCGGCTCGCGCCGGGCCAAGGGCGAGGCCGGAGGCGAGCATGGCGACCGACGCGAGCGCGAGAAATCCGGCTTTACGGGAAAAGAGGTCCATCGGCACCCTCCGAATACAAGCTGAATTTGCTGGGGAACTGGTGCGGCTCATTCTTGTTTCAAGCCGGAGCCGAAGCCTCACGGCGAAGTGATCTCCTACAGCACCGCGCGTCTTATCAGACGCGCAAAGGACGCTGGCACGTTGCTTGTGGAGCTGTCCTCTTTGTATGGCTTGCCGGACCGGATCAATCGCCCAAAGGCGGGAGACCCAAGAGCATTTAACGGCCGCGATAGGTCAACGTCGCCGATGGCGTAGTCGAAAGCTTATCCGCTTCGCGCGTCAGGCGATCGCGAAGCGGCGAGCGGATGCAAACCGGATCGGTTGCGCTGGCGTCGCCGGCAAGCGCCATCGCCTGGCAACGGCAGCCGCCGAAGTCCACCTTCTTGCGCTCGCAACTCCGGCACAGGTCCGGCATCCAGTCCTCGCCGCGATAGGCGTTGAACGCGTCACTTTCGTACCAGATCGTGGCGAGCGCGGCTTCGCGCACATTCTCGAAAGACAGGCTCGGGATCGTTTCCGCGGCATGGCACGGAAGCACGCGCCCCGAAGGTGTGACGTTCAGGCCGACACGGCCCCAACCGCCCATGCAGGCCTTTGGATAGCTGGAGTAATAGTCGGCCGGCACATAGTCGATCACCAAGATGCCCTGATATCTTTCGCGCGCCGCCGCGACCGTTTGCGTCGCCTGTTCGACCTGTTCGCGCGTCGGCATGAGCGCCGCCTTGTTGCGCTCGGCCCAGCCGTGAAACTGCACCGTTGCGACTTCGATACGGCGCGCCTTCAGCCGTATCGCCAGTTCGATCATGGCCTCGATCTCGCCCATGTTCTGCCTGTGGCAGACGGCATTGAGCGTCAGCGGGATCCCGGCATCCGCCACCCAGCCCGCGACCGCGATCTTTCTTTCATGTCCGCCGTTGTAGCCGCCGATCCGGTCGGCGCTTTCGGGCGAAACGCCCTGGATCGAGAGCTGGACATGGTCGAGCCCGACATCGGCCAGGCTGCTGATTCTGGCTTCGGTCAAACCCACGCCCGACGTGATCAGATTGGTATAGAGCCCGAGGGATACCGCCGCCCGCGTCAGCTCGACGAGGTCCCGGCGTGCCGCCGGCTCGCCGCCCGACAAATGCAGATGCAGCACGCCGAGGTCGGCCGCCTGCTCGAAGACGTTTATCCATTCCCCGGTCGAAAGTTCATCCTTTGCCCGCGTCAACGCCACCGGGTTGGAGCAATAGGGGCAGGCGAGCGGACATCGATGCGTCAGCTCCGCGAGCATCGCCATCGGAGGAGGCACGCGCGAAACCTCGCGCACGATACCATTTGCAAGGGCGGCGCCACGCTTCATTCGACGATCTCCAGCATGCGGCGGACGGCAAGCTCGTGGACGAAAGCCTTCACGTCGCTGGCAATCTGCGCGACGGGGGCCTCGAACCGGGCGGCAAAGTCGTCAGCAATCCGATCGAGGCTCCGCTTGCCATCAAGCGCTTGCACGATGGCAACGGCGATCTCGTCCAGAGCCATGGCACGCTCCGGCGCCAGCAGGACCATCTGGCCGCGCACCCGGTCTTCGCGCAGCCGTACCCCGCGCGCCAGCTTGACGACGCTGGAACCTGAAATCACCGGCGCATCGGCGGTCATTCGGCGGCCTCCGTCGAGACAGTTTCCCCGATGACGCCTTCCCGCCCGTCCCAGCCTCCCGGCGGAATGCGGCCGGGTGCGACATAGGCCGAATAGAGCGCATCGAGCTGCGACCACAGCACATCCGTCTTGAAGGTAAGTGCCGCGGCGGCGGCATCCTGTTTTTCCTGCGTGTCGGCGTGGTCGAGGACATAGGCAAGCCCGAATGCCACGTCCTGCGGCGCCTCGTTGAGCCGTTGGCGGAAATAGGCAAGCGCCGCGTCGTCGGCGAACGCATAGTGCTCGAGAAGCCCGGCGATGCGCTCCGAATGGATCTTGGGCGCGAAAAGCTCGGTCAGCGAGGAGGCCACCGCCTCGAGCAGCGGCTTCTCGCGCACGAACGACACATAGGCGTCGACGGCAAACCGGGTCGCAGGCAGGACCCCCTTTGTCGAGGCGACATAGGCGGGATCGAGTCCGACCGCTTCGGCGAGACGCAGCCAACGGCGGATGCCACCGCCCTCGTTGACGCCGCCGTCATGATCTTCGATGCGCGAGCGCCAGGCCCGACGCATTTGCGGGTCCTCGCAACGCGACAGAAACGCAGCGTCCTTCATCGGAATTCGGCTCTGATAGTAGTAGCGATTGATGACCCAGGCCCGCACCTGCGTCATCGTCGAGTGGCCACCGTGGAGCATGACGTGGAAGGGGTGCTTGTCGTGATAGCGTTCCTTGCCGATTTCCAGTAGGCGGGCGTGAAACGCTTGCTTGTCGGTTGCCGTCGTCAAAGCTGGACCTCCATGCCGTCGAACCCGACGTCGAAGCCGCGGCTTTCGACGTAGGCGCGCTCGGAGCCGGGCCGCCAGATCGGATTCGTGTTGTTGATGTGGACATAGACCTTTCGGCGAATGTTCAAGGCAGCGAGTGCGTCGAGGCTGCCGCCTTCGCCGGCAATCGGCATGTGGCCCATGCGGCGGCCGGTCTTGCGCCCCGTACCGGTGGCGATCATCTCGTCGTCATTGAAAAGCGTGCCGTCGAAGAACAATGCGTCGGCATCGCGCAGGCGCGCTGCAAGGCCGTCGGTCAGCATGCCGCAGCCCGGAATGTAGTAGACGCGCCTGCTGCCGGCCCTGAGCTCGATTCCGACCGTGTTTTCGCCCTCGATGTTCAGATCCGGTTCGCCGCCTTCGAGGAAAAGCGGAACCTTGCCGGGCACCGCGAAGAGCCGCGCCTCGAGACCGGGCAGCGGAGAGAACGGTTCCTCGATGGCGATGTTGTTTCGCGAAACCAGGTCCTGATCGAGAACGCCGAAGATCGAATTGTCGGCAAGGATCCGGCTGACTGCGCCGGTTGCGAAAACGGCGAAGGCCTGTTTTTCCCTGAGGTCGAGCAATCCCGCCAGGTGATCGATGTCACCATTGGTCAGCACCACGCTTTTGATCGGGGTGTGACGCAGCCGGCGCGGCTGCAGGGGTCGATTGTTCTGAATCTGCTGGCGGATGTCGGGAGAGGCGTTGAAGACGGCCCAGGCCTCGCCGTCGAGGCTGACGGCCAGCGACGATTGGGTCTGCGACCTGACGGCGGAGGCAGGATCGCGCGCCAGCGTGCAATTCAAACAGCCGCAATTCCATTGCGGGAGACCGCCGCCGGCGGCGGCCCCCAAGACGATAAGACGAAGATCGGACGCTTCATTCACTGGTCTATCCCGAGACGCGTTGTGAGCCGACCATCGTGCGGCGGAGCGTCAGAAGAGGATGGGCTCATCTCCGTCCGCAGGAGCGTAGCGGGTGATTTCCATCGCGCAGCTGACTTCGATGAATTTTGGTTTATGCCAGGACATGTTTCCTCCATTCGTCCGATTGGTGTGCTCGCTCCCGCATTTGCAGGCGCCCTTGCATCTGGATCGAACACGAAACAAGCTTTGCTCGCAAAGAGCGCTGCTTGGGTGAAAGGCCGGAACGGCTTTCTCCCGCTCCGGCAAGACCCGGCGGCGCCGTCGCCGGGGGTTGGCAAATCGGGTTCGCGTGACTACGGCATTACGCAGCCTCCCTTGAAGGGTAGCAAACCGCTTTAGGCCCGGCAATTAAGACCTAGGTGTCTATCGACATCGCACTTTCCGCTCGAAACCAGTCGAGCGGATGCGGCCACGGGGGCCAAATAACCGCATCTTCCTCCCGAACGCCCGTAGCCGCAGAGCAGATTCCTTCTTCGCCCTAACCGAAGGCGTTGGCGGGATAGGGCTTGCTTACCACCGGCAGATATCGCGCGCCCGTCGCAAGCAGAAACCGCTCGAAAGCCTGCATTGCCGGAGTTGTGGCACGGTCCAGGCGCGACACGCTGAACCATTGCCGGCGGATCGGCGTATCGACGACATCGAGAATGACGAGCCGGCCGAGCTTCACCTCCTGCTCGATGGTATGGGCGGAGATGAAGGCAATCCCAAGACCGGCGATGACCGCCTGCTTGATCGTCTCGTTCGAAGCGATCTCTGTGCCCAACTCCTCGAGCTTGTGCGGCGTGTCACTCAGGAAGATCTCAAGCGAGATACGCGTCCCCGAACCCCTTTCCCGCACGAGAAACTGTTCCTGCGCAATCCGCTCCCGCGAAATTTCCAGCAAACCTGCGAGCGGGTGTCCGGCGGGGGCGATGAAGACCAGCGGATGGTCGCCGAACACCTCTGCGCGCACCTCGAAGTCGCGCGGCGGCCGTCCCATCAGCGCAACATCGATCTCATGGTCTCTCAATTTGGCGATGACTTCGGCTCGGTTGCCGATAAAGAGATTGATCTCGATGGCGGGGAGCTGATCGCGGAAGGCGGCAATCAGTTGCGGCGCGAAATATTTTCCGGTCGATACGACGCCAAGGCGCAATCGCCCGGTTCTGAGCCCCTTGATGGCACTGATCGAGTCCTCGAGGCTGGTGAGGCTCTCCTCAACCGCCCGCGCCGCCTCAAGGAAAGCAAGACCGAACGCCGTCGGAACCATGCCGCCGCGCGTCCTGTCGAACAACGGGACATTGGCGTCCCGTTCCAGCTGCTGGATCTGCAGCGTGAGCGCCGGGCCCGTCAGACCCAAAGCCTCGGCAGCAAGATTGATCTTCCCCAGCCGGCAAACGGTCTGGACGGTGCGAAGTTGGCGAAGTGTCACGTTGCGCATGAACGAAAGTAAGAAATTCTAACTTCTGAAGTCAATCTAATAAATTTTACAAACTCCCGGATTGCGCCATCCTGCACCGGACATCTGGGAGGAGACATCATGTCCGGCGCGACTCTCGAGGCCTATCTTGCCTCACGCGTGGCCACTGGCGACGATATCGCCCGGGAAGTGGCCGCAGTAGTACAACGGTTGGCGACAGCCGCCCTCGACGTCCGCAAACTCGTCAACCAGGGCGCGCTCGGAACGGCGTTCAACGGCACCCGTGGCGGCAGCAATAGCGACGGCGACCTGCAGAAGGATCTCGACGTCGTGTGCGACGGCCTTTTCCTGTCATGTCTGCAGGGCGCGCCGGTCGCATGCTACGCCTCGGAAGAACTGGACAACCCCGTACTGCTCGATCCGAATGCGCGCCTTGCGGTTGCGATCGATCCGCTCGACGGCTCTTCCAACATCGACACCAACGTCTCCGTCGGTACGATTTTCTCCGTGCTGCCCGCCGTCAAAGGACCGGACTCGGATCTCATGCAGTCCTTTCTGCAAGCCGGAAACCGACAGCTGGCGGCAGGCTTCTTCCTCTACGGACCGCAAACCGCGCTGGTACTGTCGCTCGGAAAGGGCACGGAGATCTTCATCTTCTCCAGTCGGCTCGGCTGCTTCGTACAGGGATACAAGTCGGTCAACATCGCCGAGCGCACCAGCGAATTCGCGATCAACATGTCGAACTACCGACACTGGGAAGAAGCGGTCCGGCTCTATGTCGACGACTGCCTCGCCGGTGCAGAGGGGCCGCGCGAGCGGGACTTCAACATGCGATGGATCGCCTCGCTGGTTGCCGATACCTATCGGATTCTCGTTCGCGGCGGGATCTTCCTGTATCCCGCAGACGGCCGAAAAGGCTACAGCCATGGCCGGCTGCGGCAGGTCTACGAGGCCAACCCCATCGCCTTCATCGTCGAGAACGCCGGCGGCGCAGCCACGACGTCGGTCACGCGCATTCTCGATCTCGTCCCGGAAAACCTGCACCAGCGCGTACCGCTGATTTTCGGTTCGCGTCGCGAGGTGGAGCGCATCGCCCGCTATCACGTCGACCCCAACATGATCGGCGAACGCGCACCGCTCTTCGGCAAGCGCGGTCTGTTTCGGGCCTGAGGAGAGCCGCATGTCAGCGAGACACCCAATCATATCGATCACCGGCTCGTCCGGCGCCGGCACGACCACCGTCAAGGACACGTTCGAGAAGATCTTCAAGCGCGAGAACGTTTCGGCATCGTTCATCGAAGGCGATGCCTTCCACCGCTACGACCGGGAAAGCATGCGCCGCAAGATCGCCGACGAGAAGGCCAGAGGCGTCGACTTTACCCATTTCTCCGCCGAGGCGAACGAACTGGAGATTCTCGAGAGCGTCTTTGCCGAATATGGCAGGCGCGGCGTCGGCCGCACCCGTCACTACGTGCATGACGACGCCGAGGCTGCGAAATACAGTGCGGAACCCGGCACATTCACGAACTGGGAGGAGTTTGGCGACAGCGATCTGCTGTTTTACGAGGGATTGCATGGCTGCGCCGTCACCGACACGGTCAATCTTGCCCAACACTGCGACCTGAAGATCGGCGTCGTTCCGGTGGTCAACCTCGAATGGATTCAGAAGATCCATCGAGACAAGGCGACGCGCGGTTACTCCGCCGAGGCCGTGACGGACACCATCCTTCGGCGCATGCCGGACTACGTACACTACATCTGCCCGCAGTTTTCCCTGACCGACATCAATTTCCAGCGCGTGCCGATCGTCGACACGTCCAATCCCTTCATTGCGCGCTGGATACCGACGCCGGCCGAATCCATCCTGGTCATCCGCTTTGCCAATCCGCGCAGCATCGATTTTCCCTACCTGCTGTCGATGCTGCACAACAGCTACATGTCGCGTGCCAATTCCATCGTGGTGCCGGGCGACAAGCTCGATCTCGCCATGCAGCTGATTTTCACGCCGCTCATCCACAAACTGCTCGAACGCAAACACCGCATGTCGTGAGGAGACCACCATGAATGTTTCGCAGCAGATCGAACCCCGTGCCGCCGCATCGGAACGCAACATGGGCGACGCCATCCGGTTTCTCGCCATGGATGCCGTTGAGAAGGCAAATTCCGGCCACCCCGGTATGCCGATGGGCATGGCCGACGCAGTCACCGTCCTCTTCAACCGCTTCATCAAGATCGACCCTTCCCTGCCCGACTGGCCGGATCGCGACCGCTTCGTGCTTTCGGCTGGCCACGGTTCGATGCTGCTCTACTCCATCCACCACCTGATGGGCTTTGCCGACATGCCGATGGCCGAACTCTCAGCCTTCCGCCAACTTGGCTCGAAAACGGCCGGCCATCCCGAATACGGCCATGCCCTAGGCATCGAGACCACCACCGGCCCGCTCGGCCAGGGCATAGCCACCGCCGTCGGCATGGCGATAGCCGAACAGATGATGGCTGCCCGCTTCTCGGGTTCGCTCTGTAACCACTTCACCCATGTGGTGGCCGGCGACGGCTGCCTGCAGGAGGGCATCAGCCACGAGGCGATCGACCTTGCCGGACATCTGAAGCTGCGCAAGCTGGTCGTGCTCTGGGACGACAACCGGATATCGATCGACGGATCGACCGACCTCTCCACCTCGATGAACCAGCTTGCCCGTTTTCGTGCAGCCGGCTGGGATGCGCAACGCGTCGATGGCCACGACCCCGAGGCCGTGGCGAAGGCCATCGAGCGGGCGCGCCGGAGCCGCAAACCGTCGCTGATTGCCTGCCGCACCCGGATCGGCAAGGGGGCGGCCAGCATGGAGGGCTCGCATAAGACCCATGGGGCGGCGCTCGGCGACAAGGAAATTGCCGCGACACGCGAAAAGCTCGCCTGGACGCATCCGCCTTTCTTCGTGCCGCCTCAGATCAAGTCGGCCTGGGAACGCGTGGCCGTGCGGGGCCGCTTGGCCCGCGAGGCATGGGAAATCCGGCTCGACGCCTCGCGCTCGAAGAAGCGCTACGAGCAGACTGTCGGCCGGCAGCTGGACGGTGATGTCGCCCATCTTCTGGCAAAATTCCGAGCCGCACATCGCAAGAGAGCATCCAAGGTCGCCACACGTCAGGCCTCGCAGATGGCGCTGGAGGTCATCAATGGTGCGACAGCGCTGACGATTGGCGGCTCCGCCGACCTGACCGGCTCGAATCTGACGATGACGTCGCAGACCCAGCCCATCTCGCCGGGCAATTTCAAAGGCCGCTATCTGCATTACGGCATCCGCGAGCACGGCATGGCGGCCGCCATGAACGGCATCGCCTTGCATGGCGGCTTCATTCCGTACGGCGGGACCTTCCTGGTATTTTCCGACTATGCGCGCGGTGCGATGCGTCTCTCGGCGCTGATGGGCTTGCCCGTCATCTATGTGCTGACCCATGATTCCATCGGGCTCGGCGAGGACGGACCGACCCACCAGCCGGTCGAGCATCTGGCCATGTTGCGTGCCACCCCCAACCTCAATGTCTTCCGGCCCGCCGACATCATTGAGACGGCCGAATGCTGGGAGATCGCGCTTGGTGAGAAGAACCGGCCGAGCGTCCTTGCTCTTTCGCGGCAGGCCTTGCCGATGCTGCGCCAAACGGACGGGGACGAGAATTTGTCGGCGCTCGGAGCCTACGTCCTGAAGGAAGCACGCGGGCCCCGCGACGTCACGCTGCTTGCCACTGGATCCGAAGTCGAGATCGCCCTTGCCGCAGCGGAACGCCTGCAGGCCGAAGAGGGTGTCGAAGCGGCGGTGGTGTCCATGCCTTGCTGGGAGAAGTTCGAGATCCAGGATGCATCGTACCGGAAGCAGGTTCTCGGAAATGCCCCGCGCATCGCCGTCGAAGCAGCCGGCCGCCTCGGTTGGGATCGCTGGATGGGGCCGGACGGTGCCTTCGTCGGCATGATCGGCTTCGGAGCCTCGGCACCGGCCGGAGACCTCTACCGCCATTTCGGCATCACCGCCGATCATGTCGTCGCCGAAGCCTTGGAGCTTGTCCGCCGGGACTTCCGGGAGGCGCCGCTCATGAGCACCGGTCCGCTGGCGAGCAAAGACGTCATCAGTTCATCGAAGGAGGCTTGACACCATGGCCCGTATCACGCTCCGCCAGCTGCTCGATCATGCCGCCGAGCACACTTACGGCGTGCCGGCATTCAACATCAACAACATGGAACAGGGGCTGGCGATCATGGAGGCGGCGCGCGCCTGCGACGCTCCTGTGATCCTGCAGGTTTCACGCGGCGCCCGCTCCTATGCCAACGACATCATGCTCGCCAAGATGATGGAAGCGCTCGAGCAGATGTATCCCGACATCCCGCTCTGCATTCACCAGGATCACGGCAACAATGTCGCGACCTGCCTTACTGCGATACAGCACGGCTTCACCTCGGTGATGATGGACGGCTCATTGAAGGAGGATGCAAAGACTCCCGCCGACTACGCCTATAACGTCGCGATCACTGCGGAAGTGAGCCGCCTCGCCCATATGGTCGGCGCTTCGGTCGAGGGGGAACTCGGCTGCCTCGGATCGCTCGAAACCGGCCATGGTGAAGCCGAGGACGGGCACGGCTTCGAAGGCGCGCTCGATCGTTCGCAGCTTTTGACGGATCCGGACGAAGCCGCCCGCTTCGTGGCCGAGACCGAAGTCGATGCGCTGGCTGTGGCGATCGGCACGTCGCATGGCGCCTACAAGTTCACCCGCAAGCCCACCGGCGAAGTGCTCGCCATGGACGTGATCGAGAAGATCCATCACCGGCTGCCGGACACCCATATCGTCATGCACGGCTCCTCCTCGGTGCCGCAGGAGTGGCAGGATGTCTTCAACGCCCACGGCGGCGAGATGCGGGAAACTTACGGCGTGCCCGTCGAGGAGATCGTCCGCGGCATCCGCTTCGGCGTACGCAAGGTCAATATCGATACCGATCTGCGCCTGGCGGCAGCCGCCGCCTTTCGCCGCGTCGCCGATACGAGCCGCACCGAATTCGACCCGCGCAAGTTCTTGAAACCCGCCATGGACGCCATGTCGGCGGTCTGCAAGGCCCGTTTCGAGGCCTTCGGCACCGCCGGCAACGCATCCCGCATCAAGGTCGTGCCGATGGCGGAGATGGCCAGTCGCTACGCGAGCGGCTCACTCAAACCCCAGTCGGCGCGGTCGCAAGCCGCCTGACCCATCATCCAGAGAAAGGGACTGTGTCATGAACGCCGATGCAAAGACAGAGATCAAGGGCAAGGAACGCTACAAGGCCGGCGTCCTCAAATACGCGCAGATGGGCTATTGGAACGGCGACTACGAGCCGAAGGACACTGATCTGATCGCGCTCTTCCGGATCACGCCGCAGGAAGGAGTCGACCCGATCGAAGCTGCCGCCGCCGTTGCCGGCGAGAGCTCGACCGCCACATGGACGGTCGTCTGGACCGACCGCCTGACGGCCTGCGACCAATACCGCGCCAAGGCCTACCGGGTCGACCCGGTGCCCGGAACGCCCGGGCAGTATTTCTGCTATGTCGCCTACGACCTGATCCTCTTCGAGGAAGGGTCGATCGCCAACCTGACGGCGTCGATCATCGGCAACGTTTTCTCGTTCAAGCCGCTGAAGGCGGCAAGGCTCGAGGACATGCGCCTGCCCGTCGCCTATGTGAAGACCTTCAAGGGTCCGCCGACCGGCATTGTCGTCGAGCGCGAACGGCTCGACAAGTTCGGCAAGCCGCTGCTTGGCGCCACCACCAAACCGAAGCTCGGCCTTTCGGGAAAGAACTATGGCCGGGTCGTCTACGAGGGCCTGAAGGGCGGCCTCGACTTCATGAAGGACGACGAGAACATCAACTCGCAGCCCTTCATGCACTGGCGCGACCGCTACCTCTACTGCATGGAAGCCGTCAACCACGCTTCGGCTGTCACCGGCGAGGTCAAGGGGCATTATCTCAACATCACCGCCGGCACGATGGAGGAGATGTACCGCCGGGCGGAATTCGCCAAGGAACTCGGCTCGGTCATTGTCATGGTGGATCTCATCATCGGCTGGACGGCAATCCAGTCGATCTCGGAATGGTGCCGGCAGAACGACATGATCCTGCACATGCACCGCGCCGGTCACGGCACCTACACACGGCAGAAGAACCACGGCATCTCCTTCCGCGTCATTGCCAAATGGCTGCGGCTTGCCGGCGTCGACCACCTGCATGCGGGCACCGCCGTCGGCAAGCTCGAAGGCGACCCGATGACCGTGCAGGGTTACTACAACGTATGCCGCGAAACGAAGAACGAGGTGGACCTTCAGCGCGGGCTGTTCTTCGAGCAGGATTGGGCCGACATCAAGAAGGTCATGCCGGTGGCATCAGGCGGCATCCATGCCGGGCAGATGCACCAGTTGCTCGATCTCTTCGGCGACGACGTCGTGCTGCAGTTCGGTGGCGGCACGATCGGTCATCCCATGGGCATCCAGGCTGGAGCCACCGCCAACCGCGTCGCGCTGGAAGCCATGGTGCTTGCCCGCAACGAAGGCCGCGACATCGCCCGTGAGGGTCCCGAGATCCTCAGGGCGGCGGCCAAGTGGTGCAAGCCGCTCGAAGCGGCCCTCGATACCTGGGGCAACATCAGCTTCAACTACACCCCGACGGACACCTCGGACTTCGTACCGAGCGTGAGCGTCGCCTGACGGACATAAGAGGAGAGACGATATGCGTATCACCCAAGGATGCTTCTCGTTCCTGCCGGACCTGACGGACGAGCAGATAACGGCACAGGTGGAGTATTGCCTCGGCAAGGGTTGGGCGATCGGCGTCGAGTATACGGACGACCCCCACCCCCGCAACACCTACTGGGAAATGTGGGGCAATCCGATGTTCGACCTGAAGGACGCCAAGGGCGTCATGATGGAGCTGGAGGACTGCCGCAACGCCCATCCGCAAGATTACATCCGCCTCAATGCCTTCGATTCCAGCCGCGGCCTGGAGACGGTTACGATGTCCTTCATCGTCAACCGTCCCGACATCGAACCGAAGCTGCGGATGACCCGGACGGAAAGCCGCGGTCGCAGCCAGCACTATGCCTGGGAAACGCGGCGCTAGAAGGAGCAAATGATGCCGGAAGCTCTATCAAGCACGGAAAGCCTGCCGACATCGATCGATCTCGCCGAGGAGTATCAAGCCTCCGGTGTCGCCGAAATCCTCGACGAACTGGATCGGGAACTCGTCGGGCTAAAACCCGTGAAGCAGCGGATCCGCGAGACGGCAGCCCTGCTGCTTGTGGAGCGGGCCCGCCGCGCCATGGGTCTCACCCACGAGGCGCCGTCGCTGCACATGAGCTTCACCGGCAATCCCGGCACCGGCAAGACGACGGTCGCCTTGCGCATGGCCAATCTGCTGCACAGGCTCGGCTATATTCGCAAAGGGCATCTGGTGTCCGTCACGCGTGACGATCTGGTCGGTCAATATATCGGCCACACCGCGCCCAAGACCAAGGAGATCCTGAAGAAGGCAATGGGGGGCGTGCTGTTCATCGACGAGGCCTATTACCTCTACCGGCCGGACAACGAGCGCGACTACGGCCAGGAAGCGATCGAGATCCTGCTCCAGGTGATGGAGAACAACCGCGACGATTTGGTGGTCATTCTCGCCGGTTACGCCGACCGGATGGACCGATTTTTCGAGAGCAATCCAGGCTTCCGCTCGCGCATTGCTCACCACATCGATTTCCCCGACTACGACGACGGGGAGCTGCTATCGATCGCCGAGAGCATGCTGAGCCGCCAGGGCTATCATTTCGATGCCAAGGCGGCGACCGTGATGAGCGACTACATCGCCCGTCGTCGGCGCCAGCCGCATTTCGCCAATGCGCGCTCGATCCGCAACGCGCTCGACCGCGCCCGGCTGCGGCAGGCGAACCGCCTGTTCGAGGAAAGCGTCGGACCCATCGATGCGGAGCAACTGTCGACCATCACGGCTCGAGATATTTCCGCGAGTCGCGTGTTTGCCATAGACCAGGCCAATCCTTCGGAGATCTCGTCATGAGCCACAAGACCATCATAGCCCCCTCGGTTCTGTCGGCAGATTTCTCGCGGCTCGGCGAAGAGGTCGAGGCCGTCTGCCAGGCCGGTGCCGACTGGATCCACCTTGACGTGATGGATGGCCATTTCGTGCCGAACATCACCTTCGGTCCACCGGTCATCAAAGCGATCCGGAACCGAACGGACAAGATGTTCGACTGCCATTTGATGATCGCACCGGCCGACCCCTTTCTCGCCGCCTTCGCCGACGCCGGCTGCGGCATCATCACCGTGCATGCCGAAGCAACCACCCACCTCGACAGATCGCTGCAGGCGATCCGCGACCTCGGCTGCAAGGCCGGCGTCTCGCTCAATCCCTCGACGCCGGAAACCGTCGTCGAATATGTGCTGGAGCGGCTCGACCTGATCCTGCTGATGACTGTCAATCCCGGCTTCGGCGGCCAGGCCTTTATTCCATCCGTCGTCGAGAAGGTGCGCCGCGTGAAGTCCATGATTGGCAGCCGTCCGATCCACATCGAGATCGACGGTGGCGTGACGCCGGAAACGGCGCCGCTCGTTGCCGCGGCCGGTGCGGATGTGCTGGTTGCCGGCTCCGCGGTGTTCAAAGGCGGCAACGAGGAGGCCTACGCGAAAAACATTGCGGCCATCCGCGCGGCGTCCGATGGCGCCATGAAGAAAGCCGCGTGAACCATGGCCGCTACCCCTCCTGTCTGTGAGTTCGGCTGGCCGGCGGTCGACGCGAGGCTTCCCGGAGTAGATGGTCTCACCCACTCCATATTCGATCAGGCCGGCCCGAAGGGGCTGGTCGTCACCTTCATCTGCAATCACTGCCCCTATGTGAAAGCGGTCATCGCCCGCATCGTGCGGGACGCGATCGACCTCAAAGATCACGGCGTCGGTTTCGTGGCGATCAGCGCCAATGATGCCGAGGCCTATCCACAGGATTCGTTCGACAACATGAAGCGCTTCGCTTCGCAAAACGCCCTGCCCTTTCGCTATCTATACGACGAGGACCAATCCGTCGCCAACGCCTACGGCGCCGTCTGCACGCCAGACTTTTTCGGCTTTAACAAGGACATGAAGCTGCAATATCGCGGGCGACTGGACGCCTCGCGCAAGGAGATCGGCCCTGGCGATCTGAGGCGCGACCTTTACGAGGCGATGGTCATGGTCGCGCTGTTTGGCAAAGGTCCGTCGGAACAACAGCCTTCAATGGGCTGCTCTATCAAATGGAAAGTTTCGCCCTATCAGGTCTGAATAGCTATTTCGTTTGTTCCGCCGGCCGGTACCCGGCACTCGTCTCTGCCCTGCCGGGCATCCCCCCACGAGGAGGGAGATTGGCACAAGCTAAGCCCTGCCCGAGAGTGAGCTTGCAAACGTCGAGGTCACTGGACTGATTGAGCGGGACGTCGCCGACCTCTCCCCTTGTGGGGGATATGCCCGGCAGGACGGAGGGGGAATATCAAGGGCTGCGCTCAACCGACTTGGCCGTGAACGCCTCAGCCCCCGCCCGTTTTGGCGCCTCCCGACAGGAGGCAACGGGCGGGGTCCGAGGGAGGAGGCGTTCGGCCCCGCTGATGTTGCGGGGCGCCATGGCGAGCGCAGAATGTCAGGCCGGCAGCGCGCCGGACTGTTTGGCGATGTGCGTGGCGATTGCATCCATCAGCGCCGGCGACAAGCAATCATAGGGCGGCAGCCCGAGTTCTGTCAGGCGAGCGCGTATATCCGACATCCTGTCGGGGTTGACCCCGCTTTCGATCACCGAAGAAACGAAGGCCGCGAAGGCCGGCGGCGACCAGCCCGTTTCGTCGCTGAGCTCTGTATGCACGAAATCGAGGCCATAGAAGGGATGCTTGGTGTTCTCGATCCGGCCATACATATGCGTGCCGCAATCCTTGCAGGCGTAACGCTGGATTGTCGCGCTTGGATCAACGATCTGCAGCTTTTCTGAACCTGAGGCGACATTCACCTTGTCGCGGCTGACAACCGCGATCTGCGCGAAGGTAGCGCCGTCCGGCTTCCAACATTTGGTGCAGCCGCAGGCATGGTTGTGTGCCGTCTGTGCGCCGATCCTAACGGTCACCGGATTGGTAGCGCATTTGCATTTGAGCGTGCCACCCTGAAAGTCCGGACTTGCAGGCGGAAAACCGTTGTCGATGGACGGATGTAGCTTAAGCATTTGTTCCTCCTCTCTCTTGAACGTCTTCAGGTCCTTCCTGAGAAAGCAGGATCAAGGCAAATGCCGTCGGCGGCAATATAGCGGAAAGTGTCGGTTTTCGGCGTCGGCCGCCTGACACCATCGCGCGCCTTGCGCGATCCGTCGCTGTAGCTGATGTGGCTGATCTCAAGCCCGGTCATGATGTACGTCCCTGGAGAGCAATGCCGATCCTGTCGCCAAATCGCTCGCAATCGTCGCCGGTCTCCCGGTAAGGCGCAGGCACCTCCGGGCCAGCCGGTGCGCCTCGACCTGCGAGTGGGTCACGAGAATGACGGCAGGGCCGGTTTCCGCGATCAGCGCCTCGGTCAGCGCCAACATTTCCTCGGCGGTCGCCGCATCGAGCGACACATAGGGCTCGTCCAACACGAGAAGCTCGGGCCGTCCGGCAAAAGCGCGCGCCAGCGCCAGCCGTCGCTGCTGACCGAGCGATAGCTGGCCGGGAAAGAGCTGGGCCTTGTCAAGGATGCCGATCCGCTCCAGCGCCGAATGCGCCGCTTCCGTCCCAAGCTCCGGGTGCACCAGCGTCAGATTTTCAAGGACACTGCGCCAAGGCAGCAGAACAGGCTCCTGAAACACCATGGCGATCTTTTCCGGCCGGGTGATCCTACCCTCGAAAGCCTGGTCGATGCCGGCGATCAGCCGAAGCAGGGTCGATTTGCCAATCCCTGACGTCCCGAGGATGGCGACGGTCTCGCCGATCTCCATCTCGAAACGGATATCGTGCAGGATCTCCTCCTCCCCGAACGCCTTTCGCCTGACATCAACCTTGATCATGCCGTCCTCCAGCGCCGTACGCGGCGTTCGGACGGCTGCAGGATCAGCGCCTCGACCAGCAGCATTACGCCGACGAAAGAAAGCGCGTAGACGAGCACCATGGCAACGTCGAAAAGCTGAAAATAGAAATGGATCTGGAAGCCGATACCGCTGGAGCGCCCAAGAAACTCGACCACCAGCACGATCTTCCATATCACCGCGATGCCCGAGCGGGCGGCAGCGGCAATGAAAGGTGCAAGCTGCGGCATGACGACGTGGCGCAGTCGCGCCAGCGGCCGCATGCGATAGACCTGGGCCATCGCGCCAAGGTTCGGATCGAGCGCACGCGCGCCCTCGCGCAGGATCGTGGCGACATTCGGAATCTTGTTGAGCACCACGGCGATGATCGCCGCGGTCTCGTTGAGCCCGATCCAGAGATAGCAGAGCACGATGAGCACGAGAGCCGGCAGGTTGAGGAACACGACCAGCCACGGATCGAGCCATTGGTCGACGGCAGGAACGCGCCCCATCAGGTAGCCGAGCGCTACGCCGATGGCCATCGCCGGCACGAAGGCGCAAACCACACGCCACAGCGTGATGCCGAGATGATAGGGCAAAGCGCCGGAAGCAGCGGCTTCGGCAAAAGACGGCCACAGCGCCCATGGCTGAGGCAGGACGGACGTGTCTGCGGTCAGTTCGGCCGCGACGATCCAGAGCAGCAGAAGGAGCCCGAGAGAAAATGCGCGCACCAGCGCAGGGCTTTGCAGCGTCTTAGTCAAGGTGCAGGAACAATCCATTGGGCAGGCTTGTTGCCTTGCCGACGAGCTCCGCCCCGCCGAGGTCCGCCATCAGCCGCAAGAACCGGTCGGCGGCCGCCTCGTCGATCGGTCTGCCGCTCGGAATGCCGGCGCGATAGCCGTCGCGCAGCGCAATGAATTCAGCGTCGTCTCCCGCATTCATCTTGTCCCGCAAGCCCTCCCATACCTGGTCGTCGTTGCCAAGCAGATCCTTGGCCGCGCGCGATGCCGCATAAAGAGCCTTTACGATGTCTGGATGGGCCGCCGCATACTCGCCCTTCAACACATAGCCAAGCAGCGGCGTGTCGGGATCGAGCTTGAGCGCCGCTGCGGCATCGGAGACGGAGATCAGCTCGTGCATGCCCTTGGCCTTCATCTTCGCAAGGAAGTGCCAGAAATTGATGGTGCCTGCCGTCTCGCCGGAAAGGGCCGACTTGAAGATCAGCGGCGGCGCTCCGAACACCTGCTCGGTCTCGGCGGCCAGGTCCATGCCGTATTGCTGCTTGGCATAGGCGCGCAGGATCAACCAGCTCTTGTCGAGCGGCCCGCCGGCGATGCCGATCTTCTTGCCGGCAAGATCGGGCAGCGCCTTGATGCCGCTGTCATCCTTGACCACCAGCCCGCCGACGGCCAGTGAATAGGGAATGAAGACGTAATCCTTGCCAGCCGCACGCTGGTTGGCCACCCATATCCAGTCGGCCACCATGGTGTCGGCCTCGCCGCCCTCGAAGGCCACGCGCGTCGCGCCATTGTCCGCATAATCCTGGACCTTGAGTTCGAAGCCGTTCTTTCGGTCGAACTCATGGCCCTTGATGGTGGAGATTTCCCAGTTGACGGTACCCGACGCCAGCATCGCTGCCCGTAACTGCGGGAGATCCTCGGCCATGGCAGCCGTCGCTCCGAACGCAAACAGACATCCGGCCAGAAATCGTTTGAAAAGGTTCATTGCTCTCCCCCAAGCCTTTGGACTCGCCGTCCAGCGGCCTCCTCGTGCAGCCTGCTCACTGAATAGAAATCTGCACCTTCTGACTGTCGCTTGAGGTGTCCGGAATCTTCACCTCGTAGCTGCCCGGCTTTATCGCGATAAACGACAGCGTCGCTGTGCCCGCCTCGTCGAATTCGAGGCTGTCAATCGCCATGGGACGTACTTCTATGCCGTTGATGACGATCTCGTTCATCCAGATCGCGCGAAAGAACGGCGCACCGGTGAGTGCCAGTTCCGCCGACCCGTCCGCCGTGATGCGCATTTCGTAATAGGCGCCGGACTGCAGCGCAATGGCACCCTTGCCCAGCGGCTTGCCGGAACTGAGCGTGATCTCGATCGGCTCGCCCCGGTTGCATTTGGCAAGCAATCCGGAAAAGCCGAGCTCGCCGCAAAGCGGCGCGGCACCGGCCGGACCTGCCAGAAAGAGCGCCGCAAGCACCGCGAAAATCAATCTGTGCACGATGAAAATCCTCCCAATATCTCTTAATCCATGGCTCTCGCTTAATTCGGGGCGACCACAACCCCCCAAGGCTGCTCGCCGACCTGAACCGAGCGGATCACCGTTTCCTCCTTGACGTCAATGATACTAACGTCGTTAGAGTTTCCATTCGTGGTGATCAGGAATTCCTCGCCCGGGGTGAATGCCATTTGCCAGACACGCTGTCCGACGAGCAGGTAATCGATAACTTCGTCGCGCACAGCGTCGATCACCGCGACACGGTTGGCCGGGCCGAGCGCCACGAAAACACGCGAGCCGTCCTTGGTCGCCTTGACGCCCACCGGCTGCAACCATTCCGGTTGAATGCCCGGCACGGCAAAGCTGATCTTCTTGGCGATCGCCGGTTCGGGCGCCATCAGGTCGATCACCGAAACCGTGCCGCCGATTTCAGAGCTCACGTAAAGCTTCTTGCCGTCGGCCGTGAATTCGGCATAGCGCGGGCGCTGGTCCACCCGCACGTTGTGCACGATCTCGTAGGTGGAGGCATTGATGAAATGCGCCATATTGGTGGTTTCGGAGGTATTGATGATCGTCTTGGCGTCCGGACTGACTGCAACACCTTCCGGTTCGACGCCGACGGGCACCTCGGCCAGAACCTGGCGCGTCTTGACGTCCACGACGGTTACCAGATTGTCGTCCTCGTTGGCGACGTAGAGAGGATTACCTGAAGGATCGAGAGCGAAGAGTTCCGGATCCGGGCCTGACGGCAGCGTATGCAATTCCTTGTAGGTTTCGGGATCGAAGACCCGGACGGTGTCGTCGTCCGAGGCGCAGACATAGAGTTCCTTGCCATCCGGGCTGATCGTGATGCCGCGCGGCCTGTTGCCGGCCGGAAAAGTGGCGATCACCTCCCAGCTTTGGCTGTCGAGCACGGTCACGTTGTTGCTGCGTTCATTGGTGACGAACACCTTGTTGGCCTCGGCAGGACCGGCAAACATCAGAACGGCCGGCAGGAGCACCAGTACGGATCTCAGCATTCTATCCTCCAAAGGCTTGGCAGGCGGTTTCGGGTGCATCGATGCCCAGCGTGTCGAGCGGCGAATGCTGATGCAGATAGCCGTCCTGCGGCGAAACGGACACCGTCACCCGGCCATCGGTCAAAAGGACCGGCTGGCGCATTTGCCCGTTCCAGGTGCGGAAGGTCAGCTTCTGGCCCTTGAACGCCGCCAATTCGAAGTCCGGCGAAAGGGCATAGGCCCTGATGGTCGCGGGGTCGGCCTTGCCCGACTGCGTCACCGCCTCGCCGATCACACGCATGGCAAGCCAGGTCTGGTAGTCCTCCTCACGCATATTGCGGCCGGTCAGTTTCTCGAAGCGGCGCTGGAACTGCGTGGCGCCCCAAGCTTCATGCGCGGCATGCCAGGACGCCGCACGCAGGCCCGCAGAGCCTACAACAGGCTTCGGGTCCCAGGTATGATAAGGCAGGTAGGGCGCGAAGACGCCGGCTTCGTCGGCCGCGACGATCACGTCATAATCCTCGGCATCCTGAGTAAATATCGGGATCTGTCTTTGCACCATGACATGGCCGGTATCGGTGCGCCGAGCGCCGCCGGTGTCGACGAACTCGCGCTCTTCGACGATCTCCGCACCGAATTTAGCGGCCGATTTGCGATAGCTGTCGGCGAGCAGCTTGTCTTCGGGATGCGAACCGTGGATCAGCAGGACGCGCGACCATTTCTTCCACATGAGGAACTGGACGACACTGTCGCTGAGCATGGAGCGGCTCGGCGAGACGTGCAGCACATTGGCTCGGCAGTCGCCGTCGCGCAGCGTCTCGTCGCGAGCGCCGGCGTTCAAAAGCAGCACCTCGGGCCCGGCCTTGTCAGACAGAGCCTTGAGGATATCGCCCTCGGCGATCACCGCAATGAGGCCGATGCCTTCGGCTTTCAACGCATCGAGCGCGGCGGCCGCCTGCTCCGGCGAAACTGCTCGCGTTTTCAGCGTGTAGTCCATGCCCGTGAATTGGCCGGTCGTCCGATTGTCTTCGTTCCCCAGCATCCCGCCGGCAAAACCCAGGTCGGTAGGCGGCGCATCGAGCCGCGAGATCGGCGGGCCGGCCACACGGTCAACCCGCAGCACGGCCGTCTTCACCTCCATCGCCCGCAAAGGGAGCGCGACGAGCACCGTCGCGCAAAAAACGGCAAGCGTAAGCGAAAGGCTAGACATTGCCGGAACGACCTCCCAATCTTCCTGCCTTCGGAAGATTAACAGCGCAGTTTGTGTTGCAAAACCGATACTTAAGGAGCGTGGTTTAGCAAAATGTGTGTGCTACGCTTAGCCCATGCAACGCATTTTGATCGCGCTTATACTGGCCTTTTCGACCACGGTTGCCTTGGCGGCTCTGGACAAGCCGCTGAAGCCGGGCGCCAAGGTGGCGTTCCTCGGCATGACCTTCACAGATTGGTCGACGGAGGGCGCCTACAACGGTGTGCGTCCCGACGAAACAGCGCGGATTAAGCTGCTGGAGGGCGCTACACGCGACCGCTTCGTCGAGGAAGGTTTCGTCATCCTCTCGAATGATCCCGTGGCGACCGAACTCGCCAGTACGGTCAACCCGGCCGACTGCTACGGCTGCGACGTGCGCATGGCCGCCCGACTCGGCGCCGACTATGTGCTGGTCGGTGAGGTACAGAAGATATCCAACCTCATCCTGTCGATGAACCTCGTGCTGCGCGACGTGCGCTCCGGCGAGACGCTGCGCGGCCTTGCAGTTGATATCCGGTCGAACACTGACGAAAGCTGGATGCGCGGCATCCGTTACATCCTGAAAAATCACTTCTTCAAATCGTGAGGCCTATCATGCGATATTTCGGTCACTTCCTGCTGACATTCTTGCTGATGTTGCCAAGCTTGGCCCTGGCCCACGGCCCGACACGGCAGAAGCTGGCGCTCTCGGTCGATGTCGCAGCGGCACCGGAAGCAGTTTGGGCAGTGATCGGCAATTTCCAGGATATGAGCTGGCACCCGGCCGTTTCTTCGACCACCGGCCAGGGTGGCAATGCACTCGACGCCACGCGCGTGCTGACGTTGAAAGCGGCCGGCGGCCCGACAATCTCCGAAGTCCTTTATAAGTATGATGCAGCGAAAATGTCCTACTCCTACCGCATCACCGAAGTCGCCGTGGAGGTGCTGCCCGTCACCAATTATTCCGGACATCTGACAGTGACCCCGAACACTGGCGGCGGCTCGCATATCGAATGGAAGGGCGCTTTCTATCGCGGCTATCCGAACAATGATCCCCCCGCCAACCTGAACGACGAGGCAGCCCTCGCCGCGGTTGGCGCGGTATATAAGGCCGGCCTCGATGCGCTCGAAAAGAAGTTTGGCAAATAGGCGCCTCCTCCTCGCCGCGGTGCTCGTCGGCCTGACGACCCCAGGAAGCGCTTTCGCGGACTATGCCTATGTCACCAATCAGTCGTCCAGCGATCTGAGCGTGATCGATCTCGACCGAATGGCCGAGGTCGAACGGGTTCCAGTGCCGGGCCAGCCGGCAGGCATCGCAGTCGCCCCTGAGCTTGGTGCGGTCTTCACCGTCAGCCCGGAAAGCAAGATGCTGCGCCGCTACGGCATGCCGGCCTCTACGCCGGAAGCGGAGCGCAGCCTTGACGGCGGGCCGATCGGGATTGCGGTCGATGAGCGGCGCGGCCGGCTTTTTGTGTCGGACTGGTACAATGCGCGGGTCTGGGTCGTCGCCGCTGACGGCCTTGCCACGTTGAACGTGCTTTCAACCGGCAGTGCACCAGCCGGCCTTGCCGTTTCCCCCGACGGGCAGTGGCTGGCGACCGCCGACCGGGACGCCAACCAGGTCTCCATTTTTGACGCCGAGACGCTGACGCTGCGCCATCGCGTGACCGTCGGTTTGCGTCCGTTCGGCGTCACGTTTTCGCCGGACGGCCGGCTGTTCTCCGCAGATGTCGGCAGCAACACGGTGACGGCCGTCGATCCGCTCAGCGGTCGGGTTCTCGGCCATGCAGCAACCCGCGAACGACCCTATGCGGTGACCTTTGCCTCAGGCCGGGGGTTCGTCACCAACCAGTATGATGACAGTGTCAGCGTCTTCGACGCGCAAAGCCTGGCCACGGTCACCGTCATCGATACCGGCGAATATCCGGAGGGCATCGACACAACGACGGATGGCCGACAGGTCGTCGTGGCGAACTGGTTTTCAAACAGCCTCACCGTCATCGACGCCGAAAGCCTGGAGATTATCGGCGAGATCGCAACCGGTGACGGGCCGCGCGCTTTCGGACGGTTTCTCTCCGCGGCGCCGGCGCCCGGTCAGCTCCGGGAGCCTACCGCACGGCAGTGATCATCAATGCCCACCCGGCTCCGGTGTGAGGCGGTCAGTCGGATAACCGGCCGATGTCCAGCCGTCGGTGCCCTCGGGATACCAGAAGACATGCGTATAGCCATATTCCAGGGCACGCTTGGCGGCGTTCCAGGACATCCAGCAGCCGTCGAGGCAGAAGAACAGCACCGGCCGTTCCTTGTCGCCGCCCGTCGCCTTTTCCAGCCCGACGCGAAAATAACTCTGCATGGTGTCCGCCAGACGGCCATAGCCGACGTTCGGCAGCCACAGGGCGGCAGGAACGGATAGTCGCGGCTTTTCGTTCCAGACCGTTCCCGCCGGCAGGTTCTCCGGCTTCGGCGCCCGCGGCAGGACGTCGATGAAGGCAACCCGGCCCGCCTTCCACAACGTATAGGCGGTTTCGGTCGAGACCACGGTGGCACCGGAAAGCGTTGCCGGCACCTCGGCGCGGTATTCGCTTTCGCGATAGCCGGTCGGCTCCTCGGTGGCCCCGACTGGAAAAGCGACAAGCAAAAACAGGGAAAGGAGCCGCAGGCGGGTCATTTTGGCAGCTCGAGCGGACCTGTCCCCATATCGTTCAGGAGCGGCACACCCGTCTTTGCGAGAATGGCGTTGATCTCGGACTGGTTTCGGCGGATCAGGGAATTCAACTTGCGCTCCCAGACCTTCTCGCCTTGCCGCACGCCCATGGTGATGCGGTAGAAGAGCTTCGGCGGCGTCGGCTCCGACAAAAGCGGCGTCGCCTTCAGATCCGGATGGCTTGCCTTGACCAGTGGTGCGCCGATCGGCCCCCAGAGGATGGCTGCGTCGATGGCACCGGATTTCAGGTCGGCGAGCATGTCGTCGGCTGGATCCTCATAGCGCCGATCGACCATCAGATGGTATCCCTTCGCTTTTGGCAGAAGCCCGTTTCTTGCCATATGCGTCGCCGGCGGGGTTCCCGCGACGATGCCGATCCGCTTGTCCTTGAGAAGGGGGTCCGTCAGTGTCTTGACTTCGGCCAGCGGACCGCTCGACGCGACGATCAGCACATAGGCCGAGGTATAGTAATGGTTGGTGTTCAACACCATTTCGTCGCCCTGGGCGAAGCCAATGACCACATCACAGGCGTTGGCTTGCAGGGTCTTGCGAATAAAGCCGGTCGCCATGGGAAACCAGGTGTATTCCAGCGGCAGCCCTAGCTTCGCCGCCATCAGCTCGGCGATCCGGTTCTCGAACCCCGCACCTGAGCGATCCGACATCGGCAGATTGGCCGGATCGGCGCAGACCCGAAACGCCTTCTTCGACACCAGGTCCGAAGTCTGAGCCGCCGCCGGTGCGGCGCCGGCAACCGCGACGAGCAGAACGCCGGCTGCCGCAAAGCGGCTAATGGCCAAGACAGTCGCTTTCAGTATCCCGGATCGCATCCGATTTCGGCTCCTTCTTGGCCGGGCGACCCCGCGGCAGCGCATCGGCTCCGCGCGCCTTCAGATAGGTGTAGATGTCGTCGAGATAGCACATCACATTGGCGTTCTGACCAAAGGCGGGCATTACCGAGTTTTCGGCAACGTTCACCTTCTTGCGCCCGTTCGTGACGACTTCGACAAAATCGTAGTAGTCCATCGTTATGGCGGACTTCTTCAAGGCAGGCGCATAGCTCGAACCTTCGCCTTCGGGACCATGGCAGACATGGCATTCCGAGTGATAGCGGCGGAAGCCCGAATAGGTCATCCAGTCGACCGTACCATCCTTGGCGATATTGAAGGTCGGAACGTCGTCGGCAGTGTAGTAGCGTCCATTTTCGTGGCGGGCAGCCGTGATATTGTCCTTTGCCGCCGGGGCGTCCTGTGCGCCTGCGGCGCCGGCCATAAGCGTCCACGCGGCGAGGATCATCGGCAGGGCTGGTCTTGTTCTAGTCATCTTGCGTCCTTTTAGGCAGAGAGCGAACCGGCGCGGGCTTCCACCACCCGCGCCAATTCAGTGGGCGAAGATTGCCTTTAGTTCGGCAGCGAGAACACGGTGAGCGTGCCGCCCAGCGCGGTGTAGTTGCTGAGGGCGGAATAGCCGCCGACCGCTCCGAGACCGTCATTCGGGTTGGTAAGCCCGGCTGCCAGGCCGATACCCGCCCAGCCCCCGACACCCGAGAGCACGGCCACGTACTGCTTGCCGCCATGGGAATAGGTCATCACGTTGCCGATCACCCCGGAAGGCGTCTTGAAGCGATAGAGCTCCTTGCCTGTCGCGGCGTCGACGGCCTTCAGATAGCCCTCGAGCGTTCCGTAGAAGACCACATCACCCGCTGTTGCCAGCGCGCCCGACCAGACGGAGAACGCTTCCGGCAGGGACCACTTGATCTTGCCTTCCTTATTGTCCCAGGCAATGAAGTTACCCATGCCTCCGTGGCTGTCCTTCGGCGGATACATCGACAGAGTGGCGCCGACATAGGGCTGACCCGCGGTGTAGGTTACCCGGAACGGCTCGTAATCCATGCAGACGTGGTTGGTGGGAACATAGAAAAGCTCGGTCTTCGGCGAGAAGGCGGCGGGTTGCTGGTCCTTCGTGCCGAGCGCCGCTGGGCAGATGCCCGTGGAGTTGGTGTCCTCGCCGTTCTTTTCGGTCGAATACTGCGCCACGACCTGCGGCCGGCCGTACTGGTCGGACTTCGGATCCATGACCACTTCGGTCGCCCAGTTGACGGTCGGATCGTATTTCTCCGCCACCAGCAGTTCGCCGGTCACGCGATCGAGTGTGTAGCCGAAGCCGTTACGATCGAAATGGGTCAGCAGCTTGCGATCCTTGCCGTCAACCTGCTGCTCCGTCAGGATCATCTCGTTGATGCCGTCATAGTCCCATTCGTCATGCGGCGTCATCTGGTAGACCCATTTGGCCATGCCGGTGTCGACATCACGGGCCCAGATGGTCATCGACCAGCGGTTGTCGCCGGGTCGTTGGGTCGGGTTCCAGGTCGAAGGGTTACCCGATCCGTAATACACCAGGTTCTCGTCGGGATCATAGGAATACCAGCCCCAGGTCGTGCCGCCGCCGATCTTCCACTGATCGCCTTCCCAGGTGGCCGTACCGGAGTCCTTGCCGACGGGCTTGCCCAGGTGGGTGGTTTTTTCAGGATCCATCAGCGTATCGCTGTCCGGGCCCATGGAATAACCGCGCCACAGCAGCTTCCCATCTGCCATCGAATAGGCCGTCACCGAACCTCGAACCCCGAACTCCCCGCCGGATATGCCGACGATAACCTTGTCCTTCACCGGCAAAACGGTGGCGGTATTGGTCTCGCCCTTCGAAGGATCGCCGTTCTTGACGCTCCAGATCACCTTGCCGGTCTTGGCGTCCAGCGCCACGACCGTCGTATCGGCCTGATGCAGGAAGATCTTGTTATCGGCATAGGCGACGCCACGGTTGACCGTGTCGCAACACATCACGGGAATGACTTCCGGATCCTGTTTCGGCTCGTATTTCCAGACGATCTGACCTTCCTTGCTGAGATCCAGCGCATAGACCGTATTCGGGAACGGCGTATGGACATACATCATGTCGCCGATAACCAGGGGCGAGCCTTCATGACCGCGCAGAACGCCGGTCGAGAAAGTCCACGCCACCTGCAGTTTGCCAACGTTATCCTTGTTGATCTGATCGAGCTTGGAGTAGCGCTGGTTGGCATAGTCGCCGGTTTGGATCGCCCACTGGTTGGGGTCGTCGATCTGTTTCTGCAACTCTGGATTGGCGAGGGCGACTTGCGCGCCGCCTATCGACATCAAGGCAAGCATTGTAAGAAGTCGTTTCATTTCATCCTCCTCTTGAGTGCTGCCGATCAGGGCAATTCACCCCGCTCGCCCCGGGAAAACCTTGCGGTCTCCTCTTTCCCGGTATCGGCTTGCGATACTAATCCCCGTTGCCGGGGCTACATTCCTCCTGCTGGTGTTCGGCCCTTCCTGCTTGCATCAAGGAAAGGTCGCCAAGTACGCGATCAGATCGGCGCGCTCCTGATCCTTGCGCAATCCCGCAAAGCTCATCTTGGTGCCGGGTAGGAACCCTTTCGGGTTGGTCAAAAACTCACCGATCTTGTCCGGCGTCCACACCAACCCGGCCTCGGCCTCTTTGGTCAGCGCGGGGGAATAGCTGAAGCCTTCGACCTTGCCGGCCGGCCGGCCGATTACGCCCGTCAGCGCAGGGCCGGTTTTCGATTTGGCATCTGCACCGACCGCGTGGCAGGCCTGACACTTGCGAAAGACTTTCTCGCCCGCCGCTGGATCGCCGGCTGAGGGATCCAGGGCAAGCGCCGGCGCAACAGCGCCTCCGATAATTCCGCCGAACAGGACTGTTGCCGCCAGTACGATGCCAAGTCTTGAAGCCATGCCTTCCTCTCCCTTACGCGGCGTTCAGCCGCTCTGCATGCCAGCGCACGTGGTCCTCGCCAAAGCTCGCCACGAAAAAATAGCTATGATCGTATCCCGCCTGCATCCTGAGGACGCCGGGCTGCCGCCGCTCCGCCAGCAGCCGCGCCATCGCCTCGGGCTGTAGCTGTTCCAGAAACTGGTCCGCCGCACCTTGATCGATCAGGATATCGCCGTGCCAGCCGTGTTCGCTGAGCAACAGGCAGGCGTCGTAGTTGCCCCAGTGGGCCTCGTCGTCGCCGAGATAAGCCGAAAACTGCTTGCGGCCCCAGTCGGACCGGGTCGGATTGACAATCGGCGCAAAGGCCGAAACCGAGCGGTACATTTCCGGGTTGCGAAAGGCGATCGTCAGCGCGCCATGGCCGCCCATGGAGTGCCCGGTAATGCCGTTGACACCATTGATCGGCAATTGGTCCTGCAGCAGTGCCGGCAATTCCGTGACGATGTAATCGTACATCCGGTAGTGTCGTGCCCAGGGCTTCTGTGTCGCATTGACGTAGAACCCCGCGCCCTGGCCGAGATCGTAGGCCTCATCGTCGGCGACGCCTTCGCCGCGCGGCGATGTGTCGGGGAAAACCAGTCCCAGCCCATGCTCCGCCGCGGACCGCTGCAGGCCGGCCTTGATCATGGCGTTCTCATGCGTGCAGGTCAGCCCCGAGAGATACCACAGCAGCGGGACCGGACGCGTCCGCGCCTGCGGCGGCATAAAAAGGCCGAATGTCATCTCGACGCCGCAAACCCCGGACGCGTGCCGGTAAACCGACTGCGTCCCGCCGAAACATTGGTTTTGCGTTACGAGTTCCATCTTCGCGCTCAATAAAGGACGACGCTGCGGATGCTTTCGCCGGAATGCATCAGCTCGAAGCCCTTGTTGATGTCGTCGAGCGGCATCGTGTGGGTGATCATCGGGTCGATCTCGATCTTGCCCTCCATGTACCAGTCGACGATCTTCGGCACG
>NZ_JASKLT010000050.1:0-3444 GCF_030124405.1 Sinorhizobium sp. 7-81 | reverse complement strand
ACATCGCCGCCGCGCATCCATCAACTCCGAAACTCACGAAGCCACTGAATCACGGCTAAAGCCTCTAGGCCAGCTTCTTTTTCAACAGCCTGCTAGGCCCTCAGTTAAACTTTGGTTTTCCCGATCCAGATCTGTTCGATCATGCGCCCATTGAGGTCAGCGACTTCTCACACCTCCTTGCCAGTCCTGGTTATCCGCGGTGGTTTCTTGTCACGCCACCACAGCCAGAGCCGGGTCTCGATAATCTTCCTGCTTCGTCAGCATGGCCCATATTTCCCGACCCATCTTGTTCGCCAGTGCGATCGCCACCAGCATGCGCGGCTTCTTCGCGAGCATCCGCGAGAGCCACGATCCTTGCGCTGGCGGTTTGCGACCCGCCCAACTCACGCGGGCCATTGCCCCGATGATCAGGAGCCTGCGGATGTCGGCCTGACCAGCTTTCGACACCCGACCTAGCCTTTCTTTCCCACCAGAAGAGAACTGTCGTGGAACCAGGCCGAGCCAAGCAGCAAAGTTTCGACCACATCGGAAGCTCTGCATCGCCGGCGCGAAAGCTTCGACGGCTAGGGCGATCAGCGGCCCCACACCCGGCATGGTCTGAAGCCGGCGCGCAGTTTCGCTCTGCCGCGACAGGTCAGTGAGCTTCTTCGTCTTCTCCGCGATCCGGGCCGTCTTCTCGCCGATCTGAGCCAGAAGGTCGCGGCACTCCTCCCGCACAAGCTCGGGCAGGCCGATCTCAGCATCCTCGACAATCGCCTCAATGCGCTTGATGTGACCAATCCCCTGCGGAATGACCTGCCCATATTCGTAGAGAACGGCGCGCAGAGCGTTCACCAGTTCCGTTCGCTGATGAAGAATACGCTCGCGCGCCCGAAACAGAACCGCCCGCACTTGTTAATCAGCGGTCTTCGGCTCGACAAAGCGCATTTCAGGCTGACGGGCCGCAACGATAGGTGCGAATCTGGATATGATCCGCCGGCCGCGTCGCGGTCGTTCTTAACTTGGGGAAGCGCTCCGCGCAGAGAATGAACCGCGTGACCAGGAGTAAGTCCAACATCTTCTGGTTTGTGCGATGGTGAGCTCAATCCTCGTGGTCTTACCCTCCTCACCTGCGCGATCGTCTTTCCGCGACACCGCTTTTTCCCTCGAGTTACCCGCTTGGCGGATAGGCCGCACGGAGCAGTCCCGTTCGGTACTCGGTTCATTACCAAATGCGATGTGCGGACCTGGTGGGCATGAGGCAATGCATATTGATAATAGTTGATAAGGAGATTACATTAGGGACAGCTTCGACCGCAGGAGATTTCAACATGATCAGTGCCGATCTGGGTAAACAGCTCGAAAGCTATATCCAACAGCTCGTCGATACGGGCCGCTATGGTTCGAAAAGTGAAGTACTACGAGAGGGAGTGCGGTTGATTCAAGATCGTGAGACACGTCTTGCCGCTCTCGATGCGTCAATCATGCGCGGCATTGCCGATGCTGACGCTGGCCGCACCCATGCCGCCGAAGATGTTTTCAGCGAACTGCGTAAGCGATACAAAGCCATGCTGCCGGACTCGGCCGAATGAAGGTCCGCTTTACGACCGAAGCAAAGGCGGATTTGCAGCAGATCGGTGACTACATCGCAAAGGACAATCCCTCCCGTGCGTTGTCATTCGTTGATGAGCTGGAACAGAAATGTCTGACGCTAGCAACGTCCTCAAAAGCCTTCCCTTTGGTGCCTCGATATGAACATCACGGCGTTCGCCGCAGGGTTCATGGCAGTTACCTGATTTTCTACCGTGTGGAAGCTGAGCAAGTGGTCATTGTCCACGTTCTGCATGGTGCAATGGAGTATGCCGCCATACTGTTTGAGGGCTAAGCCGATGACGGAAGATTTCGACCGCCAAGATTTGAAACACCGGTACGACAGCGGAATGAGGACGAGCGGTCGTTGCGAAGGCTTTGAGCGGAGTCACCTGCCGATCACAGTTTCATAAACGAGAATGCGGCGTCGAACTACAGACAAGACTGAGCCTATCTAGCCATTGATTGCGGGGGCGGGATTTGATCCTGCCGATGTAACGAATCGCGATATTTGGTTCTTGGCCAACAGACGCTCGTTTACCTGGCGGCTTTCTTCTAACTGTTCGGAAATTGGGCGGCGCAAGCGCCTGCGATTTCAGCCACCGATTGATCGCCTTGCAGCGGACTCGCTCACGGTGTCCCTGACAATCACGCCATTTGCATAGAGCTGAACTCTGCCGCAGAGCCGTTCAACCACAGCAGGGTTGTGTGAGGTCAGCAGGCAGGTGAAGCCGAGCTCCCGATGAGCTGTACCGTCGCGATCTGATCTCGTCGACGCAGCGTGACTATTTTGCGGGATCGTGCACGCGATCCGAAGCGGCGCGCGCATCTGCCGACGGATCAGGTGCTCCGTGCCGCACAGATTGTCCATCTCTTCACGATCGACGACGATCGCGTTGATGAGGCAATCCGGGTCGCCGTTACGAGCCAGTCGACCCGCAACCGGATTACGCCAAAGCTGATGAATGAGCTGGCGACGGCGTTGATCCTTAGGGCCTAGCGGATGAACCCGCCAAGGTCGATCAGATCAGGCGCTATCTTCGTCATGCCTTTGGCAAGTCCACGCATCGGGCAAAGTGGCAGGCAACAGGAAGGACCAACGATCAGTTGATCCAGGCGGCGCTCTCGGAAGTCCGCGAAGCCATCGCGTCGGGCACTACGGAAGATTTCGGGCCCTCGTCGCTGGAACTGGCGGTGCGCGCGTCTTATCCTCTGATTGTTTCCGGACGCCTGAACGCGGATCGTGGATCGTCAGGCAACGAGCAGCCCGATCACCGTAAGCGACAAGGAGGCCCCGTCTAGCAGCATCGGGGTTGGGTAAGGTATGGCGGAGAGACGATTTCACCGAGTGTGAGCATCTATGTCTGCGCCTATAGCTAGCCCTAGAACGATCCATATGATTGAGGCTGTGCCGGAACGCCTTGAGGGTTCACCTCGTCAGTTGCGGCGTTTTTGGTCGGTCGAGGAGGCGTCCAGGCCGGGAGCGAACATTTCGGCGGTTGCTCGACGGATCGGTATTCTGCCTTCGCAGCTCTTTCGATGGCGACGGGAGCTTAGTGGAGATGGTGAGCAAAGCTCTGCTCTGGCGAAAGAACAGCAGCCGAGATCTGCGGCAATTAAGGAACGCGTTGTCGAGGTCGTCATTGGCGACATTGTCGTGCGCGCCGGCGCGGACGTCGACGAGGCGCACTTGCAGCGGGTGATCCGAGCGGTGCGATCGGCATGATCCCCTCCGGCGTGAAGGTGTTCCTCGCCAGTCATCCTGTCGACTTCCGCAACTATGCGGCGACCATGATTATGCGGAGCCGGAGACGCTGATGGCGCATTGTCGGGCTTTTCAACATCCATCGACTCCGCATAATGCAGAGCGTTTTT
>NZ_JASKLT010000049.1:0-4018 GCF_030124405.1 Sinorhizobium sp. 7-81 | reverse complement strand
CGCAAACCTCGCCTAAGACACGTCGCTAACGACGTCGTTAAAGACGTGTCTTAGGCCATCACGACGATAGCCGGCAGGCGGTGACAATCGGGCGGTTACCCCCTGATCCTTCCCGATCCCTGAGTATGGCCGCGCTTTTACGCCGTAGGTGACACCGTTGCGACTTCAGTTCTACGAGCGACGTCCCAGAGAAAACCGACCAGTTCTCGAGCAACCGCAGTGATAGCGACATTGCTTTTTTTGCCCGAACCAACCAGCTTCCGATAACGAGTGTTCAGGCGAACCTGTGCCTTCCATGCGATGTCATTGATCGCCCGCGGAATCTCGGGACGGCGATTGTGCATCCAGTTTCCCACCTTGACGCTACCGCGATAACACCAAGCCGCTTCAAACAGCAAAGCGCGCAAGGCGGAGTTGCCGGTCTTGGTTATTCCTCGCAATCGGATAGATCCGCCGCTTGAGTGCTCTCCCGGCTTGAGGCCGAGATATGCCATTAGTTTGCGTGGATTATCGAAACGCGAGAACATCCCGACCTCGGCGACCAGCGTAGCGGCAATGATCAGACCCACACCCTTGAAAGCCTGCAAGTTCGACACAGTGCGGCCCAACGACCAAGTTTGCGAAACCAGCGCGATTTGCTCTTCCAGTTCCTTCTTGCGGGCTTCGGCCTGTTCCAGGCGATTGAGGTAGCTTTGAAATGCGATCTGCTGCGCTTGATGAGAAATTGTCGATTACGAAGCCATGTTCGATGTCTGGAGGTCCAGGAGTTTGCCGGACATCGCAGGTCGTGCTTCAGCAAAAACAGCTGAACTAATGTGCGAGCCTTCCGCACATCATGGGAAGCGACGCAACGAGCGCGCACGAGATCTCGCATCGCCTCATGCACCGGGTCTGGCACCCAGACAGATGTGAGTTCGCCTGCACGCAACAATCGCGCGAGCATCACGGCATCGCGGGTGTCGTTCTTCTGCCGATTGCTCGGCCGGACGGGTGTATGGCTTGGCGCGACGACCCTGCAATCAAACCCAAGATCCTCGATCGGCCTCATAGGCAAACTCCAGGAGACCGTGCCGACCTCAAAGCTTCCTCACTAGCTTGGAGATCGCGTCCGGGTTGTTCGAAATCGTGCCATTAAGGCGAACCTCACCCAACCTTCCCGCTTCGGCAACGGCCATGGCCACGGAAATAGAGTCCTTATGGACGTCCAGTCCAATATATGCATCGTAATCACTCATGACGGATCCATCCTTCTCCCGACCGAAATGGCCGCTGGCCATGCTGCCCTCAAAGCACGGCTTCGCAAGTGGAAATCGTCATAGCATCTGGCTCTTTGCCGGGTCAGACAAGGGCGGCGATCCTGTCGCTCATCCAATCCGCAAAGCTCAACGGTCTCGATCCCGAAGCCTATCTTCGCGACGTCCTCACCCGCATCGCCGACCATCCGATCAACAGGATCGGAGAACTGCTCCCGTGGAGCATGCGGCATCAAGATCGATAGTTTCTGTCGCGCCGGCAATAGATCACTCGCTGCGCGACGGGCGGCCCTTCAATATCCGGACCAGGAAGGCGGCAACACCCAAGGCGGTAACGAAGGCAGCCCCCAAGCCAATAATGAGCGTGATGGTATAGAATTCGAAAGGTTCTTCTTTCGCGGCTGCAATGACCGCCCCGCGATTGCGGACTTCGCCGGCAATGATCGCCTCGATAACCTTGTAGAGGACTCCCGGACCAGCATATCCCGCAAGCCAGCTTCGGCAACCGCAACCGCATCCTTCAGTTTAGCGACATGGATTCCGACAAAACCTTCTATAATCAGCCACGGCTCGTCCTCCTGTGATGAGGATCGCTCAGTCTACCCGAGCAGCCCTCGGAAGACCAGTGTAGGGAGAGCCACCTCAGTCACGATGCGTTCAAAGGTTCAGCTCCTATCTTGCAAAAAAGGCTTGCATCCACACAAGTTCGAAACCCTCACCGTGTGACGCTCACCTGAGCTGGAGTTTGCGACGGAACCATCTTTTGCCCTATGGCTGGTTCTCTTGAAGTCAACTTTCATGGTTCGGAACGAGCAAACAAGCACAACGTCTTGTTTCTGATGACGACGTCCGGCTCTTGGATGAAGCGACATCGTTCGAGCAAAGCACGCGAGCGGAGGTTTTCCGGCCGGGTAATCGCCACGATTCGCCGCAAGAACTTCTCCTTGAATCCGTAAGTGACAACGGCATCGAGGGCCTCTCGCCCGTATCCTTGCCGCCAAAATGCTGCGTCCAGTGCGTAGCCCACTTCGATCTCAGCCAACTCCTTCTCTGGCTTGAGGAATATCTGGCCAATCAGATGATCTTCACTCCGAAGGCGGATGGTCCACCGTCCCATGCCGGTTTCGCTCCACTCATTGATCGCCTGTGACACGACGTCCGCCACTTCAACCCTAGTCAGTGCGCCTCTTCCTATGTGTTTCATGACTCGCGGGTCGCTCATCACCCGGTATAACTCGTCGACATCCGTCAGAGCGTACGGCGAAAGAACAAGGCGCGGCGTGGTTAATGAGGGATGGGCCATCTAAGAAAAGCTCCTTCGAGTAGCTTGAATTAACCGATTCCTTCCAGGACTCGTCCATCTGTGGTTTGATCTCCCTTAGGTTGACGGGAACTCCACGGGGTTAAGCTTCGCGATGAATTCTGTTCCAGAAGTCGGAAGGACATTGTGATCGGCAGTCTCCAATTGCAACGCGTCTGCTGTCGATCAAGCATCTTCCATGCCAAATGGAAAACTAATTCCTTCTCAGTAAGATAGCTCCTTGAGTGCGTAGTCGCATATCCGACATGCGTAAGTTTGCAGACAAACCGGAATGCAGTTACGCTTCGCATTTTGTGAATCGAATCGTAGGTGCGACTAGAACCTGAAGCTTGCCGGAAATAGCGGGGTTATGTCTGTCGCCAACTTTCGGGCAGGTCTTTTGCTGCATGAGGCTTGCTCCCTTTTTCCGGAGTTTGTCATGTTCGAAGGCCGCCAATTTTGATCGATCCGTGATCCTGCCGTGCGTTCGTTGGTATCTGATGCATTTTTCAGCTTGCGCGATCTGGAACAGATGATGGCCGAGCGCGGCCCTTCAAACGTAAGCGATCGGCCTGTAACGCCAGGCTCGAAGCTCTAGCAGATTGGGAAGAAACGGCCGACACATCGGCGGCCATATCGTCGGACCAAGCCTTACCCGAAAAGGCCAAGCATGCTGGAGCCATTCGAGCCCCAGATTCGAGCGTGGCTTGAGGCGGATCCGGCGATCTCGGCAGCGTCGGTTTTACAGCGCCTCATGAGCGCCGATCCGTCACGCTTCACGAAGAAAAGCCTGCGGACGGTGCAGATGGCCGTCAAGGCTTGGCGTATCGAAATGGCCGGGCAGATCATTCTCGATGGCGACTGGCTCGGCCATGAATCGGTCGAGACAACACAGATCTATCGTAAGACCGTATGTCCTTCTTCGGGAGTGAGGTGGCTCGCCCTAGACTAGTGCCCGCCCATAAACGTTAAGCTGCTGAAATTATTGTATGAATCGCGATATCTCCGCGGACAAAGCCCGGCGGCTTCAGGTATACTTTAGATCAAGCTACTGATTCTAAAGATAAACCCGTAACCGCCGGAGCCGACAATGCGCCGAGAACGCACCGTCCAGGCGAGCATATTCGATCTTTTCGCCGAGCACGAGATCGGTCGTGAACTGAAGGTGATGTCGCAATGGCTGGATGAGCATGGCGATCTGCTCGGGCTGGTGACGCGGGACCTGTGCCGGCATGGCCTCAAGGAAACCGGCCGCGAGGGGTTGCCGGCCGAGGCTGTGCTGCGCTGCGCCCTGCTCAAGCAGCATCGCCAGTTGAGTTATCAGGAACTGGCCTTCCATCTCGAAGACTCCGCCTCGTTCCGGGCGTTTGCCCGGTTGCCGTGTTGGGGTGGACGGCTCCCAACGGCATCGCGATGTGCCAGAATGAGTTCGTTGAAAGCTCAATCGAGGGAAGACCGTCCGTGG
>NZ_JASKLT010000048.1:0-4024 GCF_030124405.1 Sinorhizobium sp. 7-81 | reverse complement strand
GACCGCCAGGCGCTGCCGCTTCCCGACGACGATGCCTATGCGCGGGCCGCCTATGCGGCGCCGAAGGGCGAGATCGAGACGATGCTGGCACAGATCTGGACCGAGCTGCTCGGCGTCGAGCAGGTCGGCCGCCATGACAACTTCTTCGAGCTCGGCGGCCACTCGCTGCTCGCCGTCAGGCTACTGAGTCGAGCGCTAAACCTTGGGCTCACGTTTAGCGCCGCGGATCTCTTCCAAGCGCCTGTTCTGAAGGATCTTGCGACGAAAGTTGAATTGGATCACCTCCGTCACATACCTGGAGTCCTGCCCGTTCGCACGGCGGGATCTCGACCACCAGTATTCTTTGTCCCGACCGGTTACGGAGATTATTCATACGTTCTATCCCTGGCAAAGGATATGGAAATAGACTGCCCCGTGTATGCTCTGCCATGGCCATCGTTCAACGAAAATGACGCGCCGACGCTTGAGGTGATAGCTGCGCAGGTAGTTCTGGCTATGAAGAAAATCCAACCGCAAGGTCCGTACCGCCTTGCTGGATATTCCTCAGGGGCAATCCTGGCTTATGCCATTGCAGAGCACTTACTTAGCATCGATGAAGCTGTACCCTTCATGGCTTTCATCGATGTTAGCCTTCCTGCAAAACCACGAAGCAAGTCGGATGCCCAAGTGGCGTTAGAAATGATCTTTGAGCCGCTCGAGACACTAGATGATGAACGCTTCTACTTCTTGGAACGTATTGCCAGCGAATGCTCACTTATTGAATTGCTTCAGAAGGCACAGCAAATAGGTGCAATAAAGCAAGCACACGAACTCTACGATACGGCATCGATGTACGCGCGGTTTCACCGAGCGCTGCAGTCATATGACGTTCCTGTTTTGCCAGTCGAGATACATCAATTTTATGCCATCGAGGCTACGATGGGCCGACGCGTGCGAACCGAGGATCCGATGGGTACGGAAGACGAGTCACCTTTGCGCGGTTGGGACCGGGTCTTAGATGTCACTGCCATTCACGCCGTGCCGGTTCCCGGCGATCATGTGACCCTGATGAGCGATCGGAAAAACCGCCGGGTACTGGCCGTTTTTCTATCGACGGCCTTAGGAGCTGACGCCGAAGCATCCTTAGCAACAGCTAAGCGAGGGATTTAGCCTAATGACTAACCCACTTCGACACGACACTTATCTTCCATCCACCTATGAGCTGCTCGCCAAGGGAGGCGACGAGCGAATTGAGTTAGACCGAAGAGCAATGACCAATAAATACGGGTGCCGTACGATACCGGACAGCGGATTAATCGCATTTGGTTCTGCGACAGCATCCACGATCTCCGAAGCCGGTTTCAATGCTGCCGACGAGGTTAGGATCAGGCTATTGGAGGCCTTGCAAACTAGAGAACCGGCAGAAATTTACTTGGAGGAGATATCCAGATTGCGCAGCGAATTCGCTGATCTCTGCGGGCTGACAAACCTCCGAGGACTTGAAATGATCGTGTCCCCATCGGGCACTGACGCTCACATGGTTGCGGCGCGACTGGTGGACGAGAGCGCAAAGATTGGAACACTCGCAATTATGGTCCAATCGACCGAAACAGGAAGCGGGATTGCGGTGGCTTTGAAGGGAACGAAAATCAATCTCACTAAAACCATTGATGTTGAACTGATTGATATTCGCGCCACGGATAGTAGCCTGCGATCAATAGCCGTCATCGATGACGAACTTGAAGCGATGGTCACGACCGCTGTGGCGCGATACGACCGCATCTTGATAACATTGACCGATGTTTCCAAGACCGGAATACTCGCTCCATGTCCAAGACGAGCGCTGGATCTAAAGCGTCGTTGGCCTGACGTCATCGAAATTCTTGTCGATGCATCTCAATTCCGGCTGGCGCCATCCACGCTACAAAGTTACCTCACCGCAAATTGTTTTGTGGTCATCACCGGATCCAAGTTCGTAAACGGTCCCGCTTTTTCAGCAATGTTGTTGGTACCAGAGGCAGCAGCCTGTCGGTTGATGACGCAGTCCGTGAATCCCGCACTTGGTATTACCAGCCTCCAATCAGAATGGCCGCAGCATTGGAATGGTATTCGATCACTCCCCAATTCGAGTAACTTCGGATTGCTTCTGCGATGGGACGCTGCCCTCGCAGACCTGCGCGCTTTTCGTAACATTCCAGAGCAAGACGTCGAAACGGTCGTGCATGCTTTTCACGATGCGATCGTCTCCGCACTGGGCCATACTCAACAATTTGATCTCCTAGAACAACCATCTTTGCAGCGTCGGCCCTTCGCGGAAGGCACAACCTGGGATCAAGTCCAGACAATCTTCCCCTTTTTGCTATTCGATATTGATCGGAAAGGGAAACGAACTCCACTGTCCACTGAAAAGACCCAGAAAATCTACCATCAGATGAAAGTGGAAATCGGCCCAGGAGCAGGCAGAGCAGACCAACCGATATCCTCCTTTCGATGTGAACTGGGACAGCCGGTCTCGTGCGGTGAATTGCAAGGCACCAGCGTTGCGGCGTTGCGACTATCCCTCAGTGCGCGGTTAATCGTGAAGGCTGTTGAGGAAGGAGATCGCGGTGTCGCTTCCCTTATCGAACAAGGGCTTCTGGCGTTCGACAAAGCTGCTTTCCTTTCGAAATAACTAGCCGGTTCACAACAGCCTTGACCACCCATAAAGGAGTGCAACGTGAAGCTTGAGATTTTCTCATTGCGGGCGCGACCGGACCTCATCCCCGCAGTGTTTTCGAAGGATTTGAACGATGTATGGCCTGAGTTCATACGACACGACCCTACTACAAAGCTCTACTTCGGAAGCAATGTTTTCTCGGACTATCTGGACTACGCATTCGCCGCAATTGTCGATGATGAGGTCGTCGGACGGGCCTTCAGTGTTCCTTTTGCGTTCGGAATCCAAGGTCGCACCGAATTGCCCGACGGTGGGTGGGACCAGGTTATTCGCTGGGCTCATGAGGACAGGCTGATCGATCGAACGCCGACTACGATGAGCGCGCTCGAGGTCACTCTTTCTCCAAAGGCGCGAGGAATTGGGAATGCGCTGTCTATGCTCGGCGCCCTAAAGGAATGCGCAAGGAAAATGGGCTTCGTCGAATTATCGATCCCCGTCCGGCCGACCCAAAAGCACCTTTACCCGCAAATGCCTATGTCCGATTACATTAAATTACGACGGGAGGACGGCTCCCCATTTGACTCGTGGTTGCGAGCGCATTCCAACTCGGGAGGCAAAATAGACAAGGTTGCCTCCTATTCCATGACCATTGTCGGGACGGTCGCCGAATGGTCACAGTGGACAGAAGCAACGATTCAAGATTCGGGCATGATAAATGTCGAAGGGGCACTGGTTCCTGTGCTGATTTCAATGGAGCAAGACCTTGGAATTTATGTCGAACCAAATGTATGGGTCCGTCATTCTCTCTAATCATTTGGTGATCGTAATCGATTCGTCTGTCCTTAATCGTCGCGCGCAAGAGGGGGCCGGTTCGGACTGTGCCGGAAGAGAACCTAACGGTGGTCTCCGTAGGCCAGAGATATTCGAGGATCAGTAGGTTTCGATGGTAAGCGGCAAGGGGACCCCGTCTGGCGTAGGGGGTTAGCGGTCGGATATCGATAGCGCACGTTGTGAGCCGAAGTGAGCTTCTATGTCTGCGCCTAGTTCTGGAACTAGAACCTTCCATATGATCGAAGCGGTCGCCGAGCGACTTGAGGGCGCTCCACGGCAATTGCGCCGGCGCTGGTCGGATGAGTTCAAGGCTCAGGCGGTGGCAGAGGCATTGGAGCCCGGCGCAAGCGTATCGGCGATCGCCCATTGGATCGGCATTCATCCCTCCCAGCTCTTCGCCTGGCGTCGTGACGCTCGGAACGATGCCTCCCCGCAGCATTCGGCTGGCGAAGTGGCGTCGGTGGGCGGCAGTGGCTGCGTATCTCACCAAAATATTCGCGCCGCGCCGGGAGGTTCGTTGTTTTCCTGCAAAGGGCAGGTGTCGCGCGTCCACCCTTG
>NZ_JASKLT010000047.1:2045-4948 GCF_030124405.1 Sinorhizobium sp. 7-81 | reverse complement strand
CGAATTGCTCGACGATGGCACGATCGAGATCACTTTCGCATACCACAACGGCGACGAGGCCATACTCAAGGCCAAACCGGAGACTTCTTCAACAGCCTGCTAGAGCTCGTTTGGCAGATTTGAACCCGATCCGCAGATCACCATACCGGCCTGCGGCTTCTGAAGTGCCGCAAATAAAGGCCTGACAGAAGACCGCATTCGATCACACGGCAAAAGGGGTCAGACACTACTTGCACAACGGACGGCAACCACAGAAGTTAAACGGGTTCATCCTCAATTTCTGTGATTCAGCGGCAGCATTCTCGCCCTCATCAGTTCTGGGCCGGCGCGACCGTACATTGCATGCTTCAGCATCTTGAGGCGATTGATCTGCCCTTCGGCTTGACCGTTGCTCCAAGGGAGTTCGATTGCATTTTTGACGGCATCAATATCCCGGCGCAAAACGCTGGCGAAGCGCATGATCGCCGTGAGTTCGGTATCAATGGCATCGTCGATCCATTCATCCAGTGCCTCCGAATTCCTGCTGCGCAAGATGCCGTTGAAGCGCATGGCCAAGCCACGCATTATGGCGAAGACTGTCGAGCCCTGTTTCAAGGCATTGACCTTTCCGGCCTGACGATCGGTCAGCAGGCCGCGCGGTTTTACGCACAAAGCTGCGGCCACCACAGACGAGATCATATGGCCCGTGTCAGGATCGCGGACGGGTTCTGAAACATCCATATCCGGAGGCGGGTCGTCGGGTTGAAGGTCTTCGACTTCACGCCACACCTTCAACAGGCGCTCCAGATTGGGCGCTCGTATCCGGTCCGCCTTGCAATCTCGCTGTAGGTGAGGCCCTGCTGGCGCAAAGCTTGAAGCGTCTCGAATATTTCCTGACGGGATTGTCTGTGCGCCAAGCGGGCACGGCGCTGTTGTGACCTGGCGCTGGCGATCGCATCTTCGGAGAGAATGGGTCTCACATGGGCGTGACCATAAACGCTCATCTGTTCCTTGATCGCCGCCCTGAGATTTTTTGGACCAGATGAAAACGGTCAGCCACCTGGCGGCCCTGCGGTGCGCCCTCCCGGGCTGCCTGGGCATACAGACCACAGCGATCTCGGCTAACGACCTCGATAGTCGGACGTTCTTGCAACCATGCTTTTGCGCTCTCGACGCTGCGGTCGTCCAGAACCTCGACGACCGAATGATGCTCGAGATCGACCATGATCGTGCCGTACCGCGAGGAATGCCGCCAGCTCCGATCATCAATGCCCACAACCCGAATATTGTCTTTTTGCATGGACACCGGATTCTTGCGCTTCAATTGCCGCAAGATCGTGTCGTCGCTGACCGGCATGCCGAGCCGATGCATCAAGTGTTCACCTGGGCGACCGCCCATCCTGTGGCCAATCAAGCCCACTATCTCAGCCATCCGTTCAGTTCGTCGCATGTAGGGTGAAGCAATCTCGGGCAACCTGTCGGTGAAGGTTCGTCGCCCGCATTTCCGGTGTCTACACTGCCACCGGTTCAGCGCGAGTTTGATTTTCACAACTTGACCCTGAACAGGCAAGTCCTGGAGGCGGCGGTTGTGCCAGCCGTGCCGGTGCTGGCTTCGCGTTCCGCAATCCGGGCAGATACCGACAGGTTTCGCAGCGGCAGAAACAACCCAGTTTCCTTCATCTTGAAGGGTGATACCCAGAACTTTGACCCCTGGGCCGGGTGACCATTTCAATTGCGCTCGCATCCCGCAGATAGCAGTCGCGCCGCTAACACTCTGTTAACCACAGAAATTGAGGAAGAATCCCATTAAATGGAAAGCGACAGCGCCTCGTTCGCGCTATGCCTCCATATCATCTGCGTATGCCAGTCAACACTGGGGCTGTGCTAGACTTTAGTCGCACGCTCCTTTCTCCCTGGTTTCGAACTCTGCTGCAATCATGCGTTCACGCCACCCATTCATTGATGATAGGTCTGATTATCCTGTAGCGCGGGACAGCAGTTCAACGCCTGGCCGTTGTGTCCGGGATCTGCCGGGCCTCCCGTCGCCTGGTCTCGATTCCACGGAGCACCGCGCCATGCTGCAACAGCAGCAAAGAGGATGTACGGTGTTTGAGCGGCGCCTGAACGAAGCTCGGCAACCCGGAGCTGTCCAATGCTATAGTCGCGCTCCTTGCGCTCTGGTTGGGGCCGCTCGAGCCTCAGATAGGTTCTACCTCCGTCAGCAGTCGGTGTTCGACCGCTGCCGTTTTGTTTCCATATCTTAGGGGATTGAGCATGTTTCCATATCTTAGGGGATTGAGCATGGTTGACATGGGCCTTCGGATCAACGGGCAGGGCTTTTCGAGCGCACAGGAAGACCTGCAGCCAGAGGATCAAGGCACCCAGTCTTCCGTGGCGCGTGTCGATCAAGAGGAGCTTTGGCAGGCGGCGGATCACGCCGGTCCGCTGTCGGCCGACAGCTTCGGTTCGCAAGGCTTCGGGCAGGAGCCTTCGGCATTGGCCGCCTGGCCAGCGGCAAGCGTCAACCAGCCAAATCCGCCGACCGAGGTTGAAAGCCCCTGGGAACTAAGCCCGCAAATGTTGGCTGAGCTGACGGAGCTGATGCGAGGTCCGGTCCCGGTGGAGACCGCGAGCGAGCCCTCCAGCACAACGGCGGGGGTAGTCAGCTTTCGGCAGCCCACGGATCGAAGCACCCAGTTTTCCGTAGCGTTTGTCGATCAAGAGGAGCTTTGGCAGGCGGCGGATCACGCCGGTCCGCTGTCGGCCGACAGCTTCGGCTCGCAAGACTTCGGGCAGGAGCCTTCGGCATTGGCCCCCTGGCCAGCCCAGCCAAATCCGCCGACCGAGGTTGAAAGCCCCTGGGAACTAAGCCCGCAAATGTTGGCTGAGCTGACGGAGCTGATGCGAGGTCCGGTCCCGGTGGA
>NZ_JASKLT010000047.1:796-1945 GCF_030124405.1 Sinorhizobium sp. 7-81 | reverse complement strand
GTCGATCAAGAGGAGCTTTGGCAGGCGGCGGATCACGCCGGTCCGCTGTCGGCCGACAGCTTCGGCTCGCAAGACTTCGGGCAGGAGCCTTCGGCATTGACCGCCTGGCCAGCGGCAAGCGTCAACCAGCCAAATCCGCCGACCGAGGCTGAAAGCCCCTGGGAACTAAGCCCGCAAATGGCCGAGGAGCTGAGGCGGGCCAAATTCGGCTCGTGCCACCCGCCCTCGCCCACCACTTGCGCTTGGCTGAGACCCGAGAGCGGGAGGAGAACCTCGCAGGGCTTTATTTCGATGACACGGGACAGGACACGGCGCGGTTTCTGTTTTTGCCGGTGAGCAATGCCCGCGAGGCCGGCGGCACGCATTGGTCGCTGCTTTTCGTCGATCGGAGGCATTCGGAAGGACCGCAGGCCCATCACTATGATTCCTCGCAAACGCTTGCTCAGATGTTGGTGGCAGCCCGGCTGGCTGGCGGACTGGGGGTGACCCAGTACAGCGAGGGGCAGGTGGCCCAGCAAACCAACAACTTTGACTGCGGTGTCTCGGTGCTGACAGCCACGCGCGCGTTGGTGGCCCGGCTGGCGAGCGGCCAGGCGCCGGAGGCCGGAACCTTGCAGCTTGGTGACGTCATCGCTGATCGTGCGGCGCTCCAGGCCCGGCTCGGGGCGCAACCGGGGATCGCCGACGAAGACATGGCTGAGGGCGATCCGGATCCCTCCTATGAGAAGATGGACGAAGGTCCCGATCTTGCGGCGCTCGCCCGGCAGACGGTGCGCAACGAGGGCGAGAACGTATATCCGGGCCTGAGCACCGAACAGCTCTCGCGCCTGTCGGGCGTATCGGAGGGGGAGCTGAACAAGGGCCCGGCGTTCCAGGCGGTGTCGGCACAGGACAAGGCGAGGCTGGACGCGATCGCGCGAGCGACGCCGCGGCAGCCGGGGCAGAGCAACGGAGCCTGGGCGGACGCGCTGAAGGCGTCCCATCCCGATCTCAGCGCCGCGGATGCTGCCAAAATCGTGGGCGCCTCAAAGAGCGATATCACCAAGAGGGCGGCGTTCCAGGCGGTGTCGGCACAGGACAAGGCGAGGCTGGACGCGATCGCGCGAGCGACGCCGCGGCAGCCGGGGCAGAGCAACGGAGCCTGGGCGG
>NZ_JASKLT010000047.1:0-696 GCF_030124405.1 Sinorhizobium sp. 7-81 | reverse complement strand
ACGCGCTGAAGGCGTCCCATCCCGATCTCAGCGCCGCGGATGCTGCCAAAATCGTAGGGGACGCCAAAAGCAATATCGCCAAGAGGGCGGCGTACAAGCCGATGTAGGAACCTCCATGATTTCCAACGGTCGCGGTAATGACGGGAATGGCCGCGACCCGAACCAAATCGGAGGATTACGGTCTGGCCGTCGTCATCGATCTGCGGTATCAGCCCCGCGGGCGTCTCGGTCATAATTGCGAGAAAACCTGCCACTTGAAGGCGAGGAGCTACCCGAAAGGGGATTCTGTGCGGAGGCGTCTTTGGATGGCAGACGCTCATTGTCGCGCTCTGCCTCTGGCTCGAGCACGTGCAGGTGTCGTCGGGCGCAGCCAATCGGCGGCGATCAGGAAGAAAAGTTCCGTGTCGCTTGGCAGATAACTGTGAGAATGCGGCTGTTTCGCCTTGATTTGGCATTTAATGTGAGAATCGAGCTGTCAGAATTCTCAGGCTGACTGCCGTAACTTGTGTGCTATCTCATTGTATTTACGTAGCTTGGTCTTAGTTCCTCATAGAAGCCGTGCGATCACGCTCCGGCGCTGGTTTCTCATGTGTGGAGCGTATATGGACCCCGCCCGATTGCAACAGGTTGGCTGAATCCGGTTGATGGTCACAACTGCTGACGTATATCCGGCTTCTTCATGCGGCTCGATGTTCA
>NZ_JASKLT010000046.1:0-6199 GCF_030124405.1 Sinorhizobium sp. 7-81 | reverse complement strand
GATCGTGGTAACCTCAGGCACGGACGCCTCCCTCCAATGGTTGCAACACCGCCATTCTGGCACAGCGATGCCGTCGGGGGGCGTCCACCCCATCACCCACCTGAGACGATCGATTGATGACCGAAGACACCGCCGCCCTCGGGAGTCGAACTGTGCATCCGTCACCTTGAACGGTACCGACTGCAGACGAGGGATTTCAACAAAGCCGGTGTTGAGCCGGCTCTGAGAGCTTCGGGCGTTTTCGTTTATTTCGTTTATTGCGTCTGCTTCGAATATAGGGTAGAAATGGCTTCAAATGGAGGGTTATCAAAATGACAGTTCCAGCAGCAGCCCAGGAACTGGGCGGGCGCCTGCCGTCGGCCTCCGAAAAAGCTGCCGCGAACCACCTGCGGAAGATACTGGCGGCTCAGGCTACCGGCGACGCAAAATTGCGCGTGCTCGACGATGAGACGCAGCAGGCAACGGAGATTACCCTCACCCCAGCGCTGTCCAGTCTCCTAATGGAGCTGTTGCGTCATATCGGCAAAGGTGACGCGGTGACGCTCGTTCCCGTCAGCAAGATGCTGACGACGCAACAAGCGGCGGATATTCTCAATGTATCGCGGCCATTCCTGATTTCCCTCCTCGACAGGGGCGAGATCGAGTACTCGCTTGTTGGTCGACATCGAAGGATTCAGGCTGATCATCTGTTCAAATTCAAGAAGGAACGCGACGAGAAGCGGAGCAAGGCCCTTGCAGATCTTGCCGAGTTGGACGCGGAGCATCTGTAAGCTTGTTCGCTAATCGCTTCACCGCCTTGGTCGACGCCTGCACACTCGCAAGTGCGCTAAAGCGCAACTTGCTGCTAACCCTTGCGGAAGCGGAATTTTTCCGCCTCCGCTGGTCCGCAATTATTCTTGATGAGACCCAGAAGGCCATCGAGAAGATCCTAGCCGATAAGCACGTCGCCGACGCCACCGTACGTGCATCGCGCGCAAGAGCAAGTATGGAGGCTGCATTCGAGGAAGCGATGGTCGTTGATTTTGATCAGTTTCTCTCCGCTTGCGAGGGTCTCCCCGACGAAAACGACGCGCATGTAGTTGCAGCTGCTCTGAAGACGCAGGCCGCGGTAATTGTGACCGATAATCTGAGAGACTTCCCCGAGGAATTGCTCCGCCGGTTGAACCTTGAAGCGAGGTCGGCCGATGCCTTTGTCGCTGATACAATCGCCTTAGATACCGGTAGTGCGGTAGCAGCGATTAGGCGCATGAGAGAGCGCTTCAGAAAGCCGGAAAAAACCGCCGATGTCCTTCTTTTGGATATGGAGGCAAACGGCCTTACGGAAACCGTGGACGTCCTAAAGCCCCACATTCTCTCGCTTTAGGTTCCTCTTCGGAGCGCCGCAACTCCATAGCCGTATTCCCGTTGATACGTTATACGATCTCCTATAACGGGCTTCTGTAGCGGGCTTTGCGTCGCGAACTTGGTCGAGCGTCGGCTCAGATGGCCGTTCTCTCTTGTCGGTCGATGTCGAAGGACTTGCCGTGGCGCAGCACGCTCCAGGCGATCCTCGCCAGCTTGGTTGCCAAGGCGGTGGCCAGCTTGTTGCGGTGGAGCCGTGGCGCGGCATTCTGCAACCACGGCCCGAAGCTGAAGCACCCCCAGTTGTGTGGCCGCATCAGAAGCACTTTCGCCGCCTGAATGAACAACGTCCGAATATACCTGCTGCCTCGCTTCGAGATGCGCCCGAGGATCGGCTTGCCACCGGTACTGTGCTGCCGAGGCACAAGGCCGAGCCAAGCGCCAAAGTCGCGGCCGCGGTCGAAGGCCTCGCCCGTGCCGATCGCTGCCACCACCGCCGTCGAGATGAGCGGACCGACGCCGGGAACACTCATCAGGCGGCGGCAATTCGCCTCGCTCCGACTGATCTCTTCGACTTCGCGCGTGACCGTTTCGATACGCTCGTCGAGCCACAGCCAGTCCTCGTAAAGGCCGACGATCAGCTCGCTCATTCGCGGCGTGTGCGACTGACGAAATGCGCGCTCAGGCAGGCTTCCATGCCGACAATGCATGGCGGCAACTTCCTGAACAAGTCGGCAAGGGCCAATCGCTTGATCTTGCGACGGAAGGCGATCTTCCCGTCAGTATCGAAGCCAACGATGTGAAAGACGTCCTTGCCGATGTCGATGCCGATCGTCGTTAGCGTCGGAAAAGGGTCCTCGGTCTTGATCTCCATGGCTGCTTCTCCTGTTGTCGCGGGTACCAGCCTGTGCAGACTAACCCGCCGGGGGAGGAGCCGGTCCATCCCATTAGCGGACAACGGTGCCTACGCGATGAATGGCTCGAATGAGCCAAAAGCGGACATGGCTGGCACTATCTCCCATAGACGGATTTGCGCCAAGAGCGGTCAAGTGCGATCACCGGAGCGCGCCGGAACGGATTTACGCACGCTGCTAAACACGGTACAAAAACCTGGAGGGGGAAACCATGTGGCAAATAGCTATTGCGTTGCTGGACTTGGTCTTGGCCGCAAATTCACCAGCTATGTTGGACAGGTCGGATTAAGAAACTTTTGCCGGGCGTGGGCAGGGTTCCTCTTGCTTGCCGGCGTTGCTGGTTGTGTTACGCAGCCCGTGGAGCTTGCAACGCTGCCCGTTACTGAGTCGCCAGCGTCGGAAAGCGTTCAGGCCCTTCGGTCCCCCCCGAGTTCCGGAACCTTCGACCTCCTCTACATTACCGACCGCGCACCTGTAACCGGTCCGGACAGCACGTTGTCTTATAGTGCCGAAAGAGCCATCTTCTTGAGCTTCGGATCGGTGTCGATCACCCCGACACGCAACTCTCCCACCAGCAAAAATGGGTTGCGTGTCAGCGCGGTTTCCGAGACTGCCCGGTTTCCAGCGACACCCTACGGCGTTGAGGCGACCGCAAACGGGCTACGCCGCCCGCTGGCGGCAGTCGCGGCCCACGACCAGGCCGCCGCATTGCTGCAGGCCGAAGTCGCTCGTCGGCTCGCAGCAGCCGATCGTAAAGAAGTCGTGGTCTTTATTCACGGATACGGCAATAGCTTCGACGACGCCGCGCTCACCACGGGCGAGATTTGCAGGTCGCTGCAGAACCAGTTTGTCTGCGTTGTCCTGACTTGGCCAGCTGGAGGCTCCCGCGGCTTATTCTTTGGCTACAACATCGACCGCGAGTCGAGCGAGTTTGCAGTCGCAGACCTTAAGAAAGCCATTCGCATCATCGCCGAAGCTCAGGGTGTCGAGCGGCTTCACCTCTTGGCGCATAGCCGCGGAACTGATGTGCTCGCGAGTGTGGTCCAGCAACTCAGCATCGAAGCCTATGTTAGCCGATCCTCAATGTGGCAGCGCTATAAGATCGCGAATGTGGTGTTTTTCGCTCCCGATATTGATCTCGACGTGGCTTCTTCCAAGATGTTCGCGTGGGTATCGGATCCAGACCTTGCCTTCGGCGGCAAATCAAGGCCAAGCACGGTCCCGCCTCAAGGCCCTCTGCATCTCACGGTTTATTCGTCTCCCAGGGACAAAGCGTTGGGGGCATCAACGCTGCTCTTCGGCAGCGCCTTGCGGCTGGGGCAGCTCGCCGTCGACAGGCTTCCCAAGGACAGGAGCGAGGCGGCGTCCAGATGGGCGGGGTCTCAGATGGGAGGGTTGGTCGATTTCATTGAGTTTTCAGGTGGCGGCTTCATTGGCCATAGCTATTTCTCGTCCGACCTGGCTGTTAAGGCTGACTTCATTGCGCTTATCCGCGATAGAGTGAAGGCTGGCGATCCCCGCCGCCAAATCGTCGAAATCAAACGCCCTTTCTGGCGGATATCGGATGTCCAGCAGGCATTGCGATGATCGCTTTGCCCTAATAAACGAAACTGGCGTTTCGTTTATTAGATCCGTGCTAATTAAAGGTGACAGCTTTCCTCGAACTGGAATGTGCATTGAGAAATGACATCGCCGGTAACAATCGTCTTGGTCGTTTCGTGGAGACCGCTGTTGGCGGCGAGCGCGTGAAAGCTTTATACCTCCACCTCTCCACCTCTCCACCTCTCCCCCCATTCGAAATTGCTGGCCTGCTAACGCGGCTTAGTGCGGCCGAACGCGCACTGGCGCCTTGAGGGCGTTTCCATTCTGCTGTCGAACAAGGAGTTGTTCCTTTACATGTCAGTGCGCCGTTGCTGCCGCTCACCTAGGCCGCCGCGCATTTCCTCGTGCCGGCCCATTGCGGACCTTCAGCAGATTGTCATCCGGTTCAGCAAGGTCACCCGTGATATTCAAGATTGGGAGAGACGTTGATACCGGTGGCACTGCGAAACTGCGTGGTATGCGATCGCTTCCCTCAAATCGCGCCCGACAGGCCCGTGGAAAAATACCCCGCGCAGGAACCCCCCTCGGGCTAGGCCTTCGCCGCGTTCCCTGCGTGCCAAATCTAGCCTCGTTTCACGCCACAACAGTCGAGTTTTACTCGCGTTGACACGGGCGGTGTCTGTCGTCATAGTTGCGGCCAAACCCCTCTGCGTCTCCAGCAATCACGAGCCCAGACGAGCACCAGTCATGAGCAAGCCCACCTTGCATGATCGTTCGGGAGATCCGTCTGCCGCGGCGCAAACGAGCAACGCATCGAATGTCAAAGGGCGTGCCGCCGATGCGGAGATGGCCCGCGCGCTCGGGACCACACCATTTCGCATGGCATTGGACCACTCCGGTGGCGGGATCGCCCACTGGAAACATGACCCCTTGCACGACGTCGTCGAGCCGATGAACGATCACGTCATTATGGCTTACAACGGCATGGTACAGCGCATGGAGCGGCGATCAGGAAGATCGGTTTCGCCTGGAACGTTTCGTCGTGGGGTTGTGGTCATCATTCCGGCCGGATCAAGCTCCCGGTGGGATATTCCGAAACCTGTCGATGTTGTTCAGCTCTATCTTCCTCCCGCAATGCTGAAGCGCGTCGCAGACGAAGCTGATACCGCGACCGCGACCAATCTCCTCGACCGAACGGCGCATCCCGACCCCATTACATCCCGCTTGCTCTTGGGCGCGGTCGATGCCCTCGACGGCAATGGGCCCTTGGATACGCTGTTCAGGCAACAGCTGACAGAGCTCCTTGCGACGCGCCTCCTGGTCGCGCACGTCGGCTCGCCAGCCTCCCAGCAGCCAGTCGTCGGTGGCCTGTCGCCGACGGTCCTGCGCCGCGCCATCGAACGGTTACGCTCGGATAGCGATACGGACGTCTCTCTCGCTGCTCTCGCTTCGGATGCCGGCCTGTCGCGCTTCCATTTCTGCCGTTCCTTCAAGGAAACCACCGGGCTTTCGCCGCATGCCTGGCTGCGCCAATACCGGCTCGATCAGGCCATGGACATGCTGCGTGACCCCGATATGTCTGTCGCATCGGTTGCCGCGGCGCTCGGCTATGCCTCGCAAACAGCATTCGCTGCGGCGTTCAGGCAGTTGACCGGCGAGACGCCGAGCGAATGGCGACAGCAATCGCGCTAGCAGGAATTGCTTTTCCGTCAGGTCAATCGCTAGAGGGGCAGCCAGCAATCTGGCTATACTCCATGAGCGATTTCGCAGTACCTCGCGGCGGAAACAGGTCTTCCGTTCAGTTAAAAGACCAGCCACGTCACAAAGGGCGTCATAACCGCGGTCAGCCAGCAGCGCTGGCTTCGGACGCCGGCCTGTCGCGCTTCCAACTCTGCCGAGCCCTCAAGGAGAGCACCGACTCTCGCATCGTCCGGCTGGCCCCAGCCGGACGATGCTGCGCGACACCGACGAATCGGTCGTCTCGATAGCCGCGGCGCTTAGCTCCTCCTCCAGACCGCCTTCGCGGCTGCATTCGGGAGCTGACCCGCGAAACCCTGCGCGATTGGCGGAGGCGCAGTGTTAGCAGCAATCGCTCTATAGCGGCGGCAATCGCTCTGGGGCAGCCGCAAGTCAAGTTCGATAGATTCATCATCGTGACGCACCAGCAATGAACGTGTCACCGATCTCTGAACACCTCACCGGCATCGATCGCGCTTTCAAGCGGAGAGCGCGGTCGGGGCAGGCTTGAGCGCCAACATCGAACGCAGGAGTTTTCAAAGATGAACCAGAATATCTCCAACACACAGCAGCAGACAAACATGAGCTTGGACAACACCTCACCCTCCGGTAGATCGCGACCCGAAGAGTTGGTTCCCTCGCGCTACGCGGTGCAGGTCGGCGAG
>NZ_JASKLT010000045.1:0-6290 GCF_030124405.1 Sinorhizobium sp. 7-81 | reverse complement strand
CATGTATACGGCAATGCCCGCCGCCGGGGTAAAGCGGCGGGCTGCGAGCTCATGATTGGCCGCATCAGGATCTTGCGGCCGCGGCCCGCTGACGGCGATTTCGCCCACTCAAGCTGTCGAACCGAAAGCTCCTCCGCGTATGCGTCGAGGAGCTTTTGCTTTTTGTGCTCCGTGTCGACCTCTCCCGACGCGATCTTCGCCATCAGATCGTTCTGTGCCGCAGCGATGAACTGCTGCTCAAGCAGGTCGAGCACCTCCATCGACGCTGTGATGTTGGCGATCGAGCCGTGCACCTGGAGGGATGCCGGCTGGTGGCCCGGCGTCTTGCCGATCACGACGGTCTGGATGAAATCGCACACGATCGGCATCAGGCGCTGCTTGGCATGTTTGCCGGCATTGTTGCGGGCGAGGAAGAGCAGCTTGCGGATGCTGATCTCGATATTGGCCGGATTGAACTGCGCCTTCAGCTTCGCGATCTTCACCTGAAAATCCTCCGCCGGCGCTTCGGCGTTGGCGAGTTCCAGAACCAGCTTCTCGCGGGTGGCTTCCAGTTCGTCCAATTGGTCATCCAGGATGGCGAGACGAGCATCGAACTCACGGGTCATTTCGATCATTCGACGACCAGACGGCGCAGGCCATGGTCCTCTTCGCTTGGGTCGTGCGGCTAAGAGACTTCTGGAGTATGCTGAAGAACCTTGCACTCCGAGCAGACGGAGGAGGAGCCATGGACGTCGGTGCCTGGCTGCGCGATCAAGGGCTGGGACAGTACGAAGAAACGTTCCGCCAAAACGACATCGATCCTGAAGTCCTAAGAGATCTTACTGCCGAGGACCTGGTTGGTCTTGGCGTCACTTCGGTGGGGCACCGTCGTAAACTGCTTGCTGCCATCGCAGCTCTGCGTGAGGTCGCTCAACCGAGCGGCCAAGCTGGGGTTGGCGGGACACCTGTAATTCTCCCGGAGCCGGAGCGCCGGCAGCTCACCGTGATGTTCGTCGACCTTGTCGACTCGACCACGCTTACCTCACGACTCGATCCAGAGGAGATGGGCGAACTGCTGCGGGGCTATCAGGGTGCGGTGGCGCGCGCAATTGCTCGATTTGAGGGCCACGTTGCCAAGTACATGGGCGATGGCGTGCTCGCTTACTTTGGCTATCCGCGCGCTCACGAGGATGAGGCCGAACGAGCAGTGCGAGCGGGGCTTGCGGCCATCGACGCAGTGGGAAACCTGCGACCGCCGCATGGGGAGACGCTGCAAGCCCGCGTCGGCATCGCGACCGGCTTGGTGGTTGTCGGCGAACTGATTGGCGAAGGTGCAGCGCGTGAGGAGACGGTAATCGGCGAGACGCCCAATTTAGCGGCACGCCTGCAAAGTGTCGCCGAGCCGGGAGCTGTGGTGGTGGCATCCACCACCCGGCAGCTGATAGGCGGCCTGTTCGATCTCGCCGAGCTCGGCTCCCAACCATTGAAGGGCTTTCCTGCGTCCGTACCCGCTTGGCGCGTGCTCGGTGAAAGCTCTGCGGAAAGCCGTTTCGAAGCCCTGCACGGGGCGAGCCTGACTCCGCTCCTCGGTCGCGAGCACGAGATAGGACTCCTGCTTAAGCTCTGGGAAGCGGCTAAAGAAAGGGAAGGCCGCGTGGTGTTGCTAGCGGGCGAACCCGGCATCGGCAAGTCGCGCCTTGTTCGTGCCCTGCGGCGGCGTCTGGAAGGCGAGCCGCATACGACTGTAAGTCACTACTGCTCGCCCTATCATCAGACCAGTCCGCTTCATCCGGTTATTCGCCTTCTGGAGCGGGCAGCTGGCTTCGCCGCGGAGGATGCCCCAGACGTGAAACTGAGCAAGCTCGAAGCGCTGCTCACGCAATCGACCGAAGACGTCGCCGAAGCGGCCGCGTTGCTCGCGGCGTTGCTGTCGGTTCCAGCGAAGGATCGCTATCTACCGTTGGAGTTAAGCCCGCACCGGCAGAAGAAGCGGACGCTGGAGGTGCTCGTCGATCAGCTCATCGGGCTAGCGGCCCGTCGGCCCGTCCTGGCAGTATATGAGGACGTGCATTGGGCGGATCCGACCTCGCTCGAGTTGCTGGATCTCGTCGTTGACCGCGTGCAAGACTCGCCAGTGCTGGTGCTCATCACGTTCCGTTCCGAGTTTCTCCCACCGTGGATGCACTATCCCCATGTCACGGCATTGACGCTTAGTCGTTTGAGCCGTCGGCAAGGCGCAGATATGGTCGCAAGCTTGACCGGCGGCAGGGCTCTGCCTGCCGAAGTGCTCAACCAGATCGTTGGACAGACGGACGGCGTGCCGCTCTTCGTTGAGGAGCTGACGCGCGCGATACTGGAGACCAACTTGCTTAAAGACGAGGGCGATCACTACGCTCTCGCCAATCCGCTGTCGGCAATCGCAATTCCAGCTACGCTTCAGGAGTCGTTATTGGCCCGGCTCGACCGACTTGCACCCGCCAGGGAGGTGGCGCAGGTGGCGGCCGCAATCGGTCGAGAATTCTCGCATGAGTTGCTGGTGACCGCCGCGCCGTTGCAGACGAGCGAGGTAGAGGAAGCACTCGACGACCTCATTGCGTCGGGATTGGTGTTCCGCCACGGGACTCCGCCGCAGGTGACCTACAGCTTCAAGCACGCACTCGTACGCGACGCCGCCTACGCGACCCTTGTGCGCACGAAACGACAACGGTTGCACGCGGCGATAGCCACAGCGATCGAGCAACGCTTCCCCGAAACGGTCCAGACGCAGCCCGAGCTTCTGGCCCAGCACTATGCGGAGGCCGGGCGACTGGAACCTGCGGTCAATTACTGGCTCAGGGCCGGGCAAGCCGAGATTGCGCGCTCCGCAACGGCCGAAGCGATCACCCATCTGACAAGAGGGCTGGAGCTGCTTGAAGGGCTGCCTGATGATGCCGCGCGATGGCGGCAGGAACTCGACCTGCAAGTCGCTCTCAGCGTCGCCCTGATGACTGCCAAGGGTTGGGCAGCGCGAGAGGTTGGGCGGGCCAATACGCGAGCACGCGAGTTGTGCGAGCGGCTCGGGGACACGAGTAGGCTCCTCCCTGTTCTCTACGGAGACTGGGTCTTCCACGTCGTGCGCGCTGAACTGGAGGCGGGGAGGAAGGCGGGAGAGGAACTGCTCCGGCGCGCGCAGGAAGAACGGGAGGTGTCCGGCGAGACCGTCGGCAATCGCATCGTCGGAACCGATGCCTTCCTTCGCGGCGAGATACCTACTGCCCGCGAATATCTGGAACGGTCGCTCGCCCTTTATGACCCGCAGCAACACCGCTCCCTCGCGTTCCTGTTCGCCCAGGATCCTCGGGTGGCGGGACTGTCGGTCCTCTCCTGGACCCTCTTCGCTCTTGGTTATCCCGAGCAGGCCCAGGCCAGGAGCAACGAGGCATTGGCGGACGCAAGCGAACTTTCTCACCGCAACACGCTCGGTTACGCCCTGCTTTACGGCTGCACCCTGTCACAGCTTCGCGGCGATTGGCGAGAAGCCCGAGATAGGGCGGATTCACTGATCGCGCTCGCAAGAGCGCAGGGCTCTCCGCACTTTCTCGGCGCAGGTACGATCGTTCGAGGCTGGACGCTAGCCGAGACGGGTGAATTACCGGCGGCCCTCACACAGGTTCGAGAAGGCTTGGCGTCGTGGCAGATGACTGGAGCGAGGTTCCTGGTTCCATTCTTTTTGAGCTTGCTCGCGCGCCTCGAGGCGCATGCCGGGGGAGCAAAGCGAGGCTTGGATTTGCTGACCGACGCGCTGGACCGAGTTGGCGCAACGGGCGAGCGGTGGTTCGAGGCGGAATTGCATCGGCTGACGGGCGAGCTAATGCTGCAGCTGCCCGAGTTTGATCGTGCCGAGGCGGAAGCACGACTGCGCCACGCGGCCGAGGTAGCACGAGGGCAAAGCGCTGACCTATGGGAGTTGCGCGCGGCGACAAGCCTGGCCCGACTATGGATCGTGCAGAACCGGTTCGGCGACGCTCATCACCTGCTAGCGCCCCTCTGCGGCAAGTTTACGGAGGGATTCGCGACATCGGATCTGCAGTCGGCCCAAGGGGTGCTTCGCGCGACAGCCGGTGTCAATGGCGCGACCAAGTCATCCGACTAGTCAGCAGAGTTGCAATGTTCTACGCCAAACCACGCCGACAGCACTGTCGGACGGCAAGGTCGTCGTGTGATGGAGCGTCACCGAGCCAGTAGTCGTCCGCTTTCCGGCAACGAATTAGAGCCCATGATCGGGGTGGTGAACTGACCGAAGCTGGAACTGACTACCCCGCTACATTGTATATCTCGGCAAGGTCGCGTAGATCCCAGTTCCCGCCAGACAACACCGCACAGACTTTTTCATCGGGCTTGACGTCTATGGTGCCCGCCAACAGTGCTCCGACACCAATCGAGGCGGCTGGTTCAGCGATCAATTTCGCATCCTTGGCAAGAGCACGCATCCCGGCGATGATGTGCTCGTCTTCAACAAGAACAATCTCGTCCACATACTTTTCGATAATCGGATACGGGTTTTGACCCGGAGCGCTTATCCTCAAGCCATCCGCAATAGTTTTTTCAAGGGAAGCGATGTGCGCTCCTTGTTGATCCGGCTGTGAAAATACTTCGGTGTCAAGGCCGGCTCTGCTCCGACAACGCGCACCGATGGTTTCGTTTCTTTTATGGCGGTAGCGATTCCCGAGATTAGGCCTCCGCCGCCTACGGGAACGATGACCGTATCTACATCGTCCAGGTCCTGCAGTATTTCACACCCGATCGTTCCCTCACCGGCCATCACGATGGGGTCCTCAAAAGCGTGAACAGCCGCGTATTTGTTTTCTTCAGCGATTTCATGTTTCGGTATCCCCTGACGCGCGCCATCTCCTTGACGGCTTGAGTCAGCGGAACAGGAAACGAAGCCGGATCTCCTCGTGGCTGGCGCGGCCGTGCATGCCGCCAGATGAAGCATGCCACCTACGACGCGCGTCACAAGCGCCGTTTGACCACCGAGCAGCCGCCGCGAGCTCTCAGAAATGACGTCGAAAACCGGTTGCACGTCGGTTCGCGACATGGAGATGACGTTGAGAATTTGCGCGGTGATGGTCTGGCGTTCCAGCGCAATCGCAAGCTCCGATTGCAGGTTGGCATTCTCGGATGAGAGCGGCTGAAGATAGCTGCGGGCTCACCGTCCATAACGGCTGGCCCCCAGAGCAGGCTCTCGGGCGGCATTGCCAGAGAAAGGCCGTTCGTCTTGCAGCCGCGGTAGACGAGATCGATGACCTCATTTTTGGCCGGCATTCGGCTCGCCGGACTCGCCACCCAGAACTGCAGCTCGACCTCGATAGCCATCGCATCGATCGCTTTGAGCGCGATGGCTGGCGGAGGAACCTTGACGATTCGCTCGCAGTCCCGCAGAACCCCCAGCATGACCTCTTCAACGACGGACGGCACGTGGGTGTGGCAATGTGCACGGCAAACGCAATGCAGTGCGTTTCGTCAGGACGGCTGAGATTGGTCACCCCTTGCTTCGCCAGGACGCTGTTGGGTACCACCACCAAATTGTGCGCGCCGGTCAGCAGATTTGTCGAGCGCCAGTTGGTTTCGGCGACGCGTCCTTCCGTGCCGTCGCTGAGCCGGATCCAGTCGCCGATGAGATAAGCCCGCCCGAGCGTGAGCGCGATCCCCGAAAAGACGTCCGCAAGCGTATTCTGCAGCGCCAGGCCGATGATGACGGCGACCACGCCCGAGGTAGCAACCAAAGGGGCCTATTGGCGCGCCAAAGACGAAGCCGATGATCGACAGCGCCACGCCGAGATAAACGACGGCGATGATCAGATCCTGCAGAAGATGTGCCTCCCGCGGCCTGTGATTGAGACCGATATAGATGTGCACGAAGCCGATGATCGTCCAAGCAAGATGAGTCTACCAGAGGATCCTCGCCGACTTGGCAATCAATAGGCCGGCGCCCTGAAGCTCGGTCTGGTCGAGCCGGTAAGGCGAAATTCTGCCCAGGCCGAGCACAAGGCTCATGGTGGCGAAGAACAGAATCTGCACGATCAGGCGCCCGGTCGGACGGCTGCGCCCCTGAATGTGCCATACGAGAATGCCGGCAAGCCCCAGAATATTGATCAGGACGAGCGGCAGGAAACGATCTTCACCGAACATGGCTCGGGCTCACCGGCAGTGATTTCGAACGATCGGGAAAGGGCCAGATGCCGCAGACGACAGCTGGCCCTCTCGCCTACTCCTTGATCGGGAAGGTCAGTTCCTTCTCGCTGCTGTCGACGACGAAAACAGCCAGCAGT
>NZ_JASKLT010000044.1:0-6431 GCF_030124405.1 Sinorhizobium sp. 7-81 | reverse complement strand
CTTCAACTTCCTCAAGGCCGCCGCAGCCTGACCGACGCGTCCGTCTGAAAGCGATCAGTTGCAAGGGCCGTCAACGTGCGGGGAAATGAGCGCTTACGACTATTCGGCGTTTCTGGCTGAATATCCTTGGTTTCAGGCCTTCATCGATGCCGGGAATGATCCAAACACAGTGTCAACCGCCCCCGATGGTGCCGAGTCATTTGCATCCGAAGTACAAAAGGTCGTCGGCACAAATGTGGAAGCAATGCTCTTCTCTGGTGTCTCACCTGAGGAAACGGCATCGAAACTGCAGAAGGAACTCGCGGCTTTAGTCGCATCCAAGAAGAAGGACTGGCGGCCATCATGGTTCGACCCCGTTTTGTACCGGGTCGGACCGTGCCGATGAGTAGCCCTAGGCAAAATGGGAAAATACGTGATTATGAGCCGTGAAAAAAAGTTCGTCACCGAGCTTGCCAAGTTGCACGGTGTTGTTCAGCCGAGCTTGTTCGCAAGGGCGAACTCTCAGCCCACGAACTGGTCCAGGCAGCAATCGAACGAATCGAAGCTGGTGACGGCATAATTAACGCCGTAGTGCACAGGCGGTTTGAGCAGGCGTTGGAGGAGGCCAAACGTCTGAAGCCGACGTCGACCGCACCATTTGCCGGTGTGCCGCTTCTGTTGAAGGACACCGGGTCGGCGCAGGCCGGTGTCCCGCAGACCCAAGGCAACGTTGCGCTCAAGCGAATTAACTACAAGCCCGAATCGGACTCCCCGCTAGGTGCTCGGTTCAAACAGGCCAGTTTAGTCACTCTCGGTGTCACCAACATGCCGGAATTCGGCCAACTCTGCGATACACAACCGCTCGCATTCGGCCCGACGCGCAATCCGTGGTGCCTGGACCGCTCAGTCGGAGGCTCCTCTGGAGGTGCGGCTGCTGCAGTCGCGGCAGGTTTCGTCCCCATAGCGCATGCAGGCGATGGTGGTGGCTCGATCCGGCAACCCGCAGCATGGTGCGGGGTCTTTGGCTTGAAGCCATCGCGCGGACGGATGCCCAAGCTTGCGGGCTCCATTGACGACATTTTTAGCACGCCACTCGTGATTTCGCGCACTGTCCGGGATACTGCGGTGGTTCTTGACGCGGTGAATGGCGCGATTCCAGGCGATCTCTTTTCGCTGCCACGGCCCGATTCACCACACTTTGCGAATTTGGCTCCGCCACAGCGCGCGCTACGCATCGGCCTTTTGACGGAAGCCCCCGCCGGATTAAAGGTCGACGCCGAATGCGTTCGAGCCGTCGAAGAGATCGGAAAGCTACTGCAGGCCGCCGGCCATCACGTCGAGATGGCTCATCCGGCGGAAATGCTTGAGACCAAGCCTGAATGGGTTGACCGAATCCGCTTTGGAGACTGTTTCGTTAGGGCCATTGAAAGCCTCGAAAAGCTCCTTGGCCGCCCGGTGAAACCGAACGACGTTGAACCGCGGACTTGGTGGGAAGACAAGAATAATCTGTCGATCTCTGCGTCTGAGTTGCGTGCGAGCTGGGATTGGCACATTACCCGGTCGGCGAGACTTCTGCATTGGTGGGAGCAGGGCTTCGATCATCTCGTGACACCGGTCGTCAACGAGCTGCAATATCGCCTAAGAGACGTCGCTGACAGTTCGTATGAGCAAAAGACGCTGATCGACCGTCGGGAATCGGTATTCCTCGAACCGTTCAATGCGTCCGGCGAGTCGGCGATGGTATTCCCTGTCCGGTGGACGAGCGAGCAGCTACCAGTCGGCGTTCAGGTCGCTGCCGCTCGAGGCGAGGATCGCTTGTTGCTACAGGTCGCCGCACAAATGGAGGAAGCGATCGATTGGCCCGCCCGGCTTGCGAACTTGACGCTTGCGGATCGGATCTAGGTTATTTTCCAGTAGGTTGCCAAGCAGACCCCCATGAGCGTGGGCATCAATGCGAGCCCGTCGTTGTTCATCTTTGCCGTTTATGCCGACCGTCGAACTATGCCGATTAAGCAAGTTTTTGCCAATGTTTTCTGGGGCATAGCGGTAGCCTAATCGGCATAGCGTAGGGTCTCTCCGCCGCAATTGGCGCGAAGGAGAGGACGTATGAAAGCAAGTGACTATTTGAAGCGCAGCGGCCTATATCGGAAGCTGCTCTATTGTCCGTATCGGGAGTTTGCGCGCGTTTACGCCGCCAAGATGTCGAGCGAAGGCCTGGGGCGGCGATGCACGTGGCGCTCGCTGAGCCTGTCTCGAGACCTGATGGACTGGAATGTCGGCAATGGAATTGATCCGAAGGATTTTAGCGAAGTTCATGTCGATCGTTTTCTTGTGACCGTTTCAAACATTGGAGCCCCGATACGGGCGACCGATCGGTGCTGCGACGCTTGCTTTCTGCGTTACGGGAAGAGGGCTTAATACCTGCCGCCCTCCCGGTTGAGCGCACAGAGCACGAGCAGATTGTCGATGCATTCGCGGCATATTTGTCGAATGAGAGAGGACTCGCTGCCTCGACCGTGGGAAGCCAAAAGCTGCTGTCACATCGATTTCTGCGGGAGGTCTGTCCTACCGGCACAGATGGGTTTGCAGCGCTCACCCCGGAGATCGTCAGCGGTTATGTCGAGCGACATGCGCTCGATGGCTCCGCCGATAGTGGTAAAGCCATGTGCGGGGTGGTACGTGCCTTCCTGCGCTACTTGCATTTGAAGGGCTTCATTTCGACGGCGTTGGCCGATTGCGTGCCGTCCATCCGCCGCTGGCGACTAGCCGGCCCTCCAACATTCCTGCCGCCGTCCAGAAGGTTCTCGATGCCTGTGATCGGACGACGGCAATGGGTGTGCGCCGTGCAAAGGCGGCGCGTGCCGCCATCAAGTGGGCGGCGTCGCGGGCGTAGAGCTTGATGGTGGAATCGGACGCCCCGCGGTGTTTGCGCAGCCACACTTTGAAGTGAGCCACCAAGCACGGCTCGGCACGCTGCAATGCGGCAGCGGTGGACTGGCAAACGCCGGTCTCGACAAGGTGCTGGCGAAAGAGCCTGGCGCCGAAAATGGTGTGGTGGTTGCGGCGCCCTCCCATGGCGCGTGGACATCGACAAGTGCGCAAGTGCTCGCTGAACACCGCCAGATCAATGTCGCTGGGCATTGCCCCTTGCCGAGCTACGACATGGCCGAGGTGCGCTGCCGCCCGCAAATATCGCACGGCCGTGCCGGCACTATAGCCCTGCCGCTCGAGCGCGGCTGCGAAACCGTCAAGGTATGGTCCGTGGGCCCGCTCCCAGATGACCCAGCAGCTTGGACGCCGAGAAGTAAGTCTCCAACATGTTCGTCTCCGTGTATGACCGGCCATCGGTGGCCGAGCCAACGGAGGCGCAGGACCGCGCTGTTATGGAGACAAAAAGCGCAACAATTCACCGAAAAATGTCAATGTCGGCACGCCAGCTCCCCATTACTGGCTCTGCCATAAGGCAGGAATTATAGGAGATGCGGGTCCTGCCGCAATCGTCGCAGGCATCGACGTGACCGCCGAGCCTGGGCGTCCGGCAGGCTTCGATCGCGCCCATGACGCCGCGGCCAAGACGCATGGCCGAGCAGGACCTGGATGATGCGGATATCGGTCCCGTGCTCGAGCAGGTGAGTGGCAAAGGAATGCCGCAGCGTATGGACGGTGACGTGCTTGGAAAGACCGGCCGCCGCAACCGCCGAACGGCAGGCGGAATGCAGCACCCACGGCTCGATGGGCTTGTCAGCATCGTGCCCAGGAAACAGAATGCCCTTGGGCCGCGCCAAGCGCCAATAGCTGCGCAGGATCCCGAGCAGTTCCGGGGACAGCATGACGTAGCGGCTTTACCGCCTTTGCCACGCGTGATGTGGATCACCATCCTTGAACTGTCGATATCGTTGGCGCGAAGACCACAGACCTCCGAGACCCCCAGACCGGCGGCATAGACCGTTGTCAGAGCTACCCGCGCCTTCAAGCTGGACACGGCTTGCAGAAATTCGACGACCTCGTCGCTCGAAAGAACAACCGGCAACTGGCGAGGTTCGCGCGCATACGGAATATGCTCCGGGATCGTATTCTGGCCGAGCGTTACGCCATAGAGGAACCGGAGTGCGCAGACGATCTGGTTCAATCCGGACCAGGGTATGCCCGTAGACACAAGGTGGCCCTGGAAGGCGTGGACCTCGTCTAGGCCGAGCCGAGCCGGTGATCGGCCGAAATGACGGCTAAACTTTGCGACTGCATAAAGATAGGATTGCTGCGTGACCCGAGAACGATTGCGGACCGTCATGTCCTCGATCATCCGGCGACGCACAGGGCTCATCTCGGCCATCTGGATCTCCTGTCTGAAGGGTGGGTTTGCAACACCCAAATCCTCTCAGACAGGAGGCATCTCTCAAAGCGGACACCAATTGCCGCGACTAGCGGCTTGGTTCAATCCGCACGGGGAGAAAGAAGCAGTTTGGCTTCGCCCGTCGTCTCAGGCGCCACCGCCTGCGGCGCCATCGCCGATAGCCGGCCGGGCAGCTCCTCAACGTGCGGCATGATTGTTGCCGACATAAACGCCTGCCTCGACGGCTGCACATGGACATGCCGACCTTCGAAATGTCAATGGCGATGACGATTTCCCCGTCCTTGCCTAAGCGGGCTTCGCAGCGGCCCTGGTGACTGTTTCAGTTTGCTGGAACGGGCGGCGACGAAATGACACCAATTCAATCAGAACGTACGCCGCTTACAAAAAACCGGAAGTGCGGGGATTGCGCCTGCTGGGCACCCCTGTTGGTTTGTGGGGTAACCGTCCCACATTATTCCTGTTCGCCAAAGGTTGGAAATGGCATAATTGACAAGTCGATCAAGTCGACGGCACGTTGTAATATCACCTTGGCCTGAGCACAACTGGATGAAGCGGCGATTACATGTCCGATGCAGTCCTCGATATTATCTTTCCTCACGATTGGCGCCTTCGGTTCAACATAAAATTTGACCTCGGCGACGCCTGTTAGGGCAGCCGCTTGACTGTAGCCACCGATACAATCGAGGATGCCCTCGCGATCTGGAATGAGGAACCGTGCGGCCGCAGTTTGCGAACGGCTTCTGCGCAAATTCGACTCCTCGCCGATGGCAAGCTTGATGTGCTCGGTGATGAGATCCAAACCGCAAGCCAGCTCAACCATTTGAGGAGTGGGCGTACCCGCAAGACGCGGGTTGACTTCGATGACCACGGGGCCAAGCTTCGTCCACCGGACTTCGATGTTCGCTGGCCCCCAGCCAAGGCCGAGAGCTCGCAAACAGCTCAGCGAAACATCGGCGATACGCTCATGCTCGTCGTTGGTCAGCAGGGCAGGGAAGGTCAACCCACGCAAGACGAAATGCGGTGGGGGGCCGAAGTCAGCGGGGGAAATCCCAATGACCTCTTTTCCCATTATTTCAGCACCATAAAGCGGCCCTTGTGCAAATTCTTCTACAAGTATCCTCGGCGAATACTGCCATACGTGCTTCCCACCCAACAGATAGGTCGTATGTTCGGCCAACTCATCAACATTGCGGCACAATCGAACGCCGCGGCTGCCACTGCCTACCGCCGGCTTAAGAATGACCGGCAATCCGATCTCCGCGGCAGCGATTTCTACGTCCGTTGAATTCGCTGCCACGCGATAAGCGGGTACTGGAACGCCGGCCTTCGCGAGGAGCTGACGTTGAGTGAATTTGTCACGGCATCGTTCAATGGATGCGGGGTCCGGTCCCGGTAGATCGAAATACCGGCAGAGCTTGGCGACCGTCGCGCAGAACTTCTCTGAGGCGCACGTTATGCCAGCAATGTCATAGATCCCACCCAGGCGGGAACATTCCCGGATCAGCGGATCGAGACTGTCAGTATTGACACGGATTGCCTCAACCCCTTCCGCTGCAATGTAGTCGTACTGCGCCGGATCAGCCGACAGGACAATTGGATGAAGGCCGAGGCGCTCGGCCGCTCGAAGGTATAGCAGACCACTACCCCTTGGATGGCCTTCAATCATGATAAGCGCTCTTCTTGCCATTGGCTGTTAAACTCCATGTTGCGTCGGTGCAGGAGTGTAAATCGGCATCAGCTGTTTCAGCCGTGCCTGACCTCAAGACGTCGGGATGAACCTACCATAGTCGGCGATTTACGCCCGCAAAAGGTTTGTAAATTTTCTTGAAGGATCTGTTACAATTTCAGGACCGGAAAGGTGCAGGTCGACTGTTTCTGAGCGTTGCGATATTCTAGCACTACTTTGCGCTTCGGTAACGATGTTTTCGGATTCTGTGCTCTTGTTGGAGGACGCGGGATGTCGTGGGAAGAAGCTCTTGCGGATTGGCTGAAGCCGCTTGTTGGCCTTTTGGGACACAAGAAGCGGCGATTGATGTGTTCGCTGTATGTCAGCGGACTGCTAGGCCTCGGGGAGCGCAAGAACATTACGCCGATGGCATCT
>NZ_JASKLT010000043.1:2500-5000 GCF_030124405.1 Sinorhizobium sp. 7-81 | reverse complement strand
CGTTGGAGACAGCGGGGAAGTCGTTACGCCATTCGTGCAGGTCGGAACTTACCCGACAAGGAATTTCGCTACCTTAGGACCGTTATAGTTACGGCCGCCGTTTACTGGGGCTTCGATTCAGAGCTTGCACCCCTCCTCTTAACCTTCCAGCACCGGGCAGGCGTCAGACCCTATACGTCGTCTTGCGACTTCGCAGAGCCCTGTGTTTTTGATAAACAGTCGCTACCCCCTGGTCTGTGCCACCCCATCATACTTGCGTACAAAAGGGTCACGCTTCTTCCGAAGTTACGCGTGCAATTTGCCGAGTTCCTTCAACGCAGTTCTCTCAAGCGCCTTGGTATACTCTACCTGACCACCTGTGTCGGTTTCGGGTACGGTCTATACGGTGGAGCTATTTCCCGGGACCGCGTCCAAGCCTGGACAATCCAATAAGTCCAGACAAGTTAAGCGATCCGTCACTACCACCAGGCCCACGAATATTAACGTGGTTCCCATCGACTACGCGTGTCCGCCTCGTCTTAGGGGCCGGCTAACCCTGCTCAGATTAACTTTAAGCAGGAACCCTTGGTCTTTCGGCGAGAGGGTCTCTCACCCTCTTTATCGTTACTCATGTCAACATTCGCACTTCCGATACCTCCAGGACCCCTCACGGGTATCCCTTCACAGGCTTACGGAACGCTCCGCTACCACGTGCTTGCGCACATCCTCAGCTTCGGTGCATGGCTTTAGCCCCGTTACATTTTCGGCGCAAAGACCCTTATTTAGACCAGTGAGCTGTTACGCTTTCTTTAAATGATGGCTGCTTCTAAGCCAACATCCTGGTTGTTTTGGGATCCTCACATCCTTTCCCACTTAGCCATGACTTGGGGACCTTAGCTGGAGGTCAGGGTTGTTGCCCTTTTCACGACGGACGTTAGCACCCGCCGTGTGTCTGCCGACTAGTACTCCCCGGTATTCGGAGTTTGGTTAGGATCAGTAAGACGGTGAGTCCCCATAGCCCATCCAGTGCTCTACCCCCGGGGGTATTCGGTCGACGCTCTACCTAAATAGATTTCGCGGAGAACCAGCTATTTCCGAGTTTGATTGGCCTTTCACCCCTAGCCACAAGTCATCCCAATCTATTGCAACAGATGCGGGTTCGGTCCTCCAGTTGGTGTTACCCAACCTTCAACCTGCTCATGGCTAGATCACTCGGTTTCGGGTCTAATGCGACATACTAAACGCCCTATTCAGACTCGCTTTCGCTGCGCCTTCACCTATCGGCTTAAGCTTGCATGTCACACTAAGTCGTTGACCCATTATACAAAAGGTACGCCGTCACCCTTGCGGGCTCCGACTGTTTGTAGGCATCCGGTTTCAGGTTCTATTTCACTCCCCTTGTCGGGGTGCTTTTCACCTTTCCCTCACGGTACTTGTTCGCTATCGGTCATGCACGAGTACTTAGGCTTGGAGAGTGGTCTCCCCATGTTCAGACAGGATTTCTCGTGTCCCGCCTTACTCAAGGACAATGAGTGTTCTACGTGTACGGGGCTATCACCCGCTACGGCCGACCTTTCCAGGTCCTTCCACTTTATTCCTCATTGCCACTGGCCTGGTCCGCGTTCGCTCGCCACTACTTGCGGAGTCTCGGTTGATGTCCTTTCCTGCAGGTACTTAGATGTTTCAGTTCCCTGCGTTCGCTTCTTATCCCTATGTATTCAAGATAAGATACCTTTCAACAATGCTTGGAAACCACTTTGGTTTCTTGACGCCGGATAACCGGCGACGGCCTCTGGCCTTGCGAAGCTTCGCTTCGTTCAACCAACAGCCAACCAAAATGATTTTCCAAGCATTTAAGGTGGGTTTCCCCATTCGGAGATCCATGGATCAAAGCTCATTCGCAGCTCCCCACGGCTTATCGCAGCGTATCACGTCCTTCATCGCCTGTGCATGCCAAGGCATCCACCAAATGCCCTTTTGACACTTGATCGTTCTCATTGCCAATGCTCATCCTTATTTGGGTTTGGCTAAGCTTATCCCATTCGCTTGCGCTCATGGGGCAGCCAAACCAGGCCATGCGGACAACTCTCGTTTACCGCATCGCCAGCCCAAAAGCTCGGTTACCTTTTACAACCGAGCCATTCAGATGCCATCGACGTGTTCGATATGGTCCTCATTGGAATTACGCCGAGCAATTCCGAGGCCATATCTTAAGACCAGCTTCTCGAGATCTGTCCGGTGATGCGCGGTCAGGCAACACCAATCGGGCATGAACACCAGAAGGGCATCCCGAAGGACACCCCAACAACATCCATGCCTTGAACGACAAGACTTCCCTCCTACCTCCAGCCCCTCTTCCATTTCCGGTCGGCTAGACCTTCCATGGTTTCTTCAGGACTGGGCTCGGACGTCTCAAGACGATCTTTCGATCGCTCTCAAAACACCTGGAAGCTTCCAGACATATCTTCTCTTCACAATGTAAGCAGAACAGGCATCAGTCCCACGAAGGAACGATGCAAAC
>NZ_JASKLT010000042.1:0-7634 GCF_030124405.1 Sinorhizobium sp. 7-81 | reverse complement strand
ATCACCGGCGCATCGTCGGCGATGGCCCTGAAACGCGACTCGCTCTCCTTGACGGCTTCCAACGCTCTGCGGCGATCATCGACATTTTCGACGATCCCGTACCAACGAACAATCGCACCGCCTTGGTCCTTTCGCGCAGCTGCACGACTGCGGAACCAACGATAGCATCCCTCTGCGGTTGCCAGGCGGAACTCGACGTCGAGCGGGTCCCCCGTTGAGAGCGATCTCGACCATAGCCGCTGCACCTCATCAAGGTCAAAAATCCATTCTGTGAAGAGATGCTGGCGACGCGGTTGTGACCGTCCGGGGGGGAAACTCAGTCACCCCACAAGCGGAGGAGCGCGTTTTGTCCCTTGGCGACAACGCCCTGACAAGGGCGTGAACCCAAGTCCTGTCCAGTTGAAATGGAGATTTAGTTTAAGGGCAGCTCGGGTGCATAGACTTGACCCGTCTGTCCAGTCACGCTTTGTCGGCTTGGACACTACGTTCGTCAGAAGGCACTCCGCTATTCCGGTATTCCTTTGCTTAAAAGTGGTGTTCTGGTTTGGCACGGTAGTTGCTTAGATAAAGGCAGCCCTCCCGCAAGAACGACCGGAGTTCCGCCATGCAGACCCGCCGAACAGGCATTTACCACCCGAAGTTCCGGTGCCAAGCGACGGCCGCCCCGCCTGGAATCGGAGGCCCAAGCTTGTAGCGTCAATCCCTATAGGATGTGCTGACTGGCGAAATCTCGCGTCTTGGCCGCGGCGGGCAACAAAGGCGCCGCTCGCCCCGCCGTTAGTAGGTACCAGCGGCGCGAAACCGTGGAGCCGCTCACGGAAGGCGGCGATTTCTGCGCTCGCCCCCGAGTTCCACACCGGTTCAGTGCATCGTCAGAGGTAATCACGCCGCGCTCCTACCCAGTTCTGACAATTCGATTGCTCTGAAGCAAAGGACAACAACATGCTCCAAACATACGTGCAGTCGCCGAACGGCCGAACGGGGAGCCGCCCAACAGCAGCGCGAAGTCGGTCCATCGACAGCGGTGGCGTGCGCCGAACGCAACTCCAATGTCTCACCAATGTCTCACAAGGGGCATCAGAGGCGGCGAGGCCCCGGTTCGGCACGGAGGCGATGCACGAAACACGTGGTCAGCTGATGAAGCGCATCCTCGCCGGATGCGTGGTCACTTCCTGTTTCTGGAAAAGAGAACATTTCGAAGGGCACACTCGACCACCCTTGGAGGAAGGATCAGGCCGGGGCAAATTCCGAGCGGATGTCGATCTCCTTCGGAAAGGCACCTTTTGACAGGTCGCGAGCTCGTGCTTTCAATGGGGGCAAATAAGATGAGCCAAATCGCGCATCTTGGCGAGGTTTTGGGGACATACGCCCGCGTCTTCCCTGACAAGATCGGAGCACGCGATCTTGACAGGGAATTGACCTACCGAGCCTGGAACGACAGAGCTTGCCGCCTCGCCAACGCGCTTGTCGGCATGGGGCTTGCCAAGGGCGACCGGGTGTGCGTGCTGGCCTATAACTGCCTGGAGTGGGTGGAGATCTATGCAGCGACCGCCAAGGCTGGCTTGATCGCGGTACCGATTAATTTTCGCCTCGTCGGACCGGAGATTCTATACCTCATTGAGGACTGTCAGGCGCGGGTTCTGATCGTTCAGGACGAGTTGATCGGCTCGATCGAGCCCGTGCGGGCGGACCTTCCGCTTCCGGCGAGCAACTTCGTCATTTTCGGCGAGCACACCCGAATCGCGGGCTATCGCGCCTACGAGGACCTGATCGCCGCCGCGAGCGATTCCGCGACTTCGATTAATATTTCTACCGATGATCCATCGACGCTGATGTACACGTCGGGCACGACGGGCAAGCCGAAAGGCGCGGTCCGCAATCACGGCAGCAGCGCAATCATGGCGCTCGTGGCAGACGTTGAGTTGACACTGACCGCGAGAGACACCGCGCTACTGGCGATGCCGATGTGTCACGCCAATTCGCTGTTCCTTCTGGGAGCTTTTGCCTACTGCGGCGCGGCCTGCACAATCTACAGCAGGAAGAAGTTCGATCCCGAGCACCTCGTCCACACTCTTGCACAAGGCGGCGCGACCTTCACCTCACTGGTCCCAACGCATTACATCATGATGCTTGGACTCCCTTCAGCCGTGCGACGGCGGTACAATCTCGACGCCGTAACGAAGCTGATGATCTCGTCCGCGCCGGCCCATCGTGACACCAAGCTGGCGATCATGGACTACTTCCGGAATGCCGGGCTCTACGAGCTTTACGGATCGACGGAAGCGGGCATGGTTACCATACTGCACCCCGACGAGCAGCTTTCGAATCTCGGCTCGGTAGGGAGAGAATGCATCGGTTCGCGAAGAATCAAGCTGCTCGATCCCCTCGGCAACGAGGTACCGGACGGAGAGGCGGGCGAGCTCTATTCCTGCAATCCCTACACTTTCGACGGCTACTGGAACCTGCCTGAAAAGACGAGGGAGGCTTTTCGGGGGGACTACTGCACAGTCGGAGATCTCGCTCGCCGCGACGAGGATGGATACATCTATCTGATCGATCGTAAGAGCAACATGATTATCTCGGGCGGAGAGAACGTCTATCCAGCCGAAGTGGAGGGCGTACTCGGCGGGCATCCCAAGGTCAAACACGTCGCTGTGATGGCAGTCCCAGACGAAAAATGGGGCGAGCGGGTGCATGCCGTTATCGTTCTCCAAGACGGCCAGGCCCCCACGCCGGACGAAATCCTGGACTGGTGCAAAAGCCGGATCGCCGGCCACAAGCGGCCGAGATCGATTTCATTCATCCGCGAGGATGAGATGCCGATGACAGCAACGGGCAAGATCCTGCATCGCCTGCTGCATACCCGCAACCCCGCCGGAAGCTGCTATCGTTGATCCTAGGACTGTCAGAATGCAAGACTTTAATGCGGATAAACTCTCCTGCGCCGCTTGGATTGCTCGATTTCTGAAGGAGCGCGGCATCGATCGAATTTTCGGTCTTCAGGGCGGGCATATTCAGCCGATCTGGGATCATATCGCCAAGTTGGGTCTCCGTATCATCGACGTCCGCGACGAGGGCGCGGCGGTACACATGGCACATGCCCATGCTGAACTGAGTGGGCAATTCGGGGTGGCCATGGTCACCGCCGGCCCGGGTGTGACAAACACCGTAACCGCCATGGCGAATGCTGCACTTGGTCGCGCACCGGTGCTGCTGATCGCCGGCTGCACGCCGCGCCCGCAAGCGAATATGGGGCCGCTGCAGGACATTCCACACGTAGAGATTTTGCGGCCGGTGACCCGTTCCGCCCGCACTGCGCGCGTACCTGAACAGGTCATCCGAGAACTCGACGAAGCGGTGGCACGGGCGACGGGCGATGCCGGCGAGCCCGGCCCCGTCTATATTGAAATACCGACGGATGTGCTGCGCACCAGGGTTCCGCTGCAACTGGTGCTGGACGAATGGCTCAAGCCGAAAACGCCGCGTCTCCTGCGGCCCGATCCCGACGAAGTCAACCAGGCAGCCGCCATCTTCTGGTCGGCGCGGCGTCCGCTCGTCATCACCGGGCGCGGTGCACGGCGCGCCGGGTCTCAGTTGGTCCGCTTGCTCGACGCTACAGGCGCCCTCTATCTCGACACACAGGAAAGCCGCGGACTTATTCCCCCCGAACATCCGTCAATCGTCGCTGCCATGCGGGCAGCGGCGATGACTGAAGCCGATGTCGTCCTTTCGATCGGGCGCAAGCTGGACTACCAGCTGGGCTACGGCTCGCCGGCCGTGTTTCCGGCTGCACGCTTCATCCGCATTGCCGACAGTCCCAGCGAACTCATAGACAACCGGCGCGGCCAACCGGAAATGCTGGCCTCGCCGCATCTGGCGCTTGAAGCTATGCTCGATGCCGCGGAGAACCGGCAGTCGGCAATCGACCGGGACTGGGCCGACCGGTTGCGTCGAGCACACGAAAAGCGAATTGCTGCGGGACGCGCCGCCTCACTGACGACGACTGCGGACGGAAAGATACACCCGAAAGCCATCTTTACGGCCATCGCTGAGGTGGCCGATCCAGACTACATCGGAGTTGCCGATGGAGGCGACCTGCTCAGCTTCGCAAGGACCGGCCTTCAGTCAAACATCTACATGGATGCTGGCGCCTTCGGCTGCCTCGGCGTCGGCGTACCTTTCGCGGTCGCCGCCGCACTGGCCATGCCGGATCGGCAGGTAATCTCGGTAAACGGGGACGGCGCCTTCGGCATCAACGCCATGGAATTGGATACTGCCGTGAGGCACAATGCCAAGGCCGTCTTCATCGTCTCCAATAATGCAGCCTGGAACATCGAGCGTCTCGATCAGGAGATGAATTATGGTGGTCGCGTCATCGGGACCACGCTGCGGCACTCGGACTATGCAGGGCTGGCGCGGGCGCTCGGCGCCTATGGTGAGCGGGTAGAGAGCGCTGACGACTTGCCTGCGGCACTGAATAGAGCGTTACAGAACGCACCGGCGTTGATCGATGTCGTCACTTCCCAGACAATTATCTCTTCGGATGCGCAGAAGGGGCTCGGTTTTGCCCCGGATTTCCAGCCTTTGACGGCTTGGGATGAGGCGGAACGAAAGAGGCGTAGGTGAGGTCGACCCTAACGAGGAAGCCAAAAAAGCTTCAGTCAATGCACCTAATATAGGTTGCCCTACATCGGTATGCTGGCGCGGCTGAGAAAACCTGGGCCCATCGCGGGTGTGCGAATGGCCAGCTCATAAGGTTCCTGTGTCTGGACGTGACGCACATAATCCAGCCGCGCAAGCTCCTGAAGCGTCCGGTGAACACCGCCAATCGGCTGGTCAGTGCGCGGGCGATCGTCGAAACTGATCTGCAAGCATCTCGATTATCGCGAGTGACTGTTCCAAAATGCTGCTCATAGCGAAGTTCACAGGTTGATGCTACCTGCACATGGCAGAGATAGAAACAGGTTAGCCGATATTCCGCGCCAGTGATACAGCCTGCACTTCCCGCCTCCACTCACATCGGTGTCAACGATTGGACGCCTCAGTGTGCGTTTCGCTCGAGCAGCTTAGAAATCGATGCGTCGATACCCGACTCGATCGGGCGGATGGATGATTGCCCAGCCACGTCGGTACCGGATCCGAGGTCAAATCTGCTGGGACACGAAGCGGCGGACCCTCGACGTTGATTTTATTCCAGCCAGTTCGGGTGCCGAGTACAGCTTTGAAATCTTCCATCTCTCGCGTGCCTCCCACCATCGCCAGCACTCTCGCGCCCTTGATCGGCTGCGTTGTCGCTGCGGCCAGCAATCGTGCGACGTCGTCCACGTAAACCAAGCCGACGCGACCAGAGAAACGGATCGTCGCCGGCTCCTGTTGCAGCGACGCCGTGGATCGCAATTGATGGGCCGGCAGAAATTCCGCTGCTCTCTCCGGGTCCATAGACGACGTATGGTCTCAAGCCGACACTCCCCACGCCACAATCAGCCGCATAGACGCGCGCTATCCCTTCCACAGCCAGCTTAGTTACGCCGTAGAGAGTCAGCGATTCGGGATGCACTGCATCGAAGGTTCCAAATACGCCCGCAGAACTGAGATCTGCGACCGAAGCACCTGTGGAGCGCGCAGCCTCAAAGACGTTTTCCCGCATCTGGCTAAGCCAGGCACCGTCGGAGGTCTTTCCGCACAAGGAGGGCCAAGTCTTGGCGGGCGAAGGCTGATCAAGTCCTTGCCGACGGCGTCCCGGGTTCTGGATCTTGGCTGCGGGACCGGAGTCCCAACCGCGCGTCGGTTGCTGGATGCCGGTTTGGAGGTGTCGATCTGTCTGCCATGATAGTGAACCTCGCCCGCGAGTATGTTCCGCGACGCTCCATCAACTGGACCTTGCCGACTTGCAACCCGGTGGCCCGCGGACCTCGGTCGGTTCCATGCGGTTGCGGCGTTCTTCTCGCTGCTGATACTTCCACGAGTGGAGATTCCCCTCGCGCTACTGGCAGTCCGTCATCTGCTCGTTCTAGGAGCTTGTTCGCCCTCTCGATGATGGAGGCGGATATCGCCGGTGTTTTACGCATATACTGTGGCGATTCCTGAATAAAGAAAACGGACAGTGCACCCGCCCAGAATTCGGGTTGCCCTTGATCGACGTCAAGGAGTGCTCCTTCCAATCCTGTAGCCTCTCCTCTGGGTTCATGGAGATGTCCCATGAACAGACTCAACGCGCTCATCGGCGTTTGCGCCGCGTTTCTGCTGTGGCGAGCGGGCCGCGCTGTGGCGGGTTTCTTGGATCGAAGACGGCATACGCGGACTACGCGCACCACCGTCGTTTGCGGCGATAGGTGAGCCATCTGGGGAATCCGACGAGCTGCTAAAGGATCAAGAGGAGAACAGTTTGAGCTTTCTTGCAACGAGTTTGCAGCTGTTTCAGCAAAAATATGCGCCAGACTTAGGCCCTGAACAATACGCTCACCACACTGGAGTTGACCGGAATGGCAATTCAATGAGTGGCGCATTGTTATGGGGTAAGGCTGAAGCTCAGAGGATCAGTAATGCGCTCGTCACTGGCACAACCAATATGGTGGATGCTGAGCTCAAGTTGGCCCAAAAACTTCACGAGAGAGTGAGAGATTATGTTCAATGGCATCACCAGGATGAACGCTGTCGTAAAGGGGTGTCGGTTCTGGAGTATGGGCCCGGAACAGTGCGGGCCTTCCAACGGAAAACGCTTCCCCTTGTAACAGGCCTGCGCGGCGAGACCTCACGTTGCACGCTGGTCGACCGGTCGAAAGAGTTCCTCGGGGATATAGCGCAATTGTCGTCTGCTTTCGGGTTGAAAATCGAATTCATACGCGACGATATATTCTCCGGGCGACGCTATTTTCCCGACGATGAAGCGGCATTCGTTGTCATGTTTGGTCGGACATTTGGAAATCTTGCCGCCTCGATAAGTGATACGCCCCCAGTGGAGGCGGTCGTCGAGGCGCTGAAGAAGATATCGAATAGCGCGAAGCGATGCTGGGTTGCGATCTCAATTGGCTCTGATCTGAGGAGGGATGTCGCGAAGTCCTACTATGAAGCGCATCCTGAATTTCAGCTAAACGTGTTCTACAGAATGAAAGCAGAGCTGCCCGTCGACGCCAATTTCGATCCAGAGGGATTTGAGTATGAGGCGGATATAAGAGGTGATGACCACTTTATGCAAGTCATACATACTGGGGTTGTCAAAAGGAATTTGACTTTTTGTCTTGGTGGCAAAGAGATTATACTGTTAAGTGGTGATCGCCTGCATCTAAAGAACTCGTTTTCTTTTTCTGAGTTGTTCTTCAAAAAATGTGCACGCCGAGCGGGGCTTGTCTCGATCGATGTGCTCTCAGACAATGCCGGCTCAGACATTCACGTGTTGGAGAAGGTGAATTAAAGCAAGGATACAAAATGACCAGGTGTTGTCGTGAGACAATATAGCGACGATCGTAAGGCCCGGTGCCGTAAAATAGCAAGAAGCAGCCAGCTGTATGTCCCCTAGGTTACGGCAATAAAACAATCTAGAGCGCGTCCGATGAAAGCGGAATCGGCGTGAGGATTCCTTTTCAGAGCGTGCTGTGATTCCCTCCTCCTGTCTTTGATTTGTCGGAGGGAATATG
>NZ_JASKLT010000041.1:0-7979 GCF_030124405.1 Sinorhizobium sp. 7-81 | reverse complement strand
TTCCTGTGCTTGTCACAGGAATCCAGCAGCGTCGCGTCGGCGGCGCGGGAGAATCCGCCGTATCGACGATGCCAGCGGTCTCGCATCGCCCGCTGGAGGCACCACCGGCATCTCCTCCGCCGCGTCTCCAGCGAGTTATTCACGGCGCCGACGCGCCGTGGCTGGATTCCTGTGACGAGCACAGGAATGAGGGAGGGCGTTGTCGTGGCGCGGCAAAAAATAGCACGGAGTATTCGGGCGGCTGCTTGTGGCCATTGGCGTTCAACCGCGCTCCCTCATTCCTGTGCTTGTCATAGAAATGAGGGAGGGCGTTGTCGTGGCGCGGCAAAAAAAAGCACGGAGTATTCGGGCAGTTGCTTGTGGCCATTGGCGATCAACCACCCTCCCCTCATTCCTGTGCTTGTCACAGGAATCCAGCAGCGTCGCGTCGGCGGCGCGGGAGAATCCGCCGTATCGACGATGCCAGCGCTCTCGCATCGCCCGCTGGAGGCACCACCGGCATCTCCTCCGCCGCGTCTCCAGCGAGTCATTCACGGCGCCGACGCGCCGTGGCTGGATTCCTGTGACGAGCACAGGAATGAGGGAGGGCGTTGTCGTGGCGCGGCAAAAATAACGCGGAGTATTCGGCGGCCGAAGGATCTAATCCGTGAACTCGACGATCACCCCCGGCTTGACCATCGCCGCCAGTTCCTCCCCGTCCCAGTTCGTCAGGCGCACGCATCCGTGCGAGCCGAACTTGTCGATATGTGACGGCTCCGGCGTGCCGTGGATCCCGTAGGTCGGCTTCGTCAGATCGATCCACACGGTTCCCACCGGGCCGTTGGGGCCCTTTGGCAGCGTCAGAACCTCGCTGTTGTCGCCCTGCTTGAAGTTCACCTTGGGATTATAGATATAGGGCGGCATTCGCGCGACGCCTTTCACCTTGTGCGTGCCTGACGGCGATGGCGTCTCGTCGCTGCCGATCGTGGCGGGATAGACCGCAAGCGGCGAGCCGTCTTCGGCGAAGGCCAGCACCTGTCCCCCTCGCCTGCGCGCCTCTATCCGCTTGGCCTTGCCCTCCTTCACGGCGCCGGGCATCGCGACCGACACCGTATCACCGACGGCAAATGCCGAGCCCGGATTGAGCGCCTTCAAGAGGTCGATGTCCATGTGAAACCGCTCGGACAGTCTTTCCGCGACGCTCGTATATCCGAGGTGCTTCATCTCGGCCTGTTCGGAATAGTCTTCGGGAATGCGTTCGACGAGGTCCCTGGCATCCTCTTCGGAGATGACATAGGGCTCGATGACGGGGGGCTCTATGACGGGCTTGTCGCCCGAAAGCCGGCCGAGGAGCTCGGGGTCCAGCTTTCCATCGACGGGGAGATCGTGCAACGCCTCGAACCCGGCAATCGCCTTGGTGACATTCTCGCCGTAATAGCCGTCGATCACGCCAGGAGATGCCCCCGCGCGGTCGAGAAGAACCTGGAGACGAACGATGGCGGGCTCCGGCCGAGGCGGAGTCTTGGGCGGCCGTTCCGGCGGGATGGAGGCGAGCGAAGCCTTGTTGACGGCTTCCGGCTGAAGCTCCTCGGCACCGGCGGCGCCGCAAGGGCCAGATGCCAGTAATGCGGCCAGCAATGCCGGTAAAAAAACCATGTTCTTCATGAACATAAAAATCTGCAGCGGCCAGCTTTGTTCCACGGGCCGGTTTCGGATCGCGTTCCGCAAGCGGCCGTGCCGGCGCGGCGCGGATCACCGCATCGAGCGCACGCGCTGCGGCGGCAATCAGCGGCTTCGGAATACCGACACACTTGTTACTCGCACCATCCGTTTTCCGCTGCCAGACTGTCCGGCGAGCGATGAACAGCGAATGGAGTTGCGCCTCGGCCATGAGGCGCGGCCGCTCGCCCAAATCTGGAGGTTCCAAAGCCATGACGACATCAAGCACCATGCATACCCCGCCGGTCGTATCGCCGGAGGCGTGGGAGACCGCCCGCCAGCAGATGCTCGTGAAGGAAAAGGCGCTTACCCGCGCTCGCGACGCGCTCGCCGCCGAGCGCCGGCGGATGCCGTGGATGGCGGTGACGAAGGACTACATGTTCGAAGGCCCCAACGGCAAGGTGAGCCTCGCCGACCTGTTCGACGGCCGGCACCAGCTGATCGTCTACCGCGCCTTCTACGAGCCGGGCGTATTCGGCTGGCCGGAACACGCCTGCCGGGGCTGCTCCATGGTGGCCGACCAGGTCGCCCACGTCGCCCATCTCAACGCCCGCGACACCACCCTCGTCTTCGTTTCGCGTGCACCCCAGGCGGAAATCGAGCAGCTGAAGGCGCGGATGGGCTGGGACATTCCGTGGTTCACCATCACCGACAGCTTCGATGCCGATTTCGGCGTGGACGAGTGGCACGGCACCAATGTGTTCTACCGCGACGGCGACCGCATTTTCCGCACCTACTTCATCAACAATCGCGGCGACGAGCAGATGGGGAGCACCTGGAACTACCTCGACATCACCCCGCTCGGCCGGCAGGAGGTCTGGGAGGATTCGCCCGAGGGCTATCCCCAGACGCCGACCTACAAGTGGTGGAACTGGCACGACAGCTACGTCGCGGATGCCGCGCCCGACAAGAAGTGGGTCGAGGTGTCGGACGCCGGAGAGGCGGCGATGCGGAACCAGGACACGGACAGGCGTTAAGCGAGGCTTGGGTCCGGTAGTGACGACGGTCGGTCGCGTGAGGGCGGCCGGCCATCGCGAAGGTTCGCCGGCAGAGCGGTGGCGAGGGTGGCCCCGGTCGCGCCGCCCACACTGGCCGTGCCGCGATGGATGCTGCTTGACGGCGTGCGGGCGGTTACCGGCGTGATGAGATCAACCGGCACCGCCTGGGTCGGGTCGGACAAGAACCCGTCGACGCAGCGTTCAGTAGTACTGCTGCTCGATTTGCTCGTAGGCGTTCGGCCGCCCACCGGGCGTGAGGTCCAGGAGAGTCCACATCGGCTCGACCGTGCCGACATGGCGCGGATCCTGTCCCGGCTCCGGCGGCAGGAACAACAACTCGGAGGCCCAGCTCAGCCTCACCACCCCGTCCGAGCCTTTGTGGAACACCGTCAGGATCGGCACCTGCTGTCCGTCCTCGTCCTCGCCATGGTAATCGCGTTTGAAGCTGTTGTTGGCGGCTGAGAGCAGTTTCAAATTGCGCCAGCCACGATGCGCGGCGAAAGCCGCAACTTGCTCGATCGGCGCTTTCGCCACGGCCGCAATATTGGCTCCGAGCCCCTCGACGTGCGGGACCGCCCCTTCCCAGTTGTCGAGCAATGCCGTGCAGGACGGGCACGGTCCCTCTTCAGGGGGAAGATCCGCCATCGGGCCATTGCTCGGACCGCGCCGGTCGTCGCTGCGATGCCGCGGGAACATATAGTGGTAGAGAATCAAGGTATCCGTACCGGGCCGGAACAGCTCCGACAGTCGTATCCTGGCGGGAACGCCGTCGGCCCCAATGTGGTCGAACTCGTAGTCCTCGGGAACGGCCCCACCCGGCGGGAGCGCACGGATCTCCGCGGCCACTGCCTCCATTTCACGCCGGAGGGCCACCTCGCGCTGCAGCAGCCTTTCGCGAGCGGCGCGATATTCAGGAGTTTCATTTGGAAAGCTTACCATGGGCGCCTCCATCGAAGCGGGTGCACGACTACAGCGCCGCGCGTCTGTCAGACGCGCAAAGGACGCTGTAGCACTTTGAATTGCTGCATGTTTTTATCCTTAGATCGGCGACGATTTAAGGAAACATGCAGGAGCGCCGCGCGCGTCCTATCAGACGCGCAAAGGGCGCCGTAGCACTTTGAATTGCTGCACGTATCCTTAAATGGCGACGATTTAAGGGAAACATGCACTATAACACAGTCAGCCGCCTTCCTCGTCGGCGACTAACCGAAAACCGACCCCGCCACCGATGCTGGTTCGCGGACCTCCTCGGTGCCCCCGGCGCTCGTGCAAATGAATCAAACCTCTTCGGTCTCAAAGAAATAAAGATCGACGCCGCCGTCTGCGAAATTCGCCAGATCGCCGCCCGTGGCCTGCCCCTCCGGTGACGCGAACGCGCGCTGGATGTCGGCTATCGAGTCGAAATGAAGTGTAGCGACAAGATGGAGATCGGCCGCGCTGGCCGGCGTCGAGATCGCGCCATTGCTGATTTCGTACTTTCTGAGACCAGGCAGCTTCTGCGCCAAGGGAATGTGCGTGGAGCGGTAATATCGGTCGAACGCCGCGGTGTCCTTGGGCATTTTGTAAAGCACGAGAAGCTTGGCCATCAGTTCCTCCTTGAATGGGGGCTCCATCAAACCCTGACGCCCAAGCTTAGACCGTGATGAACCTTCGCGTAAGGTCCCGTGCCATGTCACTGCTCGCGCGGTTCCTTGAGTCGGAATGGATCGAAGGACGAAATCATCGAGCAGTTCAAAGTTGCTGCAGTTCGGCGCTCTGGCGTGGCCGACATTCGCAAGCCCGCCTCACCTGAAATTCAGGACGCGCTCGGCAACTGGTTTATCTTGGCCGCCATAATGAAATCGTTCTTGTGCAGGCCCTTGATCTTGTGGGTCCACAGCGAGACCTCCGCATAGCCCCAGCCGAAGCGGATGTCGGGGTGGTGCCCCTCGTCCTCCGCCAGCCGGCCGACCGCGTCGACGAAGGCCAACGCCTGTTTGAAATCGCCGAACTTGAACTTGCGGCGGATCAGGTGCCCGTCGTCCAGGAGGTCCCAGCCTGGTGTCTGCGAAAGATAGCCGGCGGCTTCGTCCCTGGTCAGCGGTGGTATGCCGCCCCGGCAGGGCGCGCAGGACTTCTCAGCGATATTCTCCGTCATAAGTTCCTCCTTTCCGGAGCAGGCTCCGGTTCGCACAGTACTTGCGCGGTCGTTGCGGATCTGGTCGGCAAGATGTTTGTCGACGCCTCCTGCGGCTTGCCAGCGGCTTCGAGCTGACTCCGTCCCCTATGTTTCGGCGTTCCGGCCCGCTTCCTCAAGAGGCGATCTCGACACGAGAGATGGGGCGCACCTGGAACTACATCTCCCGGCTCGCGACGGGTGCCGGAGCTTGTTCGAAACACTCGATCAGCATTTCGGTAAGGACACGTATCTTTCTTGCGGGATGCTGCCCCGGCGGGCGGATAACATATATGCCTGCCGGAGGCGGGGGATAGCGTGTCATGACCGGTACCAGCGCGCCGGACGCCACATATTCATGCGTTACGCCGTCGGGAATCCAAGCTATGCCAACCCCCGCCAATGCGGCGGCGGCGAGAGCCAGTGCGTTGTCGGCCTTGAAGCGTCCCCGTGGATGAACCGTAATGATCTCGTCGCCATCCATGAATTGCCAGGCTTCCGTTCCTTGCATCAGGGCCTGGTGGGCGACGAGCGCCTCCGGCGTCTCGGGAGAGCCATGCCTCCTGATATACTCCGGGCTTGCGACCAGCCTTCCGTAAAGCGGACCGACGCGTTTTGCGATCATGTTGGAGTCCTGCAGATAGCCAACCCGGATGGCGCAATCAAAGCCTTCCGCGACGAGATCAACGAAACGGTCGCTGTAAGACGTATGGATGTGGAGCTGGGGGTGACGTCGCGCCATGTCCGCGAGCACGGGAGCGAAGTGGGTCGGGCCAAAGGAAAGCGGCACGGCAATTCTCAAGCGGCCGCAAAGGTCACCGGCGGGCAGGATCGTTTCCCTGGCTGTGTCGATCTCGGCACAGACTCTTGCTGCATGGTCCCGAAATGTGATCCCGGCTTCTGTGAGTGCCGCGCCGCGGGTCGTTCGTGCAAGAAGCTGGACGCCAAGTTCCGCTTCAAGCCGGAAGAGCCGCCGGCTGACCATTGACTTGGAGACGCCGAGCCGCCGCGCGGCGGGCGAAACACCCCCGGCATCAGCCACTTCCACGAATGTCCGCAGTTCCTCGATGTCCACGTTAGCGTTCCTGGTTTCGCGACACAGCTTGGCACAAAGCAAGGCTACCGTATCACAACCGGGAATGACAGTGTTCGTTTCGCAGGCGGCGCGCCGCTGTCAGCGCATGTCTGCCGGTAAACCGATCTTACACAAAAACGTCAGCAGAGGATTTATACATGACCTTTCGTAACGGCCTTGACTCACTTCTCCGCCCCGAAGACTCCGTCCTCGTTCTGATCGATCATCAGCCTTACCAGCTGGCGAACCTGAACAGCCATGATCCGCATATGGTGGTCAACAACACGGCCGCGCTGGCGAAGCTGGCAAAAGCCTTCAATGTTCCGACCATTCTCACCAGCGTGATCGCGGCGCGCGGTGGACTTCTCTTTAAGCAGATCACCGACGTGTTCCCTGGCCAGGAAGTCATCGATCGCACCTGGGTGAACACCTGGCAGGACGAGAATGTGGTGAACGTCGTCAAGGCGACCGGCCGCAAGCAGCTGATCATCGCCGGCCTGTGGACCGAGGTCTGCGTCGCGATGCCTGTCATCCAGGCTGCCGGCGAAGGCTGGGACGTGACCGTGATCACCGACGCGTCGGGCGGGATTTCGAAGGAGTCTCACGAAGTTGCCATCCAGCGAATGATCGCGGCCGGCGCGAACGTGATGACCGTGATGGCGCTGGCGGGCGAATGGCAACGCGATTGGGCGCGCACCGAGCATGTCGAGGAGCTGACCGAGATTCTCATCCAGCACTTCGGCGGCAGCGGCATCGCGTATCTTTGGGAGCAGCAGCTTCTCAACACGCCGGTGCCGAGCAACGCAGGCTGATTTGAGCGGGGATGACGAGAACCATGAACGAGGCGATGCGAACAGTGCATCGCTTTCCATACTCGTCATCCCCATTCGCTGGATGCGAAGGCACGATGTCTCGTTTGGGCCGGCACCGGAAATTCCGGTGTTCTCCGCGAATGACCAAGGGGTCGAGGGCGGACACGGCCGTTTTGGGATGACGCTTCTGGCGCATCCAAGACGAACGCCGACGACTGGCCCGAGCGAGACATTGCAGGTCAGAATGCTATGGTCCGCATCGGGTGGTTTTCTCCTTTTGATGCACCCTCCCCGATCCTGTTCAGCAGAGGCGGTCGAGCTTTGTTCAAAATTGCCACCGCCGCCCTATACTCTTGCGTGATAGCCGGGAGAGAGATCATGCGTCCTCTAGCCCAGTGCCAAGCGTTACTGGCCGCGGTTCTGGCGAGCGCTGCCGCCGTGGTTTCGACATCCGCGCCCGCTCAAGATCGCGCCGGCGAGCGGGCAGCGATGATCGAAACGATCAAATCGCACGCGCGCTCAGCGCCATCAGCGGTCGAGGGCCAGGGCATCGATCCGGCGGTGCTGGCGACGATGGCGAAGGTGCCGCGCCACCTGTTTGTGCCCGAGGAGCTGCGCGGTGCGGCCTATCGGGATCGGCCGCTGCCGATCGGATACGGTCAGACCATCTCGCAGCCCTTCATCGTCGCGCTGATGACCGACCTGATCAACGTCGGGCCTGGCGATGTTGTGCTGGAGGTCGGCACCGGCTCGGGTTATCAGGCAGCCGTCCTGTCGCCGCGCGCAGCGAAGGTTTACTCGATCGAGATCATACCGGAACTGGGCGAAAGGGCGGCCGCCCGGCTCGCGGAGCTCCGCTACGGCAATGTCGAGGTGAAGGTGGGCGACGGTTACTATGGTTGGCCTGCGCACGCGCCTTTCGACGGTATCGTCGTGACTGCCGCTGCCAGTCACATCCCGCCGCCGCTGGTCGAGCAGCTCGCCAAAGGCGGCCGGATGGTCGTCCCCGTGGGAGCTCCCTTCGCGACCCAGTTTCTCATGCTGGTCGAGAAGCGACAGGATGGAAGCATCACGACCCGGCAGTTGCTGCCGGTGGGCTTTGTGCCGCTGCGCGGAGGCGGGACCCGATGAAAGCCGGGCGTCTGCTGCCGGTTGGTCTCATATCGGCGGCAACCCTTGCCCATGAAGTGCTGCTGATGCGGCTCTTTTCGATCATTCAGTGGCATCAATTTGCCTATATG
>NZ_JASKLT010000005.1:0-409308 GCF_030124405.1 Sinorhizobium sp. 7-81 | reverse complement strand
CGGCCAGGCGATCGACATCCGGGCCGACGTCGTTTCCGAGAACGGCCGCACCTCGATCCCGACGCTGGAGGCGAAGGTCGGCGACAACCGGCTGACCGGAGCGCTCGACCTGACGCCCGACTTCAGGCCAAACGGATCGGTCGACTTCAACGTGCCCGATCTCGGCCTTCTGGCGGCGATAGCCGGCCAGAGGGCATCCGGCGATGTCGCCGGTTCGGCGACGATCAGGACTGCGAACGGCGTCACCTCCGTTTCGCTCAAGGCGAGCGGCAGCGGTATCAAGCGTGATGCCCTGACGATCGCCAAACCCGTCGCGGACATCAGCATCGCAGACGTCGCCGCGCTCGCGATCAGAGGCAGCGTCAGGGCGGAAAGCATCGCGCAAGGGCAGAACCGCGTTTCCGGCCTCAATCTCGCTTTCGAGCAGCAGGGGGACAGGACGGGCTTCTCGATCGACGGCAAATATGACGGCGGACCGCTCGCGGCAAAGGGCGACCTTTCCAGCAGCGGTGGCCGCACGGAAGTCCGTCTTGCTTCCTTCTCGGCGACGCCGAAGCAAATTCCCTTGAAACTCGCCAAACCGACGGTCGTGGCGATCGACGATACCATCGTGCGTCTCAAGGACCTCGTCATCCAGGCGTCGAGGGGCACCATCACGGTCACCGGCACGGCGGGGGAAAAGCTCGATCTCTCGGCGCGACTGAATGCTATGCCCGCCGCTCTTATCAACAGTTTCGCGCCTACCGTCGGTGCGGAAGGCACGGTCGCCGGCACGGTCGACATCGACGGAACTCCGGCTGCGCCGGTGGTCGCATACGATCTCAGGTGGAGCGGCGCTTCCGTGGCGCAGGTGCGTTCGGCGGGCGTCGGCGCGGTCGACATTACCGCGAAGGGCCGGCTCGCCGACAATCGCGTCACGCTTGACGCTGTATTGTCGGGCGCTTCCGGGCTTTCCATCAGGGGCGGCGGAACCGTCGAGCTTGGCGGCAACATGCCGCTTTCGATGAAATTCTCGGGCAACGTCCCCTTCGCGCTGCTTGCCAATCTCATGGCAGAAAACGGCTTTACGCTTACCGGCTCCGCGACCGTCGATCTCTCGCTTTCCGGCTCGGCGAAGGCGCCGCAAATAAGCGGTACGATCAGGACCGCCGGCGGCCGACTGGTCGACGTGCGGCGCAATCTCGCCTTCAACGACCTGGCAGCAAATGTCACGCTCGACGGCAGGCAGGCGACGATTTCGAGGCTTTCCACCAATCTCGCCACCGGCGGCTCGATCGAGGCAAGCGGGACCATCGGGATCGCAGCCGACTCCGGTTTCCCCGCGGATCTGAGAATTCGGCTCAACAATGCGAGCTATGTCGACGGCACGCTCTTCACCGCAAATCTTGCCGGCGATCTGACGCTGAAAGGTCCGCTCGTCGCCACACCGGTGCTCGGCGGCCGGCTGACCGTCCGCCGCGCGGCAATCACCGTTCCTGAAAAATTGCCCACCTCTCTATCCGAGATCGATATCCAGCACAGGAATGCGCCGGCCAGAGTGCGGCAGATGGCAAGGGACGTGCGCAGAGATCCCTCGGCGGGCGTCGGAGCCCAGGCCCGCGGCATCATCGCCTTCGATCTCGCCGTCAGTTCCCCGGGACAGTTCTTCGTGCGCGGGCGCGGCATCGACGCGGAGCTCGGCGGCGACCTGACGATCCGCGGCACCGCCGTCCGGCCGATCGTTTCCGGTGGGTTCGACATGCGGCGCGGACGCCTCGAGATTCTCGCCAAGCGACTGACCTTCACCAACGGCCGGATCAGCTTCGGCGGCGACCTGATCCCCATCCTCGACCTCGACGCCACGTCTACCGCCGGTTCGACGACCATCACCGTCAATGTCGCCGGGCCTGCCAACAATCCGCAGGTGACGTTCTCCTCCTCCCCGGCACTGCCCCAGGACGAGATCCTGGCGCGGCTCATCTTCAACCGGTCGCTTTCCAACCTGTCGGCATTCCAGATCGCCCAGCTCGCCTCGGCCGTCAGCCAGCTCGCCGGCGGTGGCTCGACGTCCGTGCTCGACGGTCTGCGCAACAAGCTCGGCGTTGACGATCTCGACATAACGACCGACGAGAGCGGCGGCGCGCAGGTGCGCGCCGGCAAATACCTGAACGACCGGACCTACCTCGAATTGCAGCAAGGCGAGGACGCGGGCTCCAGCAAGGCCGTGATCAATCTCGATGTGGGACGGGGTGTAAAGCTGAAGGGCGAAGCCGCCGGTGACGGCTCCGCTGCCGGCGGCATCTTCTTCGAGAGGGAATATTAGACGAAGCCAGGATATTCCGCGGTTGGCTTACCTGGTTTTGCTCCCCCTCTCGACAAGGCGGAGCGTGGACAAGGAGCGATGCCGTCATCGGTCAAGCGGCATTTCGGTCGACCCCGAACACGTCCAAGATCTCGCTGTCCTCAATGCCGGTGAACAGCGCCCAGATGTGCCCGAATGGGTCGATGAGCGCGCCGACCCGATCTCCCGTCGGCAGCGTTTCGGCGGCATTGCGCAGGCTCGCACCGGCACCGATCGCCCGTCCGAGCACGCGATCCACGTCGTCGACGTGCAACTCGAGGATCGCCGCCGTCGTCCCAAGCGCATGCGGCGACCGCGGGCCGCCAAGCCGCGGCTCGGCATCCCGACGCGGATTGGCGCCAGCCACCCGGAAGATGGAATCGCCGATGCAAAGGTCGGCACTCGTCAGGATGCCACTCCACTCATGACGCTGGAGAAGCTCGGCGCCGAAGACGTCACGGTAGAAGGCGATCGCCCGTTCCTCGTCCCCATGTCTGACGAACAGCTTTATGCAAATCTGCCGCGCCGGGCCGCCATTATACGTGGCCATGACAACCTCCCTGGACCGATGAACGTGATCATTTCCAATGAATGAGAACGGGCTGCGGGCGGACGCCGCGCACTTTCCTCATGCTTCGCTTTTTGCTGAGGTGGAACATCTTACAAGGGAATTGGAACAAATCAAGAACAAAAATCATCTCGCGCCCGCGAAAGACGGACAGCGCCGACGGTTGCGCGACAGCGATGTGACATGACGCTGCAGCACTTTGAATCGCTGCATGCTACGATGTAAGGAAACATGCAGCGGCGTCAGAATGTCCCGCTCATCTTGCTGGTCTTCAGAAGGATATTGGTCTCGGTCACGGTGATGCCGTCGATGAGCCGAATGCGCCTGAGCGTCTCGTCGAAGCTGACGAGGTCGCGATCCTCGAGTTCTGCGATGAAATCCCACCGCCCGTTGGTGCTGTGCAGCGCCCTTACCTGCGGCAAGCCGCGCAATTGACCTGCAACGCGGTCGGCCATCTTGCCGTGAACTTCGATCATGACGACGGCGCGCACGCCGGACGCCGGAATTTCCGAACCGGTCCGGATCGTGAAGGCCGCGATCGTTCCGTTTGCCACCAGCCGATCGATACGCGCGGCAACGGTCGCGCGCGAAACGCCCGTCATCGCCGAAAGCGTCGAAACCGGTGTGCGCGCATTCTGTCTGAGCGCGCTGATGAGGGCTTGATCAAGATCGTCCATGATTCGCAAGTTGACAAATTCGGCTTACCAATATGCCGATATTAGCCTTCCAATCGACAGTTTTCCATCTTTTTGCTGTCATGCCTTTTGACGATAATCCGCCTCATTCTCGCGGGACTCAGAGGAAGGAAAAGGGCGGAAATGAAGACCATCACCTTGATCGGCGCACCCATCGAAGAAGGCTCCGGACGGCGCGGCGCGGCCATGGGGCCGACGGCACTGAGGATCGCCGGCATCGATACGGTTCTGGCCGAACTCGGCCATACGGTTCATGACGAAGGCGACGTCCGGCCGTTGCCCGCCCGTGACCTCGCCCATCATCCGCAAGCCAACAATCTGCAGATGGTTGGCGCCTTCGCCCGCGCGCTGAACGATGCCGTGCACGACGCCGCGCGCAAGGGCCATGTTCCGATCATTCTCGGCGGCGACCATGCGCTTTCCATGGGCAGCGTCTCGGGCATGGCACGCCACGCCGATGACGTCGGCCGGCCGCTCTTCGTCCTCTGGCTCGACGCGCATGCCGATTTCAACTCGCCGACTACTTCGCCCTCCGGCAACATGCATGGCATGCCCGTCGCCTTCTTCTGCGGCGAGGCCGAATTCGCACCGATCCTCGCCAGCGATCGGCCGCTGGTCGACCCGAAGAGGGTCTATCAGATCGGCATCCGTTCGGTCGATGCCCGCGAGCGCGAGGAAATCGCCGAGCACGGCGTCAACGTCTACGACATGCGCACCGTCGACGAGATGGGCATGGCTCACATCATGCGCCAGATCCTCGATGAGGTTCGCGCCGTCAACGGCCTGCTGCATGTGAGCCTCGATGTCGATTTCATGGATCCGGAAATTGCCCCCGGTGTCGGCACCACCGTTCCGGGCGGAGCGACGTTCCGTGAGGCCCACCTCATCATGGAGATGCTCTGCGACAGCGACCTTGTCTCGTCGCTCGACGTCGTCGAGCTCAATCCCTTCCTCGACGACCGCGGCAAGAGCGCCCGCATCCTGGTCGAGTTGACGGCAAGCCTCTTCGGCCGCCGCATTCTGGACCGGCCGACCCGCAGCGCCTGAAAGTAACGCAGATATGCCGGCGACGCGCGCATTTACCCCGTGAGGAGCGCGGCGCCAGGATACGAACCGGAGGATCATTTATGACGACAACCGCGGCCCTGATTGAAACCGAATACCGGCTGGGCGCCCACAACTACAAGCCGCTCGATGTCGTGCTTTCGCGCGGCGAAGGCGTCTATGTCTGGGATATGGAAGGCAATCGCTATCTTGACTGCCTGTCCGCCTATTCCGCCGTCAACCAGGGCCATTGTCATCCCAAGATCTTCAAGGCGATGATTGAGCAGGCGCAGAAGTTGACGCTGACATCGCGCGCCTTCCGCAACGACCAGCTCGCGCATTTCTACGAGGAGATCGCGGCACTCACCGGCTCACACAAGGTGCTGCCGATGAACTCCGGCGCTGAAGCGGTCGAGACCGCCATCAAGGCCGTGCGCAAATGGGGATACGAGGTCAAAGGCGTCGCCGAAGACAAGGCCGAGATCCTCGTCTGCTCGAACAATTTCCATGGCCGCACCATGGGCATCGTCGGCTTTTCGACCGATCCGGACGCGCGCACCGGCTTCGGGCCCTTCGCGCCGGGCTTCAAGGTCGTTCCCTTCGGAGACATCGACGCGTTCCGCGAAGCGATCACCGAGAACACGGTCGCTTTCCTCGTCGAGCCTATCCAGGGCGAGGCCGGCGTGATCGTGCCGCCTGCGGGATATTTTGCCGGCATCCGCGAGCTCTGCACGAAGTATGGCATCACGCTCATTCTCGACGAAATCCAGACAGGGCTCGGGCGCACGGGCAAGCTGCTTGCGGAAGAGCATGAAGGCATCGAGGCCGACGTGACGCTGATCGGCAAGGCGCTGTCGGGCGGCTTCTACCCGGTCTCCGCCGTGCTTTCGAATTCGGAAGTGCTGGGCGTTCTGAAGCCCGGCCAGCACGGTTCGACCTTCGGCGGCAATCCGCTCGCCTGTGCGATCGCCAGGGCGGCGCTGAAAGCGCTCACCGAAGAGGGCATGATCGAGAATTCCGCCCGCATGGGCGAGCGCTTCCAGACCGGCCTGCGGGATATCCGCTCCAACATCATCAAGGACGTCCGCGGCCGCGGTCTCATGCTCGCGGTCGAACTCGTTCCGGAAGCCGGCGGCGCCCGGAAATATTGCGAGGCGCTCAAGGCACGCGGCATCCTCGCCAAGGACACCCATGGCGACACGATCCGTATCGCTCCGCCGCTGGTGATCACCGAAGACCAGGTCGATTGGGCGGTCGAACATTTCGCCGCCGTGCTCGCTTCCGCCTGATACCTTTCGCGATCCGCCTGCTGCATGCAACGTGCTACAGCGTCCTTTGCGCGTCCGATATGATGCGGGATGCTGTAGTACGGAGGCGGATCGCCGTCGCAAAGCAAGTCTTAACGAATCCCGGCCTAGATTAGCCCCAAAGCGCAAGGCGGGGTTCCTCCGCGCATGATGCGGCTTGCGCCGCGCCGAATGTCGTCGGCGGATCTAATGACACTTCCTGATTGTACGGGAAACTGCGCTTGCCTGCAGCATCCGCAGGGGGCGTCGCGAGTTGGCGGTGTCGCGCCTCACGGGCGTCGATCGGAAAGCTGAGGGACCTTCGATGACAGGTACATTGAGAACTGCCGGATTTGACGGCGAAACGCTGGAAATCATAGCGTTCCGCCTTCACGATCAGGAATTTTGCGTCAAAACCACGACGATCCGCGAGATCCGCGGCTGGGCGCCGTCGACGCCTATTCCGCATTCGCCGCCGGAGGTGATCGGCGTGATGAACCTGCGCGGCACGGTGATCCCGATCATCGATCTCGCCCACAAGCTCGGAATGAAATCGACCGTCGCCAACGAGCGCAGCGCTATCGTCGTCGCGGAAGTACACAACATGGTCATCGGCCTCGTCGTCGATCGCGTCTCCGACATTCTCACGGTGCAGGGCAGCCAGGTGCAGCCTGTGCCGGAAGTGACAGCCTCCTTCGACAAGAGTTTTGCGGAAGGCATCATCGCCAACGAATCGGGCATGATCTGCTTCCTCAATCTTTCCCGCATGTTCAAGGAACGGGACGTGGAAGAACTCGCCGCCTGAACATCGGTCGAAGCTGAATCGGACAAGGCCGTTTTGCCCGCCGGCAAAACGGCTTTTTCTATTCGCCGGACGAGGGCTCAGCTTCGGCGCCGCTTCCGGCCGATCGGTCGCCGCCTCCCCTCGACTGTTCCCGAAATTGGATCTTGCCAAAAGGCGCGAGCAAGATGCTCGATAGCCACCCTCGCCCTGTTGCGAAGGGATGTTACGCGGCTTCCGGGCGCTTGATTTTCGAAGCCGCCTCGATCACCAGCGGGCTCAGCCCTTCGCCACCATGATCGATGTGCTCGAAGAGCTTGCGGCGCATGCGCGGCTCCCAAAATTTGTTGATATGGGTCGCAACGCCCTCCGCTGCTTCCGCCGCCGGTTGGCTCTTGAAGAACGTGGCGATCTGGTTGGCCATGTAGATGAGCTTGGCATTGGTATCAGGCGACATCGGCAACAGCTCCGGAATGTATGCGTGCGGCATGGGTGAAAATTTCGAATTCGTCGCCGCGCACGAGCGCGATAAGCGTCATGCCCGCCTCCTCGGCCGTGCGGATGGCGAGCGCCGTCGGCGCCGATATTGCAATGATCACCGGGCTCCCGATAATCGCAGTCTTCTGAACCATCTCGACCGATACACGCGAGGTGACGACGACGGCGCCCTCGGCACTCTTGAAGCCGGCACGCGCCGCCGCGCCGACGAGCTTGTCGAGCGCATTGTGGCGTCCGACATCCTCGCGGACCGCGATCAGCCCCTTTCCCGGCACGTAAAACGCTGCTCCATGCACGGCGCGCGTCTCGAAATGCAGCGGCTGCTGACCGTTCAGAAGCGCAACGGCCTTGACGACGTCCGCCTGCGAAAGCCTGAGCGTGGCCCCGGAGACGTCCGGGGTGTGGCGGACAGCCTGCTCGATCGATTCGATGCCGCAAAGACCGCAGCCGACCGGACCGGCCATGTGGCGGCGACGCTGGCGCAGCATTTCGTTCTCTTCGTCCTTGAGCGTGACCTGCAGGTCGATGCCCCGGTCCTCGGTCACGACATCGACGGTCTCGATCTGGTCCGGATCGGTGACGATGCCTTCGGTCAGGCTAAATCCAACGGCAAAATCCTCGAAATCGCCGGGTGTCGCCATCATCACCGCGTGAGTCGAGCCACCATAGGTGAACGCGATCGGCGTCTCCTCGGGCACCACCCGTGACCCGGCGACAAGCGTGCCGGCGCGGCGCGCGGATTCGGAGACCTTAACGCTTGTCTTGAAACCGGTCATGCGCCGTGCTCCCGCACTCTCCTACTCTGCCGCCTCCAGCTTGCCGCTGATGCGGCGCGACTGCCGGGCCTGCTCGTCGTAGTCGCGCTGCCAGTCGGACGGGCCGTTCGAGGGCGAGACCTGCACGGCGGTCACCTTGTATTCCGGGCAGTTGGTTGCCCAGTCGGAGAAGTCCGTCGTGATGACGTTGGCCTGCGTCGTCGGGTGATGGAAGGTGGTGTAGACCACACCCGGTGCGACGCGGTCAGTGATCAGTGCCCTGAGCGTCGTCTCACCTGCACGGCTGGCAAGCCTGATCCAGTCGCCGTCGCGGATGCCGCGCTGCTCGGCATCGTGCGGATGGACTTCCAACCGGTCCTCGGCGTGCCAGACGACGTTCTCGGTACGCCGCGTCTGGGCGCCGACATTGTACTGGCTGAGGATGCGGCCGGTCGTCAGCAAGAGCGGGAAGCGCGGGCCGGTCTTCTCGTCGGTTGCCACATATTCGGTGCGGATGAACTTGCCCTTGCCGCGCACGAAACCGTCGACATGCATGATCGGCGAGCCTTCGGGGTGCTTCTCGTTGCACGGCCACTGCACCGAGCCCATCTTGTCGAGATAGTCGTAGGAGACCAGCGCGAAGCTCGGTGTCGTCGCGGCGATCTCATCCATGATCTCGGACGGATGGCGATAATTCCAGTTGAGCCCCATCGCCTGGGCGAGCTTCTGCGTCACCTCCCAGTCGGCATAGCCGTTCTTGGGCGTCATGACCCGGCGAACGCGGTTGATGCGCCGCTCGGCGTTGGTGAAGGTGCCATCCTTTTCGAGGAAGGTCGAGCCGGGCAGGAAGACATGAGCGTAGTTGGCCGTCTCGTTGAGGAACAGGTCGTGCACGACGACGCATTCCATCGCGGCGAGCCCGGCGGCAACATGCTTGGTATCCGGATCCGACTGCAGGATGTCCTCGCCCTGGATGTAGAGAGCCTTGAAAGTGCCCTCCACTGCGGCATCGAGCATGTTGGGAATGCGAAGACCCGGCTCGTTGTTGAGCGCCACGCCCCAGAGCTTTTCGAAAGTCTCGCGCGTCGCATCGTCGGAAATGTGCCGGTAGCCGGGCAGTTCATGTGGGAACGAGCCCATATCGCACGAGCCCTGCACGTTGTTCTGGCCGCGCAGCGGATTGACGCCCACGCCCGGCCGCCCGATGTTGCCGGTGACCATCGCCAGGTTCGCGATCGCCATCACCGTCGTAGAGCCTTGGCTGTGTTCGGTGACGCCGAGCCCGTAGTAAATCGCGCCGTTGCCGCCGGTGGCGTAGAGACGGGCGGCGCCGCGGAGCAGCTCCGCCGGAACGCCGGTGTAGGCTTCTGTCGCTTCCGGGCTGTGGTAGGGTTCGGAGACGAAGGCTGCCCAGTCCTCGAATTCCGACCAGTCGCAGCGCTCGCGAATGAAGGCTTCGTTGGCGAGCCCCTCCGTGACGATGACATGCGCCAGCGCTGTCAGGATGGCGACGTTGGTGCCGGGCTTCAACGGCAGATGATAGGACGCCTCGACATGGGCCGAGCGCACGAGATCGATCCGACGCGGATCGATGACGATCAGCTTGGCGCCCTCACGCAACCGCTTCTTCAACCGCGAGGCGAAGACCGGGTGACCGTCTGTCGGATTGGCGCCGATGATGACGGCGACGTCCGTGTGCTCGACGCTGTCGAAATCCTGCGTGCCCGCCGAGGTTCCGAACGCCTGGCCGAGGCCATAGCCGGTCGGCGAATGGCAGACGCGGGCGCAGGTGTCGACATTGTTGTTGCCGAAGCCGGCGCGCACCAGCTTCTGCACCAGATAAGTCTCCTCATTGGTGCAGCGCGACGAGGTGATACCGCCGACGGAATCGCGGCCGTACTGGTACTGGATACGGCGGAACTCGGAGGCGACATGCGCGAAAGCCTCTTCCCAGGTGACCTCACGCCAGGGATCGGTGATCTTCTCGCGGATCATCGGATTGAGGATGCGGTCCTTATGGCTCGAGTAGCCATAGGCGAAACGTCCCTTGACGCAGGAATGGCCCCGGTTTGCCTGGCCGTCCTTCCACGGCACCATGCGTACCAGTTCCTCGCCGCGCATTTCCGCCTTGAAGGAACAGCCGACGCCGCAATAGGCGCAGGTGGTCACGACCGAGTGCTCCGGCTGGCCGATCTCGATCACCGACTTCTCGGTGAGCGTCGCCGTCGGGCAGGCCTGGACGCAGGCGCCGCAGGAAACGCATTCGGACGAAACGAAATCCTCGTTCATGCCGGCCGCAACGCGCGAATCGAAGCCGCGTCCGCCGATCGTCAGCGCAAAGGTGCCCTGCACCTCCTCGCAGGCGCGAACACAGCGCGAGCAGACGATGCACTTGGCGGGATCATAGGTGAAATACGGATTCGAATCGTCCTTCGGCTCCCATTTGAGGTTGATCTCGTCGCCATTGTTGCGCGCCTTGACGTGATTGGAACCGTCATAGCCATAGCGCACGTCGCGCAGGCCCACGGCACCCGCCATGTCCTGCAGTTCGCAATCGCCGTTGGCAGCGCAGGTCAGGCAGTCGAGCGGGTGGTCGGAGATATAGAGCTCCATCACACCGCGTCGGACATCCTTCAATCGCGGCGTCTGCGTCGAAACCACGATCCCCGGCGCCACCGGCGTCGTACAGGAGGCCGGCATGCCGGCGCGTCCCTGGATTTCCACGAGACAGAGGCGGCAGGAGCCGAAAGCGTCCATCATGTCGGAGGCGCAGAGCTTAGGCACCTCGACGCCCGCTTCCATCGCCGCCCGCATGATCGACGTGCCTTCCGGCACGGTGATCTCGCGCCCGTCGATGGTGAGCGTCACCAGCTTTTCGGACGTGGAAACAGGAGTGCCGTAGTCGATTTCACGAATGAGAGACATTAATGAGCCTCCTGAGAAATTGCGTTCAGGGCGGTGGGCTTCCCTGCCCTCGATACCGCGGCCTGCCCCTCATCCGGCTGCCGCCACCTTCTCCCCACTTGCGGGGAGAAGGGATGTGCCGCTCCGTTCAAGTCCCCTCTCCCCGCCTGCGGGGAGAGGGTTAGGGTGAGGGGCAAAACTCCATGTGCCGTCGCTGCCATCATTCCGCCGCCTCCACCGCCGGGGCCGGCGAAAAATCGTCCGGGAAATGCGTCATGGCACTCATCACCGGATAGGGCGTGAAGCCGCCAAGCGCGCAGAGCGAACCGAATTTCATCGTGTTGCAGAGATCGGCGAGCAGGTCGCGGTTCTTCTGCGGCTCGATCCCCGCCGCGATCTTGTCCGCGACCTCGACGCCGCGTGTCGAGCCGATACGGCAGGGAGTGCACTTGCCGCAGCTTTCGACGGCGCAGAATTCCATCGCGAACCGCGCCTGTTTCAGCATGTCGACGGTGTCGTCAAAGACGACAATGCCGGCATGGCCGATCAGGCCTTCCCTGGCCGCGAAGGCCTCGTAGTCGAACGGAGTGTCGAACAGCGCGCGCGGGAAATAGGCGCCGAGCGGACCGCCGACCTGCACCGCCTTGACCGGGCGGCCGCTCGCCGTGCCGCCACCGATGTGATCGACGATTTCGCCGAGCGGCAAGCCGAACGCCGTCTCGTAGAGGCCGCTATGCTTGACATTGCCGGCGATCTGGATCGGGATCGTGCCGCGCGACCGCCCCATGCCGAAGTCGCGGTAGAAGGCGGCGCCCTTATCCAGGATGATCGGCACGGACGCGAGCGAGATAACGTTGTTGATGACGGTCGGACGGTCGAATAGGCCCTTGTGCGCGGGAAGCGGCGGCTTGGCGCGAACGATACCGCGTTTGCCTTCGAGGCTGTTGAGGAGCGCCGTTTCCTCGCCGCAGACATAGGCGCCGGCACCGGTGCGCACCTCCATGTCGAAAGCGCGGCCGGATCTGAGCACCGACGGGCCGAGCACGCCGGCGGCGCGGGCGATCGCGATCGCCTCCGTCATGACGGCGATCGCATGCGGATATTCGGAGCGCGTGTAGACATAACCCTTGGTCGCACCGGTGGCGATGCCGGCGATCGCCATGCCCTCGATCAATACGAAGGGATCGCCCTCCATGATCATCCGGTCGGCAAAGGTGCCGCTGTCGCCCTCATCGGCATTGCAGACGATGTATTTGCGCGAACCCGCCGCATCGAGAACGGTCTTCCACTTGATCCCGGTCGGGAAGCCGGCACCGCCGCGCCCGCGAAGTCCGCTCTCGGTGACTTCCGCGACGATCGCCGACGGCTGCATGGCGACCGCTTTTTCGAGACCACGCAGACCGCCATGGGCGCGATAGTCGTCGAGCGACAGCGGGTCGACGATGCCGCAGCGGGCAAAGGTCAGCCGGGTCTGCTGTTTCAGGAACGGGATGTCCTCGGTCTTCCCGAGCGAAAGGGGGTGTTCGCCGCCTGACACAAGACCGGCATCGAGAAGCGAGGCGACGTCACCTGCCTTTACCGGCCCGTAGGCCACACGGCCTCCGGCGGTCTCGACTTCTACCAGCGGCTCCAGCCAGTGCATGCCGCGCGAACCGTTGCGGACGATGACGGCATCGAGCCCGCGCGCAGCGATCTCGTCCGCCATTGCCCTGGCCACCCGATCGGCGCCAAGCGCAAGCGCTGCGGCATCTCGCGGAACGTAAATCTTCACGGTCATCGGCGTGCCTCCGCGACCAGCGCGTCGAGCCCGGCGTCATCGACCCGGCCATGTACTTCGCCGTCGAGCATCGCCGACGGCGAGCAGGAACAGAGCCCGAGACAGTAGACAGGCTCAAGCGTCACGGCGCCGTCCGGCGTCGTCTCATGGAAATCGATCCCGAGCAGCGCCTTGGCGCGTTCGGCAAGCCGATCTCCGCCCATGGACTGGCAGGCTTCGGCGCGACAGAGTTTCAGCACATGGCGCCCGGCGGGATGATTGCGGAAGTCATGGTAGAAGGTGACGACACCATAGACTTCGGCGCGCGACAGGTTGAGTTCGCGGGCAATCACCGGCAGGCACTCCTCAGGCACATAGCCGAACTCTTCCTGGATTTCATGCAGGATCGGAAGAAGTGGGCCTTCGAGCGCCTTGAGTTCGCCGACAATCTTCAGCGTTCGCTCGGTCACGTCTGCACGCGGCAGATGGATATTCACTAGGGGAGCCCTCCCGGCTCGCGGCGCGCTTCCCAAGGGGGCCTTCGACCCACGGCAGCAGGCGCACCGAATGTCTCAAAAACGGTTTGGACGAGGATCGGAGCCTCTTCGCTCCTCGCCCACAGTCCCTAAGCTTCGCGCTTAAGGCCGGGAGGGTCAATAAGGCTGTCCCGTCGATCGATAGAAAAAATCTATCGATCGACGTTGCGCTCGCCGAGAATGCGTGCCTCATGCAGCAGCGCCGACACCAGCGGCGTGAAGGGTTCCCGGTAGGTGGCAACCAGACCGACCGTGTGGCGGACATCCGGCTCGACGATTGGAACCATCCGGATATCTTCATGAAAACCGAATGATTTCGCGACGTTGAAAGGCATGATGCTGGCCCATCGCCCTGTGCGGACATGCGAGAAAAGCACGATCATCGAGTTCGATTCGAGCGTCGGAGCAGCAACGGCACCGGCCTCGGCAAAGTGTTGATTGATGATGCGCCGGTTCTGCATATCGGCCGTCAATAGACAAAGCCGAATGTTGCTAACTTCCTTCCAGGTCACGCTTTCGCGATCCGACAGGGGCGTACCGGCGGCGGTAACGAGGTGATATTGCTCGATTTGCAGCGGCACGCTGGTGACGCGACCAAGCGGCTCGTTCTCGAGATAGGTCAATCCGGCATCGATCTCGAGATTTTCGAGAAGCGCCAGGATTTGGAGCGAAGTGGTTGAAAGCACCGAAAATGTGACGTCCGGATGTTTCTCCTGGAATGGCGCCGTGATCATCGGCACCATGGAGAGCGTCGTCGGGATTGCTGCAAGCCGGATATGTCCCGACAGCCCCTTGCGCGCCGCCCGCATCTCCTCGCGCATTGTGCGGCTATCGCTGACGATGCGGCGCGCCCATTCGAGCACCCGCTGGCCTTCGGGCGTCAAGCCCTGGTAACGCGACCCGCGATTGACGAGCATGACGCCGAGCTGATCCTCGAGCTGGCGGATCGCCGCCGACAGCGTCGGTTGCGTCACGCCACATTCCTCCGCCGCCCTTCCGAAGTGTCGTTCGCGGGCGAGCGCGAGAAAGAACTCCAACTTGTCGATCATTCCTGGGCCTTTGAATCGCGATGATTGAAGTCGCCCTTAGCCTGGCCTCTCCCCGCACCTAGTGAGAGGGGCACGCGGCTAGTGCCTTTTCCCCGCGGAAAAGGTGCCGGCAGGCGGATGAGGGCACGTGGGCTGGAAACCGCGCATATTTTCCATCACCCCACTCTAGCAGATCAACTGTCCGCCGTTCACCTCAAGCACCTGACCGGTGATGTAGCCCGAAAGCGCATGCGAGGCGAGGAAGAGATAGGCGGGGGCGCAATCCTCGGCGGTGCCGAGCCGCGCCAGCGGGATCGATTTACGTGTCGCCTCCAGCTTCTCTGGCGACGAATAGCGCTCGTGGAAATCCGTCGCGATCGTGCCGGGGGAGACGCAATTGACGCGAATGCCCTCTGGCGCCAGTTCACGCGCCAGCGCCTTCGAATAGGTCGCGACGAAGGCCTTGGTGGCGGAATAAATCGACGAACCGGAGCTGCCGCCTGTCGACGCCGAGATCGACACGGTGTTCACGATCGCGGGATGCGTGCCCTTACGCAAGAGCGGCAGCATTGCCCGCGTCATCTCGACGACCGACGTCTGATTGAGCTGAACGACAGTGCGATAGTCATCGTCGGTCAGGTCGGCCGCGGGGAAGCGCCCGACCATCGTACCGGCATTGTTGACGAGGACATCGATGCTGTCGAACCGCTCCCGGACGGCATCGGCGAGGCTTTCGACACCACCGACGGCGAGAAAATCGGCGGCGTAAAGAAATGCCCTGCCCTCCGTCGCGGCGAGTTCGAGAAAATCGTGATGTTCGCGGGCAATTGTCCTGCCCATGTGGACGAGGACGCGCGCGCCGCAATCGAGGAATTGCCGCGCGACCTCCAGCCCAATACCCCGGCCGCCGCCGGTCACCACCACGTTCGTGCCCTTGAACAAGGCCGGATGAAACATGCCTTCCCCCTCTGACCCACGATCCCCGACAGGAGCAGTCCGGATCATCAGCGCGATCAACATTTATAAAGTTGGAGCAGAATGCAGGAGAAAAAAGCGCCTGAACGTCCTTCTCTCGCTCTGACAGATCAACAAGCTCGTCTATCCGTCGCCGGAATGCAACACGGCACGACGGCGATTGCCGCGAAATCAATGTCCTAAAAAAACGCTGACTTCTGAAATTGCATGGCTTTCGTTTTTGCATATTATGAAAAAAAACGAAAACCAGGGGAGCCGAAATGTATCTCAGCGGGCGGCAAGCGGAAATTCTGGAACTGGCAAAAACAGAGGGGCGCGTGCTCGTCGAGGAACTCGCCCAGCGTTTTTCGGTGACCCCGCAAACGATCCGCAAGGATCTCAACGACCTCTGCGATGCGAGGGTGCTGAACCGCATTCACGGCGGCGCCATCTTCCCGAGCGGCAAGGAGAACGTGAAATACGACGCGCGACGCCAGATCGCAGCGGGGGAAAAACAGGCGATCGGCCGCGCCGCCGCCGCCCTCATCCCCGACAACGCCTCGCTCTTCATCAATATCGGCACCACCACCGAAGCGGTTGGGGAAGCGCTGCTCGACCATAGGGAGTTGATGGTCATTACCAACAACATCAATGTTGCCAATAGGTTGCGTGTATTCCCCTCGATCGAGGTGGTGATCGCCGGCGGCGTCGTGCGCGGCTCCGACGGCGGCATCGTCGGCGAGGCCGCCGTCGATTTCATCAAGCAGTTCAAGGTCGATTTCGCCGTCATCGGAGCCTCCGCGATCGACCACGACGGGGCGCTTCTCGATTTCGACTTTCGCGAGGTGAAAGTCGCCCAGGCGATTATTGCCAATGCGCGCCACGTCATCCTCGTTTCGGACTCCACGAAATTCGAGCGAACCGCACCGGTGCGCATCGGCCACATCTCCCAGGTCCAGACTTTCATCACCGACCGATGCATCATTGAAAACGTTCGGCAAATATGTGCCGAACAGGACGTCCGGCTGATCGAGACGGACGCTTCATCCGGGGCGCGTTTCTGACGCGTGGGATTCGGGAAACATTCGTTTGACATTCGAAATGTTTTCGTTTTAACTGATTTCACTTTCGCAGTTGCATCAATTTGTGCGTTGCGGAATGCGGAGGGGAAATACAGTGTTAGAGCAGGCAATCTTCGACGTCTTCGTCATAGGCGGCGGCATCAATGGATGCGGCATTGCACGTGATGCGGTCGGTCGTGGCTATTCCGTCGCACTGGCCGAAATGAAAGACTTCGCCTCCGGCACGTCCTCCGGCTCCACCAAGCTTATCCACGGCGGGCTGCGCTATCTCGAATATTACGAGTTCCGCCTTGTTCGCGAAGCGCTGATGGAGCGCGAGGTATTGTGGGCGATGGCGCCGCACGTCATCTGGCCGATGCGCTTCGTACTGCCCTTCCAAAAGGGCGGCTTGCGGCCCGCCTGGCTCATCCGCCTCGGCCTGTTCCTTTATGACCACATCGGCGGCCGCAAGCTTCTGCCCGCGACCCGCACGCTGGACATGACCCGCGACCCGGCGGGGGCGCCGCTGAAGCGGCTGTTCACGAAGGCATTCGAATATTCCGACGGCTGGGTCAACGATGCCCGCCTGGTCGTGCTGAACGCGCGCGATGCGGCCGATCGTGGCGCGCAGGTCATGCCGCGCACGCGGGTCGTCTCGGCGCGCCGGAAGGACGGTCACTGGACGATCGAGACGGAAAATATGGTGACGGGCGGTCGCCAGAGCTTTCGCGCCCGCATGCTCGTCAACGCCACCGGCCCCTGGGTGGACCGGGTGCTTGCCGACACGATCGGCAAGAAGGACGTGCACAATGTCCGCCTCGTCCAGGGCAGCCATATCGTCGTGAGGAAGAAGTTCGACGATCCGCGCGCCTATTTCTTCCAGAACCCGGACGGGCGGATCATCTTCGCCATTCCTTACGAGAACGATTTCACGCTGATCGGAACGACCGACCACGACTTCATTGGTGATCCCGCCGGCGCGCGCATCAACGACGCCGAGATCGACTATCTCTGCAAGGCGGCGAGCGAATATTTCACCGATCCTGTAACGCGCGACGACATCGTCTGGACCTATTCCGCGGTGCGCCCATTGTTCGACGACGGCGCCAGCAAGGCGCAGGAGGCAACGCGCGACTACGTGCTTCGCCTTGACGGAGAAACCGGCCAGGCGCCGCTGCTGAACGTCTTCGGCGGCAAGCTCACGACCTACAGGCGCCTTGGCGAGTCGGCGCTCGAGAAGATCGGCGAGGCAATCGGCGTCAAGGGCAGCAAATGGACGGCCGGGTCGAGCCTGCCGGGTGGCGACTTCCCGGCCACCGGCTACGATGCCGAGGTCGCCAGCCTCAAGGCGCGCTATCCTTTTCTTGCCGGCTCACATGCGCGCCGGCTCGTCCGGCTCTACGGCACGCGGGCGGCCAGGCTTCTCGGCAAGGCCGCGAGCGAGGCCGATCTCGGGCGGCGCTTCGGAGCAGACCTTTACGAAGCCGAAGTCAATTGGCTGATCGAGCAGGAATGGGCGCGGCGCGCGGAGGACGTGCTCTGGCGCCGCACGAAGCTGGGACTGAAGCTTTCGCCGGCGGAAGCCGCGGAACTGGAGGAATATATGCAGGGCGCTGCAAACGCTGCAGCCTAGATCATGGTGATTTTGGTTGGAGCGGCCCAAGCGGGACGCGGGCGGAAAACCGAAGACACTTTCCTTATCCCGCTCTGATATCCTGCAATTGACACTGCCGATGGCTGGGTGGAACACCGGAGAATTCAATGCTTGAAATGAAGAACATATCCAAGGTCGTGGGCGGGGAGACGCACATCCACCCGACCGACCTTGTGCTGGAGAGGGGGTCGCTTAATGTGCTGCTCGGCCCCACGCTCTCCGGCAAGACGTCGCTGATGCGGCTGATGGCCGGTCTCGACAAGCCTGCCTCCGGTTCGCTCCGCCTCGATGGTGCCGACGTCACCGGTCTGCCGGTGCAGCAGCGCTCGGTTGCAATGGTCTATCAGCAGTTCATCAACTATCCGGCGATGACGGTCTACGACAACATCGCCTCGCCGATGCGCATCAAGGGCGCCGATAACGCCACCGTCGATCAGGAAGTGCGCAAGGCCGCCGAACTCCTGAAGCTCACCCCCTATCTCGACCGCACGCCCTTGAACCTCTCGGGCGGGCAGCAGCAGCGCACCGCGCTTGCGCGCGCGATCGTCAAGAATGCCGATCTGGTGCTGCTCGACGAGCCGCTCGCCAATCTCGACTACAAGCTGCGCGAGGAACTGCGCGAGGAGCTGCCGAAGATTTTCGCGGCCTCCGGTGCGATTTTCGTCTATGCGACGACGGAGCCGTCCGAGGCGCTGCTGCTCGGCGGCAACACCGCGACCTTGAGCGAGGGGCGCATCACCCAGTTCGGCCGCACCATCGATGTCTACCGCCGACCGGTCGATATCGTCACCGCGCGCACTTTTGCCGACCCGCCGCTGAATACGATCGAGCTTGTGAAAACCGGGGCGAGTTTTTCACTGGACGGCAAGCCCGTGCTTACCGTTCCAGCCCATCTTTCAGCCGTTCCCGATGGTCCCTGCACGGTTGCCTTCCAGCCGCACCACATTTCGTTCGATGCGCCGAACGGAGGCGGCAACGCGCTTACCGTCAAGACGGCGATTTCCGAGATCGCGGGGTCGGAGAGCTTCATTCACGTCGGTTTCGCCGGCGCACGCTGGGTCATGCTCGCGCCCGGCGTTCACGACATCGAGCCGGACGCAATCCTCGAGGTCTTTGTCGATACCCGTCACCTGATGGCCTTCGGGCCGGACGGGCGGGCGATCGGCGGAACGGCCTGAGGAGGCGCTGGGAGGAAACCATGGCACGCATCAATCTGGAACATATCCGCCACGCCTACGGCGCCAAGCCGAAGTCGGAAGCCGACTACGCGCTGAGGGAAGTGCATCACGAATGGAACGACGGCGGCGCCTATGCGCTGCTCGGCCCTTCCGGCTGCGGCAAGACCACGCTGCTCAACATCATTTCCGGCCTCATCAACCCGTCGGAAGGCCGCATCCTCTTCGATGGCCGGGACGTGACGCATTTTTCCACCCAGGAACGCAACATCGCCCAGGTGTTCCAGTTCCCGGTGATCTACGACACGATGACGGTCTACGACAATCTCGCATTCCCGCTTCGCAACCGGCACGTCCCGGAAGCCGAAGTCGACCGCCGCGTCAAGGAAATCATCGAGATGACCGGTCTCGGCGGCTGGGCGAAGAAGACCGCCCGCGGCTTGACCGCCGACCAGAAGCAAAAAATCTCGCTCGGCCGCGGCCTCGTTCGTTCCGATGTCAGCGCCATCCTCTTCGACGAACCGCTGACCGTCATCGATCCCGAAATGAAGTGGGTGCTGCGCTCGCAGATCAAGCGGCTGCACAAGCAGTTCGGCTTCACCATGGTCTATGTGACCCATGACCAGACCGAGGCGCTCACCTTCGCCGACAAGGTCGTCGTCATGTATGACGGCCAGATCGTCCAGATCGGCACGCCAGCTGAACTTTTCGAACGGCCGCGGCACACCTTCGTCGGCTATTTCATCGGCTCGCCGGGCATGAACGTGCTGCCGGCGAAGATCGCCGGCAACACGGCCGCGATCGGCAGCGAGAACATCGCGCTGAATTTCCTGCCGAAGATCAAGTCCGGCGCCAAGACCGAACTCGGCATCCGTCCGGAATTCGTCTCGCTCGGACGCGAAGGCATGCCGGTCGCAATCACCAAGGTCGAAGACATCGGCCGCCGCAAGATCGTCCGGGCGCGTTTCGCCGACCTGCCGATCTCGATCGTCCTCGACGAGGACGACGAAATCCCTGCCGAGCCGCGTGTCGCCTTCGATCCAAAGGCTATCAATATCTACGCCGATTCCTGGCGCGTCGGAGAGGAGGCCTGACCGATGGAAAAAACCTGGAACAACAAGGCCTGGTTCATGGTCCTGCCGGTGCTGGTGCTCGTCGCCTTCTCCGCGGTGATCCCGCTGATGACGGTCGTCAACTATTCGGTGCAGGACACTTTCGGCAACAACGAATTCTTCTGGGCCGGCACCGACTGGTTCCTGGATGTGCTCGAATCCGACCGCTTTTGGGATGCGCTCACCCGCAACCTGATCTTCTCCGCGATCATTCTCGCGATCGAGATCCCACTCGGCATCGTGATTGCGCTCAACATGCCAAAGAAGGGCATCGGCGTTCCGATCTGCCTGGTTCTCATGGCGCTGCCCCTGCTCATTCCGTGGAACGTCGTCGGCACCATCTGGCAGGTCTTCGGCCGCGTCGACATCGGCCTCCTCGGACGCACCCTCGCATCGCTCGGCATCAACTACAACTACGTGCAGAACCCGCTCGACGCCTGGGTGACGCTGATCATCATGGACGTCTGGCACTGGACGAGCCTCGTCGTGCTGCTCTGCTATGCCGGCCTCGTCTCGATACCGGACGCCTATTACCAGGCGGCCAAGATCGACGGCGCCTCGCGCTGGTCCGTCTTCCGTTATATCCAGCTTCCGAAGATGAAGCGCGTCCTCTTGATCGCCTTCCTGCTGCGCTTCATGGATAGTTTCATGATCTATACCGAACCTTTCGTCGTCACCGGCGGCGGTCCGGGCAACTCGACGACCTTCCTGTCGATCGATCTCGTCAAGACGGCGATCGGCCAGTTCGACCTCGGCCCGGCCGCAGCCCTCTCGATCATCTACTTCCTTATCATCCTGCTGCTCTCGTGGATCTTCTACACCGTGATGACAACCAGCGACGCTCAGGGCTGAGAAAGGAGGGAGGACATTATGAAGACTCAAACGCAACCGATGTCACAACGCCTCTCCTGGCTAATCCCGACGATCTACATCGTCTTCCTGCTCCTGCCGATCTACTGGCTGGTCAATATGAGTTTCAAGGAGACAAGCGAGATTCTCAGCACCTTCTCGCTGTGGCCGCAGAATCCTACGCTTCGCAATTACACGGTGATCTTCACCGATCCCTCCTGGTACAACGGCTACATCAACTCGATCACCTACGTGGTAATGAACACGGTGATTTCGGTCGCCGTGGCGCTGCCGGCGGCCTACGCCTTTTCACGCTACCGCTTCCTCGGCGACAAGCATCTGTTCTTCTGGCTGCTGACGAACCGGATGGCGCCACCGGCCGTCTTCGCGCTGCCCTTCTTCCAGCTCTATTCCGCCTTCGGCCTCATCGACACGCACATTGCGGTCGCGATCGCGCACTGCCTCTTCAACGTGCCGCTGGCGGTCTGGATCCTCGAAGGCTTCATGTCGGGCGTGCCGAAGGAGATCGACGAGACGGCCTATATCGACGGATATTCCTTCCCGCGCTTCTTCATGAAGATCTTCGTACCGCTGATTGCCTCCGGCATCGGTGTCGCCGCCTTCTTCTGCTTCATGTTCTCCTGGGTCGAACTGCTGATCGCCCGCACCCTGACGACGACCGACGCCAAGCCGATCGCCGCCACCATGACCCGCACCGTCTCGGCGTCCGGTCTCGACTGGGGTGTGCTTGCCGCCGCCGGTGTGCTGACGATCATCCCCGGCGCACTCGTGATCTATTTCGTTCGCAACTATATCGCCAAGGGCTTCGCCCTGGGGAGGGTCTGATGGAAACCGTCGCCACTCGCAAGAACCGCTGGCCCGTCGCACTTGTCGCCGTGCTCGTCGTCTATGCCGTAGTTGCGGGCCTGCTCGTTTCCGCCCTGCCGCTCAAGGACGGCCAGCGCGACTGGTTCGCCCCGCTGTTCCCCGGCGGCTGGATGGCTTGGTCTTTCCCGACCGCCATGTTCTTTCTGACGATCTTCGCGCTGCTGTCGCTGATGGCCGTCTGGGAATATGCCCGGCCCGGCGGCAATCCGCGCGTCGGCATCCTGCGCTTCGAGACGACGCGCGGCGACCGGCTCTTCGTGTCGCTGCTCGGATCCGCCTTCATTCATCTCGGCTGGCTGGGGCTCGTCGGCACAAACCTCTGGTGGGCGGTCGCGCTCTCGGTGGTCTATGCCATCGGCGTCTTCCGCTACGTCTGAGAACGAAATGAGGGGCGCATCGACGGCGCCCCTCGAAACTGCAATGAACTGCAATCGCAAAACCCAAGGGAGGAAATTATGCGACGGCATCTTCTAACGACGACGGCAGCAATGCTGCTGGCTCTCACCGGCTCGGCCTATGCCGGCATGGATGAGGCAAAGGCATTCCTGGACACGGAAATCGGCGACCTCTCGTCGCTCGATCGCGCGGCCCAGGAAGCGGAAATGCAGTGGTTCGTCGATGCGGCGAAGCCCTTTGCCGGCATGGAAATCAAGGTCGTCTCCGAAACGATCACCACCCATGAATACGAAGCGAAAACGCTCGCCAAGGCGTTCTCCGACATCACCGGCATCAAGATCACCCACGACCTGATCGGCGAAGGCGACGTCGTCGAAAAGCTGCAGACGCAGATGCAGTCGGGCGAAAACGTCTATGACGCCTACATCAACGATAGCGACCTGATCGGTACGCACTGGCGCTACCAGCAGGCCCGCAGCCTGACCGATTTCATGGCGAACGAGGGCAAGGACGTCACCAACCCGAACCTCGACATCGACGACTTCATCGGCAAGTCCTTCACCACGGCCCCGGACGGCAAGCTCTACCAGCTTCCCGACCAGCAGTTCGCGAACCTCTACTGGTTCCGCTACGACTGGTTCAACGATCCGAAGATCCAGGAGGAGTTCAAGGCCAAGTACGGCTACGACCTCGGCGTTCCGGTCAACTGGTCGGCCTATGAGGATATTGCCGAGTTCTTCACCGGCCGCGAGATCGACGGCAAGAAGGTCTATGGCCACATGGACTACGGCAAGAAGGACCCGTCGCTCGGCTGGCGCTTCACCGACGCCTGGCTGTCGATGGCCGGCAACGGCGACAAGGGCATCCCGAACGGCAAGCCGGTCGACGAATGGGGCATCAGGGTCGATGAGAACTCGCGTCCCGTCGGATCCTGCGTTGCACGCGGTGGTGACACCAACGGCCCGGCCTCGGTCTATGCGATCCAGAAGTATCTCGATTGGATGAAGGCCTATGCTCCGGCTGCCTCCCAGGGCATGACCTTCTCGGAATCCGGTCCGGTCCCATCGCAGGGTGAGATCGCGCAGCAGATGTTCACCTATACGGCGTTCACCGCCGACTTCGTGAAGCAAGGCCTGCCGGTGGTGAACGAGGACGGCACGCCGAAGTGGCGTTTTGCCCCGAGCCCGCACGGCGTCTACTGGAAGGACGGCATGAAGCTCGGCTATCAGGACGCCGGCTCATGGACGCTTCTGAAGTCCACTCCGGACGACCGCGCCAAGGCCGCGTGGCTCTACGCGCAGTTCGTCACCTCCAAGACCGTGGACGTGAAGAAGAGCCATGTCGGCCTCACCTTCATCCGCCAGTCGACACTCGATCATCCAAGCTTCACCGAGCGCGCACCGAAGCTCGGCGGCCTGATCGAGTTCTACCGTTCGCCGGCCCGCCTGCAGTGGTCGCCGACCGGCACGAACGTTCCTGACTATCCGAAGCTGGCTCAGCTCTGGTGGCAGGCGATCGGTGACGCTTCTTCCGGCGCCAAGACGGCGCAGGAAGCCATGGACTCGCTTTGCGCCGAGCAGGAAAAGGTGCTGCAGCGCCTCGAACGCGCCGGCATCCAGGGCGACATCGGTCCGAAGCTCGCTGAAGAGCATGACCTCGAGTACTGGAACGCGGAGGCCGTCAAGGCCGGCAACCTCGCTCCGCAGCTGAAGGTCGAGAACGAAAAGGAAAAGCCGATCACCGTCAATTACGACGAGTTGGTCAAGAGCTGGCAGACAAACTAAGCCTGACGGCAACAGCGCCGCCCGAGTTTGGGCGGCGTCAAATTACCGGAGATGCGGCGCCGGGGCTGGAAACGGCCCCGGTTTTCTTTTTCAGTGCTCGCCAACGCACGAAAGCGGAATGTGAGCGGCCAGGAAACCGTCACGGATCGGCGCTGCGGTGGAAATCGCGCTTGTGCGGCAATGCGATCGCGGCGTAGGAGGATTTGAAACAAGGACAGCACCGACGGACTGTCGCGATTCGACAGTATTACCGCCGATCAAGCGAAAACTGTTTCCCCTTTTTCAATAAAGAAATGATTGGGCATCACTGCCATAGTTTGCCACCCCACGCCTTTAGACGTGGGAATACATGCAAAGGTATTGGAGGAGATTACCTTGGCAAACAATATTGAGGAAACTGTTTCGCATACGCGGCCGGAAGACGAGAATCTCGGTATCGGAGCCAACCTGGCCTACGGCCTGCAACACGTCCTGACGATGTATGGCGGCATCGTCGCGGTTCCATTGATCCTGGGCCAGGCGGCCGGCCTGGGTTCCAGCGATGTCGGCCTGCTGATCACTGCCTCCCTTTTTGCCGGTGGTCTCGCCACCATCCTGCAGACCATCGGCCTGCCGTTTTTCGGCAGCCGGTTGCCGCTGGTCCAAGGCGTTTCCTTCTCGGGTGTCGCGACGATGATTGCCATTTCCGGCAGCGGAGGCATCGAGTCCGTGCTCGGGGCCGTCATGGCCGCGTCGCTGATCGGCCTTCTGATCACGCCCGTCTTCTCGCGGATCACCCGCTTCTTCCCGCCGCTCGTCACGGGTATCGTGATCACCACCATCGGCTTGACCCTGATGCCCGTCGCCGCGCGCTGGGCCATGGGAGGCAACAGCGCAACGCCGGACTTCGGCAGCCAGGCCAACATCCAGCTCGCGGCGGCCACGCTCGTGATCGTGCTCCTGCTGAGCAAGCTCGGCAGCGCATCGATCTCAAGGCTGTCAATCCTGATCGCACTGATCATCGGCACCGTCATCGCCTATTTCGCCGGCATGACCGATTTCTCGAAGGTGGCCGAGGGACCGCTCTTCTCGCTACCGACGGTGTTCCATTTCGGCTACCCGACCTTCGAGATCGCAGCGGTCGTCTCGATGTTCATCGTCATCATGGTGACCCTGGTCGAGACTTCGGCGGACATCCTCGCCGTCGGCGAAATCATCGAAACGAAAGTGGATTCGCGCCGTCTCGGCGATGGCCTCAGGGCGGACATGCTGTCCAGCCTCATCGCACCGGTCTTCGGTTCCTTCACCCAGAGTGCCTTTGCACAGAATGTCGGGCTGGTGGCGGTCACCGGCGTCAAAAGCCGCTATGTGGTGGCGACGGGAGGCATGTTCCTCGTGACGCTCGGCCTGCTGCCGGTCATGGGCCGCATTGTCGCTGCGGTTCCAAGCGCCGTGCTCGGCGGCGCCGGCATCGTGCTCTTCGGCACGGTCGCCGCCAGCGGCATCCGCACCCTGTCCAAGGTCGACTACAACAACAACATGAACCTGGTCATCGTCGCCACTTCCATCGGCTTCGGCATGATCCCGATCGCCTCTCCCGGCTTCTACGAGCACTTCCCGGCCTGGGTTGCGACGATCTTCCATTCCGGCATCAGCTCCGCCGCACTGATGGCGATCAGCCTCAATCTGCTCTTCAATCACCTCTCCGCCGGCAACTCCGACCAGCAATCGGTGTTCGTCGCCGGAATGGAGCGGACGCTCCGCTATCAGGACATCGCGCGGCTGCACGACGGCGACCATTTCCTGAACGGCAAGCTTTATGACGCGAAGGGCATCGAAGTGCCCGTAATCGCCTCGGAAGCCCACTGACCGTTCGCGCCTTCGCCGGCGCATTACATTCTGGTCGGCGACGGCTGAAACCCGTCGCCGACGGAGATGCCGGACACGCACCAATCAAGGAAGAACTCCATGACACAAGAAAGCGAAGCGCTCCCCTTGCTCGACGCCCTGCTGACCACGATGGAGCGCGGCATCATTCCCGCGACGGAGGCCGGAGTAGCGGCCGGTAACAAGGTCTTCGGCGCCGCTCTGCTCAAGAAGTCGGATTTGTCGATCGTTCTCGTCGAAACGAATAACGAAACCGAGAATCCCCTCTGGCACGGCGAAGTCCACACCTTGAAGCGGTTCTACGAAATGGCGGGATCCGACCGTCCCGACTCGGGCGACCTCATATTCCTGTCGACGCACGAGCCCTGCTCCATGTGCCTCTCCGCGATCACCTGGGCAGGCTTCGATAATTTCTACTATTTCTTCAGCCACGAGGATTCGCGAGACGCGTTTGCGATCCCGCACGACCTCAGGATCCTGAAAGAGGTCTTCACGCTCGAGCCCGGCGGCTACAACAGGACGAACGCCTTCTGGAAAGGCCGGTCGATCCCCGGCCTGATCGCCGGTCTTCCCGAGTCCGATCGCGCGTCGCTCGAAGAGCGCGCCCAGGCGATCGGCCGGAAATACGCCGAGTTGTCCGCCACGTATCAGGCCAGCAAGGAGAACAACGCCATTCCGCTGAACTAAGCGGCTCCCGCAATCAGGCCCCAGCGCGGCCGCGGATCTCCCGGTCTCGAGACATCTCCCGCGGATGCATCACATTTCGATCGGGACCGAAGCATCTATCTGTCCGACGATGTTAGAAGAGCGGCATGGATTCGCTTCAGGGATGGACCCGATGACCGCTGCCGCCAAGACAAACGTCGCCTTCGAACTCTTGCTTCTTCTCGCGCTTGCGACTCTGTGGGGCGCCTCCTACACCTTCATCAAGATCGGCGTTGAAACCATTCCGCCGGTGACGCTGATTGCCGCGCGCACCCTGCTCGCCGGCGCAATTCTTCTGGCAGTAATCGGATGGCGCGGCCTTTCGTTGCCCCGTGATACGGCCATCCTGGGGCGTTTTCTGTTCCAAGCCTGCCTCAACAGCGTCTTTCCCTTCACGCTGATCGCCTGGGCCGAGCGGACGATCGACGCCGGCGTGGCGGTGATCCTCAATTCCACCACGCCCATCTTCGCCTTCCTTTTGACGGCCCTGATCACCCGGCACGAGCCCGTTACCGCCCGCAAATTCGTGGGCGTCATTGCGGGCCTCACCGGCATCAGCCTGATCATTGGGCTCGAAGCCTTTCACGGCATCGGCGATCAGCTCGTCCCGCAGCTTGCCGTTATCCTTGCAACCATTTGCTATGCAGGCGCAGCGATCTTCGGGAAGAATTTCAAGGGGCATGATCCGATCATACCCGCCGCGGGGTCGCTTCTCGCCGGCGCGGTCTTGCTCGTCCCGACGAGCCTGATCGTCGATCGGCCCTGGACACTCAACCCCTCGCCGGAATCGCTGATCGCGCTTATCTGCCTGTCAGCCTTCTCGACGGCACTCGCCTTCGTCATCTATTTCCGGCTGATCCACACACTCGGATCCGTCGGCACGACGGCACAGGCCTATGTTCGCGTCCCGATCGGCGTTGCCATCGGAGTCCTGTTCCTCGGAGAAGCTCTTTCGGCGACGGCGTGGATCGGCCTCTGCTGCGTTATCGCCGGCGTCGCTGCAATGACCATGCCGGCGCGTCAACGCGCAGCGGCGGCCGCAGCCAAGGGGTAATCCCTGTCAGTCCTTGCGCTTCCGGCAATAAAGCTCCAGCCGGTGGCGCACCAAGTCGTAGCCGAGTTCGGCGGCGATCTCTGCCTGCAGCTGTTCGATCTTGTCGGAACGGAATTCGATCACCGCGCCGGTTTCGATGTCGATCAGATGGTCGTGATGCGGCGCATCCGCCGTCTCGAATCGGGCCGTTGCACTCTCGAAGGCATGGCGCTGCACGACCCCCTGCTGTTCGAGCGCCGACAAGGTCCGGTAGACCGTCGACAGCGAGACCGTTGCGTCGATTTCCTTTGCGCGCCGATGCAGTTCGCTGGCGTCGGGATGGTCCTCGGCTTCGGCCAAAATCTTCAGGATTGCAGCGCGTTGGCGCGTGACACGCACGCCGCCGTCCCTGAGGATTCCTTCCAGCTCCTCGATGCGATTCTTGTTCTGTTTCATCTGGCGACACTAGCCAAGGGCGATCTGTTTGAAAATAGCTAGTTGCAAATGGTTCTCATTTGCATTGACTTATGCAAATCATTCGCATAGGCATAGGTTGGGTTAACTCGAGGAGTGACGGATGATCGATTGCACGAGGCGTATGTTTCTGGCGGCAGCAGCGGCGGCGGCCGCCTTTTCCTTCATTCCCGGCGCAGCGCTGGCCCAGGAAAAATTCAAGGCCGTCACCACCTTCACGGTGATTGCCGACATGGCGCAGAATGTCGCCGGCGACGCGGCAATCGTCGAATCGATCACCAAGCCCGGCGCGGAGATCCACAACTATCAACCCACGCCACGCGACATCCTGAAAGCGCACGACGCCAAGCTCATTCTCTGGAACGGGCTGAACCTGGAACTCTGGTTCGAAAAGTTCTTCCAGAACTTCGACGACATTCCCGGCGTCGTTGTCTCGGAAGGCGTCGAGCCGATGGGGATTGCGGAGGGTCCGTACACCGGCAAGCCGAATCCGCATGCCTGGATGTCGCCCTCGGCAGCGCTGATCTATGTCGACAATATCCGCGACGCGTTCGTGAAATTCGACCCCCGGAACGCCGAGACCTACAAGGCGAATGCCGACGCCTACAAGCGAAAGATCGAGGCGACCATCGCTCCGATCCGGGCGGAACTCGATAAGATCCCGGCGGAAAAGCGCTGGCTCGTCTCGAGCGAGGGCGCCTTCAGCTACCTGATCCGCGACTTCGGCATGAAGGAGCTCTATCTCTGGCCAATCAACGCCGATCAGCAGGGCACCCCGCAGCAGGTGCGCAAGGTGATCGACGCCGTGCGCGCCAATAATATTCCGGTGGTCTTTTCCGAGAGCACGATCTCGCCGGACCCGGCTGAACAGGTGGCGCGGGAGACCGGTGCGAAATATGGTGGCGTGCTTTACGTCGATTCCTTGAGCGAGGCCGACGGTCCGGTGCCGACCTATATAGACCTGCTGCGCGTTACCTCCGAAACGATCGCGAAAGGTCTTTCGCAATGAACCTTGAGGTGCAGGAGCGCGCCAAACCGGCGCCGGCATCAACGGACGAGGGTAGCGGCATCCGCGTCCGTGGCGCGACGGTGACCTATCGCAATGGCCACCGGGCGTTGCGCGACGCCTCCTTCGAGATCCCGACCGGCACGATCACCGGGCTCGTAGGCGTCAACGGCAGCGGCAAGTCGACCCTGTTCAAGGCGATCATGGGCTTCGTCAAGCTGGCGAAAGGCGAGATCTCGATCCTCGGGCTTTCGGTGCCGGCCGCACTGAGGAAAAACCTCGTCGCCTATGTGCCCCAGGCCGAGGAAGTCGACTGGAACTTTCCGGTTCTCGTCGAGGACGTCGTGATGATGGGCCGTTACGGCCACATGAACATGCTGCGAATCCCTAAGAAAGTCGATCATGACGCGGTCGAGGCCGCCCTTGCGCGCGTCGGCATGAGCGACTTCCGCAAACGCCAGATCGGTGAGCTTTCCGGCGGCCAGAAGAAACGCGTCTTCCTCGCCCGCGCGCTGGCGCAGGACGGCCGCGTCATCCTGCTCGACGAGCCCTTCACCGGCGTCGACGTCAAGACCGAGGATGCGATCATCCGTCTGCTCATCGCCTTGCGCGACGAGGGCCGCGTGATGCTCGTCTCCACCCACAATCTCGGCAGCGTGCCGGAATTCTGCGACCGCACCGTGCTTCTGAAGAACACGGTGCTCGCCTACGGTCCGACGGCAACCACCTTCACCCGCGACAACCTCGAACTCGCCTTCGGCGGCGTGCTGCGGCATTTCGTACTCGGCGGCGAAAGCCTGCACGACGATGCCGATCCGCGCCAGCTTGCCGTCATCAGCGACGACGAGCGCCCGCTCGTCATGTACGGCGCTCGGGACCGGATGGTCGCGCAGCCCGCAAAGCCGGAAACCGACCCTGAACCGGACGACAAATGATTACGGCGCTCATCGAACCCTTCACCTACAGCTACATGCTGAACGCCATGTGGGTGAGCGCGCTGGTCGGCGCCGTCTGCGCCTTCCTCTCGGCCTACCTCATGCTCAAGGGTTGGTCGCTGATCGGCGACGCCCTCTCCCACGCGATCGTGCCCGGGGTCGCGGGCGCCTATATGCTGGGTCTCCCCTTCTCGCTCGGCGCCTTCTTTTCCGGCGCGCTCGCCGCGGCCACCATGCTGTTTCTGAACCAGCGCACGCGGCTGAAGGAAGACACGATCATCGGACTCATCTTCACCTCCTTCTTCGGCCTCGGGCTCTTCATGGTGTCGCTGTCGCCAACCTCGGTGAACATCCAGACGATCGTGCTCGGCAACATCCTCGCCATCACGCCGGCCGACACGCTGCAGCTTGCCATCATCGGCGTTGTCTCGCTCGCGATCCTCTGGGCGAAATGGAAGGACCTGATGGTGACCTTCTTCGACGAGAGCCACGCCCGTTCGATCGGCATCAACACGACCTTCCTGAAGGTCCTGTTCTTCACCCTGCTTTCGGCCTGCACGGTCGCAGCCCTTCAGACCGTCGGCGCGTTTCTCGTCATCGCGATGGTCGTGACCCCCGGGGCAACGGCCTATCTGCTCACCGACCGCTTCCCGAAGCTGATCGCGATCAGCGTGGCGATCGGTGCGCTGACAAGTTTTGTCGGCGCCTATGCGAGTTATTTTCTCGATGGCGCGACCGGCGGCATCATCATCGTACTGCAGACGCTGATCTTCATGCTCGCTTTCGTCTTTGCCCCGAAGCACGGGCTCATCGCCGCCCGTCGTCGCGTGTCCGAGGCGCTGGAGGCGGTACGATGATCTCGCTCGACATGCTTCTCGCCGTCTTCGAATTCGAGTTCATGCGCAACGCGCTGCTGATCTCGGTCCTGGTCGCGATCCCGACGGCCATGCTCTCCTGCTTCCTCGTCCTCAAGGGCTGGTCGCTGATGGGCGACGCGATCTCGCATGCGGTCTTTCCGGGCGTTGTCATCTCCTACATCGTCGGCCTGCCGCTCGCCGTCGGTGCCTTTGCCGCCGGCATGTGCTGCGCGCTGCTCACCGGCTACCTCAAGGAAAACAGCCGCATCAAACAGGATACCGTAATGGGCATCGTCTTTTCCGGCATGTTCGGTTTCGGCCTGGTGCTCTACACCAAGATCCAGAGCGACGTGCACCTCGATCACATCCTCTTCGGCGACATGCTCGGGATCGGCTGGCGCGACATCCTGGAAACGGGGATCATTGCGTTCGTTGCCGCCGGCATCCTCGGGCTCAAATGGCGCGACCTGTTGCTGCACGCCTTCGATCCGGCCCAGGCGCGCGCGGTTGGTCTTCCGGTCGGATGGCTGCATTACGGCCTGCTTGCGATCCTGTCGCTGACGATCGTCGGCGCCTTGAAAGCCGTCGGCCTCATTCTCGCGATTGCCATGCTGATCGCTCCCGGCGCGATCGCCTTTCTGCTCACGCGCACATTCGGCGGCATGCTGATCGCCGCCGTGATCGTCGCGGTCTTCGCCTCCTTCTTCGGCGTCTACCTGTCCTTCTTCATCGACAGCGCGCCGGCGCCGACCATCGTAATGCTGATGACGGCGATCTTCCTCGCTGCCTTCGCCTATTCCACCTGGAAAACGGCGCGCCTCACCGACGCATTGGATTCAAAGCCCCAGCGCTCTCATGAGTAAGTATCCACCCCGGCCACGCCGGGGCGGAAATACTCGTCCGGTCGCTCTCCAGTCAGGCGCTCATATGCTTGTTGCCACGTCTTTGAGCGTGACTTTCATTTAAGCGCCAACGGTTTCGCGTCGCGGAATATCGGCGCAAGCTGACGAGCAAGCTCTTCGCTCAACGTGCGCATATAGGTGGCTGTTACATGATGCTTGTCGTAATAGACCTGTACATTGCCAATGACCGCAGGGCACATTTCAGCGGTGCAGAAATAATCGGAAAAGTCCAGAAAATGCAGGTTTTCATTGAAGGAGACCGCGCGTGTCGGACTGATCGGAGCGAGCACCAATTCCCGCTGAACAGCGCATTTCGGCGAGAAACGACCATTGATTTCCACGCATTCGGGCACGTCAAAGCCAAACCAGGGCGTGTCGCGCATTGCCACGACCGGAATTCCCGCCGCCGCCAGCCTCTCCCATTGCCGTTGATAACCAGCGGGAACTTCTTCGATGCCATCGACCACCCGGGTGGACGTGGTGAAAATCAGATCCGGCTTCGTCGACAACAATCTTTCCATCAACAGTTCGTTCCACTTGGTGCAGGCGTCCCGATGTGCCGACGCCTCGGAGGTCTCCTGCGAACCCAGCGCGCAACTGCTCTTGGTGTAGGTGACAATTTTCCAGTCCGGATACCGCTGCAAGACGCCCTGCAGCGCCGGTAGCCAATGCACGCTGTGCGAGCCGCCAACGAGCGCCAGAGTGTGGCTCGCCTCTCTCGGCCCGTAACTGCAACTGAGCAAGGCGGCTCCCTGCAGGGACTGGTGGCAGCCGTCCCGATACACGTCTGCATCGTCCCATGTTACGGTCATGGGCCCAGGGTGGACGGGGATATCGCTCGAACCCGGCGCGAGACCTTTGATCGCCGCACCGGGATAACGCTCGGCATCGGCGACACGCAGTTGCTCCTCCGTCGTGCTTTGACCGGCCTCCACTCTCCAGACGAACAGGCCCGCAGCGATCACAGTAAGGGCGATGATCGTTCCGAACGCCGTCTGCAACGGGCGGTCATCATTCTTCCGTCCGCGAAAACGCGCCTCCACGATCCGCGTTGTGAAATAGGAAAGGACGATGGAGACGAGCAGGACGACAATGCCCGCTATGGGACCGGCCGAGGTTTGATACGAGTAGGTGAGATAGAAGACCAGGATTGGCCAATGCCAGAGATAGAGGCTGTAGGATATGCCCCCGAGCCACACGAGCGGCCGCGCGGCCAGCAGTCTTGCGACACCGAACCGCAACGGCGGGCCATCGCCACAAACAAGAATTGCTGCGGCGGCGAGCGTCGGCCAGAGGGCGGCGTAGCCGGGAAAGACAGTCGATATCTCAAGCAAGATGCCACAACTCAGAATCGCCGCGAAACCGATCCACCCGCCGATCGTCCGCTGCATTGGCGACAAATTGATACCGGGCAGCAGCAGGCGACTGATCCCACCAAGTGCGAACTCCCAGATCCGCGCAAAGGTGTCGTAGTAGGCGAATGCCTGATTCCGGGACGTGCCGTAGATCGAGTAGGCAAGCGACAGGGCGAACACACTTGTGAGAAACACCAGCAGGTCGATGCGCGATGGTCGGCGCCATATCGAGGTAAATATGGCAACAGCCGCTGCCAGAATCAGCAGGCATTGGACCTGGGCGGACATTGCCCAGTAATGCTGGACCGGACTTCCCACCTCGTCTCGTGCGAGATAGTCGATCGCCGCGTCCGCCAGAAACCAGTTCTCGAGATATAGCGAACTGGCCACAATCTGATGCATGCCGGTTTGCCATCGCATTCTCGGCAGCCAAAACGGCGCCGACATCGCGATCACGGCAAGCACCAAAAAGGACGCGGGCAGAAGTCGACGTGCCAATTTGGTGGCAAAGAGGATCAGATCCACGCGATGCTTGGCTTCGGCCTGTCGCGCCAGCGATCCGATGAGCAGATAGCCGGAGACGATGAAGAACACATCGACACCACCAGAAACCCGGCCGATCCATATATGATATATCGCGACCAAAAGTGCGCCGATTGCCCGCAAGCCCTGAATGTCGTCGCGCCGTGGCGCAGCGCTTATATTCGACTCGGCTATTGGTTTACGTCGGGCGTGGTGATCAGGTCGGGATGCCAGGGCAGCCTCGGCAGAGCCTCGAAACCGCTTCGTAGATCCGGTCGCCAATCCGCGTCACTCTCTCGAGATCAAATTAGCCCATCCTGCATCAGCAGCTTAAAATGCTGCACCGCACAAAACAATGTCAAGGCCGGGGATCGGAGATACGGTTCACTTTCGGCGTCGAGTGTCACAAAGGTTGATAGGTCTTCTGTCGATCAACCTCTGCGATCGCAATCTGTGCATCGTTTCAGACGCACAACATCGCCGCAGAACTTTGATTTGCTGCGTGTTTTGTCCTTAAAGCTGCGATTTAGGAAACATGCGGTAGACCAGAAGCTTAGCCGCCCTCGCGCCTCAATCCGTTGTGAGATTTCGGTATGAGTAAAAGTGCAGATCGGGCGATGCTTCAGCCGCTCCGCGTCGCCTTCAATCTCTCCTCGTCGAGCGCGATGCCGAGGCCGGGCGCTTCGCCAAGTTCCAGCCAGCCGTTTTTGTGCCGCAGCGGAGCCGCCATCGGATAGTCGCGCCGCTGCTCGCTCCACTCCGGATTGTCGTAAGGGTATTCGAGCCACGGCGCATCACCCACCCCTGCGGTCAGATGAGCGTTCGCCAGAACGCCGATGCCATTGGTCCAGGAGTGTGGAGTGAACATCACCCCCGCCTCGCGCGCCTGCCAGGCGAGCCTGCGGCAGCCGGTAATACCGCCGACCAGCGCCACGTCCGGCTGGATCACATCGAAGGCGCGCTCCTCGATGATGTCGCGGAATTCATAAAGCTCTCGTGTCATCTCGCCGCCGGCGATGCGCACGGAAGTCGCGTCGCTCAACCGGCGCATGCCCTTGCGGTCGGAGCGATGCAGCGGCTCCTCCATCCAGTAGATCCCTAGGCGCTCCAGTTCCTTCGCGACCGCCAATGCGTCCTTGAAGGTCCAGGCAAGCGTCGTATCCCAGGGCATGCGCCAGCCCTGATTGCAGTCGACCATCAGCTCCAGCTGGTTTCCGACGCGGGTTCGGATCGCCTCCAGCGCCCGCACATCCTCCCGCCAGCCGTCGCGCCCGCCGGCGGAGGAGGTGAAGCGAACCTTCATTGCCGGAAAACCCTCCTCCAGATAGCTTTCGGCCTGGGCCGCCATCGCGCCGGGATCACGAAGCACGCCGGAAGAGGCATAAAGGCGCACCCGGTCCGCCCGGCCGCCGAGCATGCGCCAGACGGGCTCGCCAACGGCCTTGCCTGCGAGATCCCAGAGCGCCAGATCCATCGGCCAGCAGCGGCCATAGTGGAAGTTGATATGCGACAGCACCTCGTAGTGCCGCTCGAGATGGCGCGGATCCTCGCCGATGAAGAGGCCTTCGTGGCCCTCGAAGCCTTTCATCAGGTCACCCGAGCCGATGCCCTCGCGGCCTTCGTCGTCGCGCACCCGGACGATCGTCGCGTCGAACTGTTTGCGCGGGCGCCCGTCCCAGCTTGCTTTGAACGGCGGATCGAGCGGCAGACGGTGGTGGGTGATCTCGATGGAAACGATCTTGCTCATGGCTCCTCCGATCCGCCTCTTTGTTCTTACGTCTTGCAAGTGGCTACAGCGCCGCGCGTCCAATCAGACGCGCAAAGGTCGCTGTAGAACTTTAAATTTCTGCATGTTTTTGTCCTTAAATCGATTTCGATTTAAGGAATCATGCGGAGCCAAACTGCTGCCAGATGGTCTTGTAGTCGCAGTATTTGTCGATCGCGTGCGCAGAACGGTCGCGACCAAAGCCGGATTGCTTGAAGCCGCCGAAGGGCGTCGCGAAACTCGACATGTCGTAGGTGTTGATCCACACCGTGCCCGCGTGGATCGCTTCCGAGAAGCGATGCGCCCGATCCATGTCGCGGGTGAAGACGGCGCCCGCCAGTCCATAGACCGTGTCATTGGCGATCCTCAGCGCCTCCTCTTCCGTTTCGAAGGGAATGGCGGCGAGCACCGGTCCGAAGACTTCCTGGCGCGCGAGCTTCATGTCATTGGTGACGTCGACGAAGACGCCCGGCGAAACATAATAGCCTCCGGTTTCGTCCATTACGCGTTCGGCACCAAAGACACGGCGTCCACCCTCCTTCTCGCCGGCCGCAATCATCGAAAGCACCTTTTTCATGTGGTCCTCCTCGATCAGCGCGCCGATCTGCGCCGAAGGGTCGAGCGGATGGCCGAGCGTAATCTCGCGTCTGGTCACCGCCTGGATCTTTTCGATCAATGCTTCCTGCACCGAGCGCTGGACGATCAGCCTCGTCGATGCGTGGCAGGTTTCGCCGGAATTGTAGAAGCAGCCCCAGGCCGCCGCACTCGCGGCGGCATCGAGATCGGCGTCCTCGAAGACGACCAGCGGCGACTTGCCGCCGAGTTCCAGCGCCACGCGCTTGACGTTCGACTGCGCCGCATAGCCCATGATCAGCTTGCCGACTTCGGTCGAGCCGGTAAAGGCGATCATGTCGACATCCATGTGCAGCGCCAGCGGTTTGCCGGCCTCCTCGCCGTAGCCGGTAACGACGTTGAACACACCCGCCGGCAGCCCCGCTTCGATCGCGAGCTCCGCGAGCTTGATCGCCGAGAGCGAGGATTGTTCGGCAGGCTTCAGCACGACCGAATTGCCCGCGGCGATCGCCGGCCCGAGCTTCCAGGCGTCGATGATCAGCGGATAGTTCCACGGCGTGATCGCTCCGACGACGCCGAGCGGCACTTTCCGCACCAGAGCCCGGGCATTCGGTCCCGTCGGCGCGATCTCGTCATAGAGCTTGTCGATCATCTCGCCGTAATACTGGATGCCGTCGGCTGCGAGCCGGACATCGACATTGAGCGATGCCATGATCGGCTTGCCGACGTCGAGCGTTTCCAGCATCGCAAGCTCCTCGCCGTGTTGCCGGATGAGATCCGCCCATTTGAGCATGTTCTTCTTTTTCTCCCGCGGTTCCTTCTTGCGCCAGATGCCGCTCTCGAACACGGCGCGGGCGGCCGCGACAGCCGCATCGACATCGGCACCGCCGCCGCGGGCGAGTTCCGCGCCCGGTTTTCCATCCATCGGCCGGGTGCGCGTGAAGGTCGCGCCGGACGCCGAGGGCCTGTGCGCGCCGTCGATGAAGTGCCGCCCCTCAGGTTTCAGTCCCGCCAAAAGGTTTTCCCAATAGGCGCGTGTATATTCTTGGGTCATCTCATTGTCCTTTCGCCAGCGCCATCATCCTCGCCGCGAACCGGTCTATATCGCCATCGGCCACCTCACGGATCGTCGAGCGGCGCATAGGCTGGTTTTCCGGGGCACTCATTTCGCGAGCAAGATCGGCCGTGGAAAAGGCATCGAAGGCCTTCGGCAGCGTGCGGGCAACGCCGCAGCGGTCCATCAGATTGGAGACGAAGGTCGGAAAATCGGCTAGCCGATCAAGGCCACAGGCCTTGGCCGCACGGTCGAGATCGGCCGTGTTCGCTTCCACAAGCCAACCGATCGTCGCTTCGAAGCCAAGCGCTGTGGCAAGCCCGTGATGCACCGGAGCGAGCCCGGCCAGCGCATGACTGATATTGTGGGCAATCGCCGTGCCGCAATTGTCGATGGCAATGCCGGCGTAACAGGAGCCGAGCAGCACCTTGCCGCGCGCTTCCAGATTGGCGGGTTCCCTGATTGCCGTTTCCAGAGCGCCGGTGATCAGCCGCAGCGCCTCATGAGCATAGAACTGGGCGCCAGCATGCGTGTTGCGGTTGGTCGCCGCCTCGAAAGCGTGGACGAACGCATCGAGCCCGCACCAGGCGGTGAGACCGGCGGGCAGGCTCACCGTCAGCGATGGATCGAGAAGCACGAGATCGGCCTTGGTCTCCGCCCCCCAGATCCAGAGCTTCTTGCCTTCCGGCCCGGAGAAGATGTTGGTGGCGGAGGTCTCCGATCCCGTGCCGGCGGTCGTCGGCACCAGGATCTTCTTCAAACGATCTTTCGGCAGCGGATTGGCGGCGAGCGCATAGTGCATCGGATCCCGGCCCGAGGCGGCGCAACAGGCAACGATCTTGGCGATGTCGAGCGCCGAGCCGCCGCCGATGCCGATCACGAGATCGGACCCCGTCACCGTTTCAAGCGCCGCATGAAGGTGGGCGAGTTTCGGCTCTCCGGTGAAATCGGAAAAGACGCGGGCGGGGATGTCCTCCCGCTCGACGGTTCTCATGATGTTTTCGGCGAGTCCCGACCGTGCGAGGAAGCCATCGATGACAATGGTCGCGCGCCGCGCTCCAAGAGCTTTCGCGGCCTCGCCGATCGCCTGATGAATATTGTCTCCGAAGCGGATTTCCGGAATGAAGGAGGTGGAGAACTGCACGGGTCGTGTTCCTGGCTGGCCTTTGTCGCGGCTTTACCCTGCAACACAATCTGATATTTTCAAATCCGGTGAATTTTCAGCCTTTTTGATAACCTGAAGTCATGGAAAACCGTCTGCTCGATCGCATCCCGCTGGAAGCCTTCCGCGTCTTCGACGCCGCCAGCCGGCACATGAACTTCTCCCGGGCCGGGCGGGAGCTCAACATCACCCAGGCGGCCGTGAGCCGGCGCATCAAGACGCTTGAAGATCATCTGGGCAGTCCGCTGTTCAGCCGCCGCGGCAAGAACCTGGAACTGACACCGCAGGGGGAACGGCTTTTCCAGCGGGTACGCGCCTCGCTCGATTATCTGGAGGAAAGCCTTGAACCTTTCCGTGGCGCCGCCGGTCAGGTGATCTCCATCGCCGCCAGCGGCTCGGTCTCCCATCTCTGGCTCGGCACACGACTGCGCGAATTCGGCAAGGAGAACCCGGGCATATCGATCCGTCTCCTGACGACCGACAGCCCGTCCGAGCTTGCTTCGGAAAATAACGATCTGGTCATCCTCTATTCGACCGGGGACCATCCGCGCTGGTCGCTGACTTTGCTGATGGCCGAAGAGCTGGCGCCGGTGGCCTCGCCCGAATACCTCGCCGCCAGGGGCCTCGACGCGCCCGAGCTGCGGCCAGAAACCATCGCGACGCTCGATCTCATCGATTACGACCGCTTCAATGCCCACTGGATTTCGTTCCAGAAATGGTTCGAGCGGATCGAGCGCTCTCGGAACGGCGCGAAGCCGCGCCCGAAATATACGTTTTCGACCTATGTGATGGCGATCGATGCGGCATTGCGCGGCGACGGCGTGGCGCTCGGTAGCCTCGGCCTGGTGCGGGAACATCTCGACGATGGCCGTCTGGCGATGCTCGGCCAACGCAGCCTCGCCTCCGGCTACGGCTATTATCTCGGGCTGCCGCGCAACCGGCCGTCAACGGACGAGGTGCTTCGCCTCCATGCAGCACTGAGCAGGCCGGCATGAACGGCGTGCCTCACATGGACGGGCGGCTCCGGCGCAGCGAAACTTTGGCTGCGTGCTCTACCGTGCTCACGATGTACGTCGGCCGGGCGCTTTTCAAGACGGAGCGCTGACGCCGGATGGAGAAGAAGCAAAAAGGCCGTTCCGGCATCGCCTTTTTCTTCCTCGCCGTGGGGCTCGTCTTCACGGCGATCCTCGCGACCGTTCTTCTTGCCAACGAGCAGCGCAACCTGAAACAACTCCTCGCGGTTGCCGGATTGCCGACGACATTCCTGGAGGAGGCGAAGCAGGAGACGAAGCAAGCCGAACCGGTGCGCGAATTCCGCAAGAAGCCGGAACCGCCGCGTATGTTGCTGCCGGCCCGGACCTTTGAGGATCTGCATACACCGGAACAGCAGTTTCTGCGCGAGATCCGCAGCGACCCGCGCGCGCTTTGCGAAGGCTTGCGCGAGGCGGGCTTTCGTGAACTCGAGTGGAAATCTGCGGAGAGCGGCCGATGGGAATGCTCGTCGCTCGTGCCGCTTGCCCGACCTGGCGAAGACACCCCCTCGTCGATCTTCATCTTCGTCAAAGGCAGTGGCGAAGACGAGATCACCTCGTTCCGCGTGAAGCTGAACATCGAACGCCCCGATGACACGCAGGCCGTCACCAGCGCCGCCGCCAAAGCCGCCTCGGTCTTCCTGACGCAGGTCCGCTGGGCGGACAGTGAAGGCATCGCCCTGCGGATCCAGGCGCTCAAGGAATTCGACCTCAAACGCTTCGGCAGCCGCATCCAGTTCAAGCAGGAATCGGGCGACGTTCCCCGCTACAATTTCCTCGCCAACCAGGCGGCGCGAACACGGCCGAAAAGTATCGCCGAACGCTTTTTCGATCGCGGCAAGTGGCTCACCCCGGGCGACGGTTCGGCGGTTTCCTTCGTGCGCGGTCCGGCAGCCTGGAACGTGCCGGACGCAGTACCTGAGCAAAGCGGTGCTTCTCAATCCGCGAGCGAACAGCCGAAGCGTTGAAATGCCACGGCTCAGCGGTCGATGCGGGTGGAAAGAATGATCGACGACAGCGTCTTCTCGACCCCGTCGATTTCGCCGATGCGATCGATCAGAAGGTCGAGTTCGCTGATCGAGGCCGCCGCGACGATCGCAATGAGATCGAAACTGCCGCTGACGGAATGCAGCGTGCGGATCTCGCGGATGGCGCCGAGTTCGGGAGTGACCCGGCTCAGCGCCCGCGGCGCGATGGTGATCAGCACATGCGCTTTCACCAGGCCTTTTTCATAGCTTTCCGAAAGCCGCACGCCATAGCCGGCAATCACGCCCTCGCGCTCCAGTCGCTCGATTCGCGCCTGTACCGTCGTGCGAGAAAGCCCAAGCCGACGCGCGATCGTCGCCGTCGGCATGCGTGCATTCTCGCTCAGGATGGCCAGAAGTTCGCGGTCCTTGCCGGTCACTTGCATATCGTCGACTCCTTTTGGCGAATTGCCGAAAGTTGATTGGCGATTTAGCCATATTGACGCTTCAAATCAACGTATCATCGAGGGAAAATGGGTCTGAAGCTCATACCCTGGGGAAAAGAATGAAAGACATTGTTGTCATCGGTGCCGGCAAGATCGGCTCCACCATCGCTCGCATGCTGGCGCATACCGGCGACTATCGCGTCTGCGTTGCCGATCGCAGTGCCGAGCAACTGCAACAGGTCGAAAAGCACGACGCGATTTCGACCGCGACCATCGACATCGGCGACAGGAAGGCGCTCGTCAGTCTGCTGACCGGCAAGTTTGCGGTACTGAGCGCCGCTCCGTTTCACCTGACGGTCGCCATCGCCGAGGCCGCTTCCGAAGCCGAAATCCATTATCTCGACCTGACCGAAGACGTCGAATCGACCCGCCAGGTCAAGGCGATCGCGGCCAAGGCGAAGACCGCCTTCATCCCGCAATGCGGCCTTGCGCCCGGCTTCATCTCGATCGTCGCCAACGATCTGGCGAAGCGCTTCGAGACGCTCGAAAGCGTACGCATGCGTGTCGGCGCCTTGCCGCAATATCCGTCGAACGCCCTCAACTACAATCTGACCTGGAGTACGGACGGCGTCATCAACGAATATATCGAGCCTTGCGAAGCGATCGTCGAAGGTTCGCTGATCGAAGTCCCGGCGATGGAGGAGCGTGAGGAATTTTCGCTCGACGGCGTCACCTACGAGGCCTTCAACACCTCCGGCGGCCTCGGCACGCTCTGCGAAACCCTGAAGGGCAAGGTCCGCACGCTGAACTACAAGACCATCCGCTATCCCGGCCATGCCGCCATCTTCAAGGCGCTCCTGAACGACCTCGGCCTGCGCCACCGCCGCGAGGTGCTGAAGGACATTCTAGAAAATGCCCTGCCGACCACCACGCAGGACGTCGTCGTCATCTTCGTCACGGTCTCCGGTTTCCGCGAAGGCCGCCTGGTCCAGGAGACTTACGCCAACAAGGTCTATAGCGGCGTCGTCGCCGGACGGATGCAGAGCGGCATTCAGATCACCACGGCAGGCAGCATCTGCGCCGTTCTGGACATGCTCGCTGACGGCAAGATCGCGTCGAAGGGCTTCATCCGCCAGGAAGACATCGCGCTCGACACTTTCCTTGCCAACCGCTTCGGTCACTACTACGCGCAGAAGCACGAGACGGAGCGCGCCGCAAGCTGAGCTTTCGTCGGCGCGAAACGCGCGTCCTCAGGATGAAACCCAGAAATGCCCGGATCACCTCCGGGCGTTTTTCGTTCACGGCGAAAATCTTGGACATGGTCGTCAGAAAGCGTGCGGACTCCGCCTCGCAGCGCTCCCAAACCTGGCGTATCGATGATTGTCGATTGGTCCGATCCGAGTCCATTCAATCGCGACGAGCTCGCCGGTGCGATTTCCCTAATTCGGGCCTGCCGGCCATCTGCTCCCCGCAAACGGGGCGGAGATGACTCGCGGCAAGCGCCTTCCCTCCCCCGCCTGCGGGGGGGAGAGGGTCAGGGTGAGGAGCAATCTCCCCCCGCGTTAGCAAAGCCGAGCTGCCGCGCGCTCGACAGACTTCGAACGTCGCCATGGCCGACAGCGGTGATTGAGCACAAAAAACCCCGCTCGAGGCGGGGTTCGATAGGCATTATCCCTTGTCGGGATGTCCCTTTCAGGCAGGGATGACGATCTCCCCGAGCTTCGTCAGTTCGGCGATGAATTGCTCGAGACGAGTCTTCTTCTCGTCGCCCGCACCCTCCAGTTCAGCACGAACTGCTTCGATGCGATTCTCCAGCACCGTGGGGTCGAGTTCGTCGACGTGGACGGCGGACTCGGCAAGCAGCGTGCAACCAGTCGGCAGGATGTCGGCGAAGCCGCCGAATACCGCAAAGCGTTCGGTCTTGCCGTCAGCCGTCTTCACGGTGACCACGCCCGGCTTGACGGTCGTCATCGTCGGCGCATGATTGGCCATCACGGTCATCTCGCCCTCGGTTGCAGGGATGACAACTTCCGTCACCTTTTCCGAAAGCAGCAGGCGCTCGGGGGAAACAAGTTCAAAATTGAAACTGTCGGCCATGACCATTCACTTCTGGTGCGCGCGCCACACAGGTGGCTGCGGCTGTGCATGTTCTCTGCCGCTTGCCGCGGCAGGATGAAAACCGTGGCGCGAAGTGCCCGCGCCACGGTTCACGATGCTGTTTAAGCGGCTTCGGCAGCCAGCTTCTTTGCCTTCTCGATCGCTTCGTCGATGGAGCCGACCATGTAGAAAGCAGCTTCCGGCAGGTGGTCGTATTCACCGTCGACAAGGCCCTTGAAGCCCTTGATCGTGTCTTCAAGCGCAACCAGCTTGCCCGGCGAACCGGTGAAGACTTCGGCGACGAAGAACGGCTGCGACAGGAAGCGCTCGATCTTGCGGGCGCGGGCAACCGCCAGCTTGTCTTCTTCGGAAAGCTCGTCCATGCCAAGGATGGCGATGATATCCTGAAGCGCCTTGTAGCGCTGCAGCGTCGACTGCACCTTGCGCGACACCTCGTAGTGCTCTTCGCCGACGATCATCGGGTCGAGCATGCGCGAGGTCGAGTCGAGCGGGTCCACGGCCGGGTAGATGCCCTTTTCGGCGATCGAACGCGACAGAACGGTCGTTGCGTCGAGGTGGGCGAACGAGGTCGCCGGCGCCGGGTCGGTCAAGTCGTCAGCCGGGACGTAGATGGCCTGAACCGAGGTGATCGAGCCCTTGGTCGTCGTGGTGATGCGTTCCTGCATCGCGCCCATGTCGGTCGCGAGCGTCGGCTGATAACCCACGGCCGAAGGAATACGGCCGAGCAGCGCCGACACTTCCGAACCCGCCTGGGTGAAGCGGAAGATGTTGTCGACGAAGAAGAGAACGTCCTGGCCTTCGTCACGGAACTGTTCAGCGACCGTAAGACCGGTGAGCGCGACGCGAGCGCGGGCGCCCGGCGGTTCGTTCATCTGCCCGTAGACGAGAGCAGCCTTGGAGCCTTCGCCGCCACCGTGCTTGTTCACGCCCGATTCGATCATTTCGTGGTAAAGGTCGTTGCCTTCGCGGGTACGTTCACCGACACCTGCGAAGACCGAGTAACCGCCATGCGCTTTGGCGACGTTGTTGATCAGTTCCATGATCAGAACGGTCTTGCCGACGCCTGCACCGCCGAAGAGGCCGATCTTGCCGCCCTTTGCATAGGGAGCGAGCAGGTCGACGACCTTGATGCCGGTGACGAGGATCTGTGCTTCCGTCGACTGCTCGACGTAGGCCGGTGCTTCCTGGTGGATCGCGCGGCGTCCCGAGGTTTCCAGCGGACCGGCTTCGTCGACCGGCTCGCCGATGACGTTCATGATGCGGCCGAGGGTTTCCTTGCCGACCGGAACCGAGATCGGGCCGCCGGTGTCGGTGACCGACTGGCCGCGAACCAGACCTTCGGTCGAGTCCATGGCGATCGTGCGGACGGAGTTTTCACCGAGATGCTGCGCGACTTCGAGAACGAGGCGGTTGCCCTTGTTGTCGGTTTCCAGCGCGTTCAGGATCTGCGGGAGTTGACCTTCCTCGAAAGCGACGTCGACGACGGCGCCGATAACCTGCGTGACGCGACCGACAGCGCCGGTAGCCGCAACGACTGTCTTGGCGGAAGCTGCCTTACGCGGTGCAGCGGGCTTCTTCGCCGCTGCGGTTTCTTTCGGGGTAGCTGCCTTAGCCATAATTCTTACCCTCTTTCGTAACCTTAGAGCGCTTCCGCGCCAGAGATGATTTCAATGAGTTCCTTGGTGATCTGCGCCTGCCGCTGACGGTTGTAGTTGAGCGTCAGCTTGTTGATCATCTCACCGGCATTGCGCGTCGCATTGTCCATGGCGCTCATCTTGGCGCCCATTTCGCCTGCCACGTTCTCGAGCAGAGCCCGGAAGATCTGCACCGAGATGTTGCGCGGGATGAGATCGGTCAGGATGGCGCCCGCGTCCGGCTCGTATTCGTAGATCGCCGATGCGTCCGCAGTCTCGGCAGCGGATACATCGCCAGCCGACGCCGGGATGAGCTGCTGCGCGGTCGGAACCTGCGAAATGACGGACTTGAACTCGGAGTAGAACAGCGTGCAGACATCGAACTCGCCCTTCTCGAAGAGCCCGATGACCTTGTTTCCGATCTGATCGGCGTTTTCGAAGCCGATCTTCTTGACCTCACGCAGGTCGACGCGGTCGATGATCAGCGACGCGAATTCCCGCCGCAGGATATCGAAGCCCTTCTTGCCGACGCAGATGATCTTCACGGTCTTGCCGGCCAGAAGCAGCTTGCGCACATGATCGCGGGCAAAGCGCGCGATCTGCGAGTTGAAGCCGCCGCAGAGGCCGCGTTCCGCCGTGCAGACGATCAGGAGATGCGTATCGTCCCTGCCGGTTCCCGTCATCAGCCGCGGCGCGCTGTCGTCCGCACCAACCGCCTGGGCGATGTTGGCGAGAACGGCAGCCATACGCTGCGAATAAGGCCGGGCGGCCTCGGCCGCCTCCTGCGCACGCCGAAGCTTCGCCGCGGCGACCATCTTCATCGCCTTGGTGATCTTCTGCGTCGCCTTGACGGAGGCGATCCGATTTTTCAGATCCTTAAGTGAAGGCATCCGTTGTCCGTCCTAAATGAAACCCGCTCAGGCGAAAGACTTGGCGAAGCTGTCGATTGCAGCCTTCAGCTTGCCCTTGGTGTCGTCGGAAATCGCCTTTTCCGTGCGGATCGTCTCCAGCACGTCCTTGCCTTCCGAGCGCAGATAGGAAAGCAGGCCTTGCTCGAACTTGCCGACCGCATTGACCGGCAGCTTGTCGAGGTAGCCGTTGACGCCTGCGAAGATCACCGCGACCTGCTCTTCCGTCTTCAGCGGCGAGAACTGCGGCTGCTTCAGGAGTTCGGTCAGGCGGGCACCGCGGTTGAGGAGGCGCTGCGTCGCGGCATCGAGGTCCGAGCCGAACTGGGCGAAGGCCGCCATTTCACGGTACTGGGCGAGTTCGCCCTTGATCGAGCCTGCGACCTGCTTCATCGCCTTGATCTGCGCCGAGGAGCCGACGCGCGAAACCGACAGACCGACGTTAACGGCCGGACGGATGCCCTGGTAGAACAGGTCGGTTTCAAGGAAGATCTGGCCGTCGGTGATCGAGATCACGTTGGTCGGGATGAACGCGGAAACGTCGTTGCCCTGCGTTTCGATGACCGGCAGAGCCGTCAGCGAGCCGGCGCCCTTGTCGTCGTTGAGCTTTGCAGCGCGCTCCAAGAGGCGGGAATGCAGGTAGAAGACGTCGCCCGGGTAAGCTTCGCGGCCCGGCGGGCGGCGCAGAAGCAGCGACATCTGACGGTAGGCGACGGCCTGCTTGGAAAGGTCGTCGTAGCCGATCAGCGCATGCTTGCCGTTGTCGCGGAAGTATTCACCCATTGCGCAGCCGGCGAACGGAGCGAGATACTGCATCGGAGCCGGATCGGAGGCGGTAGCAGCAACGATGATCGAATACTGCAGCGCGCCGCGCTCTTCGAGAACCTTCACGAACTGCGCGACGGTCGAACGCTTCTGGCCGATAGCGACGTAGACGCAGTAGAGCTTGTCCTGCTCCGGGCCATTGTCGTGGATCGGCTTCTGGTTCAGGAAGGTGTCGAGGATGATCGCGGTCTTGCCGGTCTGGCGGTCGCCGATGACGAGCTCGCGCTGTCCGCGGCCGACCGGGATGAGGGCGTCGATCGCCTTGAGACCGGTCGACATCGGCTCGTGAACCGACTTGCGCGGAATGATGCCCGGAGCCTTGACGTCAACGCGGGCGCGTTGCTTGGCGTTGATCGGGCCCTTGCCGTCGATCGGGTTGCCGAGCGCGTCGACGACGCGTCCGAGCAGCTCCGGACCAACCGGGACGTCCACGATGGCGCCGGTCCGCTTGACGGTGTCGCCTTCCTTGATGTCACGGTCGGAACCGAAAATAACCACACCGACGTTGTCGGCTTCGAGGTTCAGCGCCATGCCGCGAATTCCGCCCGGGAATTCGACCATCTCGCCTGCCTGTACGTTATCCAGGCCGTAGACGCGGGCGATACCGTCACCGACGGAAAGCACCTGGCCGACTTCGGAGACTTCTGCTTCCTGGCCGAAATTTTTGATCTGATCTTTGAGAATTGCGGAAATTTCCGCGGCGCGGATATCCATCAGCCGACCTCTTTCAGTGCAAGCTTAAGGGTAGAGAGTTTGGTGCGAAGGGAGGTGTCAATCTGGCGGGACCCGACCTTGACGATCAGACCTCCAAGAATAGACAGGTCGACGGTGACGTTGACCGCCACGTCTTTGCCGGTGACGCCCTTGAGCGTCGCCTTCAATTCAGTTTCCTGCGCCGGGGTAAGCGCATGGGCCGACGTGACGTCGGCAGAGATTTCACCACGATGGCGCGCGGCAAACAGGCGGAACGCCTTGATGACGCCTGGCAGCACAAAGAGGCGGCGATTGCGCGCGACAACCTTGAGGAAGTTGCCGACCAGCCCGGTAAAACCGGCCTTCTCCACGATCGCGGATATAGCCTTGAACTGGTCGTCGGCAGAAAAGACAGGGCTGACGATCAGCCGCTTGAGATCGTCGCTCCCGTCGATCAGCGCCTGGACGCGATCGAGATCGGCGCCGATCGCTTCGATCGAACCGGCTTCGAGGGCGAGTTCGAAGAGCGAGGACGCATATCTTTCTGCAACACCGGAAATAAGCTGGGATGTGTCTGCCACGGGCACAAGCTTCTCTCAAATTCATCCAAGAACGTCAGCTGCGGCGAACCGCTGACTTAACATCTTGAATTTGCTGCAATAACTCGCAGGATATCGAGGCCGTTGCGACCCAATTCCCCCGCAATTCGCGGTTCGTCTAGCATAGGATGTTTGGACTCGCAACACGCCAACGGCAGGAATGCGGCATAAGTCGACCCTGTGGGGCGAATTTTGCCGTAAATCCCGAACGGAACGTCGAAATCGCGCCGACGCGCGTTCAGATCAGCCCGAAAACGTAAGCAAGCGGCAGGATCGCAAGCACCGCCTGAATGGCAAGGGCGATCCAGTTGAAAAGTGTCCCGCCATTGTCGCTCATCATCGACAATATCCGCCCGAAGGCGGCGAGCGAGAAGGCGGCACCGACGGCGAGATAGACCATCGGCTGGGCGAGCAGGATGGCACCGAGGCCGAGGCCGAGATGCATGCCGCCCATCGTGGAGCGGGCTTCCGCAAGACCGCCGCGGCGCCCCTCTGCAATACCGATCCCGGCCGCACGAAAGGCAAGGCGCGGCGCAAAGAGCATGACGAGGCCGATGAGTGCGGCGGCCGCCGCCGCGCAAAATGCCAGCAACTCCCCGGTTTCCGTCGGAATGTAGAGCTCCATGCCGTCCCCGCTGATGAAATCATCCTCATTGCGCCGCGTGGTTCTTTGCAAGCGCCGCGCCGGGGAGGTCTAGCGCATGTCGTCGCCGATGTGAATCCGCTCCGTGCCGTTCACGCCATCGATCACAGAAAACTCTGGGGATCACAGAAAACTCTGGGGATCGATGTCGAGTTGCACGCTGATCGATCCCCTCTCTTTCGGCCCGCCCGCAATCATCGCTTTGACAAAGGCTTGCATGTCGCTGTTGCGCCGCCCGTGGACGAGCAACCGGAACCGGTGCCGCCCGCGAATGAGCGCGAGCGGTGCTTCGGCCGGGCCGAGAATTGCAATGCCGTCGACGCGCGGGGCAGCCATGCGCAAGCCGCGCGCATGGCCCTCGGCGTCGTTACGCGAATCGGCCGAAACGATGATCGAGGCAAGCCGGCCGAAGGGCGGCAGGGCAGCGCGCTCCCGTTCATTGATCTCGCGCTCGTAGAAGGCGTCCGAATCACCGGAAACGATCGCCTGCATGACCGGGTGCTGCGGCTGGTAGGTCTGCAGCAGGCCAAGGCTCTTCAGGCCCGTCCGCCCGGCGCGACCCGTGACCTGCGAGAGAAGCTGGAACGTCCGCTCCGCCGCGCGCGGATCGCCGTTGGCGAGGCCGAGGTCGGCGTCGACGATCCCGACCAGCGTCATCATCGGAAAATTATGGCCCTTGGCGACGAGCTGGGTGCCAATGACGATATCCGCTTCGCCGCGTGCGATCGCTTCCAGTTCCAGCCGCAGTCGCTTAACGCCCATCAGATCGGACGAGAGCACGATCGTCCGAGCCTCGGGAAAATGCCGCTCGACCTCCTCGGCGATGCGCTCCACCCCGGGACCGCAGGCGACCAGATGATCGAGCGTGCCGCATTCGGGGCAGGCTTCCGGCGTCCGCTCCGAATAGCCGCAATGATGGCACTGGATCTGGCCGCGGAAGCGGTGCTCGACGAGCCAGCTCGAGCAGTCCGGGCATTGGAAGCGATGGCCACAGACGCGGCAGAGCGTCAGCGGTGCATAGCCGCGCCGATTCAGGAACAGGAGCGCCTGTTCGCCGCGGCCGATCGCCTTTCCGACCTGGTCGAGGAGTACCGGCGAGAGAAAGCCGCCGCGCTCGGGTGGATGGCGGCGCATGTCGACGACGCCGAGATGTGGCAGCGCCGCATCGCCGAAGCGCGTCGGCAGGTGGATCGGCCTGTAACGGCCCATCTCGCCGTTGACCCGGCTTTCGACTGATGGCGTTGCCGAGACCAGCACGACCGGAAAGTTGCTGATCCTGCCGCGCACGACCGCCATGTCGCGGGCATTGTAGAAGACGCGGTCCTCCTGCTTGTAGGCGGGATCGTGCTCCTCGTCGACGATGATCAGGCCCAGGTCCTCGAAGGGCAGGAACAGGGCCGAGCGGGCGCCCGCGACGACACGCACCTGGCCCGTCGTCACCTGCCGCCATACCTTCTCGCGTGTTCTGGGCGCGAGATCGGAATGCCATTCGGCCGGCTTCGAACCGAAGCGGTCCTGGAAGCGTTCGAGGAAGCTTGCCGTGAGCGCGATTTCCGGCAGCAGGATCAGCACCTGTTTGCCGGCACGCAAGGTCGCGGCGATCGCCTCGAAATAGACCTCGGTCTTGCCGGAGCCGGTGATGCCATCGATGAGGGAAACGGAGAACTTTTCCTCTTCCACCGCCGCCAGCAGATCGACTGCGGCATCCTTCTGCGCGCCCTCCAGCCGGGGAGCTGCGAACTCCGGATCGGGCAGTGCGACAACGGGCGGCGGCGGCATGAAGACGGTTTCGAATACGCCCTGTGCGGTAAGGCCGTCGACGACACCTGAAGAAACGCCCGCCGCATGCGCGAGCCCGGATCGCGTCCAGGAAAAGCCGTCGCTCGCCGCCGCGATGACGCGTTCCCGCGCCGAGGTCATGCGCTCCGGCCGCATGTCCGTGAGGCGCAGCGCTTCCACCATCGGCTCGGGGTCGAAAGCCGCAGGCGCGCGCAACGCCATGCGTGCCACAAGGCCGGGCGGTGTCACCGTGTAGGCCGCCACCCAGTCGAGAAAGGCGCGCATGTCGCCCGTCAGCGGCGGACAGTCGAAAACCTTCTCGATCTGCTTCAGTTTCCTCGGATCGACCATGCGGTCATCGGCGCCGTCCCAGACGACGCCCACGACCAGGCGCGGTCCGAGCGGCACCTGCACGATCGATCCCGGCTCGACCGCCATGCCATCCGGCACCACATAGGAATAGGCCTTCGCCGCCGGCATCGGCACCAGGACAGGCACGACGCGGCGATCAATTACGGCCCCGAATAAATCGGTTGAATCAAGAGTCATTTTGCCGTGACCTTGCCACCGCTTTCAGTTAAAGAAAACTGCGCAGCGAACCGCTGCCTTGTGGATAGCAGGGTTTGTCACGGTTCCATCAGAGTTTCAACGCGCGCGGTTTCTGCCCGCGGATTTTCCGTCAGGCAGACATGCGCCCGAACGGCAATAATGCCCCAAGGGAGAAACCTCCATGAAATTTTTCGTTGATACCGCCGATGTGAAGGAAATCCGGGAATTGAATGATCTCGGCCTGCTCGACGGCGTCACCACCAACCCCTCGCTGATCCTGAAGTCGGGCCGTGATATCGTCGAAGTCACCAAGGAAATCTGCTCGATCGTCGACGGACCGGTTTCTGCGGAAGTGACGGCAACCGAATACAGCGAGATGATGAAGGAGGCGGCCGCCCTTTCGAAGATCGCCGACAACATCTGCATCAAGGTGCCGCTGACGCTCGACGGCCTCAAGGCCTGCAAGGCGCTGACTTCGGACGGTCACCAGACGAACGTCACCCTCTGCTTCTCCGCCAACCAGGCGCTGCTTGCCGCCAAGGCCGGCGCGACCTTCGTCTCGCCCTTCATCGGCCGCCTCGATGACATCGCCTTCGACGGCATGGATCTCATCCGTGAAATCCGCCACATCTTCGACAACTATGGCTACGAGACGGAAATCCTTGCCGCCTCGGTGCGCACGGTCAACCATGTCAAGGAAGCAGCCCTCATCGGCGCCGACGTCGTCACCGCGCCGCCGGCAACACTGAAGGCGCTCGTCAAGCACCCGCTGACCGACAAGGGCCTGGAAATGTTCCTCGCCGACTGGGCGAAGACCGGCCAGAAGATCGGCTGATCAAGCTACAGAAATCCGAAAGGGTCTCGCAGCGATTGCGGGGCCCTTTTTCATTCGTCGTCCATGAGGCCGGTGAGGCGCATCCGTCGATCCAGGTCCACCGTCCCTGCGGATCACCCGCCGCGGCCGAACGTCGCAGCGCTCCTGCACCGCCGACGCTGGGACGAGGCTTAGCGCATTCGCCGCACAACCAGAACCGTCAGAATCGAATTTTTTCTAGAGCCTGACGCGGGTCGAACACAGCATCGCTGTCGGCAGCGAGTTCGTAGACCGTATGCCTTTCAAGCGCACGCGTGACATCCGCCGGATCGCCGTCGAGCGCTTCGGCTGCGATCAGATTGCCGACGCGGAAATCGAAAAGGTCGCCCTTCTTGTTCAGAAGCTCATGGAACACCGTCATGTCGCGCAGTTCCGTCGACCATTTGGCGAACCAGTAGAAGAGACCGGAATTGCGCGCGCTCATATGCACCGGCAGGATCGGGAGGCCGTATTTGCGCGCGAAGCCGACGGCGGAGCTTTTCCAAGGACGTTCGTTGAGCCGCCCATCGGCCCAGTAGGCGATGCGGCCCGAAGGAAAAAGCACGGTTGCCTTGCCCTCTTCGATAGCGCGATTGGTGACCTGCAGCGTTTCGCGAGCCTTGAGCTTGCTCTTGTATTCTTCGCGCCACTCGACCGGAATGACCATCTCGACGAAGCGAGGATTGACCCGAATCGCATCTCGATTGGCGAAGAACATCATGTCCGGGCGACGGGACTTCAAGAGATCGAAGACGGCGATGCCGTCGGCAATGCCGGTCGGATGGTTGCTGACGAGGAGAAAGCCGCCGGTCGACGGAATGCGCTCAGCCTTGTCGACGCGAACGTCGAGCGAAAGCAGCGAGCTCAAGTGCTCGAAGGCCTGGAAACCGGGCATGTTGGCGACGGCGTCGGCGAACTCTATCGCCTTGCGGTAGTTGAGCAGCGTGTAAAGAAAGGGCCGTATTACCGGCCACAACGGATGCCGGACGATCTTCTTGCCGCGCTCGGCAATCAGCATGTCGACGATATGGCCGGGCTGCCCTTGTGAAACCAGGGCAATGGCCTCAGCAAAGTGCGCGAATCCGTCCCCCATATCCCGTCTCGCCATAGTCCCATCCGCGTTTGCTGATCGACCATCGCAGTTCAATATGATCGAACAATGACAAATTCCAAGAGGTGGCGTTAGCAAAAACATAAGACGCCGGCGACATTCTGGACGGCACACGGAATCGCCGGAGCGACAATGAACGAGCTTCTTGCAATTGGTCACCCCGAAGTCATGGCGGAACGCCAGCGCTGGCTGGCGAGCCTCAGCCGGGAACGCCGGCTGTCCGCAAAAACGGTCGAGGCTTACGAGCGCGACACCCGACAATTCCTGACCTTCCTAACCGGCCATCTCGCCGGGCCGCCGCGCTTGGCGGACATCCGCACACTGCGCCCGGCCGACCTGCGCGGCTTTCTCGCACAGCGGCGCAAGCAGGGTGCGGGCGCACGCGCCCTCGGACGCGGGCTCGCGGGGCTTCGCTCTTTCCTGCGCTATCTGGAGAAAAATGGCCTCGCCAATGCCGCCGGTGCCCAGGCGGTGCGCTCGCCGAAGCAGCCGAAATCCCTGCCGAAACCGCTGACGGACCGCGAAGCGCTGACGGTCGTCACGGCGGACGCGCAACTCGCGGAAGAGCCGTGGATCGCGACCCGTAACGCCGCCGTTCTGACGCTGCTCTACGGCTGCGGCCTGCGCATATCCGAGGCGCTCGCGCTAACGCCCAATGACTTTGCCGGCGCCAGTTCCTCGCTGCGTATCACCGGCAAAGGCGGCAAGACGCGAATCGTTCCGCTCATTGCCGCGGCGACCGACGCCGTGGCGACCTACACAAGGCTTTGTCCCTACCACCTCGCCGCGGATGCGCCGATGTTTCGCGGCAGCCGGGGCGCGACGCTTCAGCCGGCGATCATCCAACGCGAGATGCAGAAGCTGCGGGCAGCACTCGGCCTTCCCGACTCGGCGACACCGCACGCGCTGCGTCATTCCTTCGCCACACATCTTCTGGCAGGCGGCGGCGACCTGCGCACCATCCAGGAACTGCTCGGCCATGCGAGCCTCTCGACGACGCAGGTCTACACCGGCGTCGATTCGACGCGCCTCCTCGAAATTTACGATCGAGCCCATCCGCGCGCCTGAAATTCGGCGAAGTGGCGGATTAACCAAGCTCGTTAAGGAACCCGTGACCGGCAAGGCGTAGGGTTCGAGTGAGCAATTCCGCAGCGCCCGCGCGTCTTTTCAGACGCACAAAGGTCTGTAGCATTTTGAATTGCCGCATGTTTTTGTCCTTGTATCGGCTCCGATTCATGAGACATGCGGCAGGAAAGTGTATGACGGTTTTCCGTCCCGGTTTTCCGTCCGGAATTGTGTGGTTTCGAGTAGAACTGCCCAGAATTCGGTGCCCTATGACGACGTTTCCGATCTCAAGACCCGTTCGCAATCTCGCTGTCAGGCTCACAGACGGCGCCCTGTGGCTGATCGCGTCGCTGCATCTTCTGGTGCTCGCGACCCTCATCGCCGCGCTGCTCTCGATTTCGGACGCTGGCGCTGCCGAAGAGTCCGCCTGCGGCGGCACCAATATCCTGGCGAGCATGGAACAGTCGGACCCGGCGCGCCTTGCCGCGCTGCGCCAGGAGGCGGACGCAGTTCCGAACGGAAAGGGCCTCCTCTGGAAAATCGAAAGCCAGGGGTCGGCACCGTCCTGGCTGCTCGGCACCATGCACGTTACCGACCCGCGCGTTTTGGCGATGCCGGAGGGCGCGGTAGACGCCTTTACCAAGGCGGCGATCGTGATCGTCGAATCGGACGAGATCGTCGACGACAAGAAGGCGGCGGCCGCGATCATCATGCGTCCCGACCTCACCATGTTCGCCGGCGACAAGACGATCAACGACTTTCTCAAGCCGGAGGATCGCGTGCGCCTGGAAAGCGGCCTCAAGCAACGTGGCATTCCGCTGCCGCTCGTCGCCAAGATGAAGCCCTGGATGATTGCGAGCTTCGTGGCCCTCCCGGCATGTGAAATTTCGCGCAAGGCTGCCGGCGCTTCCTTCCTCGACAAAAAGCTTGCGGAGGATGCCGTCAAGGAAGGAAAAACGCTGAAAGGGCTGGAAACGCTGGTCGAGCAGCTTTCGGCAATGGACTCGCTGCCCGTCGAGCTTCACCTTCAGGCGTTGATCGAAACGCTGGCGCTCGGCAAGACGATCGACGATGTCATACAGACAACCACCGATCTCTATCTTTCCGGCGACACCGGAATGATCATGCCGATGATGAAGTCCGTCTCCACTCAGACTGCGGCAAGCGACTTCGGTTTTGCCGATTTCGAGCAGCGCATCATCATCGACCGCAACAAGATCATGGCGGCGCGGGCCGAGCCGATCCTGAAGGGCGGCAATGTATTCATGGCCGTTGGCGCGCTGCATCTTTCCGGTCCGGAAGGCCTGGTCGAACTCCTGCGCCAGCGCGGCTTCACCGTCACGCGGACCAACTGAGCGGGATGAGGAAAAGCGTGCGCGGGTTTTCCGCCCGCATCCCGCGTCATTAGAATCCCTGTTCACCGCCGCTCGTTCAGCCCGGCCAACAGCGTCGGGACGATCGTCTTGTGGAAAGGCGTGACAACCGCGAGATAGATGCGGCCGAGAATATTCCGGCGATGCACCAGGGTCGTAACGCCGATCACCTGGCTGTCCGCAGGCCCGTCGCGGACCTCCACGACAATGCGAAAGTCCAGATGCCGGTCGTCGAAGCCGAGAACCGCCTTGCGCTCTTCATCTCTCAGGACGGGAAAAAAGCCGATGAGGCTATCGGCTGCGGCGGGTGCCGCTGTCTTCAGCCCGACGAACGACACGATCCTATTGCGAAGCGCCAGAAGGAGTCGAATCCAACCCGGCAGCGGCTCGAGCATTCGCCGCGCCGCCTCGCGCGCCGTCAGCCGCTCGTTCAGAATGAGCAGTTCGTAGCGGTCCGCCCAGTCGGCTTCGGGCAGTATCGCATTCGGAAGGTGAGCGGCGACGCTTCGCGGTCTCATGAACGATCCTCATATTGGCTCGTTCATGTTCGCGCCGGTCGGCCGCGTATGGCAGGGGGCCGCTTGTCGCAGCCCCCGCACCCACTGTCTTGGTCGGAATCGATCAAGGACAGAATCATGCAATGATTCAAAGCGCTAAAGCGTCGTTTCGCGCATTTGAAAAGATGCGCCGCGCTGTAATGTCACATATGGATCGGCTTGAAGAAGGTGGCGAGAGCCGCCTCCTTGACCGCTTCCGACATGGTCGGGTGGGCGTGGCAGGTCCGGCCGAGGTCCTCCGAGGAGCCGCCGAATTCCATCAGCACCGCGATCTCATGGATCATCTCACCGGCGCCGAAGCCGATAATATGGCCGCCGAGCACGCGATCGGTCTCCTTGTCGGCCAGGATTTTGACGAAACCATCCGTCTGGAGCATCGCGCGCGCGCGGCCATTGGCGGTGAAGGGGAACTTGCCGACCTTGTAGGCAACGCCGGCGGCCTTGAGTTCCTCCTCGGTCTTGCCGACGGAAGCGACCTCCGGTTGGGTATAGACGACGCCCGGAATGACGTCGTAGTTCACGTGACCGGCCTGCCCCGCGATGATCTCCGCCACCGCAACGCCTTCGTCCTCCGCCTTGTGTGCCAGCATCGGACCGCGCACCACGTCGCCGATCGCATAGATGCCGGTGATGCTTGTCTGGAAATGGTGGTCGATCTCGATGCGGCCACGCGAGTCGAGCACGACACCGGCCTTGGCGAGACCCATGTTCTCCGTGCAGGGCTTGCGGCCGGTCGCGACGAGCACGACGTCCGCGTCGAGCGTGGTCGATTCGCCGCCCTTGACCGGCTCGAAGGTGACCCTCGCGCCACTCCCGGGTTTCGCAACGCGGGTCACCTTGGCGCCGAGCTTGATGTCGATGCCCTGCTTCGTCAGCAGCCGGTGGAGTTGCTTGGCGACCTCGCCGTCCATGCCGCCGAGAATCGTGTCGAGGAATTCGACCACTGTCACCTTGGCGCCGAGGCGCGCCCAGACCGAGCCGAGCTCGAGACCGATGACGCCGCCGCCGACGACGATCATGCTCTCTGGAACCTTTTCCAGCTCGAGCGCACCATCCGATGAGACGATGACCTTCTCGTCGAACTCGAACTCGACGCCCGGGATGCCGGCGACGTCCGAGCCCGTGGCGATGACGATGTTCTTCGCTTCGAGGACTTGCTCCTCGCCCTTGTCGTTGGTGACGGAGACCTTACCCTGCCCGAGGACCTTGCCCGTGCCCTGAAAACCGTCGATCTTGTTCTTCTTGAAGAGGAAGGCAACGCCGTCGACATTCGACTTAACGGTCGCGTTCTTGTGGGCCATCATCTTTTCGAGATTGAGCTTCGGGCTTGCGACCTCCACACCCAGCGCGTCAAGACCGTGCTGTGCGTGATGATACATCTCGGAAGCGTGCAGCAGCGCCTTGGAGGGGATGCAGCCGACATTGAGGCAGGTGCCGCCATAGGTGCTACGCTTCTCGACCACGGCAACCTTCATGCCCAGTTGCGCCGCCTTGATGGCGCAGACATAGCCGCCGGGGCCGCTTCCGATAACGATGAGATCATAAGCCATTTGATAATCCTTGTTTCAGGGGCGGTTACCGGCCGCCGCTGACGTTGAGAATTGCTCCGGTCACATAGGTCGCCTTATCCGACAGGAGATAGAGAATTGCGTCGGCAACTTCGCCGGCCGTGCCGGGACGTTGCATGGGGATCGAAGGCGCCAGGTCGCGGGCGCGATCCGGCAGGCCGCCGGAGGCATGAATTTCCGTATCGATGATGCCCGGACGCACCGCATTCACGCGAATGCCTTCTGCCGCCACTTCACGCGCGAGGCCGACGGTGAAAGTGTCGATCGCACCCTTCGTGGCGGCGTAGTCGACATATTGGCCCGGAGCGCCCAGCACGGCGGCGATGGAGGTCAGATTGACGATCGAACCGCCGCGTCCGCCGTGGCGCGTCGACATCCTCAGCACCGCTTCGGCGGCACAGCGGATCGAGCCGGTCACGTTCACGCGGAGCATCCGGTCCAGCCGTTCCGGCGAAATCTCGTCGATGCGCTGCGGCGGACCGACAATGCCGGCATTGTTGACGAGGCCGTCGAGCCTGCCAAAGCCGGCATCGACGGCGGAGAAGATCGCCTTCACACCGGCTTCTGAACCGACGTCTCCCTCAACGGCAATCGCGACGCTGCCTGCCTCCTCGATCGCACGCACCACGTCTTCCGCCGCTTTCCGGTTAGAAGCGTAACTGACCGCCACGCGCCAGCCTTCCCTGGCGGCTGCGACGCAGACGGCGGCGCCTATGCCGCGGCTGCCGCCGGTGACGAGAAGAACGCGCTCGCCGCTCATGCAGCACATCCCTTGAATTCAAAGACATCCGAGCTGTCGGCGCTCGCCTTCCCCTTGCCCCAGGCACTCGACTCTCTGAGTGCCGGGCCGAAACCCGGAAGCAGGATCTGCTCGGCGGCCGGCGCATCCTCCGCCTGAAGCAGGCCGATCCCGCCCGCCTTGTCGGCCGCGTAGATCACGCCTTCCCAGACGGTGCAGGCTCTCAATTCCTCGCCGGTCACGTCGCCGGTCGGGCAATTGTGCATCACGATCCCGTTCGAGCGCTCCGGTTCGCCCGACCACATGACGACGCCATCAAGAAGCAGTCCGGAACTTTCGACGCTAATCTTGAAGTGATTGCTGGTGGCAGCGCTTTCCGAGCCGACCGGCTCGAAGCGCAACTCGTAGCCGCCGTCCGCATCGCCATAGATCGCCTGCGCTTGCCGGCACTCGTCGGCAAGCGCAGGCGTAGCGACCAGCGCGATGGCAAGCGAAGCTGGTAAACCGCTGCGGCTGATCATCAGGCGGCCCTCTCCGTCGCAAGCTTCAGCCCGAGCGCGATGAAGACGAGGCCGCTTGCCCGGTCGATCCACTTGCTCGCCCGGGTGAAGGCAGCACGCATCCGCGGCGTCGTCATGAACAGGCTGACGCCGACGAACCAGAGAATCAGAGCACTCGCCATGACGAGGCCGTACCCAAACTTGACCATCATCGGCGTATGCGCGCTGACCACGGTCGAGAAGATCGACAGAAAGAAGAAGACCGCTTTCGGGTTGAGCGCATTGGCGGCGAAGCCGAGGCCGAAGGCTCTGAGCACCGACTGTGCCCTGCCCGCACCGGCATCCTCTCCGGCTTCGGCCGTGATTTCCGTCTGGCCGGCGCGGAGTGCCTTGATGCCGATATAGATCAGGTAAGCGACGCCGCACCATTTGACGATGTTGAAGAGATAGATCGACTGGGAAATGATCAGCCCCAGCCCGAGGATGGTGTAGCTGACGTGAAACATCAGCGACGTGCCGATGCCGAAGGAGGTGATGATCGCCTGACGGCGCCCATGCACCAGCGACTGCCGCATCACCATGGCGAGATCGGCGCCGGGCGAGATGATGGCGAACGAGAAGATCGCCATCAATGATGCGAGTTCGATCAAATAATTGCTCATGATTTTGCGACCGGTGCGTTGAAGGCCCAGATGTGACCGAAGGGATCCTGGATGCGCGCATAGCGTGCTTGCCAGAACGTATCCTGCGGTTCCATCACTGTCGATGCCCCGGCGGCGATCGCCTTGGCAAAGGCCGCATCGACATCGTCCGGCTTCGGAAGATTGATATTGATCGCGACGCTGGCGCCGCCGGCGGTCTTGGGCGAACTGATGCTCATTCCGAATTCCGGAAACTCGTCATGCAGCATGATCTCGCCGCCGAACAGGGCGAGATTGGCATGCATGACGCGCTTGCCGTCTTCGGCCATCTGGTGAAACGTGTTAACGGCGCCGAACGCCTTTTCGTAGAAGGCGATGGCGGCAAGGCCGTCCTTCACGCAGATATGCGCCTGGATCGGGGGAACGTTCGGTTCGAATGCCATGCTTTTCTCCTCCGTCTAGATGAGAATGCCCGCAAGGATCAGCGCCAGCCCCGCCGCCGATACAGCCCAGATCGCCGAGCGAAACCGCCCGAGCCCGGCGACATAGACCGGCAGATAGACGGCCCGCGCCCAGAACCAGACGATCGCACCCCACTGCGTCAGCAGCCCGCTGCGGCCGGTGAACTCTACCACGACCACGAGCACGATGAAGATCGGATAGGTCTCTTGAAAGTTGCGAAGCGCGCGCCCGGCGCGCGCCGTCAGCATGTTCGGCCGTTCCTCCACGTCTCGGTTTGGGTCCCGGTCGACAAGCCCGTGCTGCAAGCGGTAGGCGCCCGCCTGCGTCATCATGTAGACGAAGGCCAGCGCTGCGCTCGCGAGCAGGTAGGTGAGTTCCAGCGACATCCGCGCACCCGGAAGAAGAAGCGGGGGCTGCTTGTCGCGCCCCGCCTGTCTTAGAGATCGAGCACCAGGCGTTCCGGATCTTCGAGGCTCTCCTTGACGCGCACGAGGAAGGTCACTGCTTCCTTGCCGTCGACGATGCGGTGATCGTAGGAGAGCGCGAGATACATCATCGGACGGATGACGACCTGTCCGCCGATCGCAACCGGCCGGTCCTGGATCTTGTGCATGCCGAGGATGCCGGACTGTGGCGCGTTGAGGATCGGCGAGGACATCAGCGAACCATAGACGCCGCCGTTGGAGATGGTGAAGGTGCCGCCCTGCATGTCGGCCATCGACAGCGCGCCATCGCGAGCGGCCTTGCCGAGGCGGCCGATTTCCTTCTCGATCTCGGCGATCGACATCTGGTCGGCATCGCGGACGACCGGAACGACGAGACCCTTGTCGGTACCGACGGCGACGCCGATGTGGCAGAAGTTCTTGTAGATGACGTCAGTGCCGTCGATTTCGGCGTTGACCGCCGGCAGTTCCTTGAGCGCATGCGTGACGGCCTTCGTGAAGAAGCCCATGAAGCCGAGCTTGACGCCGTGCTTCTTCTCGAAAATATCCTTGTATTTGTTGCGCAGGCTCATCACCGCGCTCATGTCCACCTCGTTGTAGGTGGTGAGCATCGCGGCCGTGTTCTGTGCATCCTTGAGGCGCTTGGCGATCGTCTGGCGCAGGCGCGTCATCTTGACCCGTTCTTCGCGGACGGCGTCCTCTGCCGGCGCCGGCGCGCGCGCCTGGACTTTCGCCGGTTCGGCGGCGGGGGCCGAAATGCCCTTGGCGAGAGCAGCGATCACGTCACCCTTCAGCACCTGGCCACGCTTGCCCGAACCGTCGACCTGGTCGGCGGAGAGATTGTTTTCCGCCAGGAGCTTGGCGGCGGCCGGTGCAGGCGGCATCGACGTCGGCGCCTGCGGTGCTGGCGCTGCAGCGGCTGGCTGCGCGGCCGGAGCCGCAACAGCGGGTTCAGGCTTCTTCTCTGCCGGAGCCGGAGCAGCCGGAGCAGCAGCCGCCGCACCGGCGCCTTCGGCGATCTGACCGAGCAGCGCGCCAAGGCCGACGGTCTCGCCCGCCTGCGCTACGATTTCGGAAAGCGTGCCAGCGGCCGGCGCCGGCACTTCGATCGTCACCTTGTCGGTCTCGAGTTCGAGGATCGGTTCGTCGGCCTTGATCGCATCGCCGACCTTCTTGAACCAGGTGCCGACGGTCGCTTCGCTGACGGATTCGCCAAGGGTGGGAACGCGGATTTCTGTTGCCATGATTTTTGTTCCGTTGATCAGATATCTGTTTCTAGATCTTTGAGTTACGCACTTCCGGACGGAAAACCGCTACGCACTTTTCCTGGAAGTGCTCCAGCGATTGGCAGACCGTGGGGAGCCGATCAGCCCCCCAGCGCGTCCTCGAGGAAGGCGGCAAGCTGGGCCATGTGCTTGGACATCAGGCCCGTCGCCGGCGACGCGGCGGCCGGACGGCCGGTATAACGCACCCGCTGGTATTTGGCATCAATGTGGGCGAGCACCCATTCGAGATAGGGATCGATGAACGACCAGGCGCCCATGTTCTTCGGCTCTTCCTGGCACCACACCATCTCCGCATTGCGGAAGCGGCTGAGTTCGTTGATCAGAGCCTTGGCCGGGAACGGATAGAGCTGCTCGACGCGCAGCAGGTAGATGTCGTCGATGCCGCGCTTCTCGCGCTCCTCGAGCAGGTCGTAGTAGACCTTGCCGGTGCAGAGCACGACGCGGCGGATCTTCGAATCCTTCTGCAGCTTGATCGGGCCGTCCTTGATGACCTCCGCATCGTCCCAGAGCAGCCGGTGGAAGGAGCTCTCGCCCGCCATTTCGGAGAGGCTGGAGACCGCCCGCTTGTGACGCAGAAGCGACTTCGGCGTCATCAGGATCAGCGGCTTGCGGAAATCGCGCTTCACCTGGCGGCGCAGGATATGGAAGTAGTTCGCCGGCGTCGTGACGTTGGCGACCTGCATGTTGTCTTCCGCGCAGAGCTGCAGGAAGCGCTCGAGGCGCGCGGAGGAGTGCTCCGGTCCTTGGCCTTCATAGCCGTGCGGCAGCAGGCAGACGAGGCCGGACATGCGCAGCCACTTGCGTTCGCCGGACGAGATGAACTGGTCGAAGACCACCTGCGCGCCGTTGGCGAAGTCGCCGAACTGGGCTTCCCACAGCGTCAGCGCGTTCGGGCGGGCAAGCGAATAACCGTATTCGAAGCCGAGCACCGCCTCTTCCGAGAGCATCGAGTTGATGACCTCGTAGCGTGCCTGGGTCGGCGACAGGTTGGCGAGCGGGATGTAGCGCTCTTCCGTCTGCTGATCATAAAGAACCGAGTGGCGCTGCGAGAAGGTGCCGCGCTCGCAGTCCTGACCCGAGAGGCGGATCTTCGTGCCTTCTGTGACGAGCGTGCCGAAGGCGAGCGCTTCCGCCATCGCCCAGTCGATGCCCTCGCCGGTCTGCACCATGCTGGCGCGGTTTTCCATGAAGCGCTGGATCGTCCGGTGCGCGTTGAAGCCAGCCGGGATCTCGGATATCTTGCGGCCGACTTCCTTCAGCTGTTTCATCGGCACCGAAGTCCGGCCGCGGCGCTGCTCATCCTGATTGTCGGCCGTGCGCAGGCCCGACCAGGCGCCGTCGAGCCAATCGGCCTTGTTCGGCTTGTAGGACTGTCCGGCCTCGAACTCCTGCTCCAGATGGGCGCGCCAGTCCGCCTTCATCTTCTCGACCTCGCCCTCGGTCATCAGACCTTCGGCGATCAGCCGTTCGGAATAGAGCTGCACGACCGTCTTGTGGGCGCGGATGGCCTTGTACATCCTTGGCTGCGTGAACGCCGGCTCGTCGCCCTCGTTGTGGCCGAAGCGACGGTAGCAGAACATGTCGACGACGACCGGCTTGTGGAACTTCATCCGGAATTCGGTCGCGACCTTGGCCGCATAGACGACGGCTTCCGGATCGTCACCGTTCACATGGAAGATCGGCGCCTCGATCATCTTCGCCACGTCCGAGGGATAGGGCGAGGAGCGCGAGAAGGCCGGGTTCGTGGTGAAGCCGATCTGGTTGTTGATGATGAAGTGCACGGTACCGGCAACGCGGTGGCCGCGCAGGCCGGAGAGACCGAGGATTTCGGCGATAACGCCCTGGCCGGCGAAAGCCGCGTCGCCATGCAGCAGAAGCGGCATGACCTTCACGCGTTCGCGCAGCGGAATGATGTCGCCTTCGAACACGGTCGCCATCTGGTCCTGCTTGGCCCGCGCCTTGCCCATGACGACCGGGTTGACGATTTCGAGATGCGACGGATTCGCCGTCAGCGACAGATGCACCTTGTTGCCGTCGAATTCGCGGTCGGACGAAGCGCCCAGGTGATATTTGACGTCGCCGGAGCCTTCCACGTCATCTGGCGCGTAGGACCCGCCCTTGAACTCGTGGAAGATGGCCCGATGCGGCTTGGCCATCACCTGGGAAAGCACGTTGAGGCGGCCGCGGTGAGCCATGCCGAGGACGATTTCCTTGAGGCCTTCCTGGCCGCCGCGCTTGATGATCTGCTCCAGCGCCGGGATCAGCGACTCACCGCCGTCGAGGCCGAAGCGTTTCGTGCCCTTGTACTTGACGTCGATGAACTGCTCGAAACCTTCGGCTTCGATAAGCTTCTGCAGGATCGCGCGCTTGCCCTCGGGTGTGAATTCGACGCCCTTGTCCGGACCTTCGATGCGGCCCTGGATCCAGGCCTTTTCCTCGGGGTTGGACATGTGCATGAATTCGACGCCCATCGTCGAGCAATAGGTGCGTTCGAGGATTTCGACCATTTCGCGCACGGTCGCGTATTCGAGGCCGAGCACGTTGTCGATGAAGATCTTGCGGTCGTAATCCTTCTCCTCGAAGCCGTAGGACTTCGGCGAAAGCTCATCGTAGTCCTCGACCGGATCGGCAAGGCCGAGCGGATCGAGCTTGGCATGGAGATGGCCGCGCATGCGGTAGGCGCGGATCATCATGATGGCGCGGACGGAATCGCGCGTCGACTGATGGACCTCCGCTTCGCTGACCGGGACGCCCGTGACTGCGGCGGCTTCCTCGACCTTGGCCTTGACCTTCTTTTCGATGACCTTTTCTACGGCGCCCCAGTCGCCGTCGAGCGCCGACACGAGTTCGCCATTGGCCGCGATCGGCCAGTTGCTTTTCTTCCAGGAGGCGCCCTTGGCGGCCTTCACAACGTCTTCCGGCCGGTCGGCGAGCGCCTTGAAGAAGGATTGCCATTCGGACGAAACGGAGGACGGATCCGCTTCGTAGCGTGCATAGAGCTGCTCTATGTAAGCAGCGTTGGCGCCATCCAGAAACGATGTGAGCTGGAATTGCTCGTTGGCCTCTTGCCTTGTCATGGTCTCTCGCGAACCCTTGGTTCGCCTCCTGACTAAAGTTGGATGCCGGGTCTTCCCGGTCGTTCACGTTTATTCGGCGCTCTAGTGCGCCAAGCTTGCGTCATAAATTGGTTCGGCTGAGGGCCGGCACTCGGCGCCGGCCCCGAGCCTCGCTATCGGAGCCTCAGCCCTTCAGGACTTCGACCAGCGTCTTGCCGAGCCGTGCCGGCGACGGCGAGACGCGGATGCCGGCCGATTCCATCGCCGCGATCTTGTCTTCCGCGCCGCCCTTGCCACCGGAAATGACCGCGCCGGCATGGCCCATGGTGCGACCGGGGGGAGCCGTGCGGCCGGCGATGAAGCCGACCATCGGCTTCTTGCGGCCGCGCTTGGCCTCGTCCTTCAGGAATTGCGCCGCGTCCTCTTCAGCCGAGCCGCCGATCTCGCCGATCATGATGATCGACTTGGTCTCGTCGTCGGCAAGGAACATTTCGAGCACGTCGATGAATTCGGTGCCCTTGACCGGATCGCCGCCGATGCCGACAGCGGTCGTCTGGCCGAGACCTTCGTTGGTGGTCTGGAAGACGGCCTCGTAGGTGAGCGTACCGGAGCGCGACAGAACGCCGACCGAGCCCTTGCGGAAGATATTGCCCGGCATGATGCCGATCTTGCATTCGTTCGGGGTCAGCACGCCCGGGCAGTTCGGGCCGATGAGGCGCGAGGACGACTTCTCGAGCCGCGCCTTGACCTTGACCATGTCGGCGACCGGGATGCCTTCGGTGATGCAGACGATCAGCGGAATTTCCGCGTCGATCGCCTCGATGATCGCGGCGGCAGCGCCTGCCGGCGGCACATAGATGACCGATGCATTGGCGCCGGTCGCGTCACGGCCTTCGGCAACGGACGCGAAGATCGGGAGTTGCTCGCCCTTGGCACCGGTCCAGGTCTCACCACCCTTCTTCGGGTGGATACCGCCGACCATCTTCGTGCCGTTATAGGCGAGCGCCTGCTCGGTGTGGAAGGTACCGGTCTTGCCGGTCAGGCCCTGAACCAGGACCTTGGTGTCTTTGTTGATCAGGATGGACATCGGCCTCAGGCTCCCTTCACGGCTGCAACGATCTTCTGGGCGGCATCGTCCAGATCATCGGCGGAGATGACGTTGAGGCCCGATTCATTGATGATCTTCTTGCCAAGCTCGACATTCGTGCCTTCGAGGCGAACGACGAGCGGCACCTTGAGACCCACTTCCTTGACGGCGGCGAGCACCCCTTCAGCGATGACGTCGCACTTCATGATGCCACCGAAAATGTTGACGAGAATGCCCTTCACGGCCGGATCGGCAGTGATGATCTTGAAGGCGTGCGTCACCTTTTCCTTCGAAGCGCCACCACCGACGTCGAGGAAGTTCGCGGGCTCCGCGCCATAGAGCTTGATGATGTCCATGGTCGCCATGGCAAGCCCGGCGCCGTTGACCATGCAGCCGATGTTGCCGTCGAGAGCGACATAGGCGAGGTCATGCTTGGAGGCTTCGATTTCCTTCTCGTCCTCTTCCGTCGTGTCGCGCAGGGCGACCACGTCCTCGTGGCGGAAGAGCGCGTTACCGTCGAAAGAGACCTTGGCGTCGAGCACGCGCATGCGGCCGTTCTTCATGACGATCAGCGGATTGACCTCCAGCAGGCTCATGTCCTTCTCGACGAAGGCCTTGTAGAGGATCGGGAAGAGCTTTTCAGCATCGGCACGCGCTTCGCCTTCGAGTTTCAGCGCGTCGGCGAGCGTCTTCAGATTTTCTGCGGTGACGCCCTTGTCCGGGTCGATCGCGACAGTGACGATCTTCTCCGGCGTGTGCTCGGCAACCGCTTCGATGTCCATGCCGCCCTCTGTCGAAACGACGAAGGCAACCTGGCCGACGGAGCGATCGACGAGGATCGAGAGGTAGAGTTCGCGGTCGATGTCGGCGCCGTCCTCGATGTAGAGGCGGTTGACCTGCTTGCCGGCCGGACCGGTCTGCTTGGTCACCAGCGTGTTGCCAAGCATCTCCTTGGCGTTCGCCACAACCTCGTCGACGGATTTTGCGAGCCGCACGCCGCCCTTGGCGTCGGGGCCGAGTTCCTTGAACTTGCCCTTGCCGCGACCACCGGCGTGGATCTGGCTCTTCACGACGTAGAGCGGTCCCGGCAGCTTCTTCGCAGCGGCTTCCGCTTCGTCGGCGGAGAAGATCGCGACGCCTTCGGCGACCGGCGCGCCATAGCTCTTCAAGAGAGCCTTGGCCTGATATTCATGAATGTTCATGGGGTTATTCCTGTCTGATTGGCCGGATGGCGGTTACTTCAGGCTGGGCGCGATGTTGATGCAGGCTTCGCAAAGGCCAGCGACCGCCGCCACCGAGTTGTCGAAGGCTTCCTTCTCGCTCTTGTTGAGATCGATCTCGATGATGCGCTCGACGCCGCCGGCACCGATGATCGTCGGCACGCCGACATACATGTCCTTGACGCCGTACTGGCCGGAAAGATGGGCCGCACAGGGAAGCACGCGCTTCTTGTCCTTGAGATAGGCTTCCGCCATCTCGATCGCGGAAGCAGCCGGTGCATAGTAGGCCGAGCCGGTCTTCAAGAGGCCGACGATCTCGGCGCCACCGTCACGGGTGCGCTGGATGATTTCCTCGAGGCGGTCCTTGGTGACCCAGCCCATCTGGACGAGATCGGTCAACGGAATGCCGGCAACGGTCGAGTAGCGGGCGAGCGGCACCATCGTGTCGCCATGGCCGCCAAGCACGAAGGCCGTGACGTCCTGGACGGACACGTTGAATTCCTGGCTGAGGAAGAGGCGGAAGCGCGAGGAATCGAGAACGCCGGCCATACCGACGACCTTGTTCTTCGGCAGGCCGGAGAACTTCTGCAGCGCCCACACCATGGCGTCGAGCGGGTTGGTGATGCAGATGACGAATGCGTTCGGGGCATATTTCTTGATGCCGGCGCCGACCTGTTCCATGACCTTGAGATTGATGCCGAGCAGATCATCGCGGCTCATGCCGGGCTTGCGCGGCACGCCGGCAGTCACGATGCAGACGTCGGCACCTTCGATCGCAGAATAATCGCTCGCGCCCGTGAGCGATGCATCGAAACCTTCGACCGGGGACGACTGTGCGATATCGAGGCCCTTGCCTTGGGGAATGCCGTCGGCGATGTCGAACAGGACAATATCGCCCAGTTCCTTCAGGCCGGCGAGATGCGCCAGCGTGCCACCAATCATCCCTGAGCCGATAAGTGCAATCTTGTTGCGCGCCATGAAAGTGCTTCCTTTGTGATCCCAATATGATCGAGGCCTGAAACGCGGCAAACGCCAAACCTTCGCGAAAGCCCATAAACGGCAAATGATAAAATATCAATTGATACTTTTTGACAGAGCAATTTCAATCGGTTAGATCATAAAATTCTTACGTAAACGTAAGACTTTTTGTAACCGTTGCGTCATCAAACAGCCGTTCTCGCCGGATGTTGCGCCGCATATTCCTCGCTTTGCATCTCGATCAGACGCGATACGGTGCGGTCGAATTCGAAGCCTTCCGTTCCCTTTCTAGCGGTCAGCAGCTGCTGCGGTTCGGCCGCGGCGGAGGCAAAGAGGCGCGCGCCCTGATCGTAAAGGGTATCGACGAGGATGATGAACCGCTTGGTCTCGTTGCGCAGGTGGGGCCCCAGATGCGGAACGTGATCGACAAAGATCGTGCTGTATTGCGCCAGGATGGCGAGGTAGTCGGCCGCGCCGAGCGGCTGCGCGCAGAGGTCGGCAAAAGCGAAACGGGCGCTTCGGCCGGACGCCGATGGCACGTGGATCTTGCGCCCCTTGCGGCTGATGTCCGCCGGGGCTTCGGGTGCTCCGCCGGTCTCGCGATACCAGGCGCGGTCCATCGCGGCTTCCGCCTCCGGACCGAGCGGCGAAAGCCAGACCGGATTTCCATCCGTCTTCTGCAGCCGGTAATCCGTCTCGGTATCGAGCGAGATGATCTCCGCGTTCGCCTTCAGCAGGTCGATGAAAGGGAGAAAGAGGCCACGATTGAGGCCATCGCGGTAAAGATCGCTCGGCTCGACGTTCGATGTCGCGACGAGCACGCAGCCCTTGGCGAAAAGTTCGCCGAAGAGGCGCGCCAGGATCATCGCGTCGGCAATGTCGGTGACCGAGAATTCATCGAAGCACAGCAGCCGTGCCTCGCCGAAGAGCTCGGAGGCGACCGGCGGGATCGGGTCGGCCTGCTTCGTCTCGCCGCTCTTGAGTTTCTGGCGATGCTTGTAGATGCGCTCGTGCACATCCGCCATGAACTCGTGGAAATGCGCTCGACGCTTGCGCTGGATCGGCACGGCGTCGAAGAACATGTCCATCAGCATCGTCTTGCCGCGCCCAACGCCACCATGGATGTAAAGCCCCTTGACCGGAGCGTGGTCCTTCTTGCGCGAGGCGAAAAGCCAGCCAAGCGCGTTAGACTTGCGCGACGGCCTGCTGGCGAGCAGTTCCGCCGTCAGGCGGTCGAGCCGCCGGGCGATCAGCAATTGCGCCGGGTCGCGCTGGCGTTCGCCAGTGGTGACGAGCGTTTCGAGTTTGTGGAGAATGCTGTCGTCCGGGTTGAGCACGCGGCACCCAAGGTGAGCAAGGAACAATTCCGGCGAGAGAGGCGCGGGACGAGCGAAACCTGCTCACACGTCCTCATCCCGCGTCGCATCCGGCCCAGGCCGGACGTTAACGGCCGTCAGCGGCTGAGGCTGACCGGCTGCCCGCTGTTGGTCGAGCCGTCGAAGCGCGCGTCCGCCGTCTTGTAAAGGCGGGCGATCGGGCTGCCGCCCCGATCCTTGAGCACGACCTGCTTGCCGGCCACTTCCCAGGAACCCATCGTCGTCAGTTCGCCGGCGCAGCCGCGTGTGCCGCCGCGCGATCCGCTGCCGAGGTTCGTCAGTGTCAGGAACATGTCGCAGGAACTGCCGGCGCTCGACACGCGCCAATTGCCGACCATCGATTCCTTCGTTACGTCGAGCGCGTTGGGCGCCGCCGCAACTTGCGTGCCGGCCGGCGCGCCGCCGGGTGCCGCAGCGCCGCCGGTCGGTGCCGCGGGGAACTGCGAAGTGTTCGTCGTCGGGTCAGGGAGCTGGCTCGACGAAACCGTCGGAACGGGCTGGGCCTGCAGGGGAGCAGGTGAAACATCCTGAGAACCGAAACCACCCATGGATGTCCGCTGGCATCCGGTCAGCGCAAGCACAACCGCCAGCCCCGCCGCCGCATGAAAAACCCGCATATCTCTTACCCCCGATATCTTCGCCGAACCATGATGCAACGCGATAATAATGGCCGAACTACAGCAAATCCACCTGTCAAATCAAGGGAAGGCATTTCAGCAGTACCTGTTGCACGATTGAAACGCTGGTCCGAAGAGGAATGCACACTCGGGAAGCATCGAAACTCCAGCCGGCGTAAACACAATCAGTGATTGACCCCGGCATAGGCGCGGTCACCCCAGAGCGCCTCGACCGCCCGGTTCCTGCCGCAGCCGTTCCTGTAGTACCAGTAGCGAATGGGGTTTCGCGCGCCGAAGTCCTGATGGTAATCCTCGGCCGGCCAGAATTTTGCGGTGCCTTCGACCGGCGTGACGATCGGCTTGCCGAGTTCGGCTTCGGCCCTGATCTTTCCGGCCTTCGCGTCCATGGCCTGCCTCTCGTCGAGCGCGTAGATCGCCGTCGTATAGGCAAAGCCGCGATCGCAGAACTGACCCCCGCCATCCGTCGGGTCGGTCGTGTGAAACAGCACGGCGACAAGCGTTGAATAGGAAACCCTGTCCGGATCGAACTTGATCTGGACGACTTCGCGATGACCGCCCTTCACGTAATCCTCATAGGTCGGATTGGCGCTCGCGCCACCAGCGTAGCCCGAAATCGTCTCGAGAACGCCGGGCACACCATCGAAATCGGTCTCGACGCACCAGAAGCAGCCGCCGGCAAACAGCGCGAACTGCGGCTCGGCCGCCCGCGCCGGCAGGGCCATCAGACAACCGGCGGCAAGTGCAAGCAACAAACGATTCATCGCAATCTCCGATCCCATTCTAAAGCTATGAGGACCGTCGAAAGTTTCAAATCAAATGCCGACACGTGGACGTGAAATTCGTGATACGCAAACGGCGGGCAGAAAGCCCGCCGTCGAAGCCGTGACCGACAAAGGATGCTGCTGCATTTATTCTTAAACCTTAGCCGGTTTAAGGATAAAAACATGCAGCAATTCAAAGTGCTACAGCGTCCCTTACGCGTCTCACAAGACGAGCGGCGCTCTAGGGTCAGATCCTGCGCTCCACCAGCATCTTCTTGATTTCGCCGATCGCCTTGGCCGGGTTGAGCCCCTTCGGACAGGCCTGGGCGCAATTCATGATCGTATGGCAGCGGTAAAGCCGGAACGGATCCTCGAGATTGTCGAGCCGCTCGCCGGTCGCCTCGTCTCTGGAGTCGATCAGCCAGCGGTAGGCCTGCAAGAGAACGGCCGGACCGAGATAACGATCGCCGTTCCACCAGTAGCTCGGACAGGAGGTCGAGCAGCAAGCGCACAGGATGCACTCGTAAAGGCCGTCGAGCTTCTGACGGTCCTCGTGGCTCTGCTTCCATTCCTTCGCCGGCGTCGGCGAAACCGTCTTCAGCCAGGGCTCGATCGAGCGGTGCTGGGCATAGAAATTGGTGAGATCCGGCACCAGATCCTTGACCACCGGCATATGCGGCAGCGGATAGATCTTCACCGTTCCCTTGATCTCGTCCATGCCCTTGGTGCAGGCGAGCGTGTTGGTGCCGTCGATGTTCATCGCGCAGGAGCCGCAGATGCCTTCGCGACAGGAGCGGCGCAGCGTCAGCGTCGGATCGATCTTGTTCTTGATGTAGAGCAGACCGTCGAGCACCATCGGGCCACAGTCGTCGATGTCGATATAGTAGGTGTCGACGCGCGGGTTCTTGCCGTCGTCCGGGTTCCAGCGATAGACGCGGTATTCGCGCAGGTTCGTCGCGCCGACCGGCTTCGGCCAGACCTTGCCTTCGGTGATCTGCGAGTTCTTGGGGAGAGCGAGTTCAACCATGTCCTTAATCCTCGAGATCAGTACACGCGCGCCTTCGGGGCGATCTTCATCGGATCGATGCCCTCGGCGATCAGGTCGGTGTGAACCGGGCGGTAATCGAGCCGGACATCGCCGGCCTCGTTGACCCAGGCGAGCGTATGCTTGCGCCAGTTGACATCGTCGCGCCCGCCGAACGGGCCTTCGGTGTAATCCTCGCGGGCATGCGAACCGCGGCTCTCCTTGCGCGCTTCGGCGCCGTAGATGGTGGTGATGGCGTTGGCCATCAGGTTTTCCAACTCAAGCGTTTCGACAAGGTCCGAGTTCCAGATCATCGAGCGGTCGGTGACCTTGACGTCGGGAAGTTCCTTCCAGATTTCCGACAGACGGCGGCAGCCGGATTCGAGCGATTCCTGCGTGCGGAATACCGCGGCGTCCTCCTGCATGGCGCGCTGCATCTTCTCGCGCAGCACCGCCGTCGGCGTCCTGCCATTGGCATGACGCAGGCGATCGAAGCGCTCGACGATGCGGTCGCAGGCGGCGGTGTTGATCGCCGGGATCGATTCCTGCCGGTCGATGATCTGGCCGGCGCGGATCGCCGCGGCACGGCCGAAGACGACGAGGTCGATCAGCGAGTTGGAGCCGAGCCGGTTGGCGCCGTGGACCGAGGCGCAGCCCGCTTCGCCGACTGCCATTAGCCCCGGCGCGATGCGCTCGGGGTTCTGACCGTCAGCGTTCAGCACCTCGCCCCAATAATTGGTCGGAATGCCGCCCATGTTGTAGTGGACGGTCGGCAGCACCGGGATCGGCTCGCGGGTGACATCGACACCGGCAAAGATCTTCGCGCTCTCGGAAATGCCCGGCAGGCGCTCGTGCAGCACGGCCGGATCGAGGTGGTCGAGATGCAGGAAGATGTGGTCCTTGTTCTTGCCTACGCCGCGGCCCTCGCGGATTTCCAGTGTCATGCAGCGCGAAACGACGTCACGCGAGGCGAGATCCTTGGCCGACGGGGCATAACGCTCCATGAAGCGCTCGCCTTCGGCGTTGACGAGATAGCCGCCCTCGCCGCGCGCGCCTTCGGTGATCAGACAGCCCGAGCCGTAGATGCCGGTCGGGTGGAACTGCACGAACTCCATGTCCTGGAGCGGCAGGCCTGCGCGGGCGATCATGCCGCCGCCGTCGCCGGTGCAGGTGTGCGCCGAGGTCGCCGAGAAATAGGCGCGGCCGTAACCGCCGGTCGCCAGCACCACCATCTTCGCCGAGAAGCGGTGGATCGTGCCGTCGTCGAGGTTCCAGGCAACAACGCCGGTGCACCGCCCGTCGTCCGACATGATCAGGTCGATGGCGAAATATTCGATGAAGAATTCGGCGTTGTTCCGGAGCGATTGGCCGTAGAGCGTGTGCAGGATCGCATGGCCGGTGCGGTCGGCAACCGCGCAGGTGCGCTGCACCGGCGGGCCTTCGCCAAAATTCTGCATATGACCGCCGAACGGCCGCTGGTAGATCTTGCCTTCCTCGTTGCGCGAGAACGGCACGCCGTAGTGCTCGAGCTCGTAAACCGCCTTCGGCGCTTCCATGGTGAGATACTGCATGGCATCGACATCGCCGAGCCAGTCGGAGCCCTTGACGGTGTCGTACAGATGCCATTGCCAGCTGTCCGGCGTCATGTTCTGCAGCGACGCGGCGATGCCGCCCTGGGCGGCGACGGTGTGCGAGCGCGTCGGGAAGACCTTGGTGATGCAGGCCGTCTTCAGGCCCTGTTCGGCCATGCCGAGCGTGGCGCGCAAGCCAGCGCCGCCAGCACCGACGACGACGACGTCGAAGGCGTGGTCGACATATTGGTAGGCCTTGCCGTTTGCAGCGGGTGAACTGATCGATGCCATGACGAAATTACCCTGCAAAAGCGATCTTCAGGATGGCGAAAAGACAGAGCCCGCCGATCGCGATCGCGAAAAATGTGTTGAGCATGAGAAGGGCGACCTTGGCGCCTTCGCCATGCACGTAGTCTTCGATGATCACCTGCATGCCGATTCTCATGTGTGTGAGAGCCGAAACGAGCACGAGGCCCATGATCACCGCCACAAACGGATTGGAGAGCGCCGCGACGACCTCCGCATGCGGGGCGCCGGCGTAGCGGGCAACGAAGAACACGAAAAAGATCAGCAGCGGAACGTTGGAAACGGCCGTCAGGCGCTGGCGCCAGAAATGATCGGTCCCCTCCTTGGCGGAGCCGAGGCCGCGAACCTTGCCGAGAGGTGTGCGCATGTCCATCCTCATTCCCCCTCAGTAGCGGACCAGATAGCCGATCACCCAGATCAGCAGCGTCAGAGCCACCGATCCGACGATCGTCGCCTTGGCCATCTTCGTTGCGAAATGCTTCTCGTAGCCGTAGCCGAGGTCCCAAACGAAGTGGCGAATACCGCCGAGCATGTGATGAACCAGCGTCCAGGTGTAGCCGAAGAGCACGAGCTTGCCGATCAACGTGCCAAAGAGCCAGCTGACCCAATCGTAGTAGGCCGCGCCGGAAGCCGCGGCGATCAGCCACCACGCCACTAGGATCGTGCCGAAATAAAGCGCGCCGCCGGTAATGCGGTGCACAATCGACATCACCATGGTCGGGATGGGTTTGTAGATTTGAAGATGCGGCGAAAGCGGCCGGCTTCTTGTGACATTCGTCATCGGAACCTCACGGAATGACCGGATTCGACGCCCCAAACTGGATCGCATTCGTCCGGTATCGCACACGATTGTGCGCAATTCAGTCATCCGGACCTTTAATCACCATAAGGCTTAACGACAAGTGTGTTTGCGGTGCAAAATAAATAAAATCGATTAGACGAAAAGCGGCATTTTCCGGCCTTGCCAAGACATCGGTCGAATTAACGATAAGCGCAGAAAACATAAGCAAATCCGTGACATTTGCCCTCGCTTGGCCCAGGATGGCGTTAAGAATTTGTTAAGGATGATCCGGAGGGCACGGCAGAATGAATCTGTTGCGAGCGGTCCATGCGACCAAAGTTCTAGCGCTGGTCTGCGCTCTGGTGATGACCGCAGAAATGCCTGCGATGGCGGGCGACCGGCAGGGTTTATCTGAGGTCGAGACCCGCGTCCGGCATATAAGACTGCACCGAAAGCCGCATCACGCATGGCGCGATTGGCATCACGGCCATCGCAAATTTGGCGACCGCAGAAGGCACCGCTCCGTCGTGTCCGGCTTTGACGACTTTTCTTTGTTCAATCGGGACATGCAGGACGTGAAAACTCGCACCCGGCACGTACGGATGAAGCACCGTCTACGACACCATGCCAAGCGTGATTGGCGCCGCGACCATGGTGTGGTCGTGATCGGCGGGGGCTATGGTTCCAGCTTCTATGATGGCTTCGGTTCGTACGGCGGCGACGACTTTCCTTCGGTCACCCCCGGCATCGGAACCTATGCCGGCGGCATCTCCGCCTTCCGCCAGGAGGGCAACGGCATCTATTTCCGCCAGTACGGCAATTCCAGCTATTTCGGCGAGGATGCGGTCGACGGCGCCCCGCCGCTGAAGCGTGCGAAGATCATCGTCGTCTCGCCGCAACCGAACGACCGCGTCTGCTCCTGGGAACACGGCGTCTGCGTCATCCGGCCATAAAGCGCGCTATGCCTCTTTGCCTTTTGCCTTCGTTGTCCAAAACTGCTGCGTAGTTTTGGACAACATGCATTGGGGCCGCGATCGGCTCAGCCGCCGACGGCTTCGGCCGGTTCGAAGCGCCAGACGGTCGTGCGCTTTACCTCACTGTCTTCGAGCGCCCGCGTGACCGGCACCGCATAGGTCGCGAGCGCCCTCATCATCTGCCGCGGGCAATAGGCGCGTCCGGGATCTCCGACGAGCACCGCCGCTCCCGCCCTCGCCAATCCGGCGAACCAGGGGCGGAGCAGATCCGCAAAAGCCTTGTCGTAAAAGACGTCGCCGGCGAGGTAGACATCGGCGACCTTCGGCTCGCCGATGATGTTCCGGTTGCTGAATCCGATTTCCACCCCGTTCAGTTCCGCATTCAGCCGTACCGCCGTTTCCGCCCAGGGATCGATGTCGACGGCAAGAACGGAAGAGGCACCCGCCTTCATGGCCGCGATCGCAACCAGGCCGGAGCCGGAGGCGAAATCGATGACGCGGCGCCCGCGCACGCTGTCCGGATGATCGAGAATATAACGCGCAAGCCCCTGCCCGCCCGCCCAGGCGAAAGCCCAGAACGGCGGCGGCAGACCGATCTCCTCCAGTTCCTCTTCCGTCTTCAGCCAGAGATCATGCGCCTCGCTTGCAAGATGCAACCGGATCTCCGGCACATGCGGCGGCGAAAGGACGCCGGTGTTGGCTCGGATAAAGCGTTCGGGATCGGTCTTCAAGGAAAGGGATCTCAGCGCGGCGGATTGTCGAGGCCGCCCATGCGGCAAACCTCGATCCACTCGTCCTCCGTAACCGGCTGCACCGACAGCCGCATCGAGGTCACCAGCGACATCTTGGCGAGCTTCGGGTTCTCCTTGATCTCCTTCAAGGAGACCGGACGCGGGACGTCCATGACGGCGCGGATATCGACGCAATCCCAGCGGGCATCGCCTTCAGCGGTCGAATCCGGGTGCGAGAGAGCACAGACCTCGGCGATGCCGACGATCTCCAGCCCCTCGTTGGAGTGATAGAAGAAGCCTTTATCGCCGATCTTCATCGCCCGCATGTTGTTTCGCGCCTGATAGTTGCGCACGCCGGTCCATTCCGTGCCCTTCTTGCCCGCGTCCTTCTGCATCTGCCAGGACCATTTGGCCGGTTCGGATTTGTAAAGCCAGAACGCCATCGCCGCTTAAGCCTCCGGATTGTTGAAGACCCAGTTGTAGGCCTTGATCTCGACATTCGAAAAGAGGCCCGCCTTGGCATAGGGGTCGTCCTCGGCGATTGCCTTCGCCTCCTCAAGCGTTTCGGCCTTGACGATCACCAGACTTCCCGTCGGCTTGGCGTCCGCGCCGAGAAAGGGACCGGCGATCTTGAGGATGCCCTTGGCGTTGAGGTCGTTGAGGTAGGCGACGTGGGCCGGGCGCGTATCCAGCCTCAACTGCAGCCCGCCGGGCCTATCCGTGCATAGAAGTGCGAAGAGCATGGTTCCTCCTGACGTTATCGCTTGGCGCGGAATGCGGGCGGACAACCGCTCTGCACCTTTCCTCATTCCGCTGCCAAGTCATTCCTGAGTTATCGGGCGCGACATCAGCTGCTCCAGAGCAGTGCGGACATCACGCCTTCCGTCGATGATGGCGGCGACCGCCTCGGTAATCGGCATGTCGACGCCGAGGTCGAGTGCGACGCGGGCTGCGACCGACGCGGCGAAGGCGCCCTCGACCAGCTCGCCGCCCTGCCCAGTCGCGCGTCCGTCCTTGCCGAGCGCGATGCCGAAGCGCAGGTTGCGCGACTGGTGGCTCGTCGCAGTCAGTACGAGGTCGCCGAGCCCGGAAAGGCCGCGGACTGTATCGGCCTCACCGCCCTGGGCAACGACGAAGCGCGACATTTCCGCAAGACCGCGGGAAATCAGCGCTGCGCGGGCCGAATCGCCAAGGCCTGCGCCCTCGACGATGCCACAGGCAATCGCCAGCACGTTCTTCAGCGCGCCGCCGAGCTGCACGCCAACACGGTCGGCCGAGGGGTAGAGCCGAAACGTCCGGCCGGAAAGCGTCTCGGCGAGTTCCGTCGCTGTCTCGCTGTCGCGCGCCGCGATCACCATTGCCGTCGGCAAGCCCTTGGCGATATCGGCGGCAAAGCCCGGACCGGAAAGAACTCCAATCTTGCGGCCCGGCAACTCTTCGTCCAGCACGTCGGTCAGGAGCCGGCCGGTCGCTTGCTCCATCCCCTTGGCACAGGTGACGATCGTCGCATCGGTGCCGATCCAGCCGCCGTAGCTGCGGGCGGCGGCCCGATGCTCCTGAGAGGGCATGGCGAAGAGGACGACATCGGCGTCCATCAGCACGGTCGTATCGGCGGAAAAAGCAAGTCCCGCCGGAAGCGGAATGCCTGGCAGGAACGCCTCGTTCCGGCGCGTCCGGCGGCACTCCTCGACTGTCTCCTGTCGGCGGGCAAGCAATGTCACTTTGGCATTGTCGGTCGCTGCGGCTACGGCGGCAAGCGCGGTCCCGAATGCTCCGGCTCCAACGACGACGATCTTCGGCTTCTCACTCATCTTGTCCATCATGCCTTGGCGCCACGCTTGCCGGAGCCGATCAATGCCTGTGCTTGGCTGTCAAGCGGCCAACGCGAGCGCGGCGCGACATCGAGGCCATCCGCCTCCAGTCCCGCCGCAAGCCGTTCGGCACCAGCCCAGGCGATCATCGCCGCATTGTCGGTGCAAAGCTGAAGCGGCGGCGCCACGAAGCGGAAGCCGTTCTGGTCGCAAAGATCCTGAAGCGTCGCCCGCAGCTCCTGATTGGCGGCTACCCCGCCGGCCACGACCAGAGCCGCTTCAGGGACAGTGCCGAACTCGGCCCTGAACCGCTTCAGTCCGCGCCCTACACGGTCCTTGAGGGTGCGCGAGATGGCGCGCTGGAACGAGGCGCAGATGTCGGCGACATCCTGCTCCGTCACGGGCTCCAGCGACTGTGCCGCTTGGCGAACGGCCGTTTTCAGGCCGGAGAAGGAAAAGTCGAGCCGCGCGTCGCCAACGAGGGGGCGCGGAAAGTCGAAGCGCCTGGGATCGCCCGTCCGGGCCGCGCGCTCGACCGCCGGACCGCCCGGATAGGGAAGGCCGAGAAGCTTTGCGGTCTTGTCGAAGGCTTCGCCGAGCGCATCGTCGATCGTCGTGCCCCAGCGCTCGTAATCGCCGACGCCTTTCACCAGGATCAGCTGCGTGTGGCCGCCCGAGACAAGCAGCATCAGATATGGAAACGTCAGGCCATCCGTCAGCCGCGCCGTCAGTGCGTGGCCCTCGAGATGATTGACGGCGTAAAGCGGCTTGCCCGTCGCCCGCGCGATCGCCTTACCGGTCATCAGCCCGACGATCAGGCCGCCGATCAGCCCGGGACCACTTGTCGCAGCGATCGCGTCGATGTCTTCAAGTCTGACGCCGGCGCGCAGCAGCGCTTCCTCGATCAGCGTATCGAGCGCCTCGACATGGGCTCGGGCGGCAATCTCCGGAACGACGCCGCCATAGGCGCTATGCTCTTCCAGCTGGCTGAGCACGACATCGCCAAGGATCCGGCCGCTGCCGTCCTTTTCCCGCAGCACGACGGACGCCGCCGTTTCGTCGCAGCTTGTTTCGATGCCGAGGATACGCAGGGGCGCGGACATATGTGGTCTACTCAAAGATTGCGGTCGCACGGAAAGGTGGGTACACGGAACTTGTGTCAGCGCCGTGCGTCTTTCAGAAGCACAAAGGACGCTGTAACGCTTTGAACTGCTGCATGGTTTTATCCTTAAATCGGTCCCGATTTAAGGAACCATGCAGTAACAATGGATGACCGAGGATGCAAACGAAACCTTTCCGCATCGGGACGCGGGGCAGCCCACTAGCGCTCGCCCAGACGCATGAAACGCGCGACCGGCTGGCTGCTGCCCATGGTCTGCCGCAGGAAATGTTCGAGGTCGTGATCCTGTCCACGAAGGGAGACCGGATCACCGACCGGTCGCTTGCGGAGATCGGCGGCAAGGGCCTGTTCACCGAGGAGCTCGAACAACAGCTCGTGTCGGGGGACCTCGATTTCGCCGTGCATTCGTCGAAGGACATGCCGACGAAGCTGCCAGACGGGCTCTTCCTCTCCGCCTTCCTCCCACGCGAAGACGTTCGCGACGCCTTCGTCGGACGCACGGCGCCGAGACTTGTGGACCTGCCGCAGGGCGCCACCGTCGGCTCGTCGTCGCTGCGTCGCCAGGCGCTCATTCGGCGCCTCCGGCCCGACATCAACGTGATCACCTATCGCGGCCAGGTGGAAACACGACTGCGCAAGCTCGCCGAAGGCCAGGTCGACGGCACGCTTCTCGCCTATGCCGGCTTGAAGCGGCTCGGCATGACCGACGTGCCGACCGAACTGCTCGACCCAGCGGAATTTCCGCCGGCGCCGGCGCAAGGGGCGATCTGCATCGAGAGCCGCATCGGCGACACCCGGATCAATACGCTGCTTGCGGCCATCGACGATCGGCGCACGCACGAGGCCGTTTCCTGCGAGCGCGGCTTCCTGGCGACGCTTGACGGCTCCTGCCGCACGCCGATCGCCGGGCACGCCGTGTCCGACGGCACGCATATCCGCTTTTCCGGCATGATCCTGACGCCGGATGGCGCGACCTGCCATCGCATCGCCGTCGACGGCAAGGCAGCGGAGGCCGCCGACCTCGGACGCAGGGCCGGCGAGGAAATCCGCGCCAAGGCCGGACCGGGATTCTTTTCGAGTTGGACGTGAGCGATGCGCGTGCTCGTCACTCGGCCGCGACCGACCGCCGAAAGGACGGCGCTGAAGCTCGAGGCGATGGGCCATGAAGCGATCCTCCTGCCTCTGATGCAGGCGGAGCACCTGGTAACAGCTCTCGCGAGCGCATTGAAGCAAAGGCATGGCGCCATCGCGCTGACGAGCGCGGAAGCAACCCGGGTGCTCTCGGCCCTGGGCCGCGCGCTTGAACCGCATCTTGCAACACCGCTCTTCTGCGTCGGCGAGGCAACCGGCCGCGCCGCAGCAGCCCTCGGATTCACCGATATTCACGTCGGACCGGGCACGGGCGAAGGTCTCGCGGACACGATCGCGACAGTATTCGGCGCGGAGCCACCCGAACCGCTGCTCTATCTCGCCGGATCGCCGCGCTCCGATGGCCTCGAACGGACGCTGCGGCGGCGCAGCATCGATCACAGGACCGTGGAATGCTACCGGATGAGGCCGATCGCGCATCACCCGGACGTGCTCTCCGATCTTCTCGGCGCGGGGCAGTTTGACGCCGTACTGCTCTATTCGCGCGAAAACGTGCGGCAGCTTGCCGCCCTTCTCTCGGAAAGCAATCTCAGCGCAGCGGCGCTTTCCAAACGCTATCTCTGCCTGAGCACATCGACGAAGGACGCCTTACCGCCTGATGCGGCCGCGGAAGTCGCCGCAATGCCGGACGAGGAGCATCTTCTGCAACTCCTTTGATCCCGCGCAGCGTTGATATCTCAGCAAAACATCCAACGGCGCATGTTCGAGGCGCGAACAGCAAAGCCGGCACCGGTTTTCCGCGTATGTGGCCCCCTCCAATCGGGTGAACTGATGGCATTTCCGGCAAAAACGGAGTTGGGGGCTTTCCCTCGCGAGTTCGCCTGACTAGGTTTGTCTTAAAGCCGACTGGCACTGTAACGGTAAGAGGTCACCATGGTATCGGAAAACCCGCCGCGCCGCTCGAAATCCGAGAAGGAACCGCTGACGATCGACCTCCAGGCGGAAAAGACGGCGACCGACGAGGCCGAATCTGTCGCGAACAAGGAATCGGTCACCGACGAGCCCGCCGAGATTTCGGCGAGCGAGGCAGAGAGCGAAAACGCGACCGATACGACGGAAAAGACGGAGGAAACGGAGGATGAGCGCGCGGATGCCGCCGCGGCCGCTTTCGACGAAGAGCCCCCGCACTTGAGCAACGGCGCGATGCCGCCGCAGCCGGCGCAGAGACAGGGGACGAGCGCAGGCGCGCTCGCGGCCGGTATACTCGGGGGTCTCGTGACGCTGCTCGGCGCCGGCGTGCTGCAATATGCCGGCTATATTCCAGCGCTCGGACCGGATCGCGGCAGTGCTGCCTTCGAGCAGGGCCTTGCCAGCGAAATCCAGGCGATCAAGACACAGATCGCATCTCAATCCGCCCCCGCGGCCGACATCGGTCCGCTGGAGAGCCGTCTTGCGGCGCTGGAACAGGCGGCCAAACAGCCCGGGGCAGATGGCGCGAGCGCGCCGCAGATCACCGCCCTCGAAACGGAAGTCGCCAATCTGACCAAGGAAGTCGCCACGCTGAAAGCCAGCCTCGCCGATGCGGAACAGTCGGCGGCGGCCGCCAAGGCCGAACTTGCCGGGCGCATCGACCAGGCGGAACAAAAACTCAACGAGCCGGCTAACGACATCCAGATGGCGAAGGCGGTCGCCGTAACGGCGCTGAAGACAGCGATCGATCGCGGCGGCCCGTTTCTGGCCGAGCTTGATGCCTTGCGCAGCATTGCGCCCGACGACGTGACCGTGAAAGATCTGACTGAGGACGCCGCAACGGGTGTCGCGACGCGAACGGACCTCCGCGCCGCCTTTCCGCAAACGGCGGACGCGATGCTCGATGCGCTCAACCAGCCCGATCCGAACGAGGGCATTTTCGCTCGCCTCGTCTCAAGCGCCATGTCCGGCATCCGCATCCGGCCGGTCGGCAGCGTCGAGGGCGACACGCCGGAAGCCGTCATCGCGCGCATCGAGGACAAGCTCAACAATGGCGACCTGAAGGGCGCATCGTTGGAATGGGGCGCTCTTCCCGAACCGGCGAAATCGACTGGCGCGGACTTCAAGGCGAAACTCGACCAGCGCCTGCGCGTCGAGACCACCATCGACGCCGCCGTGGCACAGAGCATGACGCGTACCGGCACGGCCGGCTAGCGGAAGGAAAGAAGAAGAGATGATCCGTATATTGTTCTTCATCCTTTTCGTCCTGTGCCTTGGTCTCGGCTTTGCGTGGCTCGCCGATCGGCCGGGGGAACTGTCGCTGATCTGGCAGGGGCAGCGCATCGAAATGACGCTGATGCGCGCCGCATCCATTCTGATCTCGCTCTTTGCCGCCGTCCTGATCGTGATCTGGCTGCTCCGCACGATCTGGATGTCGCCCCATACCGTCACGCGCTATTTCCGCTCCCGCAAGCGCGATCGCGGCTACCAGGCGCTTTCGACGGGGCTGATCGCCGCTGGTGCCGGCGACGCCAATCTTGCCCGCAAGATGTCGGCGCGAAGCCGCGGCCTGATCAGCGCCGACCAGGAGCCGCTCATCCACCTGCTCGAGGCGCAGACCGCGCTGATCGAAGGCAAATACGACGACGCGCGCAAGAAGTTCGAACTGATGGCCGACGATGCCGAAACGCGGGAGCTCGGCCTGCGCGGCCTGTTCCTCGAAGCCAAGCGGCTCGGCGCCAACGAGGCTGCCCGGCAATATGCCGAACGCGCCGCGGAGAAGGCGCCGCACCTGCCGTGGGCGACGCTGGCAACGCTGGATCACCGCAGCCAGGCAGGACAATGGGACGAGGCGATCCGCCTTCTCGACCAGAGTCGCGCCGCCAATATCCTCGACCGCAAGGATGCCGACCAAAAAAAGGCCGTGCTGCTGACCGCCCGTGCGATGGCGAAGCTCGACGCTGACCCGAAAGCGGCGCGCGACGACGGCCTCGCCGCGCTGAAACTCGACGAGAGCCTGGTGCCGGCGGCGCTGGTAACGGCCAAGGCCCTGTTCCGCGAAGACAATCTGCGCAAGGGCGCGGGAATTCTCGAAAAGATCTGGAAGCAGCAACCGCATCCGGACGTGGCCAGGCTCTACGTCAGAGCGCGCGGAGGCGATTCCGCCCTCGACCGTTTGAAGCGTGCGAAGAAGCTCGAATCACTCCGCAGCAACAATGCGGTTGCATTGGCAACCGTTGCCGAAGCCGCACTCGAGGCGCGCGAACTGCCGCTGGCGCGAGCCAAGGCTGAAGCCGCTGCACGGCTCGAGCCGACGGAAAGCGTCTTCCTGCTGCTCGCCGATATCGAGGAAGCGGACACCGGCGACGAGGGCCGTATCCGCCATTGGATGGCACAGGCGCTGCGCAGTCCGCGCGATCCGGCCTGGACGGCCGATGGGGTGACCTCGCCGTCCTGGCTGCCGGTCTCGCCGGTCAGCGGCCGGCTCGACGCTTTCGAATGGAAGGCACCGGCCTTGCAGCTTTCGGACAAGCTCGAAAATGGCCGTCCGAGCGCCGACGAGGCGATCCGCAACCTCCCACCAGTCGCGACCGTGCAGCACGTCGCAGCGCGGACGGCGCCGGAGCCGGCACCGGCGAAAGCAACGCCGGCCGTTCTGGAAGCGGAGCGTGAGGTGATCAAGATTCCGGAGAGGAAAGAACCTGCTCCCCCTGCTGCCAAGGACAACGAGGAGGTCGCGGAAGAAGAGCCGGCACCCTTCTTCGGCCGCCCGCCGGACGATCCCGGCGTTCGCGACGCCTCCGCCGGCGAAAAGGCAACGGACAAGGCCGGCCTCCGGCTGTTTTGAACTTCGAACGCTGCGGACAAGGACATGTTAGAACGGTTTCGAGCGTTCCTCGAAAGTTTGGCGGGCTCCACGGCGCCAATTGAAAAGGGCGACCCGCGCGTTGCCGTGATCGCACTCTGCGTTCAGGTCATGGAGGCCGATGGCACGGTGCTGGCTGCCGAGCGCCGCAAGATGCGCGAGATTATCGAGGAGCAATATCAACTCGACGACGAGGGCCTCGATGCGCTCATCGAGGCGGGCGAGAGCGCCGAAAGCGAGGCGATCGACTTTTACAAGTTCACCGCAGAGATCAAGCGTCATCTGTCCGAGGAGCAGCGGATCGAGCTCGTCGGCACGCTGTGGGAGATCGTCTATGCCGATGGCGTCCGCAACGAGATGGAAGATCACGTGATCTGGCGGATCGCCGATCTCCTCGGCGTCTCCGGGCGCGATCGGGTCTTGAAGCGGAAGGAAGTTGCCGCCAAGATCGACGTGGAGGAGGAAACCGACCCGCAGCAGGAAAACTGAAATGCCCGCAGAGGCCGACGACTTCAAAAGACCGATCCTCATAATTCTGCATCAGGAGCGATCGAGTGCCGGGCGCGTGGGGCAGATTCTCCAGCAGAAGGGCTTTACACTCGACATCCGGCGCCCGGCTTTGGGCGACACGCTGCCGCCGACGCTGGAGGCCCATTCGGGAACCATCGTCTTCGGCGGCCCGATGAGCGCCAACGACGAGGAAGAGTTCGTCCGCCGCGAGATCGACTGGCTTTCGGTGCCACTCCTCGAGAACAAGCCTTATCTCGGCATCTGCCTGGGGGCGCAGATGCTGGCACGCAACCTTGGCGGCAAGGTCGCGCCGCATCATGAGGGCATGACGGAAATCGGCTGGTATCCCCTAAAGGCCACCGACGCCGGCAAGGCGCTGATGGATTGGCCGGCCATGGTCTATCACTTCCACCGGGAAGGGTTTGATCTGCCTAGTGGCGCCGAATTGCTGGCGACCGGCGATACCTATCCGAACCAGGCCTTCCGTTATGGCGAGAACGCCTGGGGCATTCAGTTTCACGGCGAGCTGACGCGCGCGATGATGCACCGCTGGGTGGTCCATGGCGCGCACCGCTTCGAGCTGCCCGGCGCCCAGATCGGCAAGGCGCACCTCGAAGGGCGAATGATTCACGATCACCCTTTGCGGACCTGGATGGAGAATTTCCTCGAATTGATTTTTTTGCGCGGCGGGGAGGCTGCCGCGCCGAAAAGGCAAGATCGCGCGTAACACGGCCCTGCCACCCGCCCTACGCCGCATGTGCAATCAGACCCGTTGGTGCTCCGGGACATCGAGCGTATCGATCTTGCGCAATTGCGGGAAACCGACCGCCCAGAGCAGCGACACCAGAAGTGTGCCGACACCGCCAAAGGCGACTGCGAAGACAGCACCGAAGCCCGAAGCCATCATGCCGGCGCGGAATTCACCGAGTTCGTTCGACGCGCCCACGAACACCATGTTGACCGCGTTCACGCGACCTCGCAGTTCGTCCGGGGTCCAGAGCGTGATCAGGATTTCGCGGACATAGACCGAGATCATGTCCGCCGCGCCCATGACGACAAGGGCGGCAATCGAGATCCAGGGTGTTGCCGACAGGCCGAAGACGATCGTCGCGAGGCCAAAAAGTGCAACACCGATAAACATATAGAGCCCTGCCCGGTTGCGGATCGGGTGAGCGGTAAGCCAGACCGCCATGCCGACGGCACCGACGCCCGGTGCGGCGCGCAGAAGACCAAGCCCCCATGGACCAAGTGCCAGTATATCGCGCGCAAAGACCGGCATGAGTGCAACCGCGCCGCCGAGCAGCACGGCGAAGAGATCGAGCGAGATCGCCCCCAGCACCACCTTCTCGGCCGTGATGTAGCGGAAGCCGGCTGTGATCGTCTGCCAGCTTTCTCCTAGGGCGGGCGAACGCACCGCGGGCTTCGGCACGGCAAAGACCATCAGGGCCGCCGCCGCAAAGAAGCAGAGACTGACTGCGTACGGCACAACAGGACCGAATCCATAGATAAGGCCCCCGGCGACCGGCCCGACGATCGTCGCCGTCTGCCAGGAGGTCGAATTCCAGGCGATCGCGTTGGGCAGGTGCTCGGCTGGCACCAGATTGGGTGCGAGCGACTGCGCGGCCGGAGCGAGAAACGCCCGCTCGATCCCGAAGACGATGAGGATCAGATAGACCGGCCAGGGCGAAAACAGACCCGTCACCGTCAACAGGAGCAGCGCGGCCGCGCAGAGCGTGCTCACCGTCATGCAGATGCCCATGATGGCGCGGCGGTTGTAGCGGTCCGCGACGGCCCCCGTCACCAGAATCAGAACCAGCGATGGCAGGAACTGAAAGAGGCCGATGAGGCCGAGATCGAACGGATCACGCGTCAGATCGTAGATCTGCCAGCCGACGGCGACGGACATGATCTGGATAGCGAAATAGGCGAGGAAGCGTGAGAAAAAGTAGCGCCGATAGCCGACATGCCCGAAGGCGGCGAAACGATGCGCAGCGTGAACGGCGGACATATGGGGAGGCTCCTACTGCATGATTCCTTAAATCGGAATCGATTAAGGACAAAATCATGCAGAAACTTAAAGCTCCACAGCAACCGTTGCGCGTCTGATCACACGCGCGGCGCTGTAGGAGCGGCAAAGCACAGGTGCGATGCCATTAAACATGATCGCGCACGACGAACCGTCGTACTTGCCCGTTTAGTTTCCAATGTCTACATGTCTGTCAACAACGAACTGGAGACTGGCATGATTGCTGTCATCGCAACCTTGAACTTCATTATCAACATAGCCTGGTTCCTGATCATAGCGTCGGCCATCTTCTCCTGGCTCTACGCCTTCAACGTGATCAACGTGAACAACCACGCGATCAACATGATCGGCCGTTCGCTCTATCAGCTGACCGAGCCGCTCTACCGGCCCATCCGCCGCTTCCTGCCGGACATGGGCGGCGTCGATCTCTCGCCGCTCGTCGTCCTGGTGATCCTCTATTTCATCTGGTACTTCCTCAACACGACGGTCGCGTCGGCGGTGATCGGCATATAAGTGCACGCGGCGCTGACGAGCCTTGACGACCATGTCCGCCTGACTGTTCGGCTGACGCCGAACGGCGGTCGCGATGCGATCGACGGCTTCGAATGCGCTGCCGACGGCGAGGAGTACCTCAGGGTTCGCGTCCGCGCCGTGCCGGAAAAGGGCAAAGCGAACCAGGCGCTGATCGCGTTGCTGGCGAAGCAATTCGGCATCGCGAAGACCAGGATCTCATTCGTCTCCGGCGACACGCAGCGTAAAAAAATCCTCCGGATCGACGCCGATCCGGAGGATGTCATCAAGCGCCTGGCTGCAATCGTCAGCCAGGCAGAATAGACTAATAGACTACTTCTTCGGCTTCGCGCGCTCGACCGCTTCCTTGATCAGTTGCTTGGCGACGCTCACGTCCTTCCAGCCGAAGATCTTCACCCACTTGCCGGGCTCCAGATCCTTGTAGTGCTCGAAGAAATGCTCGATCTGCTTGAGCGTGATTTCCGGCAGGTCGGTATAGTCATGGACCTTATCGTAGCGCTGGGTGAGATGGCCCGACGGCACGGCGATGATCTTTTCGTCCTGACCGGAATTATCTTCCATCATCATCACGCCGATCGGGCGGACATTGATGACGCAGCCCGGCACGAGCGGGCGGGTGTTGCAGATCAAAACGTCGATCGGATCGCCATCGTCGGACAGCGTGTGCGGGACGAAGCCGTAGTTGCCCGGATAGGTCATCGGCGTATAGAGGAAGCGGTCGACGACCAGCGTGCCGGCTTCCTTGTCCATCTCGTACTTGATCGGATGCCCGCCGACCGGAACTTCCACGATTACATTGACATCTTCCGGTGGATTTTTTCCGATGGAAATCGCGTCGATCCGCATGAGTACCTCCAGGGGTCGGTTAAAATTCGCCCCGTCGGATAAAGCGAAACATGCCGCGATGCAACATAACTTTCGTCCGGGACGGGCGGAATTGCTCTACGGCGCCGCGCGTCTCTGACGCGCAAGGACAGTAGCACTTTGAATTCCCGCACTTATCCTTAAATCGGTTACGATTTAGGGAAACATGCATTAGGCGGGCGACACGGCCAAAAATAGGCAGGTGAATGTTTTTCAGCGCAAGGAAGCAACAATGGCGAAGACGCTTCGTTATTTTGCCGTTGCCGCGCTTTTTCCGGCACCGACTTTCGCCAACAACAGCATCTATACCGATGGCAGCCGCCTACCGCGGCAGCGCGGCGCAAAAGGCGGGCGAACCCACCCATTACCTGCCGAAGCGGAGGGACGGCTAAGCAGTCAGTTCCAGACGAAACCAACCTTTTTCAGGTATTTGTCGCCGAAATCTTCCATTCCTTCGGCAATGTCGCTGCCCCCGGCGGTCTGGAAGAAGCTGTAGGCGTGTTCGCTGTCTTCGAGGCACCAGACGACAAGGCCTTTGCAGCCAAGCGACCTCAAGAGGCTCTTCGCCTCGCGGAAGAGAACGCGTCCGAGGCCGATGCCCTGATATTCCGGCCGCAGATAGATCTCGTAGATCTCGCCCTCTTGCGGCAGGGCTCTCGCGCGGCTCAAGCCCAGCGTGGCATAGCCGGCGATCGTTCCGGCGACATCGACCACCAGTAAGGTTGCCGGTCCACGCGTTGCCTTGCGCCACCAAATTTCGTCGCGGCGGTTGACCATCTGGATCAGCGGGCGATGCGGAATGATGCCGCCATAGGCCTGAAGCCAGGAAACGCGATGCACCTCCGCAATCGCCGCCGCCTCATGCGGCTCCCCGGGCCTGACCTCGATCGAAACAGTCTTCATGACTTGACTCTAAACACACGACATGGCGAACCGGAATCCCGCCGTGCTGCCGGGCGGCGTTAACCCACAGGCAACTTTAACGGCATCCAAGTGAAGGTTAACGCCTTTTTAACTTTATCCGCAAGCCGCGCGCTATCGGCACGCACAGCAAAAACCCCGGATCGCTCCGGGGTTCCAATTGCGTCGGTCTTTTCGTGGCTTACGCCGCGCCGGCGGTACGGGCCTTTTCGAAGCGCTTGCGCTCGTTCGGATCGAGATACATCTTGCGAAGCCGGATCGACTTCGGGGTGACCTCGACCAGTTCGTCGTCCTGGATCCACGACAGCGCCCGGTCGAGCGTCATGCGGATCGGGGGCGTCAGCTTCACCGCCTCGTCTTTGCCGGATGCGCGCATGTTGGTGAGCTTCTTGCCCTTCAGCACGTTCACTTCCAGATCGTTATCACGTGTATGAATGCCGATGATCATGCCGGCATAGACCTTCTCGCCCGCCTCGATGATCATCGGGCCGCGGTCTTCGAGATTGAACATCGCGTAAGCCACGGATTCGCCGGCATCGTTGGAAAGCAAAACACCATTTACCCGGCCACCGATCTCACCCTTGTAAGGCTGGTAGTCGTGGAACAGGCGGTTCATGATCGCCGTGCCGCGCGTGTCGGTCAGAAGCTCGGACTGGTACCCGATGAGGCCGCGGGTCGGCGCGAAGAACACGAGACGCACGCGGTTGCCGCCGGACGGACGGAGCTCGGCCATTTCGGCCTTGCGCTCCGACATCTTCTGGACGACGACGCCGGAATGCTCTTCATCGACATCGATGACCACTTCTTCGATCGGTTCGAGAAGCTGGCCGCTTTCATCCTTGTGCATGACGACGCGCGGACGCGATACGGCAAGCTCGAAGCCTTCACGGCGCATGGTCTCGATCAACACCGCAAGCTGCAGTTCGCCGCGGCCGGACACAAAGAACGAATCCTTCTCGGAGGATTCCTCGATCTTCAGCGCGACGTTGCCTTCGGCTTCCTTGAACAGACGGTCGCGGATCACGCGCGACGTGACCTTGTCGCCCTCGGTGCCGGCAAGCGGCGAATCGTTGACGAGGAAGGACATGGTGACGGTCGGCGGATCGATCGGCTGCGCCTTCAGCGGCTCAGCGACGGCCGGGTCACAGAATGTATCGGCGACTGTGCCCTTGGAAAGGCCGGCGATCGCGACGATGTCACCCGCATGGGCTTCCTCGATCGGCTGGCGCTCGATGCCGCGGAAGGCGAGGATCTTGGAAATGCGGCCCGACTCGAGCAGCTTGCCGTCCTGGCCGAGGACCTTGACAGCCTGGTTCGGCTTGATCGAGCCCGAGTGGATGCGGCCGGTGATGATGCGGCCGAGGAAGGGGTTGGCTTCGAGAATCGTGCCGATCATCCGGAACGGCCCTTCGCCAACCGTTGGTTCGGGCACGTGCTCAAGCACGAGGTCGAGCAGCGGCGCCAGACCCTGATCCTGCGGACCTTCCGGCGCGACGTTCATCCAACCGTTGCGTCCCGAGCCGTAAAGAATCGGGAAATCGAGCTGCTCATCGGTGGCATCGAGCGCCGCGAAAAGATCGAACACTTCGTTGATGACCTCCTCGTGGCGGGCGTCGGGACGATCGATCTTGTTGATCGCGACGATCGGACGAAGCCCGACCTTGAGTGCCTTGCCGACGACGAATTTCGTCTGCGGCATGGGGCCTTCTGCAGCGTCGACCAGAACGATGGCACCGTCCACCATCGACAGAATGCGTTCGACTTCACCGCCGAAATCGGCGTGACCGGGCGTGTCGACGATGTTGATGCGAACGCCCTTCCATTCGACCGATGTCGCCTTGGCAAGGATGGTGATGCCGCGTTCTTTTTCCAGCTCGTTGGAATCCATCATGCGCTCGGCGACGCGCTGGTTCTCGCGGAAAGAGCCGGATTGCTTCAGAAGTTCGTCGACGAGCGTGGTCTTCCCATGGTCGACGTGCGCGATGATCGCGATGTTACGAATGCTCATTTTTTGTCTCGGAAAGTTCGAGGGCACGCGCGACAAGGCGGGTACCGCTTTTTCAGTTGCCGCGCTCATACAGGTTTTTTTGCAGGAGCGAAAGGGGGCCGGGACGCAGACCAGCTCTGCACAGAGCTCTGCGGGCTCACGCTGCGGCCGCCGGATCGAGCGTCACGCGCCAGAGTTCCTGGTCCTGCCGATCCATCAGCCGCACGGTCATCTGCTGCGTCCGGCCGCTGATGTCGACGATGCCGAAGAATTGCAAGCCCGCGGACGGCGGCAGGTTGCTGTCGATGCCGCCGCCAGACGCCTTGATGAAGCGAACCTCCGGGCCGAAGGTCATGTCGAGCTCCTTCGGACCGTAGGTGCCGGAGTGAAGGGGGCCGGAAACGAATTCCCAGAAGGGCAGGAATTCCTTGAAGGCCGCCCGAGACGGATCGTAGTGGTGGGCCGCCGTGTAATGCACGTCCGCCGTCAGCCAGACGATGTTCTCGATCGCGTTGTCGCGGATGAACCGGAGCAGGTCGGCGAATTCCGTCTCCCTGCCCATCGGAGCGCCGCTGTCGCCATTGGCGATCGCATCCGACCCGCGCTTCTGCGAATAATCATCCCAGACGACGAGGCCGATCGGCATGTCACAGGCGATGACCTTCCAGGTGGCGCGAGATGCCGCAAGCTCCCGCTTCAGCCAGTCCGCCTGCCGCCAGCCGAAGAGGCCGGCATCGCCCTCCCCCTGGTTGGGGCCGCGATAGGAGCGCAGATCGACGAAGAACACGTCCAACAGTGGCCCATAGGCAACCTTACGGAAGATGCGTCCGGGCTGCGTCGGCAAGGTGCGGATCGGTGTCATCTCGTGAAAGGCGCGCGCGGCCCGGGCCGCATAGACCGTCACGTCCTTCTCCGGATACCGCGGATCGTCGCGAAGATCGGTCGACGCCGACCAGTTGTTGAGCACTTCGTGGTCGTCCCATTGATAGAAGGTCGGGCAGACGGCGTTCAGCCCGCGCACGTGTTCGTCGAGCAGGTTGTATTTCCACTGACCGCGATATTCTTCCAGCGTGCGGGCGACATCGCGCTTCTCTGGCGTCACGATCCGGTTCTTCCACATACCGCCGTCCCGGAGCTTGATCTCATCCGGCATAGGATTGTCGGCATAGATCGTGTCGCCCGAATGGATGAGGAAATCCGGCTCGTGCAGACAGATGGTCGAATAGGTCTTCATCCCGACCTCGTCGATGCCCCAGCCCTGACCGGCCGTATCGCCGGACCAGACGAAACGCACCGACCGTTTGCGCAGGGGCGCCGTACGGAACCGCCCGACGACCGGCTCCGAAGCACGATTGCCATCGTAGAGATCGGTTGCGGTAAAGCGGTAAAAGATGTCCTGGTCCGGCAGCAGGCTGTCGAGCCGGCATTTGACCGCGCAATCGCTCCGCGGCGTCGCATCGATATCAGCAAGCCGAACGGCGTTCGAGAAGCTTTCCGTGGTCGAATACTCGACCGCCACGCGCGCCGGCCGATCGACGCGCGTCCAGATCATCCCCGACTGCGTATCGACATCGCCGGACTGCACGCCGTGCAGGAATTCCGGCCGCCCATAACCACGGGCGTAGAAGGGAGTGGCAAGGCCGGAAGAAGCGGCGAAACCGGCGGCGCCGGCGGAGAAGAGAAAAGAGCGCCTGGTCAGCGTGCTTCGAATGTCGGCCAAATATCCGCCTCCGGTTCCGTGCTTCGCGAATCATCGAGTTTGCGAGGCGGACCTTTGGCGAGCCGCATGTCAGCGGCTTTACAGCGAGATGAAACTATTTGAACGGTTTGGCGACAGTTCTGTGAAGGAGCGGCGATGAGCGAGCGGGGCCAGAGCCTCCATCACCGCGGCTCGCCCCTTCGCACTCTTCGCCTTATTTGAATGTTGCAGTGGATCGATTTTTCGGGAATGGCAGCCGCTCGCGGCGGGCACTGGAAGCTCCCTGGCCTTGGGAAGGGGCTGGGGGGTGTCGCCTCTCCTCATCCCGCTTCAATGCGTGAAATCGTAGTGATCCCGGACGTGGTGGTTGAAGTAGCCGCCGGCGGAGTCTGCGTGCACAAGCTCCTCGTAAACGCTCTCCGAGACATCGAGGTAATGGTAAGGCCTGCGATTGCCAACGAACCAAACGCTCAAGGTTCGATGGCGTGCATCGTAATTGACGCGCTGGATTGCGGAAGAGTCCAGGATCGCGGACGATTTCAGCATTGGCATTGGCGCCTCCCGATCGAATTCCAGAAGTCGCTGGTAAACTCCTATTATATATCAAATACCCGGACTTATAAACGACGGCCGGCCGCACGCGATGAACGCCCAAGGGACGGCTGCAGCACTTTGAATTGCTGCACGATTTCGCCCATAAATCGGTTCCGATTTAACGAATCGTGCAGCAGCGCCTATCCCATTCTCGAGGTCTTTCGCCTTGCCCCGATCAAATACCCCCTCTCGCAACCGGCTCGAAACAACCCTTGCCCGCCTGTATGCACGCCGGGACGAAGAACGCGTCTTCATGAAACTCTATGCGGACGCCGCCCGCACCGAAGCCGACGCCGCCGACCGAAGGCTGAGCGATGGAAGGAGCCTCGGTCCGCTCGACGGCCGGATCGTCTCGATCAAGGACCTCTTCGACGTCGCCGGCGAGCCGACTCTTGCCGGCTCGGTCATTCGCCGGGCGGCAGAACCGGCCACGGCAGATGCAGTGATCGTCCAGCGGCTGCGCACGGCCGGTGCCGTTATCATCGGCAAGACGCACATGACCGAGTTCGCTTTCACCGCTGTCGGCCTCAACCCGCACTATCCTGCGCCCGGCAATGCGATCGACGCGAGCCTCGTTCCCGGCGGTTCATCGTCCGGCGCGGCCGTCTCGGTGGCGGAGGGCACCAGCGACATCGCCATCGGCTCCGACACCGGCGGATCGGTTCGCATTCCGGCGGCGCTGAACGGCCTCGTCGGCTTCAAGCCGACGGCCCGGCGCGTGCCCCTCGACGGTGCCTTTCCGCTCTCCCCAAGCCTCGATTCGATCGGCCCGCTCGCACGAACCGTCGCCAATTGCGCGCTTGCCGACGCGATCATGGCCGGCGAGACACCGAAGCCACTTGCGCCGCTGCCGCTCACTGGCCTGACGCTCGGCATTCCCAAGGGTGCGCTCCTCGAAAATCTGACGCCCGAGATTGCGGAGGCCTTCGAGGGAAGCCTGCAAATCCTCTCGCGTGCCGGCGTAACACTCGTCGACTGCGTGATCGACGATCTCCTCAACCGCTTTGCCGAAGCGACTTCGATCGGCTCGATCGCGGGGATAGAAGGAAGCCGGATCCACCGGGACTGGCTTGAGGACGAGGATGCGCCGGTCGATAGCCGGGTAAAAGCGACGCTGCGCCGCCGCCTTGCGGTCTCCGACGCGGCGCTCGAAAAGCTGCTGCGGACGCGGCAAGATCTCGTTCGCGCCATGGACGAGCGGCTGACGCTCTATGATCTCATCCTGCTGCCGGCTACGCCGATTTCCGCTGTCAGCATCGCCTCGGTCGAGCAGGACAAAATGGAGTACCGTCGCGTCGAGGATCTGCTGTTGCGCAACACGCAAGTGGCCAACCAGTTCGATCTCACTGCAATCACGCTGCCGATGGCAGGCACAAGGCTGCCGGCGGGTTTGATGCTGGTGGGGCGGAGCGGGACGGACGGAATGCTCCTGGCCGCGAGCGCGTCGGTCGAAGGGTTGCTGCAAGGCGGCTGAATGGCGCGGCCTAGAGCGCCGTGCGTTCAAATGAACGCACAAAGGACGCTCTAGCACTTTGTTCCTAGAGCATCTTATCCGCTTTCGGTGATTCCACCTGAAAAGCGGGATGCTCTAGCCTCAATGCATCGTCTGGGACATCCAACCCTCGTCGAGGATCCGAAATGCATCTTCAAGCGCGGCAACCAGGATATCGGTGAGTTCGTCACCGTCATTGCTCATAAGGAACAGGGCCACGGTTGCATCCTCAGGGTCGCTATAGTGCTCAAATTCATTGGACATCGCATCGTCCTTTCTTCGCCGCGTTACATTCCGGCAGTTGATGCGATGGTTAGGCGCGCCGACTTGTGCAGAGCTTGAGGCAAAATCGCCGGCCGCCGTCTTTCAACAGCGCGGCTGCGATCCCCTAGCCAGCCTTTTCGCTCGCGCTTACCTTCCAGGCACGATAGAGGATCACCGAAGTTCGATGCCGGATGCGAGAATGGCGAAGAAGACGAAGCTGGACAATGCACACTATCTGCAGCGGCTCAGGTCCGAATTCCCTGACGTCCATGGCGCTTTTGTTGCCGGCAAGATCCCATCCTTGCGCAAAGCCCTCGCGATCGCCGGGATAAAACCGGAGCGCACCCGGCTGGACAAGCTCAAGAACTCCTGGAGGAAGGCGACTGGTACCGAGCGCGATGCCTTTCTGACCTGGCTCGCGGCTACGGACGCCCCATCGGCAACGGCGGCACTGGCCTTCACTCCCACGCTGTCTGCGCGTGCCGCGGAGGCTCCTATCGCAAGCGGCCGCTATCTGCTCCCCTCCACAATCGCCGAGATCGAGGCGATCATGTTCCGACGCCGGTTGAAGCCGGACGACGTGATGCACGAAATCGGGTTCCCACCCCACGACCGCTCCCTCGCCCATGCGCTTGCCCGTGGCGCAAGCCTCAGATTGACGATGATCGCGGCGCTGGAGACATGGCTGCGCGCGAACGCGCGAGGGTAAGGGCTGCAGGCTTGAACTTTCGGACGCAGGCGTGGCTTTCTCGTCGGAGATTTGACGGGTTGGGAGCTGAGCGTTGAAAGAAATGAGCTTCGAAAACCTGCTCGGCATTGACGTCGGATACTCGCTGTCGCGACCGACGACCGGGATCGCATGGAGCGTCGGCGAGGATCTCGGTTCCGCGAGGACGTACACCGACTGGAACCGCCGAAAGCGTCACATTCCCGCGTCGACGACATTCGCCGTTATCGCGATCGACGGACCCTTGACGCCGCCCGACGCTCCCGATGACATCGACCGCTTGTGCGAGCGGCTCTTTATCCGCGGCGCATTCCATGCGCGTTGCAAGCCGGGGCTCAGCCATCACGGCTATGGTCGAAACCTGCGAAAAGCTGCTGCAGAGACAGCCGCGCAGATCAGGCACCTTGCAGCCGCGCGCATGATCGGCAAATCCGTCGTTCCCGGCACCGCGATCATCGAGGCTTTCCCCAACGCCTTTCTCGGCGTTCTTCTCGAGGATCAGCGTTTTGCCATGTCCAGGGCGGCGAAGCGCAAGAAATTCGACTGGCTGTACGACCACGCCGTCGAATGCGGCGTGCTCGAAAACCTCCTTCGGTCCATCGGCTGGAGCAACGAGGTTCTGCTTCGGAAGGTCACAGCCGAGCGGGATCACGAAAAGCGCGCAGCGTGGATCTGCCTCCTTACGGCGGCATGCGCCTTCGTCGGCAAGTCGGAAGTCGTTGGAGATGAGAAAGGAGGCTGGTTCTGGCTACCGCCTCCCGAGCTCTGGGCCTGTTGGGCAAGGCAGGCTTTGGCGGAGGCGGCGATGTCGGCGAGCGGCGCGATCGCTGGCGAGGTGTGATTTACTGGCGGAGAGGGTCTGCCATCAAGTCCCCGCGCAAGTGTCTCGGCTATCGCACGGCCGCCGAGGTTTTCATGGCGCATTTGCGCGTATACGGGCATGCCCTACTTTTCACACGTCCGTGTTGCACCTGGACTAGATTTTCCAGAACGGAAACAAACTACGATCATCGTCGGGCTCTTACGTTAGCGCGGCAAGGATCAGCGCCGCATAGGTGAGCTGGTGCATCAATTGATCGGCGCCGTGCATGGCCCAGTAGGCCCGGGTCGTCGCATCGGCGCGGCTATGCCGCGACAGCAGTGCCTTGCCGTAGTCTATGAGATAGTGAGCCAGGAATTCCGCGAGCACAAGAATGGCGACGCGCGTCATGCCAGCGCTGGCGAGCATCAGCGCCGGCACGGTTCCGAGCGCGTGCCCGCCCGCATGCACATAGCCGCCGATCATGCGGAAATTGCCCTTGCCGCGCAGGATCCAGGCTGGCTGCAGCACATAATCAACGACAAAGTGCTTGAGTTGCAGGCAAGCGAGCATCGCCACCGTCGTAATCGCCATTTCCATCGCTTCCTCCCGCGGACCGAACTTTTGGCTGATCAATCGTATGTACGCCAACGGGCCTGGCCTTGCCGCGCACCGTCGCAAGCCCGAGCGGTCTCGTTACCGGCTCTGCCCCGAGCTCGCACATGGTCGCGTCGCTGAGCACGATTTCGACGCCGCGCTCCTTGGCCACATTCACCAGTCGGCTCGCGAGATTGACCGTGTCGCCGATGGCGGTGTAGCTCAGCCGCTCGGCGGAACCGATATTGCCGATCAGCGCCGTGCCGCTGTTGATGCCAATGCGTACGCGGATCGCATTCTCTTCGGCCGCGATTGGCGGGTCGTCATGCATTGCCGTCCGGATCGCGACAGCCGTGCGGCAGGCGCGGGCGGCATGATCCGCCTGTTTGCCCGGCGCGTTCCAGATCGCCATAACGGCATCCCCGATGAACTTGTCGACCGTGCCGCCCTCCGCATGGACAGCGGCGACCGCAATCGTCAGGAAGCGCGTCAGATGCGGCTCGACGCCGGGTCCGAGCCTCTCGGTCAGCTCGGTGAAACCGGGCAGGTCGGCGAACATCACCGTCACTTCGCAGAGCTCGCCACCGGGTTTCGGCTCGATGCCACCTTCGACCAGCGGTCGCACGACGTCGAGCGGCATGTAGCGGGCGAAGGCCGAAAGCCCGGCCGCCATCCGCTTCAACGCCTGCGACAAATCATTGAGCTCGGCGAGGAAGGTCGGATGATGGCGGATGCTCTCCAGCGAGAAGCGCTCGACCGCACGCAATTGCTCTGCCAGTCGGGCGAGCGGACGGGCGAAGAGAAAATTTGCAAAGCCGACGGCAGTTGCTGCGGCAAGCGCGGCGATGGCGACCACGACCGCCGCTATGCGCTGGATATTCTCGTCGATGCCGCTTGCAAAGGTTGAGCGGGGGGTGGCGGTGACAAGACGCCAGTTCTCGAACGGCAGGCGCGACGACGACACGAAGACGGGCCCGAGCGAAGCGTTTGGCACGACGACCCGGAAGGCATCGACCTTATTGGCCGCGACAGCCTCGGCGGCGGCCGTCGCCACGGCATCGGCGGCCGGAAAGTCGGAAAAATGCGCCGCCATAACGCCGTCGGAGGGTTGCGATGTCGCAAGGACGCGCCCGCGGCTGTCGAGAACGAACGCTTTGCCGAGCGCCGGTAGTTCAAGCGCCTGCAACGCCTCGGAGAGGCGCCGGAGGCTCACGGCCACCATCACCACGCCGGTAAACTTCCCGAAGCTCACGACGCGCTTCGATAGCACCATGGCGGGCTCGAAACCGTTCGGCAGCACATTGGTGACCACCCAGACAGGCTCTCCGGTTTCCTTGCCCAATCGATACCACGGGGCGCCGAGTGCCACATAGGCGCTCTCCGCCTTGATGCGCTCCTCGAAAAAGATGTCGCCCGGGATCGGTCGGTAGAGATCGCGCCGCAACGGACGGAGTTCGCCAGCTTCAGCGGCGCCGATTTCGACCATCTCGATGCGGCCGTCGGCGGTCGCATGCGATCCGAAAAAGCGCCCATCCGGAAAACCGAAGCCGATCCAGTCGATCGCCGGCTGCTCGCGCAGCAGCGACAGGAACAGGAACTCGCGCTTGACCTCGTCATTGGCGCTGATCGCACCTTGGAAGAAGATGGAGCGGACAACTTCGGCGGTGCTCGTCACGAGCGACAACGTCCGGGATAGGTCGTTCCTGACGGATCCCGCCGTCTGGGCATCGAGACTCGCGACGATCTCCTCGATGTTCTCACCGGCTGCACGCTGCCAGATGAGATGGATCAGCGCGGCAGTGGAGAGCACCGCTAGCATGAGGATAACGATGATGACCTGGGCGAGCTTCGGGCGATACATCGCTAAGCCTCATGGTGACCGGTAATCAGCCGCGCAGCGCGATCGTTGCGGGCATACGCAACGGCCCAGTCGAGAAAGACGACGAGGCGGTTGCGAAAGCCGACGAGGAACCAGAGATGGGCGAAGTTCCAGACGAGCCATGCGGGATAGCCGGAGAGCCTGGTCTTGCCGAAATCCGCGACCGCTGCCTTGCGGCCGATGGTCGCGAGATTGCCGTAGTCACGATAGCGGAACGGCGCCGGGTGCCGTCCCGCCATGTCACCGAGAATGGCGTAGGCTGCATAACGCCCCATCTGCTTGGCTGCCGGCGCCACGCCCGGTACAGGACGCCCGGCCGCATCGGTGACCGAGGCCGTGTCACCGATGACGAATATTTCGTCGTGCCCTGGTGGATTGAGGCGCTCGTCGACGATGACCCGTCCGGCGCGGTCGGCCGGCGCACCGATCCACTTGGCGGCGCGCGAAGCCATGACGCCCGCGGCCCAGAGAATGCAGGCGGAGCCGATTTCAGTTCCGTCGACCAGCCGTACGCCGCTGTCGTCACAGCCGGCGACGGCATTGCCGAGCACGACCTCGACGCCAAGCTTTTCGAGTTGTCTCTGGGCCTTTCTCGAAAGGCAAGGCGGCATCGCCGGCAGTATCCGCTCACCCGCCTCGACGAGCACGACCCGGGCGGAGGATGAATCGATGCGCCGGAAATCGTGAACGATCGTCCTTCGGGAGAGCTCGGCGATCGCGCCGGCGAGCTCGACGCCGGTCGGTCCGCCGCCGACGACGACGAAGGTCAACAGCGTCTGACGCAAACGGGGATCATCGGTCACCTCCGCCCGTTCGAAGGCGGCGAGGATGCGCGCGCGGATCGACGTCGCATCCGTGATTGTCTTGAGGCCCGGGGCGTGGTCCGCCCAGGTGTCGTTGCCGAAATAAGTGTGGCGGGCGCCGGTCGCGACGATCAGATAGTCATACGGTATGCGCCGGCTGCCGGTCACGACGCATTGCGCGGCGGTATCGACCGCCTCGACCTTGTCCATCAGGACCGTGGCATTCGACTGCCGCGAAAGAATGCGGCGGATCGGCATGGCGATCTGCGCCGGCGAGAGCCCCGCGGTCGCTACCTGGTAAAGTAGAGGCTGGAACAGGTGATAGTTTCGCCGGTCGATGACGGTGACTTCGACAGGCGCGCGGCGAAGCGTCATCGCCGCGTTCAGGCCGCCGAAGCCCGCACCGAGAATGACCACGCGCGGCCGGTGCTTTGTCTGGTCCGTGCCGGTCGCAATTTCGCCCGGCACGGAGCCGCTCTGAACAGGCGTCGCTGACATCACTCAGCCTCCGGCACGGATGCGTCGGGCGACCAGATGATCGACTGAAAACACGCCGGCGCCCCGCGACAGGATAAGCAAGAGCAGGCTCGTCCACATCAGATGCTCGACCCAATGATCCGGGTAGACGAAGATCTGGATGGTGGCGACGACGCCGAGCAGCATCAGCGAGGCGAGCCGCGCGAGCAGTCCCAATCCGAGCATCGCCGCGCCACTGAGTTCCGCCGCCGTCGCCATGAGGGCGGCCAGCCCGGGATCGAGCAGCGGCAAGCGATATTCGAAGGCGAACAGCTGGAGCGTGACCGGCCATGAGGCGAGCTTCGTCTGGGCGGACTGCCAGAATACCTCTGCGACCGCCACGCGCGATGCCAATTGCACGATCGATAGCGGCAGGGCGGTGGTCCACTCCACGACAGTGTCGTGAAGCCTGTATATCGTTCTGGAAATACTGATCGGTGTTGCGCGCATTGTGGTCATGACACTCTCTCCTGCTGGTTGGAAGGCTCCTTCGTGCGATTGATGCCGGTGACGAGCTCGCTGACGAAAAGGCCCGTCACCGCTCGTGCGATATCGAACTCAGGCGAGTGGCGGCAGGCGCGGGCAACCGCAGCCTCGAGTCCCTTGCCCCGCCTCAACACATGCCAAAACGCAAACTCCGCGGCGTCGAGGCGCAGGAAGCGAACGGTGTCACCATGTCTCCAGAGCGCGATGCGCTCCGGTTCGCGGTTGAGGTCCGCGAGCCTGTCGGGTTCGCCCCCATGCTGATGCGCCGCCCATATGCTGAGGGCGGGCCAGCGGCAAAGAACAAGTCGCAGCGAAGGCTGCAAGAAAAGCACGAAGGACCCACTCGAAAGCCGCTCATAGAGTTCGATGAGTGTACTTGGCCGCTCCAACGGGGCGTCGAGCGCTTCGGCGATCTTCCACTCGAGGCGCGCGACCTCAGAGACGAAGGGCATATCGGCGGTTCCCTCGAAGTTCGCGAGAAATGGCGCAAATCCTGCACCGTACCGCGAAAGGCGCGGCTCTCGTGGCGGGCTGCTCCGGATGAAGCGGCCGGCGACATAACTGAAGTAGCGTTCATCGAGCAGCCGCACCGTCACGGGGAAGACGGCCTTCAAGGTCGTGGTGAGCGAGACCAGTGTATTGTTGCGGTAGATGTTGAACCGCCTTGCGGGATCGAAACGACCCCGTGCCAGAAGTGGCAGGATATCTGCCGGCCCGGTCGTCAGAACCGCACGCGCGACGACACTCTGCAGCGTTTCAATGGAAGACATGGCCGTCCCTCCTGCAATGATCCGATGCGCACTTGCCGCAAGCGGCTTTGACTGCCGCTGTTGCGGCGAGCGCCGGGAAAAGGATGCCAGTTGTGCCGTCGCGGCCGGGCAACCTCATGGTCTCGAAACGGCCGTCTGGCACAGTAACCGGCGGCTCCTCGAGGCGTTCGTCGAAGGCGATCCGACGGGCGAGCATGTCGGCCCACATCGCTTCGCCCAACAGGACCTCGAGCGGCGGCACATCCGTGTCCCATTCGATGAGTGTCGGCCGAGGGCCGATCCTGCGGAGCGCGTGGGCATAGAGCGACCAGACGGCCGGCGGCACACGAGACCCATGGTCGTCGATGAGAATGACGTCGCCGTCGATTTCATTGACCGCGTGGCCGGCAAGGTGAATTTCACCGATCGCGTCGGCAGGCAGGGCGTCGATGAAGGCCAGTGCATCGAAATCGAGGTTGCTTGCGGAGACATGGACGTTGTTGACGTCCAGCAACAAGCCGCAACCGGTCCGGTTGACGAGCTCGCTCAGGAATTCGGCCTCGGTCATGCTCGATTCAGCGAAGGCGAGATAGGCGGAGAGGTTTTCGATGAACACCTGGCGCTTGAGCGTGTCCTGCAGCCGGCCGACGTTCGCGGAAACGATGGCAAGTGCCTCGTCGTCGTAACGGAGCGGCAGAAGGTCGTTGAGGTAGGCGCCGTCGGCGACGCTCCAGGCAAGGTGTTCGGAGACGATCGCTGGCTGGAAGCGTTGGCAGACGAGACGCAGCCGCTCCAGGTGCGCTCGGTCGAGACCTGAGGCGCTGCCGAGCGACAGTCCGACGCCGTGCACCGAAAGCGGATAAACCTCGCGCAGCTTCTCGAGCGCATCCACGGCCGCTGATTGGCCCATGTAGTTTTCGGCATGGACTTCGAGCCAACCCGCAGCAGGCCTGCGGGAAAGCATCTCGGCAATGTGTATGGAACGGAGGCCGATGCCCGCAGCGCACGGCATCGGGTGGGTTGGAAACGTCTTGGGCATCGGTCTACTCCCTTTTTGCTTGCTGTCGCGGGGCCGTCAGGCCTTCGGGGCGTTGCTGCCGCCGGCGATCTTTCCGCAGGTGCCGGCAGGCACGTAGATCCAGGCGTCGACCTGGTCGTCCATCGTTGACGTGCCCGCGCAGGAATGGGTTGCCGTCTGGCAGTCGTTCTGCCCGGCCTTGACGATGCCGTAGCACTTCTCGAACGAGAAGTCGGGCTGGGCGGCCGGCCCCGCCGAAGCCGTGGAAGCCGAGACGGAGGCGATCGCCGCAAGCGCGGAACTGATGAGCGTACGAGTGTTGATCATTGAACATCTCCTGGATCTGACGTTGTTCAGACCGCACATCGGCCTGATGCTGAGAAGCTTCGCAGACCGCTCGCGCTGTTTGAAATGCTGTTCAGGCATGGTTTCGATAGGCCGAACTATCCGTCGGCGATGGGCGCACCCAAGACGAAAAAAGCCCCCGGAAGGGGGCAAGACTGCCATCGGGAGGGAGACGGCAACGAGGGCTTGCCGCGCACTCCGTGGCGACGCGCTGCGATTGGTCGGGAAGCGTCGAACGCCCTACATCACAATGATTTGGGCCGAATCGACCCAAAGCATAAACGTGATCGATTCTAATAAGTTAGAGCGGGATGTGGGCGGAAAACCGCTTCACACTTTTCCTCATCCCGCTCTAGAGATAACGCGTACTGATATCGACGCTCGAACGCTTCCCTATCGCGTCGTAGTTCGCGATCAGCCAGTCCTCCGCGCACTGTCGACCGCGGTCACGGAGGTCTACGAGGGCTCCCCACTCGGCATTGAGTTTGCTTGAGACGCTGAGATTTCTCATCGTCTCGTCGTCGGAGATGCCGTGTACGAAGACACGTTTGAGGCCAAGTGAATTGCCGGCCTCGGAATCGATCAGGTGGGTCACGAAGGCGATTGCCCGCATCTCCCTCAACAATGACGAGTTGAAGCTTATTTCGTTGATCCTGTTCAGGATTTCCGCCGCAGTGCGCGGCAGTTCCGTTCGCTCCAGCGGATTGATGTGCACCACCAGCACGTCCGGCGTGTCGCAGCCGTAGATCAGCGGGAAAATGGCGGGGTTCCCCATGTAGCCTCCGTCCCAATAGGCCTCACCGTCGATCTCGACGGCTTGAAACAGGAACGGCAGGCAGGCCGAGGCCATTACGGCGTCGATCGAGATCTCGTCATTGGAAAACACCTTGACCTTGCCGGAGCGCACGTTGGTCGCGCAGATGTTGAGCTTCACGGGACAGCGGGACATGCGGATCGCATCGAGATCGATCGATTGCTCCAGAACCTGACGCAGCGGATTGTAGTTCAACGGGTTGAACTGATAGGGCGAGAGCAGCCGTGTCACCATGTCGAAAATGACGAAGGCCGGCGAAAACTCCAATGATTTCGAACCCGTGATGCGATCCAGCACACTCGGCTGCAGCGGACTGAAGGCTGCCGCATGGCTGATGCGGCGCCAGAAATTGGCGAGCGCCTTCTGCGCGCCGCTGCGGCCACCTTCCGCAAGCCCATAGGCCAGGACCGCGGCGTTCATCGCGCCGGCACTGGTTGCAACGATGCCGTCGAAGGAGAGGTTCGCCTCGTCGAGCAGCCGGTCGAGCACGCCCCAGGTGAATGCGCCGTGCGCACCGCCGCCCTGAAGCGCGAGATTTATCGTTCGCGGCGGACGCATTTCGGCCTCGGAGCGCCGCACCTGGTGCTCGGATTCCGGCGGGCCCACTTGGATGTGCTTGTTCATGGCTCTGCTCCTCTCGATCAATGGGCTGTCCACCCGCCATCCACGGGAATGGCCGCGCCGGTGATCGAAGCGGCCGCGCTGCTGCAAAGGAAGACGCTGAGCGCCCCCATCTCCTCGACTGTCGCGAAGCGCTTGGTCGGCTGGTTCTTCAGGAACACGTCGCGGATAACCGCGTCGCGCGCGATCCCGTGCGACTTTGCCTGTCCGTCGATCTGCGCCTCCACCAGCGGCGTCCAGACATAGCCCGGGCAGATCGCATTGGACGTAATGCCGAATTCCGCGCCTTCGAGCGCCACAACCTTGGTGAGTCCGACGAGCCCATGCTTGGCGGCCACGTAAGCGGACTTGTAGGGCGAGGCGACGAGACCATGAGCCGAGGCGACGTTGATGACCCGTCCGTAGCCGCGAGCGCACATCTGCCCGTAGGTCGCCTGAACGAGGTGAAACGCAGCAGAAAGATTGATCCCAAGGATCGCGTCCCATTTCGCCGTCGGGAACTCGGAGATCGGGGCAACATGCTGTATGCCGGCATTGTTGACGACGATGTCGACCTGCCCGAAGCGGGCGCCGGCGCGCTCGACCATCATCCGGATCGCCTCCGGACTCGACATGTCGGCGCTGTCATAGGCGACATCGACGTCGTTCTCCTCCGCCATCTCGGCCCGCTGCCGTTCGATTTCCGCCGGATCGCCAAAGCCGTTGAGCATCACTGCCGCGCCCGCTTTGGCAAGCGCCTGGGCGATGCCGAGGCCAATGCCGCTGGTGGAACCGGTGACGATGGCGCTGCGCCCCTCGAGCGCCCTGCGCCCGAACATCGCGTCGATTTCAGCCTCGGTACTTTTGAACATGTCCGCGTCTCCTCACGTTTGGGCCGGAGGGCCTCTTCCGGGACGAGAATGGCGCTGTATTCATTTCAACTGAAATGCCACTGTGCTATGAATTCGATAGGTGAATTGCATTGGTGAAAGCGGCACCTGCATCGGAGAGTGGCGCCTGGACACGAAAACCCCGCGGGGGCGGTTATGGACATTCACCACGTTCGGTATTTCCTGGCCGTTTGCGAGACGCGAAATTTCACGCGTGCCGCCGAAAAGTGCAACGTGACCCAGCCGGCGTTGAGCCGTGCCGTCCAGCAACTCGAAGATGAAGTCGGCGGGCTCCTGTTTCGACGGGAACGGAACCTTACCCACATCACGGATCTCGGAAACCTGCTGAGACCGCGGTTTCAGTCGATTCTCGACGAGCTCTCGGGCGTCAGGCAGGAAGCGTCACGCTTTCTCTGCCTGGAAGATGCGCATGTGAAGGTCGGCATCATGTGCACGATCGGACCGCGTCGGTTTACCGGCCTGCTGACCGACTTCAACATGCGCCACCGCGGCGTTCAACTTCAGCTCGTCGAAGGTGTGCCGTCCAAGCTTTCAGAGCTGCTTGGGGAAGGAGAGATAGATGTCGCCATCATGGCGAGCAGCGACCGCTTCCCCGAACGCTTCGACGTGACCCCGCTGTTTCGTGAAAGGTTCATGCTCGCCTTTCCTCCGGGTCACCGTCTCTGTCAATACGATGCGGTTCCCATTACCGCCATCGATGGCGAGATCTATCTCAGACGCGTGAACTGCGAATACTGGGATTATCTGACGGAGTTGTGCGAGTCCTCTGGCGTGAAGACCCAGATCTCCTATTCCAGCGAGCGGGAGGACTGGATACAAAACATGGTGGCGGGCGGGCTCGGCATCTGCTTCATTCCCGAATACAGCGCCGTCATTCCAGGCTTGCAGGTCCGGCCTGTGGTCGAACCGGAGGTCACGCGGGAGGTTTGCCTCGTGACTGTCGCGGGCCGGCGGTTCTCGCCGGCTGTCGCCACCTTCGTTGGAGCAGTCAAATCCTACGGCTGGGCGGCACCACATTCCGGCATAGACATGCGCCGATCGGCCGACGCTACTCCTCTCCCGCAATAGCTCTGAGCTATGGAATTCAAAAGCAGGCGGCATTTCTTTGTCGGCCGAATGTCCCGCAATCTCCTTGTGCCGCCGGAATGTCTCCGGCCGGACCGACCAAGGAGAACCGGACATGATTCAGAAACCCATCGCAGGCCGTCTGTCGTTGGCCGCCGCTGCGGCGCTCGGACTCTTCGCAAGCACACTCGGCGCGCCAATGGCTATGGCCGGGGAATGCCCCAAGGATCAGATCGCAGCAATTGCCATGGCGCCCGGCGCCACGGCGCCTGAAGGCGTGACCGATGAAGTCCTCGCGTCGATCGATCTTTCCTCGAAGGGAAGCGCGTGGGAAGGGAATGCGCTGCGGCTGCGCAAGCTGGTCGTCCAGCCGGGCGGCATCGTGCCGTGGCATTCGCACGACGTGCGTCCCGCCAACATTCTGGTAGTGGAAGGCACGATCACGGAATACCGCAGCAGCTGCAAGGTCCCGATCGAGCATAAGGCGGGCGAAGTCACTGCGGAATTCGGTGAGCTCGCCCATTGGTGGAAGAACAACGGCTCAAAGCCGGCCGTGCTCTACTCGGCCGATATCCTGCCGCCGATGCAAGCTGACGACCACGCCATGTGAGCCGCAAAGCGATAGCACCGTAACATCACGGACGTTTCCGGCCGCTGGCGGGAAACGTCCATATTTTGGGAGGATACGCGATGGCTAACCTCGATCGTGCCTCGCTGCCGGCGTCCGCGTCCGTTCTGGCAAACCCCGCAGCCGATCGCTGGCATTTCGGAATCATTGCGCTCATCGCATTCCTGACCCTCGTCGATCTCTTCGCCGCCCAGGCGATCCTGCCATCGCTGCAGCGGGAGTTCGGGGTCAGCCGCGCTACAATGGGCTTCGCGGTCAATGCCAGCACCTTCGGCATGGCGGCCGCTGGGCTTGCCGTCGGCATCTTCGGGCGCAACCTGGACCGGCGAAACGGCATCTGGATCAGTCTCGCACTGCTCGCCGTCCCGACCGTGTTGCTCTCAACGACCCGGGACATCGCGATCTTCACTGGCCTGCGCGTGGCGCAGGGCCTGTGCATGGCGACCGCCTTCACACTCACCATGGCCTATCTGGCGGAGCATTTCCCGGCCGAGCGGGCGACGGGCGCGCTTGCGGCCTATGTGACCGGCAACGTCGCAAGCAACCTCTTCGGCCGCATTCTCTCGGCGGCCGTTGCCGACCTCGGCGGATTGTCCATCAACTTCCAGACTTTCGCGCTACTCAATCTGGCGGGAGCGGCCCTCGTCTGGACGACGTTAAAACGGACGGAACGCATGATGCCGGACCGACTGAGGCGACGCAGGAGCGGGAACTGGCGCTCGGTGCTCGGCAATCGACGCCTGCAGAGCGTGCTCGCCATCGGCTTCCTGATCCTCTTCGTCTTCATAGGGACATACACCTATGTCAACTTCCGGCTCGTCGAGCTCGGGCTATCGCCGATGCAGCTCGGCCTGGTCTATTTCGTATTCCTGCCATCTTTGTTCACGACGCCGCTCGGCGGGTATATCTCGCGTCGTCTCGGCGCCGGAGCCGGCATTGTGCTCACGCTCTTTTGCGCTTCGCTGGGGCTCATCGCTCTTTTGAGCAGCAGCCTCGCCATTGTGCTTGCGGGCCTCGCCATGGTCGCGGTCGGCACCTTTCTCGCGCAAGCGCTTGCGACCGGTCAGGTCGGCCGCATCGCCGACACGGAGAAGGCGGCAGCAAGCGGCGCCTATCTCGCCTCTTACTACACGGGTGGGCTCTTCGGCAGCCTGGTGATCGGCCAGATCTACGATCGTTTCGGATGGAACACTTCAGTCCTGGTGCTCGTCGCGATGCTTGTTTTCGCCATGCTCTTTGCCGTGCCGCTGCGCGCCATGAGGTCCAGTTATCGAAATGGACAAGAGACGGCATTATCAAATGGCAGCGGCCAGCCGCATCCTTGAATGAGCCCATTCGGGGCTAGAGAGAGGAGCTTTGAAATGAAGAAGATCAACAATGCAATGCTGTCGGCGGCCTTGATCACCGCAACCACGGTGTTGGGTCAAGTGTCGACAGCAGAGGCCGCAGATAGCAACGGCATCGTCACGGTCAAGAGCCGCTATTCGGTCAGCGAGACGGTGAACCGCATCAAGGGCAGCGTCGAGGAAAAGGGCATCACACTCTTCGGCATCATCGACCAGGCCAATCTCGGCAACGCTGCCGGTAACGAGGTGCGTCCGTCGCGTCTGGTGATGTTCGGCAATCCGGCACTCGGCACGACTTTCATCACCGCCAATCCCCTCGCCGGACTCGACTGGCCTGTCCGGGTCCTCGTCTATCAGGCGAAAGACGGATCCGTATACGCCGCCTACACCGACTTCGGCTGGATTGCAAAGCGCCATCGAATTTCGAGCCGAGACCGCGAATTCGCCATGGCGTCGCAGGTGATCGAAGCGGTCACATCAACCGTCAAAGAGTAGAAGCGCGGCCAAAGCGCTCGTCCTGTTCCTTATCCGGGAGCCGGCGAGCGCTTCTGCACTTCTCTATGGCGACGGCCTTGAAGGCACTCAATAGGAGCGCCTCGACCATTGCGTGCTCGCCTTGAACCGGCTCGAGCCGTAGACCCCCGATGAAAACTCACCTTGCACAAGAGTAGACCTCGTCACGGCATCGCTCACTCAACGGGCGCCTGCCCACTCTTGCAAAAGAGGATGTGGGAGTTGCAGACGGTTGCCTTCAAGCTTTTGGGGGCAACCAGCGCCTACTCCCGTCTGCTTGATCGTCATCCGCCGAGCCTTTGGATCGGCTACACGGTTGCTCGCTTCCTCGCCTCGGCGCATTCCGCCGCGAGGAAATCAAGCAGCGTTCGAACGGAAGGAAGAAGGCCGCGCCGGGAAGGGAAAACGGCATGGACAATGCCGGCGCGCGGGCGCCAGTCGGGCAGCACGTGAACGAGCCGGCCCGCTTCGACCTGCCGCCAGACCATCATCGTCGGCAGCGACACGATCCCCACGCCGGCAAGGGCCGCTTCGCACAGTGCTGCCATGTCATCGGTAACCAGCCGTGGGACGTGCGGAACATTCGCCGTCTGGCCGTCGGCATGTTCGAGCTGCCACTGATAGTCCCGTAGCGGCGGTCCGAGCGTAACGCTCGGCAGATTGTGCAGGTCGGCCGGCGAGCCGATCGTTCGGCCGGCCAGAAGCGCGGGACTCGCGACCAGGCATTGGGTGCTGGTGTCGAGCCAGCGCATGACCAGATCGGTCGGCTCCAGCGGCGGGAAGCGAACGCGAATGGCGACGTCGAAGCCCTCCGCGATCACGTCGACGCGCCGGTTGGAGCTTTCCAGATGGATTTCGACAGCGGGATAAGCGGTCAGGAAGCGCGAAAACAGCGCCCCGAACTGGAAATTGATCAGCGCCACCGGACAACTCACCCGTATGACGCCTCGCGGCTCTGCCCGCACTTGGGCGATGATCTGGTCGGCAGCCTCGGCCTCGACCAGCATGGCGATGCAGCGATCGTAGTATTCGCGGCCGATCTCCGTCACGGAAAAGCGACGGGAGGACCGGTTAAGCAACCGCACGCCGACGCGCTCCTCCAGCTGCTGAATGCGTCGGCTGAGCTTGGACTTCTGCATGCCGGTGGCGCGGGCCGCCGCGGCGAAGCCGCCATGGTCCACCACCTGGACGAAGTAGTAGAGATCATTGAGGTCTTGCATCGTCCTATTCTTAGAACGCTGCGTCGAAAATCGCAATCTTATACGGACTTCATTGCAGTGATACCTTCAATGGCAACAGACGCTTCGAACACTGCCTCCACTGGAGATAGATGATGAGCAAGACAATTCTCGGCCGTTACGGCAACAATCGAAGCCACTGGGTGGGCGACGGTTTTCCGGTCCGCTCACTCTTTTCGTACAGCAGTCTCGGGCAGCACGTCAGCCCATTTCTGTTGCTCGATTATGCGGGACCCCACCATTTCGAGCCGACCAAGCAGCGTCGCGGTGTTGGCCAGCATCCGCATCGCGGCTTTGAAACGGTGACCGTCGTCTACGACGGTCAGGTCGAACACAAGGACTCGGCCGGCAACGGCGGGATCATCGGCCCCGGCGACGTGCAGTGGATGACGGCGGGCGGCGGCATACTGCATGAGGAGTACCATGCGCCTGCATTCGCCAGGACCGGCGGTCCGTTCCGGATGGTTCAGCTGTGGATCAACCTCCCGGCCAAGGACAAGATGGCGCCTGGCGGATATCAGGGCATCGCCTCGGCCGACATTCCCGTGCTGGATCTGCCCGACGGAAGCGGCAAGGCGCGGGTCATCGCGGGCGAACTGCTCGGCGTCAGAGGGCCGGCGAAGACATTCACGTCCGTCAACATGTGGGATTTTCGTCTTAAGGGCAACGCCGAGCTGAAGCTCGACCTGCCCGAGAACCATACCGCCATGCTGGTGGTTCTCTCCGGCCGGATCACGGTCAACGCCAGTCAGGAGGCCGGCGAGGCCGAGATGATGCTCTTGAGCCGCGAGGGCCGTGATGTCTTCGTCCATGCAAATGGAGATGCCATGCTGCTCGTCTTGACGGGCGAGCCTATCGACGAACCGATCGTCGGCCATGGTCCCTTCGTGATGAACACCGAGGCGGAAATCCGCCAGGCGTTCGACGACTTCAAGAGCGGCCGGTTCGCACCGGCGAGCTGACATCTCGGCCATTCTAGGAGGCCGAACTCTTCTTTAGAATCGGGACGGTTGACGCGCCCGCGCCGTCCCTACCTGCCGGGAGACGCTCTTCCGCGCCGGCACGATGGCGGGCGCCCGCAAACCAGAAAGGACGAACTCATGGCCAGCGAACCCATTCGAGATCCGAAATCGGATCAACTGCTGACACCGCAGAATGCGGCCTTCGTCATCATCGACTATCAGCCGGTGCAGGTGAACTCGATCGCCTCGATGGACCGGCAGCTGCTGCTGAACAACATCGTCGGCTGTTCGAAGGCGGCCGTCGCCTACGGCCTGCCAATCGTGCATTCCACAGTCAATGTGCAGACTGGGCTCAACAAGCCGCCCGTTCCTCACATCCGGAAGGCCCTGGACGGCTATCCAACCTATGACCGCACCAGCATCAACAGCTGGGAGGATGTCGAGTTTCGCAAGGCCGTCGAGGAGACCGGCCGTAAGAAGCTGATCATGACCGCGCTCTGGACCGAGGCGTGCCTGACGTTCCCGGCACTCGATGCACTGGCGGAAGGCTATGAGATCTATGTGCCGGTGGATGCGGTAGGCGGCACGTCGGTCGCCGCGCACGAGGCCGCGCTGCGTCGTATCGAACAGGCCGGCGCCAAGCTGATTTCGACAGTCCAGCTCTTCTGCGAGCTGCAGCGGGACTGGAAACGCAGCGAGACCGTCCCCGCTTTCATGAACCTGTTCATCGAAACGGGCGGTACTCCCGGCATCCAGTTCTCCTACGACCGTAGCGAATAGAATCTAACGAAGAATATGGCGGCAACCGGCAGTGGCTGGTTGCCGCCGGTTGAAGCGGCAGTTGGCACAGCACTTTTCCAGCAGGAGAGTAAGTTATGAGCGACATTCATGTCGTGGCCATTCTTTATGCCAAGGAAGGACGCGAGGATGGCCTGCGTGCCGACCTGATGACACTCACCCGGAAGTCAGCGGCAGAGGAAGGCAATCTGCGCTACGAACTCTTTGCTGATGCGAATGATGGCCGGCGGTTTGTGTTGGTTGAACACTGGCGCGATGCCGAGGCGCAAGGCAAACATCACAACCAGTCGGAGCACATCGCCCATTTTCATGCGCACGGCGAAGATAACGTCGAGCGACGCGAAGCCGTTCACTTTCTCAAACGCATCGCCTGAGCGCATTGGGCCTGCTGGCGAGGCGCGGCGCGTGGCTGCGCCGATGAACTGCGGTCAGGTACAGGTGCCGACCCCAGTTATGGCCAAAGACCGCTCCGCGCTTGCTGCATGCACGCGGCGCCGGTCTCAACTCCTGATTTGCGACGACGTCCTGTCGGGGCTCGATGCCTTGGTGCAGACCAGGATCATCGAACTGCTGAAGTCCTATGCTTACGGATATATGGCGACATATTAGCCCGTGCTGTAGAATGCCCAGCAAGAGGAGAGCGCTATGGATCAGGAAAAATCAGATCTACAGATCTCGCGGAGCGATGAAGATCGGCGTGAGTTTCTGAAAAGTTGCGGGCGCTTCGCAGCGGTAACTCCTCCGCTGGTGACGATGCTACTCTCAACCAGTCTCACATCCGATGCGATCGCAAAATCCGGCGGTGGCGGTGGCGGGCCTAAAAAAGGCAACGCTGGAAAGGGTGGAAAAGGGAAATCAAAGTCCCGGCCGTAAAAATTATGGCATATTGATTCAATCAAGCGAGCTACTGCATGTCTCCTTGAATCGACCTCGATTCAAGGACAAAGACATGCAGAAATTCAAAGTGCTACAGCGTCCTTTGCGCGTCTGATAAGACGCGCGGCGCTGTAGATGCGAGCTTTCAACAGGTTGCCCGTCCGGTCCCAGCCGGAAGGCTGAGGTTGTCGAAGCTTCGGCGATTCTCTGAGGGTCGAGCCCTAATTGCGCATGTGGTGGCCGAAGGACAGCAGCCGACGGCCGTCGCCGCGGCTTTCGGTTCTGTGTAAAGACATCCACAAATGGTGGGACGCAATCGACGGGAGGGCGAGACCGGCCTCAAGGACCGCAGCTCCCGCCAACCAGCCGTAATCGATGGACTACGATGGCAACCCCGCTCCGCGATGCTCGCGCGGGAGGGTGATCCCGTTGGGACCTTAGTCCGATATGGCATCGCCAGAGGTCTTAGACCCGTTGTGGAATGTTCCTGGCGACACATATCCGGGGTTGGGCGCCAGCGACGGCTTTCTCCAACGCCGCCGTCGGCGCGCTGGGGTCCCAGAGCGATGGCAATAGTCCCTTCTGGCGTTCTGGGACCTTCTTTCCTTGCCTAAAGAAACCAATCGACAGGGACCTCAACCGGCGTCCTGCTCCAACCACTCCCCCCACGACATCATTGATGTCAGAACCGACGGTAGAGCCAACACAAGCGGGACCCGCGACAAAGGCACAGGCCCCACTCTAAATTTTTGCTGAAATGATTAGGTTCTTGTGAGTGCCCGCCGCAGCGAACCCCTAGAGAGCTAGGGGGGCATCAACCTTGATCCATGGGACCTTAGTCCGATTTGATCCGCCAAAAGTCCTAGCCCTTTGCCGAATGCTTTGACCCGGCCGAACTTTTCCGACTTTGGTCCGATTTCCAGAGGCTAATGCAGGGCCAAAGGTCCGATGCGCCGCGCCGCCAGTCGCGGTATCTTTCTTGGATATGGCTCCTGCTATCCATGGCGGCTAATTCCGACGAAATCGTCAGTGGCAACCGCCGTGGGCCATGAGGTCCCAGAGCGACGTCCCAATGCCCCCAATACCGCCCGCTCTGGGACCTGCCCCCATTTCACTTCCGCTGCAGACACTCAGTCACTTTCTCACGATTCGGGCCAGCTTCGCGGATCGCCCCGAGCGCGCCTGATCGGAACGGATGTCGGACCGGGCGGGAAACCGCCGGGTCGATGCGTTTGTCGAGGTCAAGCACCTTTCGCGCTTTCCCCTTGCTGGGAGGAGATGACATTCATCGTCAGCAGTCGGCCCTAAGCAGCCATATACAACATTCAAATACGTCGCATATCTTGGATGAATCCCATGGGAGAGAACTGTGCGCCAAATTCGACTGATTGTTACAGCAGGACTGCCAGGTTCAGGGAAAAGCATTATCGCTGAAGGGCATGCCAGGGCGATTGGCGCGCCCGTTCTCTCTGTTGATCCGATAGAGGCTGCAATGTGGCGATCTGATATTCCCAAGTATATGACGGGAATAGCTGCCTATGAAGTTGCGGCAGCTGTGGCGGAAGAGAACCTGAAGCTCGGATTGACCGTCATTGTGGATGCCGTAAACCCTGTGGAAGCTGCGAGAGCGACATGGGTTCGACTATCGAAGCGTCAAAAGAGCAAGCTGATTTTCGTAGAAGCCCACTGTTCCGATGAGGGTGTTCATCGCAAGAGAATTGAAAACCGGGTGCGCGGCATTACAGGCATGCCTGACATACCGTGGGAGCGCGTGGAAGAACGTCGCGCCGAATACGAGCCGTGGTCCATCGATCGCATAACGATTGATACGGCAACGAAATCTCCGGAGGCTCTGGTTCAGGACGTGCTTGTGCAAATGGGGGACGTCTGAACCACGACAAGGAATGTCCGCATTCCAGCCGAAATCGCTGCTCTACAGGAGCAGAAGTTCTTCTTAGCAACCGGCCCCTTCCAAATTGTGCAGCGTTCAACGTCTTTTCGCGCTACGCTTCCTCTTCCTGATGGTTGTGGCTGTTACAGACCGACCACTTTATAGCATCAGTTCGGGTTGCACACCTTCCCCTCCGGTCGGAGAAGACGGGGCACGAAGCCGATTAGCCCATCTATGTTGTTGACCCCGCGGTAGAAGTCTTCGCCTTCGATGATCATCTCCCTTCCGGGCGCCGCGCGGCGCCCCCGGGCACGGTCGTCGGCCAGACGTTCCGCAGCGGCCACCGCACGTATCTCGCCACAGGAATCTCTGAACGCTGCCGGGAGACTGCTTCGCCCAAACAGTAACGCTGCGGCCTCGTCTAAATCACCGCGATAACTCTGCCGGAGGAATCGAGGCGACAGCTGATGCGCGCCTGACGGACCTCGACGTCGTTCGGACCGGCATAGTCTATGCGAACCGTCAGCGGGGCGGTGAGATCGCCGCCGCGACCCCGGTTCAAGGGGCCGGCGCTTGCCGCGCGCACCCGCACGGCTCCAAGGGGGGAGGCCGCCGACGCGATCGCGTGAAGGCAGGTGCGAACCACGGTGCCCGGGGTAGCCGGAATCGCCGCAACTGGCGCCGGCACCCGTAACAGGTAACCCCATTCGCCTCGCTCGGTGACGGCGCGCTTCTGTTTTAACGGCAGAAGCATGCGAGGCAAGACAGCGGATTGCCGTGTCGCGGTCGCGGGAGCAACGCCAGCTTTCATGTTAACCGGATTGCCTGAAGCATTCGTCGGATTGTTATCCGATATCGCTCCACTCGCCGACCTGCCCCCCAGATCGAAACCTTTAGCCGCACCACCTGAGGCACCTCCCTGACTGGCGCCCTTTCCGCCACCTCTCGATGCCCCGACTCCCGAATGGGAGCCCTTCGATATGCCGCCACTTTTCCCGCCGGCCTTGCTGCGGGACCTACTGCTTGATCCCGCATTCTTGCCGACCGAGGCTCCCACCTTTGCTCCGCCCGCACTAATCCCCACCGAGACGCCATTCTTGCCGACGCTCACACCGGCGCCGAGCCCGACACCGCCGGCCGAGACGCCGAGGCCCAGACCCCAGGCGGGCCCGATCGCAACCGTGATCAACAAGGTGGCAGCGAGGTACTTGCGCATCGCGATTTTCCTCATATTCGGCAAATCCACCCTCGAAAACCGCCTTCCAGTGGTTTACCAAAGGCCATTCACGAGCCGCTCTTTGGGGAGCAGTGCGTAGGGGAGCACGATCGTCAGAGGTCGAGCGGGTGGCGTCGGCCTGCGGACCTTCACCCGGCGGACTTCCCGCAACGCTGGTTCACGGGCCGATCGAGCGCTCGTCTTTACGGAGTGCTTCCTTGCACGTTCACTTGCGCGACCGCTGGCCCGCGACTTTGCTACCTGTTCGACATCCAAAATGCGGCGCTCCGTTCTGGCGTTGGGGCTGTCATTTTCCTTAGCGGCCCGAAGTTTTCGGCCGTTGGCCCGCTCGCGCTCGTCTCCGAGCGCCTTGCGCTGTGCCGCTGAGACCCGACTCAATTCTTCCTTTGCCGCGTCGCGTTCCTGACGGGCAGTGTCCAGATCGCGCGCGAGCGATCTTCCCTTCTCACGCTCCAACGCGAGCGCTGCGCCAGCCTGCTTTGCCGCAGCCTCGGCAAACTTCCGAGCCTCGACGGCGGCATCCCGCTCTGCCGCGCCCTGATCGACGAGAGCCTTCAGCGAACCGGTCGACTGGCGGGTCAAGGCAATATCGTGCTCATAGGCTTCAAGCTTCTGCCGCTCGTCGTCGAGCGCTCGCCTCGCGGCGGCTAGAGATGCCTCCGCGACGTGTCGCGCTCTGAGCGCGGCAGCCTTTGATCGGATTGCCCCAGCGGCTTTGGCCCGGAAATCCTGCATCTCGTGCAGCGCCGCCACCAGATCGCGTGAGAGCCCCTCGGCTCGTTGGCGCTGTTCTTCAGCGGCTTGACGGTCTTCGGCCGCACTCTCGGCCGCTCGTTTTGCCTGAGCGTCAGCGGCGGCGGCGGCGCGCCGTGTTGCATCAAGCTCGCTTCTGGCCTCCGCCAGATCGTGTAAGAGCCCCTCGGCTCGTTGGCGCTGTTCTTCAGCGGCTTGACGGTCTTCGGCCGCCCTGTCGGCCGCACTTTGTGCCTGAGCGTCAGCGGTGGCGGCGGCGCGCCGTAGTGCATCCAGCTCCCTTCCGGCCGCTACCAGATCGCGTGAGAGCCCCTCGGCTCGTCGGCGCTGTTCTTCAGCGGCTTGACGGTCTTCGGCCGCCCTGTCGGCCGCACTTTGTGCCTGAGCGTCAGCGGTGGCGGCGGCGCGCCGTAGTGCATCCAGCTCCCTTCTGGCCGCCGCCAGGTCCCGCCGGAGAATTTCCTCACGCTCACCACGAGCCGTTGGCGCAGCATCCTTTATGGCGGCGACTTCCTTGCGCGCAGCGAGCAGCTCTTGCTCCAATGCGTCAGTCTTAGCACGTTCGCTCTCAGCCACCTCATGAGCCTTGTTGACCGCTGCTTCCGCAGCCTCCCGTGCTCTGACCGCCGCGTTCGCTGACTGCTCGAGTTGAACGCTCATAGCTTTGAGATCGGCCCATGCGGCACTGAGTTCCTGCGTCAAGGTGGCAACCAGTTGACGCTCCACAGCGAGGCCTTGTTTGTGCAGGAACGCGTCTTTCTCGTCGGCCCGACGGGCAGCTCGCGCTTCTCCGCGAACCGTTTCGAGCTCCGCGCGAGCGGCCGCCAGATCGCGAAGTAAAGCTTTGACCCTTGAGCGTTCTTGCGCGAGAGCTTGCGACAGTTCCGTCGCCGACGGCTCCTCGATGCGCGGTTGCTCACCCGTCGGGCGCCGCGCGACAGCGGTGGCGGCGCGCGATGACGGCCCTTCAGGCGCCGGCGTTCGTCGCAGTACCGTCGTGGCCGGAGTTCCCTGGCTGCCGCTTTCGGGGTGCAAGCGCTTGGCTATCGGTTCCGTCAGTTCACTCGCACGCAGACCGACCGCTGGCATCTCGACTGTGTCTTGCAGGGATAGCCTGTCGTCAGTTGCTCTTGCGGGCGATCCAAGCAACATAATAAGGCAGAACGGGATGAGGCTCAGGGCGGCACCAACCGGCACCTGCCGGGTCCGGGGCCTTCCCAAGGTTCGGCTCCTACAGAGGAATGCAGGGCGGTCGCACGCGGCCTTGGATCTCTGAACAAGATCCATTTCTGATCCTTCCGTCCATGCGCGGCTGGCACGAAGGCCATGCGCACGGCACTGATGATCCGCAAACACCTTGCTTAGGGTAGCAAAGCCGGTTGGCAGCAGCGAGCTTCAAAAAGGGATTAGGGCATCCCCCAAATTCATTAATTCGACCCTGTGACCTAGCTCAGGATAGCTCCTTTGGCTTAGGCGGCTTGCCCTGTTCCGCGCGCAAGGTCGGCGAGCTTACGGATGCGAATGTGGGATTCTGCCCTATTCCAGTAGGGAGAACCGGAACACATTAGCCGGGAGTCTCGCGTCTGGGATTGGTGGAGCGCAGCCTTTGAATGACATCCCATTCTTCCGAGATTGGCCATTTGTGTGCCCGCCCTTTGCCCTAGGGCCATTCCATCGACACACGAAGCTGCCACGGCGCCCAGGCTGGCGGCAATGTCCTCGTCGATCATGGAGTGCTTGTTCTTGCATGAGACGCAGTACACCTCATCGAGACGGCACGCACGCTTTGCCCCGGTACGACGCTTGTGATGGAAGCCGTTCACGTCTTCGCCACGGAGGAGCCGCTGATCTGCCTCTATGGACCGCAGACCGTACTTGATCCAATTGGCCAGGGTGGTTGCGAGAGACGCAGACGCGTCGAGGGTCATTTTTCCTTCGGCGGATGAGGATCAGTTGCGCCCGACGCGATTGCATCGAGTTCTTGCTGATTGGGAATTTGCTGGAAACAATGAACCTTCGCTATCGCGAGACATGCGTCTTCCTCTCTCCGCCTGTCAGGCGGGGTTGAAAGGACTCATGCGCTTTGGCAGGTATCACGGATCCGGAACTGGATGTCCGCGTGTATGTTCATGGAGGCTCATGAAAGCTCAGCTGGCAATATAGATTCACAGGTGCCGACCACGCGCCGGCCAACGTTTTACTGATGGGCCGAATACGCTAGCCGAAAAAACATGGCGATAGATGGCGGAGAGGGGGGGATTCGAACCCCCGATGGGCTTGCACCCATGCCGCATTTCGAGTGCGGTGCATTCAACCACTCTGCCACCTCTCCGCGGGGCCGGTTGGCGCTTTGTCGGCGCGGTCGGGTTCATAGCGGCAGATTTGGGCCCTGACAAGGGGCCGCTGAAAGAATATCTTGCTTGGCCGCGCCTTTCGCCTTGACAGGGAATAACGATTCCCGTAATCCGCGCAATGAAGTGGTGTGGTCTGCCCGCACCGCGACGGGTAAGAGTTTGTGCCCACCCACCTGGTGGAGGTCAAGGGTTTTCCGAGGCGCTCCGCTCAATGTAGCGACTGATAAAAAGACGGCCTTGCCCTTTGAGGTAATGAGCCGGACCGAACATGAAAGGATAAAGAATGTTCGCAGTCATCAAGACCGGCGGTAAGCAGTACCGCGTGGCGGCCAACGACGTCATCACCATCGAAAAGCTGGAAGGCGTTCAAGGCGACAAGATTGAATTCACCGAGATCCTGATGGTCGGCGCCGGCGCCGATGCCACCATCGGTGCTCCGTTTGTCGAAGGTGCCGTTGTCAGCGCCGAAGTTGTGGAACAGGGCCGCGCCAAGAAGGTCATCGCCTTCAAGAAGCGCCGCCGCCAGAACTCCAAGCGCTCGCGCGGCCATCGCCAGCATCAGACGACCGTCCGCATCCTGGACATCGCTGCTGCCGGCGGCAAGGCGAAGAAGTCTTCGAAGAAGACCGAAGCCGCCGCTGAAGCTGCTGCAAACTGAGTTTGGGATCGAAGGTTTAAAGGAGAACACCAATGGCACACAAGAAAGCTGGCGGTTCGTCGCGCAACGGTCGCGATTCTGAGTCCAAGCGCCTTGGCGTGAAGAAGTTCGGCGGCGAAACCGTCATTGCAGGCAACATCATCGTGCGCCAGCGCGGCACGAAGTGGCATCCGGGCGCCAATGTCGGCCTCGGCAAGGACCATACGATTTTTGCGCTTACGGCAGGCAACGTGGACTTCCGTACGAAGGCCAATGGCCGCGTGTACGTGTCTGTAATGCCGAAAGCGGAAGCAGCGGAATAAGCCGGTAGCGCTCTAAAACAGCCGGCGTCTCATCGACCCGGCTGATGCACCCGCAAGGTTCAAAAGCCAGACTTCAAAGGGGAGATGGGGCAATACCCAACTCCCCTTTTCGCATGTCTGGAGGAAGAACCATGCAAACCGAGCTCTTGAGGGAAGACCAATCCCGGTCTCCCGAACAAAGGCTGAGGCCTCAGCGGTCAAGGACCGATTGCCCGATATTGTTATCACCACGGCTCGTTTTGCGCGCTCCCCATGAAGACGATATCGACGCCCTTGCCCATCTTGCCAACAACGCCAATATCGCCACCATGGTCTCGCGCATGCCGCATCCCTACACCACGGCGGATGCGGCCGATTTCGTGCGACGCGCAAAAGCCGGCACGATTGGCAAGTGCGTCTACGCGATTACCAAGGCGGACAATGGCGCATTCCTGGGTTGCTGCGGTATAGAGCCGCATCCCGACGGCAAGACGGCGGAGCTCGGCTACTGGCTGGGTGAACCCTATTGGAACCAGGGCTACGCCACCGAGGCGGCACAGGCGCTGACGGACATGGCCTTCCGCACCCGCGACATCGACCAGATCGATGCGCGCTGCCGGGTCATGAATATCGCCTCGCGCCGTGTCATACAGAAGTGCGGCTTCCAGTTCCAGGGCTCCGGCATGGTCGACAGTCTGGCGCTGGGCGGCATGATGTCCGTCGAATGGTACCGGCTCGACCGCAAGACCTGGGTTTCGCTGAGAAGCTGGGGAGGCATGCGATGAACGCGCTCGTTTCCGAACGGTCGCGGATCATCGTCCGTCCTGATCCCGGCCCTTGCCCCGTCATCGAGACGGAGCGGTTGCGGCTCAGGCCGCACCGACTTGCCGATGCCGAAGCGATCGCCCAGTCGCTCGGCGATTTCCAGGTCGCGCGCATGCTGGCGCGCGTCCCGGCGCCCTATGACCACCAGGACGCGCTCGACTGGCTGAACCGCCAGGCGGCCAATGTCCTGCCCGACTGGACGCTCGCCATCACCACGGGCGATGACGTCCATATCGGCTGCGTCGGTATCGAGCTCCGGCACGGTCAGTGGCATGTCGGCTACTGGCTGAACCGGTTCTATTGGGGCAAGGGTCTGGCGAGCGAGGCGGTCCATGCGGCCATCGAGCGCTTCTTCCGGCGCATGCCGGAGACGGTGCTCCACTCGGGCGTCTTTGCCGACAATCCCGGCTCCTTGCGGGTGCAGGAGAAGCTCGGCTTCAGGATCACCGGCTGCAGCCAGATCTATGCGCTCGCCCGCAATGCCATGGTCGCGCATATCGAGACCCGGCTGACAGCGGCGGATCTGCGCCGGCCGAACTGAAGGAGAGACCCGCGAAGGTACTGCACATGCAGCAATTCAAAGTGCTACAGCGACCTTCGCGGGGTTTTCCGAAGACACGGCATCGCCGTCGCAGCGAAAGATGCGCGTCTTTTCCCGCGGCGCGATGATGTCGACATGATCGAGAGAGGCGGCGATGCGCGCCGGGTCGAAGTGCCATCGAGACCGACGCTCTATTGATTGTGATAGCCAAGAAACCGCACGATAATCTTTGACCTCCCGAGGAAGCACCTATATCGATGGCGGCGAATATTACCGAACAGATGGCAGCCACATGAAATTTCTCGACGAAGCGAAAGTCTATATCCGGTCGGGGGACGGCGGCGCAGGCGCGGTCTCGTTCCGCCGCGAGAAATTCATCGAATTCGGCGGGCCGGACGGCGGAGACGGCGGCCGCGGCGGCGACGTCTGGGTCGAGGCCGTCAATGGTCTCAACACCCTGATCGACTTCCGCTACCAGCAGCACTTCAAGGCGAAGACGGGCATGCACGGCATGGGCCGCAATCGCACCGGCGCCGGCGGCGCCGACGTGACGCTGAAAGTGCCGGTCGGCACGCAGATTTTCGAGGAAGACAACGAAACGCTGATCGTCGACATGGTGGCGGAGGGCCAGCGCTATCGGCTGGCCGCCGGCGGCAATGGCGGTTTCGGCAACGCCCATTTCAAATCCTCCACCAACCAGGCGCCGAACTGGGCCAATCCAGGCCTTGAAGGCGAGGAAAAGACGATCTGGCTCCGGCTGAAGCTGATTGCGGATGCCGGCCTCGTCGGCCTGCCGAATGCCGGTAAATCGACCTTTCTCGCCGCCTGCACCCGTGCCCGGCCGAAAATCGCAAACTATCCCTTTACGACGCTCCACCCCAATCTCGGCGTCGCCACGATCGATGGCCAGGAGTTCATCCTCGCCGACATCCCCGGCCTGATCGAGGGCGCCCATGAAGGTATCGGTATCGGCGACCGCTTCCTCGGCCATGTCGAGCGTACACGCGTGCTCTTGCATCTCGTCTCGGCGCAGGAAGAGGATGTCGCCAAGGCCTACAAGACAGTGAAGCACGAGCTCGAGGCCTATGGCGGCGGGCTGGAGGACAAGCCGGAAATCGTCGCACTGGCACAGATCGACGTGCTCGATGAGGATGAGTTGAAGGTCAAGGCCAAGGCGCTCGCCAAGGCCTGCGGGTCGCCGCCGCTTTTGATTTCGGCGGTCACCGGCAAGGGCATGACCGAAGCGCTCCGGGCGCTTCGCAGCATCATTTCCGCAGCCAAGGCCGGAGAAGAGAGCGCCTAGAATGACAAAGACCCGCAAGCCGCTGCAAAAATACCGCCGGGTCGTCATCAAGATCGGGTCGGCGCTGCTGGTCGATCGCAAATCCGGGCTGAAAAAGGCTTGGCTCGACGCCATGTGCGCCGACATTGCCGGACTGAAGGCGAAGGGCGTGGAGGTGCTCGTCGTCTCTTCCGGTGCCATTGCGCTCGGGCGAACGGTGCTGGACCTTCCGGCGGGCGCGTTGAAGCTCGAGGAAAGCCAGGCCGCCGCCGCCGTCGGCCAGATCGCATTGGCGCGCGCCTGGTCGGAAAGCCTCTCGACCGATCAGATCATCGCAGGACAGATCCTGCTGACGCTCGGTGACACGGAAGAGCGCCGCCGCTACCTCAATGCCCGAGCGACGATCAGCCAGTTGCTGAAGCTCGGTGCCGTGCCGATCATCAACGAAAACGACACGGTTGCGACCACCGAAATCCGTTATGGCGACAACGACCGGCTTGCCGCCCGGGTGGCGACGATGGTCGGCGCCGATCTGCTCGTGCTGCTCTCCGATATCGACGGCCTTTACACCGCCCCGCCGCATCTCGACCCCAACGCACGCTTCCTCGACACGATCGCTGAGATCACACCCGAGATCGAGGCGATGGCCGGGGGTGCGGCTTCCGAGCTTTCGCGCGGCGGCATGCGTACCAAGATCGACGCCGGCAAGATCGCAACGACGGCTGGTTGTGCGATGATCATCGCCTCGGGCAAGCCGGAGCATCCGCTGAACGCGATCGAGTCCGGCGCCCGTTCCTCCTGGTTCGCGCCGGCCGGCTCGCCGGTCACGGCGCGCAAGACCTGGATTGCCGGGCAGCTGCTGCCGGCCGGCTCGCTTGCAATCGACGCCGGCGCCGAAACTGCCTTGCGCTCCGGCAAGAGCCTGCTGCCGGCCGGTGTCCGGCAGGTGACGGGCAGCTTCAGCCGTGGCGACACGATTGCGATCCTCGGCATGTCCGGCCGCGAAATCGCTCGCGGCCTCGCCGGCTACGATGCCGACGAGGCGCGCCAGATCGCCGGCAAGAGGTCGGCCGAGATCGCCGCGATCCTCGGCTATCCCGGCCGCACCGCGATGGTGCACCGCGACGATCTGGTGATGACGGGTCCCGCCGGGGCGCGGCTGGATGATGGAAACGACGAGAGGAAAGGCGAGGTTCATGCCTGACGCGGCAAAGAACGGCGAGGACGTCAACAGCGTCATGCTGGAAATCGGCCGCCGGGCCAAGGCGGCAAGCCGCCCGCTCGCCATTGCCAGCGCCGAGCGCAAGCACGCGGCGCTGATTGCCATGGCGGACGCCATCGTCGCCAGGACCGACGAAATCCTCGCGGCCAATGCGGTCGATCTTGAAAACGCCCGGGAAACCGGCGTCGCCAAGGCCTTCATCGATCGTCTCACACTCAACCGGGACCGCATCCGCGACATGGCCGATGGCATCCGCGCCATCGCCGCGTTCAAGGATCCGATCGGCGACGTGATCGCCGAATGGGATCGCCCGAACGGGCTGCATATCGAACGCGTGCGCACGCCGCTCGGCGTGATCGGCGTGATCTACGAAAGCCGGCCCAACGTCACGGCCGACGCCGGCGCGCTCTGCCTCAAGGCCGGCAATGCGGTGATCCTGCGCGGCGGCTCCGACAGTTTTCATTCGTCGCGGACGATCCATGGCTGCCTGGTCGAGGGGCTGAAGGCCGCGGGCCTTCCGGAACATGCGATCCAGATGGTGCCGGTCGCCGACCGCGCCGCCGTCGGCGCCATGTTGTCCGGGCTCAACGGCGCGATCGACGTCATCGTGCCGCGCGGAGGAAAAAGCCTCGTCGCCCGAGTCCAGAACGAGGCGCGGGTCCCGGTCTTCGCGCATCTCGAAGGCCTCTGCCACATCTACGTCGATGCCTCGGCCGATCTCGACATGGCGAAGAAGATCGTCGTCAACGCCAAGATGCGCCGCACCGGCATCTGCGGCGCTGCCGAAACGCTGCTGATCGACCGCTACGCCGCAGATCGCTTTGCGAAGCCGCTGCTGCAAGCGCTCGTTGGAGCCGGCTGCGAAGTCAGGGTCTCGAAAGAGCTGGAACAGCTGCTGCCGGGTCTGAAGCCCGCGACCGACGCGGATTGGGCGACCGAATACCTCGACGCGATCATTTCGGCGAAGCTGGTCGACGGCATTTCCGGCGCCATCGACCATATCAACACCTGGTCATCGGCCCATACCGAAGCGATCATCGCGCAAGATCCGGCCGCGGTGGAACGCTTCTTCTCGGAGATCGATTCCGCCATCCTCCTGCACAATGCCTCGACGCAGTTTGCCGACGGCAGCGAGTTCGGCATGGGCGGCGAGATCGGAATCGCCACCGGCAAGATGCATGCGCGCGGTCCCGTCGGCGTCGAACAGCTGACCTCGTTCAAATACCGCGTGCGCGGCACGGGACAGGTGCGGTCCTGACGTGATCCACCCTCAAGTGAACGCGCGCTACCTGCGCATGCCGCATGTCGAAAGCGGGATGAAGGTCGGCCTCTTCGGCGGGTCGTTCAACCCGCCTCATGAAGGCCACGCCCTTGTCGCCGATACGGCGCTGCGCAAGCTCGGTCTCGACCAGCTCTGGTGGATCGTGACGCCCGGCAATCCGTTGAAGAACCACAACGATCTCGCGCCGCTGGCTGAACGCATCGCGCTTAGCGAGAAAATCGCTCCCAATCCGCGCATCAAGGTTACGGCTTTCGAGCAGGCGCTCGGCCAGAGCTATACGGCGCGCACGCTCGAAATCGTGCGCGCACGCAATCGCGACGTGCGCTTCGTCTGGGTCATGGGCGCGGACAACCTCAAGAATTTCCACCGCTGGCAGAACTGGCGCAAGATCGTCTCGACCTTTCCGATCGCGGTTGTCGACCGGCCGGGCTCGACGCTGGCCTATCTTTCCTCGCGCATGGCCCGGACTTTCGATTATGCCCGCATCGACGAGGACGATGCCCTGTCGCTCGCCTTCCACGCCGCACCCGCCTGGACATTCATTCATGGGCCGCGCTCGCCGCTCAGTTCCACGGCGCTTCGCTCGACAGCGCCGCGCGTCTCATCAGACGCGCAAAGGTCGCTGTAGCGCCTTGAGTTGCTGCTGCTTCCTTAATCGGCTTCGATTTAGGGCAACAGGCAGTGGTGAAATCAGCGTGAATTCCGATGATTCATTTCTCGCGTCTTGAAACCCACATGGTTTGGTGCCTACATTTACGGACGGTTCGATCCTGATCATCGAATCGGAAGTGCCTGTTCTGTTCTTTTAGAAAGGAAAAACCCTGACAACAGTACACGCCAAGGGTTATGCGGCAACCGCATACCCGCGCAGCACGGGATCAAGCGACGAAGCCGCTATCCGTGCGCTTAACCTGGTCCTCGAAAGCCTAGAGGACTCGAAAGCAGAAAATATCGTCACCATCAACATTGCCGGAAAATCGGCGCTGGGAGACTTCATGGTCGTTGTCTCCGGGCGATCGAACAGGCATGTGATGGCGATTGCCGACCACCTGATCACGGACCTGAAGGACGAAGGGTTTGGCAATTCCCGCGTCGAAGGTCTTGAAGGTGGCGACTGGGTGCTGATCGACACCGGCGATGTGATCGTTCACATTTTCCGGCCGGAAATCCGGGAGTTCTACAACATCGAAAAGATGTGGGCTGCCCCGGAAATCGAGGACGGTACCCTGCACTGAGACGCGCCGCCCGAGCCTGACCCGTCACCTCAGGGCGGAGCGGCAGCGCCGGTGTCGAATGAAAATGCGGCTGTCATCGCCCGACGGGCCTGATGGCGGCGAGAGTGGTTTTGCCAGTCGGATCGCAGGATCGATCTGGCACCGGTGGGGATGATCGGGTCGTGCGTATCGGGCTCTTCGCAGTCGGCCGTCTCAAGACGGGCCCGGAAAAGGACCTCGCGGGCCGTTATCTCGACCGCTTCGCCAAGGCGGGGCCGGCGGTTGGCCTGGAGCTCGCCCGGGTCGTGGAAGTGGGCGAAAGCCGGGCCGCGAACGCGGAGACGCGCAAGCGCGAGGAAGCCGCTCAGCTCGAAAAGGTGCTCGCCGACGGCAGCCTGCTTGTACTGCTCGATGAACGCGGAAAGGTGATCGATTCGGAAGCTTTCGCTTCGCTGCTCGGCTCCTTCAGGGATAGCGGAAAACGCGATCTGACGATCGCGATCGGCGGCGCCGATGGCCTTGATCCGGCGCTCCATGCGCGCGCCGACGCAATCCTTTGCCTTGGCAAGATGACTTGGCCGCACCAGCTCGTGCGCATTCTCATCGCCGAACAGCTCTACCGCGCCGTCACGATCCTGTCGGGCCACCCCTATCACCGCGCTTGACTGAGTTCGCGTGAGCTGCCCGGCAGGTCCGCAGGCATGCGATAACATGATTATGTGTTGGTCGCTCCAGCCAAATCAGATTAGGGTTTCCGCACTTATTTTTGCAGGGAAGTATCGGGCCGGATGACGCGCCGAGAGAAACGAGCCGATTTGGGGTGGTCCGTGCGTGACGCACGGCGGATCGGACGCGGTGTCGTGGCATTGACCCTTCTGCTTGGCGTGATTGCGCCGGCCACTGCCCAGGATGCAGCTGTCGAGGCGCCTCCCGCCGAGACCTCGAAAGAACAGGGACCGCCGGACCCCGCCGCCGGTCTGGCGCTCCGGCGCGATAGCACGCGCAGCGAGCTCGAAGCGCTCTCGAGGACGATCACGCTGTCGCGCGAGCGGGCCGAAGCGCTCGAACAAACGATCGCCGAGATCGACAAGAGCAACGAGACGCTCCGGGCGGCAATCGTCGATTCAGCGAGCAAGCGGCAAGGGCTCGAGCAGCAGATTGCCGACGGCGAGAAAAAGCTTAATGACCTGCGCGTGAAAGAGGACGTGGTGCGGCTGTCTCTTCGCGCCCGGCGCGGCTTGCTTGCCGAAGTGCTTGCCGCCCTTCAGCGCATGGGGCGAAATCCGCCGCCGGCCATCCTGGTCACGCCGGAGGACGCGCTGGCCTCCGTTCGCAGTGCAATCCTCCTCGGCGCCGTTGTGCCGGAGATACGCGAACAGACCGATAGTCTCGTCGCCGACCTGAAGGCGCTTGCGGACATTCGCAGCGGCATTGGAAAGCAGCGAGAGGAACTGACGGCTGCAATGACGGCCAATGTCGAAGAAGAGCGCCGCATGTCGATGCTGGTGGCCGAAAAGGAAAAGTTGCGACAGCAGAATGCGAACGAACTTGCGGCCGAGCAGCGCAAGGCAGGCGAGCTGGCCTCGCAGGCGACCAACCTCGAGGGTTTGATCTCGTCGCTCGAGAACGAGATCTCCTCCGTACGCGAAGCCGCCGAGGCGGCCCGTGCGCAAGAAGAGGAACGCCGACGGATGAACGAGGCAGAACGGGAGGCCGCACGTGAACTCGCCCGCAGCGCGGTGCCCGACAAAAACCGCATTGCGCCCGCATACGTATTTTCGGAGTTGCGGGAAAGGCTTGCCTATCCCGTCGCGGGGACGCTCCTGCGGCAGTTTGGCGATGCCGACGGCACCGGGCATTCGCTGCAAGGCATCATGCTGGAAACCAATGCAGGCGCACTGGTGACCACGCCGGCGGACGGGTGGATCGTCTACGCCGGAAGTTTCCGCAGCTACGGGCAGATGATCATTCTTAATCCCGGCGATGGGTACCATATCGTTCTGTCGGGAATGGAAAACGTCAGTGTCCGGCCGGGACAGTTCGTCGTGGCAGGGGAGCCGCTGGCGACAATGGGTGCAAAAAGAGTGGCGAGTGCAGCGGCCTTGGCGCTGGAAACAGACAGGCCAACGCTTTACATTGAATTCCGGAAAGACGGAAAACCGGTTGATTCCCGACCGTGGTGGTCCGCAGCAGAGGTTGGAAAGGCGCGAAATGATACGTAGAGCTTCACTTGTTCTGGTCGGGGCGCTGATGGGTGCGACGGCGATGGGCGTCGTCTATTCGGCGACCATTCCGGCCGTGGCTGCCAATTCGTCGACGTACCGCGAACTGGCGATCTTCGGCGACGTTTTCGAGCGCGTGCGGGCGCAATATGTGACGCCCCCGCAGGACGACAAACTGATCGAGAATGCCATCAATGGCATGCTCTCCTCTCTCGATCCGCATTCGAGTTACATGAACTCGACGGACGCCGAGGATATGCGCACTCAGACGCGCGGTGAATTCGGCGGTCTCGGTATCGAAGTGACCATGGAAGACGATCTCGTCAAGGTGACGAGCCCGATCGACGATACGCCTGCTGCGCGCGCCGGCGTGCTTGCCGGCGACTTCATCTCGAAGATCGACGGTCAGGACGTTCGCGGTCTGAAGCTCGAGGAAGCGGTCGACAAGATGCGCGGCGCCGTCGGCACGCCGATCAAGCTGACCATTCTGCGCAAGGGCGCCGAAAAGCCGATCGAACTGACGATCGTGCGCGACGTGATCGCCGTTCGCGCGGTGAAATTCCGCACCGAAGGCGACGTTGGCTACCTGCGTGTCATCTCCTTCACCGAGAAGACCTTCGACGACCTGAAGAAGGGTATCGAGAAGATCAAGTCGGAAGTTCCGGCAGACAAGCTGAAAGGCTTCGTGCTCGACTTGCGCCTCAATCCGGGCGGGCTGCTCGACCAGGCGATCAATGTTTCGGACGCCTTCCTTGAGCGCGGCGAGGTCGTCTCGACCCGAGGCCGCAACCCCGACGAGACCCGTCGCTTCAATGCAACGCCGGGCGATCTCGCCGACGGCAAGCCGGTCATCGTGCTCGTCAACGGCGGTTCGGCATCAGCATCGGAAATCGTTGCCGGTGCCCTTCAGGATCTGAAGCGCGCCACCGTCCTCGGCACCCGCTCCTTCGGCAAGGGGTCGGTTCAGACGATCATTCCGCTCGGCGATGCCGGCGCGCTGCGTCTGACGACAGCGCTCTATTACACGCCTTCCGGCAAGTCGATCCAGGGCACTGGCATCACGCCGGACATCAAGGTCGAGCAGCCGTTGCCGCCGGAACTCCTGGGCAAGGTGGAAGCACAGGGCGAATCCGACCTGCGCGGCCATATCCCGGGGCAGAACGAGACGGATGAGGGCTCGGGCTCTGTCGCCTTCGTCCCGCCGGAAGCCAAGGACGATATTCAGCTCAACTACGCGCTCGATCTCCTGCGCGGCAAGAAGACGGATCCGACCTTCCCGGCCAATCCGGAGCAGGCCGAGCTCAAGAAGTAAGGCTGCTGCATGTTTCCTTAAATCAGAACCGATTTAAGGATAAGAACAAGCAGTGGCTCAGGGTGCTACAGCGACCTTTTGTGCGTCTGAAAAGACGCACAACGCTGCAGGAAATTCGTGAACATAGGCGCCGGGCTGTTCAACCCGGCGCCTTTATATTATGCAGCGGTAAAGCAGCGAGGATCCGATGATTCTTCGTGAGCGGCATTCTTCACAGGCAATTTCCTTCACGTCGACCGAGGCTCCGTTTGGGAACCGATCTCAATGCCCCACTTGGCCAGAACCGGAAGGTCAGGCCTGCGCGTCGGCGCGACTTTCGCAGCCTCCTCGGCTATTCATTCGTGAGCCTCTGTGCCGTCACCGTCGTCGGCCTTTCCGCATGGAGCGCCTTGTTTCCCGACGACCTCACCCGTGCGCCCGAGGCGCCGGAACTCGCCGCGAAAGGCGCGATCTCTGCCGGAGAGACATCCGCAACGGCCGGAACGACTGAGGCCGCGGGAAGACGGAAAAGCCCTCTTCGCCCGGACGCTGCGCTTTCCGGCGCTCACGTGGAAGAGATGCTGACCAATGATGGGGCGACGGTGACGAAGTACACGCCGAGATCGCGCGAGAGCGACGGCCCGGCATTTATCAATGTCGGACCCGTTCGCGGTCAGGATCCGCGCATGGCGGCGCTGCCGAACGAGGACCTGTTGGAGGATGGCCCGCAGGGCCGGCTGCCTGTCGTCGGTCCCGATGGGCTGAAACCGATGGATCAATACGCGCGCCCCTGGTCCGGCACACGCGGCACCCGCATCGCACTCGTCGTCGGCGGCCTCGGCCTCAGCCAGACCGGAACGCAGCGGGCGATCCAAGGTCTTCCGCCGGAGGTGACGCTCGGCCTCGCGGCCGCCGGCAACAGCCTGCAGCGCTGGATGCAGGACGCGCGACGCGACGGCCACGAGATCCTGCTGCAGATACCGATGGAGCCGTTCGACTATCCGGACAATGATCCGGGTCCGCGTGCACTGCGCGTTTCTCTCAGCGCCACGAAGAACCTCGCCGAACTGCACCGGAGCATGGGCCAGATTACCAACTACACCGGTATCATGAACTATCTCGGCGGACGTTTCCTTGCCGACGCCGACGCGCTTGAGCCGGTGATGCGCGACATCGGCAAGCGCGGACTGCTCTTTCTCGACGACGGTACGTCGGCGCAATCGCTCTCGGGGACACTCGCCGGCGCCTTCGACGTGCCCCACGGCTTTGCCGATCTCATCGTCGACAGCGAACTCAGCCGGAGCGCGATCCTGCGTAAGCTCGACGACCTCGAGCGCGTCGCAAGGCGCAACGGCACGGCGATCGGCGTCGCCTCCGCCTTCGAGGAAAGCGTGGCAGCGATCGCAGAATGGATGCAGGAAGCCGGCGGACGCGGCATCGAATTCGTCGGCGTTTCGGCGCTCGTCAACGATCCGCAACAAAATTGAGGTAAGCGGGGCGAAAGAGGCAGCGTTCCCGCTTGAGCGGTTGCTACTGCATGTCTCTTTGAATCGACTTCGATTCAAGGACAAAGACATGCAGCATTTCAGCTACAGCGACCTTTGCGCGTCTGATAAGACGCGCGGCGCTGTAGGCGCTGCGATCGCTATGGCCGTCGCATCGGGTATGCGGGCCGGTAAAGCCCCGGGGCGGAAAAGGAAGTCAGTATGAGCAAGGAAAAGAGCAAGGTGGTCAAGGCGGGAGACCTGCCCTACCGGCGCTGCGTCGGCGTCATGGTCCTGAACCGCGAAGGTCTCGTCTGGGCGGGCCACCGGATCGCCGTCGGCAATTCGGAATATGACGGCTCGCCGCAACGCTGGCAGATGCCCCAGGGCGGGATCGACGAGGGCGAGGATCCACTCAAGGCCGCTTACCGCGAGCTTTACGAGGAGACCGGCATTCACTCTGTCTCACTGCTTGCGGAGGCCCCAAACTGGATCAACTACGATCTGCCGCCGCAATTGATCGGGATCGGCCTTAAAGGCAGATATCGCGGGCAGACGCAGCGCTGGTATGCCTTCCGCTTTGAAGGCGACGAAAGCGAAATCGCCATCAATCCACCGCCCGGTGGCCACGATCCGGAATTCGATGCCTGGGAATGGAAGCCGATGCATGAATTGCCGCATTTGATCGTGCCCTTCAAACGCAAGGTGTATGAGGAAGTCGTTGCCGCCTTCTCCCATCTGGTGCGTTGAGGAATGGGCGATTTTCCGCCCGCGTTTCTCCGCTGATCCTGCTGCCGGAACCTTCTTTCCGCCTGCGGGCGGCGGCCAGGCGAGGCCCAGTTCGACCGGTAAAGAAAAGGCGCCGCGCGCCTTTGAAAGGCGCGCGGCGCTCGCGTCGGAGAAAGATCAACGCTTACTCGGCTTCGTTGGCGGGGGCGGCGTTGAGCTGCCCGTACTTCTCCTCGCCGATCGCGTCGAGCAGCTGAAGCTGCGACTCGAGGAAGTTGATATGGCCTTCCTCGTCTGCGAGCAGTTCCTCGAAGAGCTTCATCGAGACATAGTCGCCGGCCGCGTGACAGACATCGCGGGAATTCTTGTAGGCCTTGCGCGCATCATACTCGCCGGCGAGGTCGGCCTTCAGCACTTCCTTGACGTTCTGCCCGATCCGCAGCGGCGCGACCGTCTGCAGGTTTGGATGGCCCTCAAGGAAGATGATGCGGTCGATGAGCTTGTCGGCATGGTGCATTTCCTCGATGGATTCCTCACGCTCTTTTTTTGCAAGCAGCGTGTAACCCCAGTCTTCGAGGAGGCGGTAATGCAGCCAATACTGGTTGACGGCACCGAGTTCGAGAAAGAGCGCTTCGTTAAGCTGCTCGATGACCTTTTTGTCGCCTTTCAAGATCCGCCCTCCGGTTTTCCTCGTGGAATTGTTTTAGGCGGATCATGAAATCAAATATCTCGGCTTCCGTCGAGTCGCGACGGGCGTGATATTCCTCGGTGGTGCGGATGATGATGTCGACGACGTTCGGGAAGCAGCCGCAGCAACGGCCGCGCTTTTCCATCGCGTGATAGACTTTTGCCGGAACGATCAGCTGCCAACAGTCTTCGTCGAGGAGGCTGATGATCGTATCTTCGATCTCTTTTTCAGTGATGAAATTGCAGCTGCAAACCAGCATCTCGTCTTGCCTATCAAACGCAACGCCCTGATTTCTCGCATAAAGCAAAAGAGGATATTTGCCGTCAAGAAAAAACTCCTCCCCGTAAAGTTGAAGGGCATATTAGACTGGTTCTAAACTTGACAAGAATCATCGTATTTTCATTACATTAGCCGATTCTAAGGAGGCGATTTTTCTTCCAGAACTTGCAATTTCGGGCCAGCCGCCTGCGACATTTTTACACAGGAGTGATCGGTACGGCGCAAACCTGCCGGAAACCGAGAAGATACCGAGACGGCCTCGTCGAAGCTCAGTGAAAGTTGCGCCCTTTCGGCATGACATCGGCCACGTCGTTTGTCGCTTCCACGTGCTGATTTGGGCGGGCGGGCAAGGCCAGGCGCAATTGTTTAAGCGCTTTCTTTTCGCGGGCGTCGGCCGTCTGCCGCAAGGCCTCGTCCGTACGGTCGTTGGCTCCGAAACGCCGTGCTTCCTTGCGCAAGAGGCCGAGCATGGGCGTTATGTCCTCGACATGCTCCGCGACCACATGGATGACACCGCTTTCGTTCTGTAAGCGACCACGGACCTTCACAAGCCGCGAGCCCATGACCTGCGCCCGGTATTTCTCGAACATTCTTTCCCAGACGATGATGTTGGCGACGCCGGTCTCGTCCTCGATCGTCATGAAGATGACGCCCTTGGCAGAACCCGGACGCTGGCGAACGAGCACAAGGCCGGCGACAGTGACCCTTCGTCCTGTTGCGGTCTGAGCCAGATCGCGATTGGGAACTATGCCCATTCGCGAGAAATCGCCCCGCATGAAGGAAACAGGGTGAGCTTTCAGCGAAAGCGTCAGGTAGCGGTAGTCGTTGATGACATGCTCCCCGGGAAGCATGTCGGGCAGAGTGACCGCGGGTTCGGCCCGCAGATCCGCAGAACCCTCGCCATCGAAAAGCGGCAAGCGCTCGACCGCCGACGCCTCATCCAGGGCCTTCACGGCCCAGAGAGCTCCGCGCCGGTCGAGGCCGATGGAGCGGAAGGCGTCCGCATCCGCGAGGCGCTCCAGAACGGAGCGGGTAAGCCCGGAGCGTATCCAGAGATCGTGGATGGAGCGGTATCCCCTACCCCGGCGCGCAACGAGCGCATCCATATCCTTTTGCCTTAGCCCCTTGACCAGCCTGAAACCGAGCCGGACCGCCTTTTGCGTCTTGATCACATTCTTCATTTCGGCATGACGCGGATGGAGCGCCTTCCTGTCGAACGGGCCGCCACCCTCGAGCAGAGCGTCCCAGCTCGAGTGATTGATGTCGACCGGCAGCACCTTGACCCCGTGTTCGCGGGCATCGCGCACGAGCTGTGCGGGTGCATAGAAGCCCATCGGCTGCGAATTCAGGAGTGCCGCGCAGAAGATATCCGGATAATAGGCCTTGAACCAGGACGAGGCATAAACGAGGGAGGCGAAGGAGGCGGCATGGCTTTCGGGAAAGCCGTATTCGCCGAAGCCTTCGATCTGCTTGAAGCAGCGCTCGGCAAAATCCTTCTCGTAACCATTCCTGACCATGCCATCGATCATTTTCTGCTTGAACGTATGGATGGTGCCGGTCCGCTTGAAGGTCGCCATGGCGCGGCGCAGGAGATCGGCTTCACTGGGTGAAAAACCGGCGGCCGTGATCGCGATCTGCATCGCCTGCTCCTGAAACAAGGGCACGCCGAGCGTCCTTTCCAGGACCGCCTTCAATTCCGGTTTCGGATATTCGACCGGCTCCTGTCTTTCCCGCTGTGCCTCGCGTCGTTTCAGATAGGGATGCACCATGTTGCCCTGGATAGGGCCCGGGCGAACGATCGCGACCTCGATCACCAGATCATACATTTCGCGCGGCTGGAGGCGGGGCAGCATGCTCATCTGCGCGCGGCTTTCGATCTGGAAGACGCCGATCGTATCGGCCCGGCAGATCATGTCGTAAACGCGGTCCTGATGATCCTCGTAGATTTCGGCGAGCGTTTTCGGCTCTCCGTAATGCCCCTCCAGCAGCTTGAAGGCCTTGGCGAGGCAGGTCAGCATGCCGAGTGCCAACACGTCGACCTTGAGGATCTTCAGCTGGTCGAGATCGTCCTTGTCCCATTCGATCATGTAACGATCGGGCATGGCCGTGTTCATGATCGGCACCACCTCGTCGAGCCTGTCGCGGGTGATCACGAAGCCGCCGACATGCTGCGACAGGTGCCGCGGAAAGTTCATGAGCAGGCTGGCATAGCCAAGAACGCGCTTGGTGAGCGGCTCCGACGCATCGAGACCCGCACCCTTCGCCTGCTCCTCCGTGAAGGGCGAGGTTCCCCAGCCCCAGATCGAACTGACGAGAGCGGACTGGACATCCTCCGAAAGACCGAACGCCTTGGCGACTTCGCGCCCGGCGGAGCGCGACCTATAGCTGATGACCGCGGCAGTCAGACCGGCATGCTCCCTGCCGTAGGTTCTATAGATATATTGGATAACCTCTTCGCGACGCTCGTGCTCGAAGTCGACATCGATATCGGGCGGCTCGTCGCGATCGCGCGACAGGAACCGGTCGAACAGGAGCGTGAACTTCTGCGGGTCGACCTCGGTGATGCCGAGACAGAAACAGACCGACGAATTGGCCGCGGACCCCCGCCCCTGACAAAGAATTTTCTCGCTGCGGGCAAACTTCACAAGCTTATGGACGGTCAGAAAATAAGGCTCGTATTTCTTGTCGTTGATGAGTTCCAGCTCGTATTCGATCTGCCGCTTCACCTTTTCCGGCACGCCGGCGGGATAACGTTCTTCCGCGCCTTCGTCGACAAGCCGCCTCAAGGTTTGCGCCGGCGTCTCGCCTTTAGTGTTTTCGTCCGGATATTGATGGCTGAGTTCGTCGAGATTGAAGGCGAGTTGCTTGAAGAACTTGCGCGCATTGTCGATCGCCTCGGGATAATCGCTGAAGAGCCGGGCCATTTCCTTCGGTCCCTTCAGGTGCCTCTCGGCATTCTTCTGAAGAAGGAAGCCGGCGCTCTCGATCGTCACATGTTCCCGAATGGCGGTGACGACATCCGCCAGCGGCCTGTACTGCGGATCGTGATAGAGGGCGTCATTGGTGGCCAGAAGCCGGACACCGCTCTTCCGGGCGAGCGTGGCAAGAACGGCGAAATCATGCCGGTCGAAGCCGTCGTAACGCGGCGTCATTCCGAGATAGAGCCTGTTGCCCGCATGCTGCTGCAATTTCTCCAGGAGCGCTTCTATAGTTTCGGGCGCCGGCCGCCCCTCGCCTTGCATGACGATGAGCAAAAGATCCTCCTGCCACTCCAAAAGATCCGCGAGATAAAGCGTGCAGTCACCCTTCTTCGAGCGCAGGTTTCCGGTGCTGAGCAGGCGGCACAGATGCCCCCACCCCCTCCGGTTTCTCGGATAGGCAAGGATATCCGGCGTGCCGTCGGCAAAAACCAGGCGGGCGCCCGGCTGGAAAGGATAGCCCTCCACCTTTGCCTTGGCATGGGCCCGGACGACCCCCGCGACGCTGTTGCGATCGGCGATGCCGAGGCCGGCAAGCCCGACCTTCTTGGCGAAGACGATCATTTCCTCCGCCGGCGCGGCTCCTTCGAGAAAGGAGAAATTCGTGCGTGCGCCAAGCTCGTAGAAGACAGGATCCGCACTCATGCGAAAACTCCGTGCATGAACCAACGGGGCGAGGAGGTCTCCCGTCCGTAAAGGCCCTCGCGGAACAGCCAGAAACGGCGGCCTTCCTGATCCTCGACCCGGAAGTAATCGCGCGTGGGATGGTCCTCTCCATCGATCCACCATTCGGCGGCGATCCGCTCCGGCCCCTCGGCGCGGGCGACGCGATACTGGGTCTTGCGCCAGTTGAAGCTGCGCGGCGCGCCCTCAGGCACTTCGGCCGTCGCTTCGACAAGTTCAGGATGCGTGAAAATCCGGAGCGGGCGGTTTTCGGAACAGGCTCTTTCATCGACCGGTCGAGGTTCCATGATCGCCGCGACATCCGTCAAGGGAGCAAATCCGCCGGAGCGTTCCGGCAGATGGCTTTCGGCAAGGGTCGCAAACGTCAGGCAATCCGGCCCGAAGCGCGCACATAGCTTGTCGGCGAAGGCGGCCAGCGGCTGGCTTTCATCGGGAATTCCGGAAAAATCCTCTTGGGCAGGATCGAGCCTTTCGCTTCTAAGGACCGAAAGCCGGAGGATCTCGAAACCATATCCGGCATCAAGGTCATCATGAACCGCCTGCAATCGCTCGCGAAAGAGAGCCGCGATCCGATCGGCATCGTTCAAGGGGACGGCTGCATGCGCCTGAACGCGGAATACCCGGCCATCGACACGAATGAGGAGAAGCTCAAACAGCCGCCCGCCTTCGCCATGTCGCTCCAGGGAGAGGCGGACATCGTTGGAAAGATGGCGTGCCAGTTCAAGAATGTGCTCTTCTTCCTGAAGCGGCTCGGCAAGCCGACGTTCGGCGGAAAAACTCGGCACGGGGAGACGAGGTGAGAGAGGCTCGTCCTCGTGGCCTCTCGCCTGATCGAGCCGCAGGAGAAGAGAAGGGCCGAAGCGGCGGGCCAGAGGCGCGCGCGGCGCCTGAAGAAGATCACCGACTTGCTTCAGTCCGACGCGCTCGAGCAGGGCGGTGGTTTCCGGCGGCAGGCGCAGCGCGGCGACCGGCAAGGGCGCGAGGACCCTTTCGGCATCCTCGGGCCGGATGACGGCAGCATCGCCATAGCGGGCAACCGCCCAGGAAAGACCGGCAGAGGAGGAGATCACCGCCCGCGCCTCGATGCCGAGCAGGAAGAGGCGCGAAAGCACGTCGTCGACAAGCGCCTTCTCGCCACCGTGAAGATGGGCGCAGCCGGTGATGTCGAGGAACAAGCCATCCGTTCCATCGAGCGCGACCAGCGGCGTATAGCGATCGCACCAGTCGGCAAGCCCCTCCAGAAAGGCCCGATCCGCCGCCGGGTCATCAATGATCACGTCGAGCGACGGGCACATGGCGCGGGCCTCCGCCGCCCCCTGGCCCCGCTTCATACCCACCCGCTCGGCAAGCGTGTCGAGCGCGACGAGCCGCATGGCATTGTCGATCTTGGCGGCAAAAACGACGGGCGGATGATCAGGACGCCCGTGCGAAAGCCAGGAGGCGCCCCATCGAATCCGCGCCACTCGATCGGCCGACAGATGCGGAAAATGGATCGACAGAATTCGCTGGTTGCCCGTCTGCCGGAGGAGCGACGGACTGGTGCTGCTCGATGGGGTAGAAGCGGCGGTCATAGGCATTCCATTCCAGAAAGATATCAGCAGAAGCGTAAGCCCTGCTTTTTTCGACAAGGACGTGAAAGGCTGGATGGCCGATGCTGCCGCAAAGCATCGAACCGTCCGGAAGCGGTCGCTCGCCCGCAAATGCCGGTTTGATCTGAAGCCGGAAGAAGGCGCTGCTTGCCTCCTCCTCGCCCGCCTGCCGGAAGACGAGAAGAGGCACTCCGCCCGTCCTGGCCCTTACATGCAGGCGCCTGCTCTCGCTCAAGGCGAGACAGTCGGGATTGCCGCGGATTTCCAGAATGACGGCCGCAAAGACCGGCACCGAAAGAGCCGCTTCGGCAATCCAGAGCGCATCCTTGACCGTGCGTACCGAAACGAACAGGAAACGCTCGATGTCGAGCCCATAGGACTTGAGGCCCGGTGCGTATGGAAGCCCGGCCTCGCGAGAGGCAAGGGTCTGGCTGATCCACAGGATCGGCGCGAGATGCCCCTTCTCCTTCTTCATTCGCTGACAAAGCACCGCAAGCGCCGTCACGAAGCCGGCGGCAGCACCCGCATCGCGCGTTTCGGCATTGCGGATTTCCGTCATGCCTTCGAGCGGCAGTCCGCCGTCGAGCACGTCATCAAGCTCAGGGACGCCAAGGGGCAGGACCTTGTTGCGGGGCGCCTCCCCCCTCTTGCGGCGGAAACCGGCAGGATCGGCCGCCTTGGCTGCACGCACGATTCCCGGCAGCCGGCGGTTTTCAATCTGCGCTATGGTTTCGCGGAGGGAAAGAACGGTTTCCCGCTGCACGGCTTTCTCGGCCATGACGGTCGGCTCCACCAGATGTTCATGTTATGTTCTTATGGATTCCAGAGCCTGTCGCAAGAGTCAACAACCAAGTTTGAGAATTTATTCCTGATCCCTGCCTGAACCGAATTCAACACTCGAAAAACAAAGGCGAAATCGTTATATGAGGGCAACAAGGAGTGCCCATGGCCCGCATTGACCAAACCGATGATTGGCGGGAACGCCACGCACCGACGCTTAGCACATTCGAACTGCTTGCGCTTGAAGCTTATAGCCATCTGCCGGAGGAATTCCGCAAGCTGACGACCGACCTCGTTATCGAAGTCGCCGATTTTCCGAGCGACGACGTCTTCGAAGACATGGCGCTTGAAACGCCTTTCGACCTGCTTGGGCTGTTCGAAGGCCGCGGAATCGGCGAACGCTTCACTATGGAGACCGGCCAGTTTCCGAACCGGATCACGCTCTATCGCCGTCCGATTCTCGACTATTGGGCGGAAAACGAGGAAACGCTGGGCGACATCATCACCCATGTGCTGATCCACGAGATCGGCCACCATTTCGGCCTTTCCGACGACGACATGGAGCGGATCGAGGCAAGCGTGGAACACGTGGGCGGTTAGAGCCAACGGTTTTCTGCTGCCCATCATCCGGCCTGCCGACCACCTTCTCCCCGCATGCGGGGAGAAGGTGCTGATGGAGCATTATAGCTTGATCCGCCTGTTGCCTTAAGCACGCTAATCTTCGAGCTTGCGTGCCTCCGACACGAGCATAATCGGAACCCCGTCGCGTATCGGATAAGCGAGGCGCGCCTTTTCGGAAATCAGCTCCTGCGCTTCGGCGTGATAGCTCAGCCGCCCCTTCGTCAGCGGGCAGACGAGCAGTTCGAGGAGTTTCGGATCGACCTTGCTGGCATTGATATCCATGCTTTGCCACTTACTGCAGGATGTTGTCGAGGTCGCCGAAATTGCGGGCAAGCACGATCTCGGTGATCGCGATCAGCGTTTCGGCGCGCGTCTTGAGGTCGGGGGCTTCGAGCAGCGCCTGCTTTTCCGCCGGGCCGTAGGGCGACATCATCGCCATGGAATTGACGAGCGTGCGGTTGCTCGCCCGTTCCACGCTTTCCCAATCCGCTTCCAGCTTGTTGGCATCGAGATAGGCCCTGAAGGCGGCAAGCAGCGCCTCGCGGTCGACAAGGCTCTCGTCGTCCGGGTTTTCGAGGTCGGTTGCGAAGGGACCGATGCGGAAGCGGCGGTAGCCGCGACAACCGGCGACCTCGGCGAAGAGCCGATAGCGGCAGACGCCGGTGAGCGATGTGATGTAGCGCCCGTCGCCCGTTTCCGCGAAGGACGTGATCCGCCCGATGCAGCCGACCTGACAGAGCGCCGGCACGGGCGACGAGTCGATATCGTTCCGCCCCTCGGAGAAGGAAGGCTGGACAATGCCGATCAGGCGATTGCCGGCGAGCGCGTCATCGAACATCGCAAGATAGCGCGGTTCGAAAATATTGAGTGGGAGCTGCGCGCCAGGAAGCAGGAGGGCGCCCGTCAGCGGAAATACCGGAATAATCTCCGGCAAGTCCTTAGGACCGAGATAGCGCGCATTTCCGACATGCATTCCGTTGGACCTTGCAGATACCGGCTTGCCGCGCCAGGCGCGGGCCACCGCTCAAGAAATGGTGCGTCCCTCGAAAATCTCAAGGGAGAAACACACGGATCCTGCTGCAGTCTTGCCGCTTAAGAGAAAAGAATCGATGAAAGCTTGCGCCGCGCGGCGACCGTCGCCGGATCCTTGGATCCCCAGACTTCGAAGAAGCCGAGAAGTTCGCGCCGTGCGCCATCGTCTTCGAAGCTGCGGTCGCGCTTCATGATCAACAGCAGGTGTTCGGCCGCGGCGTCCCGGTCGCCTTCGACATTGCGGATCTTGGCAAGCTTCAGCCGCGCCGCGTGGTCATCCGGATTGAGCGCCAGCTGATGCTCGAGCGCCGTCGGGTCGCCGAGCTTGCGTGCCTCTTCGATCTGGTCGAGCTTCTTCGACACGGCGCCGACGGCCGCGTCCTTTGCGAGCTCCTCCGGCAGTTCCGAAAGCGCCTGGCGCGCCTCGGCAAGCTGTCCGAGCGCGATCATGCATTCGACCATGCCGGCAATGGCGGTGGCATTTTCCGGCTCCGCCTGCAGCACGGCGCCATAGAGGCCGGCCGCGTTTTCCGCCTCACCGGCATCGAGCAGTGCCTTGGCATCGGTAAGGGCGGCTTCGATCTCGGCCTTGCCGTCGCTCACGGCCGGCCCGGCGATGCGGTCGATGAACTGCCGGATCTGGCTTTCGGGAACGGCGCCCATGAAGCCGTCGACCGGGCGTCCGCCGACAAAGGCAATGACGGCGGGGATCGACTGGATGCCGAGTTGGCCGGCGACCGAAGGATGGTCGTCGATGTTCATCTTGACGAGTTTCACCCGGCCGGCAGCCTCAGTCACGACCTTTTCGATCACCGGGGTCAGCTGCTTGCAGGGACCGCACCAGGGAGCCCAGAAGTCGACGAGAACCGGCTGCTGGCGCGAAGCTTCGAGCACGTCACGGGAGAAGGTAGCGGTGGTCGTCTCCTTGATCAGATCGCCCGCGGCTGCCGCTTTCGGCGCCGGCTGGCCGCCGAACGAAGCCGAAGCCGTCATCTGGTTGCCGAAGGATCCGGCATAGGGATTGTCGCTACCGCTCATTCTTCTCTCCTCGCGGACTTGTCGCCCGACTTCATGCATTCGCGCCAAAGATCGTATGTCAGGTCGTCACTTTCAAGACAAGCGGCTCATGTCCGGTTGCTTCCATGAAGCGCAGCATGTCCTTCGACGCGATCGAGGTCGTCTGGTCATTCGAAAGCGGATGGCAATTGATCGTGTCGAACCCCATCAGTGCTTCGTCGAGAATGATCTTCACATGGCCGCCGGTGTCGTTGATCGCCCCGAAGGCGGTCACTGCGCCGGGGATGACGCCCAGATATTCCATCAGCTTTTCCGGCTTACCGAAGGAGACCTTGCTCGCCGCGCCGATGATCTGATGGACGGTCTTCAGGTCCACCGTCGCGTGCTCCTCGACGGTCAGCAGGAAATAATTGTCCTTCTTATCCTTCACGAACAGGTTCTTTGTATGTCCGCCGGGAATTTCATCGCGCAGCGCCACTGATTCGGAGACGGTGAAAACCGGTGCGTGCCGCTTCGTCCTGTGTTCGATACCAAGCTCGTCGAGAAAGCGGAACAGGTCTTCCGCGGTTTTCGGCTGCGCCTCGCTCATGCTCCAGATCCTTCCTGCCGTGGCGATTTTTCGCCCTGCTTTACGAAGAAGAGGCGCGCTCCGCAATCTCAAGCGCGGCGGTGAGCAAAGGAAAACGCGGCATTTCCGGGCTTTTGGCATGGTGCCGAAAAAATTCTTCGCATTTGCGTCATTTCCCTGTTGCATTTGAAAAAGGCTTAGGCCATATAGCGCCCGTCGCCGCAAGACGGGGCGGCACCACGGTCCACCGACTACCCCCGGACCGCGGTTGATGAGCGGGTGTAGCTCAGGGGTAGAGCACAACCTTGCCAAGGTTGGGGTCGGGCGTTCGAATCGCCTCACCCGCTCCAGTTTCCCAACCACCTCATTTCATTGTTGTTCTTGGCTCCTATCGGCGGGACCATGCTGCTTGAGCAGACGGCAGGCCGTTCAGTTCTCACCGACTCAGCCACTCCCCCCTCAGCTCTTCATGAACACGTAATCCGTCTCTTGGCGTAGCGTTTCGCCCGGCCTGAGCACCGCGTTCGGGAAACCCTCGTGGTTGATGGCGTCGGGCCAGATCTGGGTTTCGAGACAGAAGCCCGCGTAGGGGCCGTAGTGGCGGCCTTCCAGTCCCGGCACCGGCACGTTCAGCTTGACTCCGGTATAGAGCTGTATGCCGGGCTCGGTGGTCAGCACTTCCAGTGAGACGCCGGAATTGATGCTGCGCACCAGCGCCACGGAGCGTTTCTGCATCCGTTCCGGCGAGAGGCAGAAATTGTGGTCGAAAGGGCTGTTCTCGCCTTCCATCTGCCGCCGCATCGGAGCCATTTCCGTCAGGTCGAAGGCGGTGCCGGCGACGGGCCGGATCTCGCCCGTCGGCACCTGCCGCTCGTCCGTCGGCAGATAGTGATCGGCGGCGATCATGATGTCATGGTCGAGCGCGTCGTCGTTGCCGTCGAGATTGAAGTAGCTGTGCTGGCAGACATTGGCGAGAGTCGGCGCGTCGGCCTCGGTTTCGTAGACGACGTTCAATATGCCGCCCGGCCGCAGCGCGTAGGTGCAGGTGACCGTGCAGTTTCCGGGATAGCCGGCCCGCCCCTCCGGATCGGTGATCCTGAGCGTCACTCGGTCCTCTGCGACGTCGACGATCGTCCAGTTGCGCTTGGCGATATTGTCGCTGCCGCCATGGAGGTGGGTCACGCCCTTTTCGTTGAGCTCGAGTTGATAGGCCTTGCCGTCGAGCGTGAAGCGTCCGCCGCCGATGCGGTTGGCGTTGCGCCCGGGGGTAGCGCCGAAATAGGACGAATGCGCAGGATAGCTGTCGAAATCCTCGAAACCCAAAACCAGAGGCGGCTGATGCCCTTCGAGCCGCAGGTCCTGGATGACCGCGCCCCAGGTAATCACCTTCGCCGTCAGGCCGCCGCCGGCGAGAGTCACGCGGTGGACCGGTTCACCGGAGGCGAGATGCCCGAAGATTTCCGTGCTCGCAGGCATTCCCATCTTATTCTCCCCTCTTGATCAACCAAAATAGCGGCGATCGATTCTGATTGGCAAACCGCATACCTTTTCTTCGGCCCCGCTCCAAGCCGGCGACAACCTGCGTCATTTCCGGCGGCGCGGCAACCCGTAAAGTCATACTTTTCCGCCGCAGGATTCCTTTGGATCCACGAACAAAATCACGCAGCAATCGAGTGCTCCAGCGACCTTCAGCGCCGCGCGTCAGACGCGCAAAGGCGCCGTAGCACTTTGAATTGCTGCATGTCCCCTTTCCTTCAGACGCGGCAGGTTGTGTAGCATGCATGTTCGAAAGTGCGCACCGAGCCGTGGGCGATTCAACGCGACAATTCCTTCGTCGCCGCCTGCAGCCCGGCAAGCGTCATCGGGAACATCCGCTCGCCGAAAAGCGCGCGGATCATGGCGATCGATTGGGTGTGGCGCCAATGCTCCTCGGGAACGGGATTGAGCCAGACGGAGCGCCGGAAATGCGCGGTGATCCGCTCAAGCCAGAGCGCGCCGGCCTCGTCGTTCCAGTGTTCGACCGAGCCGCCCGGATGGCTGATCTCGTAGGGGCTCATCGAGGCGTCGCCGACGAAGATGGCGCGGTAATCACCGCCGAAGGTGCGCAGCAGTTCGGCCGTGCGGGTGATATCGGCGCGGCGGCGGCGATTGTCCTTCCACAGCCCCTCGTAGACGCAATTGTGGAAGTAGAAATAATCCATGTGCCGGAATTCGCTGCGGACGGCCGAGAAGAGTTCCTCGACGACGCGGATATGGTCGTCCATCGATCCGCCGACATCGAAGAACATCAAGAGCTTGACCGCGTTGCGCCGCTCCGGCCGCGTTACCACATCGAGATAGCCATGCTCGGCGGTGGAGCGGATCGTGCCCGAAAGGTCGAGCTCCTCTGCAGCGCCCTCACGCACCCAGCGACGGAGACGCTTCAGCGCCACCTTGATGTTGCGCGTGCCAAGCTCGACCGTGTCGTCATAGTCCTTGAATTCGCGCCGGTCCCAGACCTTGACCGCGCGTCGATGGCGCGAACCCTCCTGGCCGATCCTCACCCCTTCCGGATTGTAGCCATAGGCGCCGAAGGGCGAGGTGCCGGCGGTACCGATCCATTTCGAGCCGCCCTGGTGACGGCCGCTCTGCTCAGCAAGCCGCTGGCGCAGCGTTTCCATCAGCTTGTCGAAACCACCGAGCGCCTCGACAAGCTTCTTCTCCTCCTCGGTCAGGTATTTCTCTGCGAGCTTTTTCAACCATTCCTCGGGAATGGTCGCTTCGCCAAATGTTTCCGACGGGGAAACCGCATCGAGCCCGGCAAAACAATGCCGGAACACCCTGTCGAACCGGTCGATATGGCGCTCGTCCTTCACGAGCGCCGCACGGGCGAGGAAATAGAAGGCCTCGACGTCGAAGATCGCGATCCCCGTCTCCATTCCTTCGATCAGCGACAGGAATTCCCGGAGCGTCACCGGGATTTTCGCGGCCTTCAATTCGAGGAAGAAGGGGATGAACATCCGGCTTCAGTCTCCCGTGCCGATCTTCTCCAACTCGTAGGGAGTCGTCTGATACATCTCGTTGATCCAGTTGCCGAAGAAGAGATGCGCGTGGCTGCGCCAGCGGTTCTGCGGCGGCAGGCTCGAGTCGTTGTGCGGGAAGTAATCGTGCGGCAACTTGATCGGCACGCCGGCATCCACGTCGCGGAAATATTCGTCCGACAAGGAGGTCGAATCATACTCCACGTGGTTGAACATGTAGAGCCGGTTGCCTTTCTTTTCGTGCACGAGGCAGACGCCCATCTCCTTCGATTCCATCAGGATCTCCAGCTCCTGCACGCGGTCGATGTCGGCTCGGCGCACCTCGGTCCAGCGCGAAACCGGAACGGCAAAATCATCGGAAAAACCGTTCAGGTAGACCGAGGACGGTTTCAGGTTCTGGTGACGGTAGACGCCGAAGGCTTTTTCCTTGAGCGTATGTTTCGGAACGCTGTGGAAATGGTAGATCGCTGCCATCGCGCCCCAGCAGACGTTCAGCGTCGAATGCACGTTCGTCTCCGTCCAGTCGAAAATGCGCCTCAGCTCCTCCCAATAGGTCACATCCTCGTACTCAAGCGTCTCGACCGGCGCGCCGGTGATGATGAAGCCGTCGAACTTGCGCCCCTTCACCTCTTCCCAGGTCTCGTAAAAGGCGAGCAGGTGATCCTCGGAGGTGTTCTTCGCCCGGTGGCCGCCGACCCGGATCAGCGACAATTCCACCTGCAGCGGCGAGGCGCCGATCAGCCGCGCCATCTGGATCTCGGTCTTGACTTTGTTCGGCATGAGATTCAGGAGCCCGATCTGAAGCGGGCGGATGTCCTGACGGATCGCCACGGTCTCGGTCATCACCCGCACGCCCTCATGCACGAGGGTTTCGAAGGCGGGTAGCGTATCGGGAATCTTGATGGGCATGGGTCCACTCGATCAATACAAAAAAACCGGCGGCGAGATGATCGCGACCGGTCCTTGGAAATCCACTTTTCCTCGGCCCTTTAGCGATTTCTTTAACGTGGCTGCAAGCCGGCCGGCCAAATCACCACGGATCGTTTGATAACGCGCCGCGTGGCACGCGGTCAATGAAAAACGATTCTACTGCATGTTTCCTTAAATCGTAGCCGATGCAGGCCTCACCCCTCGCGCCGCGCCATGAAGGCCAGCCGCTCGAAAAGATGCACATCCTGCTCGTTCTTCAAAAGCGCTCCGTGCAGCTTGGGCAGCATCGATTTTGGATCGGCACGCAGGTCCGCCGGATCGATCTCGTCGGCGACGAGCAGTCTGATCCAGTCGAGCGCTTCGGAGGTCGAGGGTTTCTTCTTCAGCCCCAGCACCTCGCGGATGCCGTAGAAGGCGGTGAGCGCAGCCGAAAGCAGCGTCTTGCGGATACCCGGATAGTGCACCTCGACGATACGGGCGAGCGTTTCGGCGTCGGGGAAGCGAATATAATGGAAGAAGCAGCGGCGCAAAAAGGCGTCCGGCAGTTCCTTCTCGTTGTTGGAGGTGATGATGACAATCGGCCGGTGCCGCGCGTGGATGGTCTCGCCGGTCTCGTAGACATGGAACTCCATCCGGTCGAGTTCCTGCAAGAGGTCGTTCGGGAACTCGATATCCGCCTTGTCGATCTCGTCGATCAGGAGCACGGTTTTCCGCGGCGCCTCGAAGGCCTGCCAGAGCTTGCCTTTGCGGATGTAGTTCTTCACGTCGTTGACGCGGGCATCGCCGAGCTGGCTGTCGCGCAGCCGCGAGACGGCATCATATTCGTAAAGCCCTTGCTGCGCCTTGGTCGTCGACTTGACGTTCCACTCGATGAGCTCGAGGCCGAGGGCGGCGGCGATCTGGCGGGCGAGTTCGGTCTTGCCGGTGCCTGGCTCGCCCTTGACGAGTAGCGGACGCTCCAGCCGGATTGCCGCATTGACGGCGATCATCAGGTCCTTGTCGGCGATATAGTCGGCGGTGCCTTCGAACTGCATGAGCTTCTCTTCGGTCTACGCTGACCGGCGGCTGGAGAGGACCGACCTTACCCGCGAAACGCCGTGACCTCGATCTCGATCAGCATTTCCGGGCGGATGAGATCGCAGACGATCATCGTCGCCGCCGGGCGGATGTCGCCGAACACCTCGCCGAAGATCGGGAAGACCCGGTCGGCGAAGCCGGCGTCGGTGACATAGTAGTGGTTGCGCACCACGTCCGAAAGCGAGAACCCGGCCTCCTTCAAGGCGCCCTCGATCGTCCTCAGGCAATTGCGCGCCTGTTCCTCCACCGTCTCCGGCATGGCCATGGTGGCATAGTCGTAGCCGGTCGTCCCGGAGACGAAGCACCAGTCCCCTTTGACGACGGCACGCGAATAGCCTGCCGTCTTCTCGAAAGGGGAACCGGAAGAGATGAGCTTGCGCGTCATGGGCGCTGGCGCTCAGGCCCAGGGGCGCGCTACGGTGTTTTTCTGCTCGAAGCTGTCGATGGCGCTCGCCTTCTCCAGCGTCAGGCCGATGTCGTCGAGGCCGTTCAACAGGCAGTGGCGCTTGAAGGCATCGACTTCGAACTTGACCGAGCCGCCGTCCGGACCTGTGATTTCCTGCGCTTCCAGATCGATCGACAGCACGGCGTTCGAACCGCGGTTGGCGTCATCCATCAGCTTGTCGAGGTCTGCCTGGCTGACGACGATCGGCAGAATGCCGTTCTTGAAACAGTTGTTATAGAAGATGTCGGCGAACGACGTCGAAATCACGCAGCGGATGCCGAAATCGAGGAGCGCCCAAGGCGCATGTTCGCGCGAGGAGCCACAGCCGAAATTGTCGCCGGCAACGAGGATCTTGGCATTCTGATAGGCCGGCTTGTTGAGCACGAAATCCGGGTTCGGCGTGCCGTCCTCATTGTAACGGGCTTCGGCGAAAAGTCCCTTGCCGAGACCGGTGCGCTTGATCGTCTTCAGGTAATCCTTCGGAATGATCATGTCCGTGTCGATGTTGACAACGGGCAGGGGCGCAGCGACGCCGGTGAGCTTGACGAACTTTTCCATGACTTTGGCCTTCGGTTTCAGCGGAAATGTTGAAGAGCGTTTAGATCAGTTTTGCGCCGAAATGAAGGGAAATCTGCAGCGCCGCGCGTCCAATCGGACGCGCAAAGATCGCTGTAGCGCTTTGAATTGCTGCGCGTCACAGATCGATGATCGTGCCGCGTCCGTCGTTCCAGATCCGCATTTCGCGTCTTTCGCCGGTCGGGTTCGCTCGGGCGCGCGCATGCTGAGGCTTGCCATTGAGCCTGGCGGCGATGGCGCTGCCGATCGCGACGACGGCGGCGATGCCGGCCAGGGCCACGGCAAGCGAGGCGGTGAAGACGAGGGCTGCCAGCGTGATCGCAATGGCGGCGGCCGTCAGGAGAACAGAGCGGATGCTTTGCATGATGGTCACCTTTCTCCCAGCGATGTGGGGGCTGGATGCACCTCTTGCAAGAGGGAAGCCCTATATCAAATGCTACAGCGATCTTAGCGGGTCCGATTGGACGCGCGGCGCTGTAGTCGCTCGTCTTGCGCAAAAATCGAAAGGCGGGCACAACGGGATCATGACAACTCTCGACCATCATCCTGCCCGCCTGCGACGCTCCGTGCTTTGCGTTCCGGCCGACAATTCACGTGCGCTGGCAAAGGTCCGGCAACTTGCCGCCGATGCCGTGATCTTCGACCTGGAGGATGCTGTCGCTCCCGAACACAAGGGCGAAGCCCGCGAAGCGCTTGTCCGGCATCTTTCGAACAACAGACCCGACTGCGAAGTGGTCATTCGCGTCAATGCGCTGGGATCCGGCTTCGGCCAGATGGACCTCACCGCCGCGCTTGCCGCCAGCCCCGACGCGATCCTTTTGCCGAAGGTCGAAAGCCCCGCCGATATCCAGGTGGCCGTTGACTGGCTGGCGGAGAACGATGCGCCTGAAAGTCTGCGGCTCTGGGCGATGATCGAAACGCCGCGCGGCCTGCTCAATGTCGCGGCGATCGCCGAGACCGGCCGTACCTTCGGCGGCCGGCTCGATTGCTTCGTCGTCGGGCTGAACGATCTGAGAAAGGAGACGCGCGTTCCCGTGCATGCCGGCCGCACCTATCTCGTGCCCTGGCTTATGCAGGTCCTGCTCACGGCGCGCAGCAGCGGGCTTGACGCCATCGACGCGGTCTTCAACGATTTCCGCGACGCCGACGGTTTCGAGGCCGAATGCCGCCAGGGGCGTGACATGGGCTATGACGGCAAGATGCTCATCCACCCGGCGCAGATCGGTCCGGCGAACGAGCACTTCGGTGTCGATCAGGCGGCGGTCGACGAGGCGCGCGCGATCATCGCGGCATTCGATCTTCCGGAAAACGCCGACAAGGGCGTGATCAATCTCCACGGCCGCATGGTCGAACGGCTGCATCTCGACCAGGCTCTGAAACTCGCCGCCAAGGCGGACATGATCGAGAAACGAAAGGCGAAACCTTGAAACTCTACCGCTTCCTCACGGGCCCCGACGACGCCTCCTTCTGCCACAAGGTGACGGCGGCATTGAACCAGGGATGGGCCCTGCACGGTCCCCCGACCTATGCCTTCAATGCCGACACCCAGCACATGCAGTGCGGCCAAGCGGTGGTCAAGGAAGTGGCAGGCAAGGACTATCACCCGGACATGAAGCTGTCGGAGCAGTAAGAGCAATCGTCGAGTGAATGGCGTCAGCCTTCAGATCGGTTGACCGGAAAGCAGGCGCGGGTCCCCCTCGCCGGCAACCCCGGCCGCCTGGCGAATGAAGAAATTCTTGAGCGACGGGAGACGATCGACGATGCCGAGGCCGACATCACGGGCGATCCTGATCGGCGTGATGTCGTTCGAGAACAGCCGGTTCAGGACATCCGTCGTCACCCCCATGCGGAAGGTATCGAAACGCCGCCAGCTCTGGTAGCGCTCGAGGACCGCGAGCGACCCGATATCGAGGCCCAGGCGGTCCGCGTCGACGATCGTTTCCGCGAGCGCCGCCACATCCTTGAAGCCGAGATTGAGTCCCTGCCCGGAAATCGGATGAATGCCGTGAGCAGCGTCGCCCGCAAGCGCGAAGCGTGGCGCGACGAAGTCGCGGGCAAGCGTCAGGCCAAGCGGAAACGCCCTGCGGCCGCCGACGACCTTGAGGTGGCCGAGCTTGTGGCCGAAGCGGCGCTCGAGCTCTTCCTCGAAGAGGAAATCGTCGGCCTTGACGAGGCGTTCGGCATCGAAGGTGCTCTCGGTCCAGACAAGCGACGAACGGTTGTTTTTGAGCGGCAGCGTGGCGAAGGGACCGGCGGGCAGGAAATGCTCCTCGGCCGTGCCCTCGTGGGGACGCTCGTGCTCGACGGTGGTCACGATGCCCGACTGGCCGTAATCGAACTCGACCACCTTGATGCCGGCAGCCTCGCGCAGCTTGGAGCGAACGCCGTCGCAGGCGACCAGAAGCCGCGTCTCGATTGTTTCACCACCGCCGAGCGTGACCACGACCGCGTGCTCGCCACTCTTGAAGCTCTCGACCATCGTCGATTGCCGGATGGAAACGCCAAGATCGCTGCAGGCGGTGCGCAGCGCGCCGACCATCGCCGTGTTCGGCACCATATGGGCGAAGGGGCGTCCGTCGCCACCGTCGCCCTCGAAGGTGAGGAAAACCGGGCGCACCGGATCGGCCGCTTTGGAATCGGTGATCACCATCCTGAGGATCGGTTCGGCTTCGGGCACGATCGCATCCCAGACGCCGAGAACGTCCAGCATCCGCTCGGCCGCCGAGGCGACGGCGGACGCCCGCTCGTCCTTCTTCCAGGCGCCTTCCGGCGCGCCGTCGACGACTGTGACGGCGAGATGGGGTGCTGCTTTCTTCAGCGACACGGTAAGCGACAGGCCGACATAGCCGCCTCCGGCAATCAACACATCGATCATCCGCTTCTCCCGTCGCACTTGAGCATTTGTCCTATGGCTATATAGATCAATGCCATCGCCGTTCCTACCATAGGAGACAGCCGAAATGTCGCGCCCAGCCGAAACTGCCACGCCCATGGATGCGCTTCTTGCGATACTCGACCTCGAAAAGCTTGAGGAAAACCTGTTCCGCGGCCGAAGCCCTCAGGTAGGCTGGCAGCGGGTCTTCGGTGGACAGGTGATCGGCCAGGCGCTGGTGGCGGCGCAGCGGACCGTTGACGAGGGCCGCTATGTGCACTCGCTGCACGCCTATTTCATGCGACCGGGCGATCCGTCGGTCCCGATCATCTACGACGTCGATCGCATCCGCGACGGTTCCAGCTTTGCCACGCGGTGGGTCGTGGCGATCCAGCATGGCAAGGCGATCTTCTCCATGTCGGCCTCGTTCCAATATGACGAAGACGGTTTCGATCATCAGTTCGAGATGCCGAAAGTGGCCATGCCGGAAACGTTGCCGGGCGAGCGGGAGTTCAGGGAGAAATTTCTCGTCCATGCGCCCGAGGCGATCCGCCGGTACTGGGAGCGGCCGCGACCGATCGAGATCCGCCCGGTCTCGCTTGAGCATTATTTCTCGCGCGACAAGCTGCAGCCGACACAGGATGTCTGGGTGAAGGCTGTCGGCACTGTGCCGGACGAGCGTCATCTGCAGGCGGCCGTGCTTGCCTATCTCTCGGACATGACCCTGCTCGACACCTCTCTTTATGCCCACGGCACCTCGGTCTTCGACCGCAACCTGCAGGTCGCCAGTCTCGATCATGCCATGTGGTTCCACCGCCCCTCGAAGATGGATGACTGGCTGCTTTATACCCAGGACAGCCCGAGTGCACATGGCGCCCGTGGCATGACCCGCGGCAGCCTGTTCGACCGCTCAGGGGTGCTGATTGCCTCCGTGGCGCAGGAAGGATTGATCCGCAAAAAGGCAACTGAATAATAATTGAGCATTTTTCAATTTCTGCCTATTTTTTACGCTGAAGATCTGGTGATTTTTTAGCATTCCATGGAGCAATCTCCACGGAATGCGATTTCTGTGCGTTTTTTCAAAGATTTAAGCCCATCCATCGAATCTGGCACGCCCCTTGAATGTGTCTCTTCGGTTGCCCGGCGCTTCGCGCGCTTAAGCAGCAAGGAGAACGGCCTCCGGCGGAGGCGGAATAGGATGGGAAACCAGATGAAAATTGTGATGGCCATTATCAAGCCGTTCAAGCTCGATGAGGTTCGTGAAGCCCTCACTCAAGTTGGCATCCAGGGGCTGACCGTAACCGAAGTGAAGGGCTACGGCCGCCAGAAGGGGCACACCGAAATTTACCGCGGCACCGAATACGCCGTGAGCTTCCTGCCGAAGCTCAAGGTCGAGATCGCCGTGCCGTCGGAGATCGTCGACAAGGCCGTCGACGCAATCGCCTCTGCCGCCAAGACCGGGCAGATCGGCGACGGCAAGATCTTTGTCTATGCGATCGACCATGCCGTTCGCATCCGCACCGGCGAAACCGATTCAGAAGCGTTGTAAACCACGCCGTTCAGGGAGCATTTCTCAAATGTCATCGTTCAAACTTTCCACCTCTCTCGGACGCTTGGGCGCAACAGCTGCCGCCCTGCTTGCGCCGGTCGTCGCCTTCGCCCAGGAGGCGGCCCCAGCTGCTGCCGAGGCCGTTGCGGCAACCCCTGTTCCGGACAAGGGCGACACCACCTGGATGCTGCTGTCGACCATCCTCGTTCTGCTTATGACTGTTCCGGGGCTGGCGCTCTTCTATGGCGGTCTCGTGCGCGCCAAGAACATGCTGTCGGTGCTGATGCAGGTTCTGATGATCACCGCCATCGTCATGATTATCTGGGTGACCTACGGCTATTCGCTGGCTTTCACCGACGGCGGCTCGCTGAATTCCTTCATCGGCGGCTTCTCCAAGATGTTCCTTGCCGGCGTCGACACGACGACGCTCGCGGAAAGCTTCTCGAAGGGCGTCTTCATTCCCGAATACGTCTTCGTGGTGTTCCAGATGACCTTCGCCTGCATCACGCCGGCGCTGATCGTCGGCGCTTTCGCTGAGCGCATCCGCTTCTCGGCCGTCGTGCTGTTCGTCGTCCTCTGGGTCACCTTCGTCTACTTCCCGATCGCCCACATGGTCTGGTTCTGGGGCGGCCCGAGCGCCTACACGGCCCCGACCGGCCTGATCTTCTCCTTCGGCGCCATCGACTTTGCCGGCGGCACCGTCGTCCACATCAATGCCGGTGTCGCAGGTCTCGTCGGCGCGATCCTGCTCGGCAAGCGCACGGGCTACAAGAAAGAGATCATGGCACCGCATTCGATGACGCTCACGATGGTCGGCGCGTCGCTGCTGTGGGTCGGCTGGTTCGGCTTCAATGCCGGCTCCAACCTCGAAGCCAACGCCTATGCGGCGCTCGCCATGATCAACACCTTCCTCGCAACGGCCGCCGCAATCATCTCCTGGGCCGTGGTTGAAACGCTCGTCCGCGGCAAGGCTTCGATGCTCGGCGCTGCATCGGGTGCCGTTGCCGGTCTCGTCGCCGTCACGCCGGCTGCCGGCTTCGCCGGCCCTATGGGCGCGATCGTTCTCGGCCTCGCCGTCTCGCCGGTCTGCTACTTCTTCGTCGACGTGGTGAAGAACAAGTTCAACTATGACGACAGCCTCGACGTGTTCGGCATCCACGGCGTCGGCGGCATCCTCGGCGCGATCGGAACCGGCATCCTCGTCAACCCGGCGCTCGGCGGCGCAGGCATCGTCGACTACTCGACCGCCGACTTCGCCGCAGGCTACGCCGGCACGGCAACGCAGGTCTGGGCGCAGCTCAAGGGCGTCCTCGTCACCGTCGTCTGGTCCGGCATCGGCTCGGCCATCCTCTACAAGGTGGTCGACGCGCTCGTCGGTCTGCGCGTCTCGGTCGAGGCGGAGCGTGAGGGTCTCGACCTCTCCTCGCACGGCGAAGCCGCCTACCACACGAGCTAAGCGATTGCGCCGCCGCCTGCATGCAGGCGGCGGCGCCGACAGTCCCGTCGCGGTCCGTCTCGTTATTGCGGACCGCCCCTGGCCCGGATCCCCAAGATCCGGGCCTTTTTTGTCCGAGGCCGCCCTTTGTCTGGCGGCCGCGCCAATCGGTATTTTACCGGCACACGCTCATGGTTAATGTCGCATTAACCCTACTCCGCGTAGGTTGATTCCATGGCACGCAATGTGCCCGAAGCATCCCGCTCGCACGCAGCAACCTTCGAAGCTGGGCGTGGTGCTCCGGAATCAAAGTACTGGAACGTCCCCATGGTCTACCCATGAACGCGCGGCGCTCCGAAGGATCGACACGGGCAACAGGCAACATGAGCAGAAGCAATCCCGCAACGCTTGACAGCCGTTCCAACCGGTTCGTGCTGGCCACCTTCGTTTGGCGACAGGTCGCCTCGCTGGCAGGCTTTGCCCTGTTCGGCACACTGGCGCTCGCCGTCGCGGCGCTCTCGACATGGAACGTGTCTGACCCGAGCTTCTCCTACGCAACCTCAGACGAGCCGACCAATGTGCTCGGCTATGCCGGCGCCGCCTTCGCTGACATCTTCATGCAATTCTTCGGGCTGGCGAGCGTCGTCGCGCTGCTGCCCGCCGTCGCCTGGGCGCTCGTCCTCATCGGCGGCAAACCGTTCGACAAGGTATTCAAACGTCTCGGCTTCTGGTTCATCGGCTCCGCGCTTGCGGGCGCGGCGCTGAGCTGTGTTCCGGCGCCGATTACCTGGCCGCTTCCGAACGGCCTCGGCGGTGTTTTCGGCGACATGATCCTGCGCTTCCCGGCCCTTTTCACCGGCGCCTTCCCGACCGGCACGTTTGCCACCGTTCTCGCCTGCCTTTTCGCCGCCCCGGCTGCCTGGTGCCTGATCTATAGCGCCGGCCTCATCGGCGTCAGCGAGGAGCAAGAGGAAGCCCAGGCGGAGGAAGCCGCGCCGAGCAAGGCCCGCACCATCGGCGAGGAAATCGAGGATGAGGACGCGGGTGGCCCCTTCACCTTGCTCATGGGCTCGCTTGCCCATATGCGCTTTACGCTTGAGGCCCGCCTGCGCCGCGCCTTCGGCATGAGCGGCACGCGAAGCGCTAAACGCCAATATGACGAACCCTATGATTTCAACAACGACGAATTCGGCACGTTGAACGAACCGGTGCGGCCGAAACCGCTGGCCTCCACCGATCGTATTGAGCCTTCGCTCGACCGCTCGGAACGCCGCATCGTCACGCCGCCGCCGATCATGGCCGACGACGATGACGATTCGCCCTTCGATCTCGACGACCAGCGCCCCGCCGGCATCCTGCCGGACGACGACTACGACGACGTGGCCGCCGACTGGGCGCCGAAAGCCGCTCCGCCGAAGACAGCAGCGCTCGCCAAGGCCGGATCGCGCGTCGCGTCGCCGGCGCCGCGCCCCAAATCGGGCCAACGCATCGAACGCGAGGCGCAGCGCTCGTTTGTCGACGACGGCGGTGACTTCGTGCTGCCGCCGATGCAATTCCTTGCCGAACCGAAGAACATTGGCCGCGATCCCTCGCTTTCGTCCGACGCGCTCGAACAGAACGCTCGCATGCTCGAAGGCGTGCTCGAGGATTTCGGCGTCAAGGGCGAGATCATCCACGTTCGCCCCGGCCCCGTGGTCACGCTTTACGAACTCGAGCCGGCACCGGGCATCAAATCCTCCCGCGTCATCGGCCTTGCCGACGACATCGCCCGCTCGATGAGCGCGATCGCCGCCCGTGTCGCCGTCGTTCCGGGCCGCAATGCCATCGGCATCGAGCTGCCGAACCAGCGCCGCGAAACCGTCTACCTGCGCGAGTTGATCGGCTCGCGCGACTTCGAGACGACCAAGACCAGGCTCGCCATGGCGCTCGGCAAGACGATCGGGGGCGAACCCGTCATCGCCGATCTCGCCAAGATGCCGCACCTGCTCGTCGCCGGTACCACCGGTTCGGGCAAGTCGGTGGCGATCAACACGATGATCCTGTCGCTGCTCTATCGGCTCAGGCCAGATCAGTGCCGCCTGATCATGATCGACCCGAAGATGCTGGAACTCTCCGTCTATGACGGCATCCCGCACCTGCTTTCGCCGGTCGTGACCGATCCGAAGAAGGCCGTCGTCGCGCTGAAATGGACCGTGCGCGAGATGGAAGAGCGCTACAAGAAAATGTCCAAGATCGGTGTGCGCAACATCGACGGCTTCAACACCCGCGTCGAACAGGCGCTCGCCAAGGGCGACGCGATCACCCGCACGGTTCAGACCGGGTTCGACCGCCAGACGGGCGAAGCGATCTACGAGACGGAGGAATTCGATCTCACGCCGCTGCCTTATATCGTCGTGATCATCGACGAGATGGCCGATCTGATGATGGTCGCGGGCAAGGACATCGAGGGCGCCGTCCAGCGGCTCGCCCAGATGGCACGCGCGGCAGGCATTCACGTCATCATGGCGACCCAGCGCCCGTCGGTCGACGTCATCACCGGTACGATCAAGGCGAACTTCCCGACGCGCATCTCCTTCCAGGTCACCTCCAAGATCGACAGCCGCACGATCCTCGGCGAGCAGGGCGCCGAACAATTGCTCGGCATGGGCGACATGCTCTACATGGCCGGTGGCGGGCGCATCCAGCGCGTGCACGGTCCTTTCGTCTCCGACACGGAAGTGGAAGAGGTGGTCGCCTATTTGAAGACCCAGGGCGTGCCGCAATATCTCGATGCGATCACCGAAGACGATGGCGACGACGAGGACGGCGGCGGACCGGCCGGCACCTCCAACCTCGCCGATTCCGACGATCCCTACGATCAGGCGGTGGCGATCGTGCTGCGCGACGGCAAGGCCTCGACCTCCTATGTGCAGCGACGCCTCGGTATCGGTTATAATCGTGCCGCCTCGCTGATCGAGCGGATGGAGCAGGAAGGCATCATCGGACCGGCAAACCACGCCGGCAAGCGCGAGATCCTGGTGCCGACCGAGGCGGAAATCACCGGCCGGTAATCCGGCCCTCATCGCCGGCCGCCATGAGGCGCGGCCGGTAACGGTCATTTGAAAACGACGCCTCTTGCGGCATCGGGCAGCGCCTTGAAGGCGCCCCACTTGCTCTTCAAATGATCTTGAAATGAAGGAGACTGCGATGACAGAGACAAAAACCGGCCAGGACCGCAATCGGGCAATCTCGCGGCGCGTCTTCGTTTGCGGCCTGGCGGCTCTCGCGGGCATGGCCGGAACGACGCTCGATGCGAAGCACGCCTCGGCACAGGCCTCTGGTGTCGCCCAGAGGATCGCCGACCATTTTTCGTCGGTGAAGACGATGGCGGGCGAATTCGTGCAGTTCGGGCCGCGCGGCGAGCAGACGGGCGGCAAATTCTACATCCGCCGTCCCGGACGCATCCGCTTCAATTACGAGGCACCCTCCCCGATGCGGGTGATCGCCGACGGCAAGTCGGTCGTCATCGGCAACATGAAGCTGAAGACCTGGGACATCTACCCGCTTTCGAAGACGCCGCTCAATCTGTTGCTGAGCGAAAGGATCGACCTGACCGGCAGGATGGTGCGTGCCGTCCGGGAGGAGTCCGACCTCATCACCATCGTACTCGGAGACCGCTCCATCTTCGGTGATTCGACCATCACGATGATGTTCGACCCCAAGACCTACGATCTCCGGCAGTGGACGATCACCGATCCCCAGAAGAAGGACACTTCGGTGATGATCTTCAACGTTCGGACCGGAATGCAGCTGGACGACAAGGTTTTCCGCATTCCCTATGACGAGGTGCGCAACAAAGGGCGCGGCGGCTGATCAGGCAACACGGAAAACGGTGAGAAATGGCCGCCCTCGGGCGGCCTTTTTCTTGACTTGTCGATTGGCCCCAGACCTGCTTAAAACGTCCCGTGTTGCCGGACACTTGCTCTCCCGCCGTCGGCAAAAATTTCCAAAGGAATGAGGAATGGCCCTTTCCATCGCCACGTGGAACATCAACTCAATTCGTCTGCGCATGCCGCTGGTAGAGCACTTTCTGAAGACATGGCAGCCCGACATCCTGTGCCTGCAGGAAACCAAATGCCCGAACGACCAGTTTCCGTCGTCGCCACTCAAAAGCCTCGGCTACAAATACATCGAGATGCACGGCCAGAAAGGCTATCACGGCGTGGCGACCGTTTCGCGCCTGCCGCTGCATGAGCTTTCCGACCGCCGCGACTATTGCGGCGTTGGCGACGCACGCCATCTTTCGGTAGTCTTCGCCGCCGCCGGCAAGACGATACGGCTGCACAACTTCTATGTGCCGGCCGGTGGCGACGAGCCGGACCGGACGATCAATCCGAAGTTCGGCCACAAGCTCGACTTCGTCGACGAAATGAAGCTCCTGCACGCCGAAGCCGAAGCCGGCGTCTCGTCCATTCTCGTCGGCGATCTCAACATCGCGCCTCTCGAGGACGACGTCTGGTCGCACAAGCAGCTCTTGAAGATCGTCAGCCATACCCCGATCGAGACCGAAGGCCTGATATCGGTAATGACCAACGGCGGTTGGGTGGACCTGATGCGCCAGCACGTTCCGCCGCCGGAAAAGCTCTACACCTGGTGGAGTTATCGTGCGAAGGATTGGGCCTTGGCCGACCGCGGCCGCCGCCTTGATCACATCTGGTCCTCGGCCGACCTCGCGCCGAAACTGAGCCGCATCGACATCCTGCGCGAGGCACGCGGCTGGGATCGCCCTTCCGACCACGTGCCAGTGATCGCGCATTTCGATCTTTGAACCGGTGCTGCCCTAAGCAAAACGGCCGGCGAGCGCCTCGGCGCGCCGGATCATTGCCTGCAGGTTCTCGCGGATGCGGGCTTCGACGAGCGCCGTCACCTCCGGGTACTCTTCCAGCATTCGGCGAAAAAGCGGGCGATTGATGCGGATGACTTCGCTGTCTTCGTCGGCGGTCGCGGTGAATTTGCGTTCAACCATCGAAATCAGCGCCAGTTCGGACAGCAGCGCGCCTCGCTCAACGGTGGTCACGTGCTGCGGTCGACCCTCGCCGTCCGCCTTGGAAAGCGTGAAGCTGCCGGTGGCGACGGCAAAGGCACAGTCGGCCGGCGCCCCTTCGCGAAAGAGTTCCTGGCCTTTCGACAAGCGGCGGCGCTCCGCACCGAAGGCAATCAGCCTCAGCTTGTCCTCGCTGATATCGGCGAATAGCGCGACGTTGGACAAAAGCGCGATGTCGTCATTGAGTGCCAAAGCGGCAAATCTCCTGGCTCACATTGCAGCGCCGCGCGTCTCGTCAGATGCAAGGATCGCTGTAGCACTTTGAATGACTGCATGTTTCCTTTGATCGGTTGCGATTTAAGAAAACATGCAGAAAGAAGCGGGATGCGGAACGGAAAACCGCTTCACGCCTTGCCGCAATCCCGCCTAAGGAACGATCTTGTAGCCGCCGTTCTCTGTCACCAAAATCTCCGCATTGGAAGGGTCCCGCTCGATTTTCTGACGGAGCCGGTAGACATGCGTTTCCAGCGTGTGCGTGGTGACGCCGGAATTGTAGCCCCAGACCTCTTCGAGCAGGACGTCGCGCGTGACCACTTTCTGGTCGGCGCGGTAGAGATAGCGGATGATCGCCGCTTCCTTCTCCGTCAGGCGGATCTTCTGGCCGTTCTCCATCGTCAGCAGTTTCTGGCTCGGCTTGAACGTGTAGGGACCGACGCTGAAGGTGGCGTCCTCGCTCTGCTCGTGCTGGCGAAGCTGGGCGCGAATGCGCGCGAGCAGAACGGCAAACCGAAAGGGCTTCGTAACGTAATCGTTGGCGCCCGCTTCAAGCCCGAGGATGGTGTCCGAATCGGTGTCATGGCCTGTCAGCATGATGATCGGCGCCTTGAAGCCGCCCTTGCGCAGGAGCTTGACCGCCTCGCGGCCATCCATGTCGGGCAGGCCGACATCCATGATCAGGAGGTCGACCTGATGCGCGCGAGCCGCCTGGATCCCCTTGCCGGCGGTCGCCTCTTGCAGAAGGTCGAACTCTTCGTAGAGAGAAAGCTGTTCTACCAATGTTTCGCGCAGGTCATTGTCGTCATCGACAAGGAGAATGGTGCGTGTCGCCATGGGGGACAATTCCTGTTTGCTTCCTGAATCAAAACTAGCTCAAATGCCGCGCTTGGCAAGCCGGCCGCCGTTGAGCGTCGTCATAAATGCAACCATGCCTATGGTTGTCACTAAGTCACGGACAAGGCAAAATTTTGTGAGAATAATGCGCAAGAAAACGTCGGGAGTAAGATCGCCGAAATCCACGATCATCGTCAGAACGGCGCCCCGCGACCGCCGGCGCGCGCTTGTCAGTTTCGACGGCAGAACGGAGCAGGCGGCGATCGGCCGTGGCGGCGTGACGGCGGTGAAGCGCGAGGGCGACGGCGCAACGCCGCGTGCATCGATGAAACTGATCGGCGGCTACATGCGTCGCGACCGTATCTCCCTGCCACCGACTTGTCTGCCGATGCGCGCGATCCGCCGCGACATGCTCTGGTGCGACGATCCGAGGCACGCCTCCTATAACCGCCCGGCCAGAGCCCCGCTTGCGGCCAGCCACGAGACGATGTTGCGCGACGACGGCCTCTATGATGTCTGCCTGGTCATGGACTGGAACATTTTCTCCAGGCGGCGCAACGCCGGCTCCGCGATCTTCTTCCATCTGATCCGCCCGGGCTACCAGCCGACGCAGGGCTGCGTCGCCGTCAGCCTGCCGGCGATGAGGCGGCTGATCCGGCACATGCGCCGGGGAACGGTCGTGACGGTATTGTGAGCGCATCCACCGCCCGCAGCGGCGTTGCGGTAGGCGCGTCAGGTGGATTGCTCGAGCATGTGCGGTGTCACGAACCGGATGAGGCGACCCTTGCCGGGGCCGACATCCGACCACTGCTCGACGTTGAAATCGAGAACGGCAAGGCCCGCGGTCGGGAACTTGCCTCGAAGACGCGCGAGTGCCGCGGCATCACCGTCGCCAGCGAGCATCAGCGCGAGCTCCGTCATTCCCGGATTGTGCCCGACCAGCAGCAAACGGTGTATCGACGGTTCCACCGCGCGAATGGTCGCCAGAATGGCCGGCGCGCCGACCTCGTAGATGCCGGCGGCGTTCTCGGCAACAATGTCGGGCGGCAGGGCCTCCGAGACAAGCGCCCAGGTTTCCTGCGCACGCCGCGCGATCGAGACGAGGGCGAGATCCGGAATCAATCCCGTGCGCGCCATGTAGTCGCCGATGACCGGCGCCGCCTTTCGCCCACGGCCGGCAAGCGGCCGGCGCTGGTCGGCAACGCCCTCGGGCCAGGCCGACTTGGCGTGGCGCAGAAGCATGAGGCGGCGCGTCATCGGCTTTGCATTCTCAGGCATGACGTGCTCTTCGTGCTGAGACTTCTATGGCGAAAGGGCTCCCATTGTCGCAAAACATCGGCGCCGCGCAATAAAAAAGGCCGCCCCGAGGGGCGGCCATAGACGCCGGAAAGCTCGAACCGGCTTACTTCCACTCGCGAATATCGATGAAGTGCCCAGCAACCGCCGCGGCCGCGGCCATGGCCGGGGAGACCAGATGCGTGCGCCCCTTGAAGCCCTGGCGGCCTTCGAAGTTGCGGTTCGATGTCGAGGCGCAACGCTCGCCCGGCTTCAACCGGTCGTCGTTCATGGCAAGGCACATGGAGCAGCCGGGTTCGCGCCAGTCGAAGCCCGCTTCCTTGAAGATCCTGTCGAGCCCCTCGGCTTCCGCCTGTTCCTTGACGAGACCGGAGCCCGGCACGATCATCGCGGAAACGGTCGGGGCGACCTTGCGGCCTTCGACGACCTTCGCGACAGCGCGCAGGTCCTCGATGCGGCCGTTGGTACACGAGCCGATGAAGACCCGGTCGATCGCGATGTCGGTGATCTTCGTGCCCGGCTTCAGGCCCATATAGTCGAGCGCACGCCATTTCGAAGCGCGCTTCGTCTCGTCCTGGATTTCATCCGGGTTCGGAACGATGCCCTGCACCGAGACCACGTCTTCCGGCGAGGAACCCCAGGAAACGATCGGCGGCAGGTTGGCAGCGTCGAGCACGACGACGCGGTCATAGTGGGCGCCCTCGTCCGTATGCAGCGTCCTCCAGTATTCGAGCGCCATGTCCCAGGCCTTGCCCTTCGGTGCGCGCGGCCGGTCCTTGATATAGGCGAAGGTCGTTTCGTCCGGCGCGATCAGGCCGGCGCGGGCGCCGCCTTCGATCGTCATGTTGCAGATCGTCATGCGGCCTTCCATCGAGAGCGAACGGATGGCTTCGCCGGCGAACTCGATGACATGGCCGGTGCCGCCGGCCGTGCCGATTTCGCCGATGATCGCGAGGATGATGTCCTTGGCGGTGACGCCCGGCGGCAGTTGGCCGTCGACGCGCACCAGCATATTCTTGGCCTTCTTCTGGATCAGCGTCTGCGTCGCCAGGACATGCTCGACTTCAGAGGTGCCGATACCGTGCGCCAGCGCGCCGAAGGCGCCGTGCGTCGAGGTATGGCTGTCGCCGCACACGATCGTCATGCCCGGCAGCGTGAAGCCCTGTTCAGGACCAACGATATGGACGATGCCCTGGCGCTTGTCGTTCTCGGAATAATATTCGACGCCGAAATCAGCGGCGTTCCTGGCAAGCGCCTCGACCTGGATGCGGCTTTCCTCGTTCTTGATGCCGAGGTGCCGATCGGGCGACGTCGGGACGTTATGGTCGACGACAGCGAGCGTCTTTTCCGGCGCGCGGACCTTGCGGCCGGCCATGCGCAGGCCCTCGAAGGCCTGCGGGCTCGTCACCTCGTGGACGAGGTGACGATCGATGTAGAGAAGACAGGTGCCGTCCTCCTGGCTGTTGACCAGGTGATCGTCCCAGATCTTGTCATAGAGGGTACGCGGTGCGCTCATGGCAGTATGTCCATTTGAATTTTCAGAATATGGGAAAGGCCGGCAGCAGGGCGGCCGGAAAAACTGGTCGAACGATCAGGATAGGCGGCTGGTGAGCGCGCCGGAAACCCGCGCGAAAAAGCGTGCCGGCAGACGCTTGTGGTCCTGCAGCACGACGATTTTCTGTTCGCGACATCCGAATTTGGATTCCATGGCCGTGCTCATATCAATTTTTTGACACTTCGGCAATTGGCGAGATGCGGAGCGACTCCGCGAACCACCCCTTCCAACGAAGACGAGAACCTATCGCGGCGCCTCCGCACGCCGCAGCCGCCGCTCGAGCGCCCGGAGCGCCAGCGACAGGCCAATCGTCAGGATGAGATAGACATAGGCGACGATGGAATAGGTCTCGAAGAAGCGGAAAGAGCCCGAGGCATAGATCTTACCCATCTGGGTGATATCGGCGACGCCGAGCACCGAGACCAGCGAGGAATCCTTGACCATCGCCACGAAGTCGTTACCGAGCGGCGGCAGGATGATGCGGATCGCCTGCGGGAAGACGACGAGGCGAAAGCGCTGATAGCGCGAAAGCCCGAGCGCCTTCGCCGCCTCCACCTGCCCCTTGTCGACCGACTGGATGCCGGCGCGAAAGACCTCGGCGATGAAGGCCGAATAGCCGATCATCAGGGCGATGATCGCCCGCCACATCAGCGAGATATCGCGCACCACGAGCGGCTCCATCCAGCCTGTAGAAATGAAGGGCGAGGCCGCGAAATTCGCCACGACCACCAGCGCTGGCGCGCCGACGAAGGCGATGTAGAAGAGCAGAACGAGGATCGGCACGCCACGGATCACCTCGACATAGAAGCGCGCGGTCTGGCGCAGCGCGACATGCTCCGAAAGCGCCATCAACGCTACGCCGAGGCCAAGCACCGTCGCCAGCGCAAAACCCATCAGCGTCACGAAAACAGTGACGCCGATGCCTTTGAGGACGACGTTGAAAACCTGGGAAAAGATGTCGTTGGTTGCAATAACCGCGGCGAGCGCCACGGCAATGACGAGAAGGGCGACCAGCCACCAGGGATAGTCGCCCTTCTGGGACGTGTCGGAAGGCTGCACGGGCGCCATTTTCCGCGCTTAGCCGCCCATCTTGTAGTCGAGGAACCACTTCTTGTTCAGCGCATCGAGAGTGCCGTCCTCCTTCAGCGCCTTGATGGCAGCATTGATCGGGGCGACGAGATCGGAGCCCTTCGGGAAGATGAAGCCGAAATCCTCGGTGCCGAGCGGCTCGCCGACGACCTTGAGCTTGCCTTCCGAAGAATCGACATAGCCCTTCGCGGCCACGCTGTCGGTCAGCACGAGGTCGACGTCGCCGGCCTTCAAGGCCTGCACCGTCGCGCCAAAGGTCTCGAACAGCTTGATGCGCGGGTTCTGCTCGTTGCCGTCAAGGATCTCATAGACCGCCGTGTAGAACGGCGAAGTCCCGGGCTGGGCGCCGATCAGCGCATCCTCGACTGCGGCGAAGCTCTTGGCGTCCTTGAAGCGGGTTTCGTCGCCGCGCACCAGCATGAACTGCTGCGAGCGCATATAAGGGTCGGAGAAGTCGACCTTTTCCTTGCGGTCGTCCTTGATGGTGATGCCGGTCATGCCGATCTGGTACTGGCCATCGGAGACTGCCTGAATCATCGCGTCCCAGCTGGTGTTCTGGTATTCGACCTTGAAGTTCAGCCGCTTGGCGATCTCGTTCATCGCATCATACTCCCATCCGACGGCCTGGCCGGTCTTCGGATCCACGAATTGCAGCGGCGGATAGGCATTCTCGGTGACGACGACAACCGTCTTGCCGCCGAGATCCGGCAGGTCGCTCGCGACAGCGGGCGCGGAGAATGCGAATGGAACGGCGAGGGCTGCGGCGATACCCGCAAGCACATGGCGACGGCATGTCATTGGAGAAGCTCCCGAAAATTGTGGCGACAGAAAATGTCACAAATTTCACCGGGAAGACAAGCAGATAGATCACAATGATTTGGGATCGACGCAAAATCATTGCCATCCGATTTTTGAAGATCGAGGGATGCGGGCGGAAAGCCGCCTTGCCGGGATCCCGCTTCGTGCATGAACGCTCCAAGGACGCTCTGGCGACGAAAAAGAAAGGCGGCCCGAGGCCGCCTTTCCGCAAATCCGAGGATCTGAAATCTTATTCTGCGGCGTTTTCCGCTGCCTTTGCCTCGGCAGCTTCGGCTGCTGCCTTTGCTTCGGCGGCTTCCGCTGCTGCCTTCTCGGCGGCAAGCGCCTGGGCGGCTGCAACCTTTTCAGCCTCGATGCGTGCCTTTTCGTCGGCAACGGCCTGGCGCTCGGCTTCGTTCAGCTTGCGGGCGCGCGTGCCGGTGTTCTCGACGATACGGGCCGACTTGCCGCGACGATCACGCAGATAGTAGAGCTTGGCGCGACGAACCTTACCGCGGCGGACCACTTCGACGCTCTCTACGAGCGGAGAATAAACCGGGAATACGCGCTCGACGCCTTCGCCGTAGGAGATCTTGCGAACGGTGAAGCTCTCGTTGATGCCGCCGCCGGAACGGGCGATGCAGACGCCTTCATAGGCCTGGACGCGGGTACGGTTGCCTTCGACAACGCGGACGTTGACGCGGACGGTGTCGCCGGCGGAGAAATCGGGAAGGGTGCGCTTTGCGGCGATCTTGGCGGCCTGTTCGGCTTCCAGCTGCTGGATGATGTTCATCGGTCTAACCTTTGCGTTCTTCTGAAACAGCCAGAGCGCCCTCGATCAGCCTGTTGGATTTCCCTTCAAGCTTTGCCGTACTTATGGCAGGAGCGGATTCGCCATTCTTTGTTGGTGGTCGACGGGCAAAGAACCCGAACCGGGGCGGCACATACACCAAACGATCCGCCTTGTCATCCCCGAAAGCGGATTTTCCGGGCGCTCGCCGCCTCAGAAACGGCATTTTATCAGAATTGCCTGAAATTCCAGGCATTGGACACACTTTCGGCGACGGGCTTGCGGTCGTTTTCGTCAGCGGCTATCCCGGTGTCCACGCGGTTCGGGGATAGCCATGACGATCGTCCAAGCTCTTCTGCTTTTTGTTTCGGGTTTCCTTTCCGGTGTCGTCAACGCCATCGCAGGCGGCGGCACCTTTCTGACCTTCGGCGCCATGACGCTTGGCGGGCTGCCGCCGATCGTTGCCAACGCCACCTCGTCGATCATCCAGTTTCCCGGCTACATCACCTCGGCGCTTGCCTATGCCAAGGAAATCCGCGCGGACCGGCGGAACGCAATCGTCCTTGGCATCATTTCGGCGATCGGCGGACTTGCGGGCGCGCTGCTCCTGCTTTCGCTCTCCAACCCGTCCTTCCGAGCGATGGTGCCCTGGTTGCTGATCGCCGCGACGGTGATCTTCGCGGCCGGCCCCCTGCTGAAACCCAAGGCGCGCAGCGACGAACACCGAATCGGTCCCCTCGGGGTCGCCAGCCAGATGGTGACCTCCGTCTATGGCGGTTTCTTCGGCGCCGGCATGGGCATCATGATGCTGGCGGTGCTGGGGCTCGCGACCGGCGGCGGCTACCATCGGCTGAATGCGCTGAAGAACTTCATCTCGATCGTCATTGCCGCAATCGCAATCGCTGTCTTTGCCGCAGGCGGGGTCGTCTCCTGGCTGCACGCGGCGATCATGGTTCCGGGCGCGGCCCTTGGTGGTTATTCGGGCGTCTGGGCGGCGCGCCGCGTTCCCCAGGCGATCATTCGGGCGCTCGTCGTCGCGGTCGGGTTGCTGCTCGCCGCCTATTATTTCTTCACCGGCTGACCGACAGCGCGCACTGCTGCTGCGTCCTAGCGCGCCTTGTCAGACGCGCCGCGCTGTAGAAGATCCGGCCGGCGCTCCGCCGTCAATTTCCGGGCCTCGGCCTCGCGCCACTTGGCGATGGCGCCGTGGTTTCCGGAGGTGAGCACGGCTGGAATTTCGTGGCCTTCAAAGACCTGCGGCCGCGTATAGTGCGGATGCTCCAGAAGGCCTCCCTCGAAACTCTCGTGCACGCCGGACAATTCGTTGCCCATCACGCCGGGCAGAATGCGCACGACGGCATCGAGCAGCACGAGCGCCGCGGGCTCGCCGCCGGAGAGAATATAGTCGCCGATCGACACTTCCTCGAGATTGCGGGTGTCGATAACCCGCTGATCGACCCCCTCGAAACGGCCGCAGACAATGACGACGCCTGGACCGGCGGCGAGTTCCCGCACGCGATCCTGCGTCAACGGCCGACCACGCGGGCTCATCAGTAATCGCGGACGACCATCGTCAGCGGAAACCCCGTCGATCGCGCGCGCCAGCACGTCGGGCTTCAGCACCATGCCGGCGCCGCCGCCGGCCGGCGTGTCGTCCACGGTCCGGTGCTTGTCCTCGGCGAAATCACGAATCTGCACGGGCTCGATCGACCACTGCCCGCGTTCCAGTGCTTTGCCGGCGAGCGAAACGCCAAGATGCCCGGGAAACATTTCCGGATAGAGCGTCAGGACCGTCGCGCGAAAGGACATCGCCGAACTGCTCACTTGCTCTTCTTCGGGAACGGATTGCCGGCGCCGTCGTCCTTGGCGTCGAGAAGGCCGGCCGCAACTGGATCGACCAGCAGCCTGCCGGCCTCGAGATCGATTTCGAGCACCGACCATTCGGTAAAGGGGATCAGCACCGGCCGCCGGCCCGGCCCCTTCAGTTCCAGCAGGTCCCCGGCACCGAAGTCGAAGACACCGGTTACCGAGCCGTAGCTCCGGCCGGTTCCGTCAACCGCTTCCAAGCCTTCGAGATCGGCGTAGAAGAACTCGTCCTCGTCGAGATCGTCGTCGGGAAGATTGTCGCGCTCGATGAAAAGTTCGAGCCCGTTGAGGGCTTCGGCGGCGGTCCGGTCGTTGATGCCGCGAAAGCGCACCACGACCATGTTCTTGGCCTCGCGGATCTCGAGCACCTCGAACACGCGCCCGTCTGCGCTGTGCAGGTTGCCGTAGTCGCCGAGCGCGCTCGGATCAGCGGTATAGGATTTTGCACGCACTTCGCCGCGCAGGCCCTGGGCCGCACCGACCGTCGCCACCAGGACTGGATTTTCAAGTTTGCTCATGCTCTGCATCCATTTCCGATTTCGGGCGCGGTCCGGATTCCGTGTGCACATAAAGCAAAACGGGCGGCATGAAAATGCCACCCGTTTGCCACACCGTTTTGACGGATATTATTCCGCGGCTGCTTCGGCAGCGGCTGCAGCTGCTTCTTCGGCACGCTGCTTGGCTTCGGCGGCACGCTCCTGTGCCTTCTTGCCGGGCTGTGCCTTGTTCGGGTTGTTGCGGGCCGGGCGCTTGGCAAGACCAGCTTGGTCGAGGAAGCGCAGGACGCGGTCGGTCGGCTGCGCGCCCTGGGCGATCCAGTGGTTCACGCGCTCAGCGTCGAGCTCGACGCGCTTTTCGTCATCCTTGCCGAGCATCGGGTTCCAGGAACCGAGCTTCTCGAGGAAGCGGCCGTCACGCGGGCTGCGCGCATCGGCGACGACGATCTGGTAGTAGGGGCGCTTCTTGGAACCACCACGGGCGAGACGAATTTTCAGTGCCATTTCAATTACTCCTTGCAGGCTTCTTTGACCGCTTCTTTCAAGCGGAATGGGTTGCGCCGGCGTTGCTCGCGGGCTGCGAGCGATCGGCGGCGATGGCTTCATGATGCCGGATGACTTCCTTGATGATGAAGTTCAGGAACTTCTCGGCGAAATCCGGGTCCAGATTGGCATCCTTCGCCAGGCGGCGGAGGCGTTCGATCTGGTATTCCTCGCGCGCCGGATCCGCCGGCGGCAATTGATGCTTGGCCTTGAGAACGCCGACCGCCTTGGTGCAGCGGAAACGTTCGGCCAGCATGTGGACGAGCGCGGCATCGATATTGTCGATCGACTGCCGGTAGCCCGCCAATTCCTCTCTGATCTCGGGATCAATCATTTGTCTCGCGATCCTCACTTCTTCTTAGGCAAGCCGGGAAGGCCGGGGAAACCGAGACCCGGAAGCTTTGCGCCGCCCAAGCCTGGTAGTCCTTGACCGGGCAACCCGCCGCCACCGACGCCAGGCAGACCGCCGCCAGGCTTTCCGAGGCCGGCAGCTTCCGCCTGCTTCTGCAGGGCTTCGAGCTGCTTCGGGTCGAGCTTCGAGAGATCCGGCATGCCGCCGCCGAGGCCCCCAAGCCCCATCTTGCTGGCAAGGCCGCCCATCATCTGCTTCATCATGCCGCCTTTGCCCTTGCCACCCATCATCTTCATCATGTCCGCCATCTGGCGGTGCATCTTCAGAAGCTTGTTGATGTCGGCGGCATCGGTGCCGGAGCCGCTGGCGATGCGCTTCTTGCGCGAATGCTTGAGGATATCCGGATTGGCGCGCTCGGCCTTGGTCATCGACGAGATGATGGCAAGCTGGCGCTTGAAAAGCTTGTCGTCGAGGCCGGCGGCGGCCATCTTGTCCTTCATGCCGGCCATGCCCGGCATCAACCCCATGATGCCGCCCATGCCGCCCATCTTCTGCATCTGGCCGAGCTGATCGGCGAGGTCGTTCAGGTCGAACTTGCCCTTGGCCATCTTGGCGGCCATGGCGGCCGCCTTCTCGGCGTCGATGTTCTCCGCCGCCTTTTCGACCAGCGAAACGATATCGCCCATGCCGAGGATACGGTCGGCGACGCGGCGGGGATGGAACTCCTCGAGCTCATCCATCTTCTCGCCGACACCGATGAGCTTGATCGGCTTGCCGGTGACGGCGCGCATCGACAGCGCGGCACCGCCGCGGCCGTCACCGTCCATGCGGGTCAGCACGAGGCCGGTGATGCCGACGCGTTCGTCGAAATTGCGCGCGAGATTGACCGCGTCCTGACCGGTCAGCGCATCGGCGACGAGCAGGATCTCGTGCGGATTGGACTTCCGCTTGATCTCCGCCATCTCGATCATCAGCGGCTCGTCGATATGGGTACGGCCGGCCGTATCGAGGATGACGATGTCATGGCCGCCGAGCTTGGCCGCCTGGACGGCGCGCGCGGCAATGTCGGTCGGCGACTGGCCGGCGATGATCGGCAGCGTATCGACGCCCGTCTGGACGCCAAGCTGGCGCAACTGCTCCTGTGCGGCCGGACGACGCGTATCGAGCGAAGCCATCAGGACCTTCTTCTTGTCCCGTGCCGTGAGCCGCTTGGCGATCTTGCCGGTCGTCGTCGTCTTGCCCGAGCCCTGCAGGCCGACCATCATGATGACGACCGGAGCGGGCGCATTGAGGTCGACCGTCACGCCCTCGGAGCCGAGCATCTCAACGAGCTGGTCGTGGACGATCTTGACGACCATCTGGCCAGGCTTGATCGACTTCAGGATTTCGGCGCCGACCGCCTTCTCGCGAACCTTTTCCGTGAAGGAACGCACGACATCGAGCGCGACGTCGGCCTCGAGCAGCGCACGGCGAACCTCCCGGAGCGCCGCGGAAACATCAGCTTCCGACAGGGCGCCGCGGCCGGTCAGTCCATTCAATATGGAACCAAGACGGTCCTGCAGGCTCTCGAACATTCTCTCTTCCTTCTGGTTTCCGGTTTTACCAATGGTTCAGCCGGAAACGTGGGTTCCCTCGCCCGGAAAACAAGGCGCAAAGCCAAAAACCACCCGAGGGCGCAACGCGCTGTCGGATGTTGACCTCCGGGCTCTCTTTATACCTTTGCGGGGCCCGGTCGGCGGCTTCGAAGTCTTCACTTGCGAAGGAATTGGCCGCGATAAACAGGAAAGCGGGCGAAAAGTCAAGGATTGGCGGCAAATTCGCTGGAGGCCGCTTCAGGTGAGGACGGCACCCCGCCCTTCGAGCGCCTCGGAATGCTTGCGCCATTCACCCTCGTTGCGGCTCAATACGGCGTTTTCGAGGATCTCCACTCGGTAGCCGCGGTTGAGCGCACCGTTGGCCGTGTTCTGGACGCAATAGCAACCATCGAGCCCTGTCAGCAGCAACGTGCCGACCCTGTTGGCGGCGAGGTAGCCCTCGAGCTCCGGCGACGAGAAGCTGTCGCTCAACGATTTCACCACCTCGAAATCCGGCGTCAGCGGCAACGAAAGACCGAGCCCCTTCGAGCCCGGAATTCCCCGTCCCTCGCCAAACAGCCAGATCATCAGCCGGATGAGCGGAGCGCGATAGACATGACGGACGGCGATCACCGGTATCTCGGCTTCGCTCGCCTTGACGACGGCCGTGCTGATCATGGCAAGGCGCGCCTTCAGATAGGCCTCCTCCCAGCCGAACTTCCCGCCGACGGAGGTGAAATCCTTCTGCACGTCGATGACGAGCAGCGCCAGGTTCGGCCGCATGGAAATATCGATGCGCTCGCCGGTGGTCGGCGTATTCGCCCCCCGCAACTCGTACCTCAAGCGGACAGCAAAAAGGGCGACAGCAAAGACGATCGCCCCGACCACCGCGAGAACCGGTATCATCCGCGTTCCTCCACACCCCATTGGCGTGCCAGTTCCTCGAACGCCGCATCGACGCGAGTCATCACCCGGAGAGCCACCACCACCTCCGTCTGGTTGATGTCGCCGAGAGCGGCATGCAGCAGTTCGAGTTCACGCTGGTGGATCGCGTTGAACAACTCGCGGCCGGCGGGGGTTGGAGCGCAGAAATAGGCTCTGCGATGCTCCGGATTGGGCTTTTTCTCGATCAAGGCTTTCGCCAGGAGGCTGGCGGCCATGCGCTGGACGAACTGCCTCTTCATCGACAGCCGCCTTGCTGCTTCCGGCACCGTCAGCGGCTCGCCGCAGAGCAATTCCAGCACGGCACGCTCGGCGACCGTAATTCCTGCCCCCTCAAGCATTCTCTCCACCGTCCTGTTGACGTTGAGATGGATGGGGCGAAGAAGTCTGATAGCCTTGTAAAGGCGTTCCTGTTTATCGAAGCGAACAAGCATCGGCGCATAATAGCAATCGAGTTGTCATCTTCAAGAATTTGCTAAGGGCCCGTGCCTCGACCCTGTGATGAGGCGTCCGGCGCGCCTATCTTGTTCCATTGCAACGGCAGCCGAGGGCGGCAATGAAGAAGGGTGGCAATCCCTATTACAGTGGTCCCGTTTCGGATCATTTCGACGGCGTTCGCTTCTTCAATCCCGGCGGCACCGCGCCGCGTGGCTTCGGCGATCTGTTGCGCTGGCAGCTCGGCGGCCGCCGGACAAGATGGCCGGGCCACTATGCCAGTCCGTTCCGTCAGGCGAGACCCGACCTCAATGTCGACGGCGACGGTCTAAGGGTAACCATGGTCGGGCACGCGACGCTCCTGATCCAGGTCGGCGGGTTGAACATCCTGACCGACCCGGTCTGGTCGCATCGCGCAAGCCCCCTCACCTTTGCCGGTCCGCATCGGCGCAACGCGCCCGGCATTCTCATGGACGACCTGCCGCCGATCGATGTCGTGCTCATCACGCACAATCACTACGACCATCTCGACCTCGCCACGCTCACCGCGTTAAACGCGGAACACGCTCCACGCATCGTGACACCGCTCGGCAACGACACGATCATCCGGCGTTCGGTCCCGAACGCGGAAATGTCCGTTGTCGATTGGGGCGACCGGGTCGAGGTGGAAGACGGGATCACCATCCACGCCGAGCCCTGCCATCACTGGTCGGCCCGCCGCTCCGGCGACCGGCGCATGGCGCTATGGGCCGCCTTCGTGATCGAGACGACGGCCGGCAAGATCTATCATGTCGGCGACACCGGCTTTCACGATGGCATCAACTATCGTGCCGCCCGCACCAAGCACGGTCCATTCCGCCTCGCCAATCTGCCGTTCGGCTCCTACGAGCCGCGCTGGTTCATGGCGTCCCAGCACCAGAACCCGGAGGAGGCGGTCATGGGCATGATCGCCTGCGGCGCCGAGCACGTCGCCGGGCACCACTGGGGCACGTTCCGGCTGACCAACGAGGGGATCGAGGAGCCGCTGAAAGCCCTTGAGGCGGCGCTCGAAAAGGCCGGCATCGAACGGACGCGGTTCCGGGCATTGCGTCCCGGCGAGGTCTTCGACGTTCCCGCCTCCGCAAGGAGCGCCGAATAAAGCGGGCACTGGTAATTTCCGGGCTTTTCCGCCATATACAGCGCAAACGAAGGACGCCTCCCCGGAATTGGAGGCCAGTTGGACAATCGCGACATGGCCGACAGCGTACAATTTGCCAGGATGAACGGGCTTGGAAACAAGATCCTGGTCGTTGACATGCGCGGCCGGAAGGATCGCGTGACGCCTGAGGCCGCCATTGCGCTCAATGCCGATCCGGCCACGGAATTCGATCAGATCATGGCAATCCACGATCCGAAGGCCGCCGGCACCGATGCCTGGATCGAGATCATCAATTCCGACGGATCGATGGCGCAGGCTTGCGGCAACGGCACCCGTTGCGTCGTCCAGGCGCTCGCGGCCGAAACCGGCAAGAAGGCCTTCCTCTTCCATACGGTCGCCGGCCTGCTCGAAGCGAAGGAGCATGACGACGGCACGATCTCGGTCGACATGGGAAGCCCACGTTTCGGCTGGAACGAAATCCCGCTCTCGGAGGAATTCCACGACACCCGCCGGATCGAACTGCAGATTGGGCCGATCGACGATCCTGTCCTGCATTCGCCTTCCGTTGCCTCGATGGGCAACCCGCATGCGATCTTCTGGGTCGAGAACGACGTCTGGTCCTATGAACTCGATCGCTTCGGGCCGCTGCTCGAAAATCATCCGATGTTCCCGGAACGCGCCAACATCTCGATCGCCCGCGTCCGTTCGCCTCAGGAAATGGATCTCAGGACCTGGGAGCGCGGCACGGGGCTGACGCTTGCCTGCGGCTCGGCCGCCTGTGCCGCCACCGTCAGCGGTGCCCGGACTGGCCGGACGGAGCGGACGGTGACCGTGAACGTTCCGGGCGGGCCGCTCCTCATCGAATGGCGCGAGCGGGACGATCACGTGATCATGACCGGACCGGCCGAGTGGGAATGGTCGGGCACCCTCGATCCCTCCTCCGGCGCCTTTCAGCGCGACGGCGCACCGGCTGGCGACAGCGGAGCGCAGGCACTTTGAGCGGCGTCGAGGTCATAACCTTCGGCTGCCGCCTCAACACCTATGAATCGGAAGTGATGCGGGCCGAGGCCGAGAAGGCGGGGCTGAACAACGCCATTCTCGTCAACACCTGCGCCGTGACCGGCGAGGCCGTGCGCCAGGCGCGCCAGGCAATCCGCCGCGCGCGGCGCGAGAACCCGCACGCCCGCATCATCGTCACCGGCTGCGCCGCCCAGACGGAGAAGGAAACCTTTGCCGAAATGGCCGAAGTCGACGCGGTGCTCGGCAACGAAGAGAAGCTGAAGAGCGCTTCCTATCGCTCGCTGCCGGATTTCGGCGTCTCGGCGGAAGAAAAGCTCCGCGTCAACGACATCATGAGCGTGCGCGCCACCGCGCCGCAGATGATCAAACACATCGACGGGCACGTGCGCGCCTTCATCCAGGTGCAAAACGGCTGCGACCACCGCTGCACCTTCTGCATCATCCCCTATGGCCGCGGCAATTCCCGCTCCGTGCCGATGGGCGCCGTCGTCGAACAGGCGCGCCGGCTCGTCGAAGGCGGCTACCGCGAAATCGTGCTGACCGGCGTCGACGCGACGAGCTATGGCGCCGACCTTCCGGGAACGCCGACGCTCGGGCTGCTCGCCAAGACGCTGTTGAAACAGGTGCCGGACATCCTGCGCCTGCGCCTCTCGTCGATCGACAGCATCGAGGCCGATCGGCATCTCCTCGATCTGATCGCTGACGAGCCGCGCTTCATGCCGCATCTGCATCTTTCGCTCCAACACGGCGACGACCTCATTCTGAAGCGCATGAAGCGGCGGCATTCGAGTGCCGATGCCCGCGCCTTCTGCGACGAGGTGCGGCGCCTAAGGCCCGAGATCAGCTTCGGCGCCGACATGATCGCCGGCTTTCCGACCGAAACCGAGGCGATGTTCGAGAATGCCGCGCGCCTTGCGGAGGACTGCGGCATAGCCCACCTGCACGTCTTTCCTTACAGCGCCCGTCCCGGCACGCCGGCCGCACGCATGCGGCAGCTCGATCGGGCGCTCGTCAAGGAGCGCGCCGCCCGTCTCCGCGCGAAGGGCGCCGAGCTTCACGCCGCGCACCTTGACCGAATGGTTGGCAGCGAGCAGTCGATCCTGGTCGAGATGAACGGACTCGCGCATACGGAAAACTTCACGCTCGTCGATGCAGCCGGCCTCGAGCCGCGGTCGCTCATTAACGTCACGATCACCGGGCACAATGGCAAGCACCTGACGATGCAGCGAAAACAGCTGGCTGCGGCCTGACACGCGGATATTCCCATGGCAATCGGTTTCATCAAGAAGATCTTCTCCTTCGGCAAGGGCGCCGTCGAGGAGAAACCTGCGGCACCGCACGAGGCGCCGGAGGCGGCTATCGCTGAGGCGGTGACACCCCCCTCTGTCCCGTCGGAAGATCTCCCCGATGAGCCGCGGGCGGTCGAGGCTACCGCAGAGGACGACCGTCGCGCGATCGAGGACGCCGAAGCCGGCGCAGCGGAGATTACGCCCTCGGCCGAGAGCGCCGCGGATGAGGTCGATGCCCGTAGCGAAAAGGTCGAGGCAAACACCGAGACCGCTGCCGACGAGAACGTTGCGATAGAAGACGAGAGCGCGCCTCCTCCGATCTCCCCCCCTGTGGGGGAGATGCCCGGCAGGGCAGAGGGGGGTGGCTCCGATTCCGGGCACGCCGAAGTGTCTGATAGCGAAACCGACCTCGCTGCCGACATGGCGGCGATACCCCCCTCTGTGCCTTTGGGACATCTCCCCCACAAGGGGGGAGAGCAGAAGGTGGCCGGGGCAACCGCCGAGGACGACCGAACTGCCATCGGGGAGACAAAGGCGAGCACAGACGATCTTGCCACCTCGCCCGAATTAACAGCACGAGAGACCGACATCACAGATGACGTCGGCGCATTGCCCGGCCTAACCAAAGAAGACTCCACACGCGAAGGCGCCGCCGTCGACGAAAACGCCACGGTTGGAGAAGAGCGCGCCGCGCCTCCAATCTCCCCTCTTCTGGGGGAGATGTCCGGCAGGGCAGAGAGGGGTGAGGCAGCCGAACCGATGCTCTCAGCCGCACCGGCTCTGCCCAAAGGCTTCGCCATCTTCGACCAGCGTCCGAAGGAAGGAGCACCCGCCCTCCAGCCGAAGCTTAACTGGTACCAGCGCCTGCGCCGCGGCCTTGCGCGCACTTCGTCGCAGCTGACCGGCCAGATCGCCAGCCTCTTCACCAAGAGGAAGCTCGACGAGGCGACGCTGCAGGATCTCGAGGACCTGCTGATCCAGGCCGACCTCGGCGTCGAGACGGCGATGCGCATTACCGACACGCTCGCCTCCGAGCGCTACGGCAAGGACGTCTCCGGCGAGGACGTGTCGCGCATCATGGCCGGCGAGATCACCAAGGTGCTGGCGCCGGTCGCCAAGCCGCTCGAGCTCGATCTCAGCCACAAGCCGCACGTGATTCTCGTCGTCGGCGTCAACGGCACCGGTAAGACCACGACGATCGGCAAGCTCGCAGCAAAGCTCTCCGGCGCGGGCCTGAAGGTGATGCTTGCGGCCGGCGACACGTTCCGCGCCGCAGCCATCGAGCAATTGAAGATCTGGGCCGAACGGACGAAATCCGATATCGTCTCCTCGATGCTTGGCGCCGACGCCGCCGGGCTTGCCTATGAGGCGTTCCAGCTCGCGCGCGAAAAGAAGTCGGATGTGCTGATCATTGACACGGCCGGGCGACTGCAGAACAAAACCGAGCTGATGGCGGAACTCGAAAAGATCGTCCGCGTTCTCGGCAAGCTCGATCCCGACGCGCCGCACACGGTCCTGCAGACACTCGACGCGACGACCGGCCAGAATGCGCTCCAGCAGGTCGAGATCTTCCGCAATGTCGCGGGCGTCAGCGGCCTGATCATGACCAAGCTTGACGGCACCGCGCGCGGCGGCATTCTCGTGGCGATTTCCGCAAAGCACAAGTTGCCGGTCTATTTCATCGGCGTCGGCGAAGGCGTCGACGATCTCGAGCCCTTCGAGGCGAAGGATTTCGCCGAAGCAATCGCCGGCGTCGCCGCCTGAGAACGGCGACAGCCCTATAAGGAACGTTTGGACGCCGGCGGCCGCGCTGATATGGTTTTGCCGCAATGCTGGTGTTATGAGCAGTCAGAGCGGGGCGAGGAAGCGTGAAGCGGTTTTCCGCCCGCGCCCCACTCTACAGCCCCGCGCATCTTGTCAGACGCGCAAGGGACGCTGTAGCACTTTGAATTGCTGCATGTTTTTATCGTTAAATCGGCTACGATTTAAGGAACCATGCAGTAGCAAGACGAGAGATGCACGAACAGGATCCGCAAATGTCGACATTCGAGGCCGCCAAGCCGCGGAGAGAAGTAGGTCCGCTCCTGAAACTGGTGCTGGAGCTCGGGCCTCTCATGGTCTTCTTCTTTGCCAATTCGCGCGGCGACTGGCTGTCGCGGGAATTCCCCGCCCTTTCGCAACTCGGCGGCCCGATCTTCATTGCCACCGGCCTGTTCATGGCGGCAACGGCGACAGCGCTCGTCGCTTCGTGGATGCTGACCCGAACGCTGCCGATGATGCCGCTCGTTTCCGGGATCGTCGTCTTCGTGTTCGGCGCGCTGACGCTCTGGCTGCAGAATGACACGTTCATCAAGATGAAGCCGACGATCGTCAACACGCTCTTCGGCGCGATCCTGCTCGGCGGCCTTCTCTTTGGCAAGTCGCTGCTCGGCTACGTCTTTCACGCCGCCTTCAAGCTGGACGACGACGGCTGGCGGAAGCTGACGATCCGCTGGGGCCTCTTCTTCCTGTTCCTCGCGGTCTTGAACGAGATCGTCTGGCGCTCCTTCTCGACCGATTTCTGGGTCGCCTTCAAGGTCTGGGGAACGATGCCGATCACCATTCTCTTCACCCTCGCCCAGATGCCTCTGATCATGAAGCATTCGCTCGAACAGGATAGCGCCGAGTGACGATCGCAGCCGGGACGGACGACAGACAACGCTGGGCCCGGTTCTGGCTGATCGCCTGCCTTGGCGTGGTGGTGGTGGTCCAGATGCTGACGCAGTATCTCATGGGCCGGCTGTGGATCTGCGAATGCGGCTACGTCAAGTTCTGGGAGGGCGTGGTCAAGTCCAGCGGAAACTCGCAGCACATTACCGACTGGTACACGCCGTCCCACATCATCCACGGCTTCCTCTTCTACGGCCTCGGACACTTGGCTCTGCGCGGCAAGCCGCTGAGCGCGCGCCTGCTTCTCGCGACCGTGATCGAATCCGCCTGGGAAATTGCCGAGAACACGCCGATGGTGATCAACCGCTACCGTTCGGCGACGATCTCGCTCGACTATTTCGGCGACAGCATCCTCAACTCCACCATGGACACGCTGGCCATGGCCACAGGCTTCCTGCTCGCCTCTCGGCTGCCGGTCGCTGTAACAGTTGCAATCGCGATCGTCCTCGAACTCTTCACCGCCTGGACGGTGCGCGACAATCTGACCTTGAACGTGCTGATGCTCGTTTGGCCGCTCGACGCGGTGAAGGGCTGGCAGGCTGGCCTTTGACCTCAGTGATTTCGCCGCTCACGAGCCGGCCAGCGCCTTCTCGATCGCCGGCATCAGCCCTTCCTTGAGGCTGCGTTCGTCAAAAGGACCGACACGCTTGTAGAGGATCGTACCGTCGGCACTGACGAGGTAGGATTCCGGGATGCCGTAGACGCCCCAGTCGATCGCGGCCTTGCCGCGCGGGTCGACACCGATCGCCGAAAACGGATTGCCGAGCTCGCCCAGGAAACGCAAGGCATTTTCGTTCTGGTCCTTGTAATTGATGCCGACAACGGCGAGGCGCGGGTCCTTGGACAGTTGCAGGATGATCGGGTGCTCCTGCCGGCAGGGCACGCACCAGGAGGCCCAGACATTGACGAGCGTCAGCTTGCCCTTGGTCGCCGCATCGTTGAGCGCCGGCATCGGCTGGCCCGCAAGCGTCGCGCCTTCAAGCGGCGGCAGGTCGAGTTTCGGCGCCTTGGTGCCGATCAGTGCCGACGGGATTTCGCTGACATTCTTGCCGGAATTCAATTGGCTCCAGAAGATCAGCGCCAGTGCCGCGAAGATGATGAGCGGCAGCGCTGCAAACACGAAGCGCAAGACGCCGGGCTTGCGCTCGTCCGGCTGCGGCGCGTGGGTGCTGCTCATCGTCCGGCCCCGCCCGAGGCGTCCGCTGAGCGGCGTCGAATGCCTGCCGCCTCGAGTTCCTTCAATTCACGCCGACGGGCGCGGCCATCGCCGACGACCCAGAACACGAGCCCCGCCACCGTAACGGCGGCGACGGCATAGCTCGCAAGGACATAGGCGGCATGGCTCATCATAGTCCCTGTGCCTCCCGGCCGGCATTGCGCACTGCCTGACGGCGGAGCGACGTTACCCGGCGGCGCCATATCTCGTTGCGCATTGCGGCGATGTGCAGCGTGAAGAACAGAAGCGTGAAGGCGACCGCCATGATCAGAAGCGGCCACAAGAACTCGGGATCGATGGTCGGCCCGTCGAGGCGCAACACGCTTGCGGGCTGATGCAGCGTGTTCCACCACTCGACGGAGAACTTGATGATCGGGATGTTGACGAAGCCGACCAGCACGAGAACGGCGGAGACGCGCGCCGAGCGGGTGGGGTCGTCCATGGCACGATTGAGCGCGATCAGCCCGAGATACATGAGGAAGAGCACGAAGACCGAAGTCAGCCGCGCATCCCAGACCCACCAGGCCCCCCACATCGGCTTGCCCCAGAGCGAACCGGTGACGAGCGCGAGAAAGGTGAAGCAGGCGCCGATCGGTGCGGCGGCCTTGGCGGAAACGTCGGCCAGCGGATGGCGCCAGACGAGTGTGCCGAGCGCGGAAATCGCCATCACCGTGTAGCACATCATGGACAGCCAGGCCGCCGGCACATGCACATACATGATGCGCACCGTTTCGCCCTGCTGATAATCGCCCTCGGTCGTGAAGGAAAGCCAGAGGCCAACGGCGAAGAACAGGACAGTGGCGGCGGCAAACCAGGGCAGCACACGGTCCGCCAACGCCAGAAACCGGGTCGGATTGGCGAGATCGCTGAATTTGCGTATGGCCAAGCTGTTTTCGCTCATATCGGCTCTTTAACGCGGAAGCATCCCTTCCGCAATTGACCCCGGTCAATCACGATTGCGTTAATGCATGTCGCCAAGACGCGCAGCGGTCTTGGGCAAAGACATGCACAACCAAAACGCAAAGCGCACCGCATCGGTTCATTGACCGTAACGCGCCTCAATCGGCCGAATGCCTGAGCGCGGCGGCTGCGGCGACCGGACCGATGACTGCGAAGAACAAGGTTATCGCCATCAATATCATGAAAGGCGGCAGAAACGGGGCGGGCTCCTCGATCGCCGCATAAACCGCGCTGACGCCGAAGATCAGCACGGGAACGGCGAGCGGCAGAACGAGGATCGAGACGAGCAGGCCGCCGCGCGGCAGGGCGACCGCAACCGCCGCACCGACCGCGCCGATGAAGGTGATCGCGGGCGTTCCGGCAAGAAGCGTCAGCATCGTCGCGCCGATCGCGAGCTCGTTCATGTTCATGAAGAGGCCGAGCAGCGGCGAGGCGATGACAAGCGGCAGGCCGGTCGCGGCCCAATGGGCGGCGCATTTGACGAACACCGTCATGAGCAGCGGTGTTTCCTGCATCAGCAGGAGATCGAGCGACCCGTCTTCGCGCTCTGCCTGGAAAAGACGGTCGAGACCGAGCAGCGAGGCGAGCAACGCCCCGATCCAGAGCATCGCCGGACCGATGCGCGCGAGCAGGTTGAGATCCGGTCCCACCCCGAAAGGCACGACGGCAACGACCGTCATGAAGAACAGCACGCCGATCATGGCGCCTCCGCCTGCGCGCACGGAGAGCTTGAGGTCGCGAAAGAAGAGGGCAATCAAAGTGTGAACCCCTTCATCTGCAGGCCCTGCGTCGACCGGAGCCCCAGAGGCTGATGGGTGGCGGCGATGACGATGCCGCCGCGTTCGAGATGCCCCGTCACAAGCCCGGCGAACAGTCTGTCCGCCCCCGCATCGAGCGCTGCGGTCGGCTCGTCGAGCAGCCAGATCGGTCTATGGGCGACAAGAAGCTTGGCCATGGCCATGCGCCGCTGCTGGCCGGCCGAAAGGTAGCCGAAGGGCAGGTGCGTGATGTCGGCAAGGCCTACGGCTTCGGCCGCAGCGGCGATATCGACGCCGGAGCCTCCCGGCGAATCACCCATGAATCGCTGCCAGAAGGAAAGATTTTCCCGTACGGTCAACTCGCGCTTCATCGCGTTGCGGTGGCCGAGATAGTGGCTGAGCTCGCGTGGGTGGTCGAATTCCGCCGGTCCTTCCTCGATCCCGAGCCTGCCCGATTCGGCCTGCAAGAGACCGGCCAGAACCCTGAGCAGGGTCGACTTGCCGGAGCCGTTCGGACCCGTCACCACAAGAGCCTCTCCCTCTCCGAGGGAAAAGGAAATATCGTTAAAAATCAGGTCCTCGCCGCGCCTTGCACTCAAACCTTCAGCCAGCAGGCGCATGTATTTTCAGCTTCCTTGACGCTCTTTGCCGCACAGCAAAAAAAGTTCCGATTGGACGTTGGTTGGTCTGGCACCATTTGGAGAAATTATCTATAACGCGGCCAACACGCCAGCGGTCGGCGTGAATTTCATCCAAGCGCCGAACATGGAATGACATTCCACGTACGGACAGCGGAAATGGCCGCACCCGCATCCCAATTCGCGCTTCCTGCGCTCGGGCGTTCGTACGTCAGTTTTTGGCGATCAGACGGAACGGGGTATTATCCAGTGTCCAAATCCCTCGACAGCTTCAAATGTCGCTCCACGCTCACCGTCAACGGTGTGGATTATGTTTACTACAGCCTGCCGAAGGCGGAAGCGAACGGCCTTGCCGGCGTTTCGAAGCTTCCCTATTCGATGAAGGTGCTGCTGGAAAACCTGCTGCGCAACGAGGATGGCCGCTCGGTCACCAAGAAGGACATCGAGAACGTCGCTGCCTGGCTGAGCGACAAGGGCACCGCGGAAAACGAAATCGCCTATCGTCCCGCACGCGTGCTGATGCAGGACTTCACCGGCGTCCCGGCCGTTGTCGATCTCGCGGCAATGCGCGACGCCATGGTCTCGCTCGGCGGCGACGCGGAGAAGATCAACCCGCTGGTTCCCGTCGATCTCGTCATCGACCACTCGGTCATCGTCGACGAATTCGGCACGCCGCAGGCCTTTGCCCGCAACGTCGAACTGGAATACCAGCGCAACGGCGAGCGCTACCGCTTCCTGAAATGGGGCCAGCAGGCCTTCAAGAACTTCCGCGTCGTGCCCCCCGGCACCGGCATCTGTCACCAGGTGAACCTCGAATATCTCGGTCAGACCGTCTGGACCCGCGAAGAGGACGGCGAAATCACCGCCTATCCGGACACCTGCGTCGGCACCGACAGCCACACCACGATGATCAACGGCCTCGGCGTGCTCGGCTGGGGCGTCGGAGGCATCGAAGCCGAAGCCGCAATGCTCGGCCAGCCGGTCTCGATGCTGCTGCCGGAAGTCATCGGCTTCAAGCTGACGGGCAAGCTCAAGGAAGGCGTCACCGCGACCGACCTGGTGCTGACCGTCGTGCAGATGCTGCGCAAGAAAGGCGTGGTCTCGAAGTTCGTCGAATTCTTCGGCCCCGGCCTCGACAACATGACGCTTGCCGACCGCGCGACGATCGGCAACATGGGTCCGGAATACGGCGCGACCTGCGGCTTCTTCCCGGTCGATGCCGAAACGATCAACTATCTCACCATGTCCGGCCGTGAAGAGCAGCGCATCGCGCTGGTCGAAGCCTATTCCAAGGCGCAGGGCATGTGGCGCGAAGGCGACGGCTCCGAGCTCGTATTCACCGACACCTTGGAACTCGACCTTGGCGACGTCGTGCCGTCGATGGCTGGCCCCAAGCGTCCGGAAGGCCGCATTGCGCTGGAAAACATCGCGTCCGGCTTCGCTACCGCGCTCGAAGGCGATTACAAGAAGCCCGGCCAGCTTTCGAACCGTTACGCTGTCGAAGGCACGGATTTCGATCTTGGCCATGGCGACGTCGCAATCGCGGCGATCACCTCCTGCACCAACACCTCGAACCCGTCGGTGCTGATCGCGGCCGGCCTGCTCGCCCGCAACGCCGTCGCCAAGGGCCTGAAGACGAAGCCCTGGGTCAAGACGTCGCTCGCACCGGGATCGCAGGTCGTCGGTGAATATCTGGCGAAGTCCGGCCTGCAGGCTGACCTCGACAAGCTCGGCTTCAATCTCGTCGGCTTCGGCTGCACCACCTGCATCGGCAACTCCGGTCCGCTGCCGGGCCCTATCTCCAAGACGATCAACGACAAGGGCCTGATCGCCGCCGGCGTTCTCTCCGGCAACCGCAACTTCGAAGGCCGCATCTCGCCGGACGTCCAGGCGAACTACCTCGCCTCGCCGCCGCTCGTCGTCGCCTATGCTCTCGCAGGCACGGTCCAGAAGGACCTGACCAGCGAACCGATCGGCGAAGACAAGGACGGCAAGCCGGTCTACCTCAAGGACATTTGGCCGACCTCGCAGGAGATCCAGGACTTCATTTTCAAATACGTCACCCGCGAACTCTACGCGACGAAATATGCGGACGTGTTCAAGGGCGACGCCAACTGGCAGGCGGTTCAGGTTCCGGCCGGGCAGACCTATGCCTGGGACGAGGCTTCCACCTATGTCCAGAACCCGCCTTACTTCGTCGGCATGGGCAAGACGGGCGCCGGCATTTCCGACATCAAGGGCGCTCGTGTCCTCGGCCTCTTCGGCGACAAGATCACGACCGACCACATTTCTCCGGCCGGCTCGATCAAGGCCGCGTCTCCGGCGGGCTCCTACCTGCTCGGCCATGGCGTGACTGTTGCCGACTTCAACCAGTACGGCACCCGCCGCGGCAATCATGAAGTGATGATGCGCGGCACCTTCGCCAACATCCGCATCCGCAACCACATGCTCGGCCCGAACGGCAAGGAAGGTGGCTACACCATTCACTATCCGTCGAAGGAAGAGATGTCGATCTACGATGCGGCCATGATGTACAAGGAAGAGGGCGTTCCGCTTGTCATCTTCGCCGGGGTCGAATACGGCAACGGTTCGTCGCGCGACTGGGCGGCCAAGGGCACCAACCTGCTCGGCGTCAAGGCCGTGATCGCCCAGTCCTTCGAGCGCATTCACCGTTCGAACCTCGTCGGCATGGGCGTCATTCCCTTCGTCTTCGAAGAAGGCATGACCTGGGAGTCGCTGGGCTTGAAGGGCGATGAAATCGTGACGATCGACAACCTCGCCAATGTTCAGCCGCGCGAAAGGCGCGTGGCTCGGATCACCTATGGTGACGGCTCGGTCAAGGAAGTTCCGCTGATCTGCCGCATCGACACGCTTGACGAGGTCACCTACGTCAACAACGGCGGCATCCTGCAGACGGTTCTGCGCGACCTCGCGGCCTGAGTCTGCCGACCGTCTTACGGCTTGAAAGCCGGGGCATCGAATGATGCTCCGGCTTTTTCACGTCCCCGTACCGGTAAGCGGCGAGATACTCACTCCAACGTGACTTTCCGTTGAAGAACGGCCGTCGTATGTATGATTTCCCGCATTCGAGCCTGCCGACCAAGAAGTGACGCCATGACATCCGCCTGCAAAACGACCATCCGGCGTCTCGCCCTGACGATAGCGTTTCTGGGGGCCGGCTGCGGGGCGGTGGCTGCGGATGATGGAACGACAATCAAGGGTGTTGTCGAACTCTTCACCAGCCAGGGCTGTTCGTCCTGCCCGCCCGCGGATGCCGCGCTGAAGAAGCTCGTCGACGAGGGTGACGTCGTCGCGCTCGCCTATCACGTCGACTACTGGAACTATCTGGGCTGGGCCGACACGCTCGCTTCCAAGGAAAATACCGAACGGCAATATGCCTATGCCCGCATGCTCGGCAGCAACGGCGTCTATACGCCCCAGGCCGTCCTGAACGGGCGCGATCATCTCAACGGCGCCAATCTACAGGCGATCAGGAGCCGGCTCGACACGATGAACACCGACGGCCGGGGCCTGGCCGTTCCGGTCGATGCCGCGATCGCCGCCGATGAAATCTCGATCAAGATCGGTGCCGGCGAAGGCAAGGCAAATGTCGTCGTCGTCTATTTCGACCGGGCCAAGGTGGTCGATGTCGAGAAGGGCGAAAACAGTGGCAAGCAGATCGCCTACTGGCATGCCGTGCGCGACATACAAACGATCGGCATGTGGGACGGCAAGCCCGCCGAATTCAGATTGCCCGCTTCCGTCCTGATCGAGGGACGTGGCAATAGCGGCTGCGCCATTCTGCTGCAATCGATGAAGGATGCGGATACCCCGGGCGCCATCGTCGGAGCAGCCGCCGTTCTTGCCGGCCCGCAGGGCAAGCTTTGAACCCCGCAGGGTAAGCTTTGAACACGGAATTTTTCTGAAACGGGGGTGGTTCGGCCCGGCAGCATCGAGGGGCTGGGGCTGAGGGTTCGAAGTTACCGGACCGAACCGGTCATGTCTGCGTTCGTAATCTCCCGCAGCATGACGACCTGTCCGGACATACGGTGGCAACGACTCTGTCCGGCAGCGGTCGGAGTTTTGCCGTGAATTGGGGCGGCGATTTGACTGAATTGCGGCAAGGACAAGAATTGCCGGTATTGTTCAACAGCTTCCGTCTTGCTTTTCAGATCGTGTCAGGCACACTGTCGTGGTTCTGTCACATCAGAAGGCCGGAATGCCGATGACCGATGAACCGGATTTGCCGCAAGGCGAAACGCGTCGCCAGGGCCAGACCACGTCGGAAGTGGTCGACTTCCACGAGTACAAGAACGCCAGAAATCCCCCTCCCGTTACATTTCATCGCCGCGAGCTGGACCAGATTTTGCGACTCTATGGCCGCATGGTCGGCGAAGGCGAATGGCGCGATTATGCGATCGACCACACGAGGGATCGAGCTGTTTTCTCAGTGTTCAAGCGATCGGGGGAAACGCCGCTTTACCGGATCGAGAAAAATCCGAAGCTTGCGGCAAAACAGGGTGCCTATAGTGTGCTCAATGCCCATGGCACGATATTGAAGCGTGGCCATGAGCTTGCCCAGGTGCTCAAGGTGTTCGACAAGGTGCTGAAGCTCGTCGAGACCTGAGACGCTTCTCCGAAGCCAGCGCGGTACAATGACGGAAAAGCCTACGTTTGCCGCAATTCAGCGCGGGATGAGGAAAAGTGTGCGCAGTTTTCCGCCGCCCTCTTCGCTCATGTCTAAGACCGGTAGAGCGTATCCGGATAGACGCCTTCGGCCGGATCGCTGGCCGTTCCTTCGCCGAGCGCAAGCTGCATGATGGCCGTGTCGAGCCACCGGCCGTGCTTGAAGCCGGTCGCCTTCATCAATCCCTGGTGCTCGAAGCCGAGAGCCCGATGCAGCGCGATCGATGACGGATGCGCGCCGCCGATCACCGCCACCATCTGGCGGAAACCAAGCGCGGTGCATCGTCTGACCAGTTCCGCGAGCAGGGCCCTGCCGACGCCTTTGCCGCGGGCCTCCGGCGCAAGATAGATGGAGTCCTCCACCAGGAACCGATAGGCCGTCCGCGTGCGGAATGCGGAAGCATAGGCGTAGCCGATGATCTCTCTTCCGTGATCTTCCTGTGCCACGATGTAGGGATAGCCATTGCCGGTAATCGTCGAAAAGCGCAGTGCCATCTCCGCCTCGGAGGGCGGCGTTATCTCGTAGGTCGCGACGCCGTTCAAAACGGACTCGCGATAGATCCCGGTAATTGCTGGAAGATCGGCAGCGACGGCGTCGCGGAGAGTGACAGGCATGGGACTTCGTGGCGTTAGGACTATGCGACCAATCGCATGGATCGGGCGAGGCGATCAAGGCTGTTCGGCTGCAGCTCATTAGATCGGTTTACGGTTCAAAGCCTCGCGGCAACCTGTCCTCGTCAGAAAAGAGGCTGAGCGCTACAGCAAACAAAAAAGGCGGCCGAAGCCGCCTTTTCCGTGAATGCGCATGCACTACTCGTTCTTGTTGCCAAGGAACTGCAGCAGGAACATGAACAGGTTGATGAAGTCGAGATAGAGCGTCAGCGCGCCCATGATGGCCTTGCGGCCAGCAACCGCGACGTCATCGGCCTCGAAGTACATTTCCTTGATCTTCTGGGTGTCATAGGCTGTCAGGCCTGCGAAGATCAGCACGCCGATCACCGAGATCGCGAAGCCGAGCGCCGAAGACGCCAGGAAGATGTTGACGATCGACGCGATGATCAGGCCGAAGAGGCCCATGATCAGGAACGTGCCGAAGCCGGACAGATCCTTCTTCGTCGTGTAGCCATAGAGCGACAGGGCGCCGAAGGAGGCGGCCGTGACGAAGAACGTCTGCACGATGCTCTGGCCGGTGAAGACCAGGAAGATCGAGGACAGCGAAAGCCCCATCAAGGCGGCGTAGATCCAGAACGTCGTCTGCGCTGCGGAGACGCTCATCGAATTGATACGGAAGCTCATGAAGAATACCAGCGCCAGCGGCGCGAGCATTACCACCCACTTCAAGGGCGAAGCGTAGATGAGCTGGGCGAATGCCGGATTGGAGACGGCAAGCGCATAGGTGCCGTAAGCTGCTACACCTGTGATCGCCAGCCCGAGAGCCATCAGGTTGTAGACCTTCAGCATGTAAGCGCGAAGGCCTTCGTCGATCACGGCACCCGCTTGAGCGCCGGCGGGCGACATTCGGGTTTGGTAGTTTCTCAGATCAGCCATTGTTTCCTCATTTAAGCCCCGGTTGAATTGACGGTGTCGGGCGACAAGTGAAGTGTTTGTCCTTCAAGCGCCCAGGCGCCGCTGCGGGGCTCCAGCATGCCTGTGGACAAATATGATGTCGAAAACGATCAGGCACAAGACCCGGAACCCCCGGAATCGCGCAAAGCCGGGCACTCGCTCATCAAACAAGGGTGATTGACGGTTAATTTCCGCCCTCACAATTCACGCAGCACCGGTGCGGCTTTCTGGCCGAGAATGCGCCAGGTCCCGGCAAGACCGATGCCGACAGTCATGACAAGCGCGACGACGATGGTGGCGACGGCAACGTCCGGCAGGAAATCGGACGGTAGCGTCATCACGCGGCTGACAACGAACCAGGCGGAGACGCCCCCAGCAAACAGCGCGAAGACGGCCGTCGCGAAGCCGAGAATGACGTACTCGTAACTGAAGGCGCGGATCAGCGTGCCGCGCGTGGCGCCCAGCGTCTTCAGCACCACCGCATCGTGAATGCGCGCGCGGTTACCGGCGGCGAGCGCTCCTGCAAGGACGAGAACCGACGCGATGAGGGCAACGGCCGCGGCGGCGCGAATGGCCGTCGCAAGTTGCGCGAGAAGCGTGTTGACGATATCGAGCGCATCCTTGACACGCACGCTCGTGATCGTCGGATAAGTATTGGTGACCGACTTCAAGACCGCCGCTTCCTCCTTGGCGGTGGCATCGGGATCGATGACGGTTGCGAGCCAGGCATGCGGCGCGCCGGCAAAGGTGTTCGGCGAGAAGACCATGACGAAATTGATCGACAGCGATTCCCATTCGACATTGCGGAAATTGGCGATCTTCGCCGTGATGTTGCGGCCGAGCACGTTGACCGTAACCGTGTCGCCGAGTTTCAGGCCGAGTTCGCCGGCTTCCTCCGCCGAGAACGAGACCAGCGGTTCACCGGCATAGTCTTCGGGCCACCAGGTACCTTCGGTGAGCGTCGAATTCTCCGGCCGGTTCTTGGCATAGGTGATGCCACGGTCGCCGCGCAGCACCCATTGCCCGCCGGGTGGTACGTTGTGGCTGTTCACGTCCTCGCCGTTGAACGCCACGATACGCCCGCGCAGCATCGGCACTTCGACGACCTTGCCCTTCGGCATCGCCTGGGAAAGCAGCGACCGGAACCCCCCGATCTCGCTGCCCTGGATATCGACGAAGAAGAAGTTGGGCGCGCGCTCGGCCATGTCGCCGGTGAGTTCGCGCCGAAGATTGCCGTCGATGAGCGCCAGTGTCACGAGCAGGGCGAGGCCGAGACCGAGCGACAGCACCACCGATGGTGTGAGGGCGCCCGGGCGGTGGATATTGCCGATCGCCAGCCTTAGCGCGGGCGAATTCACGCGCGGGCTGCGCCGTGCCAGCCAGGAGATCAGCAGCGACACGCCGCGCAGGACGATGAAGGCAAAGGCGATCGCGCCGAGAAAGATCAGCGAAATGCTGCGATCGTAGGCCGTCCAGACGGCAAGCCCGGCGAGCGCCATAAGGCAGGCGAGAGCACCCACGAGATAAGGCCAGGCCGGAAAGCCTGTTGGTTCGAATCCCTGCTGCCGGAAAAGCGCGGTCGCCGGCACCCGGCGCGCGCGGCCGAGCGGAAGGATGGCGAAAGCAAGCGCCGTCAAAAGGCCGAAAAGCGCCGCAAGGCCGAGCGCCGAAGGATATAGCTGGAACGACGTCGGAACGGGGAGCACATCGGCGAGGAACTGGGCTGCGACGAAGGGGATCAGTGCGCCGAAAATCAGGCCGACGCCGATACCGATCAAAGCGATCATCAGGATCTGCGCGAGATAGACCATCGCGACCAGTGACGCGGGGGCGCCGAGGCACTTGAAGGTCGCGATGACGCTGCGCTTGCCATCGAGATAGGCACGCACCGCATTGGCGACGCCCACGCCGCCGACGATCAGCGCCGTCAGGCCGACGAGCGTCAGGAACTGCGAGAACCGCGTGATATTGGCGTTGAGCGACGGCGCGGCATTACCGCTCGTCCGGATCGACCAGCCAGCCGACGGGAATCGCTTCTCCGCCTCGGTGCGAGCAGATGCGACGCGCTCCGGATCGGCAAGCTTGACCTTGTAGCCATGCTCGACGAGGCTGCCGGTCTGCACCAGCCCCGAGGCGGCGAGTGCCTCCGCCGAGACCATCAGCCGCGGCGCAAAGCCGAAGCCATCGGAAAGCGCGTCCGGCTCCCGGACGATTGTGGCGTTGATCCGAACCCGCGCATTGCCGAGCAGGATTTCCTCTCCAAGCCCTATACCCAGACGCTCCAGGAGCAGCGGCGCGGCCACCGCACCGAACGCTTCAGCCCGTTTGGACAGGAGTTCCGCGAGTGGCCTTCCCGGTTCGCTTTCAAACGCGCCGTAGAGCGGGTAGGCACCGTCGACGGCCTTCAGCTCAACCAGGGCCTGGTTGGAACCATCGGCAAGCCGCGCCATGGAGCGCAGGCCCGAGGAAACGGAGACACTGCCGAGACTGTCGAGAAAGGCTCGTTCTTCGACTGTCGCCACGCGATTGTTGAGTTCGAAGCGGATATCGCCGGCAAGGAGTTCCTGCCCTTGTGAAGCGATTGTCGCGCTGATCGACTGCGAGAGCGAATTGACACCGGCGATCGCCGCCGTGCCGAGTGCGATGCATGCTAGGAAGATGTAGAAGCCCTTGAGGCCGCCGCGCATTTCCCGCAGCGCCAGCCGGAGGGCGAGCAGCGGGCGAAAGCGGTTGATGGCGCTTGCCTCGCTCATGCCGACGCCGCCTCCTGGCGAGCCGCAGTCGCCCTCGGTTCGGCATACTCGCCCGAGACGATCTCGCCGGAGCGCACCTGCACCTGTCGCACGCAGCGCCCGGCAAGCGCGGCATCATGCGTGACGAGAACCAGCGTCATGCCGCGCTCGCGCTGTTCCGCGAAGAGAAGATCGGCGATCTGCCGGCCGGTCTCGGCGTCGAGGTTGCCGGTCGGTTCGTCGGCGATCAGCAGTTTCGGTGAAGGCGCCAGCGCGCGGGCGATCGCCACGCGCTGCTGCTCGCCTCCCGAAAGCTGCCCCGGATAATGCGTCAGGCGCTCGCCCAGACCAACCGCAACGAGTTCCTGGCGCGCGATGTCGAAGGCATCGCGGACATTCGCAAGCTCAAGCGGCACCGCGACATTTTCAAGCGCGGTCATGTTGGGAATGAGATGAAAGGATTGGAAGACGATGCCGATGTTGCGGCCTCGGAAATCCGCGAGCCGATCCTCGCTCAACCCGTGCAGGGGCGTGCCGTCGATGACGATCTCGCCGCTGTCGAGCCGCTCCAGGCCGGCAAGCACCATCAGCAATGTCGATTTCCCGGATCCGGAGGGGCCGACGATCCCCACGGATTCGCCGACGTCGACTGTCAGGCTCACGCCTTTCAGCACATGGACCGCCGCCGCGGCCTCGCCCAGCGTCAAGTCGGCGTTTTTCAGCTCGATGATGGTTTTTGCCACGCGAAACAGTCCTATATGAAAACGAGACTGGATGACGAAAATGATTGCCCCTCGGGCATTTAGGAACGAGCCTATGGCATTAAAAGATTTTCTGCGCTTTTTCTTGAGCCTGGCAATGACAATCGCGTTATCGTCAGCGGTGCGCGCCGAGAGTGTAAGTCTCGTCGGCTTCGGCGACAGCCTGATGGCCGGCTACCAGCTCCCGCCCGAGGACGCCTTCCCTGCCCGCCTCGAAAAGGCTTTGAAAGACAAGGGTTTGGACGTCGCGATCGTCAATGCCGGCGTTTCCGGCGACACCACCTCCGGCGGCCTTGCCCGCATCGATTGGTCGGTGCCGGATGGAACGAAAGGCGTAATCCTCGAGCTTGGCGCGAACGACGCGTTGCGCGGCATTCCGCCGGAGGAGTCGCGAAAAAATCTCGAGGCGATGATCACCCGGCTCAAGGAGCGCGGTATCGCGGTATTGCTTGCCGGCATGATGGCCCCTCCCAACATGGGCACCGACTATGCCGCCCGCTTCAACCCCATCTACCCGGAGCTGGCGGCGAAATATAATCTCGAATTCTATCCGTTTTTCCTCGACGGCGTGGCGATCGATGCGGCGCTGAAGCTCGAAGACGGAATGCACCCAAACAGCCAGGGCATCGGCAAGATGGTGGAGCGTTTTCTGCCTGTTGCGGAGCGGTTCATCGCCTCGCTGGACAAAGCGGAGTGATGTTTCGGTCCACAGTTAAGAGAACGTTAACGCTCTGTCACGATAAATAACAGTTGCGTGCAGACTCGATGCGTGATTCGCTGAGATATCTGCAAGAGATTCGGGGAGCTCGCCATGCCGAGACTGTTCACCGCCCTCGAAATTCCGCGCAATGCAGCGATGAGCCTTTCCTTGCTGCGCGGAGGTCTTCCCGGAGCTCGATGGATTGATGTGGAAAACTATCACATCACTCTGCGTTTCATCGGCGATGTCGACGGACGCACCGCCGACGAGATCGTCGAAAGGCTCGACCGGATCGAGCGCCCCGAGTTCCAGTTGCAATTGACAGGCACGGGCGCCTTCGGCTCCAAAAAACCGCATTCGGTCTGGGCCGGCGTCAGCAACGAACCCGAAATGTTTGCGCTTCAGGCGGAAATCGAACGCATCTGCCAGCGCATCGGCCTGTCGCCGGACCCGCGCAAGTTCACGCCACACGTGACTCTCGCGAGATTGCGTTCCTCGCGCGTCGAGGACGTCGTGAACTATCTCTCGGGGCGCGGCAATTTTCTCACCTCACCCTTTACGGTCTCCCGCTTCGTTCTCCTGTCGTCGCGCGATTCCGTCGGCGGCGGCCCTTACCTGACCGAAGAGGTTTTTCCGCTTCACGAGGCGCGTTCCCCGAGTCTCGCCAACAGCGACAAGCATCCGGCTTCCAGCATCTGGTAGACCGCTTCGAAGGCGTCCGCCGCTTCTTCGTAATAGGGATCAGGAACATCTCCGTCCCGGCCGGTGGCATAGTGCATGAAAAGATGCACCTTGCCTGCCATTGCCGAAGGCGCGAGCACGCTGAGGTCGCGGACGTTGCTCATGTCCATGCCGAGGATCAGGTCGAAGGCCGAAAAATCCGCCGTCGTGATTTTGCGCCCGCGCAGGGCCGCTATATCGATCCCGTGCGCCTTCGCCACCGAAATCGACCGTTGATCCGGCGGAGCGCCGATGTGCCAACCGCCGATGCCGGCGGAATCGATGGAGACCGCGCCGCCATGGCCCGCCCTTTCCGCGAGGTCCCGCAGGATGCCCTCGGCCAGGGGTGAACGACAAATATTGCCAAGACAAACAAAGAGAATTCTGACCGGTTTCATGTTATCCAGCTGGCATTGAGAGTTGCGCGGCATCGCCGCGCGGAGTTTATTCGAGACCACAGCGCCGTGCATCTCTTCGGACGCACAAAGGTCGCTGTAGCACTTCGAATTGCAGCAGCTTTTATCCTTAAATCGGTTCCGATTTGAGGATAACCTGATGTGGTCCGTGTCAGGCACGAAGACAGGGAGAAACAGCATGAGGCCGGAAAAACTGGATGCCGAGGCTGTCGCCGATCATTTGCACAAGATGGAGGGCTGGGTTCTCGCCGAGGATGGCGCATCGATCTGGAAAGCGTTTCGCTTCAAGAATTTTGCGGAAGCGTTCAGCTTCATGACGCAATGCGCCCTTGCCGCCGAGAAACTCGATCACCACCCCGAATGGTTCAATGTCTACAACAGGGTCGATGTCACGCTTTCGACGCACGACGCGAATGGGCTGACGGAGCTCGATTTCAAGCTGGCGGCGAAAATGGATCGCGCGGCGACCGGGCGGATGCCCGACCATTTGAAATAGCGCATGCCTTCCCCATATCAGACTGCGGCTCACAACCCCGCGCGTCTTGTTTGACGCACAAAGATCGCCAGCACTTTGAACTACCGGAACAGACGCGATGGACGATATCAAGATCGGTGAAATTCTCCTCCCCGGCGAGGAATCCGAACAGGAACGCCGGGAACGCAAGGTGCGCCGCCGGTTCTGGCCGACCTTTCGCCGCGCAGCCCGTCAGATTCCCTTCAGCCGTGATCTCGTCGCCGCCTTTTATTGTGCGGTGGATCCAAAGACTCCGACGCGTACACGCGGCATCCTGCTCGCGGCCCTAGCCTATTTCGTCCTGCCCCTCGACTTCGTGCCGGACATGCTCGCCGTCGTAGGCTTTTCCGACGACATCGCCGTGCTGACGGCTGCCTTTGCCGCGATCAGCGGCCAGATCAAGGAAGCGCATTACCACAAGGCCGACGAGGCCCTGCGCGACAGGTCGGATGACGAATGATCCTCACAATGCGCGACCGCCGCATTTCTGCCTGAAAGACAAACTCTTGCCCGATTCTTTGTGACATAGATTCCGCAAACGTGACGGCTGTGGGCGAAAACGGCTGCAGGACAGTGCGTTGCGGCGAGATTTGAGACAGGGAACTCCTACCGGCCACGGCCCTCCAGAATTGACGATCGACCGAACCGGCAATCCGCAGGCATGAAGAACGGCACGCCGACATGTGGCCAGCTTCGACTGCACGGGTGTTTCGCTGGCCTGTTTCGGGGCGGAAACGAGCGGATTTCAGTGATCGTTGACGGTTTAGTAACCTGAATTAAGTCAAAATAAATCAAATCGTGACTATGCATCGGCCGTCTCACCTGTTTCGGGCGATCGCAAGCAAGACAAGCGGCAGGACCTCATGTTTGTAAGAAAGATCGCAACTGCAATCGCACTCGTACTGGCAGCGGCCGGCGTTGCTGCCGCTCAATCTCCCACACGCATCCAGCAGTTCAACGCCTGGGGCGCCTATTCCTATCAGGCCGGCGCCGGCAAGGTTTGCTACGTCCTGTCGGTTCCGAAGGAGAGGAGCCCTGCCGGTGTAGATCATGGCGATATCTTCTTCCTCGTCTCACAGCGCCCGGGGCAGAACATCAGCTACGAACCGCAGGCGATGATGGGCTATCCGCTGCAGGACAATTCCAAGGTCAACGTGATCATCGACGGCCGGACCTTCACCATGTTCACCAAGGGCAATTCCGCTTGGGTCGAAAACGCCGCGGAAGAACCGGCGCTGGTGGCGGCGATGAGATCGGGCAAAGACATGTCGGTCAGCGCAAAATCCCGCAAGGGAACCGCGACGTCCTATTCCTATTCCCTCTCCGGCATCTCGGCTGCGCTGAAGCAGATCGAAGCCTGCAAATAACACCTGCGGCGCTTTACGTCCTTTAGAAGCACAAAGGTCGACATAGCACCCTTGAATTGTCGCGTTTTATCCTCGAATCGGCGCCGATTTTGAGGAAACATGCAGTAACACGGCACAATCCGATGCGAGGGCCGGGCCATTGGCGCCGGCCTTTTTGCATTCGAACCGCGGCGTCATGGTGACTCGCGGCGAAAAGAATGCTAAAGCGCCGCCAAATTCAGAGCCCCGCGCCTCATTGCCGCGCTCGAAGGCTCGCCAGTTTTCAATTCGAGCATCGGGACATGATCCGGGATCCTTCTCCGGACGGGCCTTCGCTGTATGACAGGACATCAAGCATGGCAGCCACTGAAATCTTGAACAGGGTGGACATCGTCAAGGCGCCGCAGGTGCGCCCGATGCCGCAGACCGAGAAGCCATCGCTGATCGGCCTTGTGCGCGAGGACATGGCCAAGCTGCTCGTTGAAAGAGGCGTGCCGGAGCGTCAGGTCAAGATGCGCGTCAGTCAGCTCTGGCACTGGCTTTATGTGCGCGGCGTTTCCGAATTCGACCAGATGTCGAACGTCTCCAAGGACATGCGCGAAATGCTCAAGGAGCATTTTACCATTGCCCGGCCGGAGATCGTCGAGGAGCAGATTTCCAACGACGGCACGCGCAAGTGGCTCTTGCGCTTTCCGCCGCGCGGCGCCGGCCGGCCGGTCGAAATCGAGACCGTCTACATCCCGGAGGAAGGCCGTGGCACGCTCTGCATCTCGAGCCAGGTCGGCTGCACGCTCACCTGTTCCTTCTGCCACACCGGCACTCAGAAGCTGGTGCGCAACCTGACGGCGGAAGAAATTCTCGCTCAGTTGCTCCTTGCCCGCGACCGGCTCGGCGATTTTCCCGAGCGCGATACGCCGCAAGGCGCCATCGTGCCTGCGGAAGGCCGTAAGATCACCAATATCGTGATGATGGGCATGGGCGAGCCACTCTACAATTTCGAGGCCGTCAAGACCGCGCTCCTGATCGCGTCCGACGGCGACGGCCTTTCGCTCTCGAAGCGCCGCATCACGCTCTCGACCTCCGGCATCGTGCCCGAGATCTACCGCACCGGCGAGGAAATCGGGGTGATGCTGGCGATCTCGCTGCATGCCGTGCGCGACGATCTGCGCGACATGCTGGTGCCGATCAACAAGAAGTATCCGCTCAAGGAACTGATGGAAGCCTGCCGCGCCTATCCGGGCCTGTCCAATGCGCGCCGCATCACCTTCGAATATGTGATGCTGAAGGACGTCAACGACAGTCTCGAGGACGCCAAGGAACTGGTGAAACTCTTGAAGGGCATTCCGGCGAAGATCAATCTCATCCCCTTCAATCCCTGGCCGGGCACCAACTATCAGTGTTCGGACTGGGAACAGATCGAGAAATTCGCCGACTTCATCAATCAGGCCGGCTATGCATCGCCGATCCGCACGCCGCGCGGTCGCGACATCCTGGCCGCCTGCGGCCAGCTCAAGTCGGAATCCGAACGCATGCGCAAGGTCGACCGCCTTGCCTTCGAGGCAATGATGATCGCCAATCACGGCGAGGATTGACACGGCTGATTGGCCTCTTATCCGTCTCCCGGCACCCTCTCCCCGCAGGCGGGAAGAGGAGTTGCGTGAGGGGCAATCTCGCCGGCGGCTTATCCAAAGTCGTCGCAATCGATGAAGAAGTTTGATGGATGAAGCTGTTCCCATCGATTGATTTCATTGCTTCGCTTTCCTAAGAAAGCTGCGAAATCATCTGGAGCGGGATGAGGAACTTGCAAGGCGGCTTTTCCGCCAGCATCCCGCTCGCCAAACGGAGGACATCCATGCGCTCACTTCTCATCGCCCTTGCCGCCACCGTGGCGCTTTCGCTGCCGGCACGCGCCGACGAGGTAACGGTTGCCGTAACCGCAATCGTCGAGCATCCCGCGCTCGATGCTGCCCGCGACGGCGTCAAGGATGCGCTCGCCGCTGCCGGCTACAAGGAAGGCGAGAACCTCAAGTTCATCTACGAGTCGGCGCAGGGCAATCCGGCGACCGCGGCGCAGATCGCCCGTCAGTTCGCCGGCGAAGCGCCGAGTGTCATCGTGCCGATCTCGACGCCTTCCGCGCAGGCCGTGGTTTCCTCCACGCGCGACATCCCCGTCGTCTTCACCGCCGTTTCCGATCCGCTCGGCGCGCAGCTCGTCAGGGACATGGAAAAGCCCGGCGGCAACGTGACCGGCCTCTCCGACATGTCGCCGGTTGCCGAGCACGTGGCGCTGATCAAGGAGATCCTGCCGAACGCCAAGTCGATCGGCTATCTCTACAATTCCGGTGAGGCGAACTCCGTCTCGCTGCTCGCCGCCCTGAAGGCCGAAGCCGAGAAGGCAGGTCTGACCGTAGTCGAGTCCGCCGCGACGAAATCGGCGGAAGTCCAGGGCGCCGCCCGCGCGCTCGTCGGCCGCGCTGACGCGATCTACGTTCCGACCGACAACACGATCATCTCCGCGCTTGAAGGTGCCGTCGCGGTGGCCGAGGAAAGCAAGCTGCCGCTCTTCACCGCCGACACCGATTCCGTTTCGCGCGGCTCGGTCGCGGCCCTCGGCTTCAACTACTACGACGTCGGCAAGCAGACCGGCGACGTGGTCGTCCGTATTCTCAAAGGTGAAAACCCGGGCGATATCGCTGTCAAGGTTGCTGCCGGCACCGACCTCGTCCTCAACAAGGCCGCCGCGACGAAGATGGGCGTGACCCTGCCGGAAAGCCTCATCAAGCGCGCGACCCGCGTCATCGAATAACGACTGCGTTCCTTTACCGACGCAAGTTGGTTGCCTTTTTGCCGCCCCCGTTCCATACGGGGGCGCTTCACGACTGCATGTTCCGTAAATCGGAGCCGTTTTAAGGACAAAAACATGCAGCAACTCAAAAGTGCTATAGCGACCCCTGCGTCTGATAAGACGTGTGGCGCCGTAGGAACCAAACACGTTTCGCGCATCCGGCGGGTTTTGCGCGAAACATGACTGAAAAGGGCCGAGCGTTGAGTCAAATCGCTTTCTGGGGAGCCGTGGAACTGGGGCTCGTCTATGCCTTTGTCGCCGTCGGCGTCTTCCTTGCCTTCCGCGTGCTCGACTTTCCCGACCTGACGGTCGACGGGTCGTTTCCGCTCGGCGCGGCGGTCACCGCGGTCCTGATCATTGCGGGTGTCAATCCGTGGCTCGCCGCAGCCGTCGCGATGGTCGCCGGTGCCGCGGCCGGCATCGTCACGGCGCTGCTTAACGTGCGCTTCCGCATCCTCAATCTGCTCGCCTCGATCCTGACGATGATCGCGCTCTTCTCGGTGAACCTGCGCGTCATGGGCAAGCCGAACGTCGCGCTGATCAATGCCGACACCATGCTTTCGCCATTTTATGGGCTGGGCCTCCGGGACTTCTACGTTCGCCCGCTCTTCGTCGGCATTCTTGTGCTCGCGGCCGTCCTCATCGTCTGGCGCTTTCTTGAGAGCGACGCCGGCCTCGCCATGCGCGCGACCGGCGCCAATGCCCGCATGGCCCGCGCCCAAGGGGTCGATACCAGCCGCCAGATCTATCTCGGCATAGCGATCTCCAACGCGCTGGTTGCTTTTGGCGGCGCACTCTTCGCCCAGACGAACGGCTTTGCCGACGTAACCTCCGGCGTCGGCACGATCGTCGTCGGCCTTGCGGCCGTCATCATCGGCGAAACGCTGTTCGGCGCCCGCGGCATCCTGATCGCGCTCGCCGGCTGCGTGCTCGGCTCGATCCTCTACCGCATCGCCATCCAGCTCGCGCTGTCGACCGACATGCTCGGCCTGCAGGCCTCCGACCTCAATTTCGTGACCGCGGCTCTCGTCACCGTGGCGCTCGTCCTTCCTCGTCTGCGTCGCGGAGGTGCCGCATGATCAGCGTCAAGAACATCAAGGTCGTTTTCGGCAAGGGCACGCCCTTGCAAAAGCAGGCGCTGAACGGCGTCACCTTGACCATCGAGGAAGGTTCCTTCGTCACCGTGATCGGCTCGAACGGGGCCGGCAAATCGACGCTGCTCGGCGTGCTCGCCGGAGATGTGCTGCCGAGCGAAGGCGAGGTTACGATCGGGCACACGGACGTTACACGCAAAGGCACGGCGGCGCGCGCCGGCCTCGTTGCGCGCGTTTTCCAGGATCCGCTCGCCGGCAGTTGCGGCGCGCTTTCGATCGAGGAGAATCTGGCGCTTGCTGCGAGGCGCGGCGAAAGCCGCGGCCTGACGCCGGCGCTCGGCGCGAAACGTCGCGAACACTTCCGCGAACGGATCGCCGAACTCAATCTCGGGCTCGAAAACCGCCTGGGCGACCGCATGGATCTCCTGTCCGGCGGCCAGAGGCAGGCCGTCTCGCTGGTGATGGCGACCCTTGCCGGATCGGAGGTGCTGCTTCTCGACGAGCACACCGCGGCGCTCGATCCGGGCATGGCGGAATTCGTCATGAACCTCACGCAGAAGATCGTCACCGAACGCAAGCTGACGACGATGATGGTCACCCACTCGATGCGGCAGGCGCTCGACTACGGCCATCGCACGATCATGCTTCACGGCGGCGAGATCGTGCTCGACGTCGCCGGCGACAGCCGCAAGACGCTTGAGGTCGAGGACCTCATCGCCATGTTCCGCCGCGTCCGCGGCCAGACGCTGGACGACGACGCACTGCTGATCGGCTGAGCCGCCACATCGGCCCTTCCGCCGCCATCGCCCCCTCATCTGCCTGCGGGCATCTTCTCCCCGTCATCACGGGGAGAAGAACGCATGCCGCGACGTCAGCGCCTCAAGCTGCTGCATGCATAGCGAGGAAACGGGGGAGCGTGCCGCTCGTCCCTTCTCCCCGCTTGCGGGGAGAAGATGCCGGCAGGCAGATGAGGGGCAAAAACCAGCCGCCGCGTACCTCACCGCGCCTGTGTCAGGAAGATCTTGACCGCAAAGACCGAGAATACGCCGGCGAAGCTGAAGTCGAGAGCGCGCATGAAGCGCTTGTTGTTCTGCAGCCAGGCGGCGAGCCAATCGGCGGCAAGCACGACCATGGCATTCACCGGCATGCCGATGACGATGAAGAAGAAACCGAGGAACAGGAGCTTGCCGGTGACCGACGGATCGTTCGCGCTGACGAACTGCGGCAGGAAGGTCATGAAGAAGATCACGACCTTTGGGTTGAGGATGTTCACCCAGAAGCCGGTCGCGACGTTCGAGACGGCCGTTCCCTTCGCCCCGTCGATCTTCTTCACCGAAAGCGTCGAGCCGTGGCGAATTGCCTGAAGGGCGAGCCAGAAGAGATAGGCGGCCCCGCCCGTCTTCAGCACCATGAAAGCGGTCGGCGACGCGGTGATGAGCGCCGAAATGCCGAAGGCGACGAGCATCGTGTGAACGACGATGCCGAGGCCGGTGCCGAGTACGACGAAGAGCGCGGCCTTCCTCCCTTGCGCCAGGGATCGGCTGATCGAAAGCGTCATGTCCGGTCCGGGCGTTGCCGCCAGCAGCAGGCTAGCGGCGGCAAAGGCGAGCAGCGTCGGCAGGCTGGGCACGAAGTCCATGGCGAATTCCTCAATGAGATGATTGCCGGTGATACCGCCGGACACGCTCTTTTGCCAGCGGATTCCTCTGTCCGCTCATGATACTGGCTGTCGCGATGTCTCCTTGCGTGTCAATTTTCGCCGGGCGCCGCTGTAATGCTTGTATCCCTTCAAGTTCTGGCTAAAGTGCCGCAGATTTTGCACGCGGCATTGCCGCTTCCCAGAGCAGACGGACAAACATCATGGCATCGCACAAAGACGTGAAGAAGGTCGTTCTCGCCTATTCCGGCGGTCTCGACACCTCGATCATCCTCAAGTGGCTGCAGACGGAACTGGGCGCCGAAGTGGTGACCTTCACCGCCGACCTCGGTCAGGGCGAAGAACTGGAACCGGCGCGCAAGAAGGCCGAAATGCTCGGCATCAAGGAAATCTACATCGAGGACGTGCGCGAAGAGTTCGTCAGGGACTTCGTGTTCCCGATGTTCCGCGCCAATGCCGTCTATGAGGGCGTCTACCTGCTCGGCACCTCGATCGCCCGTCCGCTGATCTCCAAGCACCTGATCGACATCGCCAGGAAGACCGGCGCCGACGCGATCGCCCATGGCGCGACCGGCAAGGGCAACGACCAGGTCCGCTTCGAACTCTCGGCCTATGCGTTGAACCCGGACATCAAGATCATTGCGCCCTGGCGCGACTGGTCGTTCAAGAGCCGCACGGACCTGCTGGAATTCGCCGAGAAGCACCAGATTCCGGTCGCCAAGGACAAGAAGGGCGAAGCGCCCTTCTCCGTCGACGCCAACCTCCTGCACTCCTCCTCCGAGGGCAAGGTGCTGGAAGACCCGGCGCAGGAGGCCCCTGAATACGTGCATATGCGCACGATTTCGCCGGAAGCCGCACCCGACAAGGCCACCATCATCAAGGTCGGCTTCGAGCGCGGCGACGCGGTTTCGATCAACGGCGTGCGCATGTCGCCGGCGACGCTGCTTGCCAAGCTCAACGAATACGGCCGCGACAACGGCATCGGCCGCATCGATCTCGTCGAGAACCGCTTTGTCGGCATGAAGTCGCGTGGTGTCTACGAAACGCCCGGCGGCACCATCCTGCTGGCGGCGCACCGCGCGATCGAGAGCATCACGCTCGACCGCGGCGCCGCGCACTTGAAGGACGAGCTGATGCCGCGCTATGCCGAGCTCATCTACTACGGCTTCTGGTTCTCGCCGGAACGCGAAATGCTGCAGGCGGCGATCGACAAGAGCCAGGAGCATGTCGAAGGCGAAGTGACGCTGAAGCTCTACAAGGGCAATGTCATGGTCACCGGCCGCGAAAGTCCGAAGTCGCTCTATTCCGACAAGCTGGTCACCTTCGAGGACGACCAGGGCGCCTACGACCAGAAGGATGCCGCCGGCTTCATCAAGCTCAATGCGCTGCGCCTGCGCACCCTCGCCGCGCGCAACCGCTGAAGCGGCTGCAGAATCGTTTGAAATCAAAGACCGCGGCAAAGCAATCTGCCGCGGTCTTTCTGTTTCGGATGGAAGTCTATTCCGCCGCTTCGCGCAGCCCGTCATCGGCGGCCGCCGGCGCGGACAACGGCCGCAGGCGAACGGTCTTGCGGTACCAGAAATAGCTGGCTATGGAGGCGAGCCCAAAGCCCGGGATGATCGTGCCGAGCGCTAGCGCCGGCACGCCGACGAGGGCGGCAAGCGCGCCGCCGAGAAGTCCCGCGCTCATCTGGATGAAGCCCATCATCGCGGAGGCCGTGCCGGCGATATGCGGAAAGGGCACCATGGCAGCGGTCATCATGTAAGGCATGACGAAGGCGATGCCGAAGGCATAGACGCCGACCGGCGCCATCACCGACAGGAAACCGGGCGTGAGCGCATGCATGGTGAAGGCGAGCAGAACGCTGGCGGCACCGATGAAAGAAAGGCCGACGGGGACGAGCGCCTGCGGGGTGAAGCGCCGCATCAGCAGCCGCACGCTGACCGTGCCGGAAAAGAAGAAGCCCGACTGCATGAGCATGCCGACACCGAATTCGGTCGGCGTCAGGCCGACTTGCCCGATCAGCACGAAGGGCAGCATCGTCGCCTGTGCATAGAGCGCGCCGACGGCCCCGGCGATCACCAGCGTCGACGACAGAAAGCGGCTGTCCTTCAGGAGTTCGCGATAGGCGGCGAAAATGGGCCCGATACGCCCCTTGCTGCGGTCGGGCGTCACCGTTTCCAGCATGGAGAACTGAACGGTGAAGCAGGCCATCAACGCGAAGCCCACCATCAGGAAGAAGATCGACTGCCAGCCGAAGAGGCCGAGGGCAAGGCCGCCAAGCGTCGGCGAAACCGCAGGACCGATCGCCAGCATCATCCCGATCATGTTCATGATGCGGGCGGCCGTAGTGCCGGTGAACTGGTCGCGCACGATGGCGCGCGCCACGGTCATGCCGACGGAGGCACCAATCCCCTGCACCAGGCGTCCGGCCAGCAACACGCCGACCGAGGGTGCAAAGGCGGCCATCAGGCTGCCGGCAAGATAGATGGCCATGAAGATCAATGTCGCCGGGCGGCGGCCGATGACGTCGGAGAGCGTGCCCGAGACGAGCTGGGCGAAAGCGAAGCCGCCGAAATAAAGCGATAGCGTCATCTTGATCGCCGCTTCGCTCGAGGCAAAGGCGCGGACGAGCTCCGGCATCGCTGGCGTATAGAGCGCCATGGAGACCGGGCCGAGCGCCACCAGGAACGCGCCGATGATGCTCGTGCGCCGTTCGCTCATCTTGAGCGTCATTGGGCTGGTCCTTTTTCCTTGCCGGTTTCCTTGCCGGCGAGGCAGGGGTCGAGCCGCCGGAGATTGTCGCGCAGGATCCTGAGGTTGCCGCAGAGCATTTCGCGCTCCGCTTCATCGAGACCTGCGGTATAGGCGTTTATCATTTCGCGAAGCCCGGCCATAAGCTCCGTCAACAACGGATCGGCGCTGTCGGTGATGACGACGTTTTTTGCGCGCCGATCGGCCGGATCCGGCACACGCGCAACCAGTCCCAGCCCCTCGAGCCGGTCGAGATAGGCCGAGAGCGTCATCGGTTCTATACCCATCCGGGTGGCGATTTCCGCCTGTTTGATGCCTTCGGTCAGCGCGACCTGGATCAGCGTGCGGGCCTCGCCGGGCGTGATCCCGAGATCCATCGCATTCACCTTCCGGTCGAACGCGCCGCGCAGCAGCCGGGAGACATCAGTCAACAGCATCCCGATCGTTTCGGATTCGATCTTTATCGGCATCACAATCATTCATGAGCGGAATAATAAGTTTTCCTTATCATATCCGACGCAGCCGTTCAACGAGCGAGTGCTGCAGCGTCCTTTGCGTGTCTGATAAGACGCGTGGCGCTGTGGGGTCAGCCCTCTAGTTCCTCGCGCAGCATTTCAAGCTCCAGCCATTCCTCTTCCATCCGCGCGAGCCCTTCCCTCAACTTCTCCAGTTCGGCGGCGATTTTTGCAAAGCCATTCGGGTCTTTCGAAAAGAGATTGGGGTCGGCCATCTTCTCTTCGTGCTTGGCGATCTCGGCTTCGGTCCTGGCGATCTCCTTCGGCAGGTTTTCGAGCGCAAACTTCTGCTTGTAGGAGAGCTTGGCCTTGGCCTTTGGCGCTTCGGACGGAGCAGCCGGAGCATCGCTCGACTTTGCCTTTTCCGCCTTTTCGACCTTCCGCCTCTCTTCGATCGCACCTTTGCGCTGCGCCATCATGTCGGAATAGCCGCCCGCATATTCGATCCAGCGGCCGTCCGGCGCCTCCGGATTGGCCGGCGCGATGGTCGAGGTCACCGTACGATCGAGAAAATCGCGGTCGTGGCTGACGAGAATGACGGTGCCGGCGAATCCGGCGACGATCTCCTGCAGGAGGTCGAGCGTTTCGATGTCGAGGTCGTTGGTCGGCTCGTCGAGGATCAGAAGGTTGGTGGCGCGCGCCAGAATGCGCGCCAGCATCAGCCGCGCCCGTTCGCCGCCCGAAAGCTCGCGGATCGGCGTGCGGGCCTGCTCCGGCTGGAAGAGGAAGTCCTTCATGTAGCCGGTGACGTGGCGCTGCTCGCCATTGACGAGGAGGTTGTCGCCACGGCCGTCGGTCAGGTAGTGCGCCAGCGTCTCGTCTAGGTTCAGGTCCTCGCGCTTCTGGTCGAGCGTCGCCATCTCGAGGTTGGTTCCGAGCTTGACGGTTCCGGAGTCCGGCTCGATCTGGCCGGTCAGAAGTTTGAGCAGCGTCGTCTTGCCGGCGCCATTCGGGCCGACGAGGCCGATCCGGTCGCCGCGGTGGACACGGATCGAGAAGGGCGCGACGATCGTGCGATCGCTATAAGCCTTGGTGATCTTTTCCGCTTCGATGACGAGCTTGCCGGATTCCTTGGCGTCCGCCGCCGCAGCCTGCACCGTGCCCTGCGGCCCCTTGTGGCCGCGATAACGCGTCCGCATGTCCTGCAGTTCGCCAAGACGACGCATATTGCGCTTGCGCCGGGCCGTGACGCCGTAGCGCAGCCAATGCTCCTCGCGCTCGATCGCCTTGCCGAGCTTGTGCTGCTCCAGTTCCTCGGCCTCCAGCACCTCGTCACGCCACGCCTCGAAATGGCCAAAGCCGCGGTCGAGCCGGCGCGACTGGCCCCGGTCGAGCCAGACGGTCGCCGTCGAGACCTTTTCGAGAAAGCGCCGGTCGTGCGAGATGAGCACGAGTGCCGAGCGGCTGCGGGTGAGTTCGTCCTCCAGCCATTCGATGGTCGGGAGATCGAGATGGTTGGTGGGCTCGTCGAGGAGCAGGATGTCCGGCTCCGGTGCCAGCACACGGGCAAGTGCCGCACGCCGCGCCTCGCCCCCCGAGAGCCGCTTCGGATCCTCCTCGCCTGTCAGCCCAAGATGCTGCAGCAGATAGGCGACGCGATAGGGATCGTCGCCCGGGCCGAGCCCCGCTTCCGCATAGGCCTGGACGGTGTCGAAGCCTTCGAAATCCGGCGCCTGATGCAGATAGCGAACGGTCGCCGACGGGTGACGGAAGATTTCGCCCGATTGCGGTTCGACGAGGCCGGCGGCCATCTTCATGAGCGTGGACTTGCCGGAGCCGTTGCGCCCGACGAGGCAGATGCGGTCGCCAGGCTCGACCTGCAGGTTGGCGCCCGCAAGCAGCGGCGCGCCGCCGAAGGTCAGGAAGATGTCATCGAGCTTCAGAATGGGTGGCGCCAAGGCTTCAGGCTCCGGAAAGATCATAGGGACGGGCGAGAATAACCGCCCGGCCGGATTTCAAGGAAAAGCGGACCGGTCCCTCCGCAATGTTGGAAATGGTCCGGGAGGAACCGAAGGGCAAGGCGAAGCCGTCGAGCGGATAGCGCGCGTTTTCGATGGAAAGGCCGGAAAGCGCACTGAGCCCGAGAATTGAAAAAAGGCTGCCTTTCGGCAGGTCGATCTCCCGTGCGCCGGGCAGCAGCGGATAGGCTTCCTCCTCGCCTGAGGTCATTAGCGCCGGCAGCCCCTCTTCGGCGATCGCCACGGCTCGCAGCAGATGCAGGAAGGCGTGGTCGCTTCTGGTGCCGCCGAGGGCGCCGGCGAAGATCAGCGACGTTGCGCCGCGCGCGACCGCAGCCTCGACCGCGATCTCCCCGTCGGTCGCGCCTTTTGCCGCCGGATAGCTCTCACGCGGAACCTCGGCGAACGTGGCAAGCAACGCATCGTCGGTCGAGTCGAAATCGCCTACCCAGAGTTCGGGAACGATGCCAAGCGTGCTCGCGTGGCGCATGCCGCCGTCGGCCGCGATGAAGCGGCTACCCGAAAGCTGGCTCGCAAGCCGCTCGGTGCGGGTGAGCGTACCGCCGAGAAGGATGGTGAAGGTCGATTGGGCCATGGCAGAAGCCCATAGCGCAAAGGCACGACCAGATCACGATGATTTTGGGTCGAATCGACCAAAATCATAACCGTGATCGATTCTAACGGGTTAGACCGGGACGCGCGCGGAAAACCGCGCACTTTTCCTCATCCCGCTCTAAAGGCCGAAAGCCATTTTGCGGCAGCAAAGGTGCGCATCAGCTTTCCGACGGGGCCTCGCCGGGAAAGAGCATGCCCGCATAAATACCGGGCGTCGAATCCGGTATCTCCACGGCACCGACTGCACGGGCATAGAAATCGGCGGGACCGACGCCACCGATGACGGCATAGCCGTAGCCCGCGGCCCGCATCGCCATCAGGCTCTCGATGAGCAACGCCTCGCCGATCCCCTGACCACGCATGCTTTCCTCGACGCCCGTCGGCCCGAAGAAGCCAAGCGCCGTCACGTCATGGCAAGCGAAGCCGACGACGCGGCCTTCGTGGACGGCGATGTGAATTCTGGTCGGCATTGACGAGAAGGCGGCTTCAGCCTCGCCGACCCAACCGGCGCCAAACCGCTCTTCGATCCAGGCAAGCACGATCCCGCGTTCCGGAGCCATCGCCCGGCGAACGCTGATGCCGGGCCCGAGCCGGGAAGCGCGCCTTTCAGGCAAGGCATAGAGGCGAACGAGCATGTCTGGCATGAGAGTATCTCCCGGCTACATCGCGTCTGATTGGACGCGCAAAGGACGCTGTACGTTGAATTGCCGCAGCAGGCGAACAAACGCCGCCGACAGTTGTTTGGTTTAATAGCGCAGATGGCTTGGACGGCAAATGTTTCCGCCGAAACCCGGCTTGCCAGACCTGCCGCCGAAAGCTAAATCTTTGCTGCTCTAACGGGGTGCCTCGGTCCGCTTGCGGAACCAAGGCTGAGAGGCTCAAGCCAACCCGCGGAACCTGATCCGGTTCATACCGGCGGAGGGATTAGAAGCGATCGGACCGATGCGCCCTTTTCCCGCAACATCAACAGAGGGAGAGAGGTGCCCGTCATGTCCAGTCCGCTTTACACCAAATTGCTTAGCCGGCTTGCGCTAACTGCAATCGCGGCAGCCTTGCCGTTCGGCGCCAGCGCCGCCGAAAAGAAGCTGACGATCTACACCTATGAGAGCTTCATCACCGAATGGGGGCCGGGCACGAAAGTCGCCGAGGCCTTCGAGAAGACCTGCGGCTGCGACGTCGACTATGTCGGTGTCGCCGACGGCGTCGAGCTTCTGACCCGACTGAAGCTCGAAGGCGAGCAAACGAAGGCCGATATCGTGCTTGGCCTCGATACCAACCTCGTCGCGGAAGCCAAGGCGACAGGCTTTTTCGCGCCGCACGGCCTCGACACTTCCGCCGTCAAAGTTCCCGGCAACTTTTCGGACGAAACTTTCGTCCCCTACGACTACGGCCATTTCGCCGTGATCTACGATACCGAAACGCTGAAGAACCCGCCGAAGAGCCTGAAGGAACTGGTCGAGGGCGATCCTTCGCAAAAGATCGTCATCGAGGATCCCCGCACCTCGACCCCGGGCCTGGGACTGCTGCTCTGGGTGAAGTCAGTCTATGGCGAGGAGGCCGCCGCCGCCTGGGCCAAGCTCAAGAACCGCGTGCTGACCGTGACCCCCGGCTGGTCGGAAGCCTACGGCCTCTTCACCAAGGGCGAAGCGCCGATGGTGCTCTCCTACACCACCTCGCCCGCCTACCACATGGTGACGGAAAACACCGAGCGCTATCAGGCCGCTTCCTTCGCCGAAGGGCACTACATCCAGATCGAAGTGGCCGGCATGACGAAGAACGCGAAGGAGCCGGAACTCGCCAAGGAGTTTCTGGCGTTCATGACCGGCCCCGACTTCCAGTCGATCATTCCGACGACCAACTGGATGATGCCGGTGGCGGCAACCAGGGAACCGCTGCCGGACGCCTTCGGCAAGCTCGTCAATCCGGAAAAGACATTTCTGATGTCTTCCGAGGAAGTCGCGGCCAACCGCAAGGCCTGGATCGACGAATGGCTGACCGCCATGAGCAAGAACTGAGGCGGGATTGTCCGGTGCTGCCGAAAAACGGATGACGATTGCCGCCGGGGTTTTCAGCCTCGGCGGCATTCTGCTGTTCGTCGGCCTCGCCGTCATCGTCCTCCTCGCCCAATCCGGCGGCGGTGATGCCGGCGCCCTCTTCGACACCTATGTCTGGCGCGTCACCCGCTTCACATTGCTTCAGGCGAGCCTCTCGACGATCCTCTCCGTCCTTTTTGCGATCCCCGTGGCACGCGCGCTCGCCCGCCAGGCATCTTTTCCCGGCCGCATCTGGTTGCTTCGGCTGATGGCGCTGCCGCTCGGCCTGCCGGCGCTGGTCGCGGCGCTCGGCCTCATTCAGGTCTGGGGCCGTCAGGGTTTTCTGAATACTGGCCTCGTCGCGCTCGGGCTCGAGGAGCCGATCAGCATCTATGGTCTCTTCGGCATTCTTCTCGCCCACGTCTTCTTTAACATGCCGCTCGCGGCGAGGCTGATGCTTGCCGGGATCGAGCGGATACCGGGAGAGTACTGGCGCACTGCCGCAAATCTCGGAATGCCCTCGGCCGCGGTCTTCCGCTTGATCGAATGGCCGGCGATCCGGGGACTGCTGCCCGGCATCGCCGGTCTGATCTTCATGCTTTGCGCCACCAGTTTCACGCTTGTGCTGACGCTCGGCGGCGGTCCCGCCGCAAGCACGATCGAGGTGGCGATCTATCAGGCGCTGCGTTTCGACTTCGACCCTCCGCGGGCGATCGCCCTTTCCGGGCTGCAGATCGCGTTGACAGGCGCGCTGCTTCTCGTTCTGAAGTTCGTTGCGCCGCCACCGCAGGAGAGCGAAACGAGCGGCAAGGCAATAAGGCGGTTTGACGGCTTGCGCGGGCGATCACGGCTCGCCGACGCGCTCTGGCTCATTCTTGCGCTCATCTTCGTCGGCCTGCCGTTCGTCGCAATCGCCTATTCCGGCCTGCAGGCGGATTTGGCGAGGCTCCTCCGCGATCCGGCATTTCATCGCGCGCTCGCCACCAGTGCCGTGATTGCCCTGCTTTCGGCTGCGGTATCCGTCGGGGCCACGGCCGTGATGATCCGGGCGCAGCAGGTGGCCCTGATGCGACGGCACGCCGGGGCCGCTGCCCGCGGACTTGCCGGCACAATCAGCGCCAGTAGTTCCTTCATCCTGCTGGTGCCGCCGGTCGTCCTCGGCGCGGGCTGGTTCCTGCTTTTGCGACCATTCGGCGACGTCGCGCGTTTTGCCCCCGCCGTCGTCGTCGCCATCAATGCGCTGATGGCGCTTCCCTTCGTTTACCGCGTGCTCGCGCCGGCGATGGCCACCCATACGGCACGCACGGATCGACTGGTGGCAAGCCTCGGCATAGTGGGTTTTCATCGCCTGCGATGGATCGACTGGCCGCCGCTGCGCAAACCCCTCCTGATGGCGTTCTCTTTCGCCATGGCCTTGTCTCTCGGCGATCTTGGAGCGGTGGCCCTGTTCGGATCGCAGGACATGACGACCTTACCTTGGCTGCTCTACAGCCGCATGGGAAGCTACCGCACCGCCGACGCCGTAGGGCTTGCATTGATGCTCGGCGTCATCTGCCTGGTCCTCACCGTGCTTGGCACGGCGGGAGAGGATGGAGCGCGCGAAGGAAGAAACGCATGAACTCGACAGTCTCCCCTTCCGCGGCCGTCATGCTCAAGGACGTCGAGGTCCGTTTCGAAACGACGACACTCCTGTTCGACTGCGTGATTCCGGCCGGGCAGATCATCGCGGTCACAGGCGCATCGGGTTCGGGGAAATCCACACTGTTCAACGTCATCGCCGGTTTCGAGGAACCGGAACGGGGCGACGTCCACATTCTTGGAGAAGAGATGGCCGGTCATCTGCCGGCGGAACGCCCGGTATCGGTTATCTTCCAGGAACACAACCTCTTTGCCCATCTGGACGCCGCGACCAATGTCGGCCTCGGCATCAGCCCGACAATGCGTCTGTCCGCCGTCGACCGTGCGAAAGTGGCCGATGCGTTGAAGCGCGTCGGCCTTGCCGGCTTCGGCGGCAGGTTGCCGCCGACGCTTTCCGGCGGCGAGCGCCAGCGCGTGGCGCTTGCACGCGCGCTCGTGCGCCACCGTCCGCTGCTCCTGGTTGACGAACCATTTGCCGCTCTCGACCCGGGTATGAGGGCGGAAATGCGCGAATTGTTGCGCGACCTCCATGCAGAGGAGGGCAACACGATCCTGATGATCACGCATCATCCCGATGACGTGAAGCTACTTGCCGACAGCGTGCTTTTTCTCGATCAGGGGCGTATCATCGCGCATGACCCAGTCGAGCGCTTCGTCGAACGGCGCGACGTCACGGCGATCAACCGGTTCCTCGGCCGCGAATGAGGCCGGTCGGTCTCGCCAAATCATGTTTCCTTAAATCGGAGCCGATTTTAAGAACATGCAGCAATTTGAAGTGTTACAGCGGCCCTTTGTGCGCCCAGGAGACGCACGGCGCTGCAGAGAATTCTCGAAAATCGCCGTTCGCCACAATTTGACCGCCGCGCTGTGCGACGCGCGGAATATCCGCAGGCAGCGCGATGTTCGCGCATCCGTTGCTGTGATACCACGGGGCAACTATTTCTACGGGGATCAGCTAGGCAGACGGCGCTGAAATCGATACAGCACGATCATGGCTGGAACACCCAGGCTGGAGCGCTGTATCCGGCTGAAAAGGTAGGATTTTTCAACGCCGGCGCTCGGGCTGTGGCACGCGCCGACGGAGGGGAACGGGCTGAGGCATGGTTAGGCAGACAGTCATCGACGGCCGGATTCCGACGCGACGCGGCGGCAAGAACGCACGAGTATTGGTTGTATTCCTGGCGACCACGCTCCTGTCGGCCTGCCAGTCGATGATCGAACAGGCCTACGAGCCGACCGTCACCCCCTCGTCAAATCCGCAGATCGTCGAGGAAGTGCAGAAGAACGATCCGCGCGCCCAGCTGGGTGCGCGCGAGCACCCGCGGATCGTCGCGAGCTATGGCGGCGAATACAAGGACGCCAAGACCGAACGGCTGGTGGCGCGCATCACCGGCGCTCTGACGGCGGTTTCGGAAAATCCGCAGCAGTCCTATCGCATCACCATTCTCAATTCGCCGGCGATCAACGCCTTCGCGCTCCCGGGCGGCTATCTTTATGTCACGCGCGGCCTTCTGGCTCTTGCCAACGACGCTTCGGAGGTCGCTGCCGTGCTCTCGCACGAGATGGCGCACGTCACCGCCAACCACGGCATCGAGCGCCAGCAGCGCGAAGAGGCCGAGGTGATCGCGAGCCGGGTCGTCTCCGAGGTGCTTTCCTCGAATCTGGCGGGAAAACAGGCGCTCGCCCGCGGCAAGCTGCGGCTCGCCGCCTTCTCGCGCAATCAGGAGCTCCAGGCCGACGTGATCGGCGTTCGCATGCTCGGAGAGGCGGGATACGACCCTTATGCCGCCGGCCGCTTCCTCGATTCGATGGCGGCCTACGCCCGCTTCACGGCGGTCGATCCGGAATCCGACCAGAGTCTCGACTTCCTGTCGAGCCATCCGAACGCCCCGCAGCGGGTGGAGCTGGCGCGCCGGCACGCGCGCGCCTTCGGCGTCGAAAGCGCGATCGGCGATCGCGGGCGCGATTACTATCTGGCCGGCATCGACGGGCTTCTCTACGGCGACAGCCCGCAGGAGGGCTATGTCCGCGGCCAGACATTCCTGCACGGCCAGCTCGGCATCCGCTTCGACGTTCCGGTCGGCTTTCAGATCGACAACAAGGCCGAGGCGGTGCTCGCGACCGGCCCGGGCGACATCGCCATCCGCTTTGACGGTGTGGCCGACACGGCACGGCGCAGCCTCACCGACTACATCGCCAGCGGCTGGGTGACCGGCCTGCAGCCCGATACAATTCGCCCGATCTCCGTCAATGGTCTCGAGGCTGCAACGGCGCGGGCGTCCGCCGATCGCTGGGACTTCGATGTCACCGTGATCCGTATCGACAACCAAATCTACCGTTTCCTGACCGCCGTACCCAAGGGATCAAGCGCGCTCGAAGGCACGGCGAGTCAGTTGCGCGGCTCCTTCCGCCGGATGACGCAGGCGGAGGTTCAATCGCTGAAGCCGCTGCGGATCCGCGTGGTTACTGTGAGGTCAGGCGACACGATGGCGACGCTCGCCGCCCGGATGATGGGAACGGATCGCAAACTCGATCTCTTCCGCTTGATCAACGCCATGCAGATCACCTCCACCGTCAAGCCCGGTGACAAGGTGAAGATCATTGCGGAGTAGCACCCGGCAGGCTGGCGAGTGCGCAATTCTTTGAATTGGTTGGCTTACTGGATGGTTCCTTAAATCGGAATCGATTTAAGCAGCGCCATGCGTCTGAAAAGACGCGTGGCGCTGCAAGCGCCACGATGGTCGTCAGTGTATGCCGGATGTCAATGCCGGCGCCTTGGCAGCGAGTGCAGCGCGCAACTTTTCGAGCGCCCGGGTTTCGATCTGCCTGACGCGCTCCTTCGAGATGCCGAGGTGGACGCCGAGCTCCTCCAGCGTCGCGCCGTCTTCCGATAGACGGCGGGCGCGGATGATCTTCATCTCGCGCTCGCTCAGTTCGCCGAGCGCGATATGAAGCCAACGCCGGGCGCGCTCGCCGTCGATCATGTCGCTGACCTGTTCGTCGGGGAGCGGCGCTTCGCTCGCAAGAAAGTCGAGCCGCTCGCCGCCGTCTGAATCGCCGTGACCGACGGGGGCCTGCAGCGACGCATCGCTTCCGGACAGGCGCGCATCCATCGTCTGTACGTCGGCAAGGCTGACGCCAAGCGCTGCGGCAATCTCCTCATGCACCGCCTGCGAGGTCAGCTGCCTGTCTCCCTGGGCAAGGCGCGCGCGTAATCTCCGCAGGTTGAAGAATAGCGCCTTTTGCGCCGAGCTTGTCCCCCCGCGGACGATCGACCAGTTGCGCAGGACATAGTCCTGCATCGATGCGCGGATCCACCACGTGGCATAGGTCGAGAAGCGAACCTCCCGACTTGGCTCGAAACGTGCGGCAGCCTCCAGCAGGCCCACATGCCCCTCCTGGACAAGGTCGCTCATCGGCAACCCGAAGCTGCGGAACTTGGCCGCCATGGCGATCACCAGGCGCATGTGCGACATGGCGATCTTGTTGCGCGCTTCCTGATCGTTGTCGTTCCTCCAGGCCTGCGCCAGCGCATGCTCCTCTTCCCGTTCGAGATAGGGCGCGTCCATGGCAATCTTGATCATGCGCCTGTCTGCTGTAAGGGTCTTCATCGATCGCTCCGTAGCTGGCGCCGGGCGCCGTTAACGATTGAACTCGAAGGGCCAAACGCTTGTCGGAGCATCCGGCGACAGGAACGGCGAGCGCTATGGTCGTGCTTGAAGAACCGATGCGGCGCCCTAAATCGAAGATACGAACCTGAAACGGTGAAACATCACAGAACCAAGGCCGTCCGAGCAGCAAAGGCGAACACCTTCGCACCGGCCATCCTAAACGCGTGCCAGCGCAAAAAGTTCCCTCGCTTGCAGTGATTCCGGGATATTGTCTCTCCAGAGACGATCACCGCCTATAGCCTCGCGAGCCGAGCGGAAAGAAAAAGCCCGGCGCAAGGGCCGGGCTTTTGGGTCGTGTCTTGCCGCAGTTTTCTTAAATCGTCGCCGATTTTAAGACGCGCAGCGTCGTGGGACAGTGGCTTAAGCGGCCTCGTCCTGGGTGTCCTCGTCGTCGATGGCCTTGCCGCGCTTCGGCCCCTTGTTCAGGTTTGCCTCAACGAGACGTACCGCCTCCGTTTCCGACATCTTGTTCACGGCAGCGATTTCGCGCGCCATGCGATCGAGGGCGGCTTCATAAAGCTGGCGTTCGGAATAGGACTGTTCCGGCTGGTTTTCCGCGCGGTAGAGATCGCGCACCACTTCCGCGATGGAGATGAGATCGCCGGAATTGATCTTGGCATCGTATTCCTGGGCACGACGGGACCACATGGTCCGCTTAACGCGTGCCTTGCCCTGCACGACCTTCAGCGCACGATCGACGAAATCGGTTTCGGACAGCTTGCGCATGCCGATCGTGACGGCCTTCGCCACCGGCACTTTGAGACGCATCTTGTCCTTCTCGAAATCGATGACAAAAAGCTCGAGCTTCATGCCAGCGACTTCCTGCTCCTCAATCGCGACGATCTGGCCAACACCGTGTGCCGGATAAACGATCGATTCACCGGTCTTGAAGCCTTGGCGCGTTGAAGATTTTTTCTGCTGGGTCGTCATTCGTTTCAAAAACTCCCTATTGCGCACCCGGCCTCTCAAAGGCCGGGGCCGGGTCGGTCAGGCCCGGGATAGACGGGGATACCGCCGGGTGGGGTCAATCCTGGTCCGTCCAACGGAACGCAAACGGCCTCATGTATCGCGGTCGCAAGCAACGGTACGTTGCGTATTTGGGAAGAGCCGCGCCGTGGAGATCGTTTGCTTTCGTGATGGTTTTCGGGCGCGCAAAAACACCCTCGGTGGATCAGTAAAGGGAAGCTATCACAAAAAAGTGCGCAAATCAATAATTTGCTGCATGGCAGCGATCAAGCTGCCGTGCTCGCGCTTGTGAGGCTGAGGCCGGATTTCCCCAGATTTCGGCCCTCGCTTTATATCCGTTCGTCAGCGTCGGCGAACCGAGCACGGGCAACTAGCGTCAGTCGCCCTGTCCCGGCTCGGAGGAGAAATACTTCTCGTATTTCCCGTCGACGCCATCCATCTCCTTGGCCTCCGGCAGCGGATCCCGCTTCACCGTGATATTCGGCCACTTCGTGGAAAAATCAGCGTTCAATTTCAACCACATGTCGAGACCCGGCTCGGTGTCCGGCTTGATCGCATTGGCAGGACATTCCGGCTCGCACACGCCGCAATCGATGCACTCATCGGGGTGGATGACGAGGAAATTCTCCCCTTCGTAGAAGCAGTCCACCGGGCAGACTTCCACGCAGTCCGTATACTTGCAGCGAATGCAATTGTCGGTCACGACATACGTCATGAGGTACTCCAGCCAATGCTCACATTTGATGGCAGACGGCAATCAATGGTGATGCTCGTCGTCCATGCATGCTAGGAATGTTCGGCGCGCATAGCTGCCGGACGAGACCCGAATGCCACTCAACGTGGCTTGTCAGGTAAAGGCTTTGGATGGCCATTGCAAGAATAATCCATGCGCCATTTGCCGGGAAGCGGGCAGAGTTTTTCTAGAGCGGGATGATTTTCGGTTGCTTCGATCCAAAACCGCGGATGCGGTCGATTCCGCAGGCGCGACGGCACGGAAACCGCCTGCTGGCGAGCTCAGTCGTCCTGCTCACCGAGGTCCGGCTTGAGGCGATCCGTCTCGCGCCGTTCCCGCTTCGTCGGGCGCCCCGCGCCTCGTTCGCGCGTCGCCTGCTCGAAGGCCGTGAGTCTCGGGGATGAGGCCGGCGGCGTCAGGTCCTCGTAAAGCAAGCGGGCTTCCTCGTAAGGCCCCCGCCGTGTTCCAGGCAAGAGCACGCGAACGACGATATCTCGCCGCTCCAGCGACAATTCGAGCGTATCGCCCGCCTTTATTTTGAGCGGAGGATTGCGTCACCCGAGCGCCATTGACCGCGACATGACCGGACTCGATCGCCTTTTGAGCGAGCGAGCGCGATTTGATCAGCCGCGCGAAGAACAGCCACTTGTCGAGCCGCTGACGAGATGCGGGCGCGGACGGTGGCTGTTTCTCCATTGCATTCCTACTTTTTCAGTTGCTCCTTGAGAGCGGCAAGCTTGGCAAAGGGCGAATCCGGATCCAGCGGCTTTTCCTTGCGCGGCGGGCGTCCCTCGAACTTCTGGCCGCCCGGCTTGCCGCCCCGATCATGCCGGTCGGGCCGATCCTTGCGCTGGCCGCCAGCCGGTCTGCTCTCCTGTGCCTTGCCGCGCATGGGCGCTCCGCCCTTGCGGCCACCTTCCCTGCCTTCGCCCTGGCCGTGACGCTGGCCGCCGCGGCGTTGATCGCCCTGATGGCGACCGCCCTGACGCTGGTTGTCCTGGCGCGTGCCGGGACGCCAAAGGAGCACGAGCTTGGCTTCGGCAGGCTCTTCCGCCTGACTTGCTTCAGCCGGTACGTCGCCGGTTGCTTCCGCTGCCGGAGCGTCCGCCTGTTCCGCATCGGCCGGTTCGCCCTCCGGCTTTGCATCCGCATCGGCGCTTTCGGTCTCGACGCTTTCGGCCGGAGTCTCCGACGAGGCCACTTCGCCGCGTTGACTTGCAAGGAACGCAGCCGCCTCTTCGGCGGTCACGCTGTCGGCACGATAGCCAAGTCCCTTGAGGATCTCTTCCATGTCGTCCGGCGTTGCGCCGAGAATGGACAGCATCGAGGTCGTCGCCATGAAGCGGCGGCCATCATAGGCGCCTTCCGGACGCGGCTCGACGCCGGGTTTCCATTGCAGCAACGGGCGGATGAGATCGGCGAGCCGCTCGAGGATGTCGATCCGCACAGCCCGTTTGCCGAGGAATCGGAAGCCCGCGAGCTTGTAGAATGTCCGCTCGAACGACGGATCGGTGACGACAGAGGTACGGCCGGCGGCAAGCATCGGAATGAGTTCGCCGTAGCCCGGCTTGTCGAGCCCATCATTCTTCAATGCCCAGAGCAGCGTGATCAGCTCCGCCGGCGCCGGCTTCAAGAGAGCCGGCAGGAAGATATGATAGGCGCCGAAGCGAACGCCATATTTGCGGATAGACGCGCGACCGTCCTGGTCGAGCGACTTCACCTCCTCGGCGACGTCGCGACGGAAAAGCACGCCGAGATTCTCGACGAGCTGGAAGGCCAGGCCCTTCGCGAGACCTTCGAGGTCCTCCGCCCGGGAAATGTCGTCAAGCGGCTTCAACACCGTGCCGATATGGTGATTGACGAACCGTTCGATCCGGGCCAGCACATGCTCGCGGGCATTGGCCTGGAGCTGTTCGTCCGCCAGTAGAATGACGCGGGGACGCATGACGTGGTCGCTGGCGGTAAGCCGCGCAACGGGATCGCCGAGCCAGCGCACGAGGCCGTCCGACGAAAGCGCCAGATCACCGTTGCCGGCCGCGTGCAGGCGGGCGGCCCGCGCCTCAAATTCAAGCGCAAGCGCCTTCTGGGCAGCGCCCTGGACGGCCTTCGCATCCGACCCCTCGCCACCGGCCGCCAACGTGAACCGGAACCCGGTCAATTGGCCTACGTGGTGTCCCTCGACGAAGACATCACCATTCACACTGATTTCAGCTTCCAGCATCGCATTCTCTCTCAGGCGCTTCATGAGCACAGATGTCCTGCGATCAACAAAGCGTTTCGTCAACCTTTCATGTAGCGCGTCGGACAATCGATCTTCAATTTCCCGCGTCTTTTCTTGCCAGTGTGTCGGATCGGCAAGCCATCCGGGCCGATTGGACACATAGGTCCAGGTCCTGATCTGCGCAATTCGCGCCGAAAGTGTGTCAATCTCGCCGTCGGTGTGATCCGCGCGGCGGACCTGCTCGGCCATGAAGTCTTCGTTTACCGTGCCCTCGCGAATGAGATCGGCGTAGATCGTCGAGATCAGGTCGGCGTGCTGCGCCGGCGTTATGCGCCGGTAGTCGGGCAGCGCACAGGCTTCCCAGAGCGTCTCGACCCGCTCGGCCGTCGTCGCGACGTCAACGATCTCGGGATAGCGCATCAGATGCTCCAGCGCCTGCTGATCGACGGCCGGAAGCGCACGCGTCAGGCCGGCAACAGCGGGGGCCGCCTCGAGGCTTTTCTTGAGCGCCTTCAGCGAGGAATAATCGACCGCCTTGGAGCGCCATTGCAAGACCTTGACGGTATCGAATTCGTGCGACTCCATGCGATGCACGAGTTCGTTCTCGAAAGGATCGACGCGTCCGGTGACGCCGAAGGTTCCGTCCCGCACATGCCGGCCTGCGCGCCCCGCGACCTGGGCGAGCTCTGCCGGGTTGAGATTCCGGTACTGATAGCCGTCGAACTTCCGGTCCTGCGCGAAGGCGACATGATCGACGTCGAGATTGAGTCCCATGCCGATGGCATCGGTCGCCACCAGGTACTCGACGTCTCCCTCCTGATAGAGCGCGACCTGGGCGTTGCGGGTGCGCGGTGACAGCGCCCCAAGCACGACGGCGGCGCCGCCGCGCTGCCGCCGGATTAGCTCGGCGATCGCATAGACCTCGTCCGCCGAGAAAGCGACGATTGCGGAACGATGCGGGAGCCGGGTGATTTTTTTCGACCCGGCATAGAGAAGCTGCGACAGGCGCGGGCGCTCGATGATCGTGATCCCCGGCAGCAGCTGCTGGAGAATCGGCCGCATAGTCGCGGCACCGAGCAGCAGCGTTTCCCCGCGGCCGCGCAGATGCAGCAGGCGGTCGGTGAAGATGTGGCCACGCTCCAGGTCGGCGGCAAGCTGCACCTCGTCGATTGCGACGAACGACGCCGTCGTCTCTCGCGGCATGGCTTCGACTGTGCAGACCGAATAGCGCGCGCGGTGCGGCGTGATCTTCTCCTCGCCGGTGATCAGCGCGACGTTATGGTGGCCGACCTTTTCGACGAGACGCGTATAGACCTCGCGCGCGAGCAGACGCAGCGGCAGACCGATGACGCCGCTGTCATGCGCAACCATGCGCTCGATCGCATAGTGTGTCTTGCCGGTGTTGGTTGGCCCGAGCACCGCGGTCACGCCGCGACCACTCAGGATCATGGATTGAAAGGACACTTCATCGATCCCGGGCATTCTCAACGAGCCGGCGCGCCTTCGCGTGCCGGCGGGGAACACATGCCCACGCTCCGGGGCAAACGCAAGGGGCGCGGGCAATTAAAACCACTTACGGCCTCCTCCGGGAGGCATATTTCGTGCCTCCACATTAACATTTGGAACAGCGGTGGAACGAATCAGCGACGAATCGCTGACTCCCGCCGATTCACTGTATGTTCACGGCTACATGTAGTTCGCCAGAACAAGAGTCGCACCACATGCTGAATCTGCTGGAACATCGTGCAAACCGAAGCCCTCGGCGGCGTTAATGTTTCCTTCCAGATCGTTAATCGCCATCAAGGATTCCGAATCCAAGACTCTGGAAAGTTTAGAAAATTTTAACCCGGATTCGTCTGCGGACTCGGCGAATCAAGGAATGAGAATCGTCGGATTAACCTTTCGACCAAAGCCGGAACGAATCGGCGACGAATCGCTGACACGACCATTTTCCCGTTTTGTTCACCACAACATATAGGGGCTCAGGTGCCTTCGGCACAATAGAATCATGGCTCGATTTTTTGAATCCGAACACCGCGCAACGGCGCTGTTAACATTTGGTCGAGCGATCCTGCCTGCGGTCAGAAAACAAATGCGGCGCCCCAAAGGGCGCCGCGCGAGATGATGTGTTTTTGTGTCGCCCTTGTCAGACGAAGAACTGGCCACCATTGGCCGAAATCGTCGAACCGGTGATGAAACCGGCGTCGTCCGATGCGAGGAACACGACGCAGCGCGCGATTTCCTCCGGTTCGCCGAGACGCCCGACGGGGATCTGCGGAATGATGCGTTCGTTGAGCACCTTTTCCGGTACGGCCCTGACCATCTCCGTGCCGATATAGCCGGGGCAGATTGCGTTGACGGTGATTCCCTTTGCCGCCCCTTCCTGCGCCAGCGCCTTGGTGAAGCCGAGATCGCCCGCCTTCGCCGCGGAATAATTCGCCTGGCCCATCTGCCCTTTCTGGCCGTTGATCGAGGAGATGTTGATGACGCGTCCGAAACCGCGGTCACGCATTCCCGACCAGAGCGGATGCGTCATGTTGAAGAGGCCGGTCAGATTGGTGCTGATCACTTCGCCCCATTGTTCCGGCGTCATCTTGTGGAACATCGCATCGCGCGTGATGCCGGCATTGTTGACGAGAACGTCGACCGGCCCGAGATCGGCCTCCACCTGCGCGATACCGTCGGCGCAGGCCTGATAGTTGGAGACGTCCCATTTGTAGACGGGGATGCCGGTCTCTTGCTTGAAGGCCTGAGCCTTCTCGTCGTTGCCGGCATAGTTCGCAGCCACCTTGTATCCCGCCGTTTTCAAAGCCACCGAAATGGCTGCACCGATCCCGCGGGATCCACCCGTAACCAACGCTACCCTGCTCATGCTCGCCTCCCACAAGGTTGATTTCAGTTTTGCATAGGTAATCCGCACGCGGCCCGGCATAGACGGGCCACATGTGCTCGATCAATTTCGCGGATGTCACATAGGGACAGCAGGCCGGAAGACCGGCAAATGCACCGGAAAACTGTTCGGCCGGCCTGCTGCATATTATTGCGGCCGGTTACAGGCGCTCGACGCACATGGCGACGCCCATGCCGCCACCGATGCACAAGGTGGCCAGGCCCTTGGAAACGCCGCGCCGCTTCATCTCGAAGAGCAACGTGTTGAGAACGCGGGCACCGGAAGCGCCGATCGGATGGCCGATCGCGATAGCACCGCCATTGACGTTGACGATCGACGGATCCCAGCCGAGGTCCTTGTTGACCGCACAGGCCTGTGCCGCGAAGGCTTCGTTCGCTTCCACAAGCTGCACGTCGCCGACCGACCAGCCGGCCTTCTCCAGCGCCTTGCGGGAAGCGGGGATCGGCCCGGTACCCATGACCTGCGGATCGACACCGGCCGTTGCCCAGGAGACGATGCGGGCAAGCGGCTGAATGCCGCGCTTTTCCGCCTGCGCTTCGGTCATCAAGAGCGTCGCGGCCGCGCCGTCGTTCAAGCCGGACGCGTTTCCGGCGGTCACTGTTCCCTCCTTGTCGAAGGCGGGGCGAAGCTTGGCCATCGAATCGAGCGTCGCGCCATGGCGGATATATTCGTCCTGGTCGACCGTCACATCGCCCTTACGAGTCTTCACGATGAAGGGCACGATCTCGTCGGCGAAACGACCGGCCTTCTGCGCGGCTTCGGCCTTGTTCTGCGAAGCAAGCGCGAATTCGTCCTGCTCTTCACGGGTAAGCTGCCACTTGCGCGCGACGTTCTCGGCGGTGATGCCCATGTGGTAGCCGTAGAAGGCATCCGTCAGGCCGTCCTTGATCATCGTGTCGATCATCTTGAAGTCGCCCATTTTCACGCCGCCGCGAAGGTGTGCGCAATGCGGCGCCATCGACATCGACTCCATGCCGCCGGCCACGATGATATCCGCATCGCCAGTTACGATCTGCTGCATGCCGAGCGCGACGGCCCGCAGGCCCGAACCGCAAAGCTGGTTCATGCCCCAAGCCGTCTTTTCCTGCGGGATGCCCGCCTTCATCGCGGCCTGACGCGCCGGGTTCTGCCCTTCGCCGGCGGGAAGAACCTGGCCAAGGATCACCTCGTCCACCTCTGCCGCATTGACGCCCGCCCGCTCGAGCACCGCCTTGATGACACCGGCACCCAACTCGTGCGCGGTTGTGTTGCCGAAGGCACCGTTAAAGGACCCGACGGCGGTGCGAGCCGCGCTGGCGATCACGACGGAGGGATTGCTCATGGGACGTTTCCTCATATTTCGTTTGCCTGATGCAAGCAGACTGGCAAAGCCTGGAGCGCAAGTCAAACGCCTTGATGCGCTGCCGCAAAAGCTTCACGCTTCGCGCGAGCACCATATTTCGCACGTGCGTCGCCGCATTGCACAAAGAGATTGTCAGAGCCTCGATTTTGCGGATACTCTGAAAAATACAATAAAGACGGGATGATGGGTAAGAGGAGACCCTGATGGCGAAGAACGAAGGCCAGATCGTTATCAAGAAATATGCGAACCGGCGCCTCTACAATACCGGCACCAGCACCTATGTGACCCTCGACGACCTGGCCGTGATGGTAAAGAAGGGTGAGGAATTCGTGGTGCAGGACGCCAAGTCCGGCGAAGACATCACCCACTCCGTATTGACGCAGATCATCTTCGAGCAGGAATCGAAAACCGGCAACACGCTTCTGCCGATTTCCTTCCTGCGCCAGCTGATTTCCTTCTACGGCGACCAGATGCAGATGGTGGTGCCGAGCTACCTCGAACACTCGATGCAGGCCTTCACCGAACAGCAGGCGCAGATGCGCGAGCAGATCAACAAGGCGTTCGGCGACACGCCGCTTGGCAAGAACCTGCAGGTGCCGCTGCAATTGGTCGAGGAGCAGGTGCGGCGGAACACCGAAATGTTCCACCAGGCCATGCAGATGTTCTCGCCCTTCATGGCCGCCCCGCCGGCCAAGGAAACGAAAAAGGCCGAGGCGAAGGATATCGACGAGCTCAAGGAACAATTGCGCGCCCTTCAGACGAAGCTCGACAATCTCGGCTGACCTCCCGGCGCCCGATCGAAGCGTTACACCCGGATCGCGAAGAGCCGGGATCAACGGTCCAAAATCGCGAACGGGGCGATTTCCAAGAGATGAGAAGCGGGAATACGGCGGCGGCCGGTGGGCTCCCTCCGGATTTCGTGCGTGCGCCAAGGCGGAGATGCGCGCCAAAGAAAAAGGGCCGGCAAAGCCAGCCCTTGAACTTCATCAGCGAACGGCAGCGCTTATGCGCTTTCCTTCGGCGTCAGAACCTGGCGACCGCGGTACATGCCGGTCTTCAGGTCGATGTGGTGCGGACGGCGCAGTTCGCCGGAGTTCTTGTCTTCGATGTAGGTCGGAGCCTTGAGGGCGTCAGCGGAACGGCGCATGCCACGCTTGGACGGGCTCGTTTTTCTTTTCGGTACAGCCATTTCATTCTCCACTTATCGGGCAAAACACTGTTCAGCAGCCGAAAATGGCCGGGTCAAACAGATGTCGATCTCGGAATTTCGCGCGCTTATACATGGCCGACCGCAGTTTGACCAGTCCCCGTACACAAATTTTCGATTCGAGACGGGAACGGAGCGCCCGCCCGCTCCTCGTCAGGTCAGGCTTCGTCCTCCGGCACGATCCAGGGTTCGGCCCTCGCCGCTTCCTCCCATTTGCGGAAGGCCGGGTGCGTCTTGACGGCATCCATATAGGCGAGAGTGCCGGGCGCGGTCACCAGTTCGTAGACGTCGAAACGGTTGACAACCGGGGCAAACATCGCGTCCGCCGCGGTAAAACGACCGAAGAGAAACGGTCCGCCGGAGCGGGCGATTGCTTCCCGCCAGATTTCCTCGATCCGGGCGACGTCGGCCGCGACCCCCTCCGGCAGCGCAATCGCCTTTCTCGGGCGCCGGATGTTCATCGGGCAAGCGCCGCGCAGAGCGCGGAAGCCGGAGAGCATTTCCATCGAATAGCTGCGAGCGCGGGCGCGATCTTCCCTTTTCTCGGGCCAGAGACCGGCCTCGGGGAAAAGTTCCGCCACATATTCGATGATCGACAGCGATTCCCACACACGGACATCGCCATGATGGAGCACCGGCACACGGCCCGTCGGCGAAATCTCACGGAAGCGCGGATTTCCGGCAGGAAAATCGAAGGGAATGACGACATCCTCGAACGGAACCCCGCAGGCTTCCAGCGCCAGCCACGGTCGAAGCGACCAGGAGGAATAGTTCTTGTTGCCGACATAAAGGACGAGCTTGGTCATCTGCGTGTCTCCCACCTGCTTTCAGGTGGCAGGCTTGCCACATCGGCGACAGCGAGACCAATGAATTGCTGTCATCTCAGTCATAAAGGCATGTGATGTAACCGCCGGAGCGGCTGGCGCGCCGCTCGATGACAGATGCAAGCCGCCTTAGGCCCCGTGCGGGTTTGCCCGCATTGCGGTCGATCGGGTTGGGCAGCGACACCGCCAGCAGGGCGGCTTGGCGGCGCGAAAGCTTCGCCGCCGAAACGCCGAAATGGTGCCGCGCGGCGGCCTCGATGCCATAGATGCCGTCGCCCCATTCGGCGACGTTCAGGTAGATCTCCATCATGCGCCGCTTGCTCCAGACGAAATCAGCCGCGATCGCGAGCGGCAGTTCCATCGCCTTGCGGACGAAGGAACGGCCATTCCAGAGAAAAAGGTTCTTGACCGTCTGCATCGGAATCGTGCTGGCGCCGCGCGTCTGCTCACCGTCCAGCGCATCCTCGACGACGCCGCGCATCTGGTTCCAGTCGATCCCGGCATGGGCGCAGAACTGCCCATCCTCAGACACCATCACCGACTGAACGAGCACCGGCGCGATGTCGTCGAACTCTACCCATTGCCGATCATAGCCGCGCAGGAGCACAAGATCGCGCAGCATCAGCGTCGAGACCGGATGCACGAAGTCCAGCAGGTAGAAGACGATCAGCACATAGGGCAACACGAAGAGGGAAAGGACGGCAAGAACGAGACGGCGGCTCCTCGTCCGCCATGTGGCGGACCAGCGACTGGTGGACATCCCGCTCTCCTCCAACGCTTCCGGAACAACGTCCATGCCCTGACTGTCCACCTCTTTGTCCATCCGCCTCTCTTATTTCATGGGCAAGCAAAGTTGAATGGTCTTTCTGGCAAAAGGCAAGTCGCTGGCACACTCATCCCAGGCAAAGCACTACAGCGCTGCGTCCAATCGGACGCGCTGAGATCGCTGTAGCACTTTGAAGTGCTGGGTGATTTTGTCCTTAAATCGATTCCGATTTAAGGAATCATGCAGGGACCTGCGACGCGAATGCCCGTTGAAAGCTCCTCTTGCGCATGCCAAAGAGCGCTGCATGAAAGAGACATCATCCTTTTCCGCTCACCTGAAGGCCAATGCGCTTGCGGTGGAAGAGCTGCTTTCCAAGCTTCTGGGGCCGGTCGTCGGCGCCGATGAAATTGCGCGCCCCGCGAACCTGCTTGCCGCCATGCGCCACGGCGTGCTCAACGGCGGCAAACGGCTGCGGCCTTTTCTCGTGAGCGAATGCACCGCGCTTCTCGGCGGCGACGCCGACGCGGCGCTCAGGATCGGCGCCGCACTCGAATGCGTGCATTGCTACTCGCTCGTCCACGACGACCTGCCGGCGATGGATGATGACGACTTGAGACGCGGGCAGCCGACGGTGCACATCGCCTTCGACGAGGCGACCGCCATTCTGGCCGGCGACAGCTTGCTGACGTTCGCCTTCGACATCATCGCCGCGCCGGAAACGCCGCTTTCCGACGGGCAGAAGACGGCGCTGATATTGGCGCTAGCGCGTGCCTCCGGGCACGGCGGCATGGCCGGCGGACAGGCGCTTGACCTCGCAGCCGAGAAGAAGGCGCCGGACGAGGCCGGCATTGTCACGCTGCAGGCGATGAAGACCGGGGCGCTCATCCGTTTCGCCTGCGAGGCGGGCGCGATCATCGCCGATGCGTCAGACGAGGATCGGCGGCGGCTGCGCGCCTTCGGCGACAAGATCGGCCTCGCCTTCCAGCTCGCCGACGACCTGCTCGATCTGACGGCGGATGCGGAGGCGATGGGGAAGGCTACCGGCAAGGACGCCGCGCGCGGCAAGGGTACGCTCGTTGCCCTTCATGGCCAGGCCTGGGCCGAGCGTGAACTCGAGGAACTGGTGGCACAGGCGGGAAATCTGCTTGCCCCCTATGGCGCGCGCTCTGCCATATTGGCCGAAACCGCGCGCTTCATCGCCAACCGCAAGAGCTGAGCCCCGTGAGCAAATACTGGTCGCCGATCGTCTCCACGCTGAAACCCTACGTTCCGGGCGAACAGCCGCGCATGGCGAACCTCGTCAAGTTGAACACCAACGAAAACCCTTATGCGCCTTCAGAAAAGGTGATCGAAGCGATCCGGGGGGCCGCCAGCGCCGATCTCAGGCTGTATCCGGACCCGCTCGCGCTCGACCTCAGGCAAGCGATTGCCGCACGATCTAGCGTAGCAGCCGAGCAAGTGTTCGTCGGCAACGGCTCGGACGAGGTACTGGCCCACGCCTTCGCGGCATTCCTGAAGCACGACAAGCCGCTTCTCTATCCGGACATTTCCTACAGCTTCTATCCGACCTATGCGGGCCTCTTCGGCATCGACGCCATCGAGGTGCCGCTCGACGTCGCCTTCCGCATCGACATCGCCGACTACCGCCGCCCCGCGGGCGCGATCATCCTTCCCAATCCGAATGCTCCGACGGGAATCGGCCTGCCACTCGCCGAGATCGAAGCTTTGGTCGCCGACCACCCTGACCAGCCGGTGGTGATCGACGAGGCCTATATCGATTTCGGCGGCGAATCCGCGGCCGCGCTCGTGCCAAAATACGACAACCTGCTCGTCGTACAGACCTTTTCCAAATCCAGGGCGCTTGCCGGCTTGCGGGTCGGGTTCGCGATCGGCCAGCGCCCGCTGATCGAGGGGCTGGAACGCGTCAAGGACAGTTTCAATTCCTACCCCCTCGGTCGGGCGGCCCAGGCTGGCGCCACCGCCGCGATCAGGGACGAGGCGTGGTTCGAGGCGACGTGCCGCAAGATCGTAGCGTCGCGGGCGAAGCTGACAGGCGAGCTCGAAGCGCGCGGCTTCGAGGTCCTTCCCTCCCAGGCGAATTTCATTTTCGCCCGTCATCCGAAACATGCGGGGGGAACCTTGGCCGCGAAGCTGCGCGAACGGGCGGTCATCGTGCGCCATTTCGCCAAGCCGCGAATTGCGGACTTCCTGCGCATCACCATCGGCACCGACGCGGAATGCGCAAGGCTGGTCGCGGCGCTCGACGAGATTCTCTGAGACTGAATCTGGATCGGACGGGACAGCGCCAACAGGCGAACGGCTCGTTTTGCCTGACCCTCTCCCCTGCACGCGGGAAGGGACTTGGTCGCGCGGCATACCCCCCGTTTACGGGCCTGTTGGCGAGAGCGGGTGATCGGGTGCCGCGAGTCCCCTTCGCCCCGCTTGCGGGGAGAAGGTGGCCGGCAGGCCGGATGAGGGGGATGGCACAGCGCGCCTTTTCCCGCCCGCAGCCCGAGCGGTAGCGGGTTTGAGACCCGCTCCAGTTGGCATCCACGGAAGCCTCGGCTACTGTTCGCCCGAACCACAGACGGACGCCGCGCCATGCTCGACCTCACGCCCTATCTGCCGCAGCTTCTCGTCGCCTGGACCGCCTATGTCATCGCGGTCGCGTCGCCGGGTCCGGCGGTGCTGGCGATCATCGCAACGTCGGTCAGCCAGGGGCGAAAGGCCGGTCTCGCGCTTGCCTTCGGGGTGCTCAGCGGCAGCTATACCTGGGCGATGCTGACAGCATCGGGCCTCTCGGCGCTTATCCGGACCTATGGACAGGCGATCATCGTCCTGAAGATCGCCGGCGCCTGCTACCTCTTCTGGCTCGCCTACAACGCCCTCAGGGCGGCGATGCGCGGCAAGTCACAGGCAGCGCTTCGCATTCCGCTGCAGATGTCGTTGAAAAAGCTCTATCTCAAGGGACTCGGCATCCACTTGACCAATCCCAAGGCGATCTTTGCCTGGATCATGCTGGTCTCGCTCGGCATGCCGGAAGGGGCGCCGGTCGGCGTTACTGCCGCTTTCATCGGCGGCTGCATGCTGATCGGGCTCGTGACCTTCTGCGGCTTCGCGATCGTCTTCTCGCTCTCGCCGGTCCACCGCGCCTATCTCAAATCGCGGCGCGTGATCGAAAGCCTGATGGCAGGCTTCTTCGCCTTTGCCGGCCTGAAGCTGCTGACGGCGAGACTCTGATTGTTCGGGCTATTCCGCGGCCGCCTGGCCGCGGCCGTAGCGCTTTTCGATATAGTCGGCGACGAGAAGCTGGAATTCCTCGGCGATCTTCGGTCCGCGCAGCGTCATCGCCTTCTGGCCGTCGATGAAGACGGGTGCCGCCGGCGTCTCGCCGGTTCCCGGAAGCGAAATGCCGATATCGGCATGCTTGCTTTCGCCGGGTCCGTTGACGATGCAGCCCATGACGGCGACCTTCAGCGCCTCGACGCCCGGATATTTCTCGCGCCAGACCGGCATGCTTGCGCGGATATCCTCCTGGATCTTCTGGGCAAGCTCCTGGAACACCGTCGAGGTGGTGCGGCCGCATCCGGGACAGGCGGCGACCACGGGAATGAACTGGCGGAAGCCCATGACCTGCAACAGTTCCTGCGCCACCTGCACCTCGCGGGTGCGGTCGCCGCCCGGTTCCGGGGTCAGCGAAATGCGGATCGTGTCGCCGATGCCCTGCTGCATCAGGATGCCGAGCGAGGCGGAGGAAGCGACGATGCCCTTCGTTCCCATGCCGGCTTCGGTAAGTCCGAGATGGAGCGCGTGGTCCGAACGGGCGGCGAGCATCGCATAGACGGCAATCAGGTCCTGAACACCCGAAACCTTGGCGGAAAGGATGATGCGGTTGCGCGGCAGGCCGAGCTCTTCGGCCAGCTCCGCCGAGAGCAGCGCCGACTGCACGATCGTCTCGCGCGTCACCTGCTGCGCCGTCAGCGGAAAGCCCCTTGCCTGGTTCTCGTTCATCAGCCGCGTCAGCAGCTCCTGATCGAGCGACCCCCAGTTGACGCCGATGCGCACCGGCTTGTCGTAGCGCATCGCCATCTCGATGATCTCGGCGAACTGCTTGTCTTTCTTGTCCTTGAAACCGACATTGCCCGGATTGATGCGGTATTTCGCGAGCGCCTCGGCGCAGGCCGGATGATCTGCCAAGAGCTTGTGGCCGATGTAATGGAAGTCGCCGACGAGCGGCACGTCGATGCCGAGGCGCAGCAGCCGCTCGCGGATCTTCGGCACCGCCGCTGCACTTTCGTCGCGATCGACCGTGATGCGCACCAGCTCGGAACCGGCCTTGTGAAGCGCTGCCACCTGCGCCACCGTCTGATCGACGTCGGCCGTATCCGTATTCGTCATCGACTGGACGACGACCGGCGCGCCGCCGCCAACGATCACGCCGCCGACATCGACGGCGACGGAAGCGCGGCGCGGCTGTGGCTCGAAATCGAAGGCAGAAGACATGGAGGCCTCTTCTTGGGGTCCGTTTGTCGCGGCGGAATGCGGACGGAGACCCGCTCCACCGCTTTCGCCTTTCAGGTGGCGAAGGAATGCTTGCTTGTCAACGGCAACATCATGCGCTGACGGCGAATTGATGGCACGGCCGCCACCTCAGCATCCGGAAAGCGCACTCGGCTTTCCGGGCATCCCGCGTGATCTAATGTCCTTTCCCGTGATCCGCATGGACGGCGTGGTGCGAGAGAAGCAGCACGACGATGAAGAGAGCCGGAACGGACATGAAGATGATCGCGAAGCCGGTATGCTCGGCCACGAAGCCGATCAGCGAGGGGGCGAAGAGCATGCCGGAATAGCCCATGAACGTCGCGACCGAGAGACCGATGCCGGGCTGCAGCCCCGGCATGTTGCCGGCGGCCGAAAAGGCTATGGGCACCATGTTGGAAATGCCGATGCCGGCGATAGCGAAGCCGAGAATTGCGACCAACGCATTTGGCGCGAGGCCCGCAAGCACAATGCCGACAAGCGCCGTGACCGTGCAGATACGCAAGGTCCGCTTCGCGCCGAGCAGATCGCGGACATGGTCCCCGGCAAACCGCATCGCGGCCATCGTTGCGGAGAAGGCGGCAAAGCCGAAGCCGGAGAGTTCGACCGAGGCGCCGAGTTCGTTGCGCAAATAGAGCGCGCCCCAATCGAGCACCGTGCCTTCCGGCACCATCGAGAACAAGGCCATGATACCGATCAGCCAGGGCAGGGGCGTGAGCGGCAGGCGCAGCTTCTCCTTCGCCGCCGCCGGATGAGGCTGGTCGGCAAGGATCATCGGCCAGGCGATAGCCAGAACCAGAATGCTAAGGACCGTGACGACAAGCACGTGCGGCAGAATGCCGAAGCGCGCCATCAGGAAGCCGCCGATGCCGGCGCCGATCAACCCTCCGAGACTCCAATAGGCGTGGCAGGAGGACATGATCGCGCGGCGCATCGACTTTTCGACCTCGACCGCATTGGCATTCATCGCCACGTCCATGGCGCCGACGAAGCCGCCGAGCAGGAACATGCCGATCGCCGCCGTCCAGACATTCGGGGCCAGCGTCAAGAGCAGGAGCAGCGGCGACAGAATGATTGCGGTGACCTTCACCACCTTCTGCGAACCGACGCGGGCAATGAACCCGCCGGCAATCGGCATCAGCACCAGCGAGCCGATACCGAACACCAGGATCAGAAGGCCAAGCACGCCCTCGCCGATCCCGAGCCGGTCCTTGAATTCCGGAATCTTGGGGGCCCAGCTGCCGGTGACGAACCCGTTCATCAGGAACAGGAGCGACACGGCGAGCCGGGTTTTCGACATGTAGCCTTGTCGAACGATGCCTTGAGAGGCAGTTTGCGTGCGCTGATCCATGAGTAACCTTCCCGCAGCCGGATCCGTCCGGCTCAAATGGTGATTTCGATGAGATTGCCGTCGGGATCGCGGATCACGGCCTCGTAGAAGCCGTCACCCGTCCATCGGGGTTTCGAGACGAGCATGCCCTTCCCGTCTGCTCGCTCCGCCATGTCGTCCACTGCCTCGCCGCTGCCCAGCGAAAGAGCAACATGCGCATAGCCTGCACGCTCTACCGTCGCCGCGTCATGGGGAGCAAGCCATGGCCCCTCCATCACTTCGATCGAAGGCCCGCTCCGAAGCGTCAGGAAACGAGAGCGGAAACCGGGACGGCGGCGGCTTTCATAGATTTCGCCGGCCTCGGCGCCAAAGAGTTCGGCCCAGAAGGCGGCGAGCCGGTCGATGTCCGTCGTCCAGAGAGCGATATGCGCGACATTCATCGGCCCGGCCCCTTCGCCAGGACGACATCGGCTCCGCGCGCGCGGAGGGCCGTGATCTCAGCCTCGGGCGCATCGGCCTCGATAACCAGCGTCGTCACCGCCTCGATGCCGATGACGGCGTGTGGCGCGGCCGTTCCGAGCTTGTCGCTCGTTATGGCAGCGAGGACCGATCGGCTCCTCGACGCGATGAGACGCTTGAATGCCGCGTCCTCGAAATGGAAGGCTGTGAGTCCCGCTTCCGCGTCGGCGCCGCAAGCACCGAGAATGCAGAGGTCGGGGCGGAGAAGCTCGGCATCCCGTTGCGCCCGCGCGCCAACCGCCGCGCCGACGGCGCGGTCTAGCGGCCCGCCGACAAGAATAAGTTCCACGCCCGGCTTCTCCATCAAGGCGGCGGCAATGAGCGGCGTATTGGTGACGATCGTCAGCGAGAGATCCGGCTCGATCGCCTCGGCGATCGCCAGATTGGCCGAACCCGCATCGAGAAACACCGTCATGCCGCGCCGGATGAATCCGACCGCGGCCCGGGCGAGCGCCGCCTTCCGTTCCGGCGCGAAAGAGGCACGCTGGCGAAGCGACCCCGTCATCGGAGCGAGCGGCAAAGCTCCCCCATAGACGCGCTCGCAAAGGCCAGCCGCAGCCATCTCGCGCAGATCGCGACGGATCGTGTCTTCCGACACCCCGAACTCGCGCGCAAGATCGGCCGCAAGGACACGGCCGTCTGTTTTCAGCCGTTCCTGGATCAGGGATTTTCTCTCGCGCAGCAGCAGGTCCGTCGCCATATTTCACAATCGTGCATAAACGTGCATTAATCGGTTGAAACGTGAGTACCAGCCTTTCGCAGAAAATTCAATTGCCTTGCGCCGGCGGAACTTCGAATGGTCGAGCACATTTTCCGACAGGAGTGTTTTCAGTGAGATTTCGACCGGTTCAAGGAAAAATCTTCATCGAAAGCCAGATGAATTGGTGTTTTATGCGCTCAGATGCGCCGGGTTTTATGCGAATCTCGCCACAATCCGGACGACGGGCCGGAGAACAAGAAAGATGGAAAACAAGACAATGAAACTCTTTCCGACGCTTTTCGCTGCCGCCATTCTGCAAATCGCCGCCTTCGTGCCGGCCCATGCGCAATCGAACCTCGAGCAGATCAAGTCTGCCGGCGTTCTGAAAATCGGCACCGAGGGCACCTATGCTCCCTTCACCTATCACGATGCCAGCGGCGCGCTGGTGGGCTTCGATGTCGAGATCGGCCAGGAGGTCGCCAAGCGTCTTGGCGTCAAGGCCGAATTCCTCGAAGGCAAGTGGGATGGCCTGATCGCCGGCCTCGACGCCAACCGCTACGATGCGGTCATCAACCAGGTCGGCATCACCGAAGAGCGCAAGAAGAAGTACGATTTCTCGGAACCCTATATCGCCTCCAAGGCGGTCCTCATCGTTAAAGGCGACAATGAGGAGATCAAGGACTTCGCCGATCTGAAAGGCAAGAAATCCGCGCAGTCGCTGACCAGCAACTTCGGCAAGCTCGCCGAGGCCTCGGGCGCCGAGCTCGTCGGCACCGACGGTTTCGACCAGTCGATCCAGCTGGTGCTGACCGGCCGCGCCGATGCGACGATCAACGACAGCCTGTCCTTCCTTGACTTCAAGAAGCAGAAGCCCGACGCAAACGTGAAGATCGCCGCCGAACAGGCCGATGCCGATTATTCCGGCATCATCATCCGCAAGAACGAGCCGGACCTGCTGGCTGCGATCAACAAGGCGCTTGCGGAAATCAAGGCCGACGGCACCTACGACAAAATCTCGCAGAAATATTTCGGCGCCGACGTCTCGAAGTAACGTGTGGAAGGCCGCCGGATCGGCCCCTCGTCCGCCTGCCGGCACCTTTCCCCGTAAGCGGGGCGAAGGTGTATGCCACGTCGCCTTAGTCCCCTCTCCCCGCCTGCGGGGAGAGGGCTAGTCCTCGGGTTAAACCCGAGGAGAGGGGCAGCCCGCAGGGCCGGGAGGGGTCCGACCGGGTAGTTGCATGGAATGCGGGCTTCACACCCTTCCCCATCCTGCTTTATGAATTGTGGTCCGTTCCGACCCCGGAGCGGATCGCGCTTTTTTGAAAGGCTTTCCCTTGCCCAACTGGCTTCATTGGCTTCCCCTGATGGCGGAATCGCTGCCGACCCTGCTTTGGGCCGGGTTGATCTTCACGATCCCGCTGACCCTGCTTTCCTTCGCCCTCGGCCTGGTGTTGGGCCTCGTCACCGCTCTCGTCCGGCTCTTTGCACCAGCGCCTTTCGTCGCCGTGGCGCGGTTCTATGTCTGGGTGATCCGCGGAACGCCGCTCCTCGTCCAGCTCTTCGTCATTTTCTACGGCCTGCCGAGCATGAACATATTGCTCGATGCCTTCCCCGCTGCCCTGATCGGCTTCACGCTCAACATCGGTGCCTATACGTCCGAAATCATCCGCGCAACGATCTCCTCCGTGCCGCGCGGCCAGTGGGAAGCGGCCTATTCGATCGGCATGAGCTGGAGTCAGGTGATGCGCCGGACGATCCTGCCGCAGGCAACCCGGGTCGCAATCCCGCCCCTCTCGAACACTTTCATTTCGCTGGTGAAGGACACCTCGCTCGCCGCAGCCATTACGGTACCCGAACTCTTCCAGACGGCGCAGCGCATCGTCGCGACCACCTATGAACCGCTGATCCTTTATATCGAGGCGGCGCTGATCTATCTTGCGATGAGCTCCGTATTGTCGGCCCTGCAGGTGAGGCTGGAGCGCCGCTTCGCCCGCTACGGCGGCTTCCTGGAGGCACGCGCATGATCGAACTCACCGACATCGAAAAGCGCTTCGGCACCAACCTGGTGCTCAAGGGAATCAGCGTCACGATGGCCGAAGGCACGGTAACGGCGCTGGTCGGCCCTTCCGGCGGCGGCAAGAGCACGTTGCTCAGATGCGTCAACTTGCTCGAGATCCCGACACATGGCGCGATCCGGCTTGGCGACGAACGGCTGGAGTTCGCGCCTCACCGCACGGTCGGCTGGCGGGCGATCCAAAAGCTGCGCCGGCAAACCGGCATGGTCTTTCAGAATTTCCAGCTCTTTCCCCATCAGACCGCGCTCGGCAACGTGATGGAGGGTCTTGTGACTGTCCTCAAATGGCCGGCGGACCGTGCCCGCACCCGCGCGCTCGAACTCCTGGAGAAGGTCGGCATGGCGCACAAGGCGGATGCCTGGCCGTCGACCCTTTCCGGCGGTCAGCAGCAGCGCGTCGCTATCGCCCGCGCGCTCGCCCCCTCGCCGCGTGTTCTTCTTTGTGACGAGCCGACCTCCGCGCTCGATCCGGAACTCGCCGAGGAAGTGGTGGAAGTCCTGAGCCGCTTAGCGCGCGAAGGCACGACGATGATCATGGCGACCCACGACCTCCGCCTCGCCTCGCGCGTCGCCGATCACGTGATCTTCCTCGACGGCGGCATCGTTGTGGAAAGCGGACCGCCGCGAAAGATCTTCTCGACGCCGGAACGGGAACGCACCAAGAAGTTCATCGCCTCGCTGAGTGCACCGATGAGGTACGATATCTGAGCGATCCAGGCGACCTCAGCGCAATCGAAGGCAGGGCCAACGACTGGACCGTTTCCGGCAGTTAACCTAAATCTCGGGGTCAATTCGAGTGTTCGTCGCAAGTTTGGTGGCAGAATTCGTGTTTTTGCAAGCGAGTTCAATCACCTCATTGATGAACCGGGTTTTTGCTGCGGTATAGCCATCGCCGTCGTGTGCAAACTCTTTGGCAAGATCTTGCTTCAGTGAGCCATAGGCGGTGGCCACGTCCTTATGGGCCAGCAGGTAGTCCCGAAATATGAGGCGACGAATGTGCGTTTCGTTCGCGGGTAGACAGAGGTAGACGCGTTGTTTCGGAACGCTTATCCGATCCATGAAGGCCCATACATCGTCGTCGTAGCGATTGCCGCGAGATTCATATCCAGCAGCAATCAGGACGGAACCCGCTGAGGGAACATCCGATAGGCTCCGGAGGGTGACATCTATGTCGATAACCGGCTTAGCGGATAAACCGGGAACTGCGGTGCTGCCAATGTGATCGATGGTGACAACGCTGGCTCCCAGCAATCGCCGTATGGTTTCCTCAATCTCTAAAAAGCTGTTCGCCCATGTTTCATGATAAGGGACGACTTCAACTAACGTGGGCATGCGTCTTTTCCCGTGGTGTTGCGAAATCCTCGTTCATGGCGACGCTTTCACGACCGACATTAGCGATTTCGCGGGAGAGCTGCTTGCGACTGTCGCGATTGGCAGTCGCACCGGGAATCGCTTTTGCCATAAACCGCTCGCGGCAGGCTGTCGCGAGCGGTTGCTTGCGATCCGTTAAGCGATAAGCGGAATCGCCCCGGCCGTTCCCCACAAGATCAGGTGGTGTTACACCCCGAAAACGATCAACAAGTCCTTGGCGTCGATCTGGTCGCCGGCGCGCACCAGCACCTCGGCGATCACGCCGTCCTTTTCGGCATGCAGCGCCGTCTCCATCTTCATCGCCTCGATCGAGAGCAGCACGTCTCCGGCCTTGACCGGTTGGCCGGCGTGAACCGCGACGGTGGAGACCACGCCCGGCATCGGCGCGCCGAGATGGGCGGCGTTGCCGGCCTCGGCCTTGCGCCGGATGGCGCTCGAGGCGCCGCGGTTGCGGTCCGGCACCTTGATCGAACGCGGCTGGCCGTTCATTTCGAAGAACATCTTGACCATGCCCTTCTCGTCGATCTCGCCCTGCGCCTGATTGAGGATGACGAGCGTCTTGCCCTTCTCGATGTCGGCGAAGAGTTCCTCGCCCGGTGCCATGCCGTAGAAATAGGCGGGCGTCGGCAGCACGCTGACCGGTCCATAGGTCTCGGCAGCCATTGCGTAATCGGTGAAGACCTTCGGGTACATGAGATAGGACGCGAACTCGAAGTCTGTGAGTTCGCGGCCGAGCTTCTCTTCGATGTCCTTACGCTCCTGATCGAGATCGGCGTCCGCAAGCAGCGAGCCGGGACGGGCGGTATAGGGCTTGTCGCCCTTCAGCGCCTTTTTCTGCAGCGCCTCCGGCCAGCCACCCGGCGGCTGGCCGAGATCGCCCTTCAGCATCGAGACGACCGATTCGGGGAAGGCAATGTCCTTTGCCGGGTTCTCGACGTCGGTCACCGTCAGGTCCTGGGAGACCATCATCAGTGCCATGTCGCCGACCACCTTGGACGACGGCGTCACCTTGACGATGTCGCCGAACATCTGGTTGGCGTCTGCATAGGCCTGCGCGACCTCGTGCCAGCGGGTTTCCAACCCGAGCGAACGGGCCTGCTCCTTGAGGTTGGTGAACTGGCCGCCCGGCATTTCGTGCAGATAGACTTCCGAGGCCGGCCCCTTGAGGTCGCTTTCGAAGGCCGCGTACTGATGGCGCACCGCCTCCCAGTAGAAGGAGATGCGGCGGATCCATTCCGGATCGAGGCCGGGATCGCGGTCCGAGCCGGAAAGAGCCTCGACGATCGAGCCGAGGCAGGGCTGCGAGGTGTTGCCGGAGAGCGCATCCATCGCCGCATCGACGATGTCGACGCCGGATTCGACGGCGGCAAGCACGGTCGCGGCGGCAATGCCGGAAGTGTCGTGCGTATGGAAATGGATCGGCAGGTCGGTTGCCTCGCTCAGCGCCTTGAACAGCACGCGCGCCGCCGCCGGCTTCAGAAGGCCCGCCATGTCCTTGACGGCGATGATATGAGCGCCGGCTTTCTGAAGTTCCGCCGCCAGCGCGGTATAGTATTTCAGGTCGTATTTCGGCCGGGCGGACTTGAGAATATCGCCGGTATAGCAGATCGCCGCCTCGCAGATCCTGTTCTCTTCGGCGACCGCGTCCATCGATACGCGCATGTTCTCCACCCAGTTCAGGCAGTCGAAGACGCGGAAGACGTCGATGCCGCCCTTTGCCGCCTGGCGGACGAAGTATTTGACGACGTTGTCGGGATAGTTCTTGTAGCCGACGCCGTTGGCGCCGCGCAGAAGCATCTGGAGAAGCAGGTTCGGCGCGCCCTCGCGCACCATTGCCAGCCGCTCCCACGGGTCTTCCGTCAGGAAGCGCATCGACACGTCGAAGGTCGCGCCGCCCCAGCATTCGAGCGAAAACAAATTCGGCAGCGCCCGCGCGTAGGTGCCGGCGATGCGCGCGATGTCGTAGGTGCGCATGCGTGTCGCAAGCAGCGACTGATGGCCGTCGCGCATCGTCGTGTCGGTGATCAGCGCCTGAGGCTGCGCCTTGACCCATTCGGCGAACTTCTTCGGTCCAAGCGCGTCGAGACGCTGTTTGGTCCCGGGCTGCACCTCGCCGCCGATGAACGGCACCACGGGCGCGGCAATGTCGTCGGACGGCCGCGGCCGGCCCTTGGCTTCCGGATGGCCGTTGACGGTGACGTCGGCGAGATAGGTGAGCAACTTGGTGGCGCGGTCCTGGCGCTTGACCTGCTGGAACAGTTCCGGCGTCGTGTCGATGAAGCGGGTCGTGTAGCTGTTGTCCTGGAATTTCGGATGGCTGATGATCGCTTCTAGGAAGGTGAGGTTGGTTGCGACACCGCGGATGCGGAATTCTCTCAGCGCGCGGATCATCCGCTTGATCGCCTCATCCGGGTTCGGCGCCCAGGCCGTCACCTTTTCCAGCAACGGATCGTAGTAGCGGGTGATCACAGCGCCGGAATAGGCCGTGCCGCCGTCGAGACGGATGCCAAAGCCAGTAGCGCCGCGATAGGCGGTGATACGACCGTAGTCGGGAATAAAGTTCTGCTCGGGATCTTCGGTCGTGATGCGGCACTGCAGCGCATGGCCGTTCAGCCGGATATTTTCCTGTGAAGGGACGCCCGATTCCGGCGTGCCGATGGCATGGCCGTCGAGGATGTGGATCTGCGCCTTGACGATGTCGATGCCGGTGACGACTTCGGTCACCGTGTGCTCGACCTGGATGCGCGGATTGACCTCGATGAAGTAGAACTTGCCGGTATCGGCATCCATCAGGTACTCGACGGTGCCGGCGCCGACATAGTTTGTCGCCTCGGCGATCCGCTTCGAGTAGGCGGCAAGCTCCTCGCGCTGCGCGGCATTGAGGTAAGGCGCGGGTGCGCGCTCGACGACCTTCTGGTTGCGCCGCTGGATCGAACAATCGCGCTCGAAGAGATGCACGACATTGCCATGGGTGTCGCCAAGGATCTGGCTTTCGACATGGCGGGCGCGCTCGACCAGCTTCTCCAGATAGACCTCGTCCTTGCCGAAAGCGGCCTTGGCCTCGCGCTTCGCCTCGGTCACTTCGCGGATCAGGTCCTTGGGGTCGCGGATCGCCCGCATGCCGCGGCCGCCCCCGCCCCAGGAGGCCTTCAGCATCACCGGATAGCCGATCTCCTCAGCGAGTTTCGCGATCTCCGTCGGGTCATCCGGCAGCGGATCCGTCGCCGGCACGACCGGCACGCCGATCGAGATCGCCAGATTGCGCGCGGCCACCTTGTTGCCGAGCTGGCGCATCGTCTCCGGCTTCGGGCCGATGAAGGTGATGCCGTTTACCGCGCAGGCTTCGGCGAATTCCGGGCTTTCGGAAAGCAGGCCGTAGCCCGGATGAATGGCGTCGGCGCCCGACAGCTTGGCGACGCGGATCACCTCGTCGATCGACAGATAGCTTTCGATCGGGCCGAGATCGCGGGCAAGATGCGGCCCGCGTCCGACCTGATAACTCTCGTCCGCCTTGAAGCGGTGCAGTGCCAGTTTGTCCTCCTCAGCCCATATCGCGACCGTTTTCAAACCCAGTTCGTTGGCCGCGCGGAACACACGGATGGCAATTTCGGAACGGTTGGCGACAAGGATCTTAGAGATAGGCAAGTCGGACTCCTCAAGACTTGAAAACGCGGGAATGCTGCACCCGCGAAATGAAGTTTTAGCGAGTCAATGAATGAAGTGCAATTTCAGATGCGACACTACAGCGCCGCGCATCCAATCGGACGCGCAGGGGACGCTGCAGCACTTTTGAAGTGTTATTTTAAGGGAACAAGCGGTAGAGCGGGATGAGGAAAGGTGTGAGCGGTTTCTGGCTGGAATCGATCACACGGACGGATTTGACCTCAGGAAATGAGGCCAAGACGGAAGGCGATGGCGACAACGTGATGGCGATTCTTCGCTTTCAGCTTCTCCTGGATGCCGTTCATGTACCAGTCGACGGTGTGGCTCGAAATGTCTAGGACCTTTCCGATGTCGTTCGACGTCATGCCGTCGGCGAGATAGTTCAGCGCCTCCATTTCGCGCCGCGTCATCTGCACTTCGACACGCGAGACGAGCTCGGCCATGATCTCCGGATCGGTGAGCTCCAGCAGCTTCCAGAAGAGCCTCTTCGCGATCGCGTCGAAAAGGCTGAGTTCGACGGGGCTGAGATCGACCACGCGCCCGCCGACGGTGAGATTGCCCATCAGCCCGCGCCGGCCGTGCACCGGGAAGATATAGCCGTCGAAAAGGCCGTGATTGCGCGCCTCGACCATCATGCTTTCCATGCGCTTGCGGTGCGGGTCCGAGCGGAAGGCCGCGAGCGTGTCGCGCCAGCGGAAACCGCGTTGCGCATGGCCGAGATAGCGGATCGTCGGATCTATGACGACATACTTCTTGCGGATGTAGATTTGCGGCCACCCGTCCGGCCAGCGGCCGGCAAGCAGCAGCCTCAGCGGGTTCTCGTTGGGCTTCGGTTGGCGCACGACACCGTAGAAGTCGAAACCGCAACGATCGAGCAGTCGTTCGAACTCGGGCAGGATCTCCTCGCGCGTCTTCATCTCTTCCAAGAGCGCCAGAAACTGTACGAGCAACGTGATATTCATAGAGCACCTTCAGGTCGGGAATGCACGGGCGCAGCGCTTGAAAAGCCTCCATGAACGCGCCGTTCAGAAGCCATTCATGTTGCAACCGCGATAATTCTTCTTATCACGCCCGGTCTTGCACGAAACCTGCAAAATATCGGAGTGGAGGCACAAGATAGCGGACTATGGATTATCCCGCCAATCCTCCCTTGGCACCGGATGCTCCCAGAGCCCGCAGGGTTTAGCCTCCACCTTTTCCGCAGGAATGTCGCAAGGCCGCCCAGCGGGGCCTTGGGGCCTGGCACGGTGGCGAAAGTCTGCCACCCGGGCCGCCAAGGGGCACAAATGCACTCGCCGCATCGAAGCGTTGCTGCGGCGCAACATCCGATGCCCAGAAGGGGTGAGACAGTGTCTTTGTTCCAGGTGTATGCAAGAGCCCTCCAGTATCTTGCCGTTCACAAATTCCGCGTCGGGGCGATCGTCATCGCCAACGTCGTGCTCGCCATCATCACGATTGCCGAACCGATCCTCTTTGGCCGCATCATCGATGCGATTTCCTCCAAGGGGGAAGTCACGCCGATGCTGCTCATGTGGGCGGGGTTCGGTGTCTTCAACACGGTGGCCTTTGTCCTCGTCGCCCGTGAGGCCGACCGCCTCGCACACGGACGCCGCGCAACGCTCCTGACCGAAGCGTTCGGGCGAATCGTGTCCATGCCGCTATCCTGGCACAGCCAGCGCGGCACATCCAACGCGCTGCACACGCTGCTGCGCGCCTGCGAAACCCTTTTCGGCCTTTGGCTCGAATTCATGCGGCAGCACTTGGCGACGGCCGTGGCCCTCGTCCTGCTCGTGCCGACCGCCTTCGTAATGGACATGCGCCTTTCGATCGTTCTCGTCATCCTCGGCGCGGCCTATGTATTGATCAGCAAGGCCGTGATGAACCGTACGAAGGAAGGTCAGGCTTCGGTCGAGAACCACTATCATACGGTTTTCTCCCACGTCTCCGACGCGATCAGCAACGTTTCGGTCGTTCATAGCTACAACCGCATCGAAGCGGAAACGCGCGAGCTGAAGAAATTCACCGAGCGGCTGATCTCGGCGCAGTTCCCCGTGCTCGACTGGTGGGCGCTGGCAAGCGCGCTGAACCGCATTGCTTCGACCATCTCGATGATGGCGATCCTCATCATCGGCACGGTGCTGGTGCAGCGCGGCGAGCTCGGCGTCGGCGAGGTCGTTGCCTTTATCGGCTTCGCCAACCTGCTCATCGGCCGCCTCGACCAGATGAAAGCCTTCGTCACGCAGATCTTCGAGGCACGCGCCAAGCTTGAAGACTTCTTCCAGCTCGAGGATTCGGTCCGCGAACGCGAAGAGCCGGCCGGGGCGCAGGAACTGACCGGCGTCGTCGGCGAGGTGGAATTCCGCGACGTGTCCTTCGACTTCGCCAACACGAATCAGGGCGTGCGCAACGTCTCGTTCAAGGCGAAGGCCGGCCAGACGGTCGCCATCGTCGGCCCGACCGGCGCCGGCAAGACGACGCTCGTCAATCTCCTGCAGCGGGTCCACGATCCGAAGCACGGCCAGATCCTGATCGACGGCGTCGACATCTCTACCGTCACGCGCAAGTCGCTGCGCCGGTCGATCGCCACCGTCTTCCAGGATGCCGGTCTCATGAACCGCTCGATCGGCGACAACATCCGCCTTGGCCGAGACGACGCTTCGCTCGAAGAGATCATGGCCGCCGCGGAAGCCGCAGCCGCAAGCGACTTCATCGAAAGCCGCATGAACGGCTACGACACCGTCGTCGGCGAACGCGGAAACCGCCTGTCGGGTGGCGAGCGCCAGCGTGTCGCCATCGCCCGCGCCATCCTCAAGAACTCGCCGATCCTGGTGCTCGACGAGGCGACGAGCGCGCTCGACGTCGAGACCGAAGCCCGCGTCAAGGATGCGATCGATGCACTGCGCAAGGACCGCACCACCTTCATCATCGCCCACCGCCTTTCGACGGTGCGCGAGGCCGACCTGGTGATCTTCATGGATCATGGCCGGGTCGTCGAGATGGGCGGCTTCAACGAGCTCAGCCACAGCAACGGGCGCTTCGCCGCCTTGCTGCGGGCAAGCGGTATCCTGACCGACGAGGATGTTCGCAAGAGCCATACGGCGGCGTGAGTTCGCCACAGCGTCCTGCAATCGAGAAACGCCCTGGAGCGCCTGCTCCGGGGCGTTTTTTATTTCATCGGGCCTACAGCGCCGCTCGTCAGCAACATCTCCGAGCCGCCAGCCTGGCACCCCCTCTGCCCGGCAGGACAGAGGGGAGTATCAACCCTCGATTTCCGCCGTTGCAAGCCGGTCGGCTCTGCTCAACAGGGGCCACGGCGTTCCAGAACGCTCTCATGCGGCCCTGAGCGGTTTCGCGACCGCCACCTCTTTCAGCCATTCGAGGTAATAGGCGTAGACGAAGTGCAGGCCGATGCCGGCGATGACGAAGAGCGAGCCGATGATCGGGTTCCGGCCGGTGACGAAAAGTAGGACTTGGCCCGCCATCGCAAGGATGGTCCCGAAGATGAAAACCGCGAGCGAATGGCGCCCGATCATCACCAGCGGATGATTGCGCTGAAGCCTGGTCAACCGGCTGACGAGCGGGGTGATGGCGAGGAGATAGGCGAGCGCCAGCACGTGCAGAAACCGCGTCAGCGACAGGAACGTCTTGTCGAAGCCGGTGAGCACCGCCGGCAGCCCGAAGGAGAAGTCGATGTTCCACCAGGAAAACAGGACCCAGAAGGCGGAGACAAGCAGATAGGCGGCAGAAACCCCCATGAGCCACCGGTTTCGCGGCAGGCTGCCGCCGGCCCGAACGTGGCTCATGCAAAGAATGCCGATGACGAAAAGGAACTGCCAGGACCAGGGATTGAGGAACCAGTAGCCCTCGTCCAGGAAGTTGGACGGCACCAGCTTGAACCAACCGGCGGCGAGCCACAGCACGGCTGACAGTGCAAGGAGGAGCCATCGCCCCACCGCGTTCAGCCACAGGATACCGGGCAGCATCAGGAACAGCGCCGCATAGAGCGACAGGATGTTGTTGTAGCCGAGCTGGTGGCCGAGCAGCACCATCGCGACGATGCCTTGCTCGGCCTGCTCGACGATGGGCCGGATGTTGATCTCGCCGATCAGGTCCTGGCGGCCGAAATAGAGCGCGCCGCCCGCGAAGATCGCCAGCGTGACGACGCTCGTCATGATATGCGCGACATAGAGCGTCAGCGCGCGCCGCCATATCTTCAAAGTCAGGGCGAGCCTTGCGCCCGCGACGAATTTTCCGCTATAGGCTGCGCCGACCGCCAAGCCGGAAATCAGCACGAAGGCCTCGGCTGAATCGGAAAAGCCGATGTTCTTGTGTGTCAGATATTCGAGATATTGGCCCGGGACGTGGTTAATGAAGATCGTCAACAGGCAGAGAGCGCGAAAGACGTCGAGGCGCGTATCGCGTTCCGTGATAACCGGCACAGGACGAGGAACGCTGATCTTGTGTTGATTGGAGCCCGGATCGTTGTGATCCGAGCCGGCAACCTTGATCGCGTCCTTGCCGAATGTCGTTTGCAGCATGCGGTCTGGTATCCGGGTTTGGCGCCCCGCCCCACCCCTGTTGGAAGAGGATGCCGAGAGCGCGATCCGGCCATATCCGAGACGCGTCCGGCATCGTTGATGAAGCGCGATCTACGGCATGTTTCGTTAAATCGGAGCCGATTTAAGGACAAAACACGCAGCAATTCAAAGTGCTACAGCGTCCTCTACCCGTCCGATAAGACGCGCGGCGCTGTGGAACGTTTGGATCGCGGCTGCAACTGAGCGGGCAATGAAAAACCGGCCTTGTCCGTGCGGGGTACAAAGCCGGTTCCTCTCATGCTCAATTCCGGCAGTTACAGCAAAATGCCTTCATGCGCGTTTTTTGTGACACTATTATTTACGCTGACGATTGGTTCACCGGTTTTTTCATCGCGATGGACGGAAATCCGGTGTGTCGCGCCATTCACCCTGACCTCGGCGGAATAGCCAGTCCATTCCGCCGGCAGCACGGGCCGAATCACCAGCTTCTTACCCTTCTGGCGAATGCCGAGTATGCCCTCGACGCCGGCGCGATAGAGCCAACCGGCCGAGCCCGTGTACCAGGTCCAGCCGCCCCGTCCCGCGAGTTCGCCCTCGCCATAGACGTCGGCGGCGACGACATAGGGCTCCACCCTGTAGTGCTCGGCATCGTCGCGGCTGAGCGCATGCGATACGGGGTTGAGCATCTGGAAGGTCCGCCACGCCTCTTCCGCCCGCCCCTGAGCGGCAAAGGCCAGCACGACCCAGGTGGCCGCATGGGTATACTGGCCGCCGTTTTCGCGCACGCCCGGGGGATAGGCCTTGATGTAGCCGGGGTCCTGCTTGGTCTTCTCAAGCGGCGGCGTGAAGAGCCGAACGATCCGTTTTTCCGGATCGACGAGCTCCGCCATCACCGCGTCCATCGCGTACTTGGAGCGGTCCGCCTCGCCCTCGCCTGAGAGCGCACTCCAAGACTGGGCGATGGAATCGATCCGGCACTCGCCGTTGTTGGCGGACCCGAGTGGGGTGCCGTCATCGTAGTAGCCGCGGCGATAGTAATCGCCGTCCCAGCCGGCGCCGTCGAGCGCCTCTTTCAGCATTTCGAGATGCGCCTCCCAAAGCGTGGCGCGCGGTTTGTCCTTCCGCTCCCGGGCATGGGGCAGGAAAGCACGCAGCGCGCCTGCAAGGAACCAGCCGAGCCAGACGCTCGTGCCCTCGCCGGCGATGCCGACGCGGTTCATGCCGTCGTTCCAGTCACCGCCGAGGATGAGCGGCAGGCCGTTGGCCCCCGTCCGCCTGATCGCGAGATCGAGCGCACGCGCGCAATGCTCGTATATGTCGGCGGTCTCGTCGGCGATCTCCGGCGTGTAGAAGCTGTCATGCTCGCCCTCCTCGAGAGCAGGGCCGACAATGAAGGGAGCCTTCTCCGCAAGAATATCGGACGTGCCGGTGACCGCGCAGTAATGCGCAACCGCATAGGCGAGCCAGACGACGTCGTCGGAAATCATCGTGCGAACACCGGCACCGGTGCCGGGCAGCCACCAATGCTGCACGTCGCCCTCGACGAACTGCCGAGAGGCCGCATTGAGGATCTGCGCCCGCGCAAGCTCCGGCCGATGCACGAGAAAGGCAAGCGTATCCTGCAGCTGGTCGCGGAAACCGTAGGCGCCGCTTGCCTGATAGAAGGCCGAACGCGCCATTATCCGGCACCCGAGGCTCTGATAAGGCAGCCAATGATTGACCATGTGGTTGAAGGCCCTGTCGGGCGTTTCGACCTTCACGACGCCGGTGAATTCGCTCCAGAATGCCTTCGCCGCCTTGAGCGTGGTGTCGAAGGCAGTCGCTCGCAATTCGGTGACGATCGACTGCACCTGGTCGCCGTTGTCGGCGTCTCCGAGGAAGAAGGTGATTTGCCGCTCGGCACCCGGTTCGATGACGAGATCGGTCGAAAGCGCCGCGCAGGCGTCGCCATCGGCCTCCGCGAAACCGGTCAATGCAGCGCCAGCGATGACCGCTCGCGGCGCCAGGATCCCGCCCGCCTGGCCAAGGAATTCCCGGCGGCTGACCGTGAAGGAGTCGACCCGCGCGTCGATGGCGAGGAACGCCGAACGGCCGGCATAGTCGATGCTGTACGGATTGGTCGCGACGAGCGCCTGCGCGCCGTCATGCCATTCGGACAGGACGAAGGGGGCCGTGCGGCCGCGATTGTTGCCGAGGACCCATTCGGCATAGCCGTAGATCCGCAACTGCCGCGCGGACGCACCGCGGTTGCGGATCGAGAGCCGCACCAGCCTCGCCGGCAAGGTCGCGTGCACGGTGTGCACCGCCTCGATCTCGAGTTCGTCCTGTGTGCTTGCGAAGCTCGAATATCCAAGCCCGTGGCGGGCTTCGAACACGACCGACTTGCGTCGCGAGAGCGCGGCATAAGGCGTCAGGATCGAGCCGCTCGCCATATCGCGGACGAAGATCGCCTCGCCCGGGCGGTTGACCACGGCATCGTTCGTCCACGGCGTGAGCTGGTAGTCGCGCGAATTGCGGCTCCAGGAGAACGCCGAGCCCTCGGCGGAGACATGGAAGCCGAACTGTTGGTTGGATATGACGTTGATCCACGGATGCGGTGTGGCCTCGCCGCCACGCAGCCGCACGACATACTCACGCCCCTCATCCGCGAAGCCGCCGAAGCCGTTCCAGAACTCGAGCCCGTCGCCGCTGATCTCGGCGGCGGCAGGCTCGCCCGCCTCCTCGATCACCGCCAGCAACCGCTGTTTGCCCTCGACCGTCTTTGCCGCAGGTTTCGCGTAGAGCGCGGTGGCGCGCGCGATCTGATCGGAGATTGTGCCGTTTCGGGCATGGAAGACGGCGCGCGAAGCAGAAAGCAGCGTCGACCAGGTCTCGGTCTCCATCAAATCGCGGCGCACTGCGAAGATATGCTGCCGCGGGCCGTCGGAAAGCCCGCGCAACCGCAGGTTTTCGCACATCGAATCGAGCGTGTGCTGCAGGTCCTGCGCATAGGAGGACGCTCGCTCGTTGATGATGACGAGATCCGCAGTGATGCCGCGCGCTCTCAGATATTCCTGCGCACGCAGCGCCTCGCGGGCGATGCCGAGGTCGCCGTCGTCGTTGATCCTCAGGCAGAAGATCGGGAAATCGCCCGAGATCGCCAACGGCCACAGCGCGGACTGGGAGGCAAGTCCCGCCTTGAGCGTCGCCGTGTCGGCGCGAAGGTGCATGTCGGGATAGACCAGATAGCGGCCGAGCATCTGGAAGCTTGCCGCCTCCTGGGATGTCACGCCGACATGGCGCATCTGCACCTGGCTGCGCGTCCAGGCATGGATCAGTTCGTGATTGAAGGTTTCCGGGTGGCGATAACGGTCGATCGCCCGATCGACAGCTTCGCGGTTCGGCGCTGCGATCGTCCAGAAGATGACGCTCACTTTCTTGCCCGCCGGGACGCGCACGACGCGACGAAGCGCCATCACCGGATCGAGCGTGAAGCCGTCGGTTCCCGAAAGCGCCACGCCGGGATCGAAGGCGGCGGCTTCCGCAAGCGTGCGCCCTTGGCCGATGAAGCGGCGGCGGTCCGTTTCCGCCTGGGTGTGGCGCTCGCTGCCGGCATTGTCGGTGATGAGGTGCGCGACCTCCATGTCTGGATCGCCGGGGCTGCGCTTGTTGCGCGACACCCGGATAACGTCGCCCTGGCGGCTGATCTCGGTCCGCAGGAACATCTTGGAGAAGGCGAGATGCGCGCTGTCGGCCTCGTCCGTGGCGAGCACCGGCTCGGCATAGGAGGTCACTTCGATGAAGCGATCTTCCGTACCGGTGTTGAGCAGGATTACGCGGCGGCCTTCCGCATCGTGCTCGGTCGCAACGATGCATTCGACTTCGCTCGTGAGATCGCCGACGGTCTTGACGAACTCCGCCTTGTCGTCGCCGAAGCGGGTCATGGTCTTTTCGCCTGGCGCGCGACGCGGTTCGGCCGTGGCCGACCACCAGTCGCCGCTGACGGTGTCGCGCAGGAAGATGAACGTGCCCGTCCTGTCTTCGACCGGGTCCGGTTTCCATCGCGTGACCGATTGGCCGTTCCAGCGCGCATAGCCGGCGCCGGTCGCGGTCAGCATGATCGAATAATGCCCGTTCGACAGGAAGACCGTTTCCCGGTCCTGCGTCAGCGGATCCTCGATGACACGGACTTCCGGACGCAGAAGCTCGGCCTGGCCCTTGCCGAGCGATTCCGGCTCACGCTTGGCGGTCATCACCGGAATGTCGCGCGGCGCCTTCTCCTGCAGCAGCAGTTCGGCCGCTTCGATCACCGGGTCGGCATGGAACCACTCGCGCAGACGCCCGTTGAACACGACGTTCGCGACGGCCGCGACCGACATGCCGTGATGGTGCGCATAGTAGTTGCGCACGACGGCGCATTTCTGCCCTTCGGGGACACGCGTCGGCGTGAAATCGACAGCATCGTGGAAACCGTAGGCACCGAGAGCGCCGACCTCTCTCAGCCGCGCCAGGTTGGCGAGCGCCGACTTTGGATCGTACATGCAGGCGAGAATCGACGCATAGGGCGCGATCACCGCATTCTGGCCAAGGCCGCGCTTCAGCCCGAGGGTCGGCACGCCGAAGTTCGTGTACTGATAGGTCAGTTCATGGTCGCGCGCGTTGAATGCCGCTTCGGAGATGCCCCACGGTGTTCCGAGACGGCGGCCGTGATTGATCTGCTCCTGCACGACCAGATTGTTCGTCTGATTGAGAATGCCGCCCTGCCGCTCCTGCATGACCAGCGGCGGCATCAGATACTCGAACATCGAGCCGGACCAGGAGACGAGCGCGCCGCGCGCGCCGATCGGCACGATCGGACGCCCGAGCTTGTACCAGTGCTCCGTCGGCAGATCGCCCTTGGCGATCGCAAAAAGGCTCGTCAGGCGCGCTTCGGAGGCGAGAAGATCGTAGCAGGCCTCGTCGAGCTCGTTGGCGTTGACGCGGTAGCCGATTGAAAGCAGCCGCCGTTCCGGCCGGAAAAGGAAGCCGAAATCCATCGAGAAGGCGATATCGCGTGCGCGCTCCTTGAGCACGAGGAGACGCTGGCGCAGCGACTCGATCGCGCCAAGGTCGAAGACGCCGTCGGCGATATGCGCCTCGCAGGTGGACACCAGTGAACCCGCCCACTTCGCCACCTCGGCGCTCTGGCTGGTGCGGACTTCGTGATCGAGGTTGGCAGCGAGCTTGTGCATGTCGCGTGCAAGCACCGCCAGATTGATCACGCGAATCGACGCGAATTCACGCTCGCGCTTGATGGCGGCCAGTGCGTTCTGGAAGCCGACGATGCGCTCTTCGATCAGGCGGCGCAACGGCCGCACGGTCTTGCGGTCGTCGGGCAGCTCCTTCAGCGTTTCCGAGAGAATGGCGGCGACGTCGCCGATACCGTCGAGACTGCCCTGGACATGGGCGGAAGGTGCCTCGGCCCATTCCCGGCACATGGACGACACCGCGATCAGATGGCCGGCAAGATTACCGCTATCGACCGACGAGACATAGCGCGGCTCCATCGTTTCGAGCGATCTCGTCCGGTACCAGTTGAAAAGATGGCCGCGGAATTTCGGCATGCGGTCGATCGTGGCGATGGTCTGCTCGAGCCGCGTGATCGTGTCTTCGAAACCGATCCAGCCGAAATCGCGGGCCGACATCACCGACAGGAGATAGACGCCGATATTGGTGGGCGAGGTGCGCTCCGCCAGCACCGGCTGCGGCGTTTCCTGGAAATTGTCCGGCGGCAGGAAGTTCTGCTCGGCCGTCACGAAGGTCTCGAAATAGCGCCAAGTGCGCCGGGCGATCTTGCGCATCTCATCGATCGCTTCATCCGAAACGACCAGCTGGTCCTCGGTCTCGGCCGACTGGCTGACAAACCAGGCAACTGCGGGCGAAACCGCCCAAAGGAGCGCGAAGGGGATGCCGATGAAGGGCAGGCCGGTATCGGATACCGCGGCGAGTGCCAGCGAAACGACGGACAGAGCCGGCGCGGTCCACATCGCGCGGAAATAATCTCCGATCGAGCCGTGGCCGGCACTCTGAACCTGCGCGGCGGTGCGCCACTCAAGCATCAGCTTGCGGCTGACGAAGGTGCGGTAAACCGAACGAACGGTTGCATCCGCCATCATCGCCGCGTTGTGGGCGATAAAGACGATGCGCAGCGCGACCTGGGCGTTGGCGGCGCGAATTTCCGAAAGCACCGTGTGCAGATGCGCCCGTGCGACGATGTCGTTGCGGCGCGGCATCAGGCCAGAGATCAGCGAGAGCGTCGGCGCCACGAACAAGCTGAAGATCAGCACGATCTGCCAGATCAGCGCCTCGGTCGGCTCCATGTAGTACCAGCCCATGACCGAGGCGACGAGCCAGGCAACGGGGATGAGCGACCGGCGCAGGTTGTCGTACATCTTCCAGCGGCCGAGCATCGACAGGCCGTTCGCCGGATTGAAGATATAAGGCAGGAGCTGCCAGTCGCCGCGCGCCCAGCGGTGCTGGCGCGACATTTCCACCTCGTAGCGGGTCGGGAAATCCTCTACGAGCTCGACGTCGGTGACGAGCGCGCAGCGCGCATAGGAACCTTCGAGCAGGTCGTGACTGAGCACTGCGTTTTCTTCGATCCTGCCCTTGAGGGCCGCCTCGAAGGCGTCGACATGATAGAGACCCTTCCCGGTGAAACTGCCTTCGCCGACGATGTCCTGATAGACGTCGGAGACCGTGAAGACGTAGGGATCGATGCCGCGATTGATCGAGAAGATGCGCTGGAAGGCTGAGGCCTCGCTGCCGGTGGTGAGCGACGGCGTCACACGCGGCTGCAGCAGGCTGTAGCCGGTGAGCACTTCCTGCTTCGCGGTGTTCACGACCGGCCGGTTGATCGGGTGATAGAGCTTGCCGACCAGCTTCGTCACCGCGTCGCGCATCAGGCGCGTGTCGGAATCGAGCGTCATCACGTACTGGACGCCGTCCGGAACCATGTTGGCGCCCTGGAGGAACGAGGTGTCGCGATCCCCGCGCAGAAGAAGGTTGAGCTCGTGGAGCTTGCCGCGCTTGCGCTCCCAGCCCATCCAGACACCCTCGGCCTCGTTCAAGAGCCGACGGCGGTGCAGCAGGAAGAAGCGGGTCCTGCCGTCATAGGCGTAGCGGGCCGAAAGCGAGGCGATTTCGCGCTTCGCATATTCGAGGACATCCATATCCGCGGGCGTTTCCTCGAACTTGCTATCGGCCCAGTCGCTGAGCAGAGCGAAATAGATTTCGCCGCGCGGGTTGGCGAGATAGTGGACCTCCAGATTGCGCACCAGTTCATCAACATGGTCGCGCTTGGCGATCAGACAAGGGACGACGACGAGCGTGCGCGCATCTTCCGGGATGCCGTTGATGAACTCGTAGCCGACGAGCCGCGACGGCCGGACAACGAGCGTGACGAGCGTGTTGAACAGCCCCATCGCGCCTTCCGAGGCGGGCAGCGCAAAGAGCAGCAACATGATCAGTTTGGCACCGCTCGGGATCTCCATCGGGCTGACGAAGGCGTAGACGGCGACCATCGCCAGGATGGTGAGGAGAATGTTCGGTCCGGCAATCGCGAACCAATCGAGCCTGCGGCCGAAGCGGATGATGCGCTGAAGCGGCGACGGCGAATAGCCGATCCTCTTCTCCAGCTCCAGGTGCTGCTTGCCGACCAGGAAAGAGCCGACATTCGGTTCCTGCAGGGGCGCTTCGACAGCCGCTGCCGCCCTTGATTCCTCGACCATCGCGATCGCGATCTGCGTCACTTCATGCTCGCTGTGACCGGAGCGGCGCGCCAGCTTCTCGATCGTGTCGCGGTATTTGTTGCGAGAGCCGAAATCGAGGGCGGCATAATCGGAGCCGTCGCGAAGCGTCGCGTCGATCTTGCTGACGCTCTCGAACCAAACGGCCCAGTCGGTGTCGTCGATTTCGCGCAGGCTGCGAATGATGTTGCTCATCGTCGCGTTGCCCGACGAGAGGCGATTCTGTTCCGCAACGAGCGCCTCCTCGACGTCGGTGCCGCGCCTTTCAAGCCTTTCCTCGATCCAGCCGATCACCACGCCAGAGGTCTGGGAACCGTCGCGCATGCGATAGAGAAGCTGCGCGATGAACGTATTGTCCGCGGCAAGCGCCTCGGATTCCGCGAGCAGCGCCCGGCACCTCTCCGGATCGTTGAGGCGCACGATCTGGTCAGCGACCTCGTTCGCCTTCTGCCGCATGCCGCGCGAGCGCTCCACGCGGATCGCGATCCGGCGCAGATTTTCGATGAGCACGAAACGCAGGATCGACGGCAGCGCCCACAGCTCGCCGATCTTGAAGGTGTCATGCTGCTGAAAGCCCTCGACCATCGCGGTGATGTTTTCCCGCGACACGGTGCTGTGGGTGTGAGCGACATAGAGCCAGGCCAGCGCCATCGTGCGCGGGATGACGACATCCGACACGGAAAGCGTCGGCAGCTGCCGATAGAACCTGCGCGGAAAATCGCGCCGGACTTCCTGGATCGCCTCCTCGACGACATGGTTGTTGTCGAGGAGCCACTCGGCCGCCGGCGTGATAGACGCGCCGGCCTCGACGTCGGCCGCCGTCGCGCGATAAACGCGGAAGATTTCCTTCTCGTTTTCGCGATGCCGGGCGCGGAAATCGAACGAAAAGAAACCGGGCAGCGAGGAGGCGCCGTTCAGCGCGAGGTCTTCACCGCATTGCCGAAGGTCTTCGATCGAAAAGTAGGTCGAGCGAATCGAATCGTTATAATCGATTTGTTTCGCTTCCGGGTCGCGCGGTGAAGTGGACGGCTTGTTCTGAAGGAGCATGGCTGCGGTTTCTGATTCCAACCGGGGTTGAGCGGCCCGGCTTTCGTTGTTCGGCCGGGTCGATTGCGGCCCTGATGATTCAAGCTTCGCCGGCGCGTTTTTAGACACGGTCATGTGTCCTCCCATCCGCCGTCATCCTCCCGAAGCCGGGAAAGCGCCGGAAACGGGCGCCGCCTGGGATTTGGGCATCGGAGATCGCAAAGCCGGCGGCGCGTTGGATTTCACGGCCGCGTGATGCATGAAAGTGGCATTTTTTAGCCGCAGTGTCAGCAGCTTGCAAGGATTGCGAGCGCAGGTTCGGACGAATTGAGCAAGTCCGGAACGGAAGAAAGCGTGCCATTGCGCACACTCCCGCCGGTTCGTTGAACGTTCGTGTCAAATCAGCCCCTTCCTGGTGTTTTGCAGCATGACATGTGTTGCAGCGTGGCGGCACGAAACGTGGCGCAGTGGCCAAGGTCCGCTTCAGGCGGTCCGCAGCGGCTCGAACTCAACCGACCTGTTCGGTGATCCATTCCCTGAAGGCGAGGCTGATCGGGTTCTCACGCTTGCCCTCCGGAACGGCGAGATAATAGCTGTTTTCGGTCTGCATAGGTCGGTCGAGAACGATCCGCAGCGTGCCTGCGGCGAGTTCCTGCTCGATCAAATAGCGAGGCAAAAGGGCAAAACCGAGACCTGCGGTTGCCGCCTCGATGACCATCGAGAACTGGTCGAACCGGTTGCCGCGATAGGCGCCATGCCCGTCCATCCCGTTCGCTTCGAACCACTGCGCCCAGAGCTTGGGACGCGTGGCGAGGTGGAGAAGCGGTCCGCCGCCGATATCCTCGGGCGTTTCGACTGGATTGGCCTTGAGCAGTGTCGGACTGGCGGCCGGAACGATGACTTCGCTGCAGAGGTAGCTGCAGGTTGCCCGCGCCCAGACGGGCTGGCCGTAGTGGATCGCCAGATCGAAATTCTGCTCGTCGAAATCGAACGGTGCCGAACGAGAGGCAATGTTGAGAACGGTGCCCGGATGGCGCTTCAGGAAATCGGGCAGGCGCGGCACCAGCCAGCGGCTGCCGAAGGTCGGCAGCGATGCAATGGAGAGAGTGGAGTCGGCGCGCGCCGAAGCCATGGCGCGCACCATAAGCTCCTCGGTCTGGTGCAGCAGCCGGCGGACTTCCGGCAGAAACTTCTGTCCGGCTTCGGAAAGGATGACCCGCTGGCGTACCCGCTCGAAAAGCAGGACACCGAGCTGGGTTTCGAGATCCTTGATCTGCCGGCTGACGGCGCTTTGCGTGAGGTTGAGCTCCGCTGCGGCCTGGGTGAAGCTGCCGTGCCGCGCCGCGCATTCGAAGGCCTGCAGCGTCGTCACGTCAGGAACCAGTCGTCGGCTTAACTTCATTCCAGCCTCGCATCAACATAGTCAGAAGCAGCGCGATCCAAGGCTGCGTTGCTCGGATATGATCAGAAATAAGAATGACCTTGTCCTTCACCCTTAGCGCGAGGCGAGCCACAGTGAAAGAGAATAGTTTCGTATCCGCCGACGAGATCCGTTCGGCCTTCTCCGCTGCCATGTCGGTCATGTACCGTGAAGAGGTTCCCGCCTACGGCACGCTGATGGAACTGGTGGCCAAGGTCAATGCCGACACGCTGGCGGCGGACGCCACCTTGAAGGATCGCCTCGAAGCGACCGATACGCTTGACCGCATCTCGGAGGAACGCCACGGGGCGATCCGTCTCGGCACTCCGGCCGAGCTCTCGATGATGCGCCGCGTCTTTGCCGTCATGGGCATGTATCCGGTCGGCTACTACGATCTTTCGACCGCCGGCGTGCCGGTGCATTCCACCGCCTTCCGGCCGGTCGGCGACGCGGCGCTGAAGCGCAACCCCTTCCGCGTCTTCACCTCGCTCCTGAGGCTGGACCTGATCGCCGACGAGACCCTTCGCGCCGAGGCGGAAGCGATCCTCCGCGAACGCCGGATCTTCACGGCAGGCGCGATCGAACTCACCGAGAAGGCGGAGCGCGACGGCGGGCTCGACAAGGCGGATGCGGAACGCTTCGTCGCTGAAGTGCTCGAGACCTTCCGCTGGCATGACAAGGCCAATGTCAGCGCCGACATGTACAAGCGACTGCATGACGCGCATCGGCTGATCGCCGATGTCGTCTCCTTCAAGGGGCCGCACATCAATCACCTGACGCCGCGCACGCTCGATATCGATGAGATCCAGGCGCTGATGCCCGAATACGGCATTGCCCCCAAGGCCGTCGTCGAAGGTCCGCCGACACGCAAATGCCCGATCCTGCTGCGCCAGACGTCGTTCAAGGCCCTGGAAGAGCCCGTCTCCTTCCGCGACGCCGACGGCGGCTGGAAGGCGGGCTCGCACACCGCCCGTTTCGGCGAAATCGAACAGCGCGGCATTGCGCTGACGCCGAAGGGACGCGGCCTTTACGACCGGCTGCTCGATGAATCGCGCAAGATCGTGCGGCCCGCCGCCGACGGCTCCAACGCGAAGCAGTATGAAGCGGCCCTCGCCCAGGCCTTTGAAGCCTTCCCGGACAGCTGGGCTGAAATCCGTGAGGCGGGGCTCGGCTATTTCAGCTATTCTTTGACCGAAAGGGGCCGACGGACCAAACTCACCGGCAGCCGTGACCTGGATTCGTTGATCAGCGACGGCCTCGTTGAGTTCGATCCGATCGTCTACGAGGACTTCCTTCCGGTCAGCGCCGCCGGTATCTTCCAGTCGAACCTCGGCGACGGCGCCCAGCAGGAGTTTGTCGCAAGCCCGAACCAGAAGCGCTTCGAGACCGATCTGGGTGTCGCCGTTCTCAACGAATTCGACCACTATGCCGGTATCGAACAGGCATCGATCGAAAGCTGCCTTCGGGCACTGAGCGCGGCAATGGCAGCGGAATGATACGCCAGCAATGATTGGACAGGAACATATCGACGCGCTGACGAAGATCCTTGGCGACAAGGGTGTCGTCACGCGTCAGGAAGACATGCAAGCATACGAGATCGGCGCACGCTACGACCAGGGCCGCGCAGCGGCCGTGCTGCGCCCGGCGACGACGGCGGAAGTCTCGGCTGCGATCGCCTACTGCGTCCGTAATGGTCTTGCAGTCATCCCGCAGTCCGGCAATACCGGCCTTGTCTCCGGCTCGACGCCGGACGGCACCGGCAGCGAGGTCGTTCTCAGTCTCGATCGGCTCAACAGGCAGTTCGAGCTCGATAGCGACAACCGCTCGGTCCGCGTCGATGCCGGCTTTCGGCTCTCCGATCTCAACCGCCGATTGGAGGAATACGACCTGTTCTTTCCGATCGACCTTGGCGCCGATCCGCGGCTCGGCGGCATGATCGCGACCAACACCGGCGGTTCGCGCTTCCTGAAGTACGGCGACGTGCGCCACAACACGTTGGGCTTGAAGGTCGTGCTCGCCGACGAGGATGGTACCGTTCTGGACCTTGACTGCGACCTGCGCAAGAACAATACCGGCGTCGACTGGAAGCAGATCTTCGTCGGCACCTCCGGCGCCTTCGGCATCGTCACCGAATGCGTGCTCAATCTCGAGCGGGTGCCGAAACAGACGGCGACGGCTTTCCTCGTTCCGGCAGGCGGCGCCCATGTGCTCCCGCTGCTGAACGCCATGGAAGAAAGGCTCGGCGCCTATCTTTCCGCCTTCGAGGGCATGTCGAAGAACGCGATCGCCGCGGCTCTGGCCCACGTGCCGTCGCTGAAAAATCCCTTCCAGGGCGGCAACGTGCCGGACTATGTGATCCTAGCGGAAATCTCCCGCACCTGGGAGCCGCGCGAGGGCGAACAGTCGCTCGACGCCGTTCTCGAAAGCGTGCTGGCGGAAATCTGGGAGATGGAAGAGGCGCCGCTCGCCGACGCCTTCGTCGGTCCGCCACACGAGATCTGGGCACTTCGCCACGCGCTTTCCGAAGGCGTGAAGCACCTCGGCAAGCTGATCGCCTTCGATCTTTCCTTCCGCAGAGGTGATATCATGGCTTTCTGCGACCATATGAAGGCCGAGATGCCGGACAAGTTTCCCGGCGTTACCGTCTGCGATTTTGGCCATGTCGGCGACGGTGGCGTGCATTTCAATCTTGTCGTGGCAAAGGATAGCCCGCTATTGACCGAGGCGAACTTGGAACAACGCCTGCGCGATTGGGTCTTCGCGGTGGCTGTCGAGCAATATGGCGGCAGCTTCAGCGCCGAGCATGCGATCGGCCGTCGGAACCAGGCCTACTACGATTTCTACACGCCGGAAAAACTGAAAGAGATGGCCGGCGGCCTGAAAGCACTTACATCGCCGGGAAAGCTCGGCAGCGTGCTTTTCGGTTGAGCCGCGGGATGCGGAAAAGTGTGAAGCGGTTTTCCGCCCGCATCCCGCGCAACCAATAAATGAGACAAAACGGGAGTCAGTTGAGATGAACATTGCAACCAAGAAAGTCGACGTCGCCAAGGAGGCCGCCGCCCTCCTCGACAAGATGGGCGTCGCGCGCGAACTCTATGTGGGCGGCGACATGCCCTCTTACAGCCCGGTCACCGGCGAACAGATCGCGAGCCTCAAGACCGTCTCGGCCGCCGAAGCCGCGGCCCGGATCGAACGGGCCAACGAGGCCTTCCGTGCCTGGCGGCTCGTGCCGGCGCCGAAGCGCGGCGAACTCGTCCGCTTGCTCGGCGAAGAGCTGCGCGCCTTCAAGGCGGACCTCGGCCGTCTGGTCTCACTCGAAGCCGGCAAGATCCCATCGGAAGGCCTCGGGGAAGTGCAAGAGATGATCGACATCTGCGATTTCGCCGTCGGTCTCTCACGCCAGCTCTACGGCCTGACGATCGCCACCGAACGGCCGGGCCACCGCATGATGGAAACCTGGCACCCGCTCGGCGTCGTCGGCATCATTTCGGCCTTCAACTTTCCGGTCGCCGTCTGGTCGTGGAACGCAGCGCTGGCGCTCGTCTGCGGCAACGCGGTCGTCTGGAAGCCGTCGGAAAAGACGCCGCTCACCGCCCTTGCATCGCAGGCGATCCTTGAACGCGCGCTCGCCCGCTTCGGCGATGCGCCGGAAGGCCTGTCGCAGGTCCTGATCGGCGACCGCGCAATCGGCGAAGTGCTCGTCGATCACCCGAAGGTCCCGCTCGTTTCGGCCACCGGCTCGACCCGCATGGGCCGCGAAGTCGGCCCGCGCCTTGCGAAGCGCTTCGCCCGCGCCATTCTGGAGCTCGGCGGCAACAATGCCGGCATCGTCTGCCCGTCGGCCGATCTCGACATGGCGCTCCGCGCCATCGCCTTCGGCGCGATGGGCACCGCCGGCCAGCGTTGCACGACGCTGCGCCGTCTCTTCGTCCATGAAAGCGTCTACGATCAACTCGTTCCGCGCCTGAAGAAAGCCTACCAGTCGGTTTCCGTCGGCAACCCGCTCGAAAGCACGGCGCTGGTTGGCCCGCTCGTCGACAAGGCCGCCTTCGACAACATGCAGAAGGCGATCACGGAGGCGAAGGCCCATGGCGGCGCCGTCACCGGCGGCGAGCGCGTCGAACTCGGCCATGAGAACGGCTATTACGTGAAGCCCGCGCTCGTCGAAATGCCGAAGCAGGCGGGTCCGGTCCTCGAAGAAACCTTCGCGCCGATCCTCTACGTCATCAAGTATAGCGACTTCGATGCGGTACTCGCGGAACACAATGCCGTCGCGGCCGGTCTTTCGTCCTCGATCTTCACCCGCGACATGCAGGAATCGGAGCGCTTCCTCGCGGCCGACGGTTCGGACTGCGGCATCGCTAACGTCAACATCGGCACGTCGGGTGCGGAAATCGGCGGCGCGTTCGGCGGCGAGAAGGAGACCGGCGGCGGCCGTGAATCGGGCTCCGACGCCTGGAAGGCCTATATGCGCCGGGCAACCAACACGATCAACTATTCGAAGGCTCTGCCGCTGGCGCAGGGCGTCTCGTTCGACATCGAATAATCGAATAGGATCGACCATGACCATCAACGCGAGTGTGAAGGAGGCGGGCTTTCTGCCCGCCTCGCGGATTTCCTCGATCGGCGTTTCGGAAATCCTGAAGATCGGCGCCCGCGCCAACGCGATGAAGCGCGAAGGCAAGCCGGTGATCATCCTCGGCGCCGGCGAGCCGGACTTCGACACGCCGGACCACATCAAGCAAGCAGCCTCAGAAGCAATCCAGCGCGGTGAGACGAAATACACGGCGCTCGACGGCACGCCGGAGCTGAAGAAGGCGATCCGCGAGAAGTTCCAGCGCGAAAACGGCCTCGCCTACGAGCTGGACGAGATCACGGTCGCCACGGGCGCCAAGCAAATCCTCTTCAACGCCATGATGGCGTCGATCAATCCCGGCGACGAGGTGATCATCCCGACGCCCTACTGGACGTCCTATTCGGACATCGTCCAGATCTGCGAAGGCAAGCCGGTCTTGATCGCATGCGATGCAGCATCGGGTTTCCGCCTGACCGCCGACAAGCTCGAAGCGGCAATCACGCCGAAGACACGCTGGGTGCTCTTGAACTCGCCCTCGAACCCATCGGGCGCCGCCTACAGCGCCGCGGACTACCGGCCGCTGCTCGACGTTCTCATCAAGCATCCGCATGTCTGGCTGCTCGTCGACGACATGTACGAGCACATCGTCTACGACGGTTTCCGCTTCGTCACCCCGGCACAGCTCGAGCCTCGCCTCAAAGAGCGTACGCTCAGCGTCAACGGCGTGTCGAAGGCCTATGCGATGACCGGCTGGCGCATCGGCTATGCCGGCGGCCCGCGCGAACTGATCAAGGCGATGGCCGTCGTCCAAAGCCAGGCGACCTCCTGCCCTTCGTCGGTCAGCCAGGCGGCCTCCGTCGCGGCGCTGACCGGCCCGCAGGACTTCCTGAATGAGCGCACCGCGAGCTTTCAGCGCCGCCGCGACCTCGTCGTCAACGGGCTGAACGCGATCGACGGTCTCGATTGTCGCGTCCCGGAAGGCGCCTTCTACACCTTCTCCGGCTGCGCCGGCATGCTCGGCAAGGTGACGCCATCGGGCAAGACGATCGAAACCGATACGGACTTCTGCGCCTATCTGCTCGAAGACGTCCATGTCGCCGTCGTTCCGGGCTCGGCTTTCGGCCTTTCGCCCTTCTTCCGCATTTCCTATGCGACCTCGGAAGCGGAGCTGAAGGAAGCGCTGGAGCGCATCGCCGCCGCCTGCGCGCGGCTGTCGTGAGGTCGTTGACTGGCCCTCACAGACTTTCGAACTGCCCCTCACCCTAACCCTCTCCCCGCACGCGGGGAGAGGGGACGTGCCCTGTAAGACGCCGCTTGAGAAGGCCGCGAGGGGGTCCCGCGAGTCCCTTCTCCCCGCCTGCGGGGAGAAGGTCGCGGCAGCGGGATGAGGGGCACTTCGCGCTCCTCTCCTCCCTCAAAACGTCGGCGGCGTGCAGGCGCTGATCACTTCGCACGGTACCGGCCCGACGCAGCGGAACCGATGCGGCCGGCGGCTCTCGAAATAATAGGCGTCGCCCGGCCCAAGGATGCGCCGCTCGTCATCGACCGTCACTTCCAGCCGTCCGGAAAGCACGATCCCGCCCTCCTCGCCTTCATGCACCAGCGGCACCTTGCCGGTATCCGCCCCCGGCTGGTAGCACTCCTTCAATATCTGCAGGCTGCGGCCGAAGAGATTGTCGCCGATCTGGCGATAGGAAATCGGCCCCTTGCCGATCTCCACCAGTTCCTCCGCCGCGTAGAAGGCCTTGCGCGGCTTTTCCGGTTCGAAGGAGAAAAACTCGGCAAGCCCGATCGGAATGCCATCGAGAATGCGCTTCAGGGCGCCGACCGACGGGTTCGAAGCATTGGACTCGATCAGCGAGATGGTGGAGTTGGTGACGCCCGCCTTCTTGGCAAGTTCACGCTGGGAGAGATTGTGCATCAGTCGGACATGGCGCAGCCGGTTGCCGATATCGACGGTCATCGCAGATCCCGTGTTGACGTTGTTCGGTATATCGAAACTCTAGCAAGCAGTTTGCATAAAATACAGTGGCTTAGCTGAGCGAAGAAAAGGACTTGTTCGGCAATCCAAATCATGGCGTCAATCGCGAACACCACAGGAGGATGCCATGGACGCCCACAACAAGCCCAACGCCCCGGTTCTCGACAGCTACTGGATGCCGTTTACCGCCAACCGCCAGTTCAAGGCCGCGCCCCGCCTGCTCGCCTCGGCCGAGGGCATGCACTATACCAGCGTCGACGGCCGCACGATCCTGGACGGCACCGCCGGCCTCTGGTGCGTCAATGCCGGCCATGGCCGTCGGCAGATCGCCGCCGCGGTCGAGCGGCAGCTTTCGACCATGGATTTTGCTCCTTCCTTCCAGATGGGCCATCCGATCGCCTTCGACTTCGCCGAGCGGCTGGCCGAGATCGCGCCCGGCCCGGCCGGCGCCAAACTCGACCGGGTGTTCTTCACCGGCTCGGGTTCGGAATCCGTCGACACCGCGTTGAAGATCGCTCTTGCCTACCAGCGGTCGATCGGCCAGGGCACGCGCACGCGCCTCATCGGCCGCGAGCGCGGCTATCATGGTGTCGGCTTCGGCGGCATCTCTGTCGGCGGCATCGTCAACAACCGCCGCGTCTTCCCGCAACTCCCGGGCTCCGACCATCTGCGCCATACCCATGACCCGGCAAAGAACGCTTTCGTGAAGGGCCAGCCAGAACATGGCGCCGAGCTTGCCGACGACCTCGAAAGGCTCGTCGCACTGCACGGGGCGGAGACGATCGCCGCCTGCATCGTCGAGCCGGTTGCCGGCTCGACCGGCGTGCTGATCCCGCCGAAGGGCTATCTGGAGCGGCTGCGCGCGATCTGCGACACGCACGGCATCCTCCTGATCTTCGACGAAGTGATCACCGGCTTCGGGCGCCTCGGCGCCGCCTTCGCGACCGATTATTTCGGTGTCACTCCGGATCTCGTCACCACCGCCAAGGGCCTCACCAACGGCGCGATCCCGATGGGCGCGGTCTTTGCGAGCCGCAAGGTGCACGACGCGCTGATGCACGGCCCGGAAGGCCAGATCGAACTCTTCCACGGCTACACCTATTCCGGCCATCCGGCCGCCTGCGCCGCCGGCATCGCCACGCTCGACATCTATCGCGACGAGGGCCTGATGACCCGCGCTGCCGAGCTGCAGCAGGACTGGCACGAGGCGATGCATTCCCTGACGGGCCTGCCGCATGTCATCGACATCCGCACCATCGGTCTCATCGCCGGCATCGAACTGCAATCACGTGACGGCGCACCCGGCACGCGCGCCTACGAGGTCTTCGTCGATTGTTTCGAGAGGGGCCTTTTGATCCGTGTCACCGGCGACATCATCGCCTTCTCACCGCCGCTGATCGCCGAAAAGAAGCATTTCGGCGAGATCGTCTCGACTCTCGCCGACGCGCTGAAGCGGGTGAGATAAGCGACAGCAACTCAAAATGCTACAACGCCGTGCGTCTGAAAAGACGCACGGCGTTGTATTGCGTCCGGCCGCAGCGCTTCAGCGTATCAGTATCGCACGGAAATCGTTGACGTTCGTGCCGGTCGGGCCGGGCACGAAAAGGTCGCCGCTGGCCGAGAAGGCCGACCAGGCGTCGTGGCGGGCGAGATGTGCACGAGGATCGACGCCCGCCCCGCGCATGCGGGCGACACTCTCTCCGTTGGCAAAGGCGCCGGCATTGTCTTCCGAGCCGTCTATACCGTCGGTATCGGCGGCAAGCGCATCAATGCCGGTAGCGCCATCGATGTCGAGCGCCAGCGACAAGAGGAACTCGCTGTTGCGCCCGCCCTTGCCGTAGTTGTTGCCGGAAATCGTCACGGTCGTCTCGCCGCCGGAGAGCAGCACGACAGGCTTTGCGAAGGGTCGATTTCGCAACGCCACCTCGCGGGCGAGCGCCGCATGCATACGACCGATGTCGCGCGCCTCGCCTTCGATCGCGTCCGAGAGGATTGCCGCCTGGATGCCGACTTCCCGCGCGCGGGCGGCCGCAGCCTCCAATGAAACGCTCGCCGAGGCGATCACGTGAACCTCGTTGTCGGCAAAGCCAGGGCCGTCGGGACTCGGGGCACGTGCGGCATCCGACGCAAGGTGCGCCATCACGCGCTCTGGCAAGACCATGCCATAGCGGGCAACGATCTCCCGCGCGTCCTCGAGGCTCGACCAATCCGGTACCGTCGGGCCTGAGGCAACGAAGGCGGGATTGTCGCCCGGAACATCCGAGACGACGAGGCTTACGACGCGTGCCGGCGTGGCAGCAAGGGCAAGCCGCCCTCCCTTGATCCGCGAGACATGCTTGCGCACCACGTTCATCGCCGAGATCGGCGCGCCGGAGGCGAGCAGTGCCCTGTTGACCGCGATCTCGTCCTCGAGCGTCAGGCCATCGGGTGGCGCCGGCAGAAGCGCCGAGCCGCCGCCGGAAATCAGCGCCACCACCAGATCGTCCGCCGTCAGTCCCTCGACCAGCTTGAGGAGCGCGGAGGATGCCGCAAGCCCGGCCTCGTCCGGCACGGGATGCGCGGATTGCAGGACCTCGATGCGCTCGCATTTTTCGACCGGCCCATGGCGGGCGACGACGGCACCATCAAGCGGACCATCCCAAAGCCGCTCGAAGGCGGCCGCCATCTGGCTTGCGGCCTTGCCGGCGCCGATGACGATCGTGCGCCCCTTCGGTCTCTCCGGCAGATGAGCGCGGATCGCGGCATAAGGATCGGCGGCGGCGACGGCAGCCTCGAAGAGGGAGGTCAGGAAGGAGCGCGGCTCGATCGATGCCATGGAATCAGTCCGGTATCTCTAGATCATAGACGAAGACACCTTGGACGCCGCCTTCCGCCGCCGCAACGATTTTTCCACCGGTCTTGCGATGTTCCGGATCATCGAGATAGGTGTCACGCGCGGCCGCATCGGCGAAATCGACGATGAAGCCTTCGCCGTAACCCTTGTCCATGCCAAGCTCTGGGCTGACATTCGCGCCGATGTGCACGGCCAGCAGACCCGGAAGGCAGTCTTTCAGCGCGGCAATCTCGTCGAAGAGCGCCGTCTTCTCGGCATTCGTCACCGCCGGGCGGAAGCGGATGAAGACACAGTGTCGGATCATGTTTCCTCCCGACGTGAGCGATTGCAGGAAAGTAGCGGTTTCCGTCCGCCTCTAGCGAACCTCGGCACGCGCCCGCGGGCGCGTGTCGTTGCGCTCGTGCTGGAAAATCGCGGGCGGCAGCGCCGGCAGGCCGCGGATGATGTCCGCCCCCTTCTCACCCATCATGATCGTCGGCCCGTTGGTGTTGCAGGACGGCACGCGCGGCATCACCGAACTGTCGCAGACCCGCAAACCGTCGAGACCGCGTACCTTGAGCTCCAGATCGACCACCGCCGTCGCATCCGTACCCATCTTGCAGGTGCCGACGGGATGGTGATCGGTCTTGGCGTTGGCGCAACCGTATTCGAAGAGCTGCTCTTCGGTCCGGACGTCGTTACCCGGCAAACGTTCCGCGAGCACGAAGGGCTTCAGCGCCGGCTGCTGCATGATTTCGCGGGCGATCCTGAGACCCTCGAGCGAGATCTTGCGGTCGTGCGGATCTTCCCAATAGTTCGGGTCGATGAGCGGAGCGGCGGCCGGATCGGAGGAGGAAAGCCGGACGGTGCCGCGCGAGCGCGGATGCAGATAGGCGGAGTTGAGCGTGACCCCTGCATTCTTGAGGCGCGCGACGCCGGCCTCGATGCCGGAGCCGAGACCGAGATGGAACTGGATGTCCGGCGAGCGCGCATCCGGGTCGGCATACCAGAAGCCGCCGGTCTCGAACAGCGACGAGGCGACGGGGCCGGTGCGGAAGAGCACGTATTGCAGGCCCGCCCAGAGCGTGCGGTGCAGCTTGGCGACGTTGTCGTAGGTGTGATCGCCGGTGCATTCCGATATGACGAAGAGATCAAGGTGGTCCTGAAGATTGCCGCCGACGCCCGGGAGATCGTGGCGAACCTCGACGCCGACCGCGCGCAGGTGGTCGGCCGGGCCGATACCCGATTGCAGCAGCAGCTTCGGCGATCCGATCGCGCCCGAAGAGATGAGCACCTCGCGGTCCGCCCGGATCGTTTCGCTGCCCCTGGACGTCACCACCTCCACACCGACCGCTCGCCTGCCTTCGAGCACGATGCGGGCGACGCGCGCACCGGCGCGCACCGTCAGGTTTTTTCGGTCCTTGATCGGCGAGAGATAGGCAAGCGACGCGGAAGAGCGCCGGCGGTTTCGTTGCGTCAGTTGATAGAAACCGACCCCCGCCTGCTGTTTCCCGTTGAAATCGTGATTGTAGGGGATGCCGAGCTCCTGGCCCGCGCGGATATAGGCGTCGCAGATCGGCAACGCCGAGACGGGCATCGAGACCCCGAGCGGTCCGCCATAGGAGTGATAGTCGTCGGCAAAGCGCTGGTTGTCTTCGGCCCGCTTGAAATAGGGCAGCACGCTTCGGTAGTCCCAGCCGGTGCAACCGTCTTCGCGCGCCCAAAGGTCATAGTCGACGGCATTGCCGCGCGTATAGAGCTGCGCATTGATCGACGAGCCGCCGCCAATCACCTTCGCCTGGGTGTAGCGCAGCACCCTGCCCTTCATGTGCTTCTGCGGCACCGTCTGCCAGCCCCAGCTCGCGACGCCTTTGGTCATCTTGGCGAAGCCGGCCGGCATATGGAACAGCGGATTCCAGTCACCGCCACCGGCTTCAAGCAGCAGCACCTTGACCGTCGGGTCCTCACTCAAGCGGTTGGCAAGAACACAGCCCGCGGGGCCGGCGCCGGTGATGATGTAGTCGTAGGTCATTCGCTATTTTCCTCCAGAGTTTGTGATTTGGATCGTTCCAAATTACAAACACAAAACGACTCCGATGCGCATCTCCCGCCTACTCCTTCAAAGACGGCTGATGGAAAGCCCGCCATCGGCCTGGATGACCGAGCCCGTGGCGAAGCCGAACTGCCCGCCGGCGAGCCCGGCGACGATCCTGCCGATGTCGTCGGGCTCTCCCCATCGCCGCATCGGCACCAGACCATCCGCAATCAGGGCATCGTATTTGCCCGATACCGTTGCGGTCATGTCCGAGCGGATGATGCCGGGCCGGACTTCGAAGACAGAGACACCGGTCTCGGCCAATCTCAGCGCCAGGCCCTGGCTGAAGGCGGCAAGTCCCGCCTTGCTCATGCAGTAGTCGAGCCGTTCCGGCGATGTCATCGCCGCAGAGACCGAGGTGATGTTGATGATGGAGCGCGGACCAGCCGCCTTTGTCCCGAGCATCGCCCTCGACACCGCTTGGGTGAAGAAGACTGTGCCGCGCAGGTTGATGCCGACGATCGTGTCGAAGTTCTCGGGCTTCAGATCGAGGAAATCGCCGCGCACGACGGAAGCGATCCCGGCATTGTTGACGAGGCAATCGATCCTGCCGAACGCGTCGATTACCGCGTCCACGGTCGCCTGATGGGTGGAGAGATCGGCGAGATCGGCCTGGAGAAAGGTCGCCCGCACGCCGTATGTTCCGAGTTCCGCGAGCACCGGTGCTACACCATCGGCATCGCCGATGCCTGTGATGGCGATGTCGAAGCCGCTTGCCGCGAGCGCCCGCGCGATGCCGAGGCCGATGCCACGTCGGCCACCGGTGACGATCGCGACGGGACGTGTTTTCTCCGTCATGACCGAAGGTCCTCTTTAATAATGTGATCCGCGACGCGTAGTGCCTGCGCCGCGACCGTCAGTGCCGGATTTACTGCCGCCGAGGTCGGCAGGAAGCCGGCATCGACGACGAAAAGGTTCGGGTGATCGAATGCGCGGCAGTAGACGTCGAGTGGCGCCTCATCCGGATCCTTGCCGATCCTGACGGTGCCGCACTGATGCGACGGCGTGCGCTTGTCGAAGGCCCGCGCGAGAACGACCGGGAAGCCGGCCTTTCTCAGCACCGCCTTCAACTTAGCGACGAGATCGAGATGCGCCTGCCAATTGGTGCGCACCCATTTCAGTACCACGCGGTCGCCATCGACCATGACCCGGCTATCCGGTGACGGCAGGTCCTCGCTCATGGCGTAGAAGTCGATGCCGCGGGCCGAGACCTGGTTCAGGAGCCATTCCGGCATGGCCGGCATGTTCGCCTTCAGGATCGCGCCGGAGACGCGGCCGAGCAGCTGGATATTGCCGAGCGGCGGCCCCCCTGCCCCATCCGAAAGATAGAAGTCGTTGAGACCGAAGGTCTTCTGATAGATGGAGTCGTTGCGGTACCAGGGGCTGAGCGCAATCACCGCACTCGAATTGTGATTCATGAAATTGCGGCCCACCTGGTCGGATCGGTTTGCGAGCCCGGCCGGATTGCGGTCATCGGCGGAGCGCAACAGCAGGACAGCCGATTGCACGGCCCCGGCCGAGAGGATGACAAACTTCGGCGAAACGCTGTGCTCCGCCCCCTCCTTGACGTAGTGAACGGTCGCAATCGCCTTCCCGTCCGGGGCCGTCGCCAGCCGCGTCACGCGCGAACCGGTCTGCAGCCGGACGTTCGGATATTCGAGTGCTGCGGCCAGCGCCGCCGTCTCCGCATCCATCTTGCCGTCGAAGCTGTTCGGATGCGCATCCCAAGGGGTCTTGCCCTTGGCGAGCCAGCGCTCGATGTCGATGCCGAGCGGCAGCGAATAGGGGTGCAGGCCGATCTCCGCCATGCGCTTGCGAACCCTGGCGATCGCCGGTTCGTCCGCAACGGGGCCATGAGGATAATCGTGCGAGTGCGCCGGCTCGGTCGGATCTTCACCGAGCCTGCCGCGCACCTGATAGAGCGCCTCTGCCTTGGAATACCACGGCTCCAGCTCGTCGTAAGCAAACGGCCAAGCGGGCGAAACGCCGTCGAGATGCTGCATCTCCTCGAAGTCCTCCCGGCGGTAGCGGGTCAGCACCGCGCCGTAGAATTTCGAGTTGCCGCCGACATTGTAGTAATTGCCGGGATTGAAGCCGACGCCGCCCGCCTCGTACCAGGTTTCCTTCGGCCGGAAATGGCCGCGCTGGAAGATCGCCCGCTGGTCACGGTTTTCCGGGCGATCCTCGATGTGACCGCCTGCTTCGAGGATCAGGATCTCGGCGCCCGACGGCGCGAGACCCGCCGCCACGGTCGCTCCACCGATCCCCGATCCGATGATGACGATATCCGGCTCAGTCCGCATCGCCATGCTCATGCGATCCGCATCTGGCTTTGCGGATCGAAGAACACCGCCTTGTCGAGGTTGAAGGCGAGCCGCGACGTTTGACCGGGTGCGATGCGCGCGTCGGCGCGCAGTCGGGCGACGATTTCCTTGCCACCGAGACGCGTAACCGCAAAGGTGTCGGAGCCGGCCGGCTCGACCACCTCGATCAGGCACTCGCCTTCCGCGACATATTTCGCGTTGCGGTCGGCACCGTCGGGGTCCGTCAGCGCCTCCGGCCGGATGCCGAACACGACATCCTTGCCGGCATAGGCGGATAGCGCGCCGTTATGCGGCACGGCAAGCTTCAATGGTTCGGCGTTCGGCCGCGCCAGCGTGACTGCAACATCGGCGCCAGTCTTTTCGATGCGGGCGGTCAGCAGGTTCATCGCCGGCGATCCCATGAAGTCGGCGACGAACATGTTGGCCGGGTTGTTGTAGATCTCGGCCGGCGAGCCGAACTGCTGCAGCACCCCATCCCTCAAGACGGCGATCTTGGTGGCGAGCGTCATCGCCTCGATCTGATCGTGCGTCACGTAGACGATCGTCGTCTTCATCCGGTGATGCAGGCGCTTGATCTCGGTGCGCATGTCGACGCGGAGCTTCGCGTCGAGGTTCGACAGCGGCTCATCGAAGAGGAAAACCTGCGGATTGCGCACGAGCGCGCGGCCCATGGCGACGCGCTGGCGCTGGCCACCGGAAAGCTGGCTCGGCTTGCGGTCGAGCAGATGACCGATCTGCAGCATGTCGGCAACCTGCTTGATCGCCTTCTCGCGCTCCTCCTTCGGCACGCCGCGGATTTCCATGCCGAAGGCGATGTTTCCGGCGACCGTCATGTTCGGGTAGAGCGCGTAGGACTGGAACACCATGGCGATATCGCGCTTCGACGGGTGAAGCCCCGAGACCGACCGGCCGTTGATCGCGATGTCCCCCGAGGTGATCGGTTCCAGGCCCGCGATCGTGTTCAGGAGGGTCGACTTGCCGCAGCCTGACGGACCGACGAGGACGAGGAACCCGCCCTTCTCGATCTCCAGGTTGATGTCCTTGAGGATTTCAAGAGAGCCGTAGGACTTGCGCAGGTTGCTGATTTTCAAGAAAGACATGAGCTTATCCTTTCACGGCGCCGGACATCAGCCCGCGGACGAAGTAGCGGCCGGACACGATGTAGACGATGAGCGTTGGCAGGGCGGCGAGGATCGCGCCCGCGAAGTGAACGTTGTATTCCTTGACCCCCGTGGACGACGAAACCAGGTTGTTGAGCGCGACCGTCATCGGCGTCGAAAATGGTCCCGAGAACGAGGCACCGAACAAGAAGTCGTTCCAGATATTGGTGAACTGCCAGATGACCGATACGACAATGATCGGCCCGGAAGACGGCAGCATGATGCGTCGGAAGATCTGGAAGAAGCTCGCGCCGTCGATCTGCGCCGCGCGCACCAGTTCGGTCGGAAATGCCTCGTAGTAGTTGCGGAAATAAAGCGTCGTGAAGCCGATGCCGTAAACCACATGCACGAGGATCAGCCCCCAGATCGATCCGGCAATGCCTAGCACGCCGAGAATGCGCGCCATCGGGATCAGCACGATCTGGAACGGGATGAAGCAGGAGAGCAGCAGCATCCCGAAGAAGATGTTTGCTCCCGGAAAACGCCACTTGGTCAGCACGTAGCCGTTGAGCGCGCCAATGATCGTCGAGATGGCGACCGCCGGGACGACCATCAGGATCGAATTGATGAAGAAGGGACGAAGGCCGGTCGGCTGAACGCCGATCTGCGCCGTTGACCAGGCCGAAAGCCAGGGCTCGACCGTCCAGGTCTCAGGCAGGTTCAGCATGCCGCCCTGGCGGATTTCGTCGAGCGGCTTCAGCGAATTCACCACCATCACATAGAGCGGCAGCAGCGAATAGAGCGCAAAGAGGATCAGCGCCGTGTAGATCAGTGCCCGCGCCAGGCGGTTGTGCGAGATGACATTGTCTGGACTGGGGGCTCTCATTGGCGTTTTCCTCCCCGGATTTCGGAATAGAGGTAGGGAATGATGATCGAGAAGATCATCACCAGCATGATGATCGCCGAGGATGCGCCGATACCCATCTGGTTGCGGGTGAAGGTGTAGGAATACATGAACGTCGCGGGCAGTTCGGTCGCCTGGCCCGGCCCGCCGCCGGTCAAGGCGATGATCAGGTCATAAGCTTTGATCGCAAGGTGGGCGAGGACGACGAAGGCCGAGAGGAAGACGGGCCGCATCAGTGGAATGATGATCCGACGATAGATGGTGGACGTCTTCGCCCCGTCGATCTGGGCGGCCTTGATGATTTCATTGTCGACGCCGCGCAGGCCAGCCAGGAACATCGCCATGATGAAACCGGTCGATTGCCAGACGGCGGCAATGACGACGCAGTAGATCGCGAAGTTGCGGTCCTTGATCCAGTTGAAGGAGAAGCTTTCCCAGCCCCAGAGATGCATGGTGTTCTCAAGCCCGATGCCGGGATCGAGGAACCACTTCCACGCCGTTCCGGTGACGATGAAGGAAAGCGCCATCGGGTAGAGATAGATCGGTCGAAGGAACCCCTCGGCCCTGATCTTCTGGTCGAGCAGGATGGCGAGCGCCAGCCCCAGCACCGAGCAGATGGCGATATAAAGCGTCGCGAAGATCGCGAGGTTGCTGACCGCCCGCCACCAGTGCGGCAGAGCCCAGAGCCGGCTGTAATTCAGCAGACCGACGAAATTGTAGGACGGCAGCATCTTGCTGTCCGTCATCGAGAGGAAGCCGGTATAGGCAATGAAGCCGTAGACGAACACCAGGACTATGAGAAAGCTGGGGGCGAGCACGAGCTTGGGCAAAAGCTCCTGCAGCCGGGTGCGGCTATCCATGATCGTTACCACCGTTGACGTATCGTTTCGTTCGTTCCGCGCGTCTGCTCCTCACCCTAACCCTCCCCATTTGCGCGGAGAGGGACGCAGGTGCACCAGCTCGCCCCAACAAGGGGAAAAGGGAACGCCGGAGCGGACCGCCCTCGTCCCTTCTCCCCGCGAGCGGGGAGAAGGTGCCGGCAGGCGGATGAGGGGCAATCCCTCGGTCCCGCTTACTTCGCGGCCTCGACCGCCGCGGCAAGTTCCTTCACCGCGTCTTCCGAGCTGAGTTCGCCGTTGAATTGGCGGGTCACGACGTCGTAGATCGCGTTCTTGACGGAGGCCGGGTTGGCGTGACCATGGGCCATGGAGCCGAAGAGCGTGCCGTTTGCGTTGGCTTCCGCGAGATCCTTGATGCCCTTCTTGCCGCAGGCGTCGAAGTCGGTGTCCGGAACGTCGGTACGGGCCGGAACGGATCCCTTGACGACGTTGAAAGCCGACTGGAAGGTCGGGCTTTCGATGGCAGAGGCCATCTGCAATTGTGCCGGAACCTTGTCTTCCGAGACCTTGAACATGGCGAACTGGTCGGAGTTGAAGGTGACCGAGCCTTGCGTTCCCGGGAAGCGCATGCAGACGAAATCGGTGCCTGGCACCTTCTTCGCCTTCAGGAACTCGCCCTTTGCCCAGTCGCCCATGAACTGCAGGCCGGCCTTATTTTCGATGACCATGGCCGAAGCGAGATTCCAGTCGCGGCCGGAGAAGTTGTCGTCGACATAGGAACGCAGCTTCGTCATGCGGTCGAAGGCTTCCTTCATCTTGTCGCCGCCGAGCGCCGCCGGATCGAGGTCGATGAAGGCCTGCTTGTAGAAGTCGTTGCCGAGCGAGAGCACGACGGCGTCGAAGATCGTCGCATCCTGCCAGGGCTGACCGCCATGGGCGACCGGCGTGATGCCCTGCTCCTTGAACTTGTCGAGCAGCGCGATCAGCTCATCCCAGTTCGCCGGCTCCTTGCCGCCGGCCTTGTCGAGTGCAGCCTTGTTGATCCAGACCCAGTTCGTCGAATGGACGTTGACCGGAGCGGCGATCCAGTGGCCGTCGTATTTCGAGAATTGCTGCAGGGCGGTCGGAACCACCTTGTCCCAGCCCTCCTTGGCGGCAATGTCGTCGAGGTTGCCGAGCGCGCCTTCCTTTGCCCAGTCAAGAATGTCGAAGCCGAGCATCTGCACCGCCGTCGGAGCATTACCGGAGGTGACGCGGGCGCGAAGCACGGTCATCGCTTCGGTGCCGCCGCCGCCGGCGACCGGCATATCGGTCCAGCCGATGCCCTTGCCTTCCAGATCCTTTTTGAGAACATCGAGTGCCGCAGCTTCGCCACCGGACGTCCACCAATGCAACACTTCCACGTTCTCTGCTGCGCGCGCGGCTGTCGCCGCCAACATCAGTGCTGCAACAGCTGTCGTCGTCATCAACTTGCGCATCGTTATCCTCCCGTTTGCAAGTTACCGAAGCGGAATCTCCTCCCGCCTTTTTTGAATGCCGCCCGTCTTCACCGGACGGCAATGGGCCTGCGGCATGCGCCGCCCGGCCAATTTAAAACGTTACAAATACCGCCAAGTCAAGCGCTCGGGATCGTTCCGCAGTCTTGTCACCTAAACGGCCTGAATTTGCTGGATTATACGACATCGCGGGCATGGTGCAGCGCAATAAAATCGGCTCCGTTCGTCCATTTAAAACGTTTTCATCATACGATTGCCTAACGGTTCGCGTCACGTTACAAAACCGCTCTTGATCGCTCGCAGGAAAGAACCATTGGCCGCTCGCTCCAAACCCGCCAAGTCCGGCAACGGTCCGGCAAACAGCCGCGGCAAGCCGACGCTGCGCACCATCGCGGACATCACCGGTCTTGCCGTCACCACCGTGTCGCGGGCGCTGGCCAACGCCCCGCAGATATCGATCGACACGCGCAACCGCGTCCGCCAGGTGGCGCTCGACATCGGTTATTCGCCGGACCGCGCCGCCCAGCGCCTGAAGACCGGTCGCACCAACGTCATCGCCGTCCTGCTCGAGCCGCACGAGGAAATCCTGGGTTACGGAACCTCCGTCATGGCCGGCATCGCCAAGGCGCTCCAAGGCACGTCGTACCACCTGATCGTCATGCCGAATTTCCTGAACGCGGCGAATATCGATGCGATCAACTATATCATCCGCAACAGCATGGCGGACGGCCTGATCTTCTCGCGCACCGAACCGCTCGATCCGCGGGTCATGCTGCTCTCCGAAAACGGCTTCCCTTTCGTCACGCATGGCCGCACCGAACTCGCGACGGCGCATGCCTTCGTCGACTATGACAACTTCACTTTCGCCTACGAAGCGACGCGCCGGCTGATCGCAAAGGGACGGCGCAGGCTGGCGCTGATCAGCGGGCCTGCGGGCTACACCTTCGCCGGCCACATCCAGCACGGCTTCATGACCGCCGTGCGCGAGGCCGGCTGCGCCTATGAAATCCTTTCCGACATCGATCTGGACAGCCCGGCGGGCGCGATCCGGGACCGCATCCGTCAGCGTTACTTGGAGAAGGACCCTCCGGACGGTTTCGCCTGCGGCGGCGAGGTATGCGCGCTCGCAACCATCACCGGCATGACCGATTGCGGCCTGACGCTTGGGCTCGAATACGACATCGTTGCCAAGCAGACATCGCAGTTGCTGGGCGCGATCCAGCCGCGGGTCGACACGATCTACGAGGATCTGACCGCGACCGGCGAGCATATGGGCCGCATCCTCCTGCGCCGCATCGCCGGCAGCACGGACATCAATGAACTGCAATTGCTGCTGAGTCCCGAGCTTCCCTTCGAGACGCAAGCCGCGGGCGCTGCGAGCTGAAGCCGAGGCGACAGGCCGGCGCGCACGGGGGTGCGGATAGCGCCTCCCGATCTTTTCCTCGCTTGCCGTCGGCGTCTGCACTTTTCAGCCTCCTCCGGATCCGATCTCAGCGCGGCATCCACCAGCTGGTGCGCTGGCCGATATGCATGTTGAGCGTCTTGGTCTCGGTATAGTCCTCCACTGCATGGCGCCCGAGCTCGCGGCCGAGACCGGATTGCCGGTAGCCGCCGAAGGGCAGTTCGGACGCGCCGTCCATGAACGTGTTCATCCAGATCGTTCCGGCGCGCACGCGCCGTCCGATCGTGAGACACGTGTCGAAATCGCGACTCCAGACGCCGGCCGAGAGCCCGTAGTCGATGGAGTTGGCGATACGGATCGCCTCCTCGGTCGTCTCGAAGGTGAGGACGGAGAGGACCGGACCGAACACCTCTTCCCGGGCCACCGCCATTTCCGGCCGGACGGCCGAGAGGATGGTCGGCGCCATGAACTGCCCCATGCCGAGATCGAGCGCCGCACCGCCATGGGCAACGGTCGCGCCATCACTCGAGGCCGAAGAAACATAGCCGGCGATCTTTTCGAGATGCTGGGGCGTGATGATTGCACCAACCTGCGTTTCAGGGTCGAGTGGATCGCCGACCTTCACCTTGGCCGAGAGGCTGGCGATGCGCGCCGTAACCTCGTCGGCGATGTCGCGGTGGAGAATCAGCCGCGAGCCGGCATTGCAGCATTCGCCGGCATTGAAATAGGCACCGAAGACGGCGGCATCGATGAACTCGTCGAGGTTGGCGTCCGGGAAGACGATCTGCGGGTTCTTGCCGCCGAGTTCGAGCGAAACCTTCTTAAGCGTTTGCGCGGCGTTCGCCATGGTAAGCCGGCCGACACCGGTCGAGCCGGTGAAGGAAACCATGTCGACATCCGGGTGGCTCGTGAGCGGTGCGCCGGCCTCCGGCCCCGTGCCGACGATGATGTTGACGACGCCGGCCGGCACACCAGCCGCCTCGAGAATTTCGCCGAGAACGAGGGTCGAGCCGGACGTCAGTTCCGACGGTTTCACCACCGTCGTGCAGCCGGCGGCAAGTGCGAAGGGCAGCTTTTGGCTGACGATCAGGAAGGGGAAATTCCAGGGCGTGATGATCGAAACCACGCCGATCGCTTCGCGGAGCACGACCCCGAGCGTACCGTCGCCGAGCGTATTGTAGCTTTCGCCGGAGAGATCGCGGGCGAGTGCAGCGGCATAACGCCAGATGTCGGCCGCCCCTGCCAATTCGCCTTTGGCCTGGCTGATCGGCTTGCCCGATTCGATCGCATCGAGAAAGGCGAGTTCATCGGTGCGCGCGGCGATCATGTCGGCGGCGCGCAACAGAATCAAGGAGCGTTCGGACGCCGTCATGCGCGGCCAGCGACCGTCGTCGAACGCACGTCTTGCCGCCGCGATCGCGCGTTCGGCATCGACCTTCGTCGCCGCCTGGTAACGGCTGACGGTCACGCCATGGCCGGGCGCCACCCGCTCGATCGTGCGGCCTTCGGCGCCATCGACCCACTTGCCGTCGATCAGCATCCGGAATTCGCGAACCTTGTAATCGCCGAGCGCCTTGGGTTTCACCAGAACCGTCATCACCATTCTCCCTTGAAGCGCGCTTCGCGCTTTTCGCTGAAGGCCGCGACGCCCTCCTTGAGATCGCCGGTCTTGGCGACAAGGATCGAGCCCAGCGCCTCGACTGCCGCGCCCTTGTCCTCGCCGTTCGCCGAGGCGATCATCAGTTTCGATATTTCCAGCGCCGCGGGCCCGCGGCTTGCGATGCGGGCGGCATAGTCCCGCGCAGCCTGCATGACCGTGCCCGTCTCGACGACGGCATCGACCAGCCCTTCGGCCTTCGCCCCTTCCGCCGAGAACATCTCGCCGCCGAGCACCATGCGCCGCACGATCTGCGCACCGAAGCGGGAGACGAGCCGTTGTGTGCCCGACCAGCCGGGCACCATGCCGAGGCTCGTTTCGGGAAGTCCGATCTTTACCTGCTTTTCGGCGATGCGGATGTCGGCCGCCGCCGCCAGTTCCAGCCCACCGCCGAGCGCGTGGCCGTTCAAGGCTGCGATCACCGGCATGCGGAGCGTCGCCAGCCGTTCGAAGACACGATGGCCGAAGCGCACCCAGTCGTGACCGAATTCGGCCGCGTCCATGCCGCCCCAGGCCTTGATGTCGCCGCCAGCAGAGAAGGCCTTGCCCTCGCCGGTCAGGATCGCGACGCGCACATCGCGGTTCGCCTCGACCGTGTCGCAGGCGGCAGCGAGGGCCTTCAGCATATCGATGTCGAAGGCGTTGAGCTTTTCAGGCCTGGACACGGTCATGATCGCGACGGCGTCCTCGACCTCGACCCGCATGCGTTCGTCAGCCATGGGTGCCTCCCGCGATGCTCCGCGCGGCCTTCGCCGGCAAAGTCAGACCGAGCGGCGCCTCGTTGAACAGCGCGCTATCCATCTGCTTCAGCTGGTCGGACACGATCAACGGAAATTCCGACTGGTCGAGGATATGTTCCTGCAGGTCCGCGCCGGGCGCGATTTCGGTGAGCACGATGCCGTCGGGCGTCAGCTTCATCACGCAACGCTCAGTCACATAGGTGACGTCCTGCCCCTGCTCGACCGCGCGGCGGCCGGAGAAAGTCACGTGCTCGACCTGATCGACAAGCTTTTTCAGCTTGCCTTCCCTCTCTATGACAAGCCTGCCGTCGGCGACCGCGAGTTTTGCGCCGGCATTGAACATGCCCGAGAAGACGATCTTTTTCGCCCGCGCGGTGATGTCGACGAAGCCGCCCGCACCCGCCGTCACATGCGGGCGGAAGCTGAGCTTCGACACGTTGACCGATCCGGTGCGGTCGATTTCCAGGAACGAAAGCAGCGAGGCATCGAAGCCCGCGCCCTGGAAATAGGTGAACTGGTAGGGCGACGGCATGAAGGCGTCGGCATTCGACGCGCAGCCGAAGGCGAAATCGAGGAGCGGCACGCCGCCAACCGCCCCCTGCTCGATCACCCAGGTGACCGCGCCGTGCAGACCTTCCTCCAGCAGGATCCGCGGCACGTTGGCGGAAATTCCGAAACCGAGATTGACCGCACTGCCCGCTTCGAGCTCCTGCGCGACGCGGCGGGCAATCACCTTCTGGATGCTGAATTCGGGAACGCGGAAGCTGTCGAGCGGGCGGAAGATCTCGCCGGAGATGGCGGGATCGTAAAGCGTCTGGGTCGTCTGCTTCTGGTCCGGATCGACGACCACATAGTCGACCAGCACGCCTGGCACGCGGACGTCATGCGGTCTCAGCGACCCTTCCTTGGTGATGCGCTTGACCTGGGCAATCACGATTCCGCCGTTGTTGCGTGCGGCAAGCGCTTGGTCCAGCCCGCCGAGATAGGCGCCCTCATGCTCATAAGTGAGATTGCCGCGCTCGTCCGCCGTCGTTGCCCGGATGATCGCCACCTGAGGCGTGATCGCCTTGAAATAGAGCCAGTCCTCGCCCTCGAAGGTGACCTTCTTCACGACAGGCTCGGCTGCGGCGGACGCGTTCATGGCACAGCCTTCGCGTGACGGGTCGACGAAGGTATCGAGCCCGACCTTGGTCATGACGCCCGGGCGTTTCGCCGCCGCCTCGCGATGCATGTCGAAGAGAATGCCGGAAGGAATGTTGTACGCCGCCACTTCGTCGGCACCGATCATCTGCCAGATCAGCGGCGGTTCGGCGCTGGACGGACCGGAGGGATAGGACCCTCCGATGATCTTCTTCAGGAGGCCCTTCCTGGCGATGTAGTCGACACCCTTGATCCCGCTCATGTCACCGGCCGCGATCGGATGCAGGGTCGTCAGGTCGCGCGGATGGCCGGTCGCGTCGAAGCGCTCGCCGATAGCCTTCAGCATCAGGTCCGGGCAGCCGAGGCCGCTGGAGGAGGAGACGGAAACGACCGCGCCGTCAGGTATCAGGGCCGCCGCTTCCGCCGGTGAAATGTGCTTGCTCATGGAGTTCAAAGTCCCGTTTCGATCTGGACGGCCATGCCGGTGGCCGCCGCCTTCAGCACCGCGATGCCGGCCGCCAGCGACCAAACTCCGTCTTCGCCGGTGGCGGAGGGCGCGCCGTTCCCCTCGACCGCGGCGTGGAAGGCCGTAAGCGCCGTCTCGTAGAGATTGCGGTGGTCGAGAGGCAGTTCGCTCTCGCCCTCTTCATTGCGCAGAACGACGGTGCCGATGGGCCGCTGCGTCATCACGTTGCGACCGATCAGCGAGCCTTCGGTGCCGTGCACTTCGAGGCCGGTCTCGGCATATTTCGTCGTAAAGGCATCGTGGAACTGGGCGATCACGCCCGAACGGAAGCGTAAGACCCCCATGACGCCATCCTCCAGTCCCTCCTTGCCCATGCCGGCGCTATGGCTGATCGCCACTGCCTCGATCGGGTCGTCATTAAGGATGAAACGCAGCGTGTCGGCGTCGTGCACGGTGATGTCGAGGATGACGCCACCGCCGGCCTCCGGCTTGTCGAGCCGCCAGCCCTGCAGATGCGGCGGCAGATAGACGGCGTGGAACACCCGCGCCGCAATCGGCCTGCCGATCCGGCCCGCGGCGATCGCTTCGCGCATGGCGCGATGCGTGGCGGCATTGCGTAGATGATGATTCGTGCCGAGCACGACGCCGGCCTCACACGCCGTCAGCACCATTTCGCAGCCGTCGTTGAGGTTCATCGCCAGCGGCTTCTCACAGAGAACGTGCTTGCCGGCACGGATCGCCGCCAGCGCCTGATCGTGGTGCAACTCGTTGGTTGTCGAGATGTAGACGGCATCGATATTCGGGTCGCCGACGAGCTCGTCGAGGCTCGTCACGGCCTTGGCGATACCGTTTTCCGCCGCGTAAGCCTGGCCCCGCTCCGCGCTCGAACTCATCACCGAGACGACCTCTCCGCCCGTGGCGCGGATGGCGCCGATTACCCACTCGCGCGCGATCGTGCTCGCGCCGATCAGTCCCCAGCGAATCATGACGAGACCTCCTTCATTCTTCGTTCGGCCGCTGCGCCGCAGCTCTGGCGGACGACAAGCCGCACCGAGCTGACGATCGCTTCCGGTTCCGCGCGGCCCGCCTTGATCTGCTTCAAAAGCAATTCCGCCGCGCGCTCGCCCATGCCCTGCGGATCGACGGAAACCGTGGTGAGCGCCGGCACCGCCGTCTTCGCCTCGATCACGTCGTCGAAGCCGATCACGGCAAAATCCGCCCCCGGCTCCAGTCGCCGTGCCCGCAAGCCGTCGCAAACTCCGAAGGCGACGGCGTCATTGAAGCAGAGCGCCGCGGTCGGCCGTTCTTTCAGCATCATCGCCTGCTCGATCGCCGTGACGCCACCGGCGCGCGACGGTGCGGAGCCGATGACCAGCTCACTTTGCGGGCCGAGTCCGGCCTCTAGCAGCGCATCCCGATAGCCGCGCACGCGTGACTCGAAGACTGCGGTATCGGCAAAGCCGCCGAGAAAGGCGATGCGGCGGTGGCCGCGCTCGATCAGGTGACGGACGGCGGCAACAGCGCCGGCGTGATTGTCCGACGTCAGCGAGGAAACGCCGGCACCGGCAATGTCGCGAACGACGAGCACGACCGGAATGCCGCTCTCGACGAGCGGCGCCAGATCGGAGGCTTCGGTTCCACGCGCCGGCGAAATGATGAGACCCGACACGCCGTGCTCGCGCATGGACGCGATCACCTCGCGCTGGCGCTCGATTTTTTCACTGGTATTGGCGAGGAACTGCACGAAACCGGCGGACTGCACGACGGCATCGACGCCGACCGCGAGCTCCGCGAAGAAGCTGTTGGTCAGGTCATTGACGACGATGCCGATGATCTTCGACTTCGACTGGCGCAAATTCGCGGCGCTGCGGTTGTAGACATAGCCAAGCTCGCGGATCGCCGCGTTCACCTTCGCCCGCGTCGCCTCATTGACGAGGGAACTCCCCTGCAGGACGAGCGACACGGTCGATTTCGACACGCCGGCGGCGCGCGCAATATCGATAACCGTTACCCGTTCCTTCGCCACGATGACCTCCCAATTCACGTCTTGCCTTCTTAATAATTGGAACGTTCCAATTCCGTCAAGTGCTTTCCATTCACTTTTTTCATGCGTGTCCGCATGAAGCAACGGAAATGCGGGTCGTACGAGTTCCTACAAAATTGCCTAGGTTGTGCAGTTAATTAGCTGAGAAACGATGCGGGTTGGCGCCTACGCGACGACTGCTCGGATAATCGACTCTGGGTCGCTGATTGATCAAACGCCGAGCAGTTCGACCATTTTGATCTTGAAATTTGGAACGGTCTAAATTATCCAGTGACCGCAACATAAGTGGAGGATCCATGCCGATGACCAGGCTGACGCTGCCGCGCCAAGACGGCTCACTCGAACATTACCGGCTGCAGGGAACGCCCATTGCCCGGCCCGCTCAGGTTCCGACCTTCAATCGCATCGCCTACGCGGCCGCCCATGTCGTCTCCGATCCGCTGCGCGATAGCGATCCTTGGGGAAGGCCGGCGATCGACTGGGACGCGACGATGGCCTTTCGCCATCACCTCTGGAGCCTCGGCTTCAGGATCGCCGAGGCAATGGACACCGCCCAGCGCGGCATGGGGCTTGCCTGGCCGGACGCGCAGGAGCTGATCCGCCGTTCGCTTGCCGAGGCGAAGAGCGCTGCGGGCGCCGATCTCGCCTGCGGCGCCGGCACCGACCATCTTTCTCCCGACGCGGCACGCTCGATTGACGACGTAATCGCCGCCTATGAGGAGCAGATCGGCTTCGTCGAGGCTGAGGGCGGCCGGGCGATCATGATGGCGAGCCGGGCGCTTGCCCGCGTAGCGCGTTCCGGCGACGACTACCGTCGTGTCTACGGCCACATCCTGCGTCAGGCCAAGGACAAGGTCGTGCTTCATTGGCTTGGCGATATGTTCGACCCGCAATTAAGGGGATACTGGGGATCGGAGAATTTCGAGGAAGCGCTGGAAACGGTGCTGTCGATTATCTCCGAGAACAGCGCCAAGGTCGAAGGCATCAAGATTTCGTTGCTCGACAACGCCAAGGAAGTGGCGCTGCGCAATGGCCTTCCGGAGGGCGTTCTCTGCTTCACCGGCGACGATTTCAACTACGCGGAACTGATCGAGGGGGACGGCCAGAAATACAGCCATGCGCTGCTCGGCATTTTCGACGCCGTGGCGCCCTCGGCTTCGAAGGCGCTTGCCGCCCTGGCAGACGGCGATGTCGCCACCTTCCGCGGCGTGATCGAGCCGACCGTGCCGCTGTCGCGCAAGATCTTTGAGGCGCCGACGCAATACTACAAGGCTGGCGTCGTCTTCCTCGCCTGGCTGAACGGCCATCAGCGCCACTTCACCCTGCCTGCCGGCCTGCAGTCCGCCCGCGGGATTCTCCACTATGCCGACATCTTCCGCCTCGCCGACCGGGCCAATGTGCTCGACAAGCCGGAGCTGGCAGCGGCGCGGATGCGCAATCTTCTCGCGGTCCTCGGCGTCGAACAGGCGGACTAATGCATGTCGCCCAAAAGTGTGCAGCGGTTTTGGGGCAACGACATGCATGAAAACAAGGACCTAAAGCGCGTCGCATGAGTCCGATTGAACGCGACGCGCTTTAGAGCGGGATGAGAAAAGTGTGAGCGGCTTCCCGCCCGCATCCCGCTCTAACTATTAGAATCGAGCACGTTTATGATTTTAGGTCGATTCGACCTAAAATCATCGTGATCTAAGAGGCGGGCGAGGGCGGCGCTACGGCCGCCAGCCCTTTCTTTGCCAGCATCGCGTCCGGGCTTGGCAGCTTGCCACGGAAAGCCTTGTAGGCATCCTCCGGATCGACGGCGCCGCCGACCGAATAGATGTTGTCCTTGAGCTTCCGCGCGGTCACAGGGTCGAAGGGATCGCCGGTTTCCTCGAAAGCGGCGAAAGCGTCGGCGTCGAGCACCTCCGACCACATGTAGGAATAGTAACCTGCGGAATAGCCGTCGCCGGAAAAGACGTGCAGGAAATGCGGGCTGCGGTGGCGCATGACGATCGATTTCGGCATGCCGATCCTTTCGAGCGTCGCCGCTTCCAGTGCCATGGGTTGGGTGATGCTTTCCGCCGTGTGATAGGCCATGTCGACCAGCGCCGAGGAGGTGAATTCGACGGTGGCGAAGCCCGAATTGAAGGTCCTCGCCGCCAGCACCTTGTCGAGCAAGGCCTGAGGCATCGGTTCGCCCGTCCGGTAGTGCACGGCATAGGTCTTCAGGATATCCGGCACGGTCAGCCAATGCTCAAAGAGCTGCGACGGCAGCTCGACGAAATCGCGCGAAACGCCGGTGCCTGCCACGGAAGGGTAGGTGACGTTGGAGAGCATGCCGTGCAGCGCATGGCCGAACTCGTGGAACAGTGTTCGGGCATCGTCGATCGACAGCAGGGCCGGCTTGCCGTCGGCCGGTTTCGCGAAATTGCAGACATTGTAGACGATCGGGATTTCACCTTCCTCGCCATTCTTCAGCTTCAGCCTATGCTGCGACTGGAATGAACTCATCCATGCGCCGGAGCGCTTGGAGGAACGGGCGAAGTAATCGCCGAGGAACAGCGCGACCAGCTTGCCCGAGGTGTCGCGGATCTCGAAGACGCGAACATCGGGATGATAGGCCGCGATGCCCTTCTTCTCCGTGGCCGTTACACCGAAGAGACGCTGGGCAACATCGAAGCAGGCATCGATGATCTTCTCGAGCTGGAGATAGGGCTTCAGCTCGCTTTCGGAGAAGTTGAATTTTTCCGCCCGCAGCTTTTCGGCATAATGGCGCCAATCCCACGGCATGACTTCGTGATTGCGCCCTTCGGCGGCAATCAGCTTGGCCAGATCCGCCTCCTCCTCGCGGGCGCGCACGACTGCCTTCTCCCAGACCTGCATCAAGAGGCCGTTCACGGCTTCGGGCGTCTTCGCCATGGTGTCGTCGAGCTTCAGCGACGCAAAATTCTCGTATCCGAGCAGCTTTGCCTTCTCTGCCCGGAGCGCCAGCGTCTCGGCGATAATGTCGAGATTGTCAGTCTCGCCGCCGTTTTCGCCGCGGGCCGTCCAGGCCCTGAAGGCCTGCTCGCGAAGCTCGCGATTATCGGAGAAGGTCAGGAACGGTTCGATGATCGAGCGCGACAGGGTGACCGCGTATTTGCCCTCTTCGCCTCTGTCGCGGGCCGCCGCCGCCATCGCATCCTTCAGGAATTCCGGAAGGCCGGCGAGTTCCTCGTCGCTCGCAAGCAACAGCGCCCAGTTCTTCTCGTCGGCAAGCACGTTCTGGCCGAACTTGGCGCCGAGGCCGGCAAGCTTTTCGTTGATGGCGGCAAGCCGCTCCTGCTCCGGCTTGTCGAGCTTGGCGCCGGACTTGACGAAGCCCTTCCAGTGCCGCTCGAGGACGCGCGTCGCCTCGAGATCGAGGCCGAGCTCTTCGCGCTTCTCCCATAGTCTGTCGATACGGCTGAACAAGGCCGGATTCATGCCGATCTTCGAATAGTGCCGCGACATCTTCGGCGCGATCTCGCGTTCGAGCGCCTGGATCACGTCGTTGGTGTGCGCGCCGGCCTTGTTCCAGAAAAGCGCCGAGACACGTGAAAGTTCGTCTCCGCCGATTTCCAGGGCGACGACAGTGTTTTCAAAGGTCGGCGGCTCCGGATTGCCGGCGATCGCATCGATTTCCGCCTCATGGGCCGCGAGCGCCGCGTCGAAGGCGGGTGCGAAGTCCTCATCCTTGACCGCATCGAAGCGCGGCAGACCCTCGTGTCCGGTCCAGTTTACAAGAGCGGGGTTGAGCGAAGCGCTTGCAGTCATGGGGATTCCTTTCGCATGCTGGGCCGGCGGAGCGGGCGGCTGGCCGGCGGAGATGTTTGAAGTGGTTGGCAATGGCAGGATCGTCAAGGCTTGCGCATGCCAAAGAGACCGGGCGCCGCATGCCAGACGGCCTGCGCGGCGAAGCCGATGAACAGGAGGCCGGAGAGCCGCACAATGGCCAGCTCGTGACGGCGATAGAAGCGGCGAACGACGGACGCGCCGATGATCGCGATCAGAATTACATCGGCGACGAGGAAACCGATCAGCGACACGGCGAGCAGCATCGGCAGGGCGTTGAACTCGAGCGCGTTGGCGGAACCGGCAAGCAGCGCCGTGAACGTCGCCAGCGCCACCGGATAGCCTTTGGGATTGGTGAGCCCGAAAATCAGGCCGCGGCGGAGCGGCCGCTCCACTGTCAGCAAAGCGCGATTCTCACCCTTCGGCCGGGCGCGAAGCGCAGTCCAGCCTATCCAGGCGAGGTAGGCGCCGCAGAATAGGCCGAGAACGTCGAAGATTGCCGTGCCGATCGATCGCGCACCGACGATCGCGACGAGCGCCAGCGTCGACCAGACGATATCGCCGGCAAGATGACCGCCCATGAAGAGCGCACCGGCCTTGCGGCCCTGGCCGGCGCCGATGCCAAGCAGCGCCAGAAAAGCGGGGCCGGGGATCAGCGTGTAGGAAAGTGCTGCGAGAAAGGCACCGACAAGAAGCGTCTCGGACATCTTGGAAAATCCCCGGTTGAGTCCGGCCATTCGAGCCTCAGCGCGCGATTCCGTCAAGCGGAAACGGGAAGGGGCGGGCGGGCCGGCGCGCACAATTCTTTCGTCACAAAGATTTCCCTCGATACGAAGTTGCGCTAAGAACGCGGCCTACAGCACCGTGCGTCTGCTCAGACGCACGAAGATCGCTGTAGCATTTTAAAGTGCTGCATGTTCTCACCCTTAAATCGGGCGGGATTTAAGCGAACATGCAGTTGTTTCCCCCTTGAGAAGGACTATCCATGACTGCGCGCAATCTCTTCCTTCTGCCCGGCGACGGCATCGGCCCGGAAGCCATGGCGGAAGTCCGCAAAATCATCGCCTACATGAACGCCGAACTCGGTGCCGGCTTCGTGACGGATGAAGGCCTCGTGGGCGGCTCCGCCTATGACGCCCATGGCGTGGCGATTTCGGAAGGGGACATGACGAAGGCGCTCGCCGCCGATGCAGTGCTCTTCGGCGCCGTCGGCGGACCGAAGTGGGATGCGGTTCCCTACGAGGTGCGGCCGGAGGCTGGTCTCCTGCGCCTGCGCAAGGACCTGGAGCTCTTCGCCAACCTGCGCCCGGCCATCTGCTATCCGGCGCTTGCCAATGCTTCCTCGCTGAAGACCGAGCTGGTCGAAGGCCTCGATATCCTCATCGTCCGCGAGCTGACCGGCGGCGTCTATTTCGGCGAGCCGAAGGAGATCATCGATCTCGGCAACGGCCAGAAGCGCGGCATCGACACGCAGGTGTATGACACCTACGAGATCGAGCGCATCGCCGGGGTAGCCTTCGAGCTCGCCCGCACGCGCCAGAACCGCGTCTGCTCGATGGAAAAGCGCAACGTGATGAAGTCCGGCGTGCTCTGGAACCAGGTCGTGACCGAGACCCACAAGGCGAAATATGCCGACGTGCAACTGGAGCATATGCTGGCCGATGCCGGCGGCATGCAGCTGGTGCGGCAGCCGAAGCAGTTCGACGTGATCGTCACCGACAACCTGTTCGGCGACATGCTCTCCGACGTCGCCGCCATGCTGACCGGTTCCCTCGGCATGCTGCCTTCCGCCTCGCTCGGCGCGCCTGATCCCAAGACGGGTAAGCGCAAGGCGCTCTACGAGCCCGTGCACGGCTCGGCGCCGGACATTGCCGGCAAGGGCATTGCCAACCCGATCGCCATGATCGCTTCCTTCGCCATGTGCCTGCGCTATTCCTTCAGCCTCGTGAAGGAAGCCGACAATCTGGAAAAGGCGATCGCCAACGTGCTCGACAAGGGCATCCGAACCGGCGACATCATGGCCGAAGGCTGCCAAAAGGTTGGTACCACCGATATGGGCGACGCGATCCTTGCCGAGTTCAAGGCGCTTACCGTCTGACCGGCGCACCGGCATCTGACGTTTCACTCGGCTCGTGCCGATGTGGTCCGATGAACAAGCACCTCCGGAGACGTTCCGGAGGTGTTTTATATTTGGGTCTTGATTTCGTTGCGTCCGGCTTCACATGCAGAAGGATGCGAAGGAAAGACGAAATATGAATCAACCGCTTGCTTCCACGGCCTGGATATTCCTGACGACGCTGGTGCTCGTGCTTGCCCTCGTTCCCTTCGATCCGCAACTGTCGCAATGGGCGCAGGACCTGCCAGAGGAAATCGTCGCCTTCAACCGGACGATTACCGATTTCGGCACATTCGCCTGGATGATCTACACTTCTACCTTCCTGCTGCAGGTCGCCTACGTTGACCGGCGGGACTCGCATCACGACACGGTTCGGCACCGAGCGAGAAGCGCGCGCAATCTGTCCGCCTATTTTCTTCTGACGATCGGCACCGCAAGCGTGCTGGTGCATGGGCTGAAATTCCTGATCGGCCGGGCGCGGCCGGAACTTTTCGCCGACTACGGCGCCTACAGCCTGACGCCGTTTACCGGTGAACGATTGTTTGAAAGCTTCCCGTCAGGCCATTCGATGGCGGCCGGCGCCCTTTTCGGCGCCTTCGCGATGCTGATGCCGCAGTTGAGACCCGTGTTCCTGATACTGGCATTGGCGATCGGCGTTTCGCGCGTAATCGTCGGCGCACACTATCCGAGCGATGTTGCCGCCGGCCTGCTGCTCGGCCTCTGGGTCGCGATGATGATCGCATTCGTTTTTGCCCGGCAAGGCTGGCTCTTCCGCTTGGACGCGGGTGGCTGGCCGGCACCGAAAAACGCGACCCCCCCACCAAGTTGACAAATAAAAAGCCGGCGCGGAAGGCCGCGCCGGAGTCAGGAGAGGTCGTTCGGCGAGATGAGGAACGGGGTCTCCGCCCGCATCCCGCGTCATGATTTTGGTCGCCCACTCAGTCCATTACGTGGATATCGCGGTCCTTGGTTTCCGGCAGGAACAAGAGCCCGATAACCAGCGTGATGCCGGCGAAGACGATCGGGTACCAGAGGCCATAATAGATATCGCCCTGGGCCGCGCTCATCGCGAAGGCCGTTGCCGGGAGCAGGCCGCCGAACCAGCCGTTGCCGATGTGGTAGGGCAGCGACATGCCGGTGTAGCGGATGCGGGTCGGGAAGAGTTCGACCAGCAGCGCGGCGATCGGGCCGTAAACCATCGTCACATAGATGACGAGAACGGTCAGCACGGCGATGATCGTCGTCCAGTTGACGCGGGCCGGATCGGCCACCATCGTGAAGGCGCCGCCCTTGTCGATCGAATAGACTGCCATTTCCGTGGCGCCGCCGAGTTCTTCCTTGGTCAGCAGCTTGTCGGCAGTCAGCTTGTCGGCTGGTACCATGGTCTTTTCGCCGGCTCGGACAGCAGCGGCGTCGAGCGCCAGTTCCGGATTGGCTGCAACGAAGGCGTCGAGCTTGGATTCCGGAACCTTCGCCGCCGCACGCACCAGCGGATAGCCGGAAGCCTGAAGCGCCATGTTGACCTGCTTGCTGAAGGCCGCATCCTCTGCCTTCGCCTTGTCGCCCGCGGCAACCGCGTCGTAGCTGTTAATCGTTGACTCACCGATCTTGACGGTCGCCGGCGTTCCCGCCGCCGCAGTGCTTACGACGTCATAGGGAACGGAGTTTTTGGTCAGGAACGCGGTCGCAATGTCGCAGGAGCTCGTGAACTTCTGAACGCCTGTCGGGTTGAACTGGAAATTGCAATCCCCAGGGGCCGCAGTGACCGTGGCGCGGACGTTCTCTTGCGCTTCGGCAAGCGCCGGGTTGCCGGCCCAGGTCAGCGCTTTGAACAGCGGGAAGTAGGTGAGCATGGCAAGCAACAGGCCCGCCATGATGATCGGCTTGCGGCCGATCTTGTCCGACAGCCAACCGAAGAAGACGAAGAAGCCGGTGCCGAGAAGCAACGAGGCGGCAACCATCAGGTTCGCCGACTGCCCGTCCACCTTCAGGACGCCCGTGAGGAAGAAGAGTGCGTAAAACTGGCCCGAGTACCAGACGACTGCCTGGCCGACCACCGCACCGAAGAGTGCCAGAAGTGCGATCTTCGCATTCTTCCACTGACCAAAAGCTTCCGTCAGGGGCGCTTTCGAGCCCTTGCCCTCTTCCTTCATCCGCTTGAAGGCGGGAGATTCGTTCATCTTCAGGCGAATCCAGACGGAAACCCCGAGGAGCACGCAGGAGAGCAGGAATGGCACGCGCCAGCCCCAGGCGGCGAAGGCTTCCTTGCCGACCATGTATTGAACCGCCAGGATGACCACCAGCGACAAGAACAGGCCAAGCGTCGCCGTCGTCTGGATCCAGGAGGTGAAATAGCCGCGGCGCCCATGCGGGGCATGCTCTGCCACATAGGTTGCCGCACCGCCGTATTCACCGCCAAGCGCAAGACCTTGCAGCAAACGTAGACCGATCAGGATGATCGGCGCTGCGATGCCGATTGAGGCGGAGCCGGGCAGGACGCCGACCAGGAACGTCGAGAAGCCCATGATCAGGATCGTAACGAGGAAGGTATATTTGCGGCCGACAAGGTCGCCGAGGCGGCCGAACACGAGCGCGCCGAACGGGCGCACCAGAAAGCCGGCAGCGAAGGCGAGCAACGCAAAGATGGCCTGCGTCGTCGGCGGATATTGGCTGAAGAAGGTCGCGCCGATATAGAGGGCAAGCGAGCCGTAAAGATAAAAGTCGTACCATTCGAAGACGGTACCGAGCGACGAAGCGAAGATGACCTTCTTCTCCTCGCCGGTCATGGGGCCGGCTTTTGCGCCGTCCACTGTTGCGACATTCGCCATTTTGATAATCCTCCACTCCAAAATTGGCATATTGGAGCGCCCATTCCCCGGTCCGGCCATTCCTCCCTGAATGCCCGGACGTGGTGCGCCTGATCAAAGGATGTCAGAAAAGTGGCAGCCAAGGCAGAGATGCTTTGGGCGTATGACTTTCGTCTAATGCGGCGATCGGGCGCGATCCCGAAGCCGTATCACGCAAAAGTGTGGCGCGGTTTTCGCTCTTTCCGGCGCTGGCGAACAGACAGCGGTGGCGGCAAACGCCGGCGGCGGCTTGACTCTTGCCGAAAACCGCGTAAGAGCAGCGGCGAACGAGGAAACCGCAATGCGACCGAACGGTCCGTCCATCGCTGCGTCGATCTTGCCGGCAGTTGCCGGGCAGGCTCGCCATTTCTCGCTCGCTAGCAAAACAACGGCCAAAACGACGACGAAAACCGTCTGACGTCTCTGGCCCTCCGCTCTCTCCCCGGTAAGGCCGGGGACAGGAAACCTCGCGGGCCTCCCGCGCGGCTTCCCCCTCCACCAGACGAGGAGAGACAGAAAGAGAGCTTAGATCATGGGTTTCAAGATTGCAGTCGCAGGCGCCACCGGCAATGTCGGCCGGGAGATGCTGAACATCCTTTCGGAACGCGGGTTTCCCGCCGATGAAGTTGTGGCGCTTGCCTCGTCGCGCTCCATCGGCACCGAAGTTTCCTATGGCGACAAGACGCTGAAGGTTTCCAACCTCGAAACTTATGATTTCTCCGATACGGACATCTGCCTGATGTCGGCCGGCGGCGCGGTTTCGCAGAAGTATTCGCCGAAGATTGGCCAGCAGGGCTGCGTCGTCATCGACAATTCTTCCGCCTGGCGCTACGACGCCGACGTTCCGCTGATCGTTCCGGAAGTGAACCCGGATGCGATCGGCCTTTTCTCCAAGAAGAACATCATCGCCAACCCGAATTGCTCGACGGCCCAACTCGTCGTCGCGCTGAAGCCGCTGCATGACCACGCCAAGATCAAGCGCGTCGTCGTTTCGACCTATCAGTCGGTCTCCGGCGCCGGCAAGGACGGCATGGACGAGCTTTTCAACCAGACCCGCGCCGTCTTCGTTGCCGATCCGATCGAGAGCAAGAAGTTCACCAAGCGGATCGCCTTCAACGTCATCCCGCACATCGACGTGTTCATGGAAGACGGTTACACCAAGGAAGAGTGGAAGGTTCTGGCGGAAACCAAGAAGATGCTCGATCCGAAGATCAAGGTGACCTGCACGGCCGTGCGCGTCCCGGTCTTCATCGGCCATTCGGAATCGGTCAATATCGAATTCGAGAATGAAATCACCGCAGACGAGGCGCGCGAGATCCTGCGCGAAGCGCCGGGTTGCCTGGTCGTCGACAAGCATGAGAACGGCGGCTACGTGACGCCTTACGAATGCGCTGGCGAAGACGCGACCTATATTTCGCGCATCCGCGAGGATGCCACGGTCGAGAACGGCCTCAACATGTGGGTGGTCTCCGACAACCTGCGCAAGGGCGCCGCGCTCAACGCCATCCAGATCGCCGAGTTGCTCGTCAATCGCGGTCTGGTCAAGCCCCGCAAGCAGGCCGCCTGACCGGCCCCGCTCGGGACTGAAGCAAAGCCCCGCCCGGTCCGCCAAGGACCCGCGGGGCTTCGCATTGGGTTCTTCCGCCGGTATTGGGCGGATTCACGTGAAACATGACTAGCATCCCGCGACGCGGGACCAGTAATTGAAGACAAGCGATTGTTCGGGCAATGACGGGGTATTTCATGCACAGGGCAAAGTGCGTAGCGGCGGGGCTTGCGGCCCTGGTTTCGACGGCAATCCTTCCCACGGCCGCCGCGGCGGCTCAATGCGGCAATGACGGGAGCGGCTTTGCGGCCTGGGTAGCTGAGTTCAAGCAGGAAGCCGCCGGCAACGGCATCAGCAGGGCGGTACTCGACCAGGTACTCTCCAACGTTTCCTATAACAGGGCGACCATCCGCGCGGACCGCGGCCAGAAGAGCTTCAAGCTCTCGCTTGACCAGTTCATGCAGAAGCGTGGCGGTCAGGCGATCATCTCGCGCGGCAAGAAGATGCGGGCACAGAACGCCAAGCTGTTTGCCAGCATCGAACAGCGCTTCGGCGTCCCGGCGGGACCGCTGATTGCGATCTGGGGGATGGAAACCGGCTTCGGTTCCTTCTTGGGCAAGGAACACACGCTCTCGGCCGTCTCGACGCTCGCCTACGACTGCCGCCGCTCCGACTATTTCACCAACCAGCTCTACGCAGCGCTCCAGCTTGTCGAGCGCGGCGATCTGAGCCCCGCTGCGCGGGGCGCTGCCCATGGCGAGATCGGCCAGACGCAGTTTCTGCCGCTGAACGTCCTGAAATACGGCGTGGACGGAGACGGCAACGGCCATGTCGACATGGTCCGCTCCAAGGCGGACGCACTCGCCTCCACCGCCAACTTCCTGCGCGGCCATGGATGGCAGCCGGGCGGCGGTTATCAGCCGGGCGAGGTCAACTACGGTGCGATCCAGGGATGGAACGCCGCCAGCGTGTACCAGCAGGCGATCGCCATCATCGGCGCCGAGATAGACGGCGACTGATCGCGACCAACAGAATATGGATTTCGAGCCCGGTCCGAAAGGACCGGGCTTTTTGCATGCCCGGCCCGATTACATGCCCGGTCGGGCGAAATCGCCGGTCTTGGCGTCCATCAGCCAAAGCTCGCCGGTTGAAATATCGAACCAGGCGCCATGAAGCTGCAGCTTGCCCTTCGCCTCGAGAATCTGGACACAGGGGAAGGTGCGCAGGTTGGCAAGCGAATTCCGGATCGACACCCGTTCGAGCGCCCGTTGCCGTTCCGCCTGTGTCATGAATTCGTTGCTCTGGATCTGTTCCGCGGCCGGCTTCAGCAGGTTCATCCAGCGGCCGATGAAATCGCCGGGGGATAGGGGCTCGGCGTCCGGATCGAGTGCCGCCTTGATGCCGCCGCAGCGCCCATGCCCCATAACGACGATGTCGCTGACGCGGAGCGACTGGACGGCAAATTCGAGGGCGGCCGACGTCGAATGATAATGCCCGTCCGGCTCATAAGGCGGCATCAGGTTGGCGACGTTGCGAACGACGAAGAGTTCTCCGGGGCCACTATCGAAGATAGTTTCCGGCGCGGCCCGCGAGTCGCAACAGGCAATGACCATCGTCCTCGGCTTCTGACCGCTTTCGGCGAGTGTCCGATAGCGCTGTTGCTGTTCGTTGAAACGACCGCTCATGAAGTTGCGGTAGCCGTTCAGAAGATGATCCGGAAAGTGCTGCATATCGATCGGTTACCCCAATGCTGCCGACACATCAATCCACGATGCCACGCAATGGCTGTGCGTGAATACTTCTTTATCTCCGCCGCACCTGGCCTGGATGCAAGAGGCGCCGCATCTGCACCATGGCCATGGGCGTTGCGAGGCTCGAGGCATCCTGCTCGAGCGTCAGCTCGTCGGCGCCGCGCTTCGCCGTGCGCGCGATGATCTCGAATACGCTGGCGGTCGCCATCTGCAGCGCCCGCTCTTCCGAAAGCCCCTGAAGCAGCCGCGCCAGAAACACGGCGGCGAGCAGATCGCCGGTGCCGTTCGGTGGATTGTCGATCAACCGGTGTTCGGCGAGCAGCGCATGGCTGCCCGACAGATAAAGATTGCCGGTGCCACCGCTCATCATCGGGATCGCCGAGGTCACCAGCACGCGTGACGGTCCGAGACCGAGTGCCGCATCGAGAATCGCCGTATTCGTTTCAAGCGCGGCACCGGCAAGCCACGAAAGCTCGAAGCGGTTGGGCGTCGCCAGTGTCGCCAGCGGCAGCAGCCGGTCGCGAACGGCGGCGGCAATCTCGGCAGAGACATAGAGGCCGTTGCCATCGCCGATGATCGGGTCGCAGGCGTATACAAGATCTGGATTGCGCTGACGTAATGCCGTCACGAGCTCAGCAACGCCTTCGACGTGGCCGGGCGAACCCAGGTACCCGGAGAGAACCGCCCGCACCTCGCCGGTCCAACGCGCATTGACGAGATCCTCGATGATCGACTGGAACTCCTGATCGGCGATCGTCACCCGTGTCGAAGGGCCGTGGCCCGGATGCCACGGCAATATCACCGTCGGCACGGCCCAGACGCGGTGCCCGAGCGTCTCCAGCGCGAAGACCGCGGCCCGGTTGCCGACGGTGCCGCGAACCACATGGCTTGAAATAACGATGACGGCGCCGGGTGCGGCATGCGTTTCGGGCATCGGGCAATCCCATTCCTTCGAATCGAGGTGTGATCGCCCGACTGTCACCGGCCTGTCAACAGCGGATGCCAGAGATGCCCGAAACCGGGCTTCGGCGTTTTCGTGCGTTTCCACCGTTTTTCGAGCAATTTTTGCAAAATCGCCTTCGATTTAAATGGATTTAGGTCGAAATCGCGCGAATTTCTCCAAAATTCAGCTCGATTTTGCCGAAAACGGGCATAAAACGGTCGCCATTGGCCATGGTTCTGATAGGTTCATCTATCACGTACGGGGAGACAGTTCATGGGCGTGAAATACAATCCGAAGCGGGACAGGCATATCGACGCGGCCAAGGCGGCTGCGGAGAAGATCGGCGCCGAGGCGCTGGCGCCCGAGATCCTCTTCGGCGGGGCGAGCAACGACGACCTAGATCTTTACACCGCCGACATGCTGGCATTGACCGCCGCACATGCACGCAACGAACTCGCACGCTGGGACGGAGGCAAGCCGCAGGTTTCGGTCGAAACCGTGCCGGGCGTTGCGCCCGGCGGCACGGACGTCTCGATCATCGCCATCACCGAACGCAACATGCCCTTCCTCTACGACTCGATCATGGGCGAGGTGACGAGCACGCACCGCGACATCCATCTCGCAATCCATCCCATTCTCGTCAGGGAACCCGGCAAGCCCATCAAGGCGTACGATCCGGATGAGGAAAGCGATCCGGCGCACCGGGTGAGCCATATCCAGATTCACCTGGACAAGCTCGCACCGCTCGAAGCGCGCCAGCTCAGCAAGCGCATCACCGACGTGCTGGACCAGGTCCATCAAGCCGTTCACGACTGGCCGGCGATGACGACATTGCTCAACCAGGCCATGAAGGAACTGGAAGACTACAATGCTTCGCGCAAGAAGAGCGATCGTGACGAGGCGCTCGCTTTCCTTCGCTGGCTAAGAGACAGCAATTTCACGTTCCTCGGAATGCGGGAATACACCTATTCCGGCAAGGGCGAGAAGGCGACGGTCGAACGCGGCAAGGGCAGGGGCCTCGGCCTTCTCTCCAATCCGGATGTCCGGGTATTGCGCCAGGGCAAGGACGCCGTGCTGACGACGCCAGAGATCCTCGCCTTCCTCGAAGGGCCGGAGTTCCTGATCGTCACCAAGGCCAATGTGAAATCCCTCGTCCACCGCCGCGCCTATATGGACTACATCGGCGTCAAGCGCTTCGACACCTCCGGCAACGTGATCGGGGAACTGCGCATCGTCGGCCTCTTCACGTCGACGGCCTATACGCGTCAGGCGTCCGAAATACCGCTGCTGAGACACAAGATCGAAAAGATCATCGATCATTTCGGCTACGATCCCCAGAGCCATTCGGGCAAGATGCTGGCGAACACGCTGGAATCCTATCCGCGTGACGATCTTTTCCAGATCGACGTCGGGCTGCTGGCTGCGTTCTGCGAGCAGATCAACGAGCTCAGCGACCGGCCGCGCATCCGCGTGCTGCCGCGCATCGACCATTTCGACCGTTTCGTCTCGGTCCTCGTCTTCGTGCCGCGCGAGCAATATGATTCGGACGTCCGCGAGAAGATCGGCAACTATTTGAGAACGGTCTATGACGGTCGCGTTTCTGCCTATTATCCCGCTTTCCCCGAAGGCGGGCTGGCGCGCGTCCATTTCATTATCGGCCGCTATGGCGGGAAGACGCCGCGCGTTCCGCAGGCCAAGCTCGAGGAGGCGGTTCGCAGCATCGTCACCCGCTGGACCGACCGCTTCAACCTGCTTGCGCGCAAGGACGGCATCGAGATCTCGGTCGGCGAAGCCTATCAGGCGGCCTTCACGCCGGCTGAAGCCTATGACGATCTTCAGGACATCGCCGCCTGCCGGCGCGACGACCCAATCCGCATCTCGTTCTATCATAAGCAGAAAGAACGGCCGGACACGCTCGAACTGAAGATCTTCCACGCGGAAGATCCCGTCTCGCTCTCGCGTCGGGTGCCGCTCCTTGAAAATCTCGGGTTCCGCGTCATCAGCGAGCAGACCTACGACATCGGCGTCAGCGGGCATGCGGAAGAACAGCGGCTTGTCGTGCTGCACGACATGGAGTTGGTCCACCGCGATGGACATGCGCTCAATCTCGCCAAGACCGGTGTGGCGCTCGAAGAGGCGTTTCTGGCTTCCTGGAACGGCACGATCGAGGACGACACCTTCAACCGGCTGATCCTGCTTGCCGGCCTCACCGCGCGCGAAGTCACGGTGCTGCGCGCCTATGCCCGTTATCTGCGCCAGGCGGGCATTACCTATTCGCAGGGCTATATCGCCGACACGATGAACAAGCATCCGGCGATCGCCGCCGACATCTTCCGGCTGTTTGCGACGCGCATGGATCCGAAGATCGAGGCGAGGGCGAGGACGAAGAAAGGCAACGCCTTACTCTCGGCCATCGAGGAGGCGCTCTCGGCCGTGCCGAGCCTCGACGAGGACCAGATCCTGCGCCGCTATGTAAACGTGATCCAGTCTACGCTCCGGACGAACTATTTCCAGAAAGACGCGGACGGCAGGCCGCGTGCGGTTCTGGCTTTCAAGCTTGATCCGAAGCAACTCGACGGTCTGCCGGAGCCTCGGCCTTTCCGCGAGATCTTCGTCTACGGCACCGAGGTCGAAGGCGTGCACCTGCGCTTTGGCAAGGTGGCCCGCGGAGGCCTTCGCTGGTCGGACCGGGCGCAGGACTACCGCACCGAGGTACTCGGCCTCGTCAAGGCGCAGCAGGTAAAGAACGCGGTCATCGTGCCGGTCGGCGCCAAGGGCGGCTTCTATCCGAAGCAGCTGCCGGTCGGCGGCACGCGCGACGAAATTTTCAAGGTCGGCACGGAAGCCTACAAGACCTATATCCGCACGCTTTTGTCGGTCACCGACAACATCGTCGGCCATGACGTCGTGCCGCCGGCCGATACGCTGAGACTCGATGGCGACGATCCCTATTTCGTCGTCGCGGCCGACAAGGGCACCGCCACCTTCTCCGACACGGCCAACGGGCTTGCCCAGGAAGCCGGCTTCTGGCTCGATGATGCTTTCGCCTCCGGTGGCTCGGCGGGCTACGACCATAAGAAGATGGGCATCACCGCCCGCGGCGCCTGGGAGACGGTCAAGCGTCATTTCCGCGAGATGGACATCGACATCCAGACGACGCCCTTCACGGTCGCCGGCGTCGGCGACATGTCCGGCGACGTTTTCGGCAATGGGATGCTGCTCTCGGAGAAGATCCGGCTGATCGCCGCCTTCGACCACCGCGATATCTTCATCGATCCGAATCCGGATACCGACCTTTCCTTCGCCGAGCGCAAGCGTATGTTCGCGCTTCCGCGCTCGAGCTGGCAGGACTACGACCGCAAGGCGCTGTCGCAGGGCGCAATGATCATCTCGCGCACGGAGAAGTTCGTGACCCTGACGCCGGAGGCGATGACAGCCATCGGCCTCGACAAGCAGAAGGCGACCCCCTTCGAGATCATGAACGCCATCCTCAAGAGCTCGGTCGATCTGCTCTGGTTCGGCGGCATCGGCACCTATGTGCGCGGCAGCAACGAAACGGACGCCGAGGTTGGCGACCGCACCAACGACGCGATCCGCGTCACGGCGGAGGAAGTGCGTGCCCGCGTTATCGGCGAAGGCGCCAATCTCGGCGTCACCCAGAAAGGCCGCATCGGCTTCTCGCTCGCCGGAGGGCGCTGCAATTCCGACGCGATCGACAATTCGGCCGGCGTCAACTCCTCCGACGTCGAGGTCAACATCAAGATCGCGCTTGCTTCGGCCATGCGCGACGGACGTCTGACACGGCCGAAGCGCAACACGCTTCTCGCTTCGATGACCGACGAGGTGGCGCATCTCGTGCTGCGCAACAACTACCAGCAATCCCTGGCAATCTCGCTGACGGAAATGCAGGGGCTCGCGAACCGCACCTCGCTCTCGCGGCTTATGGCGCGACTCGAGGCCGATGGCCACCTCAACCGTAAGGTCGAGACCCTGCCGACGGAGCTGGCCATGAGCGAGCGTTACCAGGCGGGCAAGCCGCTGACGCGTCCTGAGATCGGCGTTCTGCTTTCCTATGCGAAGCTGGTGCTGTTCGAAGAGCTGATCCTCGGCGATCTGCCGGATGATCCCTATTTCACTGCGACGCTGGAGCGCTATTTCCCGGCAAAGATGCGCAAGACCTATGCCGGGGATATCCGCGGGCACCGGCTGCGCCGCGAGATCATCGCGACGGTCCTCGGCAACGAAGTGATCAACCGCGGTGGTCCCGCATTCGTTTCGACGCTGACCGATACGACCGGCTTTCTCTCCGGCGATGTCGTCAAGGCGGCCGTGCTGGCGCTCGACGGCTTCGACCTGCAGCGGATTTACGGTGAGATCGACGCGCTGGACAACAGGATCAGCGGCGCCGTACAGAATGCGCTCTATCAGGAAGTGAGCCGCATCTTCGTGCTCGTAACCGAGAAGGCTTTGCGCACGCGCGCCTCGAGTGGCCCCGTTTCCGATGCGGTTTCGCGTCTGCGCGACGGCTTGCAGAAGCTGCGCGGCACGATGCGCACGGCAATCTCCGGCGACAGCGCCGAAGAGGCACGCCTGAAGGCCGCAGCCTTCATCGAAAGCGGCGCGCCGGCAAAGCTCGCGGAGGAAATAGCCGAACTGTCGCTGATGACCCTCATGCCGGAGATCATGCAGATCTCCACCGAGACCGGCGAAACGCTGAGCCGCACCGCGCAGGGTTATTTCACCGTGACGGAGAACCTCAGGATCAATCGTCTGCTGGCCGCCGCCGATCGCGTACCGGCGACGGAGCAGTTCGAGGCGATGGCGCTTTCGCGCGCCGTCGCCGATATCGGCGCCGCCAGGCGGGACATCACTGTCGCAGCGCTGGTCGAGCAGAAGGGCGAACGCAATCCGGTTCTTGCCTGGCACGACAGTGATCGCGAACGCGTCTCACGCGTTGGCGACCAGCTGAAGCTGCTCACCGAAAAAGGCGAGACGACACTCGCCAAGATTACGGTTGCGGCTGGCCTGCTCAACGACCTTGCACGCGGCAAGACGAAATGACACAGTCCCTCCGGGTATCGGCCCGGAGGACTGATTCCGCTTCGGGTTTCCTCGCGATTTCAACGCGTTATCGGCCCTCGCCAAGCAGTCGGCGAGGGCGATGAATTCCGGAGGGGAAATTGGACGTTACGGCCGAATCGAGAGAGCAGCCCAGGACGCCGCGCCTCGGCATCGCCGGCTGGATGCTTTTCGACTGGGCCGCACAGCCTTTTTTCACCGTCATCACCACCTTCATCTTCGCGCCTTATTTCGTTTCCCGGCTCACGGCGGACCCTGTGCAGGGGCAGGCGGTCTGGGGCTATACGCTCACTGTCTCGGGCATCATCATCGCGGTTCTTTCGCCGGTGCTCGGCGCGATCGCGGACGCGACCGGACCGCGCAAGCCCTGGATCGGCTTTTTCGCCGTCATCAAGATCGTCTCGCTCGTTATGCTGTGGTTCGCCGCGCCGGACTCGCCCATCCTCTATCCGGCGATCTTTCTTGCCCTGGCGACTGTCGCCGCCGAATTTTCGATCGTCTTCAATGATTCGATGATGACGCGGCTGGTGAGCGAGAAAGAGGTTGGCCGTATCTCGAACATTGCCTGGGGACTCGGCTATCTCGGCGGCATGATCGTGTTGATTGCCGTTGTGGGCTTCCTCGCCGGAAATCCGGCAACGGGAAAGACGGCATTCGGCGCGGAACCGCTCTTCGCGCTTGATCCGGCAAAAGGCGAGGACGCCCGCATTACAGGGCCGATATCGGCCGTGTGGTACCTGCTCTTCATTTTGCCGATGTTCTTCTTCACGCCGGACGCGACGAAGGCAGCGATGCCGTTGGGGAGGGCCGCCGCCACGGGCCTCTCGGACCTGAAAGGCACGCTCGGCGAATTGAAGGAAAGGCCCGGGATCTTGCGCTTTCTGGTCGCCCGGATGATCTTTCAGGACGGGGTGAACGGCCTTTTGGCACTCGGCGGCACCTTTGCAGCCGGGATGTTCGCCTGGCAGACAATGGAACTCGGGATCTACGGCATCATCCTCAACATCGTCGCGATCGGCGGCTGCCTCTGTGCGAGCTGGCTCGATGCGCGGCTCGGCTCGAAGACGATCGTGGTCGTCAGCCTCGTCTGTCTCACCCTAGCAACACTCGGCATAGTCTCGACCGGCCCCGGCTTCACGCTGTTCGGGTTGCTGACGCTTCCGACCGACGATACCGGTGGCCTCTTCGGTACGGCTGCGGAAAAGGCCTACATCCTCTACGGCCTCCTGGTCGGCATCGCTTTCGGGCCAGTTCAAGCCTCGTCTCGTTCCTACCTCGCCCGAAGCGTCGCAGTCGAGGAAGCTGGCCGCTATTTCGGCCTCTATGCGCTTTCCGGACGGGCGACCTCGTTCCTTGCGCCGGCGTCGGTCGCGACGATCACGGTGATGGCCGATTCAGCGCGCATCGGCATGTTGGCGCTCGTCGCTTTCCTTGCCGTGGGTCTCATCATTCTTCTGCGCACACCCTATCCGGCGCATACAGCGCCGCGCGTCTAACCAGACGCGCAAAGGTCGCTGTAGAACTTTGAATTTCGGCATGAAAAACCCGCCGAGAGGGTTTCGCGGCGGGTTCTCAAACAGGCTGTCACTGCCCTCAGTGCCGGAAATGGCGCATGCCGGTGAAGACCATGGCAACGTTGTGCTCGTTTGCCGCCGCGATCACCTCTTCGTCGCGCATCGAACCGCCCGGCTGGATGACGGCAGTGGCGCCGGCGGCGATCGCCGACAGCAGTCCGTCGGCGAAGGGCAGGAAGGCTTCCGATGCGACAGCCGAGCCGCGGGTCAGCGGTTCGGCGAGGCCGAGCGCCTTGGCAGCTTCCTCCGCCTTGATGGCGGCGATGCGGGCGGAATCGACGCGGCTCATCTGGCCGGCACCGATGCCGGCCGTCTGGCCGTCCTTCGCATAGACGATCGCGTTTGACTTCACATGCTTCGCCACCTTGAAGGCGAATTTCATATCGTCGAGTTCCTGCGCGGTCGGTGCGCGCCGGGTCACGACCTTGAGTTCGAGATCCTCGACCATGCCGTTGTCGCGCGTCTGGACGAGCAGGCCGCCGGCGACCGTCTTTGCGGAAAGGCCAGGCACACGCGGATTCGGCAGACCGCCGGTCGCAAGCAGCCGAAGGTTCGGCTTGCGCGCGATGATCGCCTTTGCCTCGTCGCTGACCGACGGCGCGATGATGACTTCGGTGAAAAGCTTGACGATCTCGTCCGCGGTCTCGGCGTCGAGCTCCTGATTGAGCGCGATAATACCGCCGAAGGCTGAGGTGGAATCGCAGGCGAGCGCCCGGCGATAAGCTTCCGCAAGCGACGGCGCCGTCGCGACGCCGCAAGGGTTGGCGTGCTTGATGATCGCGCAAGCCGGTGCCTTCTCCGGCAGGAACTCGGCCACGAGCTCGAAGGCGGCGTCGGTATCGTTGATATTGTTGTAGGAGAGCTGCTTGCCCTGCAGCAGCGTGGCGGTCGCGACCCCTGGCCGGTTTTCGCCGGTAACGTAGAAGCCTGCCTTCTGGTGCGGGTTTTCGCCGTAGCGCATCTCTTCCTTGAGCACGCCTCCGATCACGCGATGGCGCGGCATCGGCGTATCGAGAACGTCCGCCAGCCAATTCGAAATTGCCGCGTCATAGGCCGCGGTCCGGGCATAGGCTTTTGCCGCCATTTTCTGGCGGAAGGCATAGCGCGTCGTGCCGCCGGCGATTTCTTCGAGAAGGGGCGCATAGTCGGCGGGATCGGTAACGATGGTGACATAGGCATGGTTCTTCGCCGAAGCCCGGATCATCGCCGGACCGCCGATGTCGATGTTCTCGACCGTCGTCGGATAGTCGCCGCCCTTGGCGCGGACTTCCTCGAACGGATAGAGATTGATGACGGCAAGATCGATGGCCGTGATGCTGTGCTTGTCCATGGCCGCCACGTGCTCGGCATCGTCGCGAATGGCAAGCAGGCCGCCGTGAACACCCGGGTGAAGCGTCTTGACGCGGCCATCCATGACCTCCGGAAAGCCAGTCAACTCCGAAACGTCACTGACCGGAAGCCCGGCGTCCGACAGCGCCTTGTGCGTGCCTCCGGTCGAGACGAGGCGCACGCCCTTTTCATGAAGAGCACGCGCGAGCTCGACAATGCCGGTCTTGTCGGAAACCGAGAGGAGGGCGGTGCGGATCCGGACTTCGTCCGGGGCGGGGATTTTCTTGGAGGCGACAGCCATCAACCATGCTCCTTTGGCGGCGCCGGACGCTCGGGGAGAAGAAGGTGCCGGCGGTTGGGATCGCTGCCCGTTAGCATAGCTTGCCACGGGAAGGAACCTTCAGCGCGGGGAGGAGCGGAAAATAGGTGCCAGAGCGGGATGAGGAAAAGTGTGTTCGGTTTTCCGCCCGCATCCCGCCCTGATTCTTTAGAACCGATCACGATTTATGATTTGGGTCGGTTCGACCAAAATCATCGTGATCTCGGGCGATGTTCTAGCTCTCGCGGGTGAGCGTCCACTGGATTTCCGGCTGTGCCGCCACAGCGAAAGTGACGGTTATCTGCGACGAGGCCCGCACGCCCGAGGGATCGGCAAAGAAGATATCCTCCTCGATCGCCAGTTCCCCATCCCTGCAAGCGAAGAGCCAGGCTTCGCCATCGGGCGCGACCAGGTAGATCTCGCTGTCGCTTGCCCGTCGCATCGCGATCGCCGGGTGGATGTGAAAGCGGGCGACGGCGGTGGCGACATTGGCCGCGTCCGGATCGCCGCCGTCTTCCCGCAAAAGCCGATCGCGGCCACTGACCAGCCGGCCGCCGTTCAAGATGCTGATATCGCGTTCATGGAGAAGGCCGAAGGATACGAGATAGCCATCATGACTGGCCCTGACGGACTCGATGCGGCCCGCCTCGTCCTTTCGCTCGACGAGCACCTTCGACAGGCCGGACGTCATGATTGGTCCGAGGAAGCGCGATTGGGAAAAGCGGCAAGAGGACGTGTCATTGACCGTTACCGTGGAATGAGCGGCCGTCGCCCGTGCCATCTGACGAAATCGTTCGCCGGCGAACTTTGGCGCGCCGGAGTTGATGACGAAGCGGTTTCTGCCCGATGACATCTCGAAGGAGAGGCAGCCGGCATGGGCGCTGCGCGAAAGGTCGATCGAAAGCGGCCGACCCGTATCCATGATGACGACGGTTTCGCCGAGCGACAGCCGCTCATAGTGGACGTGGGGCAAGGACCGGAAGGGTTCGCCGGCCGTTTCGTCATATCGCAGCACAGAGGCGAGTTCGTGCGCCAGAACTGAGGTCGCGCCATTGAAAAGCGCGAGCTCGCCGCCCTGGTGACGGAAGAAGCGCAGTGCCGGATACATCCGGTCGATACAGGGGATGAGCCGCGACGGCACGTCGTGGCCGAGATTGACATAGGTCTGCCGGAGCGGCAGCAGATCGAGCAGCAGCTCGAGCCCCGCCCGGGGGCTGCGAGAGGAATGCCCGCCGTCCGGCAGGATCTGACGATCGAGTTCCTGATCGAGATTGCGGGCGGCCTTGCGGATGGCGGAAGCCGAGGCGGGCATCGAGACGGATGCCATGGCCAGCGCCATACGCACGCGCAGGCGTGCCTCGCCGTCGCAGACCGTGTCCGCAATGTGCCGAAGGTAGCGAACCTGGAACGCCAGGCTTTTCAGGAAGCGACGGTAGAACCCGTGTTCGGCGTTCCGCAGCACCACCGGCGAGTGCGACAGCCAGGCGATGATGCGTTGGGCGATCACGTCGGCTTCCCAGGAAATGCCGCCGATGTTGCGGCCGTGGCTGCCGATCCAGTCGTCGACGATCTGCCGGAGCCTGACGAAGCCGGCATCGTCGCGGATCGCGCGCAGATGCCGCAGCCAGCCGAAGGAGTGGAGCCGGACAGCAAACTCGTGCGACGGCAAATCGATCTCGAAGGGAGATTCGCCTTCGGTGTCGAGCACACGGCCCGCGAGCGGAAAGCGGCCCTGCAGGATCTCTTCAGCGACGAAAGGATCGATCGCCCTCAGGTCTGTTGGTGCAACGATCAACCGGTCGGGAGTTGAACCGGCAAAGCGCATCGCCGTCACGCGGCCGAGCGAGATGCGGCGCGAAAATCGGCGCCAACCTTCCCGCAGGTACAGGTAAAGAAGCCTTTGCTTACCGGAAAACAACATCAGCGCCCGTCGGTTTCCTTATTCCTGCAACGGACCCTTCAAAGCGCCTGAGGCTGAATCATGCCCGGATTGCGCCAGAATCCCTTTCCAGCGCGGAATGGTGCCGGAAAGATCATTAAACTTTTATCAATCCTGTCGACATTGATAGGCTGACGGGCCGATAGCGTCAATTGACGCGGCAAAACAGGCTGTTGACGGGGGCGCTTGCGCCAATAGCGGCCGGCCATTCAGGCGCGCTTGCGGCGGAGCACCGCGGCATAAAAACCATCGAGCCCGCTGGAGAAGGGCGGCGCAAGCGGAAGCATGGCGGGCGTCGTGCGAAACTCGCCGCGATCCGTGATCGCGTCGCCGAGACCCGGCCAATCAGCCGCAGTGATCGGTACGCGCTCGCAGTCCTCGCCATCGCCGACGACGCGCGCGACAACTTCCTCGCCTTCGCGCGGATCGAGTGAGCAATTGGAAAAGACCACCAGTCCACCGGGCTTTACAACGCTCAGCGCGTGGCGCAGCAAACGCTCCTGCAGCCCTGCAAGCTTCTCGATATCCTCTGGCCCCTTCGTCCAGAGCACGTCCGGATGGCGGCGCGTCGTTCCGGTGGAGGAGCAGGGGGCGTCCAGAAGCGCGGCGTCAAACAGTTCGTCGGGTTGGAAGTCCGCCATGTTGACTTCCTTCGTCCGGGCCTCCAGGCCGAGCCGCGCGAGGTTGGCCTTCAACCGTCGCAAGCGGCTGGAGGACTGATCGAGTGCCGTCACCTTCGCCCCGGCGAGAATGAGCTGTGCCGTCTTGCCGCCGGGTGCGGCGCAGAGATCGACGACGCGCTTGCCCGCGACATCTCCGAAAAGTCGTGCCGGGATGGAGGCAGCCGCGTCCTGGACCCACCACTCGCCCTCCGAGAATCCCGGGAGTGCGGGAATGGTGCCGGAGAACGTACCGAGCCGAACGGAGCCGGTCGGCAGAACCATGCCGCCAAGGCGCTCGGCCCAAGCGGCCGGGTCGGATTTCACCGACAGATCGATCGCGGCCGGAACCTCTTGCGACGCGGACATACGTTCGGCCTCTTCCCGGCCGTAGCTGGCCACGAGCCTGTCGTAGAACCAGCCCGGCATCGCCGGAATCGTCTTCACCTTGTCGAGAATGGCGTCCTTCTCGCGCGAAAGCCGGCGAAGAACCGCGTTGACGAGACTCGCGAAGCGGCGATTGCGCGGATCGGCTTGTGCCTGCTCGACAGCAAGGTCGACGGCGGAATGATCCGGGATGTCAAGGTAGAGAATTTGCGCCGCGGCAACGGTCAGCACATGATCGAGCGCGCGGGCCCCCTCCGGCAGCGGCGTCTGCAACAGAGAATCGATTGCGGCCCGAATGCGCGGCAGGTGCCGAAGCGCGGAATTGAGAATGGCGCGCACCAGCGCGCGATCGGCGTCGTTGAGCTCGCGATAGACCGGATTGCCGTGCTCCTGGTCGAGCATGCCGTCAAGGGAGGTCTTGCGGTCGACGACGGCCGCCAGGATCTTGGCGGCCGCCTGACGGCTCTTCAAACCCGGCTTCTCCGCCATCAGGGCACTACCGGTGCCCGGCGCTGTCTTCGGCGACCTGTTCTGAGTTCGGGTTCGTTTCGGGCGTGAATCGTTTTTCTTGTCTTCAGGCATTTAGAGCCTTTCCTGGCTAAATGGAAACATTCTGCCGGAGCAGGTTTTCGTCGGGATCAAAGGCGATTGCCGAGCGTCGTACACGGACGTACGGCCGAGGCGATGCCTTTGATCCTGGCGGAAAGATGCCCGGCCCTTCGGGTTGGCCGAAGCGGGCGGCCTGTTTTGCCATTCCGCTCCGCTTGAGCCAACAGAACTGTTTCCATTCAACCAGGAAAGGCTCTAGGACCAGGGACCTTTGGGCGGTTCGGAACCACCGCGACCCCAGCCGGTTTTCGGAACAGAGCGCGATTTGCGTACCGAATTATCAGCACGCACCGGCGGCGTCGAGCCCATCGACATGTCGCGCGCCATCTGCTCCAGCGCCGCAACGCGATTTTCCGTGCTCGGATGGGTCGAGAAGAGATTGTCCATCCGTTCCCCGGAAAGCGGATTGATGATGAACATATGCGCGGTCGCCGGGTTGCGCTCGGCGTCATCATTGTGGATCACATGAGCGGCACCGGCAATTTTCTGGAGTGCCGAGGAAAGCCAGAGCGGATTGCCGCAGATTTCCGCGCCGCGCCGGTCGGCGGAATATTCGCGCGTGCGGCTGATCGCCATCTGTACCAGCATCGCCGCGAGCGGCGCGACGATCATGGCGACGAGCACGCCAATGAAGCCGAGCGGATTGTTGTTCTCGCGGTTTCCGCCGAAAAAGAAAGCGAAGTTGCCAAGCATCGAAATGGCACCCGCCAGCGTCGCTGTCAGCGTCATCGTCAGGGTGTCGCGATATTGGATATGCGCAAGCTCGTGCGCCATGACGCCGGCGACTTCCTCATAGGAGAGCGAGTGCAACAGCCCGGTGGAGGCCGCAACCGCGGCATTCTCGGGATTGCGGCCGGTCGCAAAGGCGTTCGGCTGCGGGCTGTCGATGACATACACGCGCGGCATCGGCAGACCAGCATTCTGCGCCAGATCCCGGACGATCCCGTAATATTCGGGCGCGGTGCGTTCATCCACTTCCTGGGCTCGGTACATCGCGAGCACCATGCGATCGGAATTCCAGTAGGAGAAAAAGTTCATACCGGCGGCTATGACGAGGGCGATCATCATCCCACCCCTGCCGCCGATGGCGTAGCCGACGGCCATGAAGAGCACGGTCATGACGGCAAGCAGCATTGCGGTGCGCATAAGATTCATGGATGAGCTCCAGCCATATCCGTATCGTTCGGCGATTGGGTGGAAAAGCGTTTGCAGCCGCTTTCGTTCCGTTCAACTCGCCCGAACGTTTCACGTGAATCAGGGTTTCCGTTCGCACGGAAGCGCTTATATGATGGGGATAAATCCTCCGCTCTTCAATATCGTTACGGAAAGCCGGACCGCCAGATGCAGAACGACAACGACAATGCGCCCGATCGCCCCAAACGCCCGCTGCCGGCAGCCGCTCTGCGCGCGCTGAAGGAGGCGGAAGAGAGAAGGCGGGCGGCGGAACCGCAAGTCATGCCGACCGAAGTCGGCGGCCGCGGAGGCCTCGATCCCGCACGTTTTGGCGACTGGGAGATCAAAGGGCGGGCAATCGATTTCTGACGAGATCAGGCGCCGTCATAGGGTTAATCATCGTTCCGCCAGCGAATCGAACAAAGACGGCTCCTGCACGGATTCCTTAAATTGGAATCGATTTAAGGACTGCAGAAGCGCAAAGTTCTACAGCATCATTGCGCGTCTGATTGGACGCGCGGCGCTGTAGGCCCCGTACCCACCGATACGGAGCCTAGCAGATACCATCAGGCGCGGTTCTGGCGATTGGCAATCAGATCGTCGACCACCGCCGGATCGGCAAGCGTCGAGGTGTCGCCCAAGGAGCCGTAGTCGTCCTCCGCGATCTTGCGGAGAATACGCCGCATGATCTTGCCGGAACGCGTCTTCGGCAGGCCGGGAGCGAACTGGATTTTGTCCGGCGTGGCGATCGGTCCGATCTCCGAGCGGACATGCTTGACGAGGGCCTGGCGAAGATCGTCATTGCCGGTCTCGCCGGCCATCAACGAGACATAGCAGTAAATGCCCTGTCCCTTGATCGGGTGCGGATAGCCGACCACCGCAGCCTCCGAGACAAGATGGTGCGAGACGAGCGCCGATTCGACCTCCGCCGTGCCGAGCCGGTGGCCGGAAACATTGAGCACGTCGTCGACGCGGCCGGTGATCCAATAATAGCCGTCCTCGTCCCGGCGGCAGCCGTCGCCGGTGAAATATTTGCCCTTGTAGGTGGAGAAATAGGTCTGGATGAAGCGGGCATGGTCGCCATAGACGGTCCGCATCTGTCCCGGCCAGCTATCGGCAATGCAGAGATTGCCGTCTGCCGGCCCGTCGAGCACGTTGCCCTCATTGTCGACAAGTTGCGGCTGGACGCCGAAGAAGGGCCGCGTCGCCGAGCCGGGCTTGAGATCGGTCGCCCCCGGTAGCGGCGTGATCAGGATGCCGCCCGTTTCCGTCTGCCACCATGTGTCGACGATCGGCGAGCGCTGCTCCCCGACGATGTGGTAGTACCATTCCCAGGCTTCCGGATTGATCGGTTCGCCGACCGTTCCGAGCAGGCGCAGGGACGAACGCGAGGACCGCGTCACGAACTCGTCGCCGGCGCCCATCAGAGAACGGATCGCTGTCGGGGCAGTGTAGAAGACGTTGACCTTGTGCTTGTCGACAACCTCCCAGAAGCGTCCGGCATCCGGGAAATTCGGCACGCCCTCGAACATCAGCGTCGTCGCCGCGTTGGCGAGCGGGCCGTAGACGATGTAGGAGTGGCCGGTCACCCAGCCCACGTCCGCCGTGCACCAGTAGATATCGCCGTCCCGGTAGTCGAAGACATATTCGTGCGTCATCGACGCGTAGACGAGGTATCCGCCGGTCGTGTGCAGCACGCCCTTGGGTTTGCCGGTCGACCCCGATGTGTAGAGGATGAACAGCGGATCCTCGGCTTTCATCTTCACCGGCGGGCAGTCCGGCTTCACGGTCGCGATTTCCTGGTGGTACCAAAGGTCGCGCCCCGGTGCCCAGCCGACCTTGCCGCCAGTGCGGCGCACGACCAGAACCTTGCTGACATTGACGTGCTGCTTGGCGGCGATGTGGATCGCCGTGTCGGTGTTTTCCTTGAGCGGCACCGGTTTGCCGCCACGCACGCCTTCGTCACAGGTGATGACGAAGGTCGATTCGCAGTCGACGATACGGCCGGCGAGCGCGTCCGGCGAGAAGCCGCCGAAGACGACCGAATGGATGGCGCCGATACGGGCGCAGGCGAGCATCGCATAGGCCGCCTCCGGAATCATCGGCATATAGATGGTGACGCGATCGCCCTTCTTGACGCCGTGTTTCTTGAGCACGTTGGCGAGACGGCAGACCTGATCGTAGAGCTGGTTATAGGTGATCTTCTTGTCGATGTAGGGGTTGTCCCCCTCCCAGATGATCGCGGTCTTCTCGCCATGGGTCTTAAGATGGCGGTCGATACAGTTGTAGGAGACGTTGGTAATGCCGTCCTCGTACCACTTGATCGACACCTTGCCCTTGAAGGACGTGTTCTTGACCTTGGTATAGGGTTTGAACCAGTCAATCCGCTTGCCGTGCTTGCCCCAGAACTTGTCCGGATCGGCAACACTCTCCTCGTACCACTTCAGATAGGTAGCGTTGTCGAGTAGCGTCCGGCTCTTGGCGGATTTCAGAACCGGATAGGTCTTTACGGACATGTGTTTCCTCCCTGCGCATTCCTAGCCCGCGGCGACACTCCCAGCCGCCCGTTCGGTCACGATTCATAGCAGGTCAAAGCCCGCCCGCAATTAGACAAAAGGACATTCGATCCTGAAAGAATTGCAATTTCGAGACAAGGACGATATAGAGGCGCTCAATTCCCGGAAATCAGTGGTAGACTCCACGGCCCGCGACACCGGCGCGGACGGACGAAAGGACTATATCCATGGCTCAGCAACTGCTTATGCCCAAGGCAACTGCCGTCTGGCTCGTTGACAACACAGCGCTGTCATTCGACCAGATCGCGCAGTTCTGCAAGCTGCACCCGCTCGAAGTGAAGGCAATCGCCGACGGTGAATCGGCGCAGGGCATCAAGGGCCTCGATCCGATCGCCACCGGCCAGCTTTCTCGCGACGAGATCGCGCGCGGCGAAGCCAACTCGAACCACAAGCTCAAGCTCTCCGAACCCAAGGTTCGCGTTCCGGACTCCAAGCGGAAGGGCCCGCGCTACACGCCGGTCTCCAAGCGCCAGGACCGTCCGAACGCCATCCTCTGGCTGGTACGCAACCATCCCGAGCTGAAGGACGCGCAGATTTCGCGGCTGGTCGGCACGACGAAGACGACGATCGAGCAGATTCGCGAACGCACCCATTGGAACTCGGCCAACCTGACACCGATGGATCCGGTGACGCTCGGCCTTTGCTCGCAGATCGACCTCGATCTGGAAGTCGAACGCGCCGCCAAGGGCCGTCCGCTGCCGACCGCAGCCGAGGCAGGCGCCACGCTTGAGGCAGCGCAGGAGACCGAGAAGCTCGGCTACAACTTCGAGCGCGAGGAAGAAAAGGAAATCGACGCCGATGCCGTCTTCGCCAAGCTGAAGTCGCTGAAGTCGGATCGCAAGGACGACGAAGACGACGACTATTGATCGTTTGTCGAGGTACAGCGCCGCGCGTCTTAGACGCGCGAAAGACCCTGTAGCGCTTTGATTTGCTGCATGTTTTTGCCCTTAAATTGGATACGATTTAAGGAAACATGCGGTAGGACGTACGCAAAACCCGGATCTCGCGATCCGGGTTTTTTGTTGCGCCTCTCAGTAGGCCGAGCCCGACGGATTGTTGAGATTGTGGCGCTCGGTTCCCTTGAGCGGCGGATTGAAGATGCTGACGAGGATCAGGTCCTCGTCGCGGCCACCGCGCAAGTAGTGCTTGTCGTGCTGGTCGAGCACATAGATGTCTCCTTCGCGGATCGGGAAGACATTACCCTGCATGTCCTCGACCTCGCCTTTCCCGGCAATGCAATAGCAGGCTTCGAGATGGTTGCGGTATTCGAGCAGCGAAACCGTATTGGCGCGCACCACCGTGTGACAGACGGTGAATCCCATGCCGTCCTTTTCCGTCAGCAGCCGATGGCTCGTACCGCTTCCCCATTCGACGAAATAGTCTGTCGCTTCGACATCTTTCAGGCTGCGCACGAACATGCGGCTCTCCTACTGTTAGAAAATTTGACAAAACCGGCGATACGAATTCAGATCGGATCGCGATGACCTCCTTATTTGCCGAATTCGTACTCTGCACAAATGACGATTCCTCACCGGATCGTTGAGGAGAATTTACATATGATGCCACCGCTTGGAGCGCTCAGGGTTTTCGAGGCGGCAGCGCGCCTGGCGAGCTTTTCGCGCGCAGCCGACGAGCTGCATGTGACGCATGCCGCTGTCAGCCACCAGATCCGGCTTTTGGAGGAATGGTTCGGGCGACCGCTGTTCCTGCGGGAAAAACGCGGTGTCCGTCTGGCGCCGGATGCCGAAAGGCTGGCCGAAATACTGTCAGTCAGTTTCGAGCGCGTTTCGGCCGAAGCCGAGGCGTTGAAACAGAGAACGAAATCGGAGATCACCGTCGCGTGCATTCCCTCGATCGCAACACGCTGGCTGATCCCGGCGCTCGGCGAGTTCCTCACCGCCAACGCCGACATCACGGTGAAGGTCGTTTACGCCATGGCGGCACAGCGCCTGCGCGAGACGGGTTGCGATGTGCTGATCACGCTCGGCGCCGACACCTCGGACGGTATCGGCTGCGAGCGGCTCTTTTCGCGCGTCAATAGACCGGTCGCCAGCCCGCGCTACCTCGAGCGCAGGGGCAGCATCGGCACGCCCGATGAGATCGCCGCGGCGGACCTGCTCCATGACGAGACGACGAGACATTGGCAGCATTGGCTTACCAAGGCGGGCCTAACTCCCCGCGGGCCGCTTAGCGGACCGGTCTTCCAGGACTTCAATCTGCTGGCAACAGCCGCCATCGCCGGTCACGGCGTGGCGCTCTGTCCGGTCGAAGTATGCCGGCGGGAAATCGAAAACGGCGACCTGATCGTGCTCTCCGACATCGCCGTCCTGGAGGACGAGAGCTATTTTCTCATCAGCAAGCTCTCGCGGCAAAAGGCGGTTTCCGCCTTCTGCACGTGGTTCAAGGCGGTGGTCAACCCGGTGGCGGGCTGACTCACTCGCAGACGCACAGAGCGCGCTGCAGCGCGGCTCAAAGGCCAATGCCCTTGGCATGAAGCGCGGCCGTGATCTCGTCGAGGATCGCCGGGTCATCGATCGTCGCCGGCATCTTCCACGGCTGGCGGTCGGCGATCTTCTGGATCGTTGCCCTGAGGATCTTGCCGGATCGCGTCTTCGGCAATCGCTTGACACAGATCGCCGTCCTGAAGGCGGCGACCGGCCCGATACGCTCGCGCACGAGACCAATGACTTCCTTTTCGATTTCCGACGTTTCACGGGAAACATTGGAATTGATCACCAGGAAACCGGCCGGGATCTGCCCCTTCAGCGGATCGGCAATGCCGATCACTGCGCATTCCGCCACGTCCGGATGGCTGGCACAGACCTCTTCCATCGCGCCGGTCGAAAGACGGTGGCCAGCGACGTTGATGATATCGTCGGTGCGGGCCATGATGAAGATGTAGCCGTCCTCGTCGACATAGCCGGCGTCCGCAGTCTTGTAGTAGCCGGGATATTCGTTGAGGTAGGCCGCATGGAACCGATCGTCGGCGTTCCAGAGCGTCGGCAGGCAGCCGGGCGGAAGCGGCAGCTTGACCACCACGTTGCCCAGAGTGCCCGCCCCCACCGGATGCCCCGCATCGTCGAGGACCTGCACGTCATAACCGGGCAGGGGAACGGCCGGAGAGCCGTATTTCACAGGCAGCAGCCCAAGGCCTAGCGGATTGCCGGCGACCGGCCATCCCGTTTCCGTTTGCCACCAGTGGTCGATGACCGGAACGCCTAGCGCCCGCTCGGCCCAATGGATCGTGTCCGGGTCCGCTCGCTCGCCGGCAAGGTAAAGCGCGCGGAAGCGCGAAAGGTCGTAGCGGGCCACGTGGGCGGCCTCGGGATCCTCCTTGCGGATTGCGCGTAATGCCGTCGGCGCGGTGAACATGACCGCGACGCCATGCTCGGCGATGATGCGCCAATAGGTTCCGGGATCCGGCGTGCCGACCGGCTTGCCCTCGAAAAGAATAGAGGTGTTGCCGTTGAGGAGTGGCCCGTAGACTATATAGGAGTGTCCGACCACCCAGCCGATGTCGGAAGCCGCCCAGAAGACTTCACCGGGCCGAACGCCGAAAAAATTCTCCATCGACCATTTCAGCGCAACCATGTGGCCGCCATTGTCGCGCACGACGCCTTTCGGCTGCCCCGTGGTCCCGGACGTATAGAGAACGTAAAGCGGATCGGTCGATGCGACCGGGGCGCATGGCTCCGTTTCGCCGGCTTCGTTGGCCACAGCGAGCGCCTCGGCGAAATCGATGTCGCGTCCGGCAACCATGCCGGCGGTCAGCATGTCACGCTGAAAGATCAGGCAATGGGCCGGCTTGTTTGCGGCAATCTCGATTGCCGCATCGAGAAGCGGCTTGTAGGCAACCGTGCGTCCAGGCTCAATGCCGCAACTTGCCGAGACGACGAGCTTCGCCTGGCAATCGTCGATGCGCACCGCAAGCTCGTTGGCGGCAAAACCGCCGAAGACGACCGAATGCACCGCGCCGATCCGCGCGGCGGCGAGCATTGCCACCGCCGCCTGCGGGATCATCGGCATATAGATGATGATCCTGTCGCCCTTGCCGACCCCCAGATTACGGTAGACCGAAGCCATGGCCGTCACGTCGGCCAACAGTTCGGCATAGGAGATCTTTTCGATCCGGCCCGTGACGGGGCTGTCGTAGATGAAGGCGGGCTGCGCCCCGCGACCCGCTTCCACATGGCGATCGAGACAATTATAGCAGGTGTTCGTCACGCCGTCGGGAAACCAGTGACCATAGGTTCCGCGCTCGGACTCGAAAATGCGCTCGGGCGGCTGAAACCAGTCGATCGCTCCGGCCGCATCAGCCCAAAATCCATGCGGATCCGACTTCCACGCGGCATACACTTCGGAATAGCGGCTCGCCATATCCGTTCTCCTCCACATACCTCCCGGATTTGAAGTCCGGCTCCTCACGATCGAAGATAGGCGAATGAAGGCAAAGGCTGAACCCCGACGAAAGCGTAATGGCCGGAAATGGGATGAAGAAAGAAGACTACGGGCGGTTTTTCGCTCGCATCCCGCTGCAAATGTCGCTCAGCGCGAACCGAAAATCGCCGAACCTACCCGCACACTGGTGGCGCCGAAAGCGATCGCCGTTTCAAAATCGCCGGACATGCCCATCGAGAGCTTGTCGAGGCCGCACGTCGCCGCGAGTTTCGCAAGCAGGGCGAAATGCGGACCGGGATTCTCGTCGACCGGAGGAATGCACATCAGCCCCTCGATGTTCATCGCCAGGTCCCCGCGACACAGATTAACGAAGGCAACAGCTTCTTCCGGCGCGATGCCTGCCTTTTGCGGTTCGAGACCGGTGTTGACCTGGACGTAGAGCCGAAGGTTGCGACCCTGCCGCTTCATCTCGGCGGAAACGGCCCGGGCAATCTTCTCGCGGTCGATCGTCTCGATTACATCGAAGAGAGCGACGGCGTCCGCGGCCTTGTTCGATTGCAGCGGACCGATCAGATGCAGTTCGATATCGGGCGTCTCGAGGCGGAGCGCCGGCCATTTGCCTTGCGCCTCCTGGACGCGATTTTCGCCGAAGACGCGCTGGCCGGCGGCGATGACGGGGCGTATCGCGTCGGCATCGAAGGTCTTCGACACGGCGACCAGCGCGACGGCCTGCTCGGGCCGGTGTGCCGCTTTTTCGCTGATGCGAATCCGGCTCACGACTTCGTTCAACCGTTCCTGCACTTCCATCCTTGTGCTCCCACGCCCGAAGACCACGACGAACCTTTCCTGCGGCTTATTGAAACTTGCGATACTTGCCAAGGCCTACTGCATGTTTCCTCGAACCGTACTCGATTAAGGACAAAAACATGCAGCAACTGAAAGTGCTACAGCGTCCCTTTGCGCGTCTGATAAGACGGGCGGCGCTGTAGCGGCCGGATCGCCTGCGGAAATACGCCAAAGTGCGCCACCAAATCCTTCAAAACTTGACGCTCAGGCGGTTTCGTGGTGAAGGTCACGCCAGCTATCATGAGGGTGCTTTGGGCGCCCCCCAGAATCTCCGGAACATCGAAAAGACATGGCGACCGAACGATACAATCCGCGTGATGCCGAACCGCGCTGGCAGCAGGAATGGGAAGCAGGCAAGGTCTTCGAGACCAGCAACGAAGACCCGCGCGAAAAATACTACGTGCTCGAGATGTTCCCCTATCCCTCGGGCCGCATCCACATGGGGCACGTGCGCAACTACACCATGGGCGACGTCGTTGCCCGGTACAAGCGCGCCCGCGGCTTCAACGTGCTTCATCCGATGGGGTGGGACGCCTTCGGCATGCCGGCGGAAAACGCCGCTATGGAACGCGGCGTGCATCCAGCAAGCTGGACCTATCAGAACATCGCCTCGATGAAGGCGCAATTGAAGGTGATGGGCCTCTCGCTCGACTGGAATCGTGAATTCGCCACCTGCGACCCGGCCTATTACCAGCGCCAGCAACACCTCTTCCTCGATTTCCTCGAGAAGGGCCTCGTCTACCGCAAGCAGTCGAAGGTCAACTGGGACCCGGTCGACAATACGGTGCTCGCCAATGAGCAGGTCATCGACGGACGCGGCTGGCGTTCCGGCGCGTTGGTGGAGCAGCGCGAACTGACGCAATGGTTCTTCCGCATCACCGATTTCAGCCAGGAACTGCTCGACGCACTGGATACGCTCGACCAGTGGCCGGAAAAGGTCCGGCTGATGCAGAAGAACTGGATCGGCCGCTCTGAAGGCCTGCTAGTGCGGTGGGAGCTCGATCCAGCAACTGTTCCCGCGAGCGCGACGGAACTGACCGTCTATACGACGCGTCCAGACACGCTTTTCGGCGCCTCGTTCCTGGCAATTTCGGCGGACCATCCGCTCGCCAGGGAAGCCGCGGCCAGCAATGCAGAGATCGATGCCTTCTGCGAAGAATGCCGGCGCGCGGGCACGTCGCTCGCCGCCCTCGAAACGGCAGAGAAGAAGGGCATCGACACAGGCATTCGCGCCAAGCATCCGCTCGATCCGAGCTGGGAGCTGCCGGTCTATGTCGCCAATTTCGTGCTGATGGACTACGGTACCGGCGCCATCTTCGGCTGCCCCTCCGGCGACCAGCGCGACCTGGATTTTGCCCGCAAATACGGGCTGCCGGTCGTGCCCGTGGTGATGCCGAGGGATGCCGATGCCGCAACCTTCAAGATCGAGAACGAAGCCTATGTCGGCGACGGCGTGATGATCAATTCGCGCTTCCTCGACGGCCTTTCGACGGACGAAGCCTTCGAGGCGGTTGCCTCGAAGCTCGAGAAGGAGACGCTGAACGGCACTCCCCGCGCCGAACGCAAGGTCAATTTCCGTCTGCGCGACTGGGGTATTTCCCGGCAGCGCTATTGGGGCTGCCCGATCCCGGTGATCCATTGCGACGACTGCGGCGTGGTGCCGGTGCCGAAGGCGGATCTGCCGGTCACGCTGCCGCCGGACGTCACCTTCGACAAACCCGGCAACCCGCTCGACCGCCATTCTACCTGGCGGCATGTCGCCTGCCCGCAATGCGGCAAGGACGCCCGGCGTGAAACCGACACGATGGACACCTTCGTCGATTCCTCCTGGTACTTCACGCGCTTTACAGCGCCCTGGGAGAACGATCCGACGGATCCGAAGGTCGCCAACCGCTGGCTTCCGGTCGACCAGTATATCGGCGGTATCGAGCATGCGATCCTGCACCTGCTCTATTCGCGCTTCTTCACCCGCGCCATGAAGGCAACGGGGCACGTGGCGCTGGAGGAACCGTTCAAGGGCCTCTTCACCCAAGGCATGGTGGTGCACGAGACCTATAGCCGCGGCGAGGGTGCTCAGCGCGAGTGGATCACGCCGGCCGAGGTCCGCGTCGAGGAAATCGACGGTGAGCGGCGCGCGCTTCTGATCGAAACCGGCGAGGAAATCGCCATCGGCTCGATCGAGAAGATGTCGAAGTCGAAGAAGAACGTCGTCGATCCGGACGATATCATCGCCTCCTACGGCGCCGACACCGCACGCTTCTTCGTTCTCTCCGATTCGCCGCCGGATCGTGACGTGATCTGGTCGGAGGCGGGCGTCGAAGGCGCTCATCGTTTCGTTCAGCGCGTCTGGCGCCTGATCGCCGAGGCGGCGGAAAACCTGCGCGACAGCGAAGCTTCGCCGGCAAAGGAAGGCGAGGGGCTTGCTATCTCCCAGGCTGCGCACCGAACGCTGCGCGCGGTCGAAGCGGACTACGACAAACTCGCCTTCAACAAGGCCGTCGCGCGGATCTACGAACTGGTCAATGTTTTGGCCGCTCCACTGACCCAGGTGGCCAACGGCAAGGCGGACCAGGCGGTCACCGCGGCAGTCAAGGATGCCGTTGCGATCCTGATCAATCTGATCGCGCCGATGATGCCGCACCTTGCGGAAGAGTGCTGGCGTGAAATCGGTGGCGATGGCTTGATCGCCGAGCGCGCTTGGCCGAGCTTCGAGCCGGCATTGGTCGTGGAAAACGAAATCACCCTGCCGGTCCAGATAAACGGCAAGAAACGCGCCGATTTGACAATCGCGCGCGACGCAGATCAGAGTGCGATCGAAAGCGCCGTGCTTGCTCTCGACGCCGTCAAGGCGGCGCTCAACGGCAGCAACCCGAAAAAGATCATCGTCGTGCCGCAAAGGATCGTCAATGTCGTTGTCTGATAGAGCCGGTTCCCGCCGCCGGTCCTTCTCCGTCTTCGCCGGTGCCATGCTTCTGACGGCTCTTGCCGGCTGCCAGGTCCGGCCGCTTTATTCCGACGGCCCCACCGGTTCGACATCGGCGGCACTCGCCTCGATCGAGATCTCGGAGGCTGACGACCGCGTCGAGCAGGAGGTGCGCAACGCCCTCGTCTTCCTCGCCTCGCGCGGCGCTGGCGAGCCGGTCAACCCGCAGTACCATCTCGCACTCAACGTCTCGCACCGGACGATGGGCGTGCTGTTTGACACGACGGATAATGACAACGACGATGACGACGCGGGAGCCGGCCGCATTGTCGTGAAGGCGGACTATAACCTGACGAAGACCGCCACCGGTGAGACCGTGAGGGCGGGCAACCGCACGGCCGTTGCGTTGGTCGACTTCCCCCAACAGGAACTCGCCAAGGTTCGCGCCGTTCGCGACGGCGAGAATCGCGCGGCGAAGGAACTGGCGGAGATCATCGGCGCCGATATCGCAGCGGCCCTCGGGCGCTGATCCAGGTCCGATGAGCGAGATAAAGTCGCACGAGTTCGACGGCTTCCTGCAGAGGGCGGCTGGAAGCTACCGGCTTTTCCTGCTCTACGGCCCGGATCGCGGTCTCGTTTCCGAACGCGCCGGACTGCTTGCCGCAAAATTCGGCATTCCACTCGATGACCCGTTTGCCGTCGTCAAGCTCGACGCCAGCGATCTGCAGCAGGATCCCGGACGATTGCTCGATGAAGTCAACGCCATTGGCCTTTTCGGCGGCGAGAAACTCGTCTGGATCCGCGGCGCATCCGCCGAGAAGGCACTTTCCGAAGCCCTGCAGATCCTTGCGACTGATCCGCCCGCGGGCAGCTATCTGATCATCGAGGCTGGGGATCTGAAAAAGGGGGCTGCCCTTCGGAAGGCGGGCGAATCGGCCCGTTCCATTGCGTCCATCGCCTGCTATAGCGACGACGCCCGTAGCCTGCACGCGCTCATCGACCATGAACTCGCCGAGGCCGGACTTCGAATCAGCCCTGCCGCGCGCGAGCGCCTGCTCGAAGTGCTTGGCGGAGATCGCCTCGCCTCGCGCAACGAAGTTCGAAAACTCGCGCTCTACTGCCGCGGCAAGGAGATCGTGGACGAGGACGATGTGCTCGATATCGTCGGCGATGCCAGCGCGATTTCGGTCGATGATGCGGTCGGTGCCGTTCTAAAGGGCGACGTCGACGCGCTGCTCCATGCCATGAAGAAGATCACGACGTCGAAGACACCGCCCTTCCTCGTGCTCCAGGCCTGCTTGAGGCAGTTCCAGCAGCTGGACGCGATGCGGGCTGAGATGGATGCCAGCCGCCAATCATCGAGCCAGGTGATCGCAAGCCTTGGGCGCAACGTGCATTTCCGCCGCAAGCCGATTGTCGAAGCAGCGCTCCGTCACTGGACTGGACCGGCAATCCGGCGTGAAATGAGCCGGCTGCAGGCCACCATATACCAAAGCCGCGCTCGACAGAGCCTGGAGGACAGTCTCGTTCTGCAGAACCTTCTGGCGATAACCGTGCAATCGGCGAAGCGCTGACTGCAGTGCGCGGGCGGCGCCGGCTCAGCGGGGCTGTCCCATCGAACAGAGATGTGCAACGCAGTTGCCGCGTGTTCCGCTGGTCGAACTGGATGCAACGCCGACGATCTTGGACGGACCTACCGCGCTGCCGTCTTCAGGCTTGGCCCGAGAATCCCCTTCGCACGCCGCCAGAAGCTGAATCGACAGGCGTCATGGATGCTGTTCGCGGCCGGCCCGATCCCCTGGGGGCAGTGTCGGGATCCTCGGGTAAGCCCGGGGATGGCAGCGCGGGGAGAGCTGCGCCACGCTCAGCGGCGCTCCAGCAGCCGGCAAATCTCTTCGAGCTGGTCGAGCGTCTTGTAGGCGATCCGCAGGTGCCCGCCGGAAGCCTTGTGGCTGACGGTAACTTCGAGCCCGAGGCTGTCCGACAGTGTGCGCTCCAGCGCCAGCGTGTCGGCATCTTTCTCCTCGCGGCGCGGTGCTTTGGCGAAATTCGGATCGTTCTGCGCCCGGATATCGTTCTGCGCCAGGCGCTCCGCCTCGCGCACGGACAACCCCTTCGCAACGATGTTGCGCGCCAGGGCCACCGGGTCCGAGGTCGGAATCAGCGCGCGCGCATGGCCGGCCGATAGGCTGCCGTCGGAGAGCATGTCACGCACGGGCTCCGGCAGCTTCAGCAAGCGGAGGCTATTGGCGACGTGACTGCGGCTCTTGCCGATGATGTCACCGAGATCGTTTTGCGTATATCCATGTTCGGCGATCAATTGCTCGTAGCCCAAAGCTTCTTCGAGCGGATTGAGGTCGGATCGCTGGACGTTCTCGACGATCGCAATTTCCAGCGCCGTGCGATCGTCCACATCCCGCACGATCACCGGGATCTCGGTGAAGCCCGCAAGCTGGGCCGCCCGCCAACGGCGTTCGCCGGCAATGATCTCGTAGCGCTCATGACCGACGGTGCGGACGACGACTGGCTGCACGATGCCGTGCTGTCGGATCGAGCTCGCTAGATCCTGTAGTTCCGCCTCGTCAAACTGGCGACGCGGGTTGCGGGGATTGCGCGACACAAATTCGATCGGCACGCGACGGTCGGGATTGAAGGGCGCCTGCGGCGCAGCGCCACTTTGCAACGGCTGATCCATCTCGCCGATCAATGCCGCAAGACCGCGGCCCAGACGCCTTTTGGAGCTGTCGTCGTTCATCTCTCATCCAATCTTATTACGATACCGAAACGATTACGCTGCCTTGCGTTGCCGCTCGCGCTGGATCACTTCGGACGCCAATTGCAGATATGCCTGGCTTCCGGCGCACTTCAGATCATAAAGAATGGCCGGTTTGCCATAAGAAGGCGCCTCTGAAACCCGGACGTTTCGCGGAATCAAGGTGTGATAGACCTTGTCACCAAGATGGGTGCGAACATCGCTCACGACCTGCTGAGCGAGATTGTTGCGGGAATCGAACATCGTCAACACGATGCCTTGGATATCCAGGCTCGGATTCACCGTCCGGCGCACCTGATCGACGGTTTCCAGCAATTGACTCAGCCCTTCCAGCGCAAAAAACTCGCACTGCAGCGGGACAAGCACGGAATGCGCTGCGGCCATCGCATTCATCGTCAACAGATTGAACGATGGAGGGCAATCGACCAGGACGTAGGAATAGGCGAGGGCCTCGCTCGCCGCCAGTGCCCTGCGAAGCCGAAAGACACGGTCGGGCTCCCGTGCGATCTCCATCTCCAGACCAAGTAGATCCATGGTCGAAGGCACGATCGAAAGGTTCGGCACCGCCGTGTTTTGGGCGATGTCGCCGACCGAATGCGTTCCCATCATCAATTCATAGGACGACAGGTGACGGTCGCGGCGCTGAATCCCGAGACCGGTGCTGGCATTCCCCTGCGGATCGAGATCGACAATCAGGACTTTCTCGCCAATTGCGGCCAGAGCGGTCGCAAGATTAATGGCGGTCGTCGTTTTTCCGACGCCGCCTTTCTGGTTGGCAATTGTGATAATCCGATTTCTAGGGCCAAACATGTTTTCGCTCGCCTATCACTTCGTCCGACGTGAAAGATTTGCAATCTCGAGCACGACCGAATCTGGCTCGACGACACTCGCATGTTTTACCAGATCGAATTGAAAGCGGCTAACGGCTTTGTCGATTTCCTCCTGGTAATCCCGCCCTTTATGGAAGAATGCCACTGCATTGTCACCTTCACCGAGCATCCAGGGTGCACAATAATCCAACAATTGGCTCAAATCCGCGAGTGCGCGCGCCGAAATAGCATCGCAACGGGGTATAATTGCACTCGCATTCTCGATTCGAATCGGATGCACGGAGCCGCGCGCGCCGGTTTCATTCAGAGCCACACGCAAAAATGCGCATTTCTTGTTGTTGCTTTCGACCAGATGAACCCAGCCGTCGCCGAGTTCCGACAGACAGATTGCTGTTATCACACCCGGAAAACCGCCGCCGCTGCCAAGGTCGACCCAGGTCTTCGGCGCGGGGGACAATTGGAAAATCTGCAGGCTGTCAACGATGTGGCGCCGCCACAGATCCTCGAGCGTCGATGGCGCGACGAGATTGATGGACTTCGCCCACTTCTGAAACAAGGCGCCAAGGTGTTCCAGCTTCTCGACCGTTTCACGTGAAACACGCAATCCGATCAAGCTTTCGGCCAGACTCGTTTTCATTGTACGCTCTGCCTCTCCACACGCCGCACCTCTCGATCCTGCCGCTTCAACCAGGTGAGAATCAGCGACACGGCGGCCGGCGTCATACCGTCGATCTTCATGGCCTGCGCCAGGTTGCGGGGCTGTTTTTGCGTCAGCTTCTGCTTCAGCTCGTTCGACAATCCGGGCAGCAGACTGTAGTCGAAGTCCTCCGGAATGCTGGTGCTTTCTTCCCGGCGAATGCCGGCGATGTCCGCAGCCTGCCTCTCCATATAGACAGCATAGGCAGCGTCGATCTCCAGCGCTTCGACCACGCGCCGGTCAATCGCGTCGAGTTCCGGCCAGAGGGGTTTTAACCCGCCTATCGATTGCTCGGGGTAGGACAGGATTTCAAATGCCGATCGCCGCTGACCATCCTGGTTCAGTTTCAAGCCAAATCGCTTGCCTTCCGACGGCGTCACAGAGAGGGACTGCAGGAGTGTGCGCCCGTTTTCATAGGCACCTTTCCACTCGACGAAACGCTGCTGACGCGCCTCACCGACGAGCCCGAGACCCACGCCCACCGGGGTCAGCCGCATGTCGGCATTGTCAGCCCGGAGCGAGAGCCGGTACTCGGCGCGCGACGTGAACATCCGGTAGGGTTCGGCGATACCGCGCGATGTGAGATCATCGATCATCACGCCGATATAGGAGTCTGTGCGGCTGAACTGAAATGGCGGGCGTCCCATTGCGGCGAGGGCGGCATTCAATCCGGCGACCAGCCCTTGAGCGCCCGCTTCTTCGTACCCGGTCGTTCCGTTAATCTGACCTGCAAGGAACAGACCGGGCGCCTTTCGGACCGCCAGGGACAGTTGCAGCTCCCGCGGGTCGACGTGATCGTACTCGATCGCATACCCAGGCTGCAGGATTGTCACGTTCTCCAGTCCCGGGATCGTCCGGATAAAGGCACCCTGAACATCCTCGGGCAGCGAGGTCGAAATTCCGTTGGGATAGACCGTATCGTCATCGAGTCCCTCTGGCTCCAGAAAGATCTGATGGCCATCCCGCTCGCCGAAGCGAACGATCTTGTCCTCGATCGATGGGCAATAGCGCGGACCGACACCCTCGATCTGGCCCGAATACATCGCAGATCTATGGATATTGTCGGCGATGAGCCTGTGCGTGGTTTCTGTTGTGCGTGTCACGCCGCAATCGATCTGCCGGTTGGCGATCTCATCTGTCAGGAACGAGAATGGCACCGGATCCTCGTCCGGCCCCTGGCGACCGACCCGGTCCCAGTCAATCGTGCGGCCGTCGAGGCGAGCCGGCGTCCCGGTCTTCAGCCTTCCGAGGTTGAGCCCGAAACGAGCCAACGTCTCGGAAAGACCAAGCGACGGTTCTTCTCCGACACGCCCCGCCGGAATCTTTCGATCGCCGATATGGATCAAACCCTTGAGGAAAGTGCCCGTGGTCAACACGACGGCCGCCGCGCGAAAGGTTCGGCCGTCCTTCATGACGACGCCGCAAACGGCTCCATTCTCGGTCAGCAGGTCGAACGCGTCGCCCTCGATGACCGACAGATTCTGGACAGTGCCGATCGCGCGCTGCATCGCCTCACGATAGAGCCTTCGATCCGCCTGCGTCCTCGGGCCCCGTACCGCAGGTCCCTTGCGGCGGTTAAGCAGCCGGAACTGTATGCCCGCAGCGTCGGCGACGCGTCCCATCAGCCCGTCGAGAGCGTCAATCTCCCTGACCAGATGCCCCTTGCCCAAGCCGCCGATGGCCGGATTGCAAGACATGACGCCGATCGTATCGCGCCTATGCGTGATGAGGGCCGTGCTGGCGCCGAGTCGCGCGGATGCAGAGGCGGCCTCGCAGCCGGCATGTCCGCCGCCAATCACGATGACATCATAACTCGTCATTCCCAATCTCCAGCTATAAAGCCTGATTCTGAATTTCACTGGTCGAGTCAAGCGGTTTCACGTGAAACGCTGTGAATGACTCGCGGCGCTGTATTTGCCCGGTCTAACTATTTTCCGATACAGAACTCTGAAAATATCACATCGAGCAGGTTCTCCACGTCGACCCGCCCCGTGATCCGGCCGAGCGCATCGCCGGCAACGCGAAGTTGCTCCGCCTGAATGTCCAGTCCCAGGGCCGCCGACGATAAACTGCGCTCCAAAGCCGCGCTCGCTTGGCGAAGGCAATCGACATGACGCTTTCGCGATGGCATCGACAATGACGTCTTGCCCGCCAGATCGGGGAGGTAGGTCCCCAATACGTCGAGCAGGTCGGCGATGCCGGCCCCGGTCTTGGTCGACAGGAATACATCCGCATCGCTTGGCAGCCACGAAACATCGCCACGATCAATCTTGGTCGCGACCCTTATGAGCGGGACATTACCCGGAACGGCTTCACTAACCGCAAAACGTGCCGGATTATCCGATAACAGGAGCACGAGATCGGCCCTTCCGATAGTCTCGAGTGCGCGCCGAATTCCCTCTCGCTCGACGAGTTCTTCGGTCTCCCGCAACCCTGCGGTGTCGAACAACTTAACGGAGAATCCGGCTAAGGAAAGGTCGACCGAAATAATGTCACGAGTCGTTCCGGCGATTTCGGTGACGATGGCGATGTCGCGCTTGGCCAACGCATTCAGCAGACTCGACTTCCCGGCATTCGGCTCACCGGCAATGACGATCTTGAGACCATCGCGAATTATTTCCGCCAAACCTGCCTGGCCGATATGCGCGCCGATCTCACCACGGAGCTTCTCCACGTCCTTCCAGATCGATGCGCTGACCGAACCCGGGACGTCCTCCTCATCGGCGAAATCAAGTTCGGCTTCGATCATCGCCCGCGCATGCGTCAGGCGACGCGCCCAACCTTCGTAGAGCGAAGACTGGCCGCCGCCCGAGTGTTCGAGCGCCAACCGCCGCTGCATCTCCGTCTCGGCCGCGATCAGATCGGCAAGGCCCTCGACCTCTACCAGATCCATCTTGCCGTTCTGAAATGCACGCCGTGAAAACTCGCCCGCATCCGCGTGGCGCAGGCCGTCAATTCCCGCAAGCTCATCCAGTATGGCGTGAACGACGGCTCGCCCGCCGTGAACCTGCAACTCGCAGCAGTCTTCGCCCGTAAAGGAAGCGGGCCCCGGAAAATAGACCACCAGCCCGCTATCCAACGCATCACCATTTCGAGTCCGAATCGTTTTCAGGCTCGCGGAGCGAGCTTGCGGCAAGGATCCGCAAAGCTGCGCAACTGCGTTGGCCGTTGCCGGTCCGCTGATGCGGATAACCGCAACGCCCGCCGGCAAGGCGCCGCTCGAAAGTGCGTATATCGTATCCGTAAACTGCATCGCGGCTACCGGCCATCCCGAGCGCACTGCATAGTGCCGCGAGCTCGGTTCGATTTCTGTCATTGAGGGTTAGAGCGGCTGCTTCTTTGAACGGCATCGTCTTCGTTCTGCCAAGCAACTCTCGCCATTTCTGCACAGGATGCAGAGCGCCGCGACTTATGCACCCAGCGGCGCCGGAAATCAAGTATCTCACAACGGCGCCACCATTCATGTGAAACGCGACGCACGTGTTTCACGTGAATCATCGCGGCGAACGGACAGGCGCGCGCCATGTGTTCACGCCGAATCCGGCTAATGAATCTCGACGGAATACCACAAAATGAAAATGGCCAAGACGCGCCGCGCCTTGGCCATTTGAAATCCGAGAAACTTGAAAACCTATCAGGTATTCATCGATTCGAAGAAATCGCCGTTCGTCTTCGTCTGCTTCAGCTTGTCGATCAGGAACTCGATTGCATCGGTGGTGCCCATCGGAGCAAGGATGCGGCGAAGAACGAAGATCTTCTGGAGATCCTGCCGCGGCACCAGGAGATCCTCCTTGCGCGTCCCGGACTTCAGAATGTCCATCGCCGGGAAGATGCGCTTATCGGCGACCTTGCGATCGAGGACGATTTCGGAGTTACCGGTGCCCTTGAATTCTTCGAAGATCACTTCGTCCATGCGGCTGCCGGTATCGATCAGCGCGGTGGCGATAATCGTCAGCGAGCCGCCTTCCTCGATGTTGCGCGCCGCACCAAAGAAACGCTTCGGGCGCTGGAGCGCGTTGGCATCGACACCGCCGGTCAGGACCTTACCGGATGACGGCACTACGGTGTTATAGGCGCGGCCGAGGCGCGTAATCGAGTCGAGCAGAATAACGACGTCCCTGCCGTGCTCGACGAGGCGCTTCGCCTTCTCGATGACCATCTCTGCAACCTGCACGTGGCGCGTCGCCGGCTCGTCGAAAGTCGAGGAGACCACTTCGCCCTTCACCGAACGCTGCATGTCGGTCACTTCTTCCGGCCGTTCGTCGATCAGGAGAACGATCAGATAGCACTCCGGATGGTTGGCGGTGATCGAGTGAGCGATGTTCTGCAGCAGCACCGTCTTACCGGTGCGTGGCGGTGCCACGATCAGCCCGCGCTGGCCCTTTCCAAGCGGCGCCACCAGATCGATGACGCGCGCGGAAAGATCTTTCGACGTCGGAACCTCGAGTTCCATCTTGAACCGCTCGTTCGGATAGAGCGGCGTCAGGTTGTCGAAATGCACCTTATGGCGGATTCTTTCCGGATCGTCGAAGTTGATCGTGTTGACCTTCAGCAGCGCGAAATAACGCTCGCCTTCCTTCGGACCACGAATCGGTCCTTCGACTGTATCGCCGGTCTTCAGGGAAAACCGGCGGATCTGCGAGGGCGAAATATAGATATCGTCCGGGCCGGGAAGGTAGTTTGCATTGGCGGAGCGGAGGAAGCCGAACCCGTCCTGCAGCACCTCAACGACGCCTTCACCGATGATCTCCGTATCCTGCGTGGCGAGCATCTTGAGGATTGCGAACATCAACTCCTGCTTGCGCATCGTGCTGGCGTTCTCGACCTCGAGCTCTTCGGCAAAGGCCAGGAGATCGGTCGGCGTCTTGTTCTTAAGTTCTTGAAGCTTCATTTCAGCCATGAAGAGTCCACGTGTCGTATGGGGAATGGAGGTTGGCGTGATTTTGTAAGGGAGCTGCGAGAGGGAAGAGGCAGGCTCTAAACTTTGTCACAAGCCACGAGAAGAAGGAGATGAGGGAAAATAGCGATTCACGTGAAACGCCGCAAGGGGCTCGCACAAATTAGCGACAACTATTGCAGCTAAAAATCGATTGAATTCAAAATGGTTTCACCACGACCATGATGACGATGAGAATCATCAGCAGTGTCGGTGCTTCGTTCATCAGCCGCCAGTAGCGAGCATCGCGGTGATTCTCGTCCCGCTCGAACGCTTTCACTGCGCGGCTGAAATGCATGTGCACGATCGTTAGTAGCACGACGAAAAACAGCTTGGCGTGCAGCCAGCCGCCCTGAAAGCCATAAACGCTCCAGGCGAGATAAAGGCCGAGCGCCCATGAGATCATCATCGCCGGGTTCATGATGACCTTCAGCAAGCGCCGTTCCATCATCTTGAACGTCTCGGACTGCGCCGATCCCGGCGCCGCGTCGGTGTGGTAGATGAAGAGGCGCGGCATGTAGAGAAGCGCTGCCATCCAGGATATGACCGCAATGACGTGCAACGCCTTGATCCAAAGGTAGAGATCGTCCGGCTGTAGCACGAACAGGCCGACCAGCAGCAGGGCAAAGGCGGAGAGGGCGATCCAGGCGCGCAGGCGCGCTCTGTTCCCCGGGCCGCTGTCGGTCTGGCGCTCCAGCATCATCGTCTCCAGCGGACCCGCGAAACCAGCGCCGCGACGTGCTCCGGGTCCGCCTGCGGCGTAATCCCATGGCCCAGATTGAAGATCAGCGGCCCGTTTCCGAGCGCATCGAGGATCCGGTCGATTCCGCTTTCCAAAGCGGCACCGCCGGCGACGACCCGCATAGGATCCAGATTCCCTTGGACGGGGCCATCCTTCTGGAGCTCGGCCGCAAACGACAGGGGCACCGACCAGTCGAGCCCGATCGCGTCGGCGCGGGTCGACTGCCGATAATCCTTGAGCAAAAGCCCCGCGCCCTTCGCGAAGGCAATGACCTTGGCTGCCGGTCGCCTCGCGCGAACGGAAGCGATCAACCGCCGGACGGGCTCGACGGCGAAACGGGCGAATTCCTCCTCGCCCAGCACACCCGCCCAGGAATCGAAGATTTGCACCGCATCCGCACCCGCGTCGATCTGCTCCACCAGATAGTCCGCCGAAATGTCGGCCAGGAACGCCAGCAGATCGTCGAACGCTTTCGGGTAACGATAGGCGAACAGACGGGCAGGAGCCTGATCCGGCGTCCCGTGCCCGGCGATCATGTAGGTCGCTACGGTCCATGGTGCGCCACAGAAACCAAGCAGCGTCGTCTCCGCCGGCAACTTCCGACGCAGCCGCGAAACCGTCTCGAACACCGGCCGCAGGTGATCGGAGACGCCGGCGGCACTCAGGCGCGCAATGCCGTCCGCGTCGATCGGATCCATCTTCGGCCCGTGACCTTCCTCGAAGCGCACATTCCGGTGAAGCGCATCCGGGATCACGAGGATATCGGAAAAGAGGATTGCGGCGTCGAAAGCATATCGCCGGATCGGCTGCAATGTCACTTCCACGGCCAGTTCGGGAGTGTAGCAAAGATCGAGGAAGCTTCCCGCCTTCGCCCGCGTCTCACGATATTCCGGGAGGTAACGTCCCGCCTGGCGCATGAGCCAGATCGGTGGAGGCGTGAGACATTTCCCGTCCAGCACCTCGAGGACCTTGCGACGTTTCACGCTCACCCGCGACTTCTCCCAATCTAATAATCAAACTGAATCTAAAAGGTTTCTATTTCTTAGAGTCGGTGGCTATCAAGGATTAAAATCCCTCCGCAGTTCATCCAGTGCTCCCACTGGAGCCGTGCGATGCCGGGAGAAAATAGGCAATTTTCCGCAACGGAGCGAGGAAAGAGCAGAAAACATTGAAAAGTCCGAAACTTACGTGGTTCGCGAATCTTGCGCTTTCTGTGGACAAGCTGTCGAATCGCGTGACATTTTGTCGTCGCCATGAGTCTTGTCCACATGAGGCGCTCGACGTTCTCCGGAAGAGGCTGGGATGTGAATAAGTCGGCGCTTTTCCACTTGCCTGAACGGCTGCCGCGCCGTTAGCTGTTTTTGTCCCGGCCTATCAACAGCCCCCGGAGAATTGCGTGGAGAACCGAAAAAACTATTTCCACCTGCATCTCGTCTCCGATTCGACGGGCGAGACTCTGATTGCAGCGGGGCGCGCGGCTGCGGCGCAATTCCAGTCGTCGCATGCGCTGGAGCATGTCTATCCGCTGATCCGGAACCGGAAGCAGCTGATGCAGGTGCTGGACGCGATCGATGGCGCGCCGGGCATTGTTCTTTACACGATCGTCGACCGCGAGCTTGCCGACATCATCGATCAGCGCTGCCGCGAGATCGGCGTGCCTTGTGTTTCGGTGCTGGACCCGATCATCGATCTGTTTCAGTCTTATCTCGGCTCGCCATCCCGGCGCCGCTCGGGAGCGCAGCACGTCATGGACGCCGAGTATTTCGCCCGGATCGAGGCGCTGAACTTCACCATGGACCATGACGATGGCCAGATGCCGGCGGATTTCGACGAGGCCGATGTCGTTCTTGTCGGCGTAAGTCGTACGTCGAAGACGCCGACGAGCATCTATCTTGCCAATCGCGGCATCAAAACGGCGAACATCCCGATCGTGCCTGGAGTGCCGTTGCCAGACGGTCTGATCAGCGCGACGAAACCGCTCGTCGTTGGCCTTATCGCGACCGCCGACAGGATCTCGCAGGTGCGCCAGCACCGCCTGCTCGGGACGACCCAGAGCTTCCATGGCGAACAGTATACCGACCGGGCCTCGATCGCCGAGGAGTTGAAATATGCCCGCTCGCTCTGTGCGCGCAACAATTGGCCAATGATCGACGTGACGCGCCGGTCGATAGAGGAAACCGCCGCTGCGATCGTTGCCCTGCGCCCGCGGCTCAGATAGAGCGAAACAGGAAAACCCGGGATTTAACAATGACGACCGCACTCGTGTTGGCTTCCGCCAGTCCCTTTCGTCGCGCGCTGTTGGAAAACGCCGGGCTGACATTTCAGGCAAGAGCCGCCAACGTGGACGAGCGGGCATTGGAGCAACCGCTCGAGGCAAGCGGCGCTTCGCCATCGGATGTCGCGCTGGAATTGGCGGAGGCCAAGGCAAGGGATGTCGCACGGCATTTCGATGGCGCGCTCGTCATCGGTTCGGATCAGACCATGTCGCTCGGGTCGCGCGTCTATCACAAGCCGAAGGACATGGACGAGGCGGCCGACCATCTCTTTTCGCTGTCCGGAAAGACGCACAGTCTGAACAGTGCGATCGTTCTCGTCCGTGACGGCGAGGTCGTCTGGCGCCACGTTTCCTCTGCCCATATGACAGTGCGGCCGCTCACTCGGGGCTTCATCGAAAGACACCTTGCAAGGGTCGGCGAGAAGGCGCTTGCAAGCGTCGGCGCCTATCAGCTCGAAGGCGAGGGCATCCAGCTTTTCGAAAAGATCGAAGGCGACTATTTCACGATTCTCGGCTTGCCGATGTTGCCGCTCCTCTCGAAACTCCGTGACCTGGGCTCGATCGATGCGTGATTCACGTGAAACATTTGTTAACCATGCCTTCGTCACCGGATTTCCGGTGAGGCATTCGCGCTCGCCGCTGATCCACGGCTATTGGCTGAGGGAGTTGGGGATTGCCGGCAGCTATAGGGCCTATGAGATCCCGCCGGAAGGCTTTCCGGAATTCATGCTTCAACTGAAGAGCGGCGCTTCCGGACTCTGTGGCGGCAACGTCACCATTCCCCATAAGGAAGCCGCATTCCGCCTTTCCGATCGTCCGGACGAACTGAGCGCCGAGCTCGGCGCCGCCAATACCTTGTGGGTTGAAGACGGAGAGATTTGCGCGACGAACACCGACGGGCGAGGGTTCGTCGCCAATCTCGACGAGCGCGCGAAAGGGTGGGACAGAATTTCGACCGCCGTCGTCCTCGGCGCCGGCGGTGCAAGTCGCGCAGTGATCCAGGCGGTGCGCGATCGCGGTGTCAAGGCAATCCATGTGGTAAACCGCACACCCGAGAGGGCGCAGGAACTGGCGGATCGCTTCGGCGCCGCCGTCCACGCCCACCCGCTCGGGGCCTTGCCCGAAGTGATGTCGGGCGCGGGGCTTTTCGTCAACACGACCTCGCTCGGCATGGATGGCGAGCCGGCGCCGGAGATCGATTTCTCGATGATGGACGAGGGGGCGGTCGTCACGGATATTGTCTATGTGCCGCTCAAAACGCCATTGCTGCGCCAGGCCGAAGATCAGGGCTTTGCGATCGTCGACGGGCTTGGCATGCTGTTGCATCAGGCGGTGCCCGGATTCGAAAAATGGTTTGGCCGCCGGCCGGTAGTCGACGAAACCCTTCGGCAGATCATCATTCACGATATGGACAGTCACGGATGATCATTGTCGGGCTCACGGGATCGATCGGAATGGGCAAGTCGACCGCGGCCCAGATGTTCCGCGAGTTCGGCGTTCCGGTGAACGACGCCGACGACGCGGTCCACGAACTCTATCGCGGTGAAGCGGTGGCACCGGTCGAAGCTGCATTTCCCGGTGTGGCAAAGGACGGGGTCATCGACCGGGCCGAGCTTTCGCGGCAGCTCCTTGCCAGCCCCGGGCGGCTTCGTGAACTGGAGCAGATCGTGCATCCGCTCGTTCGTGCCAAGGAGAGGGAATTCATCGACCGGCACCGGGCTGCCGGTGCACCCTTTGTTGTCCTCGACATTCCCCTGCTTTTCGAAACGAAGGCGGAAGGACGCGTCGACCAGGTCGTCGTCGTCACCTGTGCGCCCGAAAAACAGCGGGAAAGGGTCATGAAGCGGCCGGGAATGACGGAGGAAAAATTTGCGATGATCCTCGCGCGCCAGATCCCCGACAGCGAAAAGCGCGAACGGGCGGACCATATCATCGACACGAGCGACAGTTTCGACGTCACCCGAGCGCAAATTCGGGCGATCGTCGCCCGCTTGCGTGCAAGCTAGGGGATGGGCGGTCGTGCGCGCCGGTTTTTTGTCCCGTACAGCGCTTCAAGTTGCTAGATTCGACCGCATGTGGTCCCGGATTGATTCGCTCCGATCCAGCCTGACCCAGGAGAGACTGTATGCGTGAAATCATCTTCGATACGGAAACGACGGGCCTCGACAGCCGCGACGACCGCGTGATCGAAATCGGCGGCGTCGAGCTTGAAAACCAGTTTCCGACGGGGCGTACGCTGCATCTCTACATCAATCCAGGCGACCGCAAGGTCCACCCGGACGCCTTGGCCGTCCACGGCATCACTGACGAATTTCTGAAGGACAAGCCGAGCTTTGCCGACGTCGCCGACGAGATCCTCGAGTTTTTCGGCGGCGCGCGCTGGGTGGCGCACAACGCCACCTTCGACATCAGCTTCATCAACGCCGAATTTGCCCGTTTGGGCCTTCCGCCGGTAGTGAGCGAATATGTGACGGACACACTCGTTCTCGCCAGGCGAAAACATCCGATGGGCCCGAATTCACTCGATGCCCTCTGCCGGCGCTATGGCATCGACAATTCCCATCGAGCCAAGCACGGCGCGCTTCTCGACTCCGAACTCCTGGCGGAAGTCTACATCGAGATGATCGGCGGCCGGCAGGCGGCGCTTGGCCTCGTAACGAGCGTGGCCGGCGGCCAGACGATCGAAGCCGAGGACGGACCGATCATCGTCCTGCAGCGGCCGCGACCTTTGCCGGTCCGGTTGACGGAGGCCGAAATCGCGGCACATGTCGCCCTTATCGCCAAGATCGGCAACAAGGCAATCTGGTCGAAATACGAGTGCTGAAAGAAAAAGGCCCGGCGTAAACCGGGCCTCTTTCTTTAGGAACTAGCCGACAGCGGATCAGTTGGCCGTGTCGTTGCTGTTGGCGACCTGGGCGCGGACCTTTTCTTCGGCCATGCGCTGGGCAAACATCTGCGCGAAATCGATCGGATCGATCATCAGCGGCGGGAAACCGCCGTTGCGGGTTGCGTCGGAGACGATCTGGCGCGCGAACGGGAAGAGAAGCCGCGGGCACTCGATGAAGAGCAGTGGCAGCATGTGCTCCTGCGGAAAACCGGAAACACGGAATACGCCGCCATAGGCGAGTTCGACGTTGAACAGAAGCTTGTCGCCGTCCTTTGCTTCCGCATTCAGCGACAGAACGACGTCGAAATCGTTCTCGGCGAGCGGATTGGCGTTGACGTTGACATTGATGTTGATCGACGGGGCGCGGTCACGGGCCTGCAGAGAACGCGGCGCACCGGGATTCTCGAAGGAAAGATCCTTGACATACTGGGCCAGGATATTGAGTGCAGGGCTTTGCTGGGCGCCGCCGTTGCCAGTGGATGCGGTATCAGTCGTCATAAGGGTTTCCTCGGACATCAAATCGGTGAGGCCATCTAACATTTCGGACTTGGGCTTACAACCCTTGCCATCCGGGCCTTTCCTACAGCGCCGCGCGTCTCATCGACCGCGCGAAGAACGCTGTAGCACTTTGGATTGCTGCGTGTTTCATCCTTGGCTGCGATTCAAGAAAACATGCAGCAGCGGTACGAGACGAGCGATTTTCGCCCGTTCCGTACCTTCGCCTCACGCATTATAAACCCGTTCCCGGGTGAATGGGGAAAAGCGCGCGGCGCCTTGTCGTTTACCGCCGTGATTTCAGCGGGAAATCCGGTTCGTGGGCTTCGACCCATCGTCATCCTTCTTTTCCCGGGAGAATTCATCCTCGTCCAGATCGATGACGCGTGGCCCCGTTCGCCTGCCGCTTTCGGCAGTGCCGGAGCGATAAAAACCGGTTCCGGCCGTCACTATAGTCAATCTTGTCTGCAGGAATGTGGCGAAGGCGCGCCTTATCGGCGGAAGGAACAAGAACAGACCGATTATGTCGCTGATGAAACCCGGAACGATCAGGAGGATCGCTGCGACGAAGACCAGCGCGCCCTCCAGAACGTCACGGCCCGGATCGCGGCCCGCGCGAGCCGACTCCTGCACGCGGCGAAACACCTCGAATCCCTGGATGCGCAGCAAGACGATGCCGACCGCACCGCTCAGGAATACGAGGAGCAGCGTCGCCAGCAGCCCGACTTCGCGACCGACGATGACGAAGCCGGCGATTTCGGCGAGCGGAAGCCCGAGGATGACAAGCGGGAGGATCAAGGAACGCATCGGCGCCGCTCCCAAGAAGTTTCGTGCAATTGGTTGGCCTCCGGTTTAAGGGTGCGACATCGCCATTTGAATGGTTTATCCTTGCGGACTATATGGAATAGTTCAGAGTAATTCTAACAGCGGTTCCGGGTGGAAATGGGCTCTTTTGACTTCATCACGTTTTTTTTCCTGATCGCTGCCGTGGTCATCTTCCTGCAGTTGCGCAGCGTTCTGGGGCGCCGGACCGGCAGTGAACGCCCGCCTTTCGATCCCTATTCGCCGCGCGAGGTGAGCAAGGGGCCGGAGAACACCGACAACGGCAAGGTCGTGCAACTCCCCCGTCGCGAAAGTGCGGCCGAGGAGGAGTCCCGCTACACAGCCATCGATACCTTTGCCAAGGTTGGCACGCCTTTGAACGGCCAGCTCAGGGCTCTGAGCGATGCCGATCGCAGCTTCAATCCGGAGGAGTTCGTCAACGGCGCCAAGATGGCCTACGAGATGATCGTCATGGCCTTCGCGGATGGCGACCGCAAGACGCTCAAGGGTTTGTTGTCGCGCGAGGTCTACGAGGGCTTCGATGCCGCCATTTCTGAGCGGGAGGCCAGGGGCGAGGTGGTCAAATCCACCTTTGTCGGCATCGAGAAGGCCGACATCACCCATGCGGAAATCAAGGACAACGAGGAAAATATCACCGTCCGGATCATCAGCCAGCTCATTTCCGCCACCTATGACAAACAGGGCAAGCTGATAGATGGCGATGCCGACTCCGTTGCAGAGGTGAACGACCTCTGGACCTTTGCACGTGATATCCGATCGCGTGATCCGAACTGGAAGCTGATCGCCACAGAATCGGAAAACTGAGGCGATCATGGCCTTTCATCTCGAGCCGGTTGCCTTTTCGGAATTGCCGGGTTGGCAGGCGGACGACCCGACACCCGTCATTGCGGCTCTTCGGCGCTGCCATCACCACGTCGCCACGGCCAAACCCTACAAGACGGGCTCGCTCGGCATTTCCGTGGCCGACCTGTTGCCCGCTTTCGAGGCGGCCGGCGTCAATGTTTCTAGTCCGACGGCTGCGCGCGCCTTCTTCGAGCAGCAGTTCCTCCCGTTCAGGGTCCGGACCAGCGAGGGCGGGACGGGCTTCGTCACCGCCTTCTACGAGCCGGAGATCGAGGTTCGCGCCGAGGCGGATGAGATCTTTCGCTTTCCCTTCTATCGCAGACCGGCCGATTTGATCGATGTCGACGACGCGAACCGGCCGGAAGGTATGGATCCCTATTTCGCCTTCGGTCGCCTTTCGGGCGATCAGATCGAAGAGTACCCGGACCGCCAGGCGATCGAGCGGGGTCTTCTCGCGGGGCGCGGGCTTGAGATCGCCTATGCCCGCTCGAAGGTCGATGTCTTTTTCGTTCATGTGCAGGGTGCAGCCCGACTGGTCTATCCGGACGGATCGCGCCGCCGCATAACCTATGCGGCAAAGACCGGGCACCGCTTTTCCGCAATCGGAAAGCTGCTGATCGATCGCGGAGAAATAGATGCCGCAACCGTGTCTATGGCCAGCATCCGCAATTGGCTTGCCGCGCATCCTGAAGAGGTGGACGAAGTTCTGTGGCACAATCGGTCCTTCATCTTCTTTCGCGAGGCGTCGGTAGATGATGAAGACCTGGGCCCCGTTGCCGCGGCAAAGGTGCCGCTGGAGCCGGGCCGGTCGCTTGCGGTCGATCGGCTCATTCACACCTTCGGCGTCCCGTTCTACATCGCCAGCGAGACCCTGACCCATCTCGACGGTGGGCGTTCGTTCGCGCGTCTGATGCTCGCGCTGGACACCGGTTCTGCGATCGTCGGGCCTGCGCGGGGAGACATCTTTACCGGATCCGGTGACGCGGCGGGCGATCTCGCTGGATCGGTGCGCGATGCCGCGGACTTCTTCATCTTCGTTCCTCGTGCGGCCGCGGCCAGATACCGCCATGGCTAAGGAAAAGAAGCTTTCGCCAGAGGATCGCATTCTTTGGGGGAAGGTCGCACGTTCGACCAGGCCAATGCCCGGCCGCCTCGACGATCTTGCGGATCTGCTTGGCGAGAGCGAAAAGGAGTCGCTCGCCGCGGCGCCGGAATCTCCGAACCTTGCGGCAGCCTCGCGTGAAAAAAATGAACAGGGCTTTGCGCTCAGCAAAGGCAAGCCCGAGCGCCGTCATCATCCGCTCGAGAGACCGGTGAAACGCAAGCTCTCAAAGGGCCGTCTGGCGCTTGAAGCGCGGATCGACCTGCACGGCATGATCCAGAGTGAAGCCCATGGCCTCCTCTTGCAGTTTCTCCTTAAGGCGCACGAGCGCGGCCTTCGCCAAGTGCTGGTCATCACTGGCAAGGGCACATCGCTCGGTAGTGATGGCGCGCTGAAACGGGCGGTGCCGCTCTGGTTTTCGCTTCCGGAGTTCCGGTCTCTGATCTCGTCCTACGAGCCGGCGGCGCGAAACCATGGCGGTGAGGGTGCGCTTTATGTCCGCTTGGCGCGTGCCAAGGGAAGTGCGATATGACGCCCTTTGGCGAGGCCATGCGCGAACTGCGGCGCCGGAAGGGCGTGTCGCAAAAGCAGATGGCGGCTGCAATCGGCGTTTCGGCGGCCTACCTTTCGGCGCTTGAACACGGCAAACGCGGGGCACCGAGTTTCGACTTCCTCCAACGCGTCGCCGGCTATTTCAACGTCATCTGGGACGAGGCGGACGAGCTCTTCCGGATCGCCGACATTTCCGACCCGAAGGTCGTACTCGACACGTCCGGCCTGCCGCCCGGCCACACCGCGTTTGCCAACCGGTTGAGCGGCCAGATTCGCAGTTTGTCGGAGGAGACGATCCGGGCTTTGGAAGATATTTTGGAAAAAGCCACAATTCCTGATAATGACAGGGGATGAAAGCCTTTCCCGGCCGTCTCGCGCGGCCCGGGATTTGGAACCCGTGGACAAATTTCCTATATTCCGCGAGGCCTCTCGCGCTGTGATTCGCACTGAATCACGACGTTCGCAAAACCTGGAAAGACCTGAAGCCGAATGACCGATTTTCCTGAGACCGAAACCGGCGCCATCGCCGAATATGGTGCCGATTCCATCAAGGTGCTGAAAGGGCTCGATGCCGTACGCAAGCGGCCGGGCATGTATATCGGCGACACCGACGATGGTTCCGGTCTGCATCACATGGTCTATGAGGTCGTCGACAACGCGATCGATGAAGCGCTTGCCGGTCATGCGGATATCGTCACGGTGACGCTCAATCCGGAGGGTTCGGTGACGGTGACCGACAACGGCCGCGGCATCCCGACCGACATCCACCGGGAAGAGGGCGTCTCGGCGGCCGAGGTCATCATGACGCAGCTTCACGCCGGCGGCAAATTCGACCAGAACTCCTACAAGGTCTCGGGCGGCCTGCACGGCGTGGGCGTTTCCGTCGTCAATGCGCTGTCCGTCTCGCTGAAACTCAAGATCCGCCGCGCCGGCAAGATTCATGAGATGAGCTTCACCCACGGCGTTGCCGATGGGCCGCTGACGGTTACCGGAGATGCTGGAAGCGAGACCGGCACGGAAGTCACCTTCCTCCCGAGCGAGCAGACCTTCTCGAACATAGAATTTGACTACGGGATACTTGAACACCGCCTGCGTGAGCTCGCCTTCCTGAATTCCGGCGTCCGCATCGTGTTGACCGACAAGCGCCATTCGGACATCCGCCGCGATGAGCTGATGTATGAAGGCGGACTGGAGGCCTTCGTCGCCTATCTTGATCGGGCGAAGAAGCCGCTCGTGCACAAGCCGGTCTCGATCCGCGGCGAGAAAGACGGCATCACCGTCGAGGTGGCGATGTGGTGGAACGACAGCTACCACGAGAACGTGCTCTGCTTCACCAACAACATCCCGCAACGTGATGGCGGCACCCATATGGCCGGCTTCCGCGGCGCACTGACGCGTCAGGTAACGTCCTATGCCGATTCGTCCGGAATCACAAAAAGGGAAAAGGTCACGCTTCAGGGTGAGGATTGCCGTGAAGGCTTGACGGCGGTTCTCTCTGTCAAGGTGCCGGATCCGAAGTTTTCCTCGCAAACCAAGGACAAGCTCGTTTCGTCTGAGGTCCGACCTGTGGTCGAGAGCTTGGTCAACGAAGCACTGAGCACGTGGTTCGAGGAGCACCCAAGCGAGGCCAAGATCCTCGTTGGCAAGGTTGTCGAGGCGGCCGCGGCGCGCGAAGCGGCGCGCAAGGCGCGCGAGTTGACGCGCCGCAAGGGTGCGCTCGATATCTCGTCGCTGCCCGGCAAGCTCGCCGATTGCTCCGAGCGCGATCCGGCGAAGTCGGAAGTGTTCCTCGTGGAGGGTGATTCGGCAGGCGGTTCGGCCAAGCAGGGCCGTTCGCGCGAGAACCAGGCGATCCTTCCGCTGCGCGGCAAGATCCTCAATGTCGAGCGCGCGCGCTTCGACAAGATGCTTTCGAGCCAGGAAATCGGAACGCTGATCACGGCGCTCGGCACCTCGATCGGCAAGGACGAGTTCAACGCCGATAAGCTGCGCTATCACAAGATCATCATCATGACGGATGCCGACGTCGACGGCGCCCATATCCGCACGCTGCTGCTCACCTTCTTCTTCCGGCAGATGCCGGAACTGATCGAGCGCGGCCACCTCTATATCGCCCAACCGCCGCTCTATAAGGTGACGCGCGGCAAGTCCACGCAATACCTGAAGGACGAGAAGGCGCTCGAAGACTACCTGATCAGCATGGGCCTCGAGGAAGCGTCCCTTGCGCTTGCGTCCGGCGAGGTGAGAGCCGGCCAGGACCTGCGCGAGGTCATCAATGATGCGCTGCGCTTGCGTTCGCTGATGGATGGCCTGCACTCCCGCTACAGCCGGGCGATCGTGGAGCAGGCTGCCATTGCCGGCGCGTTGAATGTCGAACTGAATGGCCGGCGCGATGAATTTCAGGACGCGGCGGCGGAAGTGGCGCGCCGACTCGACGTGATCGCCGAGGAGACCGAGCGCGGCTGGTCGGGGATGGTCACTGCGGAAGGCGGCCTGAAGCTTGAGCGCATGGTGCGCGGCGTCAAGGAAGTCGCGGTGCTCGACATGGCGCTGATCGGCTCCTCCGACGCCCGCCATATCGACCAACTGACGCCGAAACTGAAGGAAGTCTATTCCGAACCGCCGGTGCTGCGCCGCCGTGATGGCACCCAGGCCATCAGCGGTCCGCGAGCGCTGCTCGATGCGATCTTCGCGGCCGGCCGCAAGGGGCTAACGATGCAGCGTTACAAGGGTCTTGGCGAGATGAATGCCGAGCAGCTCTGGGAAACCACGCTCGATCCGAATGTCCGTTCGCTGCTGCAGGTCAAGGTTGCCGATGCGACCGACGCCGACGGCCTGTTCTCACGCCTGATGGGTGACGAGGTGGAGCCGCGGCGCGATTTCATCCAGGAAAACGCCCTGAGCGTCGCCAACCTCGATATCTGATCTGTTGGTGTGGAATCGACGGATTGCCGGCGCCGAAAGGCGCCGGTTTTCTTTCGTGGTATCAGTCGGCCTTGAACCGGCCCTCGAAGACGAAGTCGGCGAGCGGCTTGCGCTGGCTCGGTTTTTCCCGCTCGCGCAGATCGTCCGGAAGCGTGGACGGATCGGCAAGTTTGCCGAGCGCGACGGCGGCTTCGACCCGGTAGTGTTCCGGTACGCCGAGCACGCGCACGGCCTTGTCCCGGTCAATTCCCGCCATCGCATGAGCGTACAACCCGGCAAGCCGGGTCTGCAGCGCAAGTGCGAACCATGAAGCGCCGGTGTCGAAGGCGTGTGTGTAGGCCGGTCGCATCTCGCCAGTCGAGGTAAGCCTATGTGTCTTCGAAAGAATCATGACGATCGCCGCGGCGTTTTTCGCCCAGCGCTGGTTGCTTTCATCGAGAATGTCCAGGAGCGACGCGAAGTGCTCGGTGCCGCGGCGCGCGTAGACGAACCGCCACGGCTGGTTGTTGCTCGCCGAAGGTGCCCAACGTGCCGCTTCAAAGAGGGCAAGCAGATCCTTTTCGCTGATTTCCTCGCCGGTAAAGGCGCGCGGCGACCAGCGCTCCAGGAAGATCGAGTGGATCGGGTGGTCGGCTCTTCTATGGTTGATTTCTGTCACGAACGAACATCCTTATTTGCGCATGAATCCGCTTGGGAGATCCCAACGTTTCGGTGGTGGCCAGGAGGGCGGATTCGGCGTCACGCTACAAAAGTTCCAGCATCGATGGAACCGCAACATGGAAATGGGAGGGGACGATGGACGAGGCAACGTTCAGGTATTGGCCAGCCAGGGCCGCGGATTGGGGTGTGGACTACCGGCAATCGCTACGGGATCGTCCCGTCCGAGCGCAGACGGACGCCGGCGCGATAGCGGGCGAAATCGCGCAATCCCCGCCGGAAGCCGGCGAGGCCATGGAGCGGATCTTCGAGGATTTCGAGACAGTTATCATGCCGGGCATGACGCACTGGCAGCACCCGCGTTTCTTTGCCTACTTCCCGGCCAATGCCGCGCCCGTCTCGGTCGTCGCCGAATACTTGGTCACCGCAGTCGCGGCGCAATGCATGCTCTGGCAGACCTCACCGGCAGCGACCGAGCTTGAGACGAAGATGCTGGATTGGTTGCGGCAGGCGATCGGCCTGCCAGCGGATTTTTCCGGTGTCATTCAGGATTCCGCGTCGTCCGCCACGCTCGCCGCCGTTCTGGTGATGCGGGAAAAGGCCTTGGCCTGGAACGGCAATCGGGCGGGGCTCGCCGCCAATCCTAAAGTCCGCGTCTATTCCTCCGACCAGGTCCACACCTCGATAGACCGTGCCATCTGGGTGAGCGGCATCGGCGAAGAGAACCTTGTCCGCATACCGACAGTCGGCGAGCGTCGGGCGATGGACTGCGTTGCCCTTGCCGCGGCGATCGAGACTGACCGCAAGGCAGGTTATGTTCCGGCGGGCATCATCGCTTGCACAGGCGGGACCAGTGTCGGCGCCTGCGATGATATTGCCGAAGTCGTCCGCGTCGCCCGAGAACATGGACTCTACGTCCACGTGGACGCCGCCTGGGCAGGGGCAGCGATGATCTGCGAGGAATTCCGCCAACTCTGGCAGGGTGTCGAGGGCGCCGATTCGGTCGTCTTCAATCCGCATAAATGGCTTGGTGCCCAGTTCGACTGCTCCGCCCATTTCGTCCGCAGTCCCGACGATCTCGTCCGCACGCTGGCAATCCAGCCGGAATATCTGAAGACGCATGGGCAGGACGGCATCATGAACTATTCGGAATGGTCCGTGCCCCTCGGGCGCCGCTTCCGGGCGCTCAAGCTGTGGTTCCTGTTGCGCTTCCATGGGCTTTCGGGACTGAGGCAGCGCTGGGCTGAGAATCTGGCGGAGCGCTTGCGGAACGAACCGGGCTTTGAAATCGTTACAGAACCGGTTCTGTCTCTCTTTTCGTTTCGACATGCCGGCGGCTCCGATGCCGACGCCCATAATCTCGCTCTGGTGAAGGCGATCAACGACGACGGCCGGATCTACCTGACGCAGACGCGCGTCGACGGGCGCATTGCCATCCGGTTTCAGGCGGGGCAATTCAGCATGACGCAGGATGATGCAGAAACGGCGTTCAAGGTGATTGTCGAACTGTCTAAAAAAGTTGTATAAGTTCTGTAGTTTTTTCCGAGGAAGGACGCGCCATGAACTTGAAAGACCCGTCGCTGTTTCGCCAGGCCGCTCTCGTCGGCGAAAACTGGATCGAAGCCGACCCGAAAAACGCGATTGAGGTGAACAATCCGGCGACCGGTGAGATCATCGGCCGTGTTCCGAAGCTTGGTGCCGCCGAGACCCGGGCCGCAATCGAAACCGCAGCGCGGGTGCAGAAGGAATGGGCGGCGAAGACCGCCAAGGAGCGGGCGGGCGTGCTGCGCCGATGGTTCGAGCTGATGATCGAGAACAAGGACGATCTCGGCCGAATCCTGACGATGGAGCAGGGCAAGCCGCTCCCGGAAGCGACCGGGGAAATCGTCTACGGTGCCAGTTTCATCGAGTGGTTCGCCGAAGAGGGGCGTCGCGTCTATGGCGATCTCGTGCCCGGCCATCAGAAGGATAAGCGCATTCTGGTGATGAAACAGCCGATTGGCGTCGTCGCCGCCATCACGCCCTGGAACTTCCCCAATGCCATGATCACCCGCAAGGCCGGCCCCGCCTTTGCCGCCGGCTGCGCGATGGTGCTGAAACCCGCCGCACAGACGCCCTTCTCGGCGATAGCGATTGCCGTGCTCGCCGAGCGCGCCGGCATGCCGAAGGGCCTCTTCAGCGTCATCACCGGTTCGGCGCGCGAGATCGGCGCCGAGATGACCTCGAACCCGACCGTGCGTAAGCTGACTTTCACCGGCTCGACCGAGGTCGGTGCCGAGCTCTACCGCCAGAGTGCCGCGACGATCAAGAAACTTGGTCTCGAGCTCGGCGGCAATGCGCCTTTCATCGTCTTCGACGATGCCGATCTCGATGCGGCGGTCGAGGGTGCGCTGATCGCAAAATTCCGTAACAACGGCCAGACCTGCGTCTGCGCCAACCGCATCTATGTGCAGGACGGCGTCTATGAAGCCTTCTCCGAAAAGCTTGCCGCTGCCGTCGCCAAGTTGAAGACCGGCAACGGCATGGAGGAAGGTGTCATTCTCGGGCCGTTGATCGACCAGCCGGCGCTCGCCAAGGTCGAGGAGCATGTGGCTGATGCGCTTGCCAAGGGCGCCCGCGTGGTCCAGGGCGGCAGGCGCCATGCCCTCGGGGGCACGTTCTTCGAGGCAACGGTGCTGGCCGACGTCACCCAGGCGATGGCCGTCGCGCGCGAGGAGACCTTCGGGCCCGTTGCCCCGCTCTTCCGCTTCAAGGACGAGGCCGATGTGATCGCCCAGGCCAACGACACCGAGTTCGGCCTTGCCTCCTATTTCTACGCCAAGGATCTCGCGCGCGTCTTCCGGGTCGCGGAAGCGCTGGAATACGGCATGGTCGGTGTCAATACCGGGCTCATCTCCACAGCCGAGGCGCCGTTCGGCGGCGTCAAGCTTTCCGGCCTCGGCCGCGAAGGCTCGAAATACGGCATCGAGGAGTTCATGGAGATCAAGTACGTCTGCCTCGGCGGTATTGCCTGAGGTAGAGCCCGTGGAAAACTAGCCGGCCGGGACATTCTGGCCGGTTTTCTTTTGCGGGTAATAAGCTAGCCTTGTCATCGATTCTGAGTGATTGAGCACCAGGACTTTTCGCGAGCGGGGTTGCAAAAGCTGCGGCCATTGCCCCTCATCCGCCTGCCGGCACCTTCTCCCCGCTTGCGGGGAGAAGGGACAAGCCGTGACGTCCCAGTCCCCGCAAGCGGGGAGAGGGCTAGGGTGAGGGGCAATCCGCTCTGATCATTAGTTCCGCTAAAGGAGAGCGATCAATGCCGGCCCCAAAGAACCCCTTTAAAGCGGCGATCCGCGAAAACCGTTTCCAGCTCGGTCTCTGGGTGGCGCTGGCCAGTCCCTACGCCGCCGAAATCATCGCCGATAGCGGTTACGATTGGCTCCTGATCGACGGTGAGCACGCGCCGAACGACCTGCCGCTTCTTTCGGCGCAGTTCCGCGCGATCGCGGGGCGCGCCAGCCATCCGATCGTTCGTCTGCCCGTCGGCGATACGGCGCTCATCAAGCAGGCGCTCGACACCGGCGTTCAGACCCTGCTTATCCCCATGGTCGATAGCGTCGAGCAGGCGCAGCAACTGGTCCGCGCCGTTCGCTATCCGCCGCACGGCATTCGCGGCGTCGGCGCCGCTCTTGGCCGCGCCTCGAATTTTGGGCGGATCGGCGATTATCTGCAGACGGCCAACGAGGAGATTTGCCTCATCCTGCAGATCGAGAGCCGCAAGGGGCTGGATGCGATCGACGCCATCGCCGCGCTCGACGGCGTGGACGGCCTCTTCATCGGCCCGGCCGACCTTGCCGCGGACATGGGCTATCTCGGCAATTCCGGCGACCCCGAAGTCCGGGCCGCTATCGTCGATGCTTTCGCGCGCATCAAACGCGCCGGCAAGGCGCGCGGCATCATGACCCTCGATCTTGCCCAGGCGCGCGATTACCGCGATCTCGGCGCGGATTTCATGGCCATCGGCACCGACGTCACGCTCCTTGTCAGCGCGACGCAGCGCTTGCGGCAGGAATTTTCAGGCGAGCAACAGACCTCAAGGCCCACATCCGGCTACTGAGCGGCTACCGGGCTAGGATAACCCGGTAGCCGGTTACGGAATGCTTTGCAGCAGGGTCTCCCGAGCCGATTTCAAATGCCGCCGGCAAGCCTGATCCACCTGCTTCGGGTCGCGCGACTGCAGCGCGGCGATATAGGAGAGATGCTCTTCGAGCGCACGCGCATTGCGTTCACGTGAGTTCGCCTTGTTCCATTGGTAGTGATAGTGGAAGACGATCGCGATGATGTCGTAGAAATCGATGATGAAGCGGTTGCTGGACGATTTATGCACCAGCAGATGGAAGCGCTCGTCGAGCTCGGAAAATTCCTTGTAGCGGTTATCGATGTCGGCGAGGATTTCGCGGTGCACCGCCTCGATCTTCTTCAGCTCCTCCCAAGCGGGGTGCTCCTCCGGCAGGGCGACGAAGCTTGCGGCGGATCTCAGCTCGAACATTTCCCGCACTTCAGTCAGTTCGAGCGCGAACTCGCGCGTAAAACCCTTGAGCACCCAGTGGCTATTCGGCCGCTTCTCGATCAGCCCGAAGCGGCTGAAGCGGATCAGGAATTCGCGTACGCTTGTCGTCCCTGTGCCGATCTCGCGCGCGAGTTCGAGCTCGTTGATCTGCATGCCGGGTTCGGCGCCTCCGGCCAGAATCCGGCGCATGAAACTGCGCTCGATGATCTCGGCAAGTGAATTGGTCTCTTCGGTCGGAAAATAGTCGGACGGCTCCGGGCGGCGCAGTACGATCTTCCGGCGTTTGTCCCAGATGATCAGCTTGAGCTCCTCGCAGCGGGAAAGAATGGCCCGGACCGTGGTGCGGCTCACCCCCAGCACCTGCCCGAGTTCCGGTTCGGAAGGCAGCGTGGAGGTCTCCGCCAGCAGCTTCAGGCAGCGATTGAAGGCATCCTTGAAAACGGTGTTCTGCTTCGCCATGGAAAGTCCGGCCGGTCCCCTGTTGCTGCGGGCGTCGCGCCCGGAACTGTTGCTGTTCTACGGCTTGGGGCGTCTTACCAGACGCTCGGAAGCTGCAGTAGCATTTTGATTTACCGCATGGTTCATCGAGTCGGCGCCGACCGAAGTAGTGACGCAATAGCCCGGCGGCGCAGGTTTGTCTTCGTTGCGGCAACGATTTCTAGGCATTCGGTCGCCCCGATCTTTCCACGCCCTTGCGGCCGGCCATGGCCCATGACGCGAGTTTTCGATCATAATACCTGTTGACGGATTTCTGTCTATTGTGGATAAAAGACAAATTGATCGTGCGACCATTGCACAAGAATGAATTCAGGAGTGCCGCCACTTGTCCGCCCCGTCTTCAATCCTTCTCTCGCCGGAGGACAATGTCGCCGTTGCCACCTTCTCGATCGAGGCGGGGCAGCTGCTTCCGGGCGGCGCCAGGGCCAAGGCGCGGATCGAGCCCGGCCACAAGGTTGCGATACGAGCCATCGCAAGCGGCGAGCCGGTAATCAAATATGCGCAGGCAATTGGCCGCGCGACCGGCGACATAGGCGCTGGCGACCATGTGCATTCGCACAATCTCGCCTTTGACAAGGACCGTCTTGCGATTGGCGCCGCCGTTCCGCCGGAAGCCGCAAGCGCGGCCGACAAGGCACGGACTTTCCTGGGTTACCGCAGGGCCGACGGGCGGGCCGCCACCCGCAACTATATCGGCATCATCGCCAGCGTGAACTGTTCCACCACGGTCTGTCGAGCCATCGCCGACGAGGCCAACCGGCGCATCCTGCCGAGATACGAAGGTATAGATGGCTTCGTGCCGATCGTGCACGATCAAGGCTGCGGCATGTCGTCGACCGGCGACGGGATGAAGAACCTGCACCGGACGCTCGCCGGCTATGCCCGTCACGCCAATTTCGGCGGCGTGCTGATGGTCGGACTCGGCTGCGAGGTCAACCAGTTGACGCTCTACGGCCAGAGCGGCTCCGGCGCGGAGAAACGCCATTTCAACATCCAGGAAGCGGGCGGCTCCCGCCGGTCGGTCGAGCGCGCCCTCGGAGTCCTCGACGAAATCGCCCAGGAAGTCGCAACGGCGCGGCGTGTGCCGATCCCGGTCAGCGAGATCATCGTCGGTTTGCAATGTGGCGGCTCCGACGGGCTTTCAGGCGTTACGGCGAACCCGGCGCTCGGCGCAGCGGTCGATATTCTTGCGGGCGCCAGCGGCACCGCTATCCTCTCGGAGACCTCGGAGATCTATGGCGCCGAACATCTCTTGCGCAGCCGGGCGGTCAACCAAGGCGTCGCGGTGAAGCTCGATAGCCTGATTTCCTGGTGGGAAAACTACGTGGCCTTGCACGGAGCGTCGCTCGACAACAATCCTTCGCCGGGCAACAAGCGCGGCGGTCTGACCACCATCCTGGAAAAATCGCTTGGCGCGGTCGCCAAGGGCGGACGATCGCCGTTGACGGCTGTCTACAATTACGCCGAGCGTGTGACCGAGCATGGGTTGGTCTTCATGGATACGCCGGGCTACGATCCGGTATCGGCAACCGGCCAGGTCGCCGGTGGTGCCAACGTCATCGCGTTTACCACTGGACGCGGCAGCTGCTTCGGCTGTCGCCCCGCGCCGTCGATCAAGCTCACCAGCAACACGCCGCTTTATCGAGCCATGGAGGAAGACATGGACATCGATTGCGGCGTGATCGCTTCGGGAGAGGCAACCATTGCCGGTCTTGGCCGTGAAATCTTCGACCTGATCGTCGATACCGCTTCCGGCCGCAAGACGAAGAGCGAACTCTTCGGTTATGGCGACAATGAATTCGTTCCCTGGCATCTGGGGGCGACACTCTGACGATGTGGGAAAAGCACATCCTTGGAGGGAGGAGACAGGGAATGCAGAAAAGAAAAATCGGCCGGACGAATCTCTCCGTGACCGAGTACAGTTTTGGTGCGGCCGGGCTTGGCGGCCTCTATCGCGAATGCACGCGGGAGGCAGCGATGGAGACGCTCGATGCCGCTTGGGCGGCCGGCATCCGCTATTTCGACGCGGCGCCCTATTACGGGTTGGGACTGGCCGAGCGGCGCGTGGGCGATTTCCTGCAGGACAAGCCGCGCGACAGCTTCGTGCTTTCGACAAAGGTGGGCCGCCTGCTTCACCCGGTCTCGGAAGGCGCGGTTCCCGACTATTCCTACGTCAAACCGCTGAATTTCGACGTCACCTTCGATTACAGCTATGACGCGATCATGCGGTCCGTCGAATTCAGCTACGCCCGCCTCGGTCTCAATCGCATCGACATTCTCTATGTCCATGACATCGGCATCTACACCCACGGCGCCGCGAAGAATGCCGTGTTTTTGCGGCAACTGATGGATTCCGGCCTGAAGGCCTTGGAAGAGCTGAAGTCGGGCGGCGTCATCTCGGCCTATGGCTTGGGCGTCAACGAAGTGCCGGTCTGCCTTGAGGTCATGCGGCGGGCCGATATCGACTGCATTCTCCTGGCCGGGCGCTACACGCTTCTCGACCGCTCGGCGGTCGCCGAGTTGCTTCCGCTTTGCGAGAAGAAGGGGACGTCGCTCGTCGTAGGCGGCGTGTTCAATTCCGGTATTCTCGCCACCGGACCGGTCGAAGGCGCCCATTTCGACTATATGCCGGCCAGCGAAGACGTGCGAACGCGGGTTGCCGCAATGGAAAAGATCGCACGCGACCGCGGCATGCCGCTTGCGGCACCTGCGCTCCAATTTCCGCTTGCCAGTCCGCAGGTCGCTTCGGTGCTGCTCGGCACTGCGAAGCCCGCGAGCCTCGAGCGCAATATGGAACTCACCCGACAGAAGATCGCGGCGGAAGACTTCGCCGCCTTCGAGCCTTACACGCTTGTCGCGCCCGAACTCGGGCTGGAGGCGGTGCGGGCCTGACAGGTGTCGTTGCGCTGACTTGATGTCGGCGCGGCGGCAAACCGGGACATCGGCACGCCCGTGGCCCCTCCGGAAATGCCTATGAAAACATGTTGTTGCGTCTGGGAGGAACGCGATGAATGGGATCGGCAGAACGGCTTGCCATTTCAAATTCACTGCGCTAGCGTGCCAATCTGTTTTTTATAGATAAAAGATCGATCCGTATGCACCTTGCGGATCGCATTCGATAACGGAACGAGGTGTTACTTGAGAGGAGAAACCCGATGAGCATAACCAAGCACATTCTGTCCCGCCGTGCCTTCACCGCACTTGCCGGTGCCGCATTCCTCGCCACCATGGCGCCGGTCGCGTCCTTCGCCCAGGACGTCACCATCCCGATCATCGTGAAGGACACCACTTCCTTCTACTGGCAGATCGTTCTCGCGGGCGCGCGCGCCGCCGGCAAGGACCTCGGCGTGAACGTGCCGGAACTTGGCGCTCAGTCCGAATCGGACATCAACGGCCAGATCAGCATCCTTGAAAACGCCGTCGCCGGCTCGCCGGCCGCAGTCGTGATCTCGCCGACCGAGTTCAAGGCGCTTGGCAAGCCGATCGACGAGGCAGCAAAGTCGGTCCCGATCATCGGCATCGATTCGGCGGCAGACTCGAAGGCCTTCACCTCGTTCCTGACGACCGATAACGTCCAGGGCGGTCGTATCGCCGCGGACGGGCTCGCCGCGGCGATCAAGGAGGCAACCGGTAAGGAGGAAGGCGAAATCGCCATCATCACCAGCCTGCCCGGCGTCGGCTCTCTCGATCAGCGCCGTGAAGGTTTCCTCGATCAGGTCAAGACCAAGTATCCGGGCTTCAAGGTCGTTGCCGACAAATATGCCGATGGTCAGGCAACGACCGGCCTCAATATGATGACCGACCTGATCACCGCCAATCCGAATCTCGTCGGCGTCTTCGCCTCCAATCTGATCATGGCGCAGGGCGTCGGCCAGGCGATCGCCGAGAACAAGCTCGGCGACAAGATCAAGGTGATCGGCTTCGACAGCGACGAGAAGACGGTCGGCTTCCTGAAAGAAGGCGTGCTGGCGGGTCTGGTGGTACAGGATCCCTATCGCATGGGTTATGATGGCGTAAAGACGGCGCTTGCGGTCTCGAAGGGCGAGAAGGTCGAAGCCAATGTCGATACCGGCGCGAACCTCGTCACCAAGGCCAACATGGCCGATCCGAAAATCGATGCGCTTCTGAATCCGAAGGTGAACTGAAGCAATTCCAGTGTGACGGTTTTTCCGTCCGGAATTGCCAAGGTCTCAAAGAGTTAGATCGTTTCACTGCGTCGGCGACACGGTGGAACGATCTAAGGATCCGGACGAGGCGACAGCAGGTTCGAGGGGGCGCCGTCGCCCTTCCGGGTCGGCGCATAACCCCGGGAGTTGCAAGCGATTTTCGGGGTTATGCGCAGTTTCTAAGGTATTGCAGCGCCGCAGCCGGCTTTGAAGCAAGGCGCTGCCGAGGAGGAGGCTTTCATGATTGGACTTCACGAGGTCGGCCATCGACACGAGGGCAAGCTGAGAACGCCTGCCGGCCACCCCGTTCCCAAGGGTGAACCGATCCTCGAATTGCACAGTCTGCGGAAGAATTACGGTGCCGTCGAAGCACTGAAACCCGCCACCATCACCTTTCTCTCCGGCGAGGTCCATGCGATCGTCGGTGAAAACGGCGCCGGCAAGTCGACGCTGATCAAACTGCTGACCGGTGTGATAACCCGAACGTCGGGCGAGATCCTCTGGTGTGGCGAGCCGGTTCAACTCGCAAGTCCCAATGAGGCGATTTCGCGCGGCATCAATGCCGTCCATCAGGAAGTCGTGCTCTGCCCGCATCTTTCCGTCGCGGCCAACATGTTCCTCGGCGACGAGATGAACAGGCGCGGCCTGATGCGGAAGCGCGCGATGACCGACGCCGCCCAAGGGGTGCTCGACGATCTCGGCTTCAACCTGCCCGCGGGTGCGGTGCTCGGCAGCCTGACGATCGGCCAGCAGCAGCTGGTCGCGACCGCCCGCGCGGCGATGCGCGGCACCCAGTTCCTGATCTTCGACGAGCCGACGGCCTATCTCACGCGACAGGAATCCGAACAACTGTTCCGCCTCATTCGCCGGCTGCAGAGTGAAGGCGTCACGATCGTCTACATCAGCCACCGCCTGGAGGAAGTGTTCGAACTTGCCGACCGCGTCTCCGTTCTGCGCGACGGCACCCACGTCGGCACGCGGGCGATCGGCGAGACGAACGAGGCCGAACTGATCGCGCTGATGATCAATCGCACGATCGAACAGATTTATCACAAGGAGCATTTTACCGCAGGCGAGACACTCATCGAGGCGCGAGGGCTGAGCGGTCCAGGCTTCGCCGATGTGTCGCTGACGGTCAGGGCCGGCGAGATCGTCGGTCTTTACGGCCTGATCGGTGCCGGCCGCAGCGAATTTGCGCTCGGCCTTTACGGGCGCCATCGGCTCAGCGCAGGAGAGGTCTTCTGGCAGGGCAGGAAGGTCGAGATCGACAGTGAGCGAAAGGCGATGGAACTCGGCATCGCGCTTGCGCCCGAGAGCCGTCGTGACCAGGGCCTCTGCCTCAACCTGCCGATCGGGCTCAACATCAACTTGCCGGTTTTCCGCAGGCTGACGCGCGGGCTGACTATCAACCGTGCCGAAGAGGCCGCAAATGCCGAGCGCCAGATCAGGGATCTGAAGATCAAGACGCCGTCACGCCGGGTGCTGGCATCGGCCATGTCCGGCGGCAACCAGCAGAAGATCGTCATCGGCAAATGGCTGAGCCACGGGGCAAAGCTGTTCATCTTCGACGAACCCACCGTCGGCGTCGATGTCGGCACCAAGGCGGAAATCTATCGGCTTTTCTCGCGGCTGCTGGAGAAGGGAGCGGGCATTATCCTGATCTCCTCCTACTTGCCCGAGGTTTACGAACTGTCGGACCGGCTGCATGTCTTCCGGCAGGGGCGGGTTGTGGGGAGCCACGGTTACCGCACGGCCAGCCATGAAGAGGTGCTGGCGCAGGCGATCGGCGCGTGATTGCGAGAAACAGGCATAAGGGACTGCAGGGAGGAACGAAATGAGTGTGGAAACGGTAGAAAGCAGCGCGGGGCCGACGCCGAGGAAAGGGATCAGCATCCTGTTCGGCCTGACGTTGCTGGGGCTCCTGCTCTTCCTCTGGCTGCTCCTCGGATTCGCGACCAACAGCTTCTGGACGCCGAACAACATCAGCAACCTGCTGCGCCAGGGAGCGATGACGGCAATCCTTGCCGTCGGCCAGACCTTCGTGATCATCACCGCCGGCATCGACCTCTCGGTCGGAGCCGTGGTCGGTTTCACCAGCGTCATCGTCGCATGGCTGCTTGCCGCCGGTGTTCCGCTCTGGCTTGCCCTCATCGCCACCTTGGCGATCGGCGTCCTGATCGGCGCGTTCCACGCCTTCGCTATCGTCCGCATGGGCCTGCCGCCCTTCATCATCACGCTGGCAACGCTGACGTCGCTGCGCGGCATCGGCCTGCTCATCACCAACGGCTCGACGATATCGATCACCAACGAAGCCTTCACCAATTTCTCGCGGGCCGATTTTCTCGGTGTGCCGAGCCTGTTCTGGATGGTGATCGTCGTCGCCGTGCCGGCCTATATCTTCCTGCACCTCAGCCGTTTCGGTCGCTATCTCTTTGCTGTCGGCTCGAACAGCGAGGCGGCCCGCCTTTCCGGCGTCAACGTCAACCGCACGATCTATCTCGCCTATATCCTGTCGTCGACCTGCGCCGCCTTTGTCGGCCTGCTGCTTGCCTCGCGCATCGGCATCGGCAACGCCACGCAGGCGGAGGGCTGGGAACTGCAAGCGATAGCCTCGTCGGTGATCGGCGGCACGAGCCTTTTCGGCGCCGTCGGTTCGGTCCACGGCCCGCTGCTCGGCGCCTTCATTCTGGCGACGATAAACAACGGCGCCAATCTCATGAACGTCAATTCCTTCTGGCAGCGCGTCATCACCGGGCTGCTCATCATCGTCATCGTCTACTTCGACCAGCTCCGGCGGCGAGGCGAGCGATGATCGGGGTTCACGCATGAAAGCCATCCTCTGCCCGGAACCGGGGCGCCTCGAGATCGTCGACCGCAACCGACCGGGGGCACCCGCCGCCGGCTGGGCCCGCCTCGCCGTCAGCCATGTCGGGATCTGCGGTACCGACTATCACATCTTCGAAGGCAAGCACCCCTTCCTGCAATATCCTCGCGTGATGGGGCACGAGATTTCGGCGAAGGTGATCGAAGCGGGCCCCGAGACGTCCCTCGCGTCCGGGACGCTGGTGGTGGTCAATCCCTATCTCTCCTGCGGAAGCTGTGTGGCCTGCCGAAGCGGAAAGCCGAACTGCTGTACGGCGATCCGTGTTCTCGGCGTTCACACCGATGGGGCCTTCTGCGAGGAGATCATGATGCCGGAACAAAATCTCTATCCGGCTCAGGATCTATCGCCCGAAGCTGCCGCTGCGGTCGAATTCCTGGCGATCGGAGCCCATGCGGTGCGCCGGTCGAACGCCGCGCCCGGTGCCCGTTCGCTCGTCATCGGCGCCGGTCCGATCGGCCTCGGAACCGCGATCTTTTCGCGGATCGCCGGACACAGCGTCACCCTTCTCGATACGAGTGCCGAACGACTGGACTTCGCCGCCGACAGGCTCGGCTTCGCGCATCGCATCGTTGCAGACAATGACGTTGAACGTGCGGTCGCGCAGGCGACGGATGGCGATGGCTTCGATGTCGTTTTCGACGCGACAGGCAACGGAACGTCGATGGAACGGTCGTTTGCCCACGTCGCCCATGGCGGAACGCTCGTCTTCGTCAGCGTGGTCAAGGACGACATCCGTTTCTCCGACCCGGAATTTCACAAACGCGAGATGACCTTGGTCGCCAGCCGCAACGCCACGCGTGTGGATTTCGACCACGTCATTGCGTCGCTTCGCGATGGCCTGGTCCCGATCGATGCGCTGATCACCCATCGCACGACACTCGATCAGGCGGTGCACGATCTGCCGCGCTGGGCGCATGACAAGTCCGGTCTCGTCAAGGCGGTGATAAGAGTGGGTGCTGCATGACCTTCATCGATGCTCACCAGCACTACTGGACGCTCGGCCTTGGCCATAACGACTGGCCGGTGCCCGATTTGGCGCCGATTTACCGTGATTTCGGACCCGACGACCTCAAGCCTCACCTCGCGGCGTCAGTAATTTCGCGAACCGTCCTCGTTCAGGCCGCGCCGAACGTCGAGGAAACCGAGTTCCTGCTTGCGCTCGCAGAACGGGAGGATACGGTTGCCGCCGTGGTCGGTTGGGTCAATATTTTGGCCCCCGATGCCATTTCGGAGATCAGCCGTCTTAAGGCCCACCGGAAGTTCAAGGGCATCCGGCCGATGCTGCAAGGCATTGTGGAGACTGCCTGGATTCTGCAGCCGCGGGCGATTGTCACGCTGCAGGCGTTACCGCAATTGGACCTCAGGTTCGACGCCTTGATACAGCCGCGGCATTTGCCGGTCATCGCGACCCTTGCCGATGAGGTGCCCGAGCTTGCGATCGTCGTCGACCACGGCGCCAAGCCGTTTATCGCCGCGGGAGAGCTGGAGCCCTGGTGGTCCGATATGGCAGCGCTCGCGCGTCGCCCGAATGTCCACGTCAAGCTCTCGGGGCTAGTGACGGAGGCTGGAGCCGGCTGGTCGGTCGAAAGACTCAAGCCCTATGCAGCGCATCTCCTCGACGTTTTTGGGCCGGATCGCGTGATGTTTGGAAGCGACTGGCCGGTGGTGCTGCTCGACGCGGATTATGGCGCATGGTTTGCTGCGGCGCAGGAACTGACGGCGCATCTCACGTCGTCGGAGAAGGAGAGTGTCTTTTCCCACACAGCGGCCCGCTTTTATGGAATTTCCGGCTAAGGACTTGCCTTTGCCGGGCTTTCCGGCGCACTGTCGCGAATCCGGTAACATTTCTTGCAGCACCTTGTTCCGGAGCGAGAAGGGCATATTTGTTGCACTGCACAAGAAACGTGGTAGTCTGGCGGCGATTGCGGACACCAAGACAAACAATCGCAAGCTTGCGTCCGACTGGGAGCGGCGTTGTCATTGATTGAAACAAGGGGTACGCGTCCCATGTTCTACCAGCTTTACGAATTGAACCATGCCATGATGGCCCCGTGGCGTACGGCCGCGGATGCGCTGCGCCTCGCCTTCAACAATCCGATGAATCCCGTCTCGCACACCTATTTCGGTCGTGCCGCGGCTGCGGGGCTGGAGGTTTTCGAGCGCGCCACGCGGCGCTACGGCAAACCGGAATTCGGCCTTCCAGAAACGATCGTCGACGGGCAACCCGTGGCGGTTCACGAGAAGATCGTCTGGCGCGCGCCTTTCTGCAATCTCATCCACTTCGAGCGCTCCCTTCCGAAGGGAAGAACGCCGGACCACAAGGTTCTGATCGTCGCGCCGATGTCCGGGCATTACGCCACGCTGCTGCGCGGGACCGTCGAAGCACTGCTGCCGCATGCAGATGTCTACATCACCGACTGGATCGATGCCCGGATGGTGCCCTTAGCCGAAGGCACGTTCGATCTCGACGACTATATCGACTACGTCACCCAGATGCTGCACTTCCTCGGACCAGACACCCATGTGATTGGCGTCTGTCAACCGGCGGTGCCGGTCCTGGCCGCGGTTTCGCTGATGGAAGCGGCGGAAGACCCCCTTGCGCCAGCGTCGATGACGCTGATGGGCGGCCCGATCGACACCCGCATCAATCCGACGGCGGTCAATCAACTGGCGGAAGAGCGCTCTATCGAATGGTTCCGCGACAATGTCATCATGCCCGTTCCGTGGCCGCAGCCGGGCTTCATGCGCATGGTCTATCCGGGCTTCCTGCAGCTCTCCGGCTTCATGTCGATGAATCTCGATCGGCACCTGATCGCCCATAAGGAATTCTTCGCGCATCTCGTAAAGAACGACGGTGATGCCGCCGACAAGCACCGCGATTTCTACGACGAGTATCTGGCGGTCATGGATCTGACGGCGGAGTTCTACCTTCAGACCGTGCAGGTCGTCTTCATGCAGCATGCCTTGCCGAAGGGCGAGATGATGCACCGCGGACGGCGCGTCGACCCGTCGGCCATCCGCAAGGTGGCGCTTCTGACGGTGGAGGGCGAAAACGACGACATTTCCGGCGTCGGCCAGACGAAGGCCGCGCAGACGATCTGCACCAACATCCCGGAGCATATGCGCCAGCATTACATGCAGCCGGATGTCGGCCATTACGGCGTCTTCAACGGATCGCGCTTCCGCCGCGAGATCGCGCCTCGCATCGTCGCCTTCCAACGCGAGCATTCGCGCCGCGCGCCGCCGGTCAAGCAACTCATCAAGGGCGGAAAGTCGGCCTGACGGGATAGTGTTCCGCCTGACTGCATGTTTCCTCAACATGCAGCAACTCAAAGTGCTACAGCGTCCTTTGCGCGTATGATAAGACGCCCGGCGCTGTAGCCGATGCCATTGAAGGCGGAATGCTCCACGGCTTTTTTGCCGATGTCGAGTCAAGATCTTGTCCGATTCCGATCCCGAAAGTCTTGCAGTGGCGGCGGGCCTTTCCCACATCGTTTTCATCGGGTCGCGATGGGCGGCCCGCTGACTGCGAGGAATCGTGAAGATGAACCAATCTGCATTGATCCGTCCGGACTGGACGCCCGCGACCATTGCGTTGATGGTGCTCGGCTTCGTTGTGTTCTGGCCGCTTGGCCTGGCAATGCTCGCGTATATCCTCTTCGGCGAAAAGCTGAGGGCGTTCAAGAAGGACGCCAACGGCAGCGTGGATCGCATGTGCGCCGGCTTCCGGCGCAACCACCGTCAGCACTGGGCGCATCATCGCACCGGCAACGTCGCTTTCGACGATTGGCGTGAAGCGGAACTTGCCCGCCTTGACGAGGAACGCCGCAAGCTCGACGAAATGCGCGAGGAATTCGACGCCTATGTGCGCGAACTTCGCCGCGCCAAGGACCAGGACGAGTTCGACCGCTTCATGCGTGAGCGCAAGAACGGTGGCCCCGCTCCGTCCGCCGGTTCCGAGACAAGCTGAGCCGAAAGCACTTATCCGGCGTTTCACATGAAACGCCGGATAACCAACCGCTGCTGCGAATGATCCGCGAATCGGATAGAAAGGCGCTATGTTTCCTTCTCTCAAGCGGCGCCGCCACGATGGATCTCCCGCAGATGTCACGCGCGACATCGAGGTCGCCGGCAAGCTTCTGCCGCTGACCATCCGCCAGAATGCCCGTGCTACACGGATGACTCTTCGCATCGAGCCAGGCGGCCGGGCATTGAAGCTCACCGTCCCGGAGGGCCTGCCCGAGCGCGAAGTCCACGCCTTCCTGAACCGCCATCAGGGCTGGCTGATGACCAAGCTTGCGCGGTTTTCCGGTGAAAGCGAACTTGAGGATGGGGGTTCCATCCTGATCCGCGGCGTCGCCCACCGCATCGAGAGAACCGGCAGGATCCGCGGTTTGACGGAGGCCCTGACGCTTGGCGACGAGAGCGTTTTGCGGGTGAGCGGCGGGGAAGAACATTTGCGTCGGCGGATTGCCGACTTTCTGAAGAAGGAAGCGCGCAACGATCTCGAACGTCTCGTTGCCGTCTATACCGGTAGGCTCGGGCGCCGGGCGCGGTCCTTGAGTCTGAAGGACACGCGCAGCCGTTGGGGTTCCTGTTCCGCAGAAGGTGATTTGAGCTTCTCCTGGCGGATCGCGATGGCGCCGCCGAAGGTTATCGCCTATCTCGCGGCGCACGAGGTTGCTCACCTCCAGGAGATGAACCACGGACCGGGTTTCTGGGCGCTCTGCGAGAAATTGTGTCCCGACACCCGCGACGCCAAGCACTGGCTGAAGCGCAACGGCACCATGCTGCATGCGATAGACTTCGGCTAAAGTAGTTCCCCGGGCAATCGGGACACGGGTTCCGTCCGGATTGCGTGGTTTCAATGGGTCAGGCGCGGCCGTTGAGCGCCGCCTTGATCTTTTGGTCCGTCTTGTACTGGCTGAGCGCGTAGACCGACCAGATCGCCGCCGGAATCCAACCGATCAGTGTGATCTGCAGAATGAGGCAGATGATGCCCGCAAAGGGCCGACCGATCGTGAAAAACTGCAGCCAGGGCAGAATGAGGGCGATCAGCAGACGCATAATTTCTTCTCCGTTGTGGTAGAATGCATATGGTGAGAAGCTGGCCGTGCCGCAACGTTGCGCCGGTCGTGCTTGCTGCATAATTCCTTAAATCGGAATCGACTTAGGGCGAAAATTATGCAGCGAGTTTAAGATGCTGCAGCGTCTATTGCCCGTCATATTTTGACGCGCGGCGCTGTAGGCGACGCAACGTTTTGGCTCGACTCGGGCGACATTTCGTGCAAGGTCGCTTCCCATGAAAACTGACGTGAAGATTTGCGGGCTGAGGACCGCGGAGGCTGCGGAGCGCGCGGTGGCGCTTGGCGCATCGCATACCGGCTTCATCTTCTTTCCCAAGAGCCCGCGCAATATCGAACCGGACGATGCCGGCCGTATCGCCGAGCGCATTCGCGGCCGCGCAAAGACCGTGGCGGTGACGGTCGACGCGGACAATGATGAACTCGACGAGATAGTTTCCGCCCTCAAGCCCGACATCCTGCAGCTTCACGGTTCCGAAAGTCCCGACAGGGTGCTTTCCATCAAGGCGGTTTATGGCCTTCCCGTCATGAAGGTCTTGTCGATACGCGAGGCATCCGACCTCGACCGGATCGAACCCTATCTCGGCATTGCGGATCGCTTTCTTTTCGACGCCAAGCCGCCGGCGGGTTCCGACCTGCCGGGCGGCAACGGCGTTTCGTTCGACTGGCGGCTGCTTGACGCGCTTGACGGCGGCGTCGATTACATGCTTTCCGGTGGATTGAATGCAAACAACATCGGCGAAGCTCTGGCGCTGACCGGCGCGCGGGCGGTCGACATATCCTCCGGCGTCGAGAGCGCGCCGGGCGTCAAGGATTTGAAGCTCATGGAAGCATTTTTCGATGCCGTTCGCCGGGCAGACGACGAGCGGCGCGAGCAGGGAGCAAGACGTGAACGAGGCGCCTAAACTGAACTCCTTCAGAGCCGGACCCGACGAGGAAGGCCGCTTCGGTATCTTCGGTGGCCGTTTTGTTGCCGAAACGCTGATGCCGCTGATCCTCGACCTTCAGGATGAATGGAACAAGGCAAAGACGGATCCGGCCTTCAAGGCAGAGCTTGAAAAGCTTGGGGCGCACTACATCGGACGGCCGAGCCCGCTCTATTTCGCCGAGCGCCTGACGGCCGAACTCGGCGGCGCGAAGATCTATTTCAAGCGCGAGGAGCTGAACCACACGGGCTCCCACAAGATCAACAATTGCATCGGCCAGATCCTGCTCGCCAAGCGCATGGGCAAGACGCGGATCATCGCCGAGACCGGCGCGGGCCAGCATGGCGTGGCCTCGGCGACCGTTGCCGCCCGCTTCGGCCTGCCGTGCGTTGTCTATATGGGCGCGACCGACGTCGAACGGCAGGCGCCGAATGTATTTCGCATGAAGCTCCTCGGTGCCGAGGTGAAACCGGTAACGGCCGGCCACGGCACGCTCAAGGATGCGATGAACGAGGCGCTCCGCGACTGGGTCACGAATGTCGACAGCACCTATTATCTGATCGGCACCGCCGCCGGTCCGCATCCCTATCCGGAAATGGTCCGCGACTTCCAGTCCGTCATCGGCCAGGAGGCAAAGGAGCAGATTCTCGCAGCCGAAGGCCGGCTTCCCGATCTCGTCATCGCGGCGGTCGGCGGTGGCTCCAATGCGATCGGCATCTTCCATCCGTTCCTGGATGACGAGGGCGTCAAGATCGTCGGCGTCGAAGCCGGCGGCAAGGGGCTTGAAGGCGACGAGCATTGCGCGTCGATCACGGCCGGCTCGCCGGGAGTCCTGCACGGCAACCGCACCTATCTGCTTCAGGACGGCGACGGCCAGATCAAGGAAGGGCATTCGATCTCGGCCGGTCTCGACTATCCGGGCATCGGGCCGGAACATGCCTGGCTGAACGATATCGGCCGCGTCGAATATGTCCCGATCATGGATCACGAGGCGCTCGAAGCCTTCCAGACGCTGACGCGGCTCGAAGGCATCATTCCGGCGCTCGAACCATCGCATGCGCTGGCCGAGGTCATCAAGCGGGCGCCGAAGATGGGCAAGGACGAGATCATCCTGATGAATCTCTCCGGTCGCGGCGACAAGGACATTTTCACGGTCGGCAAAATTCTGGGTATGGGGCAATAACGATCATGACCGCACGCATGGAGAAACGGTTTGCCGACGTGACGGCGGAGGGTCGTCCGGCCCTCGTCACCTATTTCATGGGCGGCGATCCGGATTTCGACACCTCGCTCGCGATCATGAAGGCGCTGCCCAAGGCCGGCGCAGACGTGATCGAGCTCGGCATGCCCTTTTCCGATCCCATGGCCGACGGCCCGGCGATCCAGCTGGCCGGGCAACGTTCGTTGAAGGCCGGCCAAACGCTCGCCAAGACCCTTGAGCTCGCGCGCCTCTTCCGCCGCGACGACCAGCAGACGCCGATCGTGCTGATGGGCTACTACAATCCGATCTATATCTATGGCGTCGATCGTTTCCTGACGGACGCGCTCGCTGCCGGCATCGACGGTCTGATCGTCGTCGACCTGCCGCCGGAGATGGATGACGAGCTCTGCATCCCCGCGCTGGACAAGGGCATCAATTTCATTCGCCTAGCGACGCCGACCACCGATGACCGCCGCCTGCCCAAGGTGCTCGAAAACACGTCCGGCTTTGTATACTACGTTTCGATGACCGGCATCACCGGTTCGGCCCTGCCGGATCCGTCGCTGATTGCAGGCGCCGTTGAGCGGATCAAGGCGCACACACAACTGCCCGTCTGCGTCGGCTTCGGCGTCAAGACGGCAGAACAGGCGCGGGCGATCGGCGCATCGGCGGATGGTGTTGTCGTCGGCACAGCCATCGTCAATCAGATCGCCTCCAGCCTCACGGAAGAGGGACGGGCGACCGATGCGACGGTTCCGGGTGTTGAAGCGTTGGTAATGGGCCTCTCGGCCGGTGTGCGGGCGGCAAGGCTCGCCGCAGCCGAATAATTGCCCAGATTAACGCGCACAACCCGAAGGAATTCTTCAGGAGTTTATAAGTGAACTGGATCACAAACTACGTTCGGCCGAAGATCAATTCGATGCTGGGTCGCAGGGAAGTTCCGGAAAATCTCTGGATCAAGTGCCCTGAAACCGGCGAGATGGTGTTCCATCGCGATCTCGAAGAGAACAAGTGGGTCATTCCGCAGTCCGGCTTCCACATGAAGATGCCGGCGAAAGCCCGGTTGAAGGATCTTTTCGACGGCGGGATCTACGAAACGCTGCCGCAGCCGAAGGTGGCGCAGGACCCGCTCAAGTTCCGCGATTCGAAGAAATACATCGATCGTCTCCGCGACAGCCGTGCGAAAACCGAGCTTGAGGATACGATCGTCACCGGTCTTGGCCTCGTTCAGGGCGTTAAGCTCGTTGCCGTCGTGCACGAGTTCAACTTCATCGGCGGCTCGCTCGGCATGGCGGCAGGCGAGGCGATCGTGAAGGCCTTTGAGAGGGCGATCGCCGAAAAGTGCCCGCTGGTGATCTTTCCCGCCTCCGGTGGCGCCCGCATGCAGGAAGGCATCCTTTCACTGATGCAGCTTCCGCGGACGACCGTGGCAGTGAACATGCTCAAGGAAGCAGGACTTCCCTACATCGTCGTCTTGACCAACCCCACGACGGGCGGCGTGACAGCTTCCTACGCGATGCTTGGCGACATTCACATCGCCGAGCCCGGCGCGGAGATCGGCTTCGCAGGAAAGCGGGTGATCGAGCAGACCTTGCGCGAGAAGCTGCCGGAAGGCTTCCAGACGTCCGAATATCTTCTGGAGCACGGAATGGTCGACATGGTGGTCAAGCGGCATGACATCCCGACGACCATTGCACGCGTCCTCAAGATTCTTATGAAGAAGCCGGTTGAAGCCGCCAAGCGCGAGGTTGGGCCGCAAGCGTCCGCCCTGCCGGTCGCGGCGCGCGCCTAGACGTCGCGTCCGCTCGGTTCGGCTGACTTGGTGCGGCATGCAGGCGGAAACCGCTTTACACTGTGTCGGTATCGCGTGCCGGCAGACGATTTTTCGAGGCGATTGACATGACGGCGACGCAGGTCAGCGAAGCGGCGCAGGAGATTGAGAAGCTTCTCGCCTTGCATCCAAAAGGGTTCGACCTGTCGCTCGACAGGATCACCCGGCTTTTGGCCGCACTTGGCAATCCGCATGAGCGGCTGCCGCCCGTCATCCATGTTGCAGGCACCAACGGAAAAGGCTCGGTCACGGCCTTTTCGCGGGCGATCCTCGAGGCTGCGGGTCTGAGTGTCCATGTCCACACGTCGCCGCATCTGGTGAACTGGCACGAGCGCTATCGATTGGGCGTCAAGGGCGGCAAGGGTGCGCTTGTCGGCGATCGGGTGCTTGCCGACGCGGTGCGGCGGGTGGCTGAGGCCAATGCTGGCCAACACATCACCGTCTTCGAAATCCTGACCGCGGTCACCTTCCTGCTCTTTGCCGAGCATCCCGCCGACGTCGCGATCATCGAGGTCGGGCTTGGTGGCCGGTTCGACGCGACGAATGTCATCGCCCGGCCAGCGGTCTCCGTCATCATGCCCATTTCGCTCGACCACCAGTCCTATCTCGGCGACCGCGTGGAACTGATCGCCGCCGAAAAGGCGGGCATCATGAAGCGCGGCTGCCCGGTGGTGATCGGCCATCAGGAGGAAGACGGCGTGCGCGACGTCCTTGTCGCCACAGCCGAGCGTCTCGGCTGCCCGATGTCCGTTTACGGCCAGGATTTCATGGCGCATGAGGAATTTGGCAGGCTCGTCTTCCAGGACGAACGCGGATTGGCGGACCTGCCGTTGCCGCGACTGCCCGGCCGCCACCAGTATGCCAACGCCGCCGCGGCCATCCGCGCCGTCAGGGCGGCCGGCTTTGATATTCCAGAGGCGGCCATCGAAAAGGGCTTGGCCGGCGTCGAATGGCCCGGGCGCCTGCAGCGGCTCGGCGGCGGCAAGCTTTCGCATCATGGCCCGCCGGGTGCCGAGATCTGGGTCGATGGAGGACACAATCCGGGTGCGGGGCAGGTCATTGCCGAGGCGATGGCGAGTTTCGAGGAGCGCGAGCCGCGGCCTTTGTTCCTGATCATCGGCATGATCAACACCAAGGATCCGGTCGGCTATTTCAAGGCCTTCCTCGACCTTGCGGAGCAGGTCTTCACCGTGCCGATCCACGGCTCCGATTCCGGCCTCGACCCGGTGGCGCTTGCCGAGGATGCCGGCGCCGTCGGCTTCGAGACCACCGCGACCTCGTCGGTGGCAGAAGCGCTCGGGATTATTGCAGAGCTTGTCGAAGAGGATCCGGTACCGCCGCGCATCCTGATCGGCGGGTCGCTTTATCTCGTCGGTGACGTGCTCTCCGCAAATGGCACGCCGCCGCGATAAAGGCATGCCCGTTCGGCCTGTCGACCTCCATCCGAGATAAGAAAAAAGCCCGGCGTGCCGGGCTTTTTTGAGTTCGGTTTCTTGGGAACCTGGCAGCTCAGGCTGCGGCAGTCGAAATCCACGAGGTCAATGCGGTCTTCGGAGCGGCACCGACCTTGATGTCCGCCACTTCGCCGGCCTTGAACATGGCGAGCGTCGGGATTGAGCGTACGCCGTACTGAGCGGCAAGCTCGGGGTTTTCGTCGATGTTGAGCTTGGCGACCTTGACCTTGCCGGCGAGCTCGGTTGCGATTTCCTCAAGGCTCGGCGCGATCATCTTGCAAGGACCGCACCATTCCGCCCAGAAATCGACGACGACCGGCTCGGCCGAGTTCAGGACTTCCTGCTGAAAATTGGAGGTATCGACTTTCACAGTGGCCATCTGCTGCTCCTTGCTTTCGGAATGGCGACCGCACGACCTCTGATCCTGCGGTTCTTCAAAATGTTACCGCGCCTTTCGGTTTGAACCGGGGCGGCGCGGCGTGTCCAGATGTTGTGCCTCATGTGAGGCGTCGCTACCGGATTTTCAATATCGTGTATCTCACTTTGTCGCGAGCTCTTCAAGGCTCCTGTCCAGCATCGCCTCGGGAAGCATCTGGATCGTCGGTCCCTCGGTGAAGATCAGCGCGCAGCGGAACCGCCGCCCGGGATAGAGCGGCTTCAGCAGTTCGCGGTATATGGCGAGCTGCGTTCGGTAGGCGGGCGGGATCTCAGCCAGGGACGTTGGCACCTGGCGATTCGTCTTGAAGTCCGCAATCGTGACCGTATCGACGGAAACGGCCAGCCGGTCGATGCGGCCCGACACGGCGAACTCACGCGCGCCGAGCGCGAGCGTTCCCATGACCGAGACTTCCGCCCGGCTGTGCGCGGCAAAGAGGGTCTGCAGATCGGGATGTTCCAGCACATCGATCACCGCATTGGCGAGCCCCTGACGCTCCGGCTCGGGCCAGCGTGGGACCGACCGAAGCAGATAGCGGCCCGCCGCCGCCCGGCGTCCCGCAGAATCGATCGATGGAAGAACCTGCAGCAGGCGGTGAAGGATTGCGCCGCGCAGCAGCGAGCGATTGGGTGCCGCCTTTTCGGTGAAAAGCGCCGAGGCGACCATCGATTCGCTGTCCGGATCGTCGATGACAATGCCCGTCCCGGATGGGGTGAGGGGCCGCGGCAGCCGACGCGGCGCCGGCAAGGGAGCAGAAAGCGCGGCCGGCAGGCCCGACGCCATGTGCTCCCTCTCCGCAAGCGCGCCGTCAGCAACGGCAGCGTCGACATACGGATGCGCCTCGCGCCACGCATGGCCCGTCCATTCTTCACCGCCCGCACGGAACACCGCGGGCGTCCCGCGTCCTTTGATATCCTGCGCCAGCGTCCCCTGGACCATGGCATGCCAGGTATCGGCATTCTCCCTTTGGCCGCGATAGCCGCAAATGACGAGCCGGTCCGCGGCGCGCGTCATGCCGACATAGAGGAGGCGACGGTATTCTTCCTCGGCCAGCGCCTTCAGGCGCGCATTGTCGGCGTTGAGCAGGGAATTCGATCCCGAGCCGGGCGCCCGCCAAACCGGTACGGTCACGACGGAGCCGTCGGCCCGCGGCTTCTCGAAAAAGCGCAGATCGGGAACATGCTGGTTGTTGAATGCCTTGCCGCCGCCGTCGACGAGGAAGACGACCGGTGCTTCGAGTCCTTTTGCCGCGTGCACGGTCATGACGCGCACCTCGTCGCGCTCCTTGTCCTGCTCGCGTTTGACCGTCGGCGCTTCGATTTCGAGCGTCGAAATGAAGGCCTGCAGCCCGGGCAAGCCGGATCTTTCGTGATCCAGCGCGAAGGTCAGGAATTCGTCGAGAATGTCGCTGACCTCGCTGCCCAGCCGGGCGAGGAACGCTGCCCTGCCACCATGAACGCTGAGCACCCGCGCATAGAAATCATGCGGCAGCAAGTGCCGGGCGAGATCGGCGTATCCGGCAAGCGTCCGTACGACCTCCTGGTAGGGGCTCTTCTCTTCGGCGCCAAGGGTCCGCAGGCGTTGCCACAGGCTTTCATCTTCGACTCTTCGCGCTGCAAGCTCGAAAATATCCTCTTCACCGAGATTGAAGAGCGGGCTTTTCAGCAGCGCGGCGAGAGAAAGGTCATCCTCCGGCAAGAGGACGAAGCGGCCGAGCGCCATCAGGTCCTGAATGGCGATGTGGCTGGTGAGGACGAGGCGGTCGGCACCGGCGACCGGGATATTGCTTCTGCGCTTCAGCGCCCGCGTCAAGGCATTGACGAAGGCATCCCGCTTGCGCACGAGGACGATGACGTCCCCCGGGCGCATCGGTCGGCGAACGCCCTTCTCGATCACGGTCTCCTTGCCGATCCAGTCATCGAGAACCGCCGCAATGCGTCGCGCCAGTATGTTTGCCGGCGCGCGCTCGGGCGTCGCGTCGAAAGCGGCCGTCCACTCCTCTTCCGCGAGCGTCGGTTCGGGCGCAATCACGTCCCATATGTCGACGGCTCCGGGGTGGCCGATGCGGTTCGAGGCGTGCACGATCGCCTCACGTTGCGCGCTGAGGCCCTTGGCATTCGCCTCGTTGGCAAAGACCGTATCGACGGCCGACAGGACGTCGACAGTCGATCGGAAGGAAAGCTGCAGGCGGATTGGGCTGAAGTATTTTCCACCCGCGCGCACCCGCCGCTCCGTCACGACGCTCTCGCGCGAAAACCGCTCCGGCCGCGCACCTTGGAACGAATAGATCGATTGCTTCTCGTCGCCGACCGCGAAGATCGTGCGCTCGTCCGCTCTCGCCGTTTCGCCGGCGAAGAAGTCTGCGGCAAGCGACTGGATGATCGTCCATTGCGTCGGGCTCGTGTCCTGGGCTTCGTCGACGAGGATGTGGTCGATGCCCTGATCGAGCTTGTAGTGAACCCAGGCGCCGACATCGCCACGGGCAAGAAGTGCTGCCGTACGGTTGATCAGGTCCTCGAAGTCGAGTTGGCTGCGCGCCTTCTTGATTTCCTCGTAATCGCTGTTGAGCTTCTCGGCGAGGGTGAGGGCGGCGCGCGTCGCCTCGTACATCCTGACGATGCTCAGGCGATCCACGCAGGCGACGATATGATCGCGCGCCTGTTCGACCAGAGGTGCGAGGTCAGGCGCCTCGCGCCGCATGGCGGCGTTCAAAAAGGTGGAGTCGGCCTTCGGTTTGCCGCCTCCGTTGATGAAGAGCCCAACCAGGCGACGATAGCGTTCCTCGGGATCGGCGAGTCCTGCGACTGCCTTCAATCCTTCCGCAAACTCGGAGGGCTTGGCGCCGCCTTTGTGCGCCGCCAAGTCGAGATATTGCTCGAGGGCTGCCCCGTTCAGGCCAGCGAGCGGCCAAGCCGTCGCCAGCACGCTCTCTGCCGTTTCGCCCAGCGCAATCGTGAGCGATGCACGCAGATGCGTTTCCAACCCGCCCCGTTTCGCGGCGCGATCGAGAAAGGCTTGAATGGGCGTGCGGTTGGCGACGATCGTCTCCAGCAGCCTTTCAAGGCCGGTATCGTCGGCGAGATCGAGAACCGTGGCGAAGGCATCGGCAAGCTCCGCGTCGTCAGCGGTGGTCGCCGTCAGCAGCGCGCGCCGCGCATCCGCGAGCAGGACCGCCGCGGCGCGGTCGTCGAGTACGGAAAAGTGCCCTGCAACATTGGCCTCCAGCGGGAACTGATGCAGGAGCGCTTCGCAGAATGCGTGAATGGTCTGGATTTTCAGGCCGCCGGGGGTCTCGAGGGCGGCCGCGAACAACCGCCGCGCCTGCTGAATTTTCACGCTGGAGGGGCGCGTGCCTTCGACTACCTCGATGCGCTTTTCAAGCGAGGCATCATCCAGCGTCGCCCATTCCGCCAGGCGCTCGAAGACGCGGTTCGACATCTCGGAAGCCGCCGCCTTCGTATAGGTGAGGCAGAGGATTGCAGAGGGTCGGCAACCGGCGAGCAGCAGCCGGATGACGCGTTGGGTCAAGACGTGTGTCTTGCCCGATCCGGCATTGGCGGAGACCCAGGCCGAGCGCGCCGGATCGGAGGCAAGCGATTGCCGCTCCGTTGTCCAGTCGAGCCAGGCTCCGGGTGTTCTTTCCGAAGGCCCGAAAGCGTCATCCCTCATCGGCATCATCCTCGCCTTCGGCGGTTGCCCACTCGGCGACCCGCGCCAGATGATCGTATTCGCCTCCGTAGTCGCGCTCCTTCTGAACGATCAGGCGTGAGGCGAAGCCGTGCCTGCCGGTCATCAGTGCTGAAAGCAGTTTTTTTAATTCGGTGAGCGATTCCTCCGCCAGCTGATCGGCGGATTTCGTTTCCTTTTGCCTGCCGCCCTCGTTGTTGACACTGTCGACGCAGAAGCGGCTGCCGGGTTTCAGCCGCACGTAGAGAAGCGCATTGGGCTCGGCGCGTCCCGTCGGGCCGAAGGCTCCGGCCTTGAGTGCCGCCGCCTCTAGCGCGAGCTGCGGGTCGAGCAGGCTGCGTGCTTCTCTGGGCGAGGGGCTGGAGCCGGTCTTATAATCGATGATGTCGACGGTGCCGTCCGCACGTCGGTCGAGACGGTCGGCGATACCGGTCAGCCGAATATCCGCAAGGCCGATATCCATGGAGGCGGGAACCTCGGTGAACGACTTCTCGATGTTCTTCCGGCGATCGCGCTCCCATTTGAGGAACGCCCTTCCCACGGCCGCAAAACGCGGGCGCCAGATCGTGTCGATATGCGGCGGAAGTCCTTCCTCGTCGAAGGCTTCGTTGAGCAATCCAATCATCACCGCTTCCGCTTCGGGCGAGGCCGCATCGAAGCCGCCCCTGACGAAACGATCGACGATCCGATGGTAGAGCGTTCCGCGCTCGGCCGCCCCGGGATCGCGATTGAAAGGGTCGATCGGCCGCAGCCGCAGGATCCGCCGCGCATAGACCGCATAGGGATCGCGCCGAAGGCGCGTCACTTCGCTGAAGGAATACTTGCGCGGCTGCAACTCGGCGGGCGGCTTCGGTTCCGGTCGCGTGGCGAGCGGCTGGGTTTTGCCTTGATCGAGAATGCGCGCCCAGTGGAGATAGGCCGCACCGTTGGATTTGAGCAGTTTCGTCAGCTTTTCGCCACCGAGCGCCTGCAGCCGCTGCAGCCACCGCGAAGCGACCGTCGGTGCCGATCCCTGTCGGATGGAGCGAGAAAAAATCAGCCGACGTGTACCGCAAGCCATCTGGAAATCATGCGCGAGCTGGCCGATGCGCCGCTCCGGCGGTTCGAGCCCGATTCCGGATTTCATCGTCCGCGACAGGAAAGGATCGTTTGATGTTTGTCCCGGCCATGTCCCCTCGTTCATGCCGCCGAGCACCACGAGGTCCATGCTCTGCAGTCGCGATTCCAGCGCCCCGAAGATGAAGACGCGGGGGTGCCGCATCGATTGCGGCTTGACCGCTTCGCTTGCCGCGAGCGCTTCGACGATGTCGCACCATTGCGGCCCGTCGGCGCTCATCTGGCCTTCCGTTTCGATGATGCCTTTGAGAAGCGTTGCCAACGCTTCGCCGGCCTCCGTCGACCAGAGACCGCCAAGGCTGCCGCGCTCGTCCATGCAAATCGCTTCCAGCGCGCGGCCGGTTCGCTCCGCCCAGTCGGCGAGCGTGAGAACCTTGGATCGAGGCCGTCCATCAGTGCGAAGCGCGGATGCGCTGGCCAGGGGTTCGACGGCTAATGCAATGCGTTCGGCAAGCGTGCGTGCAGCGGCGATATCCTCGTCATCAAGGCGGCTTTGCCACGGGGGTGGATGACGATCATGCTTTCGTCTTTCGAGCGCATGCTCGAGCAAGGGGCCAAGCGCGGAAATATCAGCAGCGACGGTACCGCCGCGCAGCGCCAGAAGTTCCAGCGCATCGGCGGCGCGCCGAACACCCTCGATCGTCTCGCCGAAGCGGGCGAGCGGATGCTTGAGCAGAGCGACCAGCGGCACGGGATCGCCTGGCCGCAACGCCGCCTGCAGCAGCAGCCGGACGACGGCGCCGGCGGCTGTGGCAGCGAGCGGCGTGCCGGCGGAATCGTCGGCTTCGATGCCGAAGCGGGCAAGCTCCGCCCCGACGCGGCGCGCAAGCCCGCGATCCGGGGTGATCAATGCCGCCTGGCTTTCATCGTCGTCGGCAAGTGCGAGTCTGAGCGCTATAGCGATCGCCGTCGCCTCTTCGCGCTCATTGGCCGTCTCGATCAGCGCGACGTCGGCGAAGGCCGAGAGAAGTTTTTCCTGGTCGAAATCTTCACGCGCGCGGGTCCAACCGTCAGTCGCATTTGCCGGAAGCAGGGCGCGCGAGAGAACCGTGCCGCGATAATCGAGGGCGCTGCCTGCGGGCTCCAGGGTCTCCACATCGCGACGCGCGATGCCCATGCGCTTCAGCAGGCGATGAAAGCCATATTGCGGGTGGCTGCGGCTTGCCGGGTCCTTTGTGATACCGGTCGAAGCAGCGCCGACGATCAGTTCCCATTCCGTGTCGCTCATCGTCTGATCGAGACCCGGCAGAACGATGGTGCCGTTCGGCAGCATCCTGACGGCCGCGATCAGCGCGGCGGTCACGGGGATCGAACCGGTCGAGCCAGCGATGATGATCGGCCCGGCCACCTTGCCGGCGGCGATGCGCTGTGTTTCCGCCTGCAGAATGGCATTGCGGTGGCGCGAAGGCGAGGATTGCTTGAGTTCGTCCAACCGCTCCGGCCAATAGGTGCGGGCGATCTTCAGGAAGGCGAGCGTCAATTGCCACCAGAGCGCATGTTCGCCCGCGTCGAGCGTGTCGAGAGCCTCCCAGCCGAGCTCCTCGGTTTCCACCGCGTCGATCAGGTCGGCGAGATTGCGCGCGAGCCAAATGGCATCGGCGGGGCTCGCGGGGGCGATCAGCGGACTTTCGCCGTGGATATCGAGAACTGCCTGCGGCAGCTGATTGCGCCAGGCAAGAATGAGGCGGCCGAGTTCGATCAGGCGTGCCGTGCCGGAAAGTGGCGGAGCAAGATCGAGGATCGCAGGCGCCTCGGCGTCGAAAAAGCCGCTGTCGTCGTCCGTCTCGCCGAGCGCACGGATCGTTGGCAGGATGGCGGAGCGACCGCCGAGCAGGTCGACGAACTCCGAGCGAAGCACGCGCGCCGAGCGTCGGGTCGGAACGAAAACCGTCACGCCGGCCAGCATCAGCGGATCCGCCGGATCGTACTTGAAGCCCGGCACGAGCCCGCCGTCGCAGAGCTTTTGCGCGAGCGTCCTCAGAAAGGGCAGGCCGGCGGGAATCGTGAAGACGTTCGAGGCGTGACCGGGCACCCTATCCTCCCGGCTGGAAGCGCCGCACCGCCGCCTCGGCTTCAGCGATCGCTTCAGGTGTACCGACGGTCATCCAATGGCCGTCGAGCATCAGCCCGAAAAGGCGTCCGTTGGCGATCGCGCGATCGAAATAGATGTTGAGGTTGAAGGCATCGCTCGGCGCATCGACGAAGAGGCGCGACTCCATGGCGATCGCACCGGCATAGACGACGGGATTTTCCATGCCGTCCTCGTAGCGCGTGAGCCTGCCGTCTTCGGCAAGCGAAAAATCCTTCTTGCCGTTGTGGCCGGTCGTGTCCTCGAGCCGCACGCAGAGCAGCGCCATGTCCATCTTCTCCGGATCGAAGAACGCGGCCAGTCTTTGAAGATTGCTCGGCTCTCCGACCTTCTCGCCGACCCAGAAAAGATCGGCGTTCATGACGATCAGCGGTCCGTCGTCCAGCAGCTTCAGCCCCTTGGCGAGCCCGCCTCCCGAATTCATCAAGGCGTCCCGCTCATCCGAAATCAGGATAAGCGGCGCCTGGCGGCGACGGAGATGCTCTTCCATCTGGTCGGCGAAATGATGGACGTTCACCGCCGCCCTGGTCACGCCGGCGGCCTCCAGTATGTCCAGCACATAGTCGATCATCGGCTTACCGGCGATCTTGACCAGGGGCTTCGGCAGTGTGTTGGTAATCGGCCGGAGGCGCGTGCCAAGTCCGGCGGCAAGCACCATGGCATTGGTGATGGGCATCGTTTCTGTCAGTTCGCTGATTCGGGAACGAGGATTCCAGCCTTAATGCACCAATCGCGCAAGGGTGTCAGCACCTCATGGCCGAGTGCATGCCTCAGATAAGCGAAGGTGCGCGGCATGTGCTTCATATAGCCGGGTTTGCCGTCCCGCTGCATCAACCGGACCCAGATGCCGGCGAGCTTGCAGTTGCGCTGCGCCGACATCAGGTACCAGTCGCGAAGAAAGGCCGCCTCGTCGAACGGGCCGAGGGCCTTGCGCTCGGCAAGATAGCCATCCAACAGGCGTGCGCCCAAGTGCTGGTCGATTGTCACGCGCGCGTCCTGGACCAACGACGCAACGTCATAGGCCGTCGGACCGATCATCGCGTCCTGGAAGTCGATGATGCCGACGCGGGCGAGTCCCTCGCGATCCGGGCGCCAGAGAATGTTCGGCGAGTGAAAATCGCGCAGCAGCAGATTCTTCTCGGCCGATTCAAGAACGTCGATGAGTTGATCCCAGATGGCGAAGTACTCTTTACGCTCGCTATCGGAGGCCGCTTCGCCGCGCTTCCATGGCAGGTACCAGTCGATCAACAGACTCGTCTCGATCTTGATCGCGGTGCGGTCGAAATCGGGAATGCGATGGACCAAGCCGCCGCCTACCGCAATTTCGCGCGTCGCCGGCTCCGCGTGAAGGCGGGCGAGCAGCCGCACGCTTTCGAGATAGCGCTCGGCAACCGGCTTTCCTTCCGCGTCGAGAATACCCTCGGAACCCAAATCCTCGATCAGCAAGATGCCATTGTCGAGGTCGCGGGCATAAATTGCCGGCGCCGCGAGGCCACGTCCGCGCAGCAGTTCGGAAATCGCGACGAACGGAACGACATCTTCGGCAAGATGCGCAAGTTGCTGATAGTATTTTCCGTCCTGGAGAATGGGGCCGGGCCTATGCCGCGGCGCATCCATCAGAATCTTTGCCGGCTCACCAGCCGCCTCGACACGCTCATAGGCCCTGACCGAAGCGTCGCCGCTCAAGTGCCGGCGACGGGCCGTCGCGTAGCCGTTTTGCGAGAGGAAACTCCGGATCGCCAGCGAGCGGGAGATACGCTCGAACGCAGCGTCGGGCGCGGAAATGGCAAGCCGACGTCCGTCTCCCTCGTGCGTGAAAGCAAGCGTAATCCGTTCGGCCGGCAGCGCTTCTTCCGCCTTTTCCGGCCATTCGACAAGGCAGATACCCTCGGAAAGGGCCTCGTCGAAGCCAAGTTCGTCGAGTTCCGAGGCGTCGGCGAGACGATAGAGATCGAAATGGGCGACCGGGATGCGCAGGTCGTAGCTCTGAACGAGCGTGAAGGTGGGGCTCGGCACCTCGAGTGCGTCGTCGTCGGCGATCGCCCGCAGCAGGGCACGCGCGAAAGTCGATTTTCCCGCGCCGAGGTCGCCTGACAAGGCCACGCAGTCTCCCGCCTTCAGCGCCAGCGCCAGGTCTTCGCCCAGCTCGATCGTGGCTGCCTCGTCCTTCAGAAACCGATGCAGGTGTTTCATCTATTCGGCCGCGATGATCTTCGGCATTTCGGACGACGGAATGCGGCAGGTGACCTCGGTGCCTTCGCCCTCTTTGCTGCGGATCGACACGGTGCCGTGATGGAGGCTGACGAAGCTCTCGACGATCGACAGCCCGAGACCAGCACCGCCGTGTTGGCCGTAGCTTTCGAAGCGGTTGAATACGGTGTTGAGGACGTCCTGTGGAATGCCGGGGCCGGAATCAGTGACGGAGAACACGAAATCGGTGCCTTCGCGCCGGCACTTGAGATCGATCGCGCTGCCATCGGGCGCGAAATTGGAGGCGTTGGTGAGAAGCTTGATGAAAATCTGCTTCAGCCGCTGCTGGTCCGCGATCATCCGGCCAAGATTGTCGGGCGCGTCCACCCGCAGGGTCACGCCACTTTCGAGCAGCCTGTCCGCCATCTGATGCGCGACGTCATCGAGGAAATCGCCGAGGTTCACCTCCGACATGTCGAGCTCGACGATGCCGGCGTCGACGGTAGCCAGGTCGAGGATGTCGTTGACGATCGTCAGCAGCAGCGACGAGGAGGTGGCGATATGGTCGACATATTCCGCCTGGCGCTCGTTCAGCTCGCCGAAGGCCGGCGTCTTCAGAAGATCGGCAAAGCCGATGATGTTCGTGAGCGGCGAGCGCAGCTCATAGGAAACATGGTGCACGAAGTCGTTCTTCAGCGCGTCGGCCTTGCGCAGCGCCTCGTTCTTCTCAGTCAATGCCCGTTCGACCCTGACGCTGTCGGTAATGTTGACGAAAGTCAGCATCGTCTGGGCGTTCGGCAGGGGGATCACGGCATAATCGAGGATCAGGCCGGTCCGCAATTCGAGCATGCCGCGGCTCGATGGCCGCTCGTCGTCGAAGCTGGTGATGATATGGGCAAAGCGTTTCCAGCCGTCCGGCTGGTCGTAGGAAGGCAGGCAGGCTTGTTCGACGGCGCGAATGTGGGTGCCGGGCTTCGCCTCCGCCTCGCTGATACCCCAGATCGCCCGGAAGGCCGGGTTTGAAAGCCGGATACGACCGTCGGGCCCGAACACCGCAACGCCTTCGGCGAGATGATCGATCGTTTCGCCCTGGACCTGGACGAGCGTGTTGTAACGGGTCTCGAGATCGACCTTCTCGGTCAGGTTCTCGAAGACCCAGGTTGCCCCGCCCTGCGGCCGTGCCGTGGCGAAGACGCGCAGCGTCTGGCCGTTCGGCAGGTGCCAGAGGTCGGATTGCGTGTCGAGCGCCTGATAGACGGACAGCGCATTCGCCTTCCACTGTTTCCAGTTGAGCTGCTCGGGAAGCTTGCCGCCGGTCCGCAACCGGTCGAGCACCTCGCCGTTGTCCGGTTTGCGCTCGAGAAAGCCCATGTCGAGATTCCAGAGCCGCTGGAACGCCTGGTTGTAGAACTGCAGGCGCTGGTTGCCGTCGAAGATCGCTACCGGCGTGGCCAAGTGATCGAGCGTTTCGGCATGGCTCTTCAAGGTCCGTGCAAGCTCTTCGCGCACGGCTTCGGTGCCGGAGACGTCGACGGCGATACCGGCAGACCCGGCCGGGCTGCGAGCGTCGACGACATCGTAGAACGTGCGATTGCCCCTGACCACGGTCGAAAGCTTGTCGGTGAAAGGCGTGTCAAAGGTCGAAACGGCACGGATTTTTTCGCGTGCCGCGGTCGAAAGCAACTCGCGTCCTTCGGCGACAGCCAGACTGGCGCTCGATGTCTCGACCGCCTCGGCATAGGCTTGGTTGACCCATTCGAGCTTGCCGTCCGCGGTGCGCTGCCAGACCGGCAGGTCGACCGCATCGAGCAGCGTGCGGAAGGTCGACAACGATGCGTGCAGACGATCGCGTTCAAGCTTCAGTTCTGCGAGTTCGGCCCGGAGATTGTTGAGCGCGATGAAACGCACGAATGCGCGTCCACCGGAAACGCGGCCCTGAGCCTCGAGAACCTCGTTGCGCTGCGTTTCGAGCACGAGATCGAAGCTTTGTGCCTGCGCGCGCAGGGTCTCGATCGCCTTTTCGAGCTGGCTGGCGGACGGCGCCCTCAGCCAGCGTCCGAAGGCGAGGAAATCCCGATCGCCCTGTGGAGCGCCGGTCTCGACGGGGAGCTGTCCGAGAAACTCCGGGCGTTCGGCCAGACCGTCCCAGATCACGATGCGCCGGTTCTTGTCGGCGATGAGGGCCTGGAAACGGGAAATTCGCTGGTTCGCATCGGACAGATCCGATCTGAGCTCGCGGTTCTCTGCCTCGATGTTGCCGCGCTGGCGGATCAGCCAGATTGCAGAAATCATGGCGGCGGAAATGACGCCGATCAGGACGGAGAACGTGACGACTTCGGAGGAGCCGAATATGGCCTTGGTGACGGGTGTCGACGCCTGGGCCGCAGCCTCGGTTGCCGCGAAGAAGGCGGTGCCTGCGAGCAGCCGCCGCACCAGTGCTGGCGCCTTGGGGCCTCCGCCGAAAAGCGTGGATCGTTGTGTTTCCATGGCGCCGCCGTCCCCGTTTGTCCGGAAATTGCCGCCGACCTCGCGCCGCCACGCATCGAAACCCCTGGAAAGGGTTCGCTTCAGTTCCGATTGCATCCCCGGTCTGTCTCCGTCTGTTTGCCGCATGTCCGACAAGACATCCCCATTCGCAACGCTCGAAGGTACCCACTACAGCGCCGCGCGTCTTAATCAGCCGCGCAAAGGACGCTGTAGCATTTTGAATTGCTGCTTGTTTATTCCTCAAATCGGCTACGATTTGAGGAGACATGCAGCAGCGTCACGAATCAATGGCTTAAGCATACTTGTTTGACGAATCGCCGGAAAGTGCGCGGCTCAAAAAAGCGGCCGCGATCTCTTGTCAAGATCGCGGCCACAACATGTTGTGGATTGCCCGGGTAACGATTAGTAGCGGTAGTGTTCGGCCTTGAACGGACCCTGCGGCTTCACGCCGATATAGGCAGCCTGTTCTTCCGAAAGCTCGGTCAGCTTGGCGCCGAGCTTTGCGAGATGCAGGCGGGCAACCTTCTCGTCTAGCTGCTTCGGCAGAACGTAGACTTCGTTCTTGTAGTTCTCACCCTTGGTGAAGAGCTCGATCTGGGCCAGGACCTGGTTGGAGAAGGAAGCCGACATCACGAAGGACGGATGACCGGTGGCGTTGCCGAGGTTCAGCAAACGGCCTTCCGAAAGCAGGATCATGCGGTTGCCCTTCGGGAACTCGATCATGTCGACCTGCGGCTTGATGTTGGTCCATTTCAGGTTACGCAGCGCCGAGACCTGGATTTCATTGTCGAAGTGACCGATGTTGCCGACAATCGCCATGTCCTTCATCTCGCGCATGTGGTCCATGCGGATGACGTCCTTGTTGCCGGTCGTCGTGATGAAGATGTCGGCCGTCGAAACGACGTCCTCGAGCTGGACGACTTCATAGCCGTCCATCGCGGCCTGCAGGGCGCAGATCGGATCGACTTCGGTGACCTTCACGCGCGCGCCCGCACCCGTCAGGGAAGCGGCCGAGCCCTTGCCGACGTCGCCATAGCCGCAAACGACGGCAACCTTGCCGGCCATCATCACATCGGTGCCGCGGCGAATGCCGTCGACGAGCGATTCCTTGCAGCCGTACTTGTTGTCGAACTTCGACTTGGTGACGCTGTCGTTGACGTTGATCGCCGGGAACGGAAGCAGGCCCTTGGACTGGAGCTGGTAGAGACGGTTGACGCCGGTGGTCGTTTCTTCGGTCACGCCCTTGATCGCGTCACGCTGCTTCGTAAACCAGCCGGGCGTTGCCGCAAGACGCTTCTTGATCTGGGCGAAAAGGATTTCCTCTTCTTCCGAACCCGGGTTGGAAAGCACGTTCTCGCCGGCTTCGGCGCGCGCGCCGAGCAGGATGTACATGGTGGCGTCGCCACCGTCGTCGAGAATCATGTTCGAGAGGCCGCCGTCGGCCCACTGGAAGATCTTGTCGGTGTAGGTCCAGTATTCCTCAAGCGTTTCGCCCTTGACGGCAAAGACGGGAACGCCGCTTGCTGCGATCGCCGCGGCGGCGTGGTCCTGCGTCGAGAAGATGTTGCACGAGGCCCAGCGAACCTCGGCGCCGAGCGCAACCAGCGTCTCGATCAGCACGGCCGTCTGGATGGTCATGTGCAGCGAACCGGTGATGCGTGCGCCCTTCAGCGGCTTCGATGCACCGAATTCCTCACGGCAGGCCATCAGGCCCGGCATTTCCGTTTCGGCGATGGCAATTTCCTTGCGGCCGAAATCGGCCAGGCCGATATCGGCGACAATATAGTCCTGAGTTGCGGTCATGGAGTTCTCCAGGCTGATCTTTTCCGGCCGCGCCGGCCCTATGGCCGTCCGGCGGCGTGACAATGCCTCCCGCGCAGGATCACGGGGAGAGTGCGCCCGGTCTATCAGGAATCAGATGGGAGGGCAACCACGATATAAAGAAGTCTTTATATGTTTATATCGCGCGAATGCTGGAGGGGCTTCAGCTCTGGCGCCCACGAGCGCGTCAGATCTCTTCGCCGAATTTGTCGCGAACAAGCGCGTCGAGGGCATTGAGCGCTTCTTCCGCCTGGACGCCGCTGGCTGTGACAAAAACGGTAGAGCCCGTGCTGGCCGCAAGCATCATCAGGCCCATGATCGACGTGCCGCCAACCGTCATGCCGTCCTTGGAGACGGTGATTTCGGCGTCATAGGCTTCGACGGTCTGGACGAATTTCGCCGACGCCCGTGCATGCAGGCCGCGTTTGTTTATGATCAGCAGCTCGCGCGTCAGCGACATGGCGGGGCGATGGTCCATCATTTTCCGCTCAGCACGCGGCTGGCGACATTGATGTATTTGCGTCCTGCCTCGGAGGCCTCGACGAGGGCCTTGTCCATGTCGCTTTCGCCGCGAACGCCGGCAAGCTTGATCAGCATCGGCAGATTGACGCCCGCAATCACCTCGACGCTGCCGCTGCGCATGACCGAGATGGCGAGGTTGGATGGCGTGCCGCCGAACATGTCCGTCAGAATGATGACGCCATTGCCCACGTCAGCGCCAGCAACTGCATCGAGAATATCCTGACGCCGCTGGTCCATGTCGTCCTCGGGCCCGATGCAGACGGTCTCGATAGCTTTTTGCGGACCGACGACATGCTCCAACGCGTGCCGAAACTCTTCCGCCAGCTTGCCATGGGTGACAAGCACAAGTCCGATCATGGGTATCTTTGCTCCAACTGCATATGCAACTCTCGTTGATGGTCAGATATCGCAATGCAGCAATTTCGTCCACCTGCTGGGGCGGCCATCTTGGCAAGGAAAAGGCGAAGTGCAAGCCAAAAATGCCGAAAAAGCAGCCGTTCTGCCCTCGGATAAGGCTAAAGTGCTAAATTTTTGGGTAGCAGTGCGTGCAGTGCATCGAGGGGCGAGACGAGGGTTTCAACGGGAACGCGCAACAGCGGCAGAGTTCGCCCAATTTGTAGCTGCAGCTCCTCGTTCTCGGGTGGCAGACGCTGATCGCGGGACGGTCTGACCGGCATGATCGCCCAGTCCAGAACGCAGGCGGACACCGTTTCGACGGCGACGATGCCGCCGCCGCGAATCTCGATCAGACCGCGAATGGACGCAGGGCAACGGGCGATGATCCGGTCATTCTCGAGGGTAAGATCGACGCGGTCATCGGCGACGAGCGCCGCAAAACGACCACGGCGCTTCGTCTCGGAAATGCAGGAAAGGGCGAAGGCGGATTTGCCCGAGCCGGAGGGTCCGGTGATCAGAAATCCGGTCGTGCCGAGAACGATTGCCGTTGCGTGGATATTGCAAGCTGGCGCGGTCACTGGTGCGGCTCGGCCGGCAGGGAGAGGATGAACCGGGCGCCGGTCACGTGCCCGCCTTGGCCTACAATGTTTTCAGCCTTCAGCGTGCCGCCATGGGCTTCGGCGATCTGGCGTGAAATCGAAAGACCGAGACCCGAATTCTGACCGAAGTCCTCGCCCTCCGGCCGGTCGGTATAGAAGCGCTCGAAAATCCGATCGATGTCCTCGGCTTGAATGCCCGGACCGTTGTCCTCCACATAGACGAGGCAGCGGGAGCGCGACCGGGTCAGGCGGATGATGATGCGACCATTCTGCTCCGGGACGAAGGAGCGGGCGTTTTCGATGAGGTTCGTGATGATCTGGCTGATGCGCAGCTCATAGCCGCTGACGACGAAGCTCGCTCGCGGATTGTCCTTGCGATCGATGACGAAGTCCAGGAGCACCGGCTTCTTCTTGCTGCGAATCTGTCGGGAAATATCGATGAGATCGCCAAGCAGCTTTTCCAGGTCGACTTTCTTGGCGTCGCTGCGCGCCAGCTCTGCATCGAGTCGCGACGCGTCGGAAATATCGCTGATCAGCCGATCGAGGCGGCGCACGTCGTGCTGGATGACGTCGAGCAGCCGTTTTTTCGAATCCTCGTTGCGCGCGAGCGGCAGGGTCTCGACGGCGCTGCGCAGCGATGTGAGCGGGTTCTTGAGCTCATGGCTGACGTCGGCGGCAAAGTTCTCGATCGCCGCGATGCGATCGTAGAGCGCGGTCGTCATTTCGCGGAGCGCCACCGACAGGTTGCCGATTTCGTCCTGGCGTGAGGAGAAGTCCGGGATTTCCTCCCGTTCCTTCGCGCCGCCGCGGCGCACCCGGATCGCGGCCGCCGACAGCCTTCTCAGCGGATTGGCGATGGTCGACGAAAGAAGCAGAGACAGGATGACGTTGACGAGCGCGGCGACGCCGAAAACGCGGATGATCGCGAGGCGCTCGGCATGGACGATCTTGTCGATGTCGCCAGCCTGCGTCGAAAGCAGCAGCACCCCGAGCACCGCGCGGAACCGCTGCACCGGCACGGCGACCGAAACGATCAACTCGCCCTTCTCCGTCACCCGCACGACGGCACCGCGCACGCCGGTAAGCGCGTTCATGACCTCCGGGTAGATCGAGCCGTTGCCGCCCGGTGGCTCCTTGTAGAGCGGCAGGTCGCCGGGCTGCAGCAGCCGGTTGAGCCACATGCTGAGCTTGTCGGCGATGCCTGTCGTCTCCGGATCGACCGGCGGAAGATCGAAGCGCAGGACCTGACCGCCGCTATAGAGATGACGGGAGTCGAGCAGCAGATCGGCATCGGCGTCGAAGAGGCGCGCGCGTGTCCGCGTCGGGGAAATCAGGCGTCTGAGGACCGGCGCTACCCGTTCCTGGATGATCGGAAACTCGAGATCCTCGTCGCTCGGCAGCGGTGTGATGCTTTCGCCGGCCTGGAGTTCAAGCAGCTTCTCCGGATCGATGGTGATCGAGTTGGTATCGACCGATGCGGAGGCGGAAATCGCCCCGGCGATGATCTCGCCCTGGGTCAGCAGGCTTTCCACCCGGGCGTCGATCAGACCTTCCCGGAACTGGTTGAGGTACATGATGCCGCCGACGAGCACCACGAGCGCTACGAGGTTGAAGAAGACGATGCGTCGGGTGAGGCTCGAAAAGACGGCATTACCGAACAGGCGGCGGATCAGGGTGAAGGGATGCGCCCATCGGCGCTGGCTGCGCGCCGATGCCCGCCCTTCAATATCCTCCAGATCGCCCTGCAAGACGTCTACCAAGTCTCCCGCTCCCACGACGGAAAACTCCGTCGCCTTCTTTTTCCTTGCGCCGGCACGGCGACCGGCCTCTCATCTGCCTCGTCCCGGTCGGCCAGGCTTTTTTGCCTATGGATGGCTTACGGCCTGCCCGACGGGGCCTCTCCCGCGTCGCCGTTACGCCATTTCTGCATGATCCACAATCTCCGTTGTGGCAAGTCGGAGCGGCCGTCAGGCTGTTTCGCGAAAACGGTAGCCGACGCCGTAGAGCGTTTCGATCATGTCGAAGTCGTTGTCGACCATCTTGAACTTCTTGCGAAGCCGTTTGATGTGGCTGTCGATCGTGCGGTCATCCACATAGACCTGCTCATCATAGGCGGCATCCATCAGTGCGTCTCGGCTCTTCACCACACCCGGACGCTGCGCCAGCGAGTGCAGGATGAGAAACTCCGTGACCGTCAGGGTCACCGATTCGTTCTTCCAGGTGCAGGTGTGGCGCTCCTGGTCCATGACGAGTTGGCCGCGTTCCAGCGAACGGGACGGGGCATCGGAAGTCTTCGCCGTGCCCATTGGGCCGGCCGCAGCGAGGTCGCGGTTCGGCGCGCGACGCAGGATCGCCTTGACACGCTCGACCAGCAGGCGCTGGGAGAATGGCTTGGTGATGAAATCGTCGGCGCCCATCTTGAGGCCGAAGAGTTCGTCGATTTCCTCGTCCTTTGAGGTGAGGAAAATGACCGGCAGGTCGGATTTCTGCCGCAGGCGGCGCAAGAGTTCCATGCCGTCCATGCGCGGCATCTTGATGTCGAAGATCGCGAGTTGCGGCGGACGCGCCAGCAGGCCTTCGAGCGCCGATGCACCGTCGGTATAAGTTTCGACCTTGTAGCCCTCGGCTTCCAGCGCGATGGACACAGATGTCAGGATATTGCGGTCGTCATCGACAAGCGCGATGGTCTGCATCGTATTCAACTCCGTCTTTTGAGGTCCGGGTGGCCGGAACCGCTTCAAGAACCGCGGCAACCGCGAGTCACCGGCGTTACTTGAGTATAAACGTGGAACAAATTGTGGCGAAGCACAAAAGGCCCGCGGCTAATCGTCGAGCGGGCAGCTGTCAAATGTGTCTTGGCAAAGCCAGATTCAACCGATTAAAAAATGCATATTTTTCTTTAAATCGATTAATATACTGATATCATTATTGTTTTAGGAATCGATATCTTGTCTTCGATCTACCTTGCCGGTATGTTCCGACAGAATTCAATACCAATGGCCAATGACAAAGGAAGCTTGACCATGGAGCAACTCGGCACCCGCAACCCCTCGAACGGACTGGAAACAATCGGCTTTTCGGATCTGGCTTTCGTCCGCTACAACCTCGAGGCAGCGGAGCTTTACGAGGACGCCCTTCGCCGGGGCGAGGCGCAAGTGACGGCGCATGGCGCGCTCTGCGCACGGACCGGCCAGCACACGGGCCGCTCCCCCAAGGACAAGTTCGTCGTCCGCGACGCGGCGACCGCTGATCAGATCTGGTGGGACAACAATAACGCGATCTCGCCGGAAAACTTCGAGCGCCTGCGGCAGGACATGCTTGATCATGCCAAGGGCAAGTCGCTCTACGTGCAGGACCTCGTTGGTGGTGCCGATCCGGCGCATGCTCTGCCGACGCGCGTCATTACAGAACTCGCCTGGCATTCGCTGTTCATCCGTAATCTCCTGATCCGCCCGGCGCGCGAAGCGCTGGCAGGTTTCGAGCCGAAGCTGACGATCATCGATCTGCCGAGCTTCAGGGCGAATCCTGAGCGTCACGGCTGCCGCAGCGAAACGGTGATCGCCTGCGACCTGACGAATGGTCTCGTCCTGATCGGCGGTACATCCTATGCCGGCGAAATGAAGAAGTCGGTCTTCACGGTGCTCAACTATCTGCTGCCGAAGAAGGCCGTCATGCCGATGCATTGCTCGGCCAACGTCGGTCCCGCGGGAGACACCGCGATCTTCTTCGGTCTCTCCGGCACCGGCAAGACCACGCTTTCGGCCGACCCCGCCCGCACGCTCGTTGGCGACGACGAGCACGGATGGGGCGAGGATGGCGTCTTCAATTTCGAGGGCGGCTGCTATGCCAAGGCGATCAAGCTTTCGGCCACGGCCGAGCCGGAGATTTACGCCACCACCCGGCGCTTCGGCACCGTTATGGAGAACGTCGTGCTCGACGAGCGCCGCGTGCCCGACTTCGATGACGGTTCGCTGACGGAAAACACCCGTTGCGCCTACCCGCTGGATTTCATTCCGAATGCCAGCGAGACCGGAACGGCGCCGCAGCCGCGCACCGTCATCATGTTGACGGCGGATGCCTTTGGCGTCATGCCGCCGATCGCCAGGCTGACGCCGGAACAGGCGATGTATCACTTCCTCTCCGGGTACACGGCAAAGGTCGCCGGAACGGAAAAGGGCGTGACCGAGCCGGAAGCGACCTTCTCGACCTGCTTCGGCGCCCCATTCATGCCGCGCCATCCGTCCGAATACGGCAACCTGCTGAAGGACCTGATTGCCAAGAACGGCGTCACCTGCTGGCTGGTCAACACCGGCTGGACCGGCGGCGCTTACGGCACCGGAAACCGCATGCCGATCAAGGTGACGCGTGCGCTGCTTTCGGCGGCACTCGACGGCTCGCTTAACGATGCGTCGTTCCGCACCGACGCGAACTTCGGCTTTGCGGTGCCGGTGTCGGTACCGGGCGTGGACGACGGTATTCTCGATCCGCGCTCTACATGGACGGACGGTGTTGCCTATGACGCGCAGGCGCGCCGCCTGGTCGACATGTTCATCGCCAACTTCGCCAAGTTCGAAAACCATGTCGACGGCAGTGTGCGCGACGCGGCTCCGGGAGCAAGGGTCGCCGCCGAATAAAGATCGCTGGCTATGATTCACGTGAAACCCGGCTTTGAAGGCCGGGTTTTTCGCGTTTATTCTGATTGTTTTCAGGTGCTTCGCTTTGGCTTCTTGAAAATACGCAACTACGAACGGCAAACCGGTACACACCTTCCTGGCGTTGCCCGGACGAGGGTGATTTTGGAGTGATTCAATCCAAAATCATGAACGGGATCGATTCTAATGAGTTAGAGGGGCAGGGGAGCCACTTGCACCTCCCTGCTGCACTCGTGCAATAGAAGCGGTCAAGGAGCAAACATGGCCAGCGATCCGCTATACATAAACGACCGCATCGTCATTGCCGGCTGGGAATTGACGGAGCAGTTCGTGCTGGCCGGCGGACCGGGCGGACAGAACGTCAACAAGGTGTCGACGGCTGTCCAGCTCTTCTTCGACATTCAGGCCTCGCCGTCGCTGTCGGACCAGGTCAAGGCGAATGCATTGAGGCTTGCGGGCCGCCGTGTGTCCAAGGACGGCGTGCTGATGATCGAGGCTAATCGTTTCCGCAGCCAGGAGCGCAACAGAGAGGATGCCCGGGAGCGGCTGAAGGAGCTGATCCTGAAAGCGGCCGAACCACCACCGCCTCCGCGCAAGAAGACCAGGCCGACCCGCAGTTCGATCGAGCGGCGGCTGAAGGAAAAATCCGGTCGCGCCGAAATCAAGAAGCTTCGCGGGCGGCCGGGCGGCGAGTGAACGTTGTTCGGGCTGCGGAACGGCACGCAAACGAATCTTTCGATCGCTCCCTTGATCTTTTGCCGGTGTCGCCCTCTCTTATCGAAGGGCACTGCGAAAGAGGAGACAACCATGGGTTTGTTCAGCTTTATCAAGAACGCCGGCAAGAAGCTCGGGATTGGCGGTGACGACACACCGCCGGATGCCGACAGCGTCCAGAAGGAGCTTGCCTCCCATGACCTCGGCACGAAGGACGTGCAGGTCGAAGTCGTGGACGACAAGGTCGTTCTGAAGGGCGTCGTCAAGGACCAGTCGACGTTTGAAAAGGCCATCGTGGCCGTCGGTAACACGCTCGGCGTGTCGGCCGTCGAGGCATCCGACCTCAAGGTCGCGGAAGGAGGCACCGCGCCGGCGCCCGCCAAGGCGCCTGTCTTCTACACCGTGAAGAAGGGCGACAATCTCTGGAAGATTGCCGAGGCGCAGTACGGCAAGGGCAAAGGCGCCAAACACACGGTAATCTTCGAAGCGAACAAGCCGATGCTGAAAGACCCTGACAAGATCTATCCGGGGCAGGTTCTGCGCATTCCGGATCTGGACGCAGGCTGAGCGGGCGGTATTTTCGGGTGGCAACCAGATCCCGCAAAGATTAAAGCGCGTCGGGCGTAAACGAATTCGTGCAAGGCGCTTTACATCTTTTCCATGCATGGCGTTGTCCCGCTGCATACGTTTGGGCGACAGGCATTGGATCGCTGGCGATTTCGGGTTTGCGAATTGAGCTCCGTCGATCGCCGCAGCGAAGCACGGGATACAGGCGATGCAGGTGCTGCCGAAAGGGGTAAGACACATTCCGGGCTTCCTCGACCGCTCCCGCCAGGAGGAACTGGTAGAGGCTGTCCGTCTCGTCGCGGCCGAGGCGCCGCTCTTCGTGCCGGAAATGCCGAAAACCGGCAAGCCGATGTCGGTGCGGATGACCAATTGCGGTCCCCTCGGCTGGGTCACCGATCGGGAGCGGGGTTATCGCTATCAGGCGGAACACCCGGTGACGGGCAAGTCCTGGCCGGCAATACCGGCGGCGCTGCTCGACATCTGGCACGCGGTGTCGGCGAGCGACAAGCAGCCGGAGGCCTGCCTCGTCAACTTCTATTCCGCAGACGCACGCATGGGTCTGCATCAGGACAGGGACGAGCGGGATCTTGAGACGGCTGTGGTTTCGATTTCTCTCGGCGATACCTGTCTTTTCCGTGTCGGCGGCAAGGAACGCGGCGGACGGACGGTCTCGTTCAAGCTTGCGAGCGGCGACGTCGTCGTCCTCGGCGGCGAAGGGCGGCTCGCCTTCCATGGCGTCGACCGTATCTATCCGAATACGTCGACGCTCTTGAAGAATGGTGGCCGGCTGAACCTCACCTTGCGCCGCGTCAATCCTTGAAGAGGAGCGAGGCCGACGCCGGGACGACGTGAGCGCCGCTTGCGTTCATCCCGATTTCGCCAAGACCTCTCCCCAACCCGTCCCCACAAGGGGGGCTTGCGCACGTCGCCCGCCCCGTGCCCATCCGCAACGTCAGAACTTGCGAAGCCATTGAGGCATGGATGGAGCGGTGCGCGGCATCGGAAGCCCTCCCTCTTATGGGGAGGGGTCTTATCGGATCGCGTGAAAGTTCCGCTCACAGCTTCCTGAGCGCCACCGTCTGGGTGAGGTGGTTTGGACCCTTCTGCAGGATCAGATCGGCGCGCGGTCGCGTCGGCAGGATGTTCTGGTGCAGGTTTTTCAGGTTGATGTTGTGCCAGAGCCCCTCGGCGATGGCGCGCGCAGCATCCTCGCCGATCGTCGCGTAGCGATGGAAGAAGGACTGCGGGTTCTTGAACGCCGTCTCGCGCAGCCGCATGAAGCGGCTCACGTACCAGCTGTGAATGAGGCTTTCCTCGGCGTCGATATAGATCGAGAAATCGAAGAAATCGGACACCATCGGCACGATCTTGCCGTCCGCCGGCAGATTGCGCGACTGCAGGACGTTTATTCCTTCGAAGATCAGGATGTCCGGTCGGTCGATGGTCTGGAACCGGTCGGGGATGACGTCATAGGTCAAGTGCGAATAGGTAGGCGCCCTGACGTTCGGCTGGCCCGCCTTGATGGCCGACAGGAAGCGTAGCAGCGCGCCGATATCGTAGCTCTCGGGAAAACCCTTGCGATCCATCATGTTTTCACGCTGCAGGATCGCGTTCGGATAGAGGAATCCGTCGGTCGTTATCAGGTCGACCTTCGGGCTGGAGGGCCAGCGTGCCAGCAGTTCAGCGAGAATACGCGCCGTCGTGGATTTGCCCACGGCGACCGAACCGGCGATGCCGATGACGAAGGGTGTCTTCGTTTCGTCGGACATGCTGAGGAACCGCTTGCGTTGCTGGAACAGGATCTGCGAGGCCTCGACATGGGCCGACAGCAGCCGCGACAGCGATAGATAGATCCGGCGTACCTCGCCGAGATCGACCGGGTCGTTGAGCGAGCGCAGGCGTTGCACTTCATCGGCCGTCAGCGTCAACGGCGTGTCGGCGCGAAAGCGCGACCATTCCTCGGCCGAGAACACGTGGTAGGGCGAATAGTCTCCGCCCTGGAGGTTGCCCGGAATATCTGCGGCGTCGATGTCTTTCGCGGCGATAGTCATGGATTTTGCCGGTTTGCCTTCTCCTGCAGGCCGGACTGGCTGGTCCGCCTGGCAAGTTCGTCCATCACATCCTGCAACGGGATGGCTGCGATGTTCAATACGACCATAAGATGATAAAGGAGGTCGGCACTCTCATCGACCAGATTCTTGCGGTCTTCGCTGATCGCCGCGATGACGGCTTCAACCGCCTCTTCGCCGAGCTTCTTGGCCGCCTTGCGTTGACCGGCTGCGACCAGCTTGGCCGTCCAGGAGTCTTCCGGCGCTGCCTTGGCGCGGGTCGCCACGATCGTTTCGAGGTCGGAGAGGGTGAACTCGCTCATGGTGCTTTCCCTTGGGTCTCAAATGACTGCGACCCCTGTTGACGGTGGCAATCGCCGCCGTCGTTCCGTGTTTCCACTTTAACTGTCCACACGCCTAATCGAGCCGCATGGCAATGCCGCGCTCGGCCATGTAGCGCTTCGCCTCGCCGATGCTGTAGGTGCCGAAATGGAAGATCGATGCGGCGAGGACCGCCGTCGCGTGGCCGTCGCGCACACCTTCCACCATGTGATCGAGCGTCCCGACCCCGCCCGACGCGATGACGGGTGCCCGCACGGAATCGGCAATTGCCCGCGTCAGCGCAATATCGTAGCCGCTTTTCGTGCCGTCGCGATCCATGGACGTCAACAGGATTTCGCCAGCTCCGAGATCGACGACCTTTCGTGCGAATTCGACCGCGTCTATGCCTGTTCTCTCGCGGCCGCCGTGCGTAAAAATCTCCCAGCGGTTCGCCTCGCCTTGCGTCGAGACCTTCTTGGCGTCGATCGCAACGACGATGCACTGGTTGCCGAACTTGTCGGCGGCTTCCGCCACGAAGTCCGGATTCTTCACCGCCGCCGTGTTGATCGACACCTTGTCGGCGCCGGCCAGCAGCAGTTTGCGGATGTCGGAAACCTGTCGCACGCCGCCGCCGACGGTCAGAGGCATGAAGCATTGCTCGGCGGTGCGGGCGACGACGTCGAAGATCGTCTCGCGGTTGTCCGAGGATGCGGTGATGTCGAGGAAGCAGAGCTCGTCGGCACCGGCTGCGTCGTAGGCTCTTGCCGCCTCCACCGGATCGCCGGCATCGATGAGGTCGACGAAATTGACGCCCTTGACAACGCGTCCGTCCTTGACGTCGAGGCAGGGTATCACGCGGGCTTTCAAGGTCATCGGATCATCCCTTTCTCGCTGCGCGGATCAATGCCAGCGCTTCCTGCGGGTCGATGCGGCCGTCGTAAAGCGCACGACCGGAAATCGCGCCCTCGAGCTTCCGCGCGTCCGGCGCAAGCATGCGGCGAATATCGTCCATCGAGGCAAGGCCGCCCGAGGCGATCACCGGGATCGATACCGCGTCGGCAAGCTCCAGCGTCGACGCCCAGTTAATGCCGGTCAGGATGCCATCACGGTCAATATCCGTATAGATGATCGCCGCGACACCGGCACCCTCGAACTTCTTTGCAAGCTCGATGACGCCGAGTTCGGAGGCCTCGGCCCAGCCTTCGACGGCGACCTTGCCGCCCTTGGCGTCGATGCCGACGGCGACCCTGCCGGGGAACTTGTGGCAGGCTTCGATGACGAGCGCCGGATCGCGCACGGCCACCGTGCCGAGAATGACACGCGAAAGCCCGCGCGAAAGCCAGTTCTCGATGTGCGCCAGCGTGCGAATGCCGCCGCCGAGCTGCACCGGGTTCCGGGTCGCCTTGAGAATGGCGTCGACTGCCGCGCCGTTCACCGTCTCACCGGCAAAGGCGCCGTTCAAGTCGACGACATGCAGCCATTCGAAGCCCTGCTCCTCGAAGGCGCGCGCCTGGGCGGCGGGATCGGGATTGTAGACGGTCGCCTGTTCCATGTCGCCGAGCTTCAGGCGTACGCATTGCCCGTCCTTGAGGTCGATCGCGGGGAAGAGAATCATGTGTTGATCCGATCAAGAAAGAATGCCGGTAGCTCAAGGCTTCCAACGCAGGAAATTCGAAATGAGGGCGAGGCCGAGGGTCTGGCTCTTTTCCGGGTGAAACTGCGAGCCCGCCTTGTTGTCGCGTGCGACGAAAGCGGTCACCTGCCCGCCGTAGTCTGCCTCCGCGATCACGTCCTCGGGGTTCTCTGCTGCGAGGTGATAGGAGTGCACGAAATAGGCGTGCAGCCCGCTCTCGCCCGTCGCGATTCCCTCGAAGAGCGCATGCGGCCGATTGAGCCTGAGCGTGTTCCAGCCGATCTGGGGAATCTTCAGCGACGGATCGGCCGGCGTCATCTCGACGACATCGCCCGGAATCCAGCCGAAGCCCTCGGTGATCGTCTTCTCGAGCCCACACGAGGACATGAGCTGCATGCCGACGCAGATACCGAGAAACGGCCGCCCGTCGTTCTCGACGGCCTGCTTCAGGGCTTCCTCCATGCCGGCGACGCTGGCCAAGCCGCGGCGGCAATCGGCGTAGGCGCCGACCCCAGGCAGAACGATGCGATCGGCGGACGCCACCCGTTCCGGCTTGTCGGTGAGATCGATCTCCGCGGCGATCCCGGCTTCAAGCGCTGCCCGTTCGAAGGCTTTCGTGGCCGAGCGCAGATTGCCCGATCCATAGTCGATGATGGCGACCCGCATCAGCGTTCTCCATAGGGTTCAAAGAGGCCGAGGCCGGCAGTGTTTTCGCCCTGCTTCGCTGCAGGTTGCTTGCCCGATGGCAACGCAGTTGCGGTACCGCGATGCGTCGTCGCCGATACATTGGAAAAATAGATCTCTTCAGCCGTCTCCAGGTCGCGCGCCGGAACTATGGAACGAAGCGTCCAATCTCTTTTCCTGAGATTTCGTGCCACCAGAAGCGGACCTTCGAGCGAGACCAGCAGGCTGAGCGCGAGCTGCATGATGAGCGAGGCGGCAAAGGCGCCGGGGACGCTGGATGAGACGATCAACAGAATTTGCAGAACGGCAACCAGGATTCCAGGAAGCCATGCGTGCTTGCTCAGCAGCCAGAGCGCGGGAAAGAAAAAGGCGGGCCAGGAAAAACCGTCCGCGATGAACCGCGCCCTTTCGTCAGTGGCCGGTGCGCCGGGCGGGGTCATGATCAGATAGGAAGCCATGGTTATCAGCCGGGATATTGGCCGGCTCAGGCGAGCGTTCCCTTGGTCGAGGGGACGCGCCCAGCCTGGCGCGGGTCGATTTCGGTTGCGGTGCGAAGCACACGGGCGACGGACTTGAAACAGGTCTCGGCGATATGATGGTTGTTGGCGCCGTAGATGTTCTGGATATGCAGCGTGATGCCGGCGTGTTGGGCCAGCGCCTGGAAGAATTCACGCACAAGCTCCGTGTCGAAGCTGCCGATCTTCGGCGACGTGAAGGTCACGTTCCAGACGAGGAAGGGCCGGCCCGAGACGTCGACTGCGGCGCGCGTCATCGTTTCGTCCATCGCAAGATCGATCGAGGCATAGCGGGTGATGCCGCGGCGATCGCCGAGCGCCTTGGCAAGCGCCTGGCCGAGCGCAATGCCGGTGTCCTCGACCGTGTGATGGTCGTCGATATGCAGGTCGCCGTCCGCCTTGATCTCCATGTCGATCAGCGAATGGCGCGAAAGCTGGTCCAGCATATGGTCGAAGAAGCCGACGCCGGTCGCAATCTTCGACGCTCCCGTCCCGTCAACATTGACGGAGACGGACACGGCGGTTTCATTCGTCTTTCGGGAAACTTGGCCGGTGCGGCTGGGCATGCTTTCTGCCATCAGGCTCTCCTGTATGCGCTCGATCCGGGTTGGTACTGAAACGACCCAGATCAGAGGCATCGATACCAAAACTGGAACTGAATGCAGGAGAAAAACCGCTTCGTGCTTTCCCCACGCCGTTCCAGAGCCGCTCATATCAGGGGAGGCGCGAAATATCCAGAACTGCGACGGAAATTCGACCGAGCCGCAGGCGTCAGACCGAAAATCGCAAGATGACCGATGGACATTTGCAATCGCGCGGTGTGCACTTACATAGGCCCCAAGCAACCAGGCTCGCCTACAGCGCCTCGCGTCCAACTGGACGCGCAAAGATCTCTGTAGCACTCTACTGCATGTTCGTTAAATCGGAGCCGATTTAAGGATGAAAATATGCAGCAATCCAAAGTGCCACAGCGACCTTTGTGCATCTGAAAGACGTACGGCGCTGTAGGGCGCCGCATGATTTCGCCCTTAAATCATTCCGATTTAAGGAGTCATGCAGCGGAGCCGCAACGCCCCGGGTTCTTGGGGCAATAGGTATCCTCATGAGTGAACACAATCCCTACGGAACGATGCATGCGACCACCATCATCACGGTGAGAAAAGGTGGCAAGGTGGTGATGGCGGGTGACGGTCAGGTCAGCCTCGGTCAGACGGTCATGAAGGGCAACGCTCGCAAGGTCCGGCGGCTGTCGAAGGGCGATGTGATCGCCGGCTTCGCCGGTGCGACGGCGGATGCCTTCACGCTGCTCGAACGGCTTGAGGCCAAGCTCGAGCAATATCCCGACCAGCTCATGCGCGCCGCCGTCGAACTCGCCAAGGACTGGCGCACGAACAAATATCTGCGCAATCTCGAGGCGATGATGCTCGTCGCCGACAAGTCCGTCACGCTGGCCATCACAGGCAATGGCGACGTGCTCGAACCCGAACACGGCACGATCGCTATCGGTTCGGGCGGAAACTATGCCTTCGCGGCCGCACGCGCCTTGATGGACAGCGACAGGTCGGCGGAAGAGATCGCTCGGCGCGCGCTCGAAATCGCGGGCGATATCTGCGTCTACACAAACCATAATGTCGTGGTGGAGACGCTGGATGCGGACTGACGGGGTCGATGTCAGCTTCCTGTCCGTGGCTGACAACCACCTGTCGATGCTGCGTGGCTGGCTCTCCGAGCCGCATGTACGGCAGTGGTGGGGTGACCCGGACAAGGAGCTGGAATCGATCCGCGATGGCTGCGCGAGCGGCGAAGTGGAGGGCTTCATTTTCCATGTCGACGGAAAGCCTGCCGGATACATTCAGTCCTGGACGCCGTCGCAATATGACGAGCCTTGGGCGAAGGACCTGCCGTCCGATACGCCCGGAGTGGATATCTTCGTCGGCCCGCCGGAAATGACTGGAAAAGGTATCGCTGCCTTGGCGCTCAAGGCGTTTGCCGGAAGGCTGTTCGAAAACGGCGCCGCGCGTATCGTGATCGATCCGGACGCGGGCAACCGCCGCGCGGTCCGGGCCTATTCGAAGGCAGGCTTCGTGCCCTTTGGCGAATGGATAGACGAGTCCGGCCGGACACTCCTGATGGAGCTGACGCGCACGGAGTTTGAGAGGAATTCATGACCAACTTTTCACCCAGGGAAATCGTGTCGGAACTCGACCGCTACATCATCGGCCAGAAGGACGCGAAACGCGCCGTGGCCATTGCCTTGCGCAACCGCTGGCGGCGTCAGCAGCTTGATGACGAGCTGCGCGACGAGGTCATGCCCAAGAACATCCTGATGATCGGCCCGACCGGCGTCGGCAAGACGGAAATCTCCCGGCGGCTGGCGAAACTCGCCGGCGCTCCCTTCGTCAAGGTCGAGGCGACCAAGTTCACCGAAGTCGGCTATGTCGGTCGCGACGTGGAGCAGATCGTGCGTGACCTCGTCGAGGTCGGGATCGGCCTGGTGCGTGAGAAAAAGCGTGCCGACGTCAAGGCGAAGGCGCACCAGAATGCCGAGGAACGGGTGCTGGATGCACTGGTCGGTGCGACCTCCTCGCCGGCGACGCGCGATTCGTTCCGCAAAAAGCTCAGGGCCAATGAGCTCGACGACAAGGAGATCGAGATCGATATCGCCGAGACCGGCGCGCCGGGAGGCTTCGAGATTCCGGGCATGCCGGGCGCCAATATCGGTGTGCTCAACCTTTCCGAAATGTTCGGCAAGGCGCTCGGCGGCAGGACCAAAAAGGTCAAGACGACCGTCAAGTCTTCCTATGAGCTCCTGATCAACGACGAATCCGACAAGCTGCTCGACACCGAGCAGATCCAGCGCGAAGCGGTCTCGGCTGCCGAGAACGACGGCATCGTCTTCCTCGACGAGATCGACAAGATTGCCGCCCGCGACGGCGGCATGGGCGCCGGCGTATCGCGCGAAGGTGTCCAGAGAGACCTGCTGCCGCTGGTCGAAGGCACGACGGTCGCGACGAAATACGGACCGGTGAAGACGGATCACATCCTGTTCATCGCCTCCGGCGCATTCCATGTGTCCAAACCGTCGGACCTGTTGCCGGAGCTGCAGGGGCGCCTGCCGATCCGCGTCGAGCTGCGCGCGCTGACCAAGGAGGACTTCCGCCGCATCCTGACGGAGACGGAGGCGAGCCTCATACGTCAGTACAAGGCGCTTCTCGAAACGGAGGAGGTGAAGCTAGATTTCACCGAGGACGCGATCGACGCTCTTGCCGAGGTAGCCGTCCAGCTCAACGCCAACGTCGAGAATATCGGGGCGCGCCGCCTGCAGACGGTAATGGAGCGTGTCCTCGACGACGTCTCCTTCAATGCGCCTGATCGTGGCGGCCAGACCGTGATGATCGATGCGGAATATGTCCGCAAGCACGTCGGCGATCTCGCCGCCAACACGGATCTGTCACGTTATATTCTGTGACTGCGGCGCCGCGCGTTTGTCCTTAATCGGTTCCGATTTAAGGAAAACATCCAGTGGTAGAGGGCCGGAGCGCTGCAAACTCCGGCAATCGCCGAATTGTGAGGCGTCTGTCACTCGACAGGCGCCTTCATTTTTTCTACAGCGGTCGGCAATCGATCAAAGGCCGGGCATCATTCCGACATGATCTTGCCGTAGGGGCCGCGCGCTCGAATGATAGGGTTCCGGAGTTTCATAGGAAGAACAGATCGTGCGTCTCACCGCTTGCTTTCTCGTCATAGCCACGCTTTGCCTCTCTGCCGGCCCGGGAACAGCAACGGGAATCACCGTGGTTCCCGAGGGCAACCGTCACATCGAGCAGCCGAAGATACCGGGCGCCTCGGTTCGGCGCACCAAGGCGGGCCGGACCTCCTTCGACGCGAAATACGAGAAGGTGCGCGATCTGCTTGCCAGCGACCGGCAGCTCGTCGGCAAAATAAAGTCGGTCGCCAGCGCCTACGGCATTGCGCCGATCCATATGGTGGGGGCCATCGTCGGCGAACACACCTACAATGTCGACGCCTACGACCGCCTGCAATCCTACTATGTCAAGGCGGCCGCCTATGCCGGCAACAGCTTCCAGTTCGGCCATGACGGTGAAAGCGTCGCCGAGTTCGTCGCCCGTCCGCAATTTGCCGCCTGCGCCGGCAAGAACGGTTCCTATGCGCTGTGGAGCTGCCGTGAGCGCGTCTGGGACAGTGAGTTCCGCGGCCGTTCGATCGGAGGGCAATCCTTCCCCGACAACCGCTTCAGCGCCGTCTTCTTCCAACCCTTTTTCGCCGGCCAGACGTTCGGTCTCGGTCAGCTCAATCCGTTGACGGCGCTGATGCTGACGGACATGGTTTCGCGCGTTTCGGGCTATGAGCGCCTGGACGAGAACAACGCCGCCGCCGTCTATGAGGCAATCATGGATCCGGACGTTTCGCTCGCCTACATGGCAGCCTCGATCCGTCATTCGATCGATGCCTATCGCTCGATAGCCGGCATGGACATCTCCGACAATCCGGGTCTGACGGCGACGCTCTATAACGTCGGCAATCCGGATCAGCGCGCCGCAGTGCTTGCGGCGAAAAACCAGGGCGGCGAAGTCCATTGGCCGGAGGAGAACTATTACGGCTGGCTCGTCAACGACAAGCTTGCCGAGCTGGAAGGCCTGCTCTAGGAAAAGTGCGCGCGGTTTTCCGACCTTATCTTTCGGTTCTTCCGTGATTCACGTGAAGCATCTTCCTTGATTGCGCCGTATATAATTGAAACGGTAGACGATCGAGAAAGGCACTCCATCATGGATACGCGACCGGAACCTTTCGAGCCGCCCGCGCCGGTGCCGCGCACCGGCATTCCGACGCGGCTGCAGATCATCCGCACCGTGCTCCGCAACCCGCTCGAACTCTGGGGCGAGCCCTCCTATACGCTGCCCTGGATCGAGACGAAGTTCATCAACCAACGCACGCTCATCGTCAACGATCCCGGGCTCATCCGCTACATTCTCGTCGAGAACGCCGGCAACTATGAAATGTCGAACGTCCGGCGGCTGATCCTGCGCCCGATCCTGCGCGACGGCCTGCTGACGGCGGAAGGGGAGGTCTGGAAGCGGTCGCGCAAGGCCATGGCGCCGGCGTTCACGCCCCGGCACGCGAAGGGCTTCGCCGGCCAGATGCTCCGCGTCTCCGAGGAATTCGCCGAACGCTATGCGCGCGCCGCTTCCGAGCCCTTCGTCACCAATATCGCCGTCGACATGACCGAACTCACCTTCGAGATGCTGGCGGAGACGCTCTTCTCGGGGGAAATCGCCGTTGAAAAGCAAGGCTTCGCCGCCAATGTCGAGGAACTGCTGCAGCGCATGGGCCGCGTCGATCCGATGGACCTGCTCGTGGCGCCAAGCTGGGTGCCGCGACTGACCAGAATCGGTGGCCGGAAGGTGCTCGACCGCTTCCGCGGCGTCGTCTCCGAAACGATGGCACAGCGACGGCGGCGCATGGCGGAAGAGCCGGGCAGCGTCCCGAACGACTTCCTCACGTTGTTGCTGCAGCTCGAAGGGCCGGACGGACTTTCGACCTCCGAGATCGAGGACAATATCCTGACCTTCATCGGCGCCGGCCACGAGACGACGGCACGGGCGCTTGCCTGGTGCCTCTACTGCATCGCCAACACGCCGACCTATCGCGAGACGATGGAGCGCGAGATCGACGGCGTCTTGGCGAGCGGCGCCGAGCCGATCGATTGGCTCGGGCGCATGCCGCATGTGCTTGCCGCCTTCGAGGAGGCGCTGAGGCTCTACCCGCCGGCGCCGTCGATCAATCGTGCAGCGATCGAGGAGGACGAATGGACGTCGCCGGAAGGCGAGCGCGTGCCGATCCGCAAGGGCATATCGGTGCTGATCATGCCGTGGACATTGCATCGCCATGCGCTTTACTGGCAGAAGCCGCGCGCCTTCATGCCGGAGCGCTTCCTCCCCGAAAACCGGGAGAAGATCAACCGGTTCCAGTATCTGCCCTTCGGCGCGGGCCCGCGCGTCTGCATCGGCGCGACCTTCGCCCTGCAGGAGGCGGTCATCGCGCTGGGCGTGCTCATGCACCGCTTCCGCTTCGATCTGACCGAGGAGACGCACCCCTGGCCGGTGCAACGGTTGACGACGCAGCCGAGAGGCGGCCTTCCGATGAAGGTGTCGATCCACGCTGCCCGGTAGTGCAGAGAGGGTATCGGATCGGGCCCGCTCTGATCAGACGCGCAAACGTCGCTATCACGCGATGGTCTTTCCCGGAAATATGCCCTATCACCGGACGATTCTTCCGCGTTCGGGACTCCTCCCGATCCTCAACACTGGACTGAGCAGAAATTGACCTCGCATCTTCTTCTCGGCATCGACACCGGCGGAACCTATACCGACGCCGTTCTCTTCAGCGAAGCGGCGGGTGTCGTCGCGAAGGCCAAGGCACTGACGACGCGGCACGATCTTGCGGTCGGCATCGCGGGCGCCGTGGAAGCGGTCCTGGAAAAGGCGAAGGTTCCGGTGACGGCGATCAGCCTCGTCTCGCTTTCGACGACGCTCGCCACAAACGCGTTGGTCGAGGGGCAGGGCGGCAGAGCGGGCTTGGTGATGATCGGTTTCGGGCCGGAGGATTTGAAGCGCGACGGCCTGCTCGAAGCGTTGGGCTCGGATCCTGTCCTTTTCCTGCCCGGCGGCCATAACGTCCATGGTGGCGAGACGCCGCTCGATATGAGCGCGCTCGATGAGGCGCTGCCGACGCTCGCGAGCCAGGTGTCGTCCTTCGCGATCGCCGGTTATTTCGCCGTGCGCAATCCCGCGCACGAGAAGCGCGTGCGCGAACGGATCCGCGAGGTTTCGCACCTGCCGGTGACGTGCAGCCATGAGCTTTCGTCCAAGCTCGGCGGCCCGCGCCGCGCGCTGACGACGCTTCTCAACGCCCGGCTCGTTTCGATGATCGATCGGCTGATCGGCTCCTGTGAGGATTTCCTCAAGCGCCGCGGCATTCATGTGCCGATGATGGTGGTGCGTGGCGATGGCGCGTTGATCTCCGCAGCCGAAGCGCGGCTGAGGCCGATCGAGACGATTCTCTCCGGGCCGGCCGCAAGCCTCGTCGGCGCGCGGCATCTGACCGGTCTAGAAAACGCCGTCGTCTCGGATATCGGCGGCACGACCACGGACGTCGCGGTGCTTGAAAAGGGCCGTCCGAGGCTCGACGCCGAAGGGCCCGTCGTGGGCGGTTTTCGCACCATGGTCGAGGCGGTCGCCATGCGCACCTACGGGCTCGGTGGCGATTCGGAAGTGCGGATCAACGATCGCGGGCTCAAGGCGAAGATCGATCTCGGCCCCCGCCGGTTTCTGCCGCTGAGCCTTGCTGCGGCGTTGCACGGCGATGCCGTGCTGTCCGTGCTCGATAAGCAGTTGCGCGCGACGCATGCGGGTCGTCACGACGGCCGCCTTGCCGTGCGGACCGGTCTGCCCGATCATCTTGCAAGCGGCCTTCAACCCCAGGAGCAGGCGCTTTACGATCGCATCGGCATGATACCCTTGGCGCTCGCCGACCTGCTTGTCAGCACGCCGCAGAAGGCGACGCTCGATCGCCTCGTGGCGCGCGGACTGGTCCATATCTGCGGCATCACGCCCTCCGATGCGATGCATGTACTTGGCAGACAGGCGCAATGGAATGCGGCGGCGGCCCGCCTCGGCCTCGAGATTGCGGCGCGGATGAAGGACGGTTCCGGCCAGCCGATCGCCGCATCCGCCGAAAACCTGGCTGAGATGATTGTCGACCGGCTGACGCGCCAATCCTCGGAAGTGATCCTGCAGGCCTGCCTTGGCGAGGACGGCGCCGGCACCATCGATCCGGCGGCATCGGTGGCCGTCGATCGCGCGCTGAAGCGCGAACCCGGCATCGTCCGCTTTTCGATCCGGCTCGATCGGCCTCTCGTCGGTCTCGGCGCCTCGGCGCCCGTCTACTATCCGGCTATCGCAGTGATGCTGGGCACCGATGCCGCGATACCCGCCGAGGCCGGCGTGGCGAATGCGGTCGGCGCGGTCGTGGGGCAGGTGCGGGCCTCCGTCACCGTGTTCGTGACGACGCCCGAGGAGGGCATCTTCATCGTCAATGGCGCCGGCGCAAGCGAACGCTTCATCGATCAGGAACAGGCTTTCGGTGTCGCCCGGCACCGCGCACAAACCATGGCGCTCGAAACCGCGCGCGCGAACGGCGCCGAAGAGCCGGCGGCGACCATGTGGGAAGAAATCGACGCGCCGGAGATTGAAGGCGGCCGCAGGCTGATCGAGGCGCGGTTCACCGCTTCGGCGAGCGGCAGGCCGCGTATCGCGCATCACTAGATCACGATGATTTGGGTCGAATCGACCCAAATCATCAACGTGATCGATTCCAAAAAGTCGAGACGCGGGATGCGGGCGGAAAACCGCGCACACTTTTCCTGGTCCCGCTCTGATTTTTTCCAGTTTGGAAACAATTCTTCGCATCCTTGTGGAATTGACAGTGAATGAATTGATGAGAAACTGCCATTGCCACGAGCGGGATGAGGAAAGCAGCAATGCTTTTCCAGATACATCCCGCTCTTGTTGTTCGAGCAATTCCAGGACAAGCGTCTGATGGTCTTCCGTCCGGAATTGCGTCATATCCAGAAGTTAGGTCACTGTTTCGATGAAACAGCGATCTAGATAATCGAAGCGATGGCTTGGATCGGTTCAATCCTGGCGTATCGTGATCCAGTGCAAAGATATTCGCAGGAGTTGCCGCATGGGCCGCGTTGAGAAGTATGGTTTGAAGATCGATGCCGGTCTCCATGATTTCCTGGTCGACGAGGCAATGCCCGGCACCGGTGTCGACGCGGAACAGTTCTTTTCCGCCCTGTCGGAACTCGTTCACGACCTTGCCCCGAAGAACCGCGCGCTTCTCGCCAAACGTGACGATATGCAGGAGCAGCTCGACGCCTGGTATCGCGAAAACGGCGCCCCCGTCGATCTCGACGCCTACGAGACCTTTCTCCGGCAAATCGGCTACCTCCTGCCGGAAGGAGCGGACTTTTCGATCTCGACCGCGAATGTCGATCCCGAGATCGCGACGATCGCCGGACCGCAGCTCGTCGTTCCCGTGATGAATGCGCGCTATGCGCTGAATGCCGCCAACGCCCGCTGGGGTTCGCTCTACGATGCACTCTATGGCACGGATGCAATCCCTGATGCCGACGGCGCGGAGCGCGGCAAGGGGTACAATCCGAAGCGCGGCGCCAAGGTCATCGCCTGGGCCCGGGACCTTCTGGATGCGAGCGCCCCACTTGCCAAGGGCCGCTGGAGCGACGTGACGACGTTGAAGGTTGAAGGCGCCGCGCTTGCGATCGCGCTCGCGGATGGCACGAAGACGGCGCTCTCCGACCCGGCTTGCTTCGCCGGCTATTCCGGTGCCGCCGAAGCGCCTTCCGAGGTCGTCCTCTTCCGAAACAACCTTCATACCGTCGTCGTTCTCGATGCGACGACGCCAATCGGCAAGGACGACCCGGCTCATATTTCCGACATCATCCTGGAATCGGCGATCACCACGATCATGGATTGCGAGGATTCCGTCGCCGCCGTCGATGCCGAAGACAAGGTCGTCGTCTATCGCAACTGGCTGGGCCTGATGAAGGGCGACCTCGAGGAGGAGGTTACCAAGGGCGGCAGGACCTTCACTCGCAAGCTCAATGCCGATCGTCGCTACACCAGCCCGAACGGCGCGGCGCTGACGCTGCCGGGACGCTCGCTGATGCTGGTCCGCAATGTCGGCCACCTGATGACCAATCCGGCGATCCTCGACCGCGACGGCCGCGAGGCGCCGGAAGGCATCATGGACGCCATGGTCACGGCTTTGATAGCGCTCCACGACATCGGACCCAACGGCCGGCGGGCGAACTCGCGCGCGGGTTCGATGTATGTCGTCAAACCGAAGATGCACGGGCCGGAAGAGGTCGCCTTTGCCTGCGAAATCTTCGCGCGCGTCGAGGCGGCCCTCGGAATGCCGGTAAGCACCATGAAAATGGGCATCATGGATGAAGAGCGGCGCACCACGGTCAACCTCAAGGGATGCATCCGCGCCGCCCGCGAGCGCGTCGTCTTCATCAACACCGGTTTCCTCGACCGGACCGGCGACGAGATCCACACCTCGATGGAAGCCGGGCCGATGATCCGCAAGGGCGACATGAAGCAGGCGGCCTGGATCGCGGCTTATGAGAACTGGAATGTCGATATCGGTCTCGAATGCGGGCTTTCCGGCCATGCGCAGATCGGTAAGGGCATGTGGGCGATGCCGGACCTGATGGCGGCGATGCTCGAACAGAAGATCGCCCATCCGAAAGCGGGCGCGAACACTGCCTGGGTTCCGTCACCGACGGCGGCGACGCTGCATGCGACCCACTATCACCGCGTCAACGTCACCGAGGTTCAATCAGGCCTCAAGAGCCGGCCGCGCGCAAAGCTCGCGGATATCCTTTCGGTGCCGGTGGCGACGCGGCCGAACTGGACGGAGGCCGAAATCCAGCGCGAGCTCGACAACAATGCCCAGGGGATTCTCGGCTATGTCGTACGCTGGGTCGATCAGGGTGTCGGTTGCTCCAAGGTGCCGGACATCAACAATGTCGGCCTGATGGAAGATCGCGCGACGCTGCGCATCTCGGCGCAGCACATGGCTAACTGGCTGCACCACGGCATCGTCAGCGAGATGCAGATCGTCGACACGATGAAGCGGATGGCGGCCGTCGTCGACCAGCAGAACGCGGAAGATCCTGATTATACGCCGATGGCCGGCCGATTCGACGAATCGGTCGCCTTCCAGGCCGCATTGGACCTCGTGCTCAAGGGGCGCGAGCAGCCGAACGGTTATACCGAACCGGTGCTGCACCGCCGTCGATTGGAACTGAAGGCGAAGTTAGGGGCATAAGTAGGCCCTCATCCGGCCTGCCGGCCGCCTTCTCCCCGCAGGCGGGGAGAAGGCGCGATGCCGCACCCGCTCGCTCCTTTCTGCCTCGTGGATGATTGCAGAGCTCCGCAAAGGCGTCCTCTCTCCCCGCGAGCGGGGAGAGAGGACGGGTGAGGGGCATAATCTGCGCGAACACGCGGTGTCAAAAGCAAAAAGGGCCGCCGACATCGGTCGGCGGCCCTCTCATTTATCAAATCGCGGCAGCGTTACTGCTGCACGACGACTCTTGCGCCCTTGCCCGGCCGGACGCGCGAATAGAGGTCGATAATGTCCTGGTTCATGAGCCGGATGCAGCCCGAAGATGCCGCGGTGCCGATAGAGGCCCATTCCGGCGTGCCGTGCAGGCGGAAGAGCGTATCCCTGCCCTCGTCGTTGAAGAGGTAGAGGGCGCGTGCGCCGAGCGGATTGCTGATGCCCGGACCCATGCCGCCCTCGACATATTTGGCGACTTCCGGCTTGCGCTCGGCCATCTCCTTCGGCGGATGCCAGGTAGGCCATTCCTGTTTCCAGGCAACGTAGGCCTCGCCTTCCCAGGCGAATCCGGCCTTGCCGACGCCGATGCCATAGCGCACGGCCTTGCCGCCCGGCAGAACGTAGTAGAGGAAGCGATTCGGCGTGTTGACGACGATCGTGCCCGGGCGTTCCTTCGTCGGGTAGTCGACGATCTGGCGGTGGAAACGTGAGTCGACACGGTTGATCGGAATGGCGGGCACCGCGTAGCCGTGGTCCTCGACGGCGCCGTAACCGCCGGAGAAGATTTGATTCGTCGCAATTTTTTGCCCCTCGGGAGCGGGGCCGGTTGTGGACGTCGTTTGCGAGCAGCCGGCAAGGACAACTGTGGCGGCCAGGCTGCACAAAAGGAGAGCGTTGCGGAAGCGCATGGGGGTCTCGTAAAAGGAAGTAAGGAAAATACGGGAGGGAGGGTGCCCGGCCGTCAGCAACAACAGCTTATTTTCTATTGCACCGCGCCGCGCAAGGGACTGCGCTGCCGCAATTTGGCCGAAAAGTGTAAATTCCGTGACGATTGCTTTTTTGCAACAAAACGGCGGAGTGGGCGGCGTCGGAATGGGAATCAACCGGTGACAATTCTATCGATCCATGGCGACAATCCGCTGGCGGACGGACGCCAGTCCGAACGGGCGATGAAAGTACGCCGCGGCGTCCAGCGGCTGCTTGCCGAATTGCGCCACGCGGTCCTGCCTGAACTGACGCTCGCAAGCGGCAGGCGCGCCGATCTCATTACGCTTTCGGCGAAGGGCGAGATCTGGATTGTCGAAATCAAGACGTCGATCGAGGATTTTCGCGTGGACCGCAAGTGGCCGGAGTACCGGCTGCATTGCGACCGGCTGTTTTTTGCCACGCATGGCGACGTACCGCTGGACATCTTCCCGGAGGAATGCGGGCTCCTGCTTTCCGATGGTTACGGGGCGCATATGCTGCGCGAGGCGCCGGAACATCGCCTGGCGGCAGCAACGCGCAAGTCCGTCATTCAGGCATTCGCGCGAACCGCGGCCCAGCGACTGATGCTCGCCGAATGGGCGGCGGAGCGAAACGGGGAACTCGGTGATTCCATTCGCGATATCGTTGCCGGAACGCGCGACGACTAGGCACCCCGCTTACGCCCCATAGCTGATTATTTCGGGGCGCGTTTCGCCAGGATCCGCTGCAGCGTTCTGCGGTGCATGTTGAGCCGGCGAGCCGTTTCCGAGACGTTGCGTTCGCACATCTCGTAGACGCGCTGGATGTGTTCCCAGCGCACCCGGTCTGCCGACATCGGATTTTCCGGCGGCTCCACCCTTTCGCCCTGGCGCTGGACGAGCGCGGCAAAAATGTCGTCGGCATCGGCCGGCTTTGCGAGGTAGTCGACCGCGCCAAGCTTGACCGCATTCACGGCCGTGGCGATGTTGCCGTAACCGGTGAGCATGATCATTCGGGTGTCATCCCGGCGTCCACGGATGGCTTCGATCACGTCGAGGCCGCTGCCATCGCCGAGCCGGAGATCGATGACGGCGTGCTTCGGCGGGTTGCCCTTGGCCTTGGCGATGCCCTCGGCGACCGACTCGGCAATATCGACCGTGAAGCCTCGCGCCTCCATTGCGCGCGCCAGACGACGCAGGAACGGACCGTCGTCATCGACAATCAACAGGGTTCTGTCGGGCCCGATCAGGTCGGCGTCCGGAGACTGTGCGCTTGGCGCGGCTGTCGATTTTTCCGTCATACTTCCAATCCCTAGGCAAAAACCTGGCCCTCAGCAAAAAAGCGGGCGTTCTCACTGAAATTATGTGGGTTTTCTCACAACAGTCTTCAATAAACTGCCAAAGGTCATTTCGCCAGTTTCGTATCCATCAGCGTGCGCGGCCATTCGACGCTGACACGCGCACCGGGGCTGCCGTTCTCGAAGCGCAGCCGGGCTCCCGAGCGCTCCAACAGGGTCTTGGCAATGAAGAGGCCGAGGCCGAGACCGCCGGCGCTGTCGTCCTTCTGGCGCTTGGTGACGTAAGGCTCGCCGATGCGCATGAGGATATCCGGCGAGAAACCATCGCCATCATCCTCGATCGTCACTTTCACGCGCTCGGCCGTATGCTCCGCCGTGACGGTCACCTTCTTGCGCGCATAGTCGACCGCGTTTTCCAGGAGATTGCCGAGCCCGTAGAGAATGCCCGCGTTGCGGATGCCGACCGGTTCGGAAGCGCGATCGCCTTTTTCCTTGAGCTCGATCTCTATCCCGAATTCGCGATGGGGAGCCATCACTTCCTCGATCAGTGACGAAAGCGGCAGGAGCCGCATATGCTCCTCGCTCTCGGACGAGAGCGTCGTGATCCGCTTCAGGATATCGCGGCAGCGTTCGCTCTGGCTGCGCAGCAAGTGGACATCCTCGCCGAAGCGAGGGTCGTCGCCGAGTTCCCGCTCCATCTCCTTGGCGACGACGCTGATGGTCGCGAGCGGCGTTCCGAGCTCATGCGCGGCGGCAGCGGCGAGACCGTCAAGCTGCGACAGGTGCTTTTCACGCTGGAGTACAAGCTCGGTCGCAGTCAGGGCCTCTGAAAGTTCGCTCGCCTCCAGCGAGACCCGATAGGTGTAGAAGGCGGCGAAGGCCGTCATGGAAACGATCGCGAACCAGATGCCGGCCGTCAGCACCCGCGGGATCAGCAGAACGGTTCCCGGATACCAGGGCAGCGGGAAGGGCGAGAAGGCGAGCGCGGTAACGCCGATGACTGCAAGGCCCGCCAGCACGATACTGTGCGGCTTCGGCTGCGAGGCCGAGGAGATGATGACCGGTACACATAGCAGTGGCGCGAAAGGATTGGCGAGCCCTCCGGTGATGAAGAGCAGCGCGGTCAGCTGCGCGAGATCGAGGCCGAGCAGCGCGAAGGCAGCAGGCGGCGTCAGCCGGTGCGTCGGCGGAAAGCGGATCGTGAGGAAGGTATTCAGCAGCGCCAGGCTCGCGATCAGCACCGAACAGGGAACGAGCGGCAATGGAAACTGCAGCCACAGCGCAGTAATGACGACGGCGATGGACTGACCGCCCACGGCCAGCCAACGCAGGCGAACGAGCGTCTGCAGCCGGAGACTGCGATTGCTGTTCATGTCGTTGTGGTCGAGTGCCATTGCTGCTGCCATGCTGTTGCTTCCGCTTCAACGCTGCGCCGCCGGATTCGGAATCGCTGCGCAGACTTCGTGTCCGATATAATTCCTCAAACGTATCCCGATCTCCAAATTATACCGTGCTTTCATGTACCACGCGGCTTGGCGCGTGTCGTCGGCATCGCGTTTGCCGGATCCTCCGGCCAGGGGTGCTTGGGATAGCGTCCGCGCATGTCAGCTCTTACATCCCTCCACGATCCGGCCCAGAAGCCCGGCAGGTCGCGCGTCGTCTGGATCGGGCGGTGGCCGGGAGAGATCAGCTCCAGCAACAGCGGCAGCCTGCCGTTACCGATCGTCGGATGCACTTTCAGGCCGAAAAGCTCCTGCACGCGGATCGAAAGCAAGGGTTCGTCGCCGTCATAGTGAATGGGATGGCGATGCCCCGTCGGAGCTTCGAAATGCGTCGGGGCCAGCTTACCGAGCTCGCGCTGAAGCTCGTAGGGAACGAGGGACAAGAGACCCTCGGCGAGGTCGGGGGCCTTGATGCCGTCGATGCTGCCGGCGCCATGCTGAAACGGCACGAACCAATCGTCGAGGCGCGACAGCAGTGCCTCATCCGAGACGTCCGGCCACGGTTCGCCGATCGAGCGATGGAGAAAGCCGATGCGATCGCGCAGCTGCGCGGCGTCCTTCGAAAATGGCAGAACGGCAAGCCCTAATTGACGAACGCCGTCGGCGAGCGCGCGTGCCGCGGCTTCGCCGCTCGGGCGCGAAAGCGGCGTTTCCTCAAAAATAATGGCGCCGAGCCGGGTGACGCGGCGGGCGCGCACCTGGCGGCTCGCCCGATCGAAGAAAATCTGCTCCTCGCGCCGGATTGCCTCCGGCATATGTGCCTCGACATCGGTCCTGGTGATTTCCGCGGCTGCGAGCACGCGCTGCGCGCCGGCCCTCCCGGTCAGGTCGGCAATGACGAGCATGCCCGCCGCGGCAAGTCGTTCGGTCTCGGGCACCTCGGCGCCGCGGCCGTTCGCCATCACGAAACGCCCGCGCCCACCGCGCTGGAGCGCGATCCGGTCAGGAAAGGCGTGCATCAGCAACGGACCGGGCAGCGCATTTTCGCCGTCGTTCTTTTGCGTCGTGAGATCCGCCGCCATGCGTCTTGCGAGACCCCGTGCGGCGTCGGCGCGATCGCCGCGGTCCGCCTGGAACCGGCGCAGCCGCTCCTCCAGGTCGAGACTGTTGCCGCCGAGGCCCTGCTCCGTCAGCATCACCGCCAGCAGGCAAGCTTGCCGCGCCTGCCCCTCTTCGGCTGCCGAGACCGCCATTGCAGCCAGCCGGACAGGCAGGGCGAGATCGCGTATCCTGCGGCCGCGCGGCGTCAGCGCACCGTTGGCTTCGAGCGCGCCAAGCTCGATCAGCAGACTGCGCGCCTCGCGCAAAGTCGTCTCCGGCGGCGGATCGATGAAGGCGAGCGACGACGGGTCGGCAACGCCCCAATGAGCAAGATCGAGCAGGAGGCCGGAAAGGTCGCTCGCGAGGATCTGCGGCGGCGTGAAGGCGGCAAGCGCTGCGGTCTGGCCCGCGTGCCACAGGCGTATGGCGATCCCGGGCTCGGTTCGCCCGGCGCGCCCGGCCCGTTGATCGGCCGACGCACGCGACACGCGCACGGTTTCCAACCGGGTGATCCCTGTCGAGGCTTCGAACACCGGCAGCCGCTGCAGCCCGCTGTCGACGACGATCCGCACGCCGTCGATCGTGATTGAGGTCTCGGCGATCGACGTCGCGAGCACGATCTTGCGCGTACCGGCCGGTGCCGGGCGGATCGCCGCATCCTGCTCCTTCTGGCTTAAGTTGCCGTAGAGCGGCACGATCGCGGTCTTTTCGTCGAAACGACCAGCGAGGCGCTCAGCCGTGCGGGTGATTTCTGCCTGGCCCGGAAGGAAGGCGAGGATCGAACCTGCTTCGGTTCGGTGCGCGTCCACGATCGCGCGCGCGACCGCTTCCTCGGCGCTCTCGCCGCCGTTCCTGTCCTCGTAGTGAATATCAATCGGAAAACTGCGGCCTTGGCTTTCGATGACAGGAGCGTCGCCGAGCAGCTTGGCGACACGCCCGACATCAAGCGTCGCCGACATGACGACGATCTTCAGGTCGTCGCGCAAAGCCGACTGCACGTCGAGCGCCAGCGCCAGGCCGAAATCGGCGTCGAGCGAGCGCTCGTGGAATTCGTCAAAAAGCACGGCCGAAACGCCGGAGAGTTCGGGGTCGTCGAGGATCATTCGGCTAAAGACGCCTTCGGTCACCACCTCGATCCGCGTCCGCGCCGAAACTCGATTGTCGAGCCGCATGCGGTAGCCGACAGTGTCTCCGATCTTTTCTCCGAGAAGCTCGGCCATGCGTCCCGCAGCGGCGCGGGCGGCGAGCCGGCGCGGCTCCAGGAGGATGACCTTGCCGCCGTTGAGCCAGGGCTGGTCCAGAAGGAAGAGGGGCACAAGCGTCGTCTTGCCGGCGCCAGGTGGTGCCGAGAGCACGACGGACGGCGCATTTGCGAGTGCATCTCCCATGCGGGGCAGGATGTCGCGAACCGGTAAGGGCGGGAGATCGCGCATCAGGCCTCTCCCTCGGTCCCGACCTCGATCACCCTGCCGCCCGCCGCCTCTGCGTCCGCGCTGTCATGGGTCACGAGGATGATCGGGATGCCCGCCGCTTTCGCCTTCGAGAAGACCAGCGCGCGGGTCTGCTGCCGGAGCGCCATGTCGAGTTTCGAAAAGGGTTCGTCGAGCAGGAGGTAACGCGGCGCGGAGACGAGTGTCCGCTGCAGCGCCACCCGGGCCTTCTGGCCGCCGGAAAGCGTTTCCGGATCGCGGTCGAAGAAGCCGGCGAGGCCGACCTGTTCGAGTGCCTGCTCGGCGATTTGCCGTCTCGTGCGATGCCCTTTCACCGCTTGGGGTATCGCAAACACGATGTTGCCGCCGACGGAGAGATGCGGAAAAAGCCGGGGATCCTGAAACAGGATGTCGGGGCGGCGCTCGTTTGCCGGCAGGTCGGTAAGATCTTTGCTTCCGATCAGAATTCGGCCGCTGACACGGAAAGCCGGGTCGAGAAACCCGCCGGCAAAGGCGAGCAGGGTCGATTTGCCGGATCCGGACGGGCCCATGACGGTCAGGACCTCGCCGGGCAACACCGTCGCCGACACGGACAGCAACGTCCGTTCCGCCAGTCGGATTGTCACATCCGCCAGCGTGAGCGGCATCGGGTCATCAACGGCCTGCATTCACATCCTCATTGCGCGACGGTTGCGGAATAGCAACTGGGGACCAAGCGACGCAACGAGAAATGCGAGGAAGGGGAGGGCCGCCTGAACGAGGGCATAGACGCCGATGACACGCCGGTCGCCGCCGGCGGAAAGAGCCACAGCCTCGGTGGTGATCGTGGTCAGACGTCCCGCTCCGATCAGCAGCGTCGGAAGATAGAGGCTGACCGATACCGAAAAGCCGACGGCAAGCGCAGTGAGGCAGGCTCGAAACAGGAGCGGCAGCCGGACGGTGACAAGGATCCGCAAGGACGATTTCCCAAGCCCGGCCGCTATCCGCTCGTAGCGCGGGTCGAGTTCGCGCCAGGGTGCCGACAGCGACAACAGAACGTAAGGTAGGACGAACAGAAAGTGGACGGCGAGGACACTTGGAAAAGCAGGCGTGAAACCGACCGCGATCGCCAGGATCTGCAGGCCGAACACAAAACTGATTTCGGGCACGAGCAGCGGAAGATAGAGAAGCTTGTAGCTCGCACCGTTTCCGGCTTGGCCAGCGCCATTCCGATGGAGCAAGAAAATCGCGATAATCAAAGCCAGGGCCGAGGCCGAGAAAGCGAGCGCGACTGTCGTGAGAAGCGGCTCGGAGATTTGAGGTAGTGCGCGCAGCCAGATCTTGCCCGTGATCGCCCCCGGCAGTGCATTCGGAAACGGCCAGAGCCCGGCGACCGACCAGATGAAAAGGGCGGCCAGTCCTGAAAAAATGATGGCGGCGCAGCCGGCCATTGCCATTCCCGACATTGCGCGGACTACCATGTCCTTCCGGAGCCGCGTACCCGTAAACGTCATGAAGATCCGCGCAAGCTTTCCGAGCCGCTCCAATGCAAGCCAGATTCCCATTGCCGCAACGACGACGAAGAGTTGCAGCAATGCACCCGCCGAAGCGAGGAACCGCACCCTGAGATCATGATCTGCCGCCCAATGGGCGATACGCACCGGCAGTGTCGCTGGCAGTTGCGGCCCAAGAATCATCGCGACGTCGACAACGGAGACCGAATAGGCGAGCACGGCGAAGACCGGCAGCCGGATTTGCCTGTAGAGCGTGGGCCACAGGCTGATCATAAAACCGGACACGCGCCCGTAGCCAAGCGCCGCCGCCAGTTGCCGCGCCCTGCGCAGCGGAAGTTGCGGCAAGGCGGCGAGCGTCACCAGGAAAAGGAAGGGGACCTCCTTGGTGATGAGCCCTGCGATCATCGAGAGCGCGAGGGGATCGTTCGGCAGAAGCCAGTCCGGCGGCCGCGTGAAGCCGGTAAGCTCCGGCGAGATCAGTCGGAGAAAAAGGCCGGAAGGCGCGATGAGAAAGGCGAGCGCGAAGGCAGCCGCGGCATGTGGAACCGCAAGCAGCGGCGAAACCAGGTGGTGGATGCGGGCGAAAACCGGCGTGCCGGCAAAACCCGCAATAAAGGTTCCGACGATTGCGAGCGCGGCAAAGGTCGTGACCAGGCCCGCCGCCAGGGCGATGAGGACGGAACGAAGGATATGGGGCTGGCCGGCGAGTTCGGTGAGATGCGCCACGGTCGGGCGAAGCCCGCCGAGAGCGGGCAGATAGCCGAATGCCGGCAGGATTGTGCCGGCGACCCCCGCCAGGACCGGCAACCCCAGAACAACGACGAGAAGACCGTTCCCGCTGCTCGGGTGCGCGATTCCTCGGTATTGATACCGTTGCCTAGTTCGCCGCCCCATATCGCCGGGTCCATTCCGCCTCGATCCGCGTCATCCAGTCCGGATGCGGCTCGTCGAGCGCGGGTCCAAGTTGATCGGGACGAAGCGTCGCAACGCCGAGTTCGAGTTCTCCGAAGGCTTGCCGCTCGGCGGCCGGCAGCTTTGCCAATGACAGGACGGTTGGGTCGCCCCAGATTTTCGGGTCCTGCTTACGCAGCTGCGCCTCGGGCGAAAGCAGGAAATTGGCCAGCAGCAGCGCGCCGGCCTTCGCCGACGCGTTGTAGGGGATCGCGACGAAATGCGTGTTGCCGAGCGTCCCGCCCGAAAAGACGAAGGAACGCACGCTGTCCGGCAACTCGCCGTTGGCAATCGCCGCCGAGCCTTCGGCGGGGTTGAAGGCGAAGACGATGTCGAGCTCCCCGTCGGCGAACTTCTGCTTCATGTCGGGATAGTTCTGCGGATAGGCCTTGCCCTTGCGCCAGAGCAGCGGCGTCAGCTTGTCGAGATAGGCAAAGAGCGGCGCCGCATCCGCCGCGAAGCTCGCTTCGTCGACGGGTCTTTGCAGCTTGGTTCTGTCGTGGATCAGCTCGATCAGCACCTGTTTCAGGAACGAGGAGCCGATGAAGTCCGGCGGCTGCGGATAGGAGAAGCGACCGGGATTGGCTTCTGCCCATCTGAGCAGGCCCGCAGCCGAGTCTGGCAGTTCGCCGCCCGGGGTCCGCGCCGAATCGTGGAAGAAAACAAGCTTGGCGCCGCCCCAGGGGCTCTCCAGTCCCCCGGTCGGTATTGTGAAATCCGTGAGAATCGTTGGCTTGGTCTCATGATCGACATAGACCCAGTTCGGCAGCTTGGTTGCCCAATCGGGACCGAAGAGCAGGCGCTCGCGCTTCATCGCCGCAAAATTCTCGCCGTTGATCCAGATGAGATCGACAGCCCCGCCGGCATCCTTCCCCGCCGCCTTTTCCGCCACGACCGTGGAAACCGCCTTTGCCGTGTCGTCGAGCTTCACATGGACGACGGTGACGCCGTAGCGCGCTTTCATCTGGTCGCCGGCCCACTTGATATAGGCGTTTATGGGTTCGGAACCGCCCCACGCGTTGAAATAGACGGTCTGCCCTCTGGCCTCAGCGGCGACTGAATTCCAGTCTTCGACGTCGGTCGCGGCCGCATGCCCGGCGAGACCGAGCGCCAGCATAACGGCCGTGATGAACTGTCTTGCCCGCCTGATCATGAATCGTCTCGTTCCCGTCGTCTTCGCCAGAGTCGGGCGAAGGTAAGCTGCGTGCTGTAGCCGTCAATGCGCGCGAGCGGCAGCCGCTCTCACGATTCGGTGAAACGGACCACGGCTGCCGGGTTTGAAAGGCACGGCGCGGTTTAAGCCCGCGCCACCCGGTTCAAGCTTTCGTCAGATGTGTCTCGAAGGCAAGTACGGCGCCTGCCAGATCTTCCAACGCCGCGCCCACGGATTTGAACAGAGTGATTTCGTCCGGCTTCGTGCGGCCGGGATGCGTGCCGCGGGCGAGCTCGAAAAGATCGGCGCGGATGGCATCCCTGGTGATGACGCCGGAGCGGATCGGCTGGACGATATCGCCGCCCTCGCTGAGCGCGCCTTCGCGCGTATCGACGAAGATGCTGGAGCGCTCGGCGGCGCGGTCGTCCGATTCCCGCATGCTCGGCTTGAACGCGCCGATCAGGTCGAGATGCGCGCCCGGCTTCAGCCAATCGCCGCGGATAAGCGGTACGGAGGAAAGCGTCGCGCAGGAGACGACATCCGCTTCGCGCGCCGCCGTCTCGAGGTCGGTCGCGACGGTCACCGATATGTTCTTGAGGCTGAGCTCCCTGGCGGTTGCTTCCGCCTTTTTCGGATCGCGGCCCCAGATTGTCACGTTGCGGATCGGGCGTACGGATGCGTGGGCCTCGATGACATTCGCCGACAGCCGGCCGGTGCCGACCATCAGCATCCGGCTCGCGTCCTCGCGCGCCAGATAACGGGCGGCAAGTGCGGACGCGGCGGCAGTACGCCGCGCAGTCAGTTCGCCGCCGTCGACGATCGCCAGCATCTCGCCGGTCTTGCCGGAGGAAAGGAGATAGCTGCCATGAATGGCGGGGAGGCCACGCATCTGATTGCCCGGGAACACCGAAACCATCTTGACGCCGATATAGGCACCCGGTTGCCACGCCGGCATCAGGAGCAGCGTGGCGTCCGCCTCGCTCGGAACCTCGACATCGTGATGATGGCGCATGGGCATGACGCATCCTTTCGCGAACATGTCGCCGAGCGCCTTGACGAGCCCCTCCCATGGCAGAGCCGCGCGCGTCTGCGCCGCATCCAGTACCAGCATTCGAAGTCTCCCTGTGCCAGATCCACGCAACACTAGCAGTCTTTGGTTGCTGCCGGAAAGCGTCTGTGGAGAGGGAAGAAGGCGCCATTTGGTGGCAGTGAGGCTGCGATCGGAAATTTTACCGGGCGGTCAACGTTTTTCTCCCCCATTTGCGGTGCGTTTCGCCGTGATTTTCCGCTGTTCATAAAATTAGGTAATGATTTCAGCAGCTTACGTTTTTTTGACATTTTTTTGAAAATGGCTGTTGACTGGGGAAAGGGTGCGGGTCTATAAGCCCGATCACTGACGAGGGCGGCGGCGCTGCTGGCGACGATGACCTTCGCTCT
>NZ_JASKLT010000040.1:0-10066 GCF_030124405.1 Sinorhizobium sp. 7-81 | reverse complement strand
AGCGGGCAGGGAAAGCGGGCGCTGAAACTTCGCCCAGCACTAGCAGGAAGAGGCCGCATTCGACGCGCTGATCAGTGTTGAGCCGCCTCACTAGGCGGCTCTCGATCTTTCTTGCGTGTCACTGTGACGGCGGCCGACGCCAACTTCATATTCGCCGGGCCGATTTGTGCGCACACGATAGAAACCGCTTCAAGCTCAAGCCCGCCAGTAAAATGTAAGGCGGCATGGCGAGCGAATAGTGACCGCAGTTGAGTTCCAAAACATTCGGCCTGACTCCGGCGTCCTTCAGCTTCTGAATGAGGCGTCTCGATAGGTCGGGCAACACCACCTTGTCCCTCGTAGCCAACACCACGTGAAGTTCGAGATCGGACCGTGCCAGATTACGCGCGTAATTTTCCAAGTTGAGCGGACCCCATGCCCTTCGGAGATCGGTGAGCTCAATTACAGGCTCAAGGCTATCACGTATCGATCGGGTCGCGCGCCCCGTCCAAACCATGTCTGCGAGGCTACCCGCCGTCAAAAATAACGAGGCCTTCGATACGGCCGGGTCATGCGCAGCGATCAATCCCGCAACCCAGGCGCCAAGGCTCATGCCGAGAACCGAGACCTCTCGATAGCCTTCGCTCTTCAGCCAGCGGATGAGCTTTCGCCCATCCCATACGGCCTGCCTTACAGACTGGATCGTTCGGCCGAGATTCGAACTAAGCATATAATCGGCGTACAGCGAGCCGGGACGGCTGCGCTCGAGGTGATAAGGCATAGCAATCTCGACAACCGTGATCCCACGCTGCGAGAAAAACTTGGAAATCTGACGATTTCGGGCGCTGGCATTCCAGTGATGAAAAATTACCAAGGCATGATCGAGCGAGCCGCTTTCGGTGATTTTTGCCCAAACGACGTTGTTCTCTTCGACGTCAGTAGAAATGTCCGATGGAAATCTGAGCCACCCATCGTGCCTTACAAAGCCCTGGCCGCTCCCGCTCGGCTCATCGTAAAAGCTTGAATCAGACAGGGCCTGGTCCGCAAGGACACAAAACTCGTCGATAGTTTCTATCCTCTTCTCGCCCGGAAAGGCCCGGCCGGCGTCAAGGATGAAATCCGTTACTTTCTTCGCTTCCTCACCGCGCCGCGCCCGCCGCTCGTCCCAACGATCAAGCCAATTATGATACACTCTGGTTGCTTCCTAACTCGCTTGCTCGCCATCGCCCAAACTCTGGATCAAAGAGGCCGTATGTCGCGAGCAGCACTCCAACGCCGAGGAGGATCGAAAAGCCCTCGAAGGCATCGATCAACAAGTAGCTGGCAAAGAGCAACCCTACGACTGCAGACATCCTCCATAGAGGCACGCGAAACCGCTTTCCGATACCCAAGCGGATGGAACCGTACAGAAAAACGATACAGGTCGAAATGGCGACTAGGCGGCTGCTGTAATGCGTTGGCGTTCTATAACTGAAGCTATTGCCGCCGTCGTGGCGCTCATACAGGACCGAAGACATATCGTGGGCTATCCAGGTCACGATATCTCCTCCGTTCGAGCTCAGGTAAGAGCTTTGGACCTTCATGCATATGGCGACCAGAACACCCAAGACAGTACATCGGAAAATTCCCCGCATCACCCTGAGGCCGATTTCACCGCCGTTGCGCCGATGTTCCACCGGTCGCATCGTTGATGCCCCTTCAATTCTCCAGAGATCATGGACGATCGTATGAAGCAGAATGATAAAAGCAGAGGCACATGTAGAGATATGCGAGCGCCGTGAAAACAATCGAAACTGGCACTGATATGACTTCAGGGGCGCACAATGGCTAACTTACCCCAATCTATTGCATAGTTGCCACTGCCTGTTGAGTCATCTACCGATCCGACAGCAGTTCTCAGCGTCGCCGAATTGGTGACTAGCCGAGCCACGCATGCAAGGTTGACCTGTTAGAACTGAAGGTAGATCACTCCAGCCATCACAGCACTGTATCAACGGCAATGTTTCGTGCCCGACATTCTGCGACTCCACGCTAACGCAGTGCAGGATCTTGCGTGGTCCAAACTGAGGGGCGAAACCTAGAGTGAGGTACGCTGCTATTGTATCGCTCGCGGGTGACGCCTGCGGTGGCGCTTTATCTCGTGCGCACCTGCGCATGGGACGCCATGACGTTTCCGGCAGGGCACGGAAAAGGCGTCCTTGGACGAGATGATCCGTGTAAGCTTCCGCACCCGTCGCCCATCTTATCCGGCGTCAGGTAATAGGGACGGTCCAGGTGCGCTCGATCGAGCACGGCAACCCGATTACTCCTGCGACGGCCCGGCGCGTGCGAGAGGCGCGCGCCTTTGTGGGTTCCATTAACATCACGTACGCGGTCTTGGCGCGCGAGGGTGTCGCACATGGATACCGGCGACTTCGCTCCAAAAATCAATTCGTCTTGTTTGTAAATCTCGCGGGCATTGGAGACCTTCGGGAGGCCAGCGGCGCGCTCGAGGAGGTCGTCTATGTTGTCGACCATGAGGAACCCTATAAGAGCGATGGCGCAAACTGCGTGTTGATAATCGCTTCGACCAACGTGATGCCATTGGGGGTCAGCGTCACCACATCGCGTTCAATGACAACCAGCGACTTTTCCACTAACTCGCTCAACGCGCAATTGATGATCTCGTTGTCAAAAAAGCTTCTTCCAAAGCGCTGCCTGAATACGGCATCATCGACCGGAATGAGCGTCGAGAGCGCCATTTTAAATGCGCTAATTTCCCGGTGAACAGGCGACATGCCACGGCTGTCCTGGATCGGAAGACGATCTTCGCGCAGAGCGTCCCTGTAAGCTCTATAACCGGTGATATTGATCGCTTCAGCTTTCGTGCATTTCGAACTACCGCCGAGGCCGACGGCTACCTCGGGAAACTGTTTATCCAGATCGGTAACCAGGCTTTTCCATTTTTCCGGTCGACGATCGTGTCGATGAAAGTACATAGTAGGGTGTTCACGATAGGCGCTCTCCAAATATTTTTCGATGAGCTCGCGCATTTGATATTGCTTTCCCAGGCCCGGAAAGCACATGTTATCGACATCATTCAAACCTGTTTTCTGCCACACACTTCGACGCTCCCCGGAGATGCCAGTACGGGTTTTCATGAACTCTTCCAGATGCAGCTTGGTGCAGACCACATGGGAAAGTTCCAGTTCGCGGGTTTTCTCCATGTCGTGTCTCACAGCGTCTACGCTTTGTCCCAGCATGCCGTAGATGAGATCGACACTGACCCAGTCAATACCTAATTCCCGGGCGTTGTATACAGCTTCAACACAATCGTTTGCGGAATGCATACGTCCACAAGCAGAAATGATTCGATCGTCAAAAGACTGAGCGCCAAAACTTACTTTTGTGAAACCAAGCTCTCGCAATAGCGACAGGTACGATTTTGTCAGTGTGCCAGGTTCGCCTTCGAACCGCATTGTGGTCGTAGTGAAATTGAAATTGGCTTTGTAAAACGCCATTAACCTACGCAGTTCCGATTCAGGCAGCAGCGATGGGGTGCCACCAAAAATATTGAACTCCCCAACTTCAACCTCGGCAAGGCTAGGCACCTTCGCCAGCCACAGTGTCGCTTCTTTAATATTCAGATCAACCAGCTCTTTCAGGACTGCCTGCGAAGACGCTGAATGAGGATTGAGAATGACCGACGGAAACTGGCAAAAATGGCAGCGGTAACGGCAACTGGGAATGTATGCCCACAAATGGATTTGCTGCGCTTTTGCAATTTCGCTTTCCATGTCTGAAAAAAAGGATGCCAGTGGATAATTTTCTATATCTCCGGGGAAAACATGACAGCCAAACGGATCCTTATAGACGTAGTCCAGAAAAACGTTGTTTTCCGATCTGGAAAGGAATTCGGAGACTAGAGGGACCGGATACCTAGGATCCAGATCGCGTAAAGACGCCATTGCTTCATTCATTTAGAACACCCCTCCGTTCGCAAAATAATTATGTGCCTCGCCAGATTCACGATCTTCACAGAAGTACCAAACAAAGCGCTTGAACTCCTCGGGACTGACGTTGTCAAAGCAGGCGGGCAATGGGGGAGGAAAACCGATGTCATCGCCGACTGTACGCCGCAGCGCGGCAAATATCTCGTCGCGAAACTCAAAATATAACCGATAGGAGGGAGTCTTATAGGTATGAATGGCCCTGAAATCGATAATACGCATCTCGTTTTTGATTTCCTGGATGCGCTGGTGCAGTCTGTCGGCCACTTGTTCGGTGAAGAAATCCCTGACTTCCACTTTCTTCATCAAAAGTCGTGGGTTCAATAATACGGGCAAGATGATATTTTTAGGAACGTAGTCCTTTATCGAGTAAAACCAAGCTTGCTTAGATTGTTCGCCTGTCGTGTCAGGCGGGGCTTTCTTCTGCGTTACCTCGGGACGCACATCCTTCATGATAATGACGCCGTCCCGGCCGTAGGCCGCCCCCGTGATCACCTCATCAAGAATTGTATCAACGCGTCGACTATTGATCTGTACGCAAGAGTCTGGTGCGTAGACGGGCTTGCCGCCGTAGGCAATTACTTTAATACCGAAATCCCAGTCGTCCGATAGATGTTCAACGAAGCGACCATTGTTCAACTGATAGAAAATTTCGATGCCGCCCACCTTATCATAGAATTCCCGCTCTACCGCAAATCCTTTACCATCAGGAAAGCCACCAAATAGTTTAAATGAAAAATCGCGGCAGCGTAATGTCTTCTGTATTTCTCTGAATAGGTTAGGGCGATGATGAAAGCTCTTTTCATTATAGTAGTATTTACAGGTTCCCAGGTCCCCATCGTCCTTCATCATTTTATCGATGAGATGATGGAGCCAATAAGGGCTAACAGTGCAGTCAGCGTCGGCAGAAACAATATAGTGTTTGTTTCTTTTTCCTGATCGGCTATCTCTAACTTTCGCTCTCAAGGACGCGTAATCCATGCCACGCTTTCTTGCGGATGAAACGCCTTGAACGCTTTCCCTAACAACATAGATGTCTAGGGAAGGGTGTTTGGCTTTGAAGTTATTGACTACGGCTACAGAATTGTCCGTCGAATTGTTATCGACAACTATAAGTTCGTAACTGTCGTAAGTAATCAATTCTCCATGCGTACGCTGATAATAAATTGACTCAAGGACGTCGTTCAAACGCTCACCTTCGTTAAAGGCCGGGAGCACAACTGATACGAAAATGGTGTCACGCATAACTTCAATCACAATCATTCAAATTCAACACGTCAAAGACGTTGTTGGAAAGGACGCGCTTCCCCCTATTAAAATTCCTTTCAGAGACGGCCTTCCTCAATTGTTTGTCTGAGAGAAGACGAAATACCTCATCGATAAATCGTATGCCGGGCAACCCGTCATTAGTGCTGGAGATTTCCAATACTGGGGCCTCAAATCCATGCCGACCATAAACCTCGTCGTAATATTCATAGCTAGTGGTGATATAACAACGCTTTTGGCTAATTGCCTCGCCAATGGGGTTGCCATAACTGTCGTAGTCATAGGATGTGAGAAATGACACTAGATCGCACGAGTAATAAAGATCCTCTATCGTGAACGCATCGCTCTTAGAAGGAATTAAGTCGTGGTACAAAGGTCCGACAAACTTGATATACTGTGATATACCTAACGCTTGTGCTGACCGAACAAGCTCTACGTAATGAGAGTAATCTTCATTTTTATCTCCGGCAACCACGAGGGTCGCGGAAGTGCTTTCACCGAGTTCACGGAAGCGTTGATTTAATTGTCGAACCAACACAATATCTCGGTCTATTCGTTTTTGAGGTATCAGACGCGTTGTTCTCGCGATCAGGATATCGTGTTTTCCAATATGTAATAACTCTCTAACGTCACTATGATGAGACCGCTCTGAAAAGTCATAGGTATTTTTCCTGACCTTAACCTCCACCTCAAAGTTGCACCAAGTTTCTAGTTCATTTCGTAGTTTTTCGTTCAGGGTAACATAGGTGATGTATTGCGATTTTGCGGGTTTAACCGCATGGGGATATGGTGGAACGCCATATTTCATCGCCTTTTTCTCGCTACTCCACATCAGGTCGTGGTCGCGCCAGATGACGAAACACCCCAGATTCAGAGCCTGTCCGTACTGTTCAATTGCCAGGCGAAGTGCTCGGGAATATACGATATTTTCGGGCAGCGTCCCGTTTTCAACAATAACTTTGCTGACGTTCAGACGTTTCCATAGGGCAACGATTTTAAGCGCTACTCCTGCGGCAACCTGATCCACTGATGTAAGTATTGCAGCCTTTTCATCATGTGATACGGCAAGTGTCGGGTTAAGCAAGGCTATATTTACGTCTTTTATAAATTCAGGAGTATAGTTAGGTATAGTAGTGATATCTACGCGCACTAGTTCAAAGTAATTGTGGTATAGATAAGTCTCGTTCGCATAGGGCTTTCCGAAGTTTCCCTTGCTTATGTTTATATCGTAACCTAGGTCCAGGTAACACCTGAATCCGTTTTCTTTAAGTTTCTTCGCGACCTTCATTGCTTCAACAGTGATGCCTGACACTGACACAGCATCGAATGAAATAAACATCGCAGCTTTCGAACCGGCGACAATCATAATGATTGGTGCCCAGCCAGGGTCAGTCTGCCGCCGCCGGACTCCTGCACGGCGGCGCTGATCCGGTTGCCCGCTGAACTGACTTCGTTGAGATAGCTGTCCACGGGCTCGGTTCCGCCCTCAGGTAGGCACGTCCGATCGAACTTTCGTGCGGTGGCCGAGTCGAACAGTCGAATCCGTCCGTTTCGCTGCGCCGCGTTTTTCGGCGCAGCGATTGGCACCATGAAATCGGTCAGTTGACCGGCGTTCGCCGCGATCAACTCGCGCCGGTGGCCAATTGCGGGGTGTTTGGCGGTCAGGCCGGTCTGCCGAGCCCGTCCCGCCTCAGCGGAGTTCAGACGGTTGTAAACGCGGGTGTGTGAGCGAAAGGAACATCGAAGTCGGCCGGGAACTGAGCCTTCATTCTTGGCGTTCTCGATAAACCCGTGCAGGTCGTCGCCGATGACCTCTGCCATACAGGTGGTCGAGACGGCAATCATCTTCGGGTCGTAGAGCGTGTATGTGTTGGCGAGACCGTCGACCATGTTCTTCAAGCCGCCGAACACCGCCGCGTCCTCGGTCATCGAGGACGAAACCGCTGATGAGGGCTCCTTGAAGTGTCGCGACAGATGTGAACGGTAGTAAGCAACGCAGCCCTGGCTGCCATGAACGAAGGACATCGTCCGCTCGAAGCCCGCGGCCGCGAAGACGGCGCCGAGCGGCTGGCAGGCTTTAGCCGGGTTCACGACAAGGGCTTCGCGGGCGAGGTGTTTTTCGCGGTACTCCCAGGTCTTGGTGTATTCGCGTTGATCGGTAACGATCTGATCCGGGTGCGGACATTCGAAATTCAGCTTCTTCTCGGCGAGCATCTTCCTGTATTCCGGCTCGCGGAACAGGGGAGCATGGTCGAGGACTTTTTCGGCCGACTGCGGCATGGGTGGTCACCTCTTTCCTTCTGGCGCGCCTTGCGGCGGCACAGGACGTCGAGACGTTTCAAGTTTCCCGCGGATAAGGGGTCGCGGGCGATCATCGGCCCCCCTGCTCCCGGGAGGCCAGTTTTTATTCGGCCGCGACCGCCATCGGCGGCAGAGCCTTTTTCTTCCAAGGGGCGTCGTAGAGGTCCCAGACCGGGTTGTTGATGGCCAGATCCATGTCGCGGGCGAAAATGGCGAAGCCGTCATAGCCGTGATACGGGCCGGAATAGTCCCAGGAGTGCATCTGACGGAACGGAACGCCCATCTTCTGCACCGGGTACTTCTCCTTGATGCCCGAGCCCACGAGGTCCGGTCGGATCCCCTCGATGAACTTTTCCAGCTCATAACCGGTCACGTCGTCATAGATCAGCGTGCCATTCTTCACGTAATGGCCGGTGCGCTGATAATCATCGTTGTGAGCGAACTCGTATCCAGTGCCAACTATCACCATCCCGAGGTCCTCATAGGCCGTGATGACGTGACGAGGGCGAAGGCCGCCGACATAGAGCATTACGGTCTTGCCTTCGAGGCGCGGCCAATACTTGTCGATGACCGCATCGACCAAGGGGCGGTACTTGGCGATGACCGCCTCGGTCTTGTCCTCGATGGTGGGCCCGAAATGCTTGGCTATTTTGCGCAGAGAGTCTTCGATCTGTGAGGGACCAAAGAAATTGTATTCCATCCAGGGGATGCCGTACTTTTCCTCCATGTGCCGGCAGATGTAGTTCATCGACCTGTAGCAGTGGATGAGGTTGAGCTTGGCCTTCGGCGCGCGCTCTACCTCAGCAAGCGTCGCGTCCCCGGACCAGTTGCCGACGACGCGCAAACCCACCTCCTCCAACAGGATACGCGTAGCCCACGCGTCGCCGCCGATATTGTAGTCGCCGATGACGTTAACGTCGTAACGGCCGGCCTCGAACTCGACTTCCGTTTTGTCGAAGACCCAGTCGCGGATCGAGTCATTGGCAAGGTGGTGACCAAGCGATTGCGAGACCCCGCGGAAGCCTTCACAGCGCACCGGCACGATCGTCTTTTCGTGCTCCTTCGCCTTTTTGCGCGACACCGCCTCGATGTCGTCGCCAATCAGGCCGATCGGGCACTCGGACTGCACGGTGATCCCCCCTTGTTCATCGGAAACAACTCCTCGATCTCGTCGATGATCTTTTCCAACTTCTTGTCGCCGCCGAAAACGATGTCCTTCTCCTGAAAGTCGGAGGTGAACTGCAGAGTCACGAAGCTTCGATGCCCGTCGTACCGACGTAATAATTCCGGCGCTGCGACCAGGAATATTGACCGCAACCGACTGGCCCATGTGAGATGTGGACCATATCCTTGACCGGACCCCACACCACGCCTTTGGAGCCGGCATAGGCGCAGCCGCGGATCGTCATCACGCCCGGAATCGACTTGATGTTCGATTTGACGCTGCATTCGGAGAGGACCTCTCCCTCCTCGTCGGCCTCCTGCCCGTTCGTTGCGACGCTGAGGTGCTTCTTGCGGCGCTTCGCCGCCTTGTCTGGATACTGCGACAGCACTTGCTTGATAAGCTCCTCATGGAGAGCGCCCGTCATTCTCATAGTCGAGGCTCATGGGGCCTGTTCCCTTTCAAGGTTCGCATGCGCCTCGCGGACGAGGCGCGTTCTTGGAAAGGACGCGCCAGCTCAAGGCCGGCGCGCCCCCCTGCTGGCGGCAGGGGAGGGTGCCTAATGGGCAGCCGCCAGCTTGGCTTCCTTGGCCTGGAGTTCGGCAAGCATCTGCTCATCGGTTTTCATGATGCCGAAGTCGAGCAGCATATCGTCCAACTCCTCCATGGTGATTGGGGTCGGGATGGTGCCCTGACCCGAATTGGCATGGATCTTCTCGGCCAGCGCGCGATACTCCCCGGCCTGCTTGGAGTCCGGCGCATACTGGATCACTGTCATCTTCCTGATCCGGGCCGCCGGACTCCACGCACTTGATGCCTCTGTAGCCGACCTTGAGCACGTCCTCGAGTTCGAGGTCTTCCACCGAACCCTCCTCGGCCGCGAGATGCAGAACCGTGTCTTGCGCCTTCGAGTTCAGGATCAGGCGCGTCGAGTCGGCTTTGGGGTCGCAGCCCACGATAAGGATCTTCTGCCCGAGATCGACAAGGGCGCGAGCGTATTTTGGGAGGTGGTGGACTTGCCGATGCCCCCCTTGCCGTAGAATGCGATTTGACGCAAATCTGACATGTAGCCTTCCTTCCTTCGTTTCATCCATCGCAACGGCGATCGGCAGCTCGCGCCGCCTCGCAAGGAGGGTTTCAAAACGCGTGCCAATTTGGCTGATCGAGCCCGAAGAAGAGCCTTTTATTTGTTTTTCAGCTATTTACCGTAAGTCGAAACAAGAGTTTGGCTTAAACAAGTCTGTGTCGCTGATCCGACAAAGCCGACAGCAGCTGTCGGATGCCATTCCTTTAGAATGACCCTCGGTTAGTGACGACCGACAGCAGGATCAACGAGCTTCGAAATGGAAGCAAACGGACATCCAAGCTC
>NZ_JASKLT010000039.1:0-10345 GCF_030124405.1 Sinorhizobium sp. 7-81 | reverse complement strand
GCGGGTCCTGGCCGGCGAGGCGGTGCCGGCTGGCGAGAAGCTGGCGAGCCTGTTCGAGCCGCATGTCGACATCATCGTCAAGGGCAGCCGCGACGTCGACTACGGCCACAAACTCAATCTGACCACCGGCACAAGCGGACTGATCCTCGACCTTGTCATCGAACCGGGCAACCCGGCCGACAGCGAACGCCTGCTGCCGATGCTGGAACGCCACATCGCTTTTTACGGCGAGCCGCCGCGTCAGGCGGCGGCCGACGGCGGCTATGCCAGCCGCGAGAATCTGAGCGGAGCCAAAGCCTGCGTCATCCGCGACATGGCCTTCCACAAGAAGCGCGGTCTCAAGATCGAAGACATGGTCAGGAGCCGTTGGGTCTATCGCAAGCTCAGAAACTTCCGCGCCGGCATCGAGGCCGGCATCTCTTGCCTCAAACGCGCCTATGGCTTGGGGCGCTGCACCTGGCGCGGGCTCGACCACTTCAAGGCTTATGTCTGGTCCTCGGTGGTCGCTTACAATCTCGCCCTCTTCGCCGCCTCAGGCCGACCTGACGCTCCTCATCCGGCAGCCTTCAGAGCGCGCCCCGCGAGCGGCGGCCGATACCCATGACCCATTGCCGCCAGGTCGCTGTTCGGGTGATAACCTGCATGGCATTGTGCCATCACGCGTCCAAGAAACACGCGTCAGCCAGCAAAAAGCCTTTGAAAGCCCCACAAAAACAGGCGTTTATGGACGGGCCCTAGACTATTCTTCCGAGGGTTGCGTTTCCGGTCAAAAGCTACCGGACATGGTCGGGCCGGGCAGACAGAGCCAGCTATGTTTCGATCGACGTAGGCGGCATACCTGCGCGACGCATACCCTGAAGGTGACCCGCGATGTACGCAAGGTGTCACTCTGGCTAGGTCACGCCAGCATGCAAAGCACAGAAATCTATCCGAGAAACTGGAGGCGCTTGCCGCGATAGCGCCGCCGTCGCTCAAGCCGGGTCGCTTTGCCGCTCCCGACAAGCTGCTCGCGATGCTGAAATCCATCGGACGATCGACAAATTATGTCGAGTAACCCACTCTCAATCACCGCAGGCGGCAAGCAATTGCGCGGCGGACCCACATAACTGCAAGCTTCACATAATTGCGGAAGTCGATGGGATGACTAGCCAGGAACACCTTCACGCCGGAGGGGATCATGCCGACCGCACCGCTCGGAATCACCCGCTGCAAGTGCGCCTCGTCGACGTCCGCGCCGGCGCGCATGACAATGTCGCCAATGACGACCTCGACCACCGCGCCCGCCAGCCTGCACCACGGCTGCTTCGGAACCCGAAAGCCGCGATGGAGCACGTCGCCCCACCCGAGCGTCACGACGCCAAGCGAAGGGCCGGGATGGAAGAATGCCGATCCGATGGGCGATCGCCGAGACGCTTGCGCCGGGCTCGAGTGCCTCTGCGACAACCTGCGCCTTGAACTCCGACCAACGCCGGCGAAGCTGCCGCGGAGCACCCTCAAGGCGGTCGGCAACAGCTTCGATCATATGGAACGTTCTAGGCTCAGGACCCGTTGATTAACAGGCTTCCGCTTTCGGTCGGATTCTGATTCAACATGGCAGGAGGTGCTCCATGAGTGATTTGTTCTTGCTGACGCCGTCGCAATTCGGGCGGATCCGGCCTTACTTTTCCGCTGGCCTATGGCGTCGAACGGTCCGATGACCTGAAGGTCGTCAGTGGGATCATTTACGTTATAAAACATGGGCTTCAGTGGAACGACGCGCCGAAGGAATACGGCCCCCTACAAAACCCTCTATAACCGCTTCATCCGCTGGAGCCGCATGGGCGTGTTCAACCGCATCTTCGAGGCGCTTGCCGGCAAGGCGGGAACGCCCGACCGGCTGATGATCGACATCTCAAAGCCCATCGAACAGCGGCCAGCCTGCTCAAAAAGGGGCTCTTTCCCGCTATATCGGACGCACCAAAGGCGGCCTGAACTCCAAACTTCACGCCGTCACCGACGGGCTCGGCCGTCCTTTACTGCTGCTGCTCACCGAGGGCCAGGTCAGCGACTTCAAGGGCGCACGCGCTCTCATCGAGCGCCTGCCGAAGGCCAAAGAGCTGCTGGCCGATCGCGGCTATGATGCCGACTGGTTTCGCAATGAGCTGAAGGAGAAGGGAATTTCCCCGTGCATCCCCCAAAACGAAACCGCCGGCAAGCCATCGAGTACGACGCGCAGCTCTACAAACAACGGCACCGGATCGAAAACATGTTCGGCAGGATCAAGGACTGGCGGCGCATCGCCACCCGATACGACCGATGCGCCCACACCTTCTTCTCCGCTATCCTCATCGCCGCGACCTGCTGCTTCTATCTCAATTAATGAGTCTGGAGCCTAGCACTACTTTGGCAGAATTTATTTTGGGGTCATTTGGAACCTGATGCGGCAGTGTGGACATCGTTGTGGTGGATGGTGGTTTGAGAGCGCGGCATGACGGCGCGTCGGATGGCTGGCAGTGTCGGTTTAGGCGGACCGCGTCTGTTCCTTTTTTCCCGCTTTGCCTTGTGTAGGCGCTGATGTTGCAGGAAGGCATAAGCGATCATTGTCATCAGTGCGTGTCGGTGGAGGCTTTGCCATGATCGGCCTTCGAAGTGATCGAGACCGAGTTCTTCCATCGGCAATCCGAATGCGAACGGCAGCAAAGCGCGCTACCAATCGACCTTTGGTGCCACGCCGCCAGCTGAGCGTCTTCCATGTCGAGGCCGCAAGGATCGTTTCGGCTGCTGTCGCCAGCGTATCGGGGATTGAATGCTTGCGCGGTCGTCCATGGCCAGCAACAGGAAAGATCAATGCGACATCATGGGGATAAACCTTCTGATGCTTGGGAATGCCCCAGGTGAGACCCCGCGCACTCAAACCCTGGCGAAAAGCGGCCGACAGACCGTAACCTGCGTCAGCAAGCACGGTGCCAAACCGTACGCCCGCGGCAATCAGCAGATCGATCTCGTCAAGCGCGATCTCCGGTTTGGTGCGGGATTTGCGCAATAGCTCGGGAACGCCGGCTCCATCCGATCCTGATCACTGGTCCAACTGTCGGGCAGGAACAGCCGCAGGCCAACGGGAACAGGAACCGCGTCGCGTGCCAGCGTCAATGACACCAGCGTCTGGCAGTTGGATCTCTTGCCCAGCATCGATGCATATTGTGGTGCGATCCCAACAGAGTGGTCGCCCTTCTTCGGAAGAGCTGTGTCATCGATCATCAGAAAAGCATCCGTAGCCCCGACTATTCTGTCAGCCTGCACCGCCACTTCCGCCTCAAGCGGACCGGCGTCCCAAATGCCATCCGAGATGAATTGATGCAGGCGGTCGTAGCGATCAGGTGCCAAGCGCTCCGCCATCGGCTCAATGCTCTTGCGATCGCCCGGGGCGATCAGGCCCGAAACATAGATCGGGCACATCTGGCACGCTTCTTGTGGCCAAGCTTCTAACGAACGGCTTCAGCCAATCCGCCAGTGCAACATCCTGCTCCGCCATCCTCTGCACCCCTGTGAAAGCGCCAAAGATGGCCGATCATCGTTAACCGAGGATTAATCTGCCAAAGTAGTGCTAGTTCCAGAACTAGGCGCAGACATAGAAGCTCACAGCAGCTCATCGTGTCCGCTACCGATACCTGACCGCTCACCCCTCGGCTAGACGAGGTTTGCTTACCGCTTACGCTGTTCCCGATGAAGAGCACGAAGCAATGCGGGATCTCGTCCGCGCCCGGGCGGCCGCAGTCGAGACGCTTCGCGTTCACCGGCAGCATGCGAGCGCCTTCATGCTCAAGCATGGCCGTATATATTCCCGCAAAAAGGGCTAGAGGATGCGCTATCTGCCCTTGAGCCTTGCGCCAGGCATGGATCGTATGGCTTCGACTGGGATTACACATCCCGTTGTCGCCGATGCAATTGCGGCCTGCATCAGAACGAGACTTCCAATATTGTCGCGACCTAAGCTGGCGTAAGGAGTTGCTGTGCCAGTCTCGACGGCGCGTGCAAAGGTTGCCAGGCTTTCTCTGCGCCCGAACGACGGCATCTCGGGAAGGCGGATCGGTACTGCAGGCTGGCCGCGCTTCCGGATCACAACATGATCGCCGTCCAAGCTGACATCACGGTCACCCCGGCAGGTCCAGAGGATCTCGCCCTCGGCACATTCCAAACGCCACTCGCCACCGTAGGGAGTCTCCTTCCCATCACTAAGCCAACTGCCGCGGTAGGTCACGACGGTTCCTTGATCGAAGATAATCGTCACAGCTGCTGCGGGCGGTTCTCTGAACGAACTCCCCGTCGGCTGCCAAGCCGTACAGTATACCTGGCGGGGTTCCTGCCCCAGCACCATACGCATCAGGTCAAAGTGATGGATACTGAGGTCCTCAAGTAAGGGTTGTCGTAAGGCATACACGCCGTAAGCCTCCTCGGCCTGGGTATAATTCGCGAACCGCCTGAACTCGATGTGGACTGCTCCGACCCGGCCGAGTGCCTGCTCTCTGACGAGACGGGCGGCGGTAATGGCTGCAGGAAAGAAGCGGAAGTTCTGGCTCACCATTAGAATGAGATGGGAACGGTCTGCTAAATCGACGAGACGTTCCGCCTCGACGACCGTAGACACAAACGGCTTCTCCACCAATACGTGCTTGCCGGCGCCAAGCGCGCGCTCAACTAGGGAAGCATGGGCCCCAACGTTAGCTGTAATCAAGATAGCGTCTGCAGCAACATCCGAGAGCGCTGCATCGAGATTTGGGAAGCATTGGTTCGGGCTAGCCCCCAGCCGCGACTTCAATCGCTCCAGCGTCTCCGGGTTCGGTTCGACCCAGCCTACTACCTCAACTTCGGGCACTTGAGGTATGACAGTTTCAGCCCAGTCTAAACCCCATCGACCAAGCCCCACCTGAACTATCCGAGTTGGCATGATGTCGGCTCCTTTCCGTTCTGATCGAACACTTTTTTCGACCCAGATGCGATCGTCTTTGACGAGTGCATTGGCGGTGACGAGAAGCTTGCGCCGGGTCACCCCGCAATATCGACAACTTTGCGGTTTTTCCATATACCTACCTGTGCCAAGCACCAGGATGCCTGACATGCAGGCTGGAAGAACCACGGGGGTCGAGTTGTCCGGTTGCCGCGGGGCGGGCCAAGACCAGTTGTAACGGAGCCGGAACGCGCGAGTTCAAACACGTTCACGGTGGCGCCGTTCTCAAAGCGCCGAGCGAAAAACACCGAACAAATGCGGCTCGTCTCCATTTGCACGGCTCGTGCTTTGTCAAGTTCTTGAAGTGTTACAAGTGCAGATTTCTCGAGCATTACGTTTTTTGCCATGACGAATGGTACTGCCTCGCTCATGCGAAATTGCGCACAGACAATCGGTTGAACGGTTTCATCCTCTAACATCTGCTGGATTGAGCATGCCCGTCGCGTTTGCACACACCGCGCGGCAAATTCGACCGCGAGATCCTGCTCCGGCGCATAGAAGGAGTGGAATTCTGCACCAGCTGCTAGGAGGATACTAGCCTGGCGAAGCACATGGTCGTGGTTCAGACCCATCACGACGAAACGTGCTGACGGAAGTCGTGGCAAGGAATGCTTTCCCATTCTGGCTGTAGGGCGAATATAAGTGTTAAATGCTGCAGAGACAATTGTTGGCAATAATGATCCGAGATGCAAATTACAATTTAGCTAAGGTTTTGCGACGGTTTGTTGCGGGTCAAGAGGAATGAGCGCTGCGGCATTGATATGTTAAGCTGTCACGCGGGCGGCTCAGGGATCGCGCGCCTGCGGTGATGATGTCACAGGGAGTGGTTGTCTGCTCTATTCGGCGTGGTGAGGTCATGTCTTCGCAGTATCGCGCTACTCTCCGGGCTCGGCCTATGTGGCCCTCCCATTATGGGACCAGAAGAATGAGGCGGAACAATCTAATCGGCGACCTGATCGCAACAAACGACCGTACCAAGACAACCACGCGAACTCACCCCATCCGTCGTCCTGCGAAGGACATCTTTCCACCGGCGGCGGAATATTCTCGTCTCGTTTACTCTCGTCACCTTGGTTGCTAATTATTGCGCAGCAACAGGCAGGCTCTCCCGCGTCCAGCAGAATTCGGTTCCGTCACTCCACATGCGATGCATGATCACAGCAAGCCGTCGGGCCACCGCTACAACCGCCTTCTGCCTCCCGCGGCGTCTGGCGATATCCATCGCCCAGGCTTTTAGCCACGACCATTTCTTAACGTTTACGAGCAGGACTTGCGCTGCTTCGTACAGCAGGGATCGCATCATCGCGTCACCGCAACAGGATACTCGCCCGACCCGTTTGCTTTCACCAGACTCGTTCAGTTTCGGCGTCAACCCGAGCACAGAACCCACCGCCTTTGAATGTGCAAACCGGCCAGGAATATCGATGGTTGCCGTATAGGTGAGAGCGACAGCGGGGCCGACACCAGGGATTGTCGTCGACCGTCGACAAACTTCATCCTCGCGGACCCGATCCAAAACCTTCTTGTGCAGCTTGGTGAACTCGTCGCGCAGCAATTTGCGTGCAGCCAGCAATGGCTGCATGATTTCGTGTAGATCAGGCCTGTCTTCGACCAGCTCATTGATCCGCTCCTCGAATTTGACGTTGCCGACCAATCCGACTTTCAGACCAAAGTTGCGCAACAACCCGCGAATTTCATTCGCGATGGCGATGGCTTTTTCCTGCAAGAGTTTGCGCGCGGTCAGCAATGCCCGGTGCTTCTGGCTCGTCAGTGTCTTCACATGCACAGGCCGGTAGAGATTGACGCGCATCATCTGGGCTATTCCACGCGCATCGTTGCGGTCCGTCTTATTCGGTTGGGCTTTCAAAAATGCCTTGGCATGCCTGGTGTCGATGCAGATCACCGGCAATCCTGCCTTGGCAAGTCCTTCATAAAGCCATTGCGACAGTGGTCCGGCTTCAAGACCGATCCGCTCAATCTGCCACTTCGGATCCTTGATCACCGAGATCAAGTCCTCAGGGTGAGTAGCAACTTTCGTCTCCCGGCAAATCTTGCCTGTTTCATCAACAATGCAGACCGCCGTTTCTTTCACCGACACATCCAGTGCACAATAGTGTTTCATGCTGCGCTTCCCCTTTGATGGTTGAGGCTGTTGAAAGACATGACCTCGTTTGATCATCGGCCAGAAGCGCAGCACCGCAATCCGCAATGGTCGACGCTGAGACGCAAAGCCGAATATCCCATCTAATCGCATTCCATTCGTCAAGGTGGCTTAGGCATTCGGCGACATGCCAGGTGTTCGGTAGGCAACGCGGAGTAAATTGATCGGTGGATCGGCGCTCAGCGGCCATGTCCTTCGGAGCTATCCGGGCTGGGAGCAGGGTTGTCTTCGCGGTCGACAAATGTCGCCGCACAATGGGCTTCGCAGGCAGGACCTTCCTATGTGTAGAGCGCAGTCTCAACGAGCTACAGCCACTCGTAGCGGAATGATCCAACCGACGTCCGCAGCAGGGGCGCTCAGTGCCTCAGGTTTGAGGCGCTGAGGGAAGAAGGCTGGCGGTTGCTTATGCGGTGGCACCAGCCGATGCGTTAAAGATTTGTCCTGTCCTGAGCATGCTGTGCATGATGACGCAAGCTTTCTGGCGACGGCCACAGTGGCCCGCTTGAAACCAAGCCGCGCGTCACTTCAGCCCCCAGTCTTTGAGACGGCTTTTATTCTTGGCGCTGGTTCGCTTAAGCATCGCTGTCGCTGCTTCGTAAAGCAGCCCGCGCAGATGGTTGTCACCTCTTCGTGAGATATGACCGTTATAGTCGACCTCACCTGACTGGTAGCGCCGCGTTGTTAGCCCGAGCCAGGCGCCAACCGTCGCCGGCCGATCGAGGGCGACTGGCCCTATCTGTGGATCGGCGCCACGGTGGCCGTATCGTGTCGCCCTTGATCAATCGCCGTGGGTGCCAACACGGACGGACGCCGCGAGGTCCTGGGCACGGAGATCGGTACGACCGAAGCCGAGCCTGGAGTTCTGCGCAAGCTGACCAGACGCAGCCTCAGCGGCGTCAAGCTGATCGTCTCCGATGCCCGTAAAGGGATCAACGCCGCTGTCTCTAAGGTCCTTTCCGCCACTTAACAAAGGTGATGGGTGGGGCTGTTGAATAATGCACCACCGGAGGCTTCTCCGTTATAGCGGTGAACTCTCAGACCAAGAATTGTTTCGGCCCCTCGAGGGATCCCGAGTGTTTCGGAAGCGCCTACGCAGCAGTAGTAACGCAAAAAGTGCAGCCGCCAGCCGCTTTAGGTTCAAAGCGGCGGCAGTGAGGTGGGCTTGGATCTTCATGTTGGTAAGACCACGCCCTATCGCCCGCGATAGCCTGTGCCAGGTCTTGGCTTCGCCGCGATAGCCCTCCGATCGCCATCGATGGCGCTGGTTCAATGCTCGGTCCTCATCCAACCATCGTTCTCGTCGTCGACGAGCTCGTAGGAGGGCGGGATAGTCATCACCGAGCACCGCCTTATTAACGCGTCCTTTTGAGGGGCAAAGTCGAGCCAGACCGCAATGCCGACAGTCGGCAGCTCGAGATGTAAAGAAGTGCCCGTGTTTGACGGTGCCCTACCCTCAGCATTTTGCCGCGGACATTTTAGAACACGTACCTGGCGTCGTAACGAAAGCTGCTCATTGGCACTGGGCTACGGATTGGCTCTGCCTTTGCCGGAATAGCAGCTTCGACTGCGCGCTGCTCCATGCCCGCAAAAACCTTGGCGTAAGCATAGCCGGCATCGGCCGTTACGGGTTTTAATTGACGTGCTTATCATCTCAGCAATCGTGTCGAGACGACCAAGAATAACTTGTCCCTCGTTGACCTCGCCTGTGGTGACTTCCATATCTAAAATTACGCCACAGCGTCGTCCACCACAGCATGTTGCTTGTAGGCTGGGTCCAGCGGACGATTGCGCCCGTAGGTCGCCATCGACGCGTCAGGATCGGCGATGCAAACCTTCTTTTATTGCCTGTCCTGCGCCTGTTTCGTTCGGTATTTGCGTCTTCGTTGGCGTCGGTGACGGCATCGACGCGACGGATCGCGAGGCTTTCCCAACTTACGTCCGCGCGGATGAGTGAGGCGTCGACATGGACCACCTCGCCCTTGGCAATTTTGGCCGCTACACAGACTTTACCGTCCGCTCAAAGATCTTTCGAAAACGCTCTGCGCCCCAGCGTTGACGGATGCGGGTCAGCGACGCCAACGAAGCCGATAAACCACCGAATGGCGATGTTAACCTGAGCCTCCCATCCCCCTGATTGACTCGCCATTGGAACGAGTGAATCAGAAACCTTTACTTCTTCAACAGCCCCCGGGGTCCACTTCATGAGAAACGCGATGGCCATGCCAGAAAGAGCGGCCGACGGGTGGTTTCCGCCTTCATCGCCACCGCCTTTACTCAGGACACGCCGGAGGCCGCCAGCGCCCAATGGAGAGCAGTCGCCGACCAGATCAGCCCGAAAGTGTCAAGCTCGCCAGCATCATGGACAGCGCCGAACAGGACGTGCTCGCGTACATGACTTTTCCCAGGCAGCACTGGACCAAGCTTCACAGCACGGATGAGATCGACAAGCACTTTCCTTCGGAACGTGATAAATTATGCCTGCGCGGGTGACCTCGTGGTGAAGCGCGGCGCATCGGCTGAGAGTGCTGCCAGGCCGCCTTATCTCGAGCCTTACCGAATTGAGGCGCCCGCGGGCCTTTTCCTTTGGCCGCCGCGGGCGCCACGCGTCTATGAAGCGTTCGTAGTGCTTCTCGGCCTGCTCGGCGACGCGCATCTCCTGATCGCGAAGTTCCTTGACGTTGTAGGCGTAGGCGGGGCCGCGTTTGTTACCTTTGTCTGCGGTTGGCCGGCTTGCAATTCCATGCTGCGCGTCTTGTGGGCGACAAGGCTCGGTCGCGCCCAGAAGTAGTCCTTCCCCTTAGTCAGCATATGCCAGCATAGCACTGCCAGCTTCCTTGCCACGGCAACTGCGGCGACCTGATGGCCGCGTTTGGCCCGGACCCGGACGAAGAAGGTGTGCAAGGGACCTGGTGCCTTCGCCGCTGCCCATGCCGCCTCCACCAGCATCGCGCGGGCATGGCTGCGGCCAACCTTGCTGATGCGTCCGTGTTGAGCAGCGCCGAGTCCTGATTGATGGACACGCGGATTGGGGCCGAAGTAACTGACCGGCTTCTGGGGGCTCCTGAAGCGGGCGATGTCACCGATTGCCGCCATCAACCCGGGCGCAACGGTGAGGCTGACGCCGGTGATCGTGAGCAGCCGCTTGACGGCGGGATCAACCATCGTGCCTTCGGCGATCTGCCGATCGAGGATCACGAGGT
>NZ_JASKLT010000038.1:0-10823 GCF_030124405.1 Sinorhizobium sp. 7-81 | reverse complement strand
GCCCATGCGCGATTGCCTTGACCTGCAGCGGATCGGCAATCACCACTCCTATTCTACAAGATTCTCGAGCGCGTTTACTTTCCTTGGCCGACGGCGAAAGATGGTGTTGCGCATCTGACGCAGGCTCAGTTGTCGATGCTTGTTGAAGGGATTGACTGGCGCCGCCCAGCGTGGACTTCCGCCCCTGGCCGCACGGGTTAAAAGCTATATTTTACAGGGACATCCGGGGCAAAGCGCTAGTGCTTTCGCTGCAAATCGGCTATGTTTTTGGGCATGAAAGCACCGCCGCTGGAGAGTCAGGACGAGCTATTGGCATTGCGCGCGCTCGTCGCTGAACAGGCGGCGAAACTTGAGAGCCAAGAAGCCGAAGTCATCAAACGCGACTCGATCATCGGTCTGCTGCGCGCGCAGCTGGAACTGCTCCGACATCGGCAGCACGGCGCATCCTCGGAAAAGATCGATCGGAAGATTGAGCAATTCGAACTGATGCTCGAGGAGATCGAAGCCTCTCGCGCCGAGGCTGATGCTCGTTCCGGAAAAGGCCTGCTGCCAGATCTGGATGATAACCCCGACAAGGCGAAACGCAGACCTCTGCCGGATGGCCTTCCAACTGAAGAGCGGGTGTACACAGCGCCCTGCAGTTGCCCGACTTGTGGTGGCATGTCCTTCCTCAAGGCGGCCGACAAGGTGGTCCAGGTGATGGAGCATGTGCCGGTTTCTGTGAAGATCGTCCGGCATATCGAGAAGCGCATGGTCTGTAAGGACTGCGATACAACGGTATCGGGTGAGATGCCGAGCTTGCCGATCGAGCGAGGCAAACCTGGACCAGGACTGCTCGCACACATCAAATTTGACGATCATATCCCACTCTATCGTTTGTCCGAGATGTACGACCGGCTGGGGGTAGACATCTCCCGCTCCGTCATGGCGGACTGGGTCGGTCGCGTGTCAGTCTTGCTGGCCCCGCTCATCCTGCTGATCAGAGCCCATATCGCGGCCGTCGATCGAATACACACGGACGATACCCCGGTCGATGTCCTCGACCCAGGACGAGGAAAGACGAAAACCGGCAGGGTCTGGGTCTATGTCTTCGATGGCAACGGCTACCAGGATCCCACGCCCGGAGCGATCGCCTATTACTATAGCCCCGACCGAAAGGGCGTGTATCCGGCTGAGACACCTCGCTCACCTCAGCGGCGTAATGCATGCGGATGGGTATGCTGGCTATAGCAAGCTTTACGGCAACGAGATCATCGAAGCTGCCTGCATGGCGCATGTGCGCCGCAAGTTCCATGATGTGATCAAGCTCAAGCCATCTCCGATCGCCGACGAGGCTCTGTCGCGCATTGGTGCACTCTACGATATCGAGGATCGTATCCGCAGCATGTCGGCTGACGAGAGGCGAACACTGCGCCAGCAACACGCCAGACCCATTCTGGCGGACCTTAAGGCCTGGATTGAAAGGACGCTTTCGACGCTGCCGCAGAAACAGAAGCTTGCAGAAGCGATGCGATACGCTCTCTCGCGATGGGCAGCTTTGAGCGTCTACGTTGACGATGGCCGTGTCGAAATCGATACCAACATAGCTGAGGGCGCCATGAGGCCACTTGGCGGACCTGATTCATTGTGCACTCCCTCTCTAAGTGTCTGTAAACATTGGAAGCGTCTCCGTGTCAGTGGTGCGACGCGGGCGACCCTTTCGGGCTATCGCGGCCTGAACCGTCGCAGAAGTAAGGTCGCTGACGCGGATTTGATACGGCGCGCCGGGAACCACCTGCTCGGCAGACAACACGTTCGTCTTGATAAGGTGGCGTATTCTGTGGTTCGTCACGCCCAAGGTCGCCGCCGCCTCTGTCATGGTAAGCCATTCGCCCTCTTTATCGGCTGATTTTGTACGCGTGAATGGCACGGACCCGCCTTACGGAAGCGACCCGGTGTGCGGTCCAGGTTTTTCCTTGACCCGTGAGCATACCCATTCGATTGAGCGACGCGGCGATATGTTCATCGGGCCAGCGTCCTGCCATGCTCCGCATCACTGCCAAAGCATCTTCCGTTGTGGCGCAACGTGTTCACCGCTCTGAGGCTTGCGCACTCTCAGTTCCGAGTGCTGACCGCCTTTCCAGTGGATGGTCAGCACCACGTCGCGCACTTCATCGTCAACATCGACAACAATGTCGGCGATCAATGTACGCAGCAGTTGCTGGCGCACGCGCATGGTGACATCCGGCGACTCCCAGGCCGCCTGCAGATTGTCGGCGAGGTTTGCGAAAGTGCCTGTGTCAACTTCGATGGTTGAAGGACTATCTGCAGGCTTGCGCACTTCCAGATCACGGACGCGGCGTAGCGCCGTTTCCCAATTCTTCTCAAGCTGTGCAGCAATCAGGCGGTTGTCTGGATCGCATGCCGCATAGCGGCGCTCGGCGAGGCTTGCCTCGTAGCGGGCCTGCCGCAGTTCCAGATCGTGAATGTGGCGCTGTTCTTCCTGTCGCTCCCGGTGCATCCGCTCTGCTTCAAAAGTCGCCTCGATCGCTAATGGTTCTACCGCGCGCAACAACTCGCGCGCAACCGCCGCATCGACCTTCGAGCCGCCGAACGTCATGCAACGGGGCAAGCCCATCATCAGGTTCTGTTTATAGCAGCGATAGACAGGATTTTGTGGATTTCCCGTATAGGCAACACTCAGTCGCCGTCCACACCGTCCGCAAGTCAGGAGACCCGACAACAAGGCTTTGCCGCCGCGGCCCGATTTGGTTCCGCCCGAACGACCATAATTGTTCAGCGCCAGTTGCTGTTGGTTGCGCTCGTACTCTTCCCAACTGATGTAACCTTCGTGATGGTCCCGGATCATCACTTCCCAGGTGCCGGCCGGCTTGCCGTGCCCGTAGCTGCGCCGCGCCCTCCCATCGACGATGGCTGTCCGCTTCTCGCTCTTTCCATAGACGTAGACGCCGGCATAGAAGGGGTTCTTCAGGATGCCGATGACATTCCGGTAACGGACTGGCGTCCAGACAAAGCTGGTCATGCGACCTTCGTCCGACGGCCGCGGGAAGTGGATATTGTCCCGTGTCATCGACAATAGCACCTGGCGTGCGCTTCCAAGCTCACGGAAGCGTGCGAAGATGGACCGGATCACGTCCTGCAGCCGCAAATCCGGATCAAGCCCGAGCCCCGCCTCTCGATGCCAAATGTACCCGAACGGAACGGAAAGTCGCAGTTCGCCACGGCGCGCCTTCGATCTGGCGGCATCGAGCATCCGGGCTCTCAGCACGCCCAGTTCGAACTCGCTGATACTGCCCTTCATTCCCAGCAGCAGCCGATCGTTGGGTCGACACGGATTGTAGACGCCGTCATGGTCAATGACGCGGGCTTCGACCAGGCCGCATAGTTCGAGCAGGTGATGCCAGTCCCGACCGTTGCGCGCAAGCCGTGAAGCATCGAAGCATAAGACGGCACCAACTTGGCCAGCGCATAAAAGGGCGACAAGACGGTCGAAACCAGGGCGCGCGACAGTTCCGCTGGCAGAGCGCCCGAGGTCGTCGTCGATGGTCTCGATGTTGCTGAAGCCGTGTTGTCGCGCAACGTCAACAAGATCATACTGCCGTCGCTGGCTTTCCAGATTTGTCATGACCTGCGATTGCGAGGATTGCCGCACGTAGACGATGGCTTTGCGCGCGAGCAGCGCTGTCGGAATCAAATCAGTGTTGCTCATCGTTGAGCTCCTCGACGACGAGGCCTGCGGCCTGCATCAGCAGGCAAGCCAGCGTTGAAATCGCCTTCTTGCGATTGCAATTGGAAGAAAAAATTGGCTCTTTGCCGGGTCAGACAAGGGCGGCGAGCGCATCGGCAATATCCTGACTATCATCGAGACAGCTAAACTCCATGGCCACAATCCAGAGGCCTATCTGACAGACGTCCTGACCAGGATCCAGAGCCATCCGAAGGATCGACTTGAGGAACTGCTCCCGTGGCAGTGGACTCCGGCAAAAGACCGGTACGAGGCTGCGTGATGGCACGCTCAAGGATCATCTATACCCTCAAAGAGGTCGCTGAGATGATCGGCGAGAACCTCGAGTTGATCGAAGAGGTGACCGCCAACTCGGATAATATCAGCGAGGGCGAATTGCTTTATGTCCGCGACGGCAGCGAATACGGCACAAAGGGCCTGACCGAGAACGGCGTGGACGAGCTCCAAAATCTCCTCGCCGACATACGAACATGGGATGGTGGAATCCGCCAGTTCCTGGTCGATGAACAATGCGATCCGGATGTGGTCGAACGCGTTATGGCAGACGAGATGAAACGCGGCCTATAATATCGGCCTCTCGACCAAGCGAAAATGCCTTCGCCAGACGCTCACACATCATCAGTGATTTGGGTCGCCCGAAAGGAGGACGTCCCACTTGTTCGCGAAGGTGAGGAGCAAGCAAAGTTGCTTGCGGCCACCTTAAGAAACGTCCACATTCGCCCGACTGCAGTTTATTGCGGGCCGTTACTCCGAACGAGGAGATTTGCTTCCGTCATCCTGGAACAGATTGGCTTGAGCTACGCGCCAATCAACGACGAGCGGCTGGCGGAAATAGACTATGGCGCCTGGGGCGGTCTTACCAATGAGGAAATTCTCGCACGCTACGGAGCAGATCAGTTCTTGGCGTGGCAACGTGAAAGCCGTTGGCCGGCCGGAGCCGCGTGGCAACCTAGTGAAGACGCAGTGCTCGAAGGCGTCCACAGTTTAGTCAAGGACATCGTGAATAAACACGATGACGGGGATTCCATCAATCTTGTCTCGAGCAATGGAATCTTGCGCTATTTTCTCAAGCTGGTGCCAGGCATGTTCGAGCAGCAACTGCATGCGAGCGAAGTGAAGGTCGCAACTGGCCGTGCCTGCCTGATCTCCTATGAGCGGGCAAAGTTTCACATCAGCTGCTGGAATAAAGATCCGCGAGTAGCTTTTGTATGACACGTCAATCTGCGGGGGCATGTGCGGGCGTCTGAAGGCTTCAATTTTGCAAGCTTGATGCTCGACAATATTTTACAAAGCCTTTGCTTTACAGGAACAGGCCTCGGCGGCACTTTCTTCTCTAGCCGGACAGGGCTTCTAGTATCGAACAGCTCAGCAGCGTCTTGATGTCACTCGGCGCTGTATGTTGGACCGGCAAGTCAGCGACGCCATTTGGCATGAGCCGCGGTCACGGCGATAGTTCATTGTCGCGAACTATCCATCAGCCACGACGCGCAAGAGATTCGTCCAATTTGGAATCGGAGAGGATCGCCATGTACTTGGAAAAATTTAGCCTCGATGGACGCGTAGCCGTGGTCACAGGAGGAGGCAGGAACATTGGGCTTGCTTGCGCGCAGGCGCTCGCTGAAGCGAGGGCAAGGGTTGTGATTGTGGACATTGATGAAGATGTGGCAAGTGAAGGACTTAATCAGCTCTCACGACTGGGTTACGAGGCCGACTTCATGCGCATGAATGTCGCCGATCCGCACGACGTTGCTTCTGCCACTGAGAAGATTGTCGACCAGCACGGCAAGGTCGACATTTTGGTCTGCAACGCAGGTATCGGACGAAGCGGAGTTGCTGCGGAAGACGTCGAAGACGAGCGATGGTTAGAGGTCATAGATGTCAATTTGAATGGAGTGTTTTGGTCCTGTCGCGCATTTGGCCGACACATGCTGAAACAGGGCAAAGGTACTATCGTCAACGTTGGATCGATGTCAGGTCTCATAGTGAACAAGCCACAGCCGCAGGCCTACTATAACGCATCTAAGGCAGCAGTTCACCACCTAACTAAGTGTTTAGCGGTAGAATGGGCGCGCAGAGGCATTCGGGTGAATGCTGTCGCGCCTACGTATATCGATACAGGCGAGAACCGATATGGTCGTTGGGACGACCGACTGTTTCCTGTTTGGATGGATCACACGCCAATGGCTCGACAAGGGCGCTGTGATGAGATCGCCTCTGTTGTTCATTTCCTCGCTTCCGATGCTTCAAGTCTGATGACGGGGAGCATTGTGTTGGCTGATGGCGGCTATACTTGCTGATCGGATTACTACCAGCATCAGGAGATCAAGTGGGCATCTCAAAGTGGCGCTGCACTCAAGGTGTTTTGATCAGGGCGTCCCAATAATTGACGAGACGCACAGGGAACGTGCAGCCGGACCTGCCACGTGGCGCCTCTGGCTACGCAAACAGCTTAATCGACACTCTGGTTTCGGAAACTTTTTGAAAATGGAGGCGGACGGCGGGTCATGACGGATGGGTTGATTTACATGGACGGGCGGATGCTTGCGTCTGAGGAGGCGCAGGTGCCGGTCGTGAGCGCGGGGGTGAAGTATGGTGCGAACGTCTTTGAGGGCCTGTGCTATTACCAATCGCATTGTGGCGCGGGACATGTGTTCCGGCTTCGCGAGCATCTCGAGCGGCTTCGTCAATCAATTACGATCATGCGCCTCGACGCAACCTATAGTGATGACGACTTTGAAGCGGCCATCCGCGAAAGTTTGGAGGCGAATGAAATCCAGCAGGACGCCCACATCCGGCTGTCGGTGGTCGTTATGGGCAAGGGCGGCTATGATGTTCGGGGGCCGACATCGCTTATCTGCATGGCGACCCGGCGGCCGGCGGGACGGCTGGCGGAGCGTGCGATAGCAGCCTGTGTGAGCTCATGGCAGCGTATTGGCGACTTGAACCTGCCGCCGCGGATCAAGGCTGGGGCGAACTACCACAACAGTCGCTTTGCATTGCTGGAAGCCTTGGAGAATGGCTACGACGATGCCATTCTTCTGAACGCCGCGGGAAAGCTATCTGAGGGAACGAACGCGTGCTTTATGATGATTCGCCAAGGCCGTCTGATTACGCCGCCGGTCACCGCCGGCATTTTGGAAAGCGTGACGCGGGACACACTGCTGCGCTTAGCGCAAGAGAAACTAGAAATGCCGGTGGAGGTCCGCGAGATCGACCGGACCGAAGTATACGCGGCGCAGGAGGCGTTCCTCTGCAATTCATTCGATGGGGCGAGGCCGATCACTGAGCTCGATCGGATCAAAATTGGCTCGGGACGGGTCGGTCCAGGCACGCAGCGGCTCTGGGATTGCTACGATCAGGTCGTGCGGAATATTGACAGTAGCTACGCTCACTGGCTCACTGCACTCCCCGATCGTGAAGCCGCTAGCCCAGAGCCGCCCCGGTGACTCCAATATGACGGCGTGCGGCAAATGACTGATGAAAAGCTTCTGGAGAGTCATGGCCGCGCGGCATATGTAATCCATGGAAAGCTGACCTGATGTGGTAGACGGCTTTCGCTCCCCGAATCGCGAATGGGCCAATCGTGGCTGCGAATTCATATAGTTGGGATAGAAGACGACAGCACCGTTTGGCTGAAGCGCAAGGATTTCATGGTAGCTGGCATCCAAATCAAAGGCACGACCCGTTTATTGGGCTCATTGGAGATCCTATTGCGCAGGCAAAGTCGCCAGCTGCAATCAATCCGATTTCTGCGCAAGGGGCGCCGATATAGCGTGCGTACCAGTACACGGATCGGCACAGCATCTGGTTTCGCCGATCCCCAGTTCGATCGCCCGCTCTCCGGGCCGCGGTCTTGGCTGCTGGCGGCGCGCCGACGGTTCCTCCTCCGCCTCGATCACCGCTGGCACAAAAATGGGCGGCGAAGCCTTCTCCTGCTGGCGTCTGGCCAGACGCCGCGAAGTGAACAACTGTTCAGGCGACAGACCATGCCGCCGCGCAACCGCGCAGACCGACATCTCGCCGACGTAGCTCGGCGACGACCCGCTCCTTTTCCTCGTCGCACGCCGGCCCGGTGAATATCTCGAGCCGTTGCGCCGCCTGATCGGCCTTGGTGCCATGCGTAAACTCTGTGATCGTCATATGTCGGAGCCCTCTTTGGGCCCGAGAATCGACGATCAAACGCTGATCCAAAAGGTGGAGTCAAAACAGCGCTTACCGCTGTCGCGCCAGCCGCGCTCGATCGGTTCATCATTGGCGCGGCCGCTAGCGATCGCATCGGCAAGCTTTTCCGCCAGCAAGATGCTTGGGCTCGTCTGTCGCTGGCTCGCCACACATCCCGAGACGCTCCGCGTCGCCGCACCCGTCATCCGCGGCACCTTCGAGGGGCGTCTCTCCTATGGCGACCGCGCTGTCACGCAGGGCGGCTATCGGTCGGTGCTGAAACCTTCCTTCCCCTGCGGCGCGCTGATCGGCTGCTCGGCCGACTTCGTCAACGTACCGCTCATCAAGGGCAGCCACAATGCGGTGCTCTCGGGCAACCCAAGCCGGGATGACGCGGCCGCCCGACACGCTCGCCAGACAGCGAGTTGTCGACCACGGTGGCAAGGCACTCGCGACTGAAGTCATCGAGGACGCAAAGGACACGAAAGCGCCTGCCATCGACCAGCGCATCCGAGACGAAATCCAGGCTCCAGCGCTGGTTCCGTTTCTGTGGGACCGCCATCGGCGCGCGTGTTCCCAGCGCTCTTTTGCGGCCGCCGCGCTGGCGCACGGTCCGCCGCTCCTCCTTGTAGAGCCGGTAGAGCCGGTGCCGATCTACGCGTCGACCCGTACAGTGCCGCGCCGCGACCGGCATGGCGGACTGCGCTGGGAGCGAGCGACGGTCTCGGTGGCGGCTGCGATCCTGAAGAATCCCGCTTACGCCGGTGCTTTCGTCTGTGGACCAACCCCTGAGCGCCGTCTCGCGTGAAGGTGGCTCACCGGCCAAAAAATGCCGAAGCAGATCGGAGAGTGGCGGATATCGTGAAGGATCGCTGTCCACGCTGCATCGACTGGCCAACCTATGAGAAAATCCGCGATATTGTGCGAGACAACCGAGCCGAATACATGCGTAACAAAACCAGAGGTGCTCCGCGCGATGGCGAATTGCTGCTGCATGGCATTGCTTGGTGCGGCCGATGTGGCCACAAGATGTATATTCGCTACAAAGGTGGCGGAGAATACGTGTGCAATCACCTACACTCCCACGCTTGTTTGCCGGACTGCCAACGCATCCGTGCTTCACCGATCGATGCCGCTGTGGCCGGCGCGTTCTTGGCTGCGCTGGCGCCTGCCGAGCTTGACGCGGTATCGCGGACTCGGCAGGCACAGCATCACGTGAACAAAGCCTTGCGCGGTCTCATCCTGATCGCCGCGCTATAGTGGCGCTGGCGTGGAACGTGAGCTTGAGAGCAAGCGCTACGCCGCGGCGGTGCCAGATCGCCAGTTGAATCGTGTCGATCCTGATAACCGGCTGGTCGCCGCCAAACTCTAGCGTCGATGGGAAGCAGCGTTAAGCTAGCATCGCGCCGCCGAAGAACCTTTGCCCAGCAAGCATCGACTGAACCGAGCAAGTGAACAGTTTTAGACAAAGACCTCAATAACAAGGTTGTCGCGCTGTTCGACAGTCCTCCCCAAGTCTGGGCCAAGGACACTACAACGGACGCTCATCGGAAGGCGCTGTTGCGGTGCTAATCGAAAAGTCGAACCGCGGTGAGCGCGACATTGCTTTGGCGAGGGTCGTGTGGGGAGACGGAACGGTAACTGACTTCGAAGTCAAAATCCAGGTTAGTTGCGTCGCCAAGCTGACGCGCGGCGAAGAACTGCGCGCGCGTCTGCTGGATCTCGCTCGGATGGGTATGCCTGACGACGAGATTGCCGAAAAGCTCACGCGCTAAGGACACCACTCACCCAATTGTGCGGACAAGGTCTTGCCGATTACGGTGCAACGCGTCCGCCTTGGCGCCGGCACCCAAACGGCGGCGCAGCGCACCCGCTGGATGCACGAGCCTACCTTGCTCAGCGCCGTAGTGCGCCCTCACCTCGCTCGCACAGGTGAGATTGAGAAGAATGGTATCGAAAACAGCATCGACCGTGCGTACCTCGCGTCCGCAGAGAAAGTCGGCGGCGTGGCTGCGTCGCCGCGAGCAATAATACGCGGTACGAATTCGACGTGAACCTCCACCGTCGTGAGTACGAGCACTCCTTCGGCTGCGGTTTGCTCTACAGTCTCTTCGAGCAAAAAAGCGCAGGGATTATGTCCCAGGAGATGGTGTAGCTTTCGGCGTTTGCCGTGCTTTCGGACGGAGCCGGGAATGGATCAGCTTGCCGCAGCAGGCAGGCTGATGAGCGGATCATCAGCTCATTGCGGCGATGGTCTCAAGAGACAAGTATCTGGAGCGCTGGACGGCCACTCGTCATTCTGTTCGAGCAAAAACGCGCCGACGAGGCGGAGAATGGCGTCGTCATTCGGAAAGATGCCGACGACCTCAGTCCGCCGATTGATCTCTCCGTTGAGGCGTTCGATGGGGTTCGTAACCGGTATAAGAATTTCGGTGCCAACATCCGGCTGCGGTTCTGAAGATCGTAGCGTATGGTGCGACCATCCGGGACAGAGGCACCGGGAGCACGAAGGTGCGGGCAGGCCGATGCATTGGATGAGCTGCGAGCTCGTGTTAGTAGCTGGCCGCCTCTGCGACTCGCCCGGTTGCGCCGAGAGCGCGGATCCGTAGTTGTCGTGTCCCCCGCCGCTCCCGTCACTCGATCTGACAGGAGCTGCCGTGCGTCGCATAATCGGAATCGATATCCACCGAACGTTCGGTGAGGTGGTTTTCTGGGAAGACGGCCGGCTTCGCCATAGTGGTCGTGTTGATATGACGCGAACAGCCTTGGAGGGACTTGGCAAGACCCTCTCGGCAACAGACGAAGTGGTGACAGAGGCAACTGGGAACTGTATGGCGGCGTCCCGCGTGCTCTCGCCGTTTGTGCAAAGAGTGGGTGATTGCCAATCCGCTGCAGGTCAAGGCAATCGCGCATGGCT
>NZ_JASKLT010000037.1:0-11998 GCF_030124405.1 Sinorhizobium sp. 7-81 | reverse complement strand
CGTGGAGTATCAGCCGGGCATGGACGCGCATCTCCAGACAAGAGAGCAGATGAAGGTTTCCCTTCGGCGCGCCCTTGTCAATGGCGAGCTGGAAGTCCACTACCAGCCGCTGGTCAACCTCCACACCGGCCACATCACCACCTGTGAGGCGCTCGTGCGATGGACGCATCCGGAAAGAGGCCCTGTGTCCCCAGCCGAATTCATTCCCGTCGCCGAGGAGACTGGACTGATTGCTCCGCTCGGAGACTGGATCCTCCGCCAGGCCTGCACGGAGGCTATGAAGTGGCCACCGCATGTCGGCGTGGCGGTGAACCTGTCTCCTCTGCAATTCAGAAACCGGCGGCTCGCTGCAGACGTTCGCGAGATTCTCGGCGAAACCGGATTGGACCCGTTACGATTGCAGCTCGAAGTGACCGAGTCCGTGTTGCTCGACGAGAGCGACAACAATCTCCGTCTGCTTCAGGAGATCCGAGTGCTTGGCGTCAAGCTGGCGATGGACGATTTCGGGACCGGGTTTTCGTCGCTCAGTTATCTCAGGAGCTTTCGTTTCGACAAGATCAAGGTCGATCGCAGCTTCATTTCCGATCTGCCGGCAGGCAGGGAATCCTTGGCGATCATCCGAGCGGTCGCCGGAATTGGTCGCACGCTGGCAATAACAACGACCGTCGAAGGGGTGGAGACGGAGGCACAGCTCGAGGCAGTCAAGGCCGAGGGCTTCGATGAGGCGCAAGGCTACCTGTTCGCACGCCCCATGCCCGCTCGGCAGATATTGGAGCTGATTGAGGCGCGCGCGGGTGACATTTGATTGCCGAGCCCAAGCCATCGATGTGACCTGATGCATCCTAACCTGAAACGTGGCCCGTCATAAAAGCGGCGCCACGCTCCCCTACGCAAGGGGTCGGCGCCTGGACTTTAAGTTCTACAGCTAACGTTCGTTGCAGTATTCATTTGTGCCAATCGTTGAAATCGCGAGCGCGGCTCACGAAATCTCGAAACGCTCAAGCATTTTCTTGAGCTGAACGTTCTGCAAGTGGAGCTTCTGAGCCAGTCGGCTTCTCAGCTTTTTGATTTCCTCGTCCAGGACTACCACTTCATCGAAGAAAGGATCCGCGGAAGACGAGGATTGCAGGCTTTGAGCCTGGTTTGTGCCGACAGGGCTCTGCGCGAACAACTGGGCGGGGGCTCTCTTCACACGTTCTCGGCGCTTGGTCCGCGGTTTCCTTTGCGATTTTGGGTTTGTCTGGCTTTCCGGCATCAAAGCAACGGTTTCCACACCCGGATGATGAACCTCATCAGGTGCAGGTGTTTGATCAGCACGAATTGATCGGCCGAACGCGTGCATGGCGCCGGGAGCGCTTGTCGCCCTGTCCGATGCCGTTGACCCTTGATCCACTGGGACATCCGCCTGGTGATCACGTGTGCCAGGATCATCAGGCGGAAGTACCGACGTGTGTTCCGCTTCGCTTTCGAGAGCGTTGCGATCGGTGTCACACTTGCCCAAGCTCTCTTGCGCTTTTGCCGGTCGTCGCGCCGACACCAATTGAGCAAGGAACTTCCACGGTGTTTTCATAGTGTTTCAAGCCTTGAACAACCTGGGACTTTGCCCCCAGTCAAAGTGATCTCCCGGTCTGAAGTAGTAGCCTAAATGCGCCCATCTGAAATACCAACAGCCAGGACGCGACTCACGTGATGGGTCCATTCATTGCGGGACCTTCGCTTTGCATCGGGATTGTGACGGCTCGCAGCCAAGAATTCCTGCGATTGGTCGAACGCGAAATCCCAAAATGGCACGTATTGCAATAATCTCGCTGGCCATTTTCGGTGTCGCTCATAACCGGCAAACGATTGCCGCACAGCGTGCGGCCAAGGCCGTCGTGACGATCATGTCCCACGATCGGCCGGAATGACTAACTTTCAGGTGCCGAGCACGACAGCCCCTCCTGTCAATCCGGCCCCTGCGGCTGTGAGCAACAGCTTTTCACCGGGCGCGAAACGTCTCTGGCTGTTCGCAATCGACAGAGAAAGCGGGATCGTGGCCGCGGACGAATTGCCATAGGTTTCGATCGTCCGGACCACCCTCGCCGGGTCGATGCCGAGACGGTCGGAAACCGCGTCGAACATGCGCGCATTGGCCTGGTGCGGAACGAATCGGTCGATCTCGGAGGCGCCGATTCCCGCCTGCTCCAGCGCCCGCTGCGAGGTTTTGGTCATCAGTTCGACCGCGCGTGAGAAGACCTCACGTCCGTCGCGCATCGTCATCAGAAACTCCTCCGGATTGGCATCGCTGGAAAAGGGTTTGCTGCTGCCGCCAGCGGGAATGGAGATCAGGTCGTAACCGCGTCCGTCCGACGCGAGATCGGCCGAAATGAGGCCAGATCGCTGGCCCCGCTCCGGAACAAGCACGACGGCGCCCGCCGCATCGGCGAAGAGGACCGCGCTCGCCCGTTCGGTCGGATTGATACGCCGGCTAAGAATATTGGCTGCGACCACGAGCACCGCGCGGCCCTGCGAGCGGACGAAGCCGTCTGCCAGCGTCAGTGCATAGAGAAAGCCCGAACAGGCGCCGGCCAGATCGATTGCCCCGGAATTTGACAGGCTCAGTTTGTGGGCGAGCAGCGGCGCCGAGGGCGGCAATAGGTGATCCGGGGTAGAGGTTGCAAGCAGCGTCAGCGCGATGTCTTCGCGTGCAATCGCCGCATCATCGAGCGCCATATGTGCAGCCTGCGCTGCAAGGCCGCTCAGCGTCTCGCCATCTCCAGCCCAATGACGCCTGCGGATGCCCGTCCGGCGCTCTATCCAGCCCACCTCGAGGCCGAGCTGCATCTCGATTTCCGCATTGCCGACGCAGCGTGCCGGCGCGGCATGCCCAAAACCGGCCAGGCGGGAAGAACGGCACGACATCATCACGCTCCCGCAAGGACGTTCGAGGCAACCTCGTCAATGGCGTCATAGGCTTGGCCGAGTTCGCCGGCGGTCACGCAGTAGGGCGGCATCAGATAGATGACGTTACCGAGCGGACGAATGAGCAGCCCGCGCTCGCGAAACAGTTTCCGCATGCGTGGCCCGACATCGGCAAGATAGCCGCCCGCTGGCACGACGAGGTCGAGCGCCGCGATCGTCCCGACTTGCCGGATATTGGCGAAACGCTCGTCTCCCTGAAAGCTCGCCAGGTTCCGCCGATGCAGCGTCTCCAGGCTGGAAATTCTCGCGCCGACAGCTTCGCCGCGCCAGATTTCGAGATTAGCGACAGCCGCCGCGCAGGCGATCGGATTTGCGGTATAGGAACTCGAGTGGAAGAAGGTCTTGCGCCGGTCCGCGGACAGATGTGCCTCGAAGACCGCTTCGCTGCAAAGCGTTGCCGCGAGCGGCAGCGCACCGCCGGTCAGGCCCTTAGACGTGCAGAGGATATCGGGGCTTAAGCCAGCCTGTTCGCAAGCAAACACCGTCCCCGTCCGTCCCCAGCCGGTCATCACCTCGTCGGCGATGAACAGGCAATCGTAACGTGCGGCGATTTCCTTCAGACCCGCCAGCACCCGGGCGCCGTAGATTTTCATGCCGCCGGCGCCGAGAACCAGAGGTTCGATCACCAACGCCGCCACGCGGCCGCTACGGCAGAAGGCTTCGAACATGTCGAGCGTCCGCTGTTCGCGACCCGCCTCGGGAAAAGCGAGCCTGTCGACGCCAAACAACAAGGGCTCGTAAGCCGCATTGAAGACACCGCGTTCGCCGGCCGACATGGTGCCGATCGTGTCGCCGTGGTAGCCGTGCTCCATCACCACGACGCGGTCGCGCGGCTCTCCCCTGTTGTGGAAATAGCCGAGCGCCACTTTGATTGCGACTTCGACGCAAGTGGAACCGCTGTCGGAATAGAAAACGTGCTTCAAGCCCGCCGGTGCTATCTCAACCAGCCGGTCGGCGAGTGTTTCGGCGGGCTCATGCGAGAATTCGGCAAAGATGATCTGGTCGTAGGCTTCGGTTGCCTTGCGAATCGCCTCCATGATGACGGGGTGCCGGTGGCCATGGGTGATCACCCACCAGGACGAGATCGCATCGAGTATACGATTGCCGTCCGTGTCGATCAGATAGGCCCCTTCGGTCGACACGATGCGGGTCATCGGCGGCTCGAGCGCATGTTGGGTGAAGGGATGCCAGACCGTCGAGCGGTTCATTCAGGCACTTCCAAGAAAGGTGCGAGATCAAAAGAATTCGAGAACGCCTGACGAAGTGTGTCTGCAGCAACGCTGGGTAGCCAAGGCAGGCGCCCAAGCGACCGCACGCGGCCCATCTCCACGATGATGCGCTGCGTTTCAAGTTTTTCGTCGCCGATGAACACGATACCGCAGATCGGAACGGCGCGGTTTTTCAGCGCTTCGATCGACAACAGCGTGTGATTGATTGTGCCTAGGGACGTTCTGGCGCAGAGGATGACCGGGATCTGCCAGCGCGCGAAAAGATCGGCGAAAAGCAGATGGTCCGAGAGCGGTACCAGAAGCCCCCCTGCCCCCTCGATCACCAATGGCCGGTCGGTGATCGGCGGTGCGAGCTGGTCCGGCTCGATCGCCACACCGTCGAGACGGGCCGAAAGATGCGGCGAAACGGGCGCTGAAAGCCTGTACGCCTCCGGCAGGATACGCCCGCGCGGCAAACCTGAGAGCCGCGCGACTGTCTCGCTATCGGTCTCGTCCTCAAGCCCGGACTGAACCGGCTTCCAATAGTAGGCGTTAAGCGCACCGCCAAGGCCGGCGGCAAACACCGTCTTGCCAATGCCGGTATCGGTACCGGAAACGACCAGGCGAGGGATCATAGGGAGTCCTCCTCCATTGCGATTGCCAGACACTCAATCATGTCGGCGATCTGCTCTTCATCGACATTGAGGGTGATGGAAATCCTGAGGCGCGCCGTACCATCCGGCACGGTCGGCGGCCGGATCGCCCTGATGTCAAAGCCGCCGGCAATTCGCAATTGCTCGGCAATGCGGAGCGACCGGGCATTATCGCCGATTATCACAGGCAGGATCTGCGAACCGCTGGGATTGATTCCGAGCAACAATCGCAGATGCCCGGCGGCGAAGGTGGTCAGGCCCTTGAGCCGCATGCGCCGCTTGGGTTCATCAGCGATCACGCGCAGGGCTTCCCGTACGCCCGCCGCCATCAACGGCGACGGCGCTGTCGAGTAGATGAAACTGCGGGCGCGATTAACGAGAAAGTCGGCGAGTGTCGCAGGTAGGCCGAGAAGTGCGCCCGAGACGCCGAGCGCCTTGCCGCAGGTGTGCAGCATCAAAACATTGCCGCGCTTTTCCAGCCCAGATGCAAGCCCGCGTCCACCCGGGCCGAACACGCCGGTGGCATGCGCTTCGTCAACGACCAGAAAACCGTCATGCCGATCGGCAAGGTCTGCGAGCTCCAGGAGCGGCGCCTGATCGCCATCCATCGAATAGAGGCTTTCGACCGCAATCCACGGATGCCCCTTACCGCCTTTCGCGCGCCAGCGGCGGATAGCCAGATCGAAGGCTTCGACGTTATCGTGTGTGACGGCCACCGCTTCGGCCTTGCTGGCCGCTATCCCATCATGCGCGCTGGCATGGATCAGCGCGTCGTGGACAATCAGGTCGTCGCGCTGCGGCAGAGTCGAGAAGAGCGCGGCATTGGCGGCAAATCCGCTGCCGAAATAAAGCACCTTCTCAAGCCCGAAAAACGCCGCCGCTTCCGCTTCGAGCGCCTCGTGTTCGGGATGATTGCCGCGCAACAGCCGCGAGCCGCCGGCGCCCACCGGCACGCCTCTCTCGATCGCGGCCGATATTGCGGCGCTCAAACGAGGGGAATTTGCAAGTCCAAGATAGTCGTTGGAGGTGAAGTCGATGCCCTTCTGCGGGGCAAGCGCGCGAATGCGTGACCGACGTTCAAGGCCAGCAAGTGTGGCATGATAGCGGGCAAGTGCCGCCGAACTCACCGCGGCTGCTCCAGTTCCATCGGCTTGAGCCCGAGCCGACGAAAGAGTGCCGCGTCGTGATCCTCCCCGGGATTGTCCGCCGTCAGCAGCGTGTCCCCGACAAAGATGGAATTGGCGCCGGCAAAGAAGCAAAGGGCCTGCATCTCGTCGCTCATGTCGGTCCGGCCCGCCGAGAGCCGTACATGCGAACGCGGTATCAGGATGCGCGCCAGCGCGATGGTTCGCACAAAATCGATCGGGTCGACCGGCACCGCATCGGCGAGCTTGGAGCCGGGAATCGGAATCAGCATGTTGATCGGCACACTGTCCGGCGGGGTGGGCAGATTGGCCAGTGTCACCAGCATCGAGATGCGGTCTTCGGTCGTTTCCCCCATCCCGAGAATGCCGCCGGCGCAGACCTTGATGCCGGCAGCACGGACATTGGCGAGCGTTTCGAGCCGGTCCTCGAAGATGCGCGTGGTGATGATCTCGGAATAGTAGCGCTCCGAGGTATCGATGTTGTGATTGTAGTAGTCGAGGCCGGCCTCGGCGAGCCTTGCGGATTGCGCCGTCGTCAACATGCCGAGCGTCATGCAGGTTTCCATCCCGAGTGCTCTGACGCCTTCGACCATGGTCACCAGCGCCTCCATGTCGCGATCCTTCGGATTGCGCCAGGCCGCCCCCATGCAATAACGCGTCGCGCCACCTTCCCTGGCCTTCTTCGCCTCCGCCAGCACGCGCTCGACCTCCATCAGCTTTGAGGCTTTCAGCCCCGTCGGGTAATGGGCGGACTGACTGCAATAGCCGCAATCCTCGGCGCAGCCGCCGGTCTTGATGGACAACAGGCGGCTCATCTGAATGGCATTCGGATCGAAATGCTCACGATGAACCTGTTGGGCACGAAAGAGAAGATCGTTGAATGGCAGATTATAGATAATTTGTGGTTCACCAAACGACCGTACTATATCGGTGACCGCTCCTGCCGGCAACGCCTCCTTTGAAAGCGCAGTCTTCTCAGCCATCAAGCTTCCTCCCGGTGTTGATTCCATAGATAGCATCATTATTTTATCTATAATCAGAAACCGGTAGAGTCTGGCAACCCCTTTGAAGGAGATCAAGGCTCCGCAGTTGCAGAAATGAATTGAACTGTAGATGTCGCGGGCACGAGTCCGCGTTGCGCCCAGTCGATTTCGAGCGAGAAATGGACGATCGATATGTTCAGCCTTCAAGCGCGAACGCGGCGCCTGTCTGGCCTGACGCATAATGGATGGGCTGTTGACCAATCCTTTTCACGTGTCGCTCGAGTGTGATGACGGCCTGGTCGATCCTGCCCTTCCGGAGGTCATCGAGAATTGCCTTGTGGTCGGCGTCGACACGCGGCGCCCAAGCGGCGCGGCTCGTTGCAAATAGAAATCGCGAGCCGGCCGCATGCAAGTCATCGATCTCGGCAAGCAGCCGCGGCATACTGCAAGGAGAGAGCAACAGTTTGTGGAACCGTCGATTTGCCTCATCCCATTCTCGGATGTTTGTCGCTGCGTCGCCGGCTTGTGCGGCTGCGTCCGCCTGGTCCAACAGAAAGGATGTCAAATGCGGTGCGGCATAGCGAAGGGCCAGTCCCTCCAGAACGGAGCGCATAAGCGCCACCTCCTGGACCTCGGCGAGCGAAAACGATGCGACCCGCACGCCCCTGCGCGCCTCGCTCACCGCCAGACCTTGCGCCTCGAGCCGGCGAAAGGCCTCCCGCACCGGCACATGACTTGCGCCGAACTCCTCGGCGATGTGATCCTGCCTAAGCTTGCTACCAGGCTCCAACGCGCCGGTGATGATACGTTCGGCGAGAATTCGGCTGATGCGGTTCGCGATCGTGTCTTCGGTGCTCATAGTCATATTTTATAGATAATTCGCCGTGGCGACGCTGTCGAGGCGGTCTGCCTCGTTTACCTTTTTTAACGATTGCGAAGCATCAGATTAACTGCGGGACGACCTCAGACTCCCACCGAACTATCGTCGATCCTGATTTCGGGTTGTGGGATCAACAGGTGCCTTTTAAAGGGGTCAAGCTCGTGCTTCTGGCAGCGTCTCGGAACCAAGTTCGTACTAGGGGGTGTACAGCAGGAAATCGCTTTTCGACCGACGATCATTCCTGCCGCAAGATACTGGGGCACTCGCGGCGAGCGTTTCACCGATCGGATTCAATCCAGACCGGCAAATGGTCGCTCGTGGGGGTCAGCCTGTGTCACTTCGAGACGATCGAACGCGCGTCGCTTTCAGCCCTGCCCTCTGTTCAACAGTGGACACATGTGAATGTGGAGCACTGTGCAGGCGACTGACCTGTTCTAGCGGGACTGGTGTTGGTTTCGGGAGCTCGCAACCAGCGAGCGCACACATAAGCGTGGCCTGCGTTCCGTCGCAGAAATGCAAGAGGTAGCATTTAGGTAGTCAACAGAAGCACGAGTCGTAAAGTTCTATGGAACAGGAATACCGCGCCGCTAAAATGTGGTGCAGGGCCCCGACTGTTGGTTTTCCAAAGAGAATTGTCCCAGCCCAACGGGATACCACTGTCGAGAGTTCTCAATTGAAATCAACCCAGGGGCTGTCTACCATTCAGATGGGCGCTTCCTCTATCGGCGACAGCACCTTTGAAGAAGGCGCTGAAGAATGGAACGCAGCCGGCGCCGACCGCGCCGCCTGGATGCCAAGACGGGATGCAGAAACCGGCGGACATGATCGCTCGCATTTTTCGAGTGGGCCGGGACTGCTCGAAGAGCTTACGCGAATTCGGAAGCTCGGCTACGCGATCTCGGCCGACGAGCCGCCATCCCTGATCGGAAGCATGGCTTTGCGGTTGGCAAATGATCTGCTCGCGGCAGCGAGGGATCTCGGAGACATCTGGCCGATCCCGCGACCGCGAACGCCCGTCTCCGGCTCCACGGCGTAACTTTTTCGACGTGGCATTATTGGTGATGCAGCTCTCGCGCCGTTGGCGGGCTGCAGTACGGATGATTCAAGACGCATTGGTTTTCTCAAGCGCCGGTACCGCGCGCGGGTGCCTCAAGAGCGATCCCGCTCGGTTGAAACTCGGACCGGAGGAAGGAAGCGAGCTGGCGAACAGGCAGCCGCGGATGCTGCGGCAAAATCATCGCCAGACGCAGCAGCGGCAAGGCTGGCAAACCTTCTTCGTCTCCGAGCCTTCTCCAGTTCGCCGGGACCGCGCTCTCCGGCAAGACCGTCAGTAAGTCTCCCGACGCCACGGCAAGCTGGATGCCCGCAATGTCCGATGAAGAGTAGACGACGCGCCAATTCCGCTCGATCTGGTCGAGTGACGCCAGGATGTGCGGGCGTGCCCGACAGCCGTCGGGGAACAATGCAAGCTGCAGGCAGCTCACATTCTCGGGTGTGCGATTGGGGGCGCAACACCAGGTTTGCCTCTCTTCCCGGATGACTTCGCCCCTTCGGCTCGGAGGCACTCTGCGTTACGATCGCGATGTCGAGCTCGGTCGTCTCGACCATTTGTTCTAGGCGAAGAGAGAAGTCGTAGCGCAGATCCAAAATTACATTGGGATATCGCGGGACGAAACGCTCCATTAAAGCGGTCCCGAACAGCGTCAGATAGTCGTCAGGCATGCCGAGCCGGACGCGGCTCTCATTACGTTCCTCGAGCAGCATGGCCAGTGCCTCGTCTTCAATGGCTCGCATCTTGCGCGCGTAGACAAGAAGCCGCTGTCCTGTCGGCGGCAGCGATACCCGGCGATGGGCGCGTTCGAAGAGCCGCAGGTCAAGACGCTCCTCCCATTTCGCGATCGCCATGCTGACAGCCGCCTGGGTCCGTCCGAGCCTTTCTGCCGCCGCGGTAAAGCTGCCGGTTTCGGCAACCGCCAGGAATGCCGCCAGGGCATCACTGTCCAGATTTCTCATACTGCCCGCTCCTCATAGACGGCTGAGAAGCAAGACCCGAGATGTGCTTCCTATCAACGATGCTTATGGAGCAATAAGAAATCTCGTGTTTCGTCCCCAACAAACGGGGAACAAATGACGCAAATACGAATTTCAGTAATGACCCCCGAATTCATCTCCCGGCGACAGTTGCCTATGTGGCAAGCGATGACTGCAGCTTCACGAAGGGCTTCATCCTCGACCTCACCAGTGGACGCGCCACATACTGAACCGGCAGATGCGGGAGAAACCATGAAACCAGTTACCGATTTACGCCGCCTGTCGGTCGCCAATCTGACAGGCGGACGTGTCGACCCTGTTGACTTCATCGCGGGCGCCGCCAAGGCGGGCTTCGGAGCTGTCGGACTGCCTTTGATGAGCGCGACGCGAGCGCCGTTGCAGCAGGAAATCGTCGGACGTCCCGAAGTCATGCGCGCGGTCAAAGCCGCACTTGCCGACCATGTCATGCGGGTTTTCGATATCGATGCCTTCATCCTGTCGCCGCATGCGGACTTTGACCGGATGCGGCGCGCGATGGAGGCCGGCGCCGAACTCGGCGCCACACATCTTTCCTCGATCGGGACGGAGTTTGCCGGCGCCCGGACTGGCGGAACTGGCCTCGGAAGCACGCCAGAACCGGCTCCGCCTCGGAGAGGGCGCAATCGACCTGAACGGGCTGGTAGGCGCCCTTCCCGAAGACACGCAGCTCATCATCGAAACGCCCATCGCCGAAGAGGCGCACCTTCCGCTGAATGATCACTGGCCGCTGCGGCGAATGCGTCTCAGCGCTATCTAGTGCCCGTCCATAAACCGCTGTTTTTCTGATGTCACAGCGACTTTCGGCGCAAAGGACAGCGCCTTTGAAGCCATGCGGTTGGCATCATGGGTGCAAATCACGGCGGAAAGGATTCCTGGTGGAAATGCGCGCATCGGCAACTGCCGGCGCCAGCCGGTCGCATCTCGCCTGGCGGCATGGGATGTCAGGTCGCCCTTTGGCGGGTGAAGAGTACAAGATTGTAAGCCACCACCGCGGACCAGACATAGGCTTTGAAGTGGTCGAGCCCGCGCCAGGTGCAGCGGGCCAAGCCGTAGGCCCGCTCAGGCATGAGATGCCGGCCTCGATGCCGGCGCGGAAGTTTCTGAGCTTGCGATACACCCAGCAGCTCTTGACCATGTCTTCAATCCTGAGGCCGGCCCTTTTGTGGAAGGCCATGTCGCGCACACCCCAAGCCTTGGCCTGGCTCAGATTGGCGCGGCTGGCATAGCCGCCGTCGGCTGCCGCCTGCTGCGGCGGCGCGCCATAGAAAGCGATGTGGCGTTCCAGCATTGGCAGCAACCGTTCGCTATCGGCCGGGCTGCCGGTTTCGACGGCCAGGTCAAGGATCAGGCCGCTCTTGCCGGTGGTCAGGTTGAGTTTATGGCCGTACTCGACGTCGCGGCTGCCCTTGACGATGATGTCGACATGCGGCTCGAACAGGCTCGCCAGCTTCTCGCCAGCCGGCACCGCCTCGCCGGCCAGGACCCGCCGCTCGGTCTGGGCAATGATCCGCTCGATTAGCGGCTTGTAGCGGCAGACTTGCGCCTGCCAGAGTTCGACCGCCGGGCCCGTCGCGAGGAGCAACTGTCTACTCGCCTGCTGCAGATAGCCCAAGGTGGTGCGCGTGATCTTGAGCAGTTCGCGGTAGTGCTTCACTCGTTTCGGGCGACCGCGGGTATATTCGATCGCTCGAGCCCGCTTCTTCGCCGCGCGACGATGGTCGTGCCATGGGATGGCGTGACCCAGTGCATCAGCCTGCTGCAACAGTCGCACCATCACCCGGACAGCGTCCCATAACAGGCTGCTGTCGCTCGGCTCATGGATCGATGCGGCGGTAACGGTGCTGTCCACACGCACGACCTTGCCGCTTTCCAGTTTCTCCTGCCGGGCGCTCGCCAGCAGCACCCGGTTAATCTCTTCAAAGGTTTGCGCCCGGATCGCGCTGATTGTCTTGTGCAAGACCGACTTCTTCGGGTTCCACCCCCATATGTGGACGTATACGGACCCCGCCCGATTGCAACAGGTTGGCTGAATCCGGTTGATGGTCACAACTGCTGACGTATATCCGGCTTCTTCATGCGGCTCGATGTTCAGCGCCGC
>NZ_JASKLT010000036.1:0-12069 GCF_030124405.1 Sinorhizobium sp. 7-81 | reverse complement strand
GCCTTTGCGCTGCACCAAGAGGCCGGACAGATGGCAGCATCCGACAACGTGCCGACCGCCGAAAAAACCGCTTGCGTCTTGCGGGGCGTCCACAGATGGGAAAGCGGAAGCTCGGCTGCCGCCAGGCTCATGTCTTATTTGCCTCAATGAGCGGACTTTGCGGGACTCGTCAGTGGCTCTTCACGGACGCGTTTGGCTCAACACTCCTCAGGGGCTTCACGTGCCGGAATTGCAGCAGCAGTAGCAGGTCGTAGGTGATCTTCAGTGCCGCACAGATGAGGAGGGGCCAGGATCGATATGACGCGGCGAAGAGAGCACCTGCGAGTGCAGGGCCGGCAGCCGCCGCAAGACTTCGGGGAACTGATGTGAAACTCGCCGCGGCAGCACGCTCCGCCTCCGTCACGACCGCCATCACGTAAGAAGAGCGTGTCGGCACGTCCATCTGCGAGAGCGCCGCCCGAATGAGCAGCAAGGCAAGCGTCAACGGCAAGGTTGGCGCGAATGCCGCCAGCATCAGAGCGATGCTCGACGGGATGTGAGTGAACACCATCGTATTGATGAGCCCAACCCGCTTCGATAGCCATGCGGCGACAGGAAAGGAGAACGCCGACAGCACGCCCGACCAGAAGAAAAACACCCCGGCTTCCGCGAGCGATAGATTGAACCGCTCGAACAGCCACAAGGCGAGCAACGACTGGACCACGAACCCGCCAGGGAAAGCATCAAGGCTGAACAGGGCAGCGAGCTTGAAGATGATAGCGCGCGAAGGGCCAAGCACTGCTTTCGGGGGCTCGTCGCCGGTGATGCGCGGGGGTATGCGGGCATAAAGTACGGCGCCCGCTAGACCCAAGAGCGCATAGAGAATGAACATCAGCTTGATGGCGGTCAGTTGCCCGAGCCCGAGCGGCGTGATCAAGTCAGGCAGGGCTGCGGCAAGGGCGCCAAACGCGCTTGCGAGCGAACCAACGAGGCTGTAGCGAGCGAACATCCTCGTGCGCTCGACACTCGCCACTTCGCGCGTGAGCACCGCGTGCTCCAGTGGCAGGAAGACGCTCACACTGCCGGCCGATGGATTAATCGTGCCGGCAAATGCGACGACCAGCAGCAGCGCATAATCGTTGATCACAGTCATGGCTGCACCAGTGGCGACCATCAGGCTCGCGGCGCCCAGGAGCAACCCGCGGAGATCGCGGTGCGCGCCCAGAAACCCGACCACGATCGTCAAGAACGCCGAGCCAAAGAGTGATGCCGTGGCGATGACACCGACTTGCAGCGGCGAAAATCCAAGAGCGAGCAGATAGACCGGCAGCAATATGGCGACGAAACCGTCCGCGAAATCGCGTAAGGCTCGCGCCGCAAAGAGGTATGTGGTCGGATGAATGCTTCGAACGGGTCGCATTATTTTCGATCGCGTCTTGTCGAGGAGCCGGACTCGCGCACCGCTCACCACTGTGCGCTAGGAGTGTCTCAGCTTAGACCGGATTGGTGGGCTCGACACACCCCATGAGGGATCCATAGGAAAGGCCGATGAACGAGCAGCCGGCCAATACCGTCACCAATCCTGAAGCGGAACACTGCGAGCATCGCCCCAGGCGTCAGCATCAGCGAGGCGACGTGGACGGAACTCAATACCGGGCATCGATCGTCATGCCGAGCCCGCGCGCTACGTAGAGTTCACCGAACAACACGTGCAGCGCGAACTATACCGCCAGATTGAGGATGACGCCCACGACCGCGGCAGTGATCGCATTGCTGCTTTGCTGACAGCCAACGCCGCGCGAGGCGATGAGAGCCAGCCTGAGGACCACCGAGTTGCTCGTTCAAGCAAACGAGCAACTCTCGGCAAGCCGTGTTCAATTCGTGCGGTTCAGTCCTTCAGGTCCGCCGCGGTTCGTGAAACCGGCACCAGCCATTGGGACTGATCTCGCCGGCAACGATCTCGCATGCGTTTGGCTCGAGGAAATGGGTGCATCCCGCACAGCGGCGGCCCCGGTTGGGAGAATTCTGGTAAGCCGCCTCACGCTTCGGGGTAGTTCCCGCGCCACGCGCCACGGGCGCCATGCGCGGACTTGTCATGCAAGAGGTGAGTCCGACGGCTCCGGCAACTGCAGCCCCAGTCCCTGAAATCTTCAAAAAGTTCCGGCGGGAAAGCTTTCGGGTTGAATCTCCGGCTGTGGACTTGTGGTTCACATCGTCATGGTCCTTTTTCATGATCTTTCCTCCCGTCGCGCGACCGCCACGTCACCTGAAAGCACAGATCAAATCGACTTCAGGTATTCGATTAGGTCGCTCTTTTCTTGGTCAGTCAGCTTGAGTTCGAGGTGGCGGTCGTAATGGTCCACGACGTCCCGAAGGCTCGCGAACCGCCCGTCGTGGTAAAACCCTCCTTTATGGACCTTTTCCATATCCCAGAGGGCACGAAGGGGCGCCGTTCGGTATCGTTCATCCGGTGAGCGCATCGCCTGGAAATCGTCGATTCCGATCTCCTCCGCCTTGTGCAAGTTCCATCCCGGCTCGGTGAAGATCGGCGGAACGTGGCAAGTGGCGCACTTGGCCTTGTCGTTGAAGAGGGCCTTCCCCTTGTCCGCAGCGGCACTGTCGAAGGCCCCTTCCGGCGGCTGCGGCGTAGGCAGCGCAAGCTGGTAGAAGTGAAGCGCAGGCAGCTTTGCGGTGATCCGGTCTTCCTTGTCCTGTTTGTGGCCCTGTTTCGTCCTGGCGGCGACCGGATATTTTTCGGCATCGTCCAGCCTCGGATCGTAGAAGACGCCTTTCCCGTGCATTTCGAGATTGCCGACGTAGGCGTTCCAATAACTCACCGTCCCCCAGGCGCCCGTCCAGGTGTGGTTGTTCACGCCCGCCAGCCCGAAAGCTGGAGGATTGAGCGTGGCGGCGGTCTTGCCGTCCGGCCGGAAGGCCTTGCCATCGAGATTGAGCTCGGCGTCGAACTTCCCAGGTCCCCAAGCCGCGAGCGCCTTTTTCACCTCGTCTTCGCTAAGCTGCAGCATGTCGGTAAAGGCGGTGAGATCGGGCGCCAGGGCGACGATCGCGCCGATGTCGAGGTCACGGTTGGGCCAGCCATCGAGGCGGTGCCCGATACCGGGTGCATAGGCGTCATCGACCGTCGAGTGGCACAGGGAGCACTGAATGCCCACCGATCTCAACGTTTTGCCGTCTCCGCTGAAGAAACCAGTGACGCCAACAACGGCATTGGACTTGAGCAGGACGAGCGTGCTGGCTGGGTCCTTGAGATCAACTTCACCCTTGTTCAGCGCTTCGGCCACCTCCTTCGGGATCGCGTTCACATCGACTTTCAGACCAAGCTCGAGAGCCTTCTCCGGGCTGAGGCCTGGCCCGACGCCACCGGCCTTTTCGCCCCCAATGGCCTCATGGAGCTTGACCTTGCCGCCCCAAAAGTCCTCGCTGCCGAATGTGTCGAAGCGGAACGTCTCGCGTCCTTCTTCCAGAAACCGCTTTGCCTGATCGGCGACCGCGGCGTCAAAGTTCTTGCCGCTTGTCGCCTTCTTGCTCATTTGAGCAGCGGCGGGAATGAAAGCTGTCGACAGCAGAAATGAAAGAAATAAAGCAGTATTTCGCCCACGCCTTTGCATCACACGTCCCTCCCAAGACATGAGTGGCAATCGGCGGTCATGTAGAGTTTCGCGGGTCCCCGTTGCGCGCGAAGCGCAAAACCGACCAATGGATCATGGTACACCTAATCCGCGCACCCGCAATGCCAGTGTGCGAGTATGCGATCCGCGGCAATAACAATGATGGGGCGCTCAGCGCCACCCTGATCCTGACGCTCCGCCGGAAGGCAATGACGCCGTTTTGGCGGTGGCTCTCCTCATCCTGGTAGTAGAAGAAGCCGCGGCCATTCAGGCAGCGGAAATCCCGCCGCAGCCGACCCATGATGCGATGGAGCCTAAGCACGGCCCCGTGCCGCGCCGTCAAAGAAATACTCCCGGTGCAGCGGCCGTTACACGAGACCTTCCTTACCCGCCGCGCTTGAACACCTTGAGGATGGCTCAAACCGACGGGATCACCACAGGACAGTGGTCGTCGAGCCAGTTTTTCAGCAGCCTATTGATGTGCGACTTGGGAAGCTGCCGACATCAGTTCCTCGGGATTCGGCGCGCTGAACGTATAGCCAACCTCCAAAACTTCAGTGAAGCTCCATCGTACGATTCCTGCCCGATCCAGTAGGAACTGACCGACAAGCTGCGCCTGGCCGGAAGCCATCATCTGCTGATCGGCTTCCGTAATCTCATATCCTTCCTTCTTGTTGAGAAACTCGTTCATTGCCATTACGTCCATAGGCTCGGGCAACTCTCCCGGGAGATGGACCCGTATCGCCATGACCGTGTCCATCCCCACCTCACGCAAGCCGAAAGCACGGTGCGAGGCCCGCTCCGGGTCAGACGCCGCGAGAAGATTTGGTGTCGGGTGGTAACGGAAATAGAGCCGCGCGCGTTCGACCGGCGTGTTGACGACCGCCAGGCATTCGACGCCTTTCTCATGCAGGGCCGGTTTGAGTTGCGCCATCGCCGCGACATGGCGCCGGCAGAACGGACAATGTAGGCCGCGAAACAGACCGATCAGCAACGGGCTATTGCCTCGAAAATCATTGAGCGCAATCTTGCCTTCGCGCGAGATCGCATCGAAAACAACATTCGGTGCCCGGTCGCCTGGCCGCAGCGGGCGGTCCACACTACTCGTGGACATGACAACCTCCTTGCCCCAATCAGTCAAGAAAACGCTTCGCGATTGAACCCGTGCTCCTGCGCCAGGGTAAGTTAGCGTTCGGCCGTTGCCACATTGCCGAGCTCGAGATCAAGCGTTGCAAATCTATCTTAGCATGGAAAAGACATTTGTGGTTCGCTCCTCGCCCGAGCCTTCATGAGCGCTCGCGATAAAAACGGACCGCGAGCTCCGGCGTGGCATTGGTGGATTTGCGCCAGGACGAGCAACGGCACCGCCAGATGCTCACGTTGGTCACAGATCTCGATTGCCTTCTCGCCGGCTGGTGCACCTCCCAGTATTCAAGTCTTGAAACTCGGGCGGCCTCGGATGACTGGACGCCAAATATTGCGAATGACCTCACATGAGAGCACTCGTGAATGCTGTTGCGAAGGTCCGGTACCCGACCTCGTTTTGGACGCTCAGGTCTGCGACGATCAAGGTCGTCAACGGGTCGAATCTTCCGGTTCGATCGCGACAGGATGTAGAATACATGCATGCGGAATTGTAGCGAGCGCCGTAGCGACCGGACACTCTTGAGCTTGCCCTCCAGGCGAACATACCGGTCGAAGATTGAGCGGAAGACGCGCCAGACCCCCTAGAGAGACCAAACACCGTTCTACCTAAGACAGCCGCGCAATTTTATGTTGTGGCAAATGAAAAATCTGGTTTACTGCCACTTCGCTGCTTGGCTTTACAGGGGGATATTGCCGATGGGGTGGATGCGCAGGGATATTGTGCTTGGTGGTTTAGCGTCACTTGGCACGGTGGTGGTCCAGAAATCCACATTCGCAGCGGCGTCTTCCTATTTTTCCGGCACCACCGTCGACAATGGCGTAACGTTCCGAAGCACCAACTTTGCCAAGATAGAGAAGAAGTGGCGCCGCCAGGTTGTCAAATACTTCAGCAGCGAGCCGATTGGCACCATCGTTGTCGATACCAGGCACCATTTTCTCTACCTGATCATGGAAAACAAGACTGCCATCCGCTATGGCGTCGGTGTCGGGCGCGAGGGCTTCAAATGGTATGGCCGCGCCACGATCGACCAGAAATCGCTCTGGCCACGCTGGACGCCACCGCCGGAGATGCGTGAGCGCCACCCGGAACTGCCTGAATCGGTCGCGGGAGGTTCGCCAAAGAACCCGCTTGGCCCGCGCGCCATGTACCTGCTTCGCGATGGTGTCGATACCGGCTATCGCTTACACGGTACGCTGGAGCCGGGCAGCATCGGTAAGGATGCCTCCAGCGGTTGCATCCGCATGTTCAACGAAGATGCAATTGACCTATATCAGCGTTGCCCCATTGGCACCGCGGTGCAAGTACTGCCGCACATAGCCGACCAGGCTGAAGGTGCCGCTCAGGTCAGCCAAGCAACCCCGGTTGAATGAGGAATATCACGCTAATGTCTGCTTTGATCGGATATACGCGGCTGCTTGCCACCGCGGCCATGCTCCTGACGCTCGCCGCCTGCAACACCACTGAAATCGCCGCTTTGGAAGAGCCGGGCGCGGCGCCGATGACCGGACAAACCAACGATCCGGCGCCCGGTTTCGAAAATGTCGTGGCCGGCAGCGAAGAGGACTTCATCCTGAATGTGGGCCGACGGACCTACTTCACGAAGGACTCGGCCACGCTCGATTCGGTCGCCATGGCAACGTTGGATAAGCAGGCCATCTGGCTCAACAGCAACCCGCGTTGGCTGATCAAGCTGCAGGGATTTGCCGACGATTCCGGGTCCGCGTCAAAGATGGTGACGCTGTCGCAGAAACGCGCCGACGCAGCGATGGCCTATCTCGTCTCGAAGGGCGTGGATGCCAACCGCATGTGGGCCAAGGGTTACGGCAACGACCGCGAGGTCCGTGATTGCACGGACCGCTCCTGCATGGTGCAGAACCGGCGCGTCGTCTCCAACCTGCGCACCGAGCGCGACGCACTCTGATCGCAGGTTGCCTCGCGGATAGGTCTATTTTGCCTCGCATCAAACCCCTCAGCGAAATGGGTGCAAATGCATTTCGATGGCGGGTTAACCGCCGCCTGTCCGCTAAGGCCCATTTGATTCAGCGCCTTCACCGCAGATGTCCGCATTGGTCGATCCTTCCGGGTTCCCATGCGTCAAGGGAGGGTGATGGGGTTGACGCCCCCCGACGGCATCGCTGTGCCAGAATGGCGTTGTTGCAACCATTGGAGGGAGGCGTCCGTGCCTGAGGGTACCACGATCGGTTTGGATATCGCGTGGAATGTTTTCCATGCACATGGTGCCGACGAGCGCGGTCACGCGCTTTTCAGCAAGAGCTCAGCCGGGGAAAGGTGTTGGACTTTTTTGCCGCCCAGCCTGCCTGCACCGTCACCCTGGAAGCCTGTGGCGATGCCCATCACTGGGGTCGCGAGCTGATGGACATGGGCCATACGGTCCGGTTGATCCGCCAGCCTATGTGGAGCCCTTCGTGAAGCGAAACAAGAACGATGCCGTCGATGCGGAGGCGATCTGCGAGGCGGCGCAGCGCCCAAACATGCGGTTTGTCGCCGTGAAGAGCGAGGAACAGCAACGCTTTCTGCAAAAAGATAGCTTGCGGTCTTCACCGTCGACACGCAAAAGCGGCTGGTCTATGGGTTGACGTAAAGTGCTTCGGCTGCCGCGCCGCGCCGGCCCGCCAACCCGCTTTCAGAAGGCATTTCCGCGAATGTTTGACCTGCTTGTCTCGCCTCTTGTCCAGGTTATCGCGCTGGGTGTCGCAAGCATTATCATCTGGCATCTGCAGGGGCGCGGTCGTCCGAATGCGCGCCTCGTGGTCCAGATCGCATTTTTCCTGGCGATGACGGCGATTTTGGCCGGGAACCGTATTTCTCCGTTCAAGTTCGAGCCAATACAGGAAGTCGGCGGTACTCTCGTCGCAGCCAAGTTGCTCTGGTGGGTGCATCTGGCCTGGTCCACCATCGGCTTTATCCGCATCTACATTGTGCTCGATGGCAGGCCGATCGAAGCGCGGCTGCTTCAGGACCTGTTCGTCGCGGGCGTGTATCTCGGGGTGACGCTCTCCATCCTCTCCTTCGTATTCGGCATTGCGATCGGAACACTGGTCGCGACCTCGGGCGTCATCGCGATCATTCTCGGGCTTGCCTTGCAGAGCACATTGAACGACGTCTTTTCCGGCGTGGCGCTGACACTGGGACGCCCCTACGGCATCGGCGACTGGATCATTCTTGCCGACGGTGTCGAAGGGCGGGTGGTTGAGAATACCTGGCGTTCGACCCATATCCTCACGCCGGCAAACAATATCGTCGTCCTGCCAAACAGCGTGCTGGCGAAGGTCGGGCTGACGAACATCACCCGCCCCGACGAGACGCACCTGCAGATCCTGACGTTCCGTGTGAGGCCAACACATCCGCCATCCTTTATCGCCGAGGCGATGCGGCGGGCCATGATCGGGGCAAACCACATCGTTCACGATCCTGCTCCCGGTGTCGCTCTCATGGGCCTCGACGCCATCGCGGTCGAGATCGAGCTGCAATACCGCGTCAGCCGTCCCTCCGACCGGAATGCCGCCCGAAACGAACTCATCGATCTCGTCCACCGGCAATGCACGGCGATGGACCTGTCGCTCGCGCCGCCAGCAACGGCCACGGTCGTCATGGAGAACGCCCTCGCATGGCCAGGAACCGCGGAGACGGTGAAGGACCTGCTTCGGGCCAACTGGATCTTCGCTGATCTGAAACTGGAAGAACTGGAGAAGCTGGACGCCGCGGCGCGTCCCCGGCAATATCGGTCCGGCGACCGAGTGCTCGCTGGGGCGGAAACAAGTCTGATGATTGTTCGCTCGGGCGTCGTCGCCGCACATCGCAACGGCGCGGAGGTGACGCGACTGGCACCGGGCGCGATCTTCGCACAAGTCGAGGGGATCGACGGCAAGGCCATCTCATTCGAAGCCCTGACCGAGGTAGAGGTCTATGAGATCGATGGCCCGACCCTCGTGCCCCTGCTGGAGGATTATCCGGCCATCCAGAACCATCTTTCCCGGCATCTCGCCGGCCTTGCGGGGCGTGCGCCTGCAGCCGGCAATGGGTCTGTTGATGGAAAGCATGCCTTCGTTCGCAAAGTCCACGGTATCCTGGGGCGATAGGGCAGGAGTGGCGGTGCGCTCAGGCAGGCACCGGCGCACGACCGCAAGCTTCTGGCCGAGGAGTTCATCCGCGGCCGCGAGATCGAGTTGAGCGTGCTGAAGGATCCAGAAGGCGGCCTCTTGGTTTCCCGTCCCGGCGAGATCCTGCCGGCCGAAAGCCACGGTTTCTACAGCTACGACGCCAAATATATCGACGAGGACGGCGCCGCTTTGAAAAAGTGCCGCCGGAGCTTCGTCTCCGCAGCGCTGGGGCGTGCGCATGGCCGCGAGGACTGCCAGTTTGCTCGAAGATTGGAGTGAGCTGCGCGCTTGCGCAGGGCGCAGCTCTTATCGCGTGAGGCATTTACAGATCCGTCACGCGCTCCGGATCAGCTGAGGCCAGCGCCGCGGCACGCTCGGCTTTCGGCGGATATATCCACACCTGGTTTATCTCCTGCTTGGTCTTCTTGGCGCTCTCGCCGACCAACTCCACCTTGCGGTCCCAGCCGCGGGTGAAGATTGCGCCGGCTTCGCCGAGGTCGAGGCAGGTGACGTAGGCCTTCTGGTGATAGCACCGGCTCGGCACACCCAGCAGTTCGGCGGCTGCGTTGTTGCCCGCGAAGGCGCCCATGCGGGTGGCGTGCTGGCACGACATCAGTGCATAGTTGCCGATGTCATCGCATGCGGCGCGCGCCGCGTCGCCGGTGGCGAAGACGCCAGGCACGGACAGCACGCGCAAGCACTTATCGACGAGCAGCCGGTCAAAATTGTCGCGCGCTGCGGGAATTTTCGTTGTCAGCGGATTGGCGCGAAAACCTGCCGCCCAGATCACGGTCGCCGCTTCGATGCGCTCGCCGGTGCTCAGCGTGACGCCGGATTTGTCCAGCGATGCGACGCCGGCATCGAGCCGCGTCTCAACGCCGACTTTGCGCAGTGCGTCCTCAATGATAGGGCGAGAATATTCACCCATGTCCGGGGCGACTGCAGGGCCACGATCGGCGATAATTACGCGCGGCTTGACGTTTTTGTCGAAGATGGTCCGCAGGCGTGAAGGCATTTCCGTTGCCGCCTCGATTCCTGTAAAGCCGGCGCCTGCAATAACGACGGTGTCGCGTGCCTTTGAGGCGGGCATAGTCGCAAGCTTGTGCAGGTGGCGGTCGAGGGCGATTGCGTCATCGAGATTGTCGACGCTGAAGCCGTGTTCTGCGAGGCCGGGAATATTCGGGCGGAACAGCCGGCTACCGGTTGCGATCACCAGGCGATGATAGGAAAGGGACTTGCGCTCCCCCTTGGCATTGAGGACGTCCACGGCGCGGGCTTTGGTGTCGACGGCTTCGACGCTGCCTTGCACGTAGACCACGTTGACGGCGTCAAGCACCTCCTTCAAAGGCGCGGTAAGGGTCTCGGGCTTCGGCTCATAAAGCCGAGGGCGGATCACCAACATCGGCTGAGGAGCTACCAGCGCGATCTCGAGTTCTTCGGGCGAAACGTCTTCGATGTCGCGCAGGCGGGCTGCGGAAAGAGCGGCATACATACCGGCGAAGCCGGCGCCTACAATGACGAGTCTCATGTTATCTACTCCTGGGTTTTGGTTCCAAACGGCCGCACGTCATCGTTGCCGCTCTTGTTGAGCGGCGACGCAGGTTTCGAGTGATGACGATGCGGTCGGTGAGGCGAGATCGCGATGGCGCCTATCACCTACCTGCTCCAGGCCGGTCGCAACCAGCCTCAGCACAGGCGCGATCAACCCGGGCACCAGATGGGATCGTTGCCGATGTCCATGGCGAACAGTTTCCTTAGAAATGAGCTGCGGCATTTGATTGCCGCAGCTCGCCCTTGAGGACGTCAAGCCTGGACGAAGGCCAGTAGATCGGCGTTCAGCGCATCGGCATTGATGGTCAGCATGCCGTGCGAGAAGTTCGGATAGGTCTTCAAGGTGACATTCCTCAGAAGCTTGACTGACTTCAGCGCGGAGTCCGAGATCGGCACGATCTGGTCGTCCTCACCGTGTAGCAACAGTGTCGGAATCGTGATGGCCTTCAGGTCCTCGGTCTGATCGGTTTCCGAGAAGGCCTTGATGCTGTCGTAATGAGCCTTGGCGCTGCCCATCATGCCCTGACGCCACCAGTTCTGGACCACCGCTTCCTGCACCGTGGCGCCGCTGCGGTTGAAGCCATAGAAGGGACCGGTCGGGAAGTCGCGGAAGAACTGGGCACGGTTTGCAGCAAGCGCGGCACGGAGACCGTCGAACACTTCGATCGGCAGGCCTTCCGGATTGGCTTCGGTCTTGAGCATCAGCGGCGGAACGGCGGAGACCAGGACCGCCTTGGCAACACGGCCTGCCGGCTCGCCGTGTTTTGCGACATAGCGGGCGACCTCGCCGCCACCGGTGGAGTGGCCGATATGGACGACAGTCTTCAGGTCCAGCGCTTCGACGACGGCGAAGGCATCCGCTGCATAGTGATCCATGTCGTGGCCTTCGGAGACCTGTGAGGAGCGGCCGTGGCCGCGGCGATCATGGGCGATGACGCGATAACCCTTGGAGAGGAAGAAGAGCATCTGAGCATCCCAGTCGTCCGAGCTCAGCGGCCAGCCATGATGAAACATGATCGGCTGTGCGCCCTTCGGACCCCAGTCCTTATAGAAGATGTCGACGCCGTCCTTGGTGGTAACATATGCCATTGGCTTGCTCCTTTAGTGAATTGTCGCTGGTGAGCGTCCGCTGCGTGGAAGGGCCCACCAGCAGTGATTTTTAACCATCGGGAGAGGCCAGATGCCGCAGACGACAGCTGGCCCTCTCGCCTACTCCTTGATCGGGAAGGTCAGTTCCTTCTCGCTGCTGTCGACGACGAAAACAGCCAGCAGTTTCGCCGGTTCGGTCTCGCTGGCATTCTCGCTGACGCCGTGGCGGTCTCCCGGCATTTCAGAGAAGCTCTCGCCCGCCTTGTAGGTCTTGACGGGACCGTCGTTGACCTGACTGCGGATGGCGCCCTCCAGGACAGTCGCATAGATGAAGGCCGACTCCGGATGCGTGTGTGCCGAGGAGAAGCCGCCGGGACCATATTCAACGAGAACACCTTTCATGCTCTTGCCCGGAACATTCGGCAATTCGTGCTCGTAAACCAGCGTGACCGAAGCATCCTTATCGCCGACGTCGTGAGCAGCGGCGGCAGCGGACAAGAGAGCCGTCATGGCAACGGCGGCAAAGATTGACTTGATCATGTCGAAACTCCTT
>NZ_JASKLT010000035.1:0-14966 GCF_030124405.1 Sinorhizobium sp. 7-81 | reverse complement strand
CGTGGCTAGCCGGAAACAGATTTCTGCGAACTGCCTCGAAATCGGAGATCATCTCGCAGCGCCCCTCATTGCTGTCGAGCAAGGTGATGTTTCTCTCGAATGGACTTGGCTCTGCCGTGCAGGCCTTTCCACCAGCTTCTCGACCAATCGCCTGAGTTCCGACGGCGTCGTTTGGCCAGCCACGACCTCATGGTAGCCGATCCCCGCGCGGCGCAGCGCTTCCTTCTTTACCGCGTCGCGCGCGGCCGCGGCGCCTTGATGATGTGCTCCGCCCTGGTATTCGATGACGTGCCGCGGTTGGCAATTGCTATCTACGAGCAGCAAGTCGACACGCTTGGAATTGATGCAACGGTAGGCGTCCGCGTCGGTGCTCCGGAGGATCTCGCCCAGTGAAACCTGAGCCATTACTTGCCAGGAAGAATTGCAGCCGATCACCATGCTGTCGAGTTCCCGAAACACCCGGGCTTCGCTCTTGTTCAGCAACGGCTGGATGGTGAAATCCGAGCGCATCACGATACGTAGTTGCTCCGTGGCGTCGACCGGCCTCAATGGTTCCGCAACTGGCGTCTGAACCCAAGGCCCCTGTACGATGCTGCGGCTTTCCTTCCAGCGTGACCTGTTTCTTTCTTGCCACGCCTGTTTTCTCATCGTGGCTAAGAACTGCTCAACCGCCATGCCGATGAGGAGGCCGATAAACAGCGCGGCGATCAGCAGTTCAGGCTTTTCGAAGTCTGCAACGGTTATACCGCCCGAAACGCCGACTGCGGCAACTCCGATGGTCAGCCAAGGTGCTGCGAACAGCACCGACCTTTGCCGATATTGCATGCCCCTCTCCAGATCTCCCGCCTGGATAGTAGAACGCGTGGACGACCGGCGAAAAGTCACCCAAAGGCATTAGATCTCGCACGAGGCCGGACTCGAATTCCAATGTCGCTCGCGCGACGGTGGTTTACGGCGCCGCTGCACGGCGTGTTGCTAGGTTGTTCACGTTCTGGGCCAAAATGATCGCATAATGTATCTATCGGAATTGCGGGCACGATATTATGCGCCGCCCGCTCAGAGATCTTTGGGAGGAGAGAGGAAATCGAGATCAATTTGCTGGCTGGTAAACCACTCTCGCGCGCTGATGGAGTCCGGCGTCACGACTCTAAAAAGCGGGACAGCGCGCTCAAATTCTTCCGGCCAATTGAACTTCGGAGACGCTGCGACGGAGTCGAGTTCTTTCTTTATCTCCGCTGTCGTAGCCTCGAGCCTGGGTTCTTCGTCAAGAACAGCCAGAAACTGGATCTCAGCCCCTCTTGTATCGAAATCAGGAGATGCTGAGACCCTGATGCAACGAAGCGATCTGTAAACTCGCCCAGAATCAGAATTCTTTTTATGCTTGTCCTTGGATTGGTTGCGGATCGCCATTACAGGTCCATCACTCAGGGCGTCGGGAAATGCGAAGCGGCCGTATCGACGTTCCAAGGTCTGAGCGAACGTGCAGCGTGTCTCATCGCTATTGAAGCCTACGGCGCGTCTCATGCCTGCCATGCCAGGGCCTTCTTTTGCACGACACCGAGTTTGGTCAGGTCAACAACGAGATTCTCGCCCGGCGAGTTCTCAAGTTGGGCTGCAGCGGGCGTCGTGCCTTTGGCAACGGCCTGCATCAGGCCCGGTCGGTGCGACGGCAACATGATCGCGTCCTTCAACGAAGTTCACGATATCGCATGTCTGAGTTAGAACCACCCAACCCTCGACATCCTCCCAGGCGAGGTCTAGCGAGCCATGTTCATTCACGAACATGATCGGAAACTCGCGCGCGTCGAGAGTGTAGTCTCCCCGACGCCACGATCTGAGTATGTCCTTCTCGTCTTCGGAAAGGCTGACGCCAGGGAGGATGTCGTTCATTCACCGATTGCTTTTTCGTGGCGCACCGCGCCGCTTGATGACCGTCTGTTCGAAGCCGCCGTTGTCGCCGAGGGCCTCCTCCGGACCTGCCGCCACGCGGTCAGTCCAATGGTCTTGACGGCCCGGCAGCTCATTTACACGGCCGGCGCGCCCAATCGCTCCGGAGCCGATACCTTCACCCGCCCGCCTCTTGGCTTCTTCGAACATGCCTTCCTTGAGCAGTTTGAAGATAGCGCCATCATCCGCTTCGAGCACCGCCCGTGTCTCGACCGGGTTGTCCTGGTTGATATGGGAAAGGGCGCCATGCATTCTTTGAACTGCGCGGATATTCATATCCGTGACAACGAGGCCATCACGCCAATTATAAAGGGATTGGCGGGTGCAACTGAGAAGGGTTGCGATCTTCTCCCAGCTGTAGCCGGTGATCATCTTGATTTGCCCGAGTTGGGTTATGAAACGCGCCGACCTAACGGCCGCGATGTTCCGTTCGGCCGAGGTTTCCTGTTGGAGCATGTCCACCAGCGTGGATGTCGTCGGCGCTGACGAACGAAAGTCGTCAGGCCGGCTGCGTCGGTACAGGAGAAAGCCGTCATCGTCGCACCACCCTCTTTCGACGCCCCCTCCAATTCGGAGATCATGTGGTGCGTCTTGCCGAAGATGTCCTTTACCCCAATCATTTCTTTCCGCAGCATGCCGCTCATGCTTTCGTTTTCCTCGAGTAGGACCTGATCCACGTACCTGATCCCGATTCTGTTCGTGTGAGTGGGACCTACCGTCTCCGCCAGTTGTTGCAGCAGGAAGCGAAATCGTGAGGTAAAGTCCTTCCTTGAAGTGTACTTTGTGGTTTCGATCGAGATGAAGGAGTCGGACAGCGATACGCGCCAGCCATCCGCATCCAGGTATCGCCAGATGTTCGTGCTGACCAGTTGCGGCGAGCCTATGACGAAACCATTAAGCGTGTCGCTCACCGTTCGCGGATACAATTTCCTAATACGCTCTTGAAAGGGAGCCACGAAGGACTTGTTCTGCACCGATTGAACTTCTGGAAACCGGACCTGCGCCAGAACCCTCGCGAGCGGGGCGGTTGCTAGAGGAATCTCCGGGAGCTCTTCCGAGAACAGGGGATCGACGACATTGTAGGTGATTGAAATTCCGTGGTTGGCCGCAATTCAACGTTATAACTATGTAAAGTGAAACGTAAAGTAAGAAGTTCCATGCATAAAATAATAATTTCCGCAGCCGAATGTCCTTGCCAGGCACGAGGCTGTCAGTTCACGCAAACACGTCCATCTCAAACACCAGTGCTGCAGGGCATTTGGCTAGCCAGCTCTCGAAGCGTGCATTCGCCCAGCTTTGACCAGGCCTCTTGAATGACGGGGTCTCCGGTTCGAGTCCCCTCAAGGCGCTCGGCGGCGCAGAGAGTGTCCGCGCCGACCTAACTGTCGAATGCCTTTAATACCCGGATGGCCGGTCAAGACGCGGACTTTTTGGTCGGTGTTTCGCTTGTCGCGGGAAGCGCACCCACGCTCCTTTCCGACTTGATGCTCAGTGCGGCTAGCACGGCGCGGAGACCAAACTGCCGATAATTCGCAGCGAGATCGACTACCTCGGCTTTTGCAGCAACATCCTTGGCCATTGCTTCTCCTCCAGTCCCTGGATCACGCGGTCCGCACGCTTTGCGCCGCGAGATCCTGCAGCGAGGTGAAGACGACGGCTCGACCGGTCTTCTCCAATAGTTTCGGGTCGGCGGCAGACCGCTTGATGATCGCGCCACGGGGAGCCATGTTGCCGAAGAGCTCCACGGCCGGAATCGCCGCAGATCCGGCAGGCATCATGCCGATCGCTTCTGCGAGCGAGGCCATCGTGCTGGCTGTACCCATCACAGCACAGGTGCCTGAAGTCGAAGCGAGACGCTTCTCGACAGCATCGATACCTTCGTCGCTTACATCGCCTGCGCGATAACGCTGCCAGAAGCGGCGGCAGTCGGTGCAAGCGCCAAGGCGCTCGCCTTGATGGCGGCTGGTCGACATCGGCCCGGCGACGAGCTGGATCGACGGGAGGTCAGCCGATGCCGCGCCCATCAACTCGGCTGGGACGGTCTTGTCGCAACCACCAAGGAGAATGACCGAATCCATGGGCTGGGCGCGGGTCATCTCTTCGACGTCCGTGGACATCAGGTTTCGGAACCTGAGGCTTGTTGGGCTGAACACCGGGACATGCACAACCGAGAGTCCTTCGTGAGCGTGGGCTTTCTGCAGCGCGGCCTCGAGTTCCGCTCGGCTGTAGCCGCCGAAAAGTCCGAGGACACCGCTGACCGAGTTCGCCATGCCGACGAAATCCACGGCGACGTCGTCGTTGGTGCCGAAATCCGGACCGAACTGGGACGCCTGTAGCGAGGAGATAGCGCCCACTCGCCGGTTGTCGAGGACAACGACCATGCCCTTGGCCTTGTGCGCGAGGGCATCGATCAGAATCTGCGGGTTCATCATAAATGAGCCGTCGCCCGTAAAGGCGATCATGTAGAGATTATGACGTTAATATAAATGGTTAAATTGATCCAAAAATTGCCTGCGCGACGTGAAGATCCTGCTCGCTATCGATCTCGTACCATCTGAGACCGTCGCAACGCGTCGCTGCGAGCTGCAGCCCACGGTGCTTGATGAGACAGGCGAGCAGTTCCTCAGTGTATGCCTTGATCGCGCCGGAGCCGATCAAGTCGTCGAGTGCCGGTACGATCATTGACCGGAGATCGGCGATTGAAAATGCGATGAGGTTCATTGTTTTGAACAGCGTCGGGCCATCCGAAACACCAAGATTGGCGGCCGACTGCTTCAACCGGACTTCGGATATGAAGCCCTCATCGTCGAGAACAACTGCTGACCCTTCCATTGATGGATCGAACGGCGCGACGGCCGCAGCGTTCCTAGCGACGCCCATCGTGAGGGAACGCAGTACATCCTCTTCGAAGAAGACGTCGCCCTCAAGAAGGTAGCAATCTCCAGCGACGAGCGCCTCCCGCGCCAGCCACAGCGAGTACGCGCTGCCGGTACGGTCGAAAACGGAGGACTCCACATAATTGATCTTAAGCCCGCCAAAGTGGCTGCCGCAGGCGTGCTGGATCGCATCCTTCCGGTACCCTACGACGATCGTGACTTCTTCGACGCCGACAGCTTTCAGGTTTCTGAGTGCATTGTGAATAATCGGTGTGCCGTTAACCTCGACCAAGGGCTTCGGACGCAGGTCAGTTAAGGGGCGCAAACGGGAGCCGAGGCCAGCGGCGAGAATGACAGCTTTCGTAGGTGCATTGACGTTCATATCATTCTTCTTCATCTTTGCGAGGCGACGTGTTGCTCCCAGCCATTGAGGATTCCAACGAGGCGACCCAGGCCGGCCTCGAGCCTTTCAAGCGAAACTCCGTAGGATAGGCGAATGCCGGCGGGATCGCCGAATGCGCTGCCGGAGACGGTCGCGACGCCGGCTTCAGCGAGCAGCGAATGGACGACCGTGTCCGCATCGCCAGTCATCGGATTTGATGTCTCAGGCGCGAGCAGGTTTGTCAGATCGAGATAGAAATAGAAGCTGCCTTGCGCCTTCGGTACAGGTATCCGCTTCAGGTAAGAGAGGATCTCGAGACCCATTTGTCTGGCACTTGTCAGCCGCGAACGCAGCTCGCGTTCGTAACCGCTGTCTCCCCGCTGCAGATGTGTCAATACTGCATGTTGGGCAATCACGTTTGGGTTTGACGTGGTGTGCGACTGCAGTGCCCTGGCGGCGTCAATCACTTCCGTCGGACCGGCCACGTAGCCAATCCGCCAGCCGGCCAACGCGAGCGACTTGCTAAACGAGTTGACGATAAGGGTTCGCGACCGAATTTCGGGAACAACAGAGACGATCGAATAGTGGTTGTAGTGCCCATGGACGAAGTCGCCATAGCACTCGTCGAAAATGACCCAGACGTTGTGGTTGATCGCAAGCTCGGCGATCTCCTTTAGCGTCTGGACGTCGTAGACGGCACCAGTGGGATTATTGGGCGTGCTGATGACGACCGCTCGGGTGCGCTCGGTTACCGCGGTCTTGATGTCTTCGGTGCGCGGCACATAGTCATTGGACCGCGTGTCGACGAAGATCGGCGTCCCGCCGGCTATCAGCACCTGCGCCGGAAAGGTCGTCCAGTACGGTGCCGGAACGATGACCTCGTCGCCGGGATTGAGTAGCACCATCGCCGCATTAAACAAGGCCTGTTTGGCACCAGAAGTGACCGCCACTTCTTCGGCCTTCCAAATCTGCCCGGTATCGAGTGAGACTTTCCGCGCCAGAGCTTCGCGCAACTCCATCATGCCAACCGTTTCTGTGTAGCGGTTGACGCCTTTGTCGATCGCTTCGATTGCGCCCTCGCGAATGGTTGGAGCAAGGTCGCTCCAGATCTCACCGGCCGTTAGATCGGTAATTTCCTTGCCAGCGTCGGCGGCCGCCCTTGCTGCTGCGCGCGCCGCGGCGGTCCCCGATGGCTTGAACAAGCTTGTCCGTTGCGCAAGCATGTGCGCCCTCCCAACCGTCTCATGATTTCTCTTTGACGCCCTTCGGCGCCGCTCACGCAGTCTGTTTAGGCAGATACTGCTTTTCCGCCTGCTCGAGCTCATCGTAGCCGATCAATCTGAAGAGCTCCTCCAGGTCCGCGACTCGCTCCTCGATGCCTGCAACGCTCTCCTCCGATCGAATGCGGCCGCAGATGTCGCGCATGCCGGCAATCGCAGCCCGGAGGGCGTGATTGGCCCATATCACGGTGGAGATGCCTACTTCCCTATAGGCCGAGACCGGCGTCTTGTAGTATTTCGTCGGGACGATCACGACCGGAAGCCTGTTGTTCCACTTCTTGGCGAAGTCTAGGATCTCGTCGGCAACGCTTTTACGGGAGTGAATGAGGACCGCATCGGCGCCGGAGTTCGCGAAGGCCTCTGCCCGATCCAGCGCTACATCGAGGCCGTAGCCGGCAATCAAGGCTTCAGTTCGAGCGACCAGGACAAAAGCGGGTCCAGTCGTATCCCTCACCGCCTTCAGGCGGCCGGAGAATTCATAAATGTCGGCTAGCGGATGCCTGTCGCCAACGAAGGAGTTCAGTTTCGGGAAGGCCTTGTCCTCAAGGCAGATGCCGGCAGCGCCGCGTTGCTTGAGCTTTCTTGCGACAAGGCGGGCATTGTTGAAGTTGCCAAAGCCGCTGTCACCGTCGACGAGGATCGGGACGTTTGTAGAGTCTACCATTCGTTCGACGACGTCGACGACCTGCGTCCAACTGGCCTCATTGGCATCGCGGTAGCCGAGCGCTGAAGAAATCGAGAGACCGGAGGCCCAAAGTCCTTTAAAGCCGGCCCGCTCCGCGATTGCCGCCGAGAGGCCATCATGTGCTTCCATCAGAAATGTCAGATCCTTGGAGAGAATGAGCTCGCGAAGGGATGTCGATGGCGACGCCACGGGCACGGCCTCGGCGCCTATCGGAAATGGCATCGCCTTGTTCATTGTTATGCCTCCTTCGCAACGCTCAAGTCGGGATGCCCCTGCGAGGACAAGGATAGAATTCCAGGCGGTTGGAGCCAGTCGACGGACAACCCTTTTGGGAGGTGGTCGACTGCCGAACCTCCCTGTGCGTCGAAAATCCGAAGCGGATCTGACATGTTATATTCCTCCATTTATTCGATCCCACGACCTGCGTCTGAAGCAGGGGGGCAGCTTTCGCCGCCGCTCACAAATGGCCTTCAAGAGTTATGCCAATTCGGCTCGCCGAAAAGAAAGAAGACATTGTGGTAGACTTTCAGCAAGTTAGCCTAAGAAAAGAGGAGATTGGTCAAACAAATCTGCGTAGCAGACCCGACAAAGGCGGACCGATGGTGTCGCAGGGCGTTCCTCGAACTTCACACGATGACCTCGCCAGCCGGCGACTGCCGCACCGCAGTTATTGGAGACGGTTCGGACAAGCTCCCAAGCTCCGCAAGCTCGAATACATCGTCCCCGACGCGATCGCGTCAAAGCGTCTGCAGCCTGCCGCGCTCGCAGCAATGGGTCGAAACCGAGGTCTCGCCGATCTTGCCGCCACGTTGCGGAGGTCGTGGCGGCTTGAGCAACAAGTACGGCTATTAGGACTAGGCGTTCGCCAGCGATCTCCGGCGGACCCGAGTTGTCGATATGCAGCACATCGTCACCTTCGAGGCTTTGCTGCCCGCTCCGCTTCGCATCAGACGCTGCCGAAGGGTCTCGAGATTTTCGCGCCCACGTTCGATCAAACGCTTCGCCAATATGTCGATTGGGGCGGTGACGTTGACACCATGTGAACCAATTTATGCAGATAGCAGCTCTTTCGATCGGCGCGCTTGCCTGAGTCGCTCGCCGAAGGCGCATGGTGATCAATGGTTCTCTTTAAAATCTAGGCAACCAGAGCTTCGGGGCCATCAGGGCTGACCAAAGGTGTAATTTACGAACTTAACAAACTTGACGACCTGTCGCATCCTGCCTAGATTATAGCACAGGAGGCTGAAGAACATGCCCACTACGAAACCTCTAGCCAACGAGCCACGAAGTGGTTCTTCGACCATTGCGCTCTCGATGAAGCTGCCACGGAAAGCCGATTTCGAGAAGGCCCTGATCAGACAGTACGCCAAGGCTGTTAAGCTGAGCCGAAAGGCCGGCCACCAGGTCAGTTTCCGCGTCGTCGTGGATCCGCTGGCCGGCGCGCAGACGATTTCAGTCGTTGAAGAAGAGCCGCTATCTGATCAGGATGCGGTTCCGGTAGAGGACGTGCCAGAGCCGGATGACGAACTCCAGGCTGCGTTGGCTGCCGCACGGGAACGTGGTCGGCGCCGCGTGGCGGAGATTCTCGCGGAGGACGATATGCTGAGCGCGGAGGCATTCGCGAACCTGCTCGGCGTTTCGCGCGTCACCGTCAACACAAAGCGCCAAAACGGGCAGGTTCTCGGTCTCGACGGCGCTAAGCGGGGCTTCCGTTTTCCGTCATGGCAACTCGATCGGGACGGTCGACCTTATGCTGCGCTTCCGAAGCTGCACGAGGTCCTGGGCGGTGCATGGGCGGTTTACCGCTTCCTTATCACTCCGCACGGCGCTTTGAATGGCCGGACGGGCCTCAACGCGTTGAAGCGCGGTCGGGCCGACGAAGTGGTTGCAGCGGCCGAGGGTGTCGCCCGCGGTGAATTTCGCTGAATGGCCATAATCAAGCCGCCCGCGGGTTTCGAGGATTCCGCGCTCGACATTGAGATTGTTCCTGCCGGTCGTCGATTTGGACGAATCTATGCGAGCGCCTTTCCCGACCCGTTAGGATACGGAAAGACGCCGAGCCGGTTCAGTGATCCCCGCCGGCGGGGCCCGGCAAGGCGGTTTGGCGTCTTATATTTGGGTGACACACTCAAGGTTTGCTTCCTGGAAGCGGTCCTGCGTGATCGGCGCGATGGCCGCGTGGGTGATCTCCCGATCGATGAAAAGGAGATCTACGCGCGGCGCTACGCAGAGATTGAGACGATAGCTGATCTCCGCCTTGTTGATCTCCGCGAGGACCACGCTATCAGGATGGGAGTGCCGACGGATGTCGCGAAATCCTCCCGCCAAACCCTCGCGCGGACGTGGTCGCTTGCTTTCCATGAGCACCGATCCGTGCCGGACGGCATCATCTATCCATCCCGCCTGAATGGGCATACGAACCTTGCGCTATTTGACCGCGCCATCTCGAAATTGTCGGCGGTGCGCATCGTACCGTTGATGGGAGCACCGGGCCTTGCCGCCACCATCAACGATCTTCGTGTGAGCCTCGTCGACATCATCTAAACCAACGTCATGAAACTTGCTGGCTGGGCCCCACGAAGGATAAGAGGACGTTGTCGTCAAGAACGGCGACCAGCATAGGCACTCATGCAAATTTCCCGATCGATCAGAGAACAGGTTGGTAGCGTTTATGCGCCATATTGTCGGTATGGCTGTATCGCATCGCACATCGTCGAACAAAAATTCCACCAAAACCTCGAATACCATTCCGGCACCCGAGAGGTCGGCTGCTGCGCGTGTCGCATCGCTCTTGCGGGCGAGTTCCAAGAAGCGGCAAGGAGTCGTTCAGGTCATCGATGCCGATGGCGAGCGCTTGGAACTGCCGCATGCCTTGGCGGAGGCCATGTATCAGGCCGCCGCGCTTCTCGCCGAGGGGCGACCGGTGGCGGTGCTGCCGGACGAGGAGATGCTGTCAACGCAGGCTGCGGCGGATATTCTCAACGTTTCCAGGCAGTATCTGGTCCGATCGGTCGATGCTGGTGAACTTCCAGCGGAAAAGATTGGCAGCCACCGGCGCTTGAGAGCAACGGATGTTGCGGCCTTCAAGGCAACTCGTGATGCCAAGCGCGCGTTGGCCCTGATCGGCTGGTGTCGCTGAGCGAGGATGCCAGCGGCTACGAACTCGGAAGCCAGCATCGCTGACCCCCAACCCGAACACGGGCTCTCTCCACGAAGGAGTGCCGTATATACCGAGCTCGGCCGTCGTGGGCGTGGTCGCCACCGACGGGCAGCTGTTTCCGCGGCTCACCAAAACGTCAGGCTGATCTTCTTGCGACAGGATGCGGCTTTGGGTCTGGTTCTGCCCGTTTCTTGCCCAGCCCGGACGCGCGCGCAAGCTCGGAGCGTTGTTGGGCGTAGCTTGAAGCAATCATGGGGTAGTCGGCCGGAAGACCCCACTTCTCACGGTATTGCTCCGGAGTGAGGCCGTACTTTGCCATCAGGTGTCGTCTCAGGGATTTGAACTTTTCACCATCCTCCAGGCAGATGATGAAATCGGCTGTTACGGACTTCTTGATCGGAACGGCCGGGCGCTGTTCTTCGACGGCCGGTTCAGCCTGATGTCGCGAAGACGTGCCGCTCAGCGAGGAATACGTCTGCTGGATAAGATTGGAAAGATCGCCGGCAGGAACGACATTGTGGCTTAGATAAGCCGCGACGATCCGGCTCGTCAGCTCCAGCTTTCGCTCCTCATTGCTCGAAAGCGATTCGCTCAACATCGTCTCCTCTGTTTTCCTGTCGGTCAGGCAGCCTCGGTCAACGTGCAGGTATTTCGGTCGGAACGAAGGCGGTGTCGCTTGGGCGGTGTGTTTTTTTCGAGAGATTTCCGGGCATTTTGGTTTGTGTGTCTTGTTCTGCTGACCTCATGCGTTGCCAGAGTCTCCCTCGGTTTCTATCCTGACGCATGATCCGCACCCTACTGGTGCGCCCAAATCCGAGGACACTGGAGGCCGATGACGTCTCAGCATTGGCGTGATCGTTGACACCGAGACGACAGGCCTCGACCATAGCAGGGACGAGATCATCGAAATCGGCGCAGTCGCCTTCACCTTTAACGACGAGGGTCATATCGGCGACGTCACAGGTGTTTACGGCGGCCTGCAGCAGCCAACTGTCCCGATCCCCCTGGAATCACCCGCCTCACAGGAATTACCGACGCGATGGTTGCCGGGCTGATGATCGATGCCGGCTCGCTTCGCGCGCTGCTCGACCCGGCCGAGCTCGTGATCACCCACAATGCCGGCTTCGATCGGCCGTTCTGATGACGGTAGAAAACCAGAAGAGATGGCCAAGCAAATGAAGCTGACGCTCGCCCTGGCCGTGACGGGCGGGGTGATCTCTCGAAGGCGGTGCCCTGCGGTCCCATACTGCGCGATACCGTCGAACCTGCTCAAACGTGTAGGGGTCGCACCATCGTCAGTTGGGAACAGTGGTAAGCAGGCGCCCTGTACTTGAGGTGAGAACTGGGAGCCTTTGACGCGCCGTCGGCCGTCAGGCTTCAGGCACAAGGCCAACATCAACTATCCGTAAAGCAGGACTCTAATAGTTGTGTTGACTCTGTGGTGCACTCAGCAGAAAACAGGGCGATGACTAAAGGAGGAATTGCTGATGGCTGACGAGAGCAGTGCGGGACCGGTTGCTGCGGCTGTAGCGACGGGCGCGGAAGTGAAAGCACCAACGGCTAAGAAGCAGAGGTCGCCACGGCCCCAGAAGGCGGCTTCCGAACAAGCTCAATCAAAGACGCCGGCCGCTAAACCCAAGAGGTATAGCGAGAAAGAGAAGAGCGAGAAGCTCAAGCGGATCGAGGCGCAAGTCACCGAAGGCAGCACCCTCAAGGACGCTATCAGGAGCGCTGGCATATCGGAGCAAACCTACTATCATTGGAAAGGTGCCGCGAAGCCTGTCGAACTAAAGGACACCAAGGACACCAAGCCGGTACCGGCCGGCGATGAGTTGGCAGATCTTGTCCAGCTCGAAGAGGAAAACCAGAGGCTCCGCAAGCTACTGGCGGAAAAGTTGCGCGCGGAAAATGCCGAACTGCGCAAAAGGCTCGGGCTGAACTAACCAGGACCGGGGACGACAGTTTCTTCTGCGCCCTTCGTGTTACGCCAGTAGGTTGAATTTGCCCCCATTTGACATTGTGGCGGCAAATCAACCCCTGCTGTTTCGCCACTTTTGCCGGGTGAATGCACGCCAACTGCGCGGTCGGCAAGGAGTTGAAGCGTGCCAACCGGCGTTGCCTTTTCACGGTTTTGCTTGGGATCGAAAATAGATGAAGACGCCACAGCGGAGATTCGTTGTTGCTTCAAGTCGGGGCGACGACAGTCAAAAGCCCAGACGAACTCAATCTGGGGAGGCACAGATCTCAAGGCCTTGGCCCGCGAAGTGGAAGAGACGGCGCCGCATCTGTTCAATTCAAATGAAGCATCTGGAACGCCTGACTCAGGTGAAACCAGGCCGGCTGATCCGATTAATACAGAGTCTGCCAACGAACGCGCCAACAATGGCCGATTGCATGGTCCGCATGACCGCTCTGTATCGATTCGCATCGGCATAGCCAGCGGCCGACTTGTTGCGGGCATCGTGGGAATGAAGAAGTTCTTCTATGTGTTTGGGGCGATGCGGTCCAGCGGTAAAAGGTCCCTCCGCCGACGCAGGGATCGCGCGGCGAGGCTCAAGCGCTTTACTTGCCGCGACGTTTGCGACGCTGGCCAAGGCCCATTTCCTTGGCGAGGCGCGACCTGGCTTCGGCGTAAGCGGGTGCGACCATCGGGTAGTCTGCCGGCAGACACCACTTCTCGCGGTACTCTTGCGGGGAAAGCTTGTGGTGGGTCATCAGATGGCGCTTCAGCGACTTGAAGGTGCCGCCGCATTCGAGGCAGGTGATCTGGTCGTCCTGCACCGACTTGCGGACCGAGATCGCAGGCTTCTGCTTCTCAACGGCAACAACCACCGGCGGGGGGGCCGCGGTGTTGTTGAGCGCGGAATGGACGTCGGCGATAAGCGTCGGAAGCTCGGTAACCGGAACCACATGGTTGCTCACATAGGCGGCTACGATTTCCGTGGCCAGTTCAACAAAGAGTTCGTTGCTCGCACCGAGCGTGGCTTCTGTCATTTTCTTCTCCAATTGGAAGTCAGGATGGGAAACCGTCACCCAGGCGGGTCGAGAGCGGCGACCTTTTGGTTGCTCGACTAACACTGATCAAGGAAATGTCAAAACTAAAATCCGGAAGCAGCTACTCTATTCCGCACAAAAATGGCCGCGTTGGTCGGTGACGGTGTCGGTGTCGAGAACAAGAGATTGCCGCGCGGCTTGGCGCGATGCCGAACACCGTGGGCAAATGGAAACGATGCTTTGCCGAGTTGCGGCTGTCGGTGTTTACGACGAGCCGCGGCAAATCGGCGATGCGGAAATAGCCGAGACGATGCGGCTGACGTTGGAGAAGACGCCGCCGGACGCACCCCACTGAGCCTGCGGTCGATGGCACGTGGCGTCGGCCACGCCCCCTCGACGATCCACAGCATCTGGACGACCTTCGGCCTGCAGCCGCATCGCGCCGAAAGCTTCAGGCTCACCTCCGATGCGCTGTCGAAAAGGTAGGAGACATTGTCGACCTTTATCTCAACCCGCCCGAGCGGGCGCTGGTGCGTTGCGTCGATGAGAAGAGTCAGATTCAAGTGCTGGATCACAGCCAGCCGGCACTGCCGATGCGGCCCGGCCAGATCGAACGGCGCAGCCACGATTACGTACGGCATGGGACGCTGTCGCTCTTCGCCGTGCTGGGTGCCGCCACCGGCAAGATCATCCGTCGCTGTTTCAAGCGTCACCGCGCGCACGAATTCCTGAAGTTCCTGCGCGAAATCGAAGCCAACGTGCCGCGCGACCTCGATATCCACACCGTGATGGACAACTACGCGACCCACAAGACCAGCGCCATCCGCAATTTCTTTCTCAAGCGGCCCCCGCTGGCACAGCCATTTCGCCCCGACGGCGGTGTCGTGGCTCAACCAGGTTCAGCGCTTCTTCGCCAACCTGACCGAAAAGCGGATCCGGCCCGGTGTGCACCGCTGAACCTGCGTTCTGGAAGCGGCAATCACAGCCTACATCGAAGCGGTCAACGCCAAACCCCTCCGGTGGACCAAGTCGGCCGACGATATCCTCGCCACCATCAAACGCGTCTGCCTGGCAACGCTGCAAACCGCCGAAAAACAAAACAAAATAGCTGGACTTCAGAATTAGGACACTAGGCTGTTTTGCGACTAAAAGATGCTGGCTGGAGAGAAGGCCAGCATTGGATGACGCGATCTCTTTCGAATGATCTCGTGAGTATGTTGTTGGCGAGATTGCGGCAGCGGAAAGGTGCCGATCGTTGGCGGTTTGTTTCGGCATTGCCGTGTCGTCGGCGGTGCAGTGATCTCAGCGGAAGGCCAATCAGTTTGCGCGTAGCCCCTGCAATGTAAACAAGTGGACCCTTTTTTGGTCGGGAGCGACCATGACCGTCTGGCCGGGTTGAAACTCGACCCGGTCGCGCAGCACGAGGTTCACGTCTGCAGGGCCGAGCTTCGCCAGCACATGCGTTTCGGACCCGGTCGGCTCGACCACGACGACGGTGGCGGGTACACCATTGTCGGCGACCGTCAGATGCTCTGGACGGATACCGTAGACCGCTGCCGTCGCGCCTTGATAGCCCTCAGGCATTGGAAGCGCTACCCCGCCATCGGTGACGAACTGCCCATTGTTGACCGCCCCCTCGAAG
>NZ_JASKLT010000034.1:0-16681 GCF_030124405.1 Sinorhizobium sp. 7-81 | reverse complement strand
ACCAGAGGCTCCGTAAGCTTCTGGCGGAAAAACTGCGCACGGAAAATGCCGACCTGCGCAAGAGACTCGGGCTGGATGAATAGGAGATCCGCAGCTCGCGATAGGCCGTCGGGACCTAGAAGCACGCCTACGGATTGTTCCAGTAGGAGTCTAGCGCCCACGCACGCATTGACCAGTTGAACAGAGCGGGGAAGGGCTGTATTGGTCCACCCGTAGCAATGCAGCGGCGCCGACCGGCGCTTGAGTTGAGACATATGAAAACGCCACCACGCAGGTTTATTGTTGAATTCAAGTCGTCCCGACGGCAGCAAAAGGGGCGGACAAACTCGATTTGGGGGGAGACGGACTTCAAGGCTCTGACCCGCGAAGTGGAAGAGATAGCGCCGCATCTGTTCAATTCAACAGAACCAACCGTCCCGTCGGATGCAGATCACCCGCCGATCAACTCGAATGCGGGTCTCGCCGTGCAAGACACGGACGAACAAAAAGAACGAGCTGTGTTGGCCTCGACCGAAGACGCAGTCGAATCATCGGAGTTGGATGACCCCACTCGTTCGGCAGAGGACGCTGTTTTTCAACCGCAAGAAATCTCGCCGCCTCGAACAGGACCAAAAGGCGGTGTTTCACGAAAGAGCCCCAAGCACATTCCGATGGACGTGGGTGAGGATAAGACCAGGCAGGCCAACAATGTAGAATCCCCGATCCCCATGGACGAACTGGACGCCCTTGACCTAGAAAACAAGCGACTCAAGAGGTTGCTCACTGAGCGGCTTCGTGTACAGAACTTGCAGCTCAAGAAGATGCTTGAACGCTTTGATGTCCCCTGAGTTCTGGAGCTCATGGCAAGGTCGGCCGCTCCCGAAAGCCCTTCAGGAGCGTCCAGGGCTGCGCTCTTTCTCGCGCTAAGCACGGTTCAGGGCCGCCTGTTGAAATCAAGTACGCACCATCCTCCCGACTTCCCGTCGCCGTTTTGGATGACAAAATCAAACTGGAGCCCACACCGGCTTGCAATCCATTCCGATTGCTTGGGGAAGCTGCTGGCCACCTTTGCAACGGTCTCGCACCGTGGCTACGGGTCGTGATGACGCTCCGTTCCCTGAGCCAACCCAGTTCTCGGGATTATCTGAGATGTTCCTCCCGAAACGCGGTTCGCGATGGTTGCTCAGTTCCTATAGGAGGAAGAAGATGCTAGAAACCAGGACCTGCGTGCGGGCTACCCAATGGTCGCGCCGGCTTACGCCGACGCTCGTTCGCGTCTAGCCAAGGAGATCGGCAAGCGTCGCAGGCATCCCGACAAATAAATGCGTTATCGCCTGGGTGGGCATCGCTGCTTGAAGCCTGTTCGGGGCGGCTCTCCTTCCTCGCGACAAGGCTTTGTCGCGAACGGAGTCCGTCCACCCCAACTGAGATCCGAGGCTATCCAGTGGCCGCCTCGGAGAGCAATGATTTTCACCGCCCAAGGCCATACTGATCATCCTGTATAGGCCCGGCTGAGCGTCTCACGATTTGCTCCGTCCCTCCTGGCGGGGGCGACCGATAGTCCGCCAACTCAATCATTGCCAGTTATTCATTGGCTCCGTGGCGCGCCCCGGGCGACCCAGGCGGCGCCTTCCCGCCCATGATGAAAGCCGTTGGAAGGCGGGGCTAATGGATAGATCCGTCGCAATCGTTCGATCCCGCCGCCCGCGTCCACCCGACCGCTTAGAAGTTCGTCATAGACACGCGCGACCGCCACATGTCGCAGTCCTGCGGCGACAGGCGAAAGTGGAGCACGCCATGACAAGATCAAGTCCTGGAACTCCGGAACGAGGGCCTGGCAGGTGAAGGAGACGGTCTGCACGCCATTCGGGGCGAGGAAGGATTGTCCGTCGAGGGTTTTCACGGCAAGACCGTCCGGATCCTCCTTGCAGACGAACTGGCAATTGTCCTTGACATAGCCCTTGGCGCGGGCATGGGCGCAACGCGCGGAAATCGCGAGCGGCATGCGCCCGAAGGCGAGCACTTCGAAATCGATGCTCATCTCTCTGATGGAGAGTTGCAGAAGTTCGGGCGGCAGGCACATGCTCGTCGCGCCACGTTTCGAGAGCACGCGGGCGGTCGCCGCGTTGTGGACGTTGACCAGCGGTCCAACCTAATGCGGCTTCCCCTCGAGCAGAGCCAGCGTCGAAAGATCATTCGCCTCGACCGGGTAGGGGCTGGCGTATAGCCGGAATAGAGTCGTGTCGAGCAAGACTAGACCGGCCGCCGATCAGCTCCAGTGAAGGCGAGATTGTGCGGCAGCCGTTGGCGATCGTCCTCGGGCTTTCTGCCCCTGCCAGCCGTTCAACGAGGTAGAGCTTTTCGAAGAACCGGAGCGCCCGCTCCGGCGGTCCGCCACCTTTCTTTCTGGCCTTGAGAGCGTCTACAAACCGCCGCCTGGTATGGGCCTATGTAGCCAAGATGGGTCGCGGCCTCGAGTGGGAGCCGCGCGGAAAAGCCATGCCGCGGCAATCACCGAGAATGGGAGTCGGCGGCAGGATGCCGATCGACAATAATCTTCTGGAGCATGGCATCAGAATCTTTGCCACTGGCCGGAAAAGCTCGCAAGTCGTCGCCACGAGACCGTGTCGGCCATCCAGAGCCTGCCTTGCAATTGTCACACTTATTATGTTTTGTTGCACCGCAGCATTACCGATCTGCCAGCCCCTGTAGCTGCACCTGCCTGTCTACAGCTGCCTGTACGGCGCATGATCGAAGGAGTTACTATGGCATGTTCAATGAGCAACACAGGCGCGTCCGCCATCGGCCGAGGCCACCTCGATATCGGAGACGCTGTTCGGCGATCTCGCGAAGCGGTGGGATATAGCATCGAGGACCTTGCATTGACCTGCGGGCTCACTGGCACTGAAATTACAAGGATCGAAATAGGTGCTGATGTCGACCCGGCCAAGCTCAGGCGCATCGCGGCTGCACTTCGAGTGCCAAACTCCGCGTTCCTGCAGAACTAACGCCAGCGCGTGGCGTCAGCGGGATCTGCTCCCCGTGCGCGTGCGTTTTGTTGCGGCGCCGCCGGCTCGAGGCGAGGTGCATGGTCCCCGTCTCCTCGCAGCCCTGATCATTCCCCCTTCGAGAGGTGAGGGCGGCCCGGACAACCTTGCTGCCACTCGGCGCGTACGATATTCGCCGCGGGGCTGATCGAAGTTCGAGCAAACGTTCCGACTTTCCAAACCTGCTGAGTTAAGGTGATAGGCCCCATTGCCACGAGCGGAGCGCTAAGGTACGCCTCGACGGTGAGCACGTCAGCCTGTTGGCTTTAGCTCGCGCGGAAGGCGTAAGCTGCTCGTGGACCATTGCGGCGATCTTCATGTGGCCCTCGTCCCATCAGGCGACGGCGGTGCCGGACCAGCGCATTGCGGCTGACAAGCATGCGAGACGGAAAGTCATTTGGCAGATCCTCTCGGCGAAGACAGGTCGGGGTAGGCTCAATCCGGAGCTAACCTGCCGGTCGGATCGACATCGTTGCGGGAGGTGCTACGGACGTAGTTCGCAAGTTTCGTGACGGTTTCGAACTTCTGGGGGTCGCGATAAGGCCCGAACTTGAAGTATTGCGTGAGGCGCGCTCCGGTCTTCGCATAGCCGATTCTGCCGTCCACCCTGCCGATCTTGACGCCGTTGGCCCAGATCTCAACGAACGCCTTGTTATCCGGGGTCAGCCCAAGGTGATAGACCATCGTCGTCCAGCGGCCGAAGGGATCGGGAAGCAGGTGATACTGTTGCGCGATAATGCCACGAGCACATCCGGGGTCGCGTGCAACTTCGATGGCCTTGGACGTGAAATCCATCCTGCTCTTGCGATGCTGCAGAGGCGGAACCACCTTCGCCTTGTCGTCATGGGGCCATCCCGCCGGCGACTGCGAAAGTGGAAGTTGGTCGGCCACCAGCACTCTGCAGAGCACGTCGTCGGGGCTCTGCTTCGGAGCGAGGTTGTCCTGCTCGACCGTCACCGTGAACCTGCGGCCGGTGAAGCGCTGCGCGACGAGGGGGCCGCCGCGCGCGGCCTCGCCCTCCTTCCACTGTCCTGCGACGAACCGCTTGGAGGTCGCCTTCAGGCTATCGTCGACGAACATGTCGAAGCGGTACCATACATCGGTTCCCAACGGCACGCGGGCCTCATGGGATTCCCATAACTCGGCCCTCTCGTCGCCATCCCGCTGATAGTCTCCGTCCTCGTCGATGCAGCCGGCATGATGCTCCCTCAGGGGAGCTAGCGCCTTCGGCTCCGGTCGCACGGTCGCGACCATCGCTGTCCGGCCTGACCCGTCCGTGGCGCCGAACTTGAAGGTGTTCTCCGGACGATGGCAGACGAACCAGTATCTAGGACGCGGTTCCTTCGCGAAGTTCTCCGACACGAGATATCGTGGCGGGCCCGCCATGGAATGGGTGCAGCCGGCCAGAAACGCCAGAAGGACAGGAGACAGAAATGCGCGCACGTCGTCCTCGGAAACGGAGAGTTTCGATCGCGGTGTAGAAGACCGAAAATCTCAATCCAGATTGCAACCTGTAATATTATCGTCGTATCATTTCGTGTAAGAGTGTCAAGGCTGGTCGATTGGGAGCAGACCTTCGGGGCACTTGAAAGGACTTTGGCGGGCAGCAGCAACCATACTATTTCGATAGCCGTATCGTGGGGACGCTACGACATTGCTCGCGTTCGACGTTCTGGACGAAAGGGCTCGAAAAGGACTCGCCGGGTTCACGATCAGGGTGAAGCCTCCGACACGACCTCCATACTACCTTCTCAACAACCTTCGCTTCGAGCATCCGGAACAGCATGCGCGGGATACGTCGGGGCCTGAAAATTCGACGATGAACGCGCCGATACGCAAGTTCAGATGGCTTCACGTGCCCGGACTCGACTACCAGGGACTCGACCCAGAATTCGGCTCATATACGTACACGATTACGCCGCGCTACTTCGGCGATGACCATCGGCTGAAGGCGTTCGATCGCGCTCTGAGCCTCGACATCAAAGTGACTATGGCACCTTTCGAGACAAAGAACCTGAAGCTCGGCTTCACCAGGGGCTACACGCAGTCGCAGGCGTTCGCCCGTCACTTCGGCAAGTCGGCTCCGATCCGGCCGAAGGGCGACGAGCTGCTCTTCGACACCGGCGAGGTTGCGGGCCGGTCTCTGCAGGGCGAGGAGTTCCGCTCCGCTGGTCTGGCTTCACCGCGCGGAAGCTGATCTTCGAGGTGTTGGACGAGGTGAAGGGCGACAAAGATCTTGAGCTCGATGTCTTCGCCTACGACCTCAACGAGCCGGACGTCATGAAGGCGCTTATCAGCCTGGGCGCGCGGGCCCGCATCATTCTCGACAACGCGGCCTTGCATCACGACACGGACAAGCCCAAGCCCGAGGACCAATTCGAACAGAAGTTTGCTGCGTCCGCGGGCGCCGGCTCCATAAAACGAGGCCGCTTCCGACGCTACGCCCACCATAAGGTCTTCATCGTGAAGAGGAACGGCGCGGCCCAGCTGGATCCTGAAGGGCTCCACAAACCTCTCCGTCACCGGCGTCTACGTCAATTCGAACCACGTGCTGGTCTACGATGACGCGGCCGTCGCCGGGCGATACCTGCAGGTCTTCGAGCACGCTTGGAAGACCAAGGCGAGCAGTTCGTTCAGACAGTCGCCGCTCGCAAACACCCGGTACGACTTCGATCAGGACGTCCCATCGACGAGCATAACGTTCGCACCGCATGCCGAAGCGATGGCCAGAAGCGTGCTCGGCGACGTGGTCGCCAGGATCGGGAAGGAGGTCACTGACGGCGGCATGCGGGCCAGCATCCTCTTCGCCGTGATGGAGCTGGACAGCCGCGCGCTGAATCCCGTCTACGAAGTGCTGAACAAGATCCATACCGAGAAGTCCATCTTCTCGTTCGGGATATCGGACAATCCGAAGGGGATTTCGCTTTACAAGATCGGCTCCGGCCAGAGCGTCCTGGTCACCGGCAAGCCGGGCAGGACCCACCTGCCGCCTCCTTTCGAACAGATCCGCTACGTGGGGCTCGGCCATCAGGTCCATCACAAGTTCGTCGTATGCGGGTTCCGTGGCAATGACCCCACGGTGTTCTGCGGATCGTCCAACCTTGCGCTCGGTGGCGAGCAGGCCAACGGCGACAACCTCCTGGCTATCCGCGATCCGGAGGTCGCGACGGTCTTCGCGATAGAAGCCATCGGCCTCATCGACCACTTCAATTTCCTGAACGGATTGGATAGGGCCCCCTCTGCCAACGACGAGGCGGCGCGGACCGCCGACAAGCGCGAAGCCGCGGTCCAATCGGAATGGTTTCTCAGTAGCAGCGACGCATGGGTCGGAAAATACTTCGATCCGGACGACCTCCACTGCAGGGATCGCGGACTGTTCGCACTTTAGGCAGGCGTAACAATGCCCCGCAAACGCCCTTCGCATGTTGCGATCGGCTTCACATCGATTTCGGGATGCCGGGGTCAGGCGGCCATCGACCAATTCACGCTACCGTTGAGTAAGCGATAATAAAATCTCGTGGTGTTTGCACAAGTCATCTGGACCGCCTTCCTCCTTTGTGCAAGATCCGCCGGGAAGGGGAGAAGCGCATGAACCATATCTCTGCAGCTCAAGCCGAGCCAATCGAGCAATCCATATTTCAAAGCAATCTTTCCGTCGAAGCCAAGATTGAGCGAGCTCGCATGGAGCTTCTGGATCTTGGAGCGCGGAACCGCCTGCTGAACGTTCCGCGCTTCTCGAAGAGCGCGAGGACGGTCGACGTCGTCGAAGAGAAGTCGTCGGAGGTCTTCCGAATACTCGTTTCCGAAGGCAGGGCGATGACGTTCCTGCCTGGTGCGAAGGGCAGGGACTCCAAGGACGACCAGGAGGACGAATCCTTGGCAGAGCTGGCGCTCCCCGACGATGACGAGAGGGACGAAGGCGGACGTCTCGTCCGGCACGGCGACACCAAGCTTCAGACCCGCATGACGCCCAACGGCCTGCAGAAGCGGCTCCTCGATCTCTATTTCGACGCCCGGACGCTCGAGGAAGAGCAGGGGGTCAATATCCTGTTTCTGGGCTTCGGCACCTTGAAGTGGGTCGACCCCAACAATGCCGAGAACGTTCGCTACGCACCGTTGATCCTCGTGCCCGTAAGACTGGAACGTGGCAGCGCAGCCGAACGTTTCAGACTACGCGCGCGACCGGAGGAATTCGCGTCGAACCTTTCTCTGGAAGCCTTTCTTGATAGGATACACAAGATCCGAATGCCAGTGTTCGAGGCGTCGGATGACTTCTCATTCGAGGAATACGCCGCCAAGGTAGCGGAAGCCATCAGCATCAAGCCGACGTGGTCGGTGCAGCCCGACGACATGGTTCTCGGGTTCTTCTCGTTCGCCAAGTTCCTGATGTACCGGGATCTGGATCCGAGTCTCTGGCCGGAAGACAAGAAGTTCACCGACCGCCCCTTGATAACTTCGCTGGTTTCCGACGGCTTCACGAGGACGGAGGAACTGCTAGCGGAGGATGCGAATATCGATCTTCACATTTCGCCTCGCGAGATGACGCACATCGTCGACGCGGACAGTTCGCAGACGCTGGCGATCCACGAAGCACGCAGAGGCCGAAATCTCGTCATTCAGGGACCGCCGGGAACGGGCAAGTCGCAGACGATCGCCAACATCATCGCGTCCGCCGTCGCCGATGGAAAGACAGTCCTTTTTGTCGCGGAAAAGATGGCCGCTCTCGAGGTGGTCAAGCGTCGTCTCGATCAGGCGGGCGTCGGGGACGCGTGCCTCGAACTTCATAGCAACAAGGCCAACAAACGTGCCCTCCTCGCCGAACTGCAGCACGTCTGGGATCTCGGCGCTCCGAAGGGAGAGTCTAGCGACGCGCTCGATCGTCGGCTCACCGAGACGCGTGACAGTCTGAACGCGCATCCCGTTCGGATGCACACAGTCTATCAGCCTTACGGGCTGACGCCGTTCCAGGTAACCGGCCACCTTTCGCGACTAAGGCGGCAAGGCCTTCCGCCTTCGGACATCGAGCTTGCGAACGCCACGACCTGGACGCCCGAGACCCGCGACCGGATTGTCATGCTTCTGTCGGAACTGGCGGAGCGTATCAGGGACATCGGTCTCCCGATCGATCATCCGTGGTATGGCGTTGGTCTCACGGGCATCACGCCGCTCGATCTTGAGCGTCTGACCGGCCGCCTGAGAACAGCGAGTTCCGACCTAACGCAGCTCGTCGCGGATATGCAGGCGGTTAGCGCCCGCCTGGAGCGGGAAAGGCCGTTCTCCATCACCTCGTTCAAGAAGGACGTGGCACTTGCCGAGCGGATTGCGTCATGCCCTGAAAAGGTCGCGCCGCGGGCATTGGCGAACCCGATCTGGGATACGGAGCAGTCGGCGATCGCCAAGGCAGTCAAGGATGGAGCACAGTTCTCACGCCTGAGAGGCGATGTAGACGCTCTGTTTCAAGGCGAGGCCTGGGCGACGGACCCGTCGCCTATTGCCACGCAGTTTGCACGGCTGCCCACGGACTTCCCTGCGGCCGGCTTCGCCACTCTCTCTCAGATCGACGCAGCGCTCCCTCGCTTCCTGAGCGCCGCGAGCGCTCTGCGTGGCCTGCTCGGCGTCAACGCCTCTCCCACGCTTACCTCGATCGACCGGCTGATCGTCATCGGCCAGCGGGTGGCCGAAGCTCCCGACGCCAGCCCGGACGCCTTCGTCGCTGCAATATGGGAACGTGGCCTCGACCAAGCGGGCGACTTGGCCGAAGCAGTGGCGACGCTCAGACAGGTTCAGTCGGAGTTGTCTGGAAGGATCTCCGACCAGGCATGGGACATCGATCTGACTGATGCTCGTACGGCGGTCGCAATCCATGGCGAGAAGCTCTTCAAGTTCCTGAGCGGCGACTGGCGGAAGGCCAAGGCATTGCTGAAGACGGTGATGCCCCAGACGACACCGGCAGAGACGATCCGCATCCTCGACCTGCTCCAGAAGGGCAAGCAGGCGCGTGCCATCATCAAGGACGGCGACTCTCTCGGGCGATCGGCGTTTGGAGCCGACTGGCGCGGCGAACGCTCCGATCCCAAGCCGCTGGAAAACCTCGTTCTGTGGATGCGGAGCCTGCGCGGCGTCGGAACGGAGGCAAGGCTGATCGCAGGTCGGCTCAGCGACAAGGCTGCCGTCGCCGCCCGATGCGAGCAGGTGCACTCGCTGCAGCAGGAGGTACGTGGTCTGCTGCTATCCGCCTGGAGCGACCTCGGCGAAGAAGCGGCGAAACTCTTCGCCGACGTGCCCGGCGCAGAAAGCGTAGTCCTCACCGACGCTGCCAAGCTCTTCCATGATGTTGCCGAGGCAGACCGAGCGTTCCTCGCCCTTTCGCGGTCACCACATTGCGAGGCGTCGGTGCGACTGCAGGCATTGAAGCTCCTGTCCGAGGCCCAGGCACTGAAAGTGTCGCTGGACGCGTTCGAAGTCACCGGGCACGCAGCCTTCGCCGGACAATGGATGGGGGCTGAATCCGACTGGCCGGCGCTGGCGTCGATTGCCGAATGGGTTTCTTCGAACAGCGACATCAGGCATCTTGCCTCGCGGATCGAGGACCGCGCGTCCACCGCCAAGGCAGCACACACGGCTTCTGGCGCGGGGGACGCCCTGGCAATAGGGATCGGCGACATCCTCGATTTCCTAAAGGCGGATCGGAATATCGTCCTCGGAGCGGAGAGCGCCAACGATGCCCCGCTCGATCTGCTGAGGGCGAAGATCGACCGATGGATCGAGAACGACGAGCAGCTTTCGAAATGGGCCGCCTACAAGGGCAGGGCGCAGGACGCGAGTGAAGCCGGCGTCGGCCTGGTCGTGGAACGGCTCGACGACGGCCGAGTGCGGCCCGACGACGTCGCGTCGTACGTCGAGATGGCCATCTACGAGGCGGTCCTGAGGGATCAGCACCGGCGGGATCCGGAACTCGTCCGGTTCGACGGCGAAGTTCATAGCCGCCTCGTGAGCGAATTCGCCACTCTGGATCGCAGCCGCATGGCGCTTTCACGGCTGGAGGTGGTGCGCGCGCATCATAAGAAGATTCCGGCGGTCATGGGTATCGGCCCGGTCGGCGTCCTCCGCGGCGAAATGGCTCGGCGTAAGGGTCACATGCCCATCCGTCAGCTGATGCAGAAGGCGTCTCCAGCCATTCAGGCATTGAAGCCCGTCTTTATGATGAGTCCGCTCTCGATCGCGCAGTTCCTGCCCCCAGGCCAGCTTGAATTCGACCTCCTCGTGATGGACGAGGCCAGTCAGATCCAGCCGGTCGACGCCCTCGGCGCCGTGGCGCGTGCGAAGCAGGTTGTGGTCGTCGGAGACGAGCGGCAGCTGCCGCCAACCCGCTTCTTCGCAAAGATGACGTCCGGTGGATCGGAGGACGACGACGGACAGGACGGCGCGCAGGTCTCAGACATCGAAAGCATTCTTGGCCTCTTCGCGGCCCGAGGGCTGCCGCAGCGGATGCTGCGGTGGCATTATCGCAGTCGTCACCAGTCGCTGATCGCGGTCTCCAACTCCGAATTCTACGACAGCAAGCTGTTCATAGTTCCGTCTCCGTATACGCAGGAGGCGGGGATTGGGCTCCGCTTTCGTCACGTGCCCGGTGGCGTGTTCGAGGACGGCATGAACAATACGGAGGCCAAGGTGGTCGCGGAGGCGATCATCCGTCACGCGATCGAGCACCCGAACCTCTCGCTGGGCGTCGCCGCGTTCTCAATCAAGCAGCGCAGGGAGATCCAGGATCAGTTGGAACTTCTGCGGCGACTGAACCCGCAGACCGAAGAGTTCTTCCACGCACACCCGCACGAGCCCTTCTTCGTCAAGAACCTGGAAAACGTCCAGGGGGACGAACGCGACGTCATTCTAATCTCGGTCGCCTACGCGAAAAACGCACAGGGCTTCATGGGGATGCGGTTTGGTCCGCTCGGCGCCGAGGGCGGCGAGCGCCGACTGAATGTTCTGATCAGCCGCGCCAAGAGGCGCTGCGAAGTCTACTCGTCGATCACCGATGAGGACATCGATCTCGAGCGTGGCAAAGGCAAGGGCGTCTTCGCGTTCAAGCTCTTCCTCCACTACGCCCGGACCGGTCGCCTTGCTATGGGCCAGCGGACTGATCGTCAGATGGACAGCGTGTTCGAGGAGCAGGTGATGGCAGCCCTCCAGGAGCGTGGCTACCACGTCCATCCTCAGGTTGGTATTGCCGGCTTTTTCCTCGACCTCGCGGTAGCAGATGAGGCCGTTCCTGGCCGTTACCTGGTTGGTGTCGAGTACGACGGCGCTGCGTATCACGACTCCCGATCCGCCCGTGACCGGGACCGTTTGCGACAGGAGGTTCTCGAAGATCACGGCTGGACGCTTCATCGCATCTGGAGCACCGACTGGTTCCAGCGACCCAAGGCTGAACTCGAACGACTTGTTGCGGCGATCGAACAGGCCAAGGCAGACGCCGTCGCCAACCCATCCGGTAATCACGGGGCTTCGCGCGCGGTGCCGGTCGAGGTCGTCACTATCGAGCGGGCCGACGTCACGGAAGTCGGACTTCAAGCCGCCTCCGAGGCGACACCTGCAAACAACCTTTACGTGGAAGTGACGCTTCGTCCGAACATAACGAGCGAACTCCATGAGGCTCCAATTGGCGTCATCGTTTCCCTGGTGAAGCAGACGGTCGAAGCCGAGGGGCCGATCCATAAGGACGAGATCGTCACCCGAATCCGGACGGCTTGGGGACTGCAACGGGCCGGGAACCGTATCGACGCCCACGTAGGTTCGGCGATGGACATCGCTCACAGGGCGGGAGAAATCCTCCGGGAAGAGGGGTTCCTCGTCTGGCCCGAGGCGCCCATCGTGCTTCGCGATCGCAGTGGCGTAACGTCACTGAGCCTGCGAAGGATCGAGATGATCCCGCCTATGGAAATCGATCAAGGCCTCAAAGAGATCATCGCCGCAAGCATGGGAGCAACCGCAGAGCAGGCCGTTAACGCGGTCGCGCGAGGCCTTGGGTTCAAGTCGACCAGCTCGCAGTTGCGGGATGCCATCCTCGCCCGGATTGACGCTCTGAAACTGGAGGGTGGACTCGTGGAGGAAAACACCATGCTCAGGGTGACATAGCTACCTGGGAAGCGGTGGGAGGACGCGACGCTAGAAGGAATGTGCTATTCAGGGCAGCATGTATCGCGACGAGCACGCAGCGACGGTTAAGAGACCCCGCAGTCCCACTGATGCTATGTGGCCGCGGACATCCACTGACGACAGTTGGTACACGTGCGGATAGCCGACATCTCGCGCAAGTGTATAACACACGTCTTTGGGTTTCATCTGAGCCCCGACATGGAATCTTTGTAACCACAACGTTATTTCAACGTCGGTGATGGGGCAGCTGATCTCGATTCCCTGGCGGAATAATTTCGTCGGACTCTATCTCTCATCGGCTCTCAACCCGCTGTTGCTTGGCCGCACAGCGATGGAAGACTCACGAGAAGCCGTCGACAACCGCAACAACGCTGAATTCTCCGCCGCAACAGCGGCGGCGTGCCAGAGTCTGTTGTGGAGAAAGTCGATACGTCTCCGAACACCCGTGCCGTCGTCGGGCCGCGCATCCGTTCCTTCTAACATTCCGTCCCCACGGTACCGTCGGGTGCTTCAGCTAATGGACCTGTCTGCAGGGCACCGGCCTCTCTGCCAGAGCGAATGCGGTTGCAAAACAATGAACAGAACACCAATGACCGGATTCGGGTAGCATGGTGCCCACTCGAAAACTAACTAGATTGGGTGACGGTCAAAATTCAAAAGCTTAAAGGACGCAAAGAGGTGGAGATTATAACATTTGACGAACAGAAGATCCTCGTCGGCACTCGCCGGATAGAATGCGCCGACGAGGCCGCCTTGTTCGCTTCTGAAGTTGAAGGGCTGGGACGCGCTGTTGCCAAAGTCCGTCGCCAGAGCGGTGCCGCAAGGATCATCGCCCGAACACTCCTCGGCGAACTTGGATTTCCACCAACCCCAATCTTGAAAACGGAACTTGGAATTCCGATTTGGCCAGATGGCGTTGTCGGATCTTTGGCACATCACGCTACGGTAGCAGCGGCCGCCATTGCAGAGAAGAAGACCATTTTGTCGCTTGGCCTCGACATTGAACCTAATGAGCCTCTTCCGAACGGTCTAATTGAGTTGATCGCAACGTCCAGGGAGCAAAGCATGTACGACTTCCGTCTGCTCCAGCGGAGGGACCTTTTTGTTTTAAAGGAGGCAGTTTACAAAGCGTATTGCCCAATACATCGCGAATTTCTGGAATTTCAGGACGTCGAAATCGATATAGGCGCCGGGTTGGCGTACGTCCCAAAGGCGAATTGTGCCTTTTCGATTGCGCTCCTTACCTCTGACAATATTATCGGTCTGGCGTATTTAATCGCCTGATCGAATTAGATGCATTGGGGTCTCGTGAAGACTACGGCTGGCAGGACCGCACTGCCCCGTGTCGGACACATGTCGGAAATGGGACATGGCCGCTTCAGACGGCTCTCTCCATTGGCACGTTCCACGCGGATTTATCGACAACGGCTCGCCTGGGAGAATGTCCGCGACTATACCTAATGAAAGCTCAGAGTGCCCCGCTGGATTGCAGAAAATCCCGGCTCGATGAACCTTCAGCACGTACCCCCAAACAAATCGGCAGCAGCATGACTGGCTTCGCCCTATAGAGGAGGTTGTGCAGGATTATGTTTGGCCGAGCCCGAGCTCCGGAGCCAAGACCTATTCGGCCCATGACCCTCAACCGCTAAACCGCACAGACAGCGACCGTTACGTCGCCAATGTTCGTTAATGCCGATGTCTCATCAACAAAACCGTCGATCCGGCCGACTAGCGATCACAGCCAAACGCCTTGGGTCCGGCGTTGCTCACATTCCAGTGCCGGTCCACGGCTCACGCTAACCCCACTGATCCCGAAGCGATCTGCTGCCTCACAATGTGTCGCACCCCACCCGCCCAGGCAGCCCCGCGATTACGGCTCCCCGCCGGTGTAAACTCACCGGCCACCCAGTACGGCACAGGCCCGCCAAGCACGTCCAGCAAATAGAGGTCGCGTGCTCGTAACCGGTCGGAGATCGGAAGCCGAGCGATCCTGAGGCACACTATGTTGAAGGTTCGCATTGCTCCGACGTTGCACATGAGGCAAGACAAAAATCATCGTCGAAAGAGTATGCGCTTCGCTTCTGCACCACCAGGATCAGCAGCAGAAGCGGCAACATCGAAAGCCCCACGTAGTAGGCGACGCGCGACTCATTCACCGCACCGATTTAGCACATCAAAACAATCCATTGGTTCATCGATCTGGTGAAGTGTAGGTACAGAGGAGTTGAGCTCTTTATTACCGTTGTTCAGCCCGACACCGGTAAAGAATTTAGAATGCTGCGAGGAGTTGCCGATCCCGGCTAATTCTATGTCGCAGATATGCCCAGAATGTTCGCCCGCCGTACTCTGCAATATGCCTCAATCGGCACCGTCAATATTGGAGAGCCAGGATAACTCCTCCCTCTGGCTCGATATCAAGAGTACACGGGCTCTCGACTGAGAGCGCCGCGCAAAACATAGCGGCGGGCGCTTTGCCGAGGCCACCGAGTCCGACCCGATGCGCCGCCAGTTCTCCATGAGGCGCACCATACCGGGCTCTGGATAACTCTCGCCCTCGGCGGCTTGCATGCGAAGAAACGATCCGATGGTTTAAATGAGGGATAATAATGGCCATTCGATTCCTTCAGGACGAGATCAACGATCGTGATTTGAACAGAGTGTCCTCTGGACTCTCCAGCATCTTCATCGGCAGTGGTACGCTGGCGATTCAATGCGCAAAGATCGCAATTGAGATGGGTTACGGAATCCAGGCGGCGCTATGTGCTGACCTAATATTCCGTGATTGGGCTGCCCAATGTGGCATACCATGCTTGGGAAACATGGAGGAGCTATCGGCGCTCCTGGAAGCAGGACCTGTAGACTCTATATTTTCCGTCGCCAATCCATTTATCTTGCCAAGGAATGTGTTTAGTCGAGCGCGACAAGGCGCTTTCAACTATCATGACAGCCCACTGCCAAGATATGCGGGAACTAACGCAACATCGTGGGCCCTTCTTGCCCAAGAGCCTGAACATGCCATTACGTGGCATTGCATCGATGATGGAATCGATACCGGTGAGGTGCTCATTCAGCGGTTGGTATCAATTACGCCAACCGACACAGCATTAAGTCTGAACCTCAAATGTTATCAAGCTGCCATAGGAGGGTTTACCGAACTCCTTGAAGGTTTGATCAACGGAGGGCTCAAAGGTCAATTACAAAACCTTGCAGGCAGGAGTTACTTTCCAAGGCATCGACGACCTGATGCTGCGGGGTGCATAAGGTGGGATCAATCTGCAGAATCGTTGTCAGCGTTAGTGCGTAGCTTGGACTTTGGGATGTATCATTTGAACCCATTGTGCTCGGCTAAGGTGCTTCTTGCCAATGACGCTGTCGAAGTTCGGCGGCTAGAGGTGGCGACGCCAGGCTGTGGATTTCCATCGGGTTCATTGCTTGAGATCCATCAAGACCGCTGGCGTGTGGCAACAGCAACCGACAATGTTGATATTTGGTTTGGCAGTTCTGATGATCAGCTTATCGATACAGTAGCACTTGCAAGGCAGTCAAATCTGGACGTTGGCGCTCGCCTCCCGATTTTAAGCGATGATCAAGCAAGGAGCATAACTAGAGTATTTGAAACGCTGGCGCCGCGAGAGGACTTCTGGCGACAACGGCTGCAACGATTTAAGTCATTACACCCTCCATTTCCAACATCGTCAGCATCTGCGGTTTCGTCTGCTTGGCGATCGAGCAGCGCATTGGTCCCAAGTGTATTGACCAAGTTCTCGCCGATATATCGCATTGAATGCTTAATCAGCGCTTGGCTAATCTATCTTGCCCGTGTCACAGGCGAAGCAGAACTTCAGCTGGGTTGGGCCACAAACCCCAATGCATCGCGAGTTGGGTTCATTGCAGAAGAGGCACTTATCGCCTCAGTCGTCCCAATGGAAGTGTCCGTTGACCTTAGCTGCAATTTCGAAGAAGTGCGCAAGGCTGTTGCTGCGGAATGCGTTCTGTTGAACGAGAACGACAGCTTTGTGCGAGACCTTGTCTGGCGCCATCCCAAGTTCCGAAATGCCGAACTGTTTCAATCAAACCGGCCGTGGCCGATTGGTATCACGATCACCACGCATAATAGCACCGGCGCCGATGATTTGCCTTCCGGTATGGATTCGGAGACCATCCCATCCGGCGAGGTGCTTACACTGGTTATTTGCTCGGCGGACGGGAGTTTTCGGTGGTACTTCGATGCAGATCGCTTAAAGCGCGAGCACATCGAGCGCGTCACACAGCACCTCGAAAATCTGTTGCATGCCGCAATGGCCGACCCGCAGCTGCCGGTGCGCGAGCTCGACATCCTTCCGGCCGACGAGCGCAGCTATCTGCTGGAGGAGCTGAACCGGACGGCGGCGGATTATCCATCGGACAAGTGCATCCACGAGCTGTTCGAGGCGCAGGTCCGGCGCGCCCCCGAAGCCGTCGCCCTCGTCCACGAGGACGAAGAGCTGAGCTATGGTGCG
>NZ_JASKLT010000033.1:0-19102 GCF_030124405.1 Sinorhizobium sp. 7-81 | reverse complement strand
AGAGCGAAGGTCATCGTCGCCAGCAGCGCCGCCGCCCTCGTCAGTGATCGGGCTTATAGACCCGCACCCTTTCCCCAGTCAACAGCCATTTTCAAAAAATCGTCAAAAAAACACAACCGACTGAAATCAAAGGGGAATTTCAAGAAGACCAGGAAAGGGAGAAAACTGAACTCCGGAAATCCCGCGTTTCGTGTCTCGACGGTGAAAACACTGCCGCTGATCGCCTCCCTAATATGGTTAACGCATTATTGCGCTTCAAGAGCGCGCCGATAGTTGTTTCCCGGCACCGATCTTTCGCGCAGAAAACACGACCGGTTCTCGCTGACCGCCTCAACGAGAAAGTCGCGCACGGCGCGAACCCGCGGCACCGCAATCAGGTCACGATGGCAGATCAGCCAGTAGGTGCGCTTGAGCTCGATTTCCTCCGGCAAGACGATCTCGAGATTGGGCTCGTCGCGCGCCATGAAATGCGGCAATACGCAGAGACCCAGCCCCTGTCGGGCGGCCTTCAGCTGCGTCAGGATGCTCGAACTCTGGAAATGGGCGCGAAGGCCCGGCTGGACTTCGCCGAGATAATCGAGCCCTGGCGTGAAGATCATGTCCTCGATATAGCCGACGAAACGGTGGGAGCCGAGATCGTTGCGGCTGCGGATCAGGGGATGGGTGGCGAGATAGCTGCGCGCGCCATAGACGTGCAGCGTGTAGGGCGTCAGCACCTCGGAATGGTATGGGCCGGCCTTGGGCGCCGCAAGCGCCACGGCGATATCCGCCTCCTTGCGCGACAGCGACATGATCTGCTGGATCGCCACCAGTTCGAGCGAGATATTCGGATAGCTGTCGGCAAAGGCTGCGAGCCGGTCCGACAGAAAGAAGTTTCCGAAGCCCTCAAGCGTGGAAAGCCGGACGACGCCACGTTGTGCGGTCATGCCGTCGCTGATGTCGAGCTGAAGTTGCTCCGTCTCCCGCTCAATGCGCTCGGCCGTCTCGACGAAGCGTTGCCCCATGGTCGTCAGTACGTAACCGCGTGGATTGCGTTCGAAGAGCTTGACCTTGAGTGCGAATTCCAGCCGGTCGATGCGGCGCGACACGGTCGCGTGGCTGGTTCTGAGCCGCCGCGCGGCGGTCGACAGTTGTCCCGTTCTCGCGACCGCCAGGAAGAATTGCAGGTCGTCCCAGGTGAAATTCGGATTCATGCCCGCCCCCTCTGTTCGAAAATGAACAGACCCTGTTTGTAATTTACGGTTCGGCCCGCTTGCATCCAAGCAAAATTTTCGGGATTGTAAGCATCGAGCCGACATCTGAGGAGCATGTCTGGCCAATTTTGAACAGAGCCGAGCGGATCGAATCCAACACCGATGTGCCGAAAGACGTATCGGAGCCGTCGCGCGTTTTTCGCGATGATTCGCCCGCCCAGTTCTGACAGTCCTGGGAGGAGACATGATGCACAAGAAACTCATCGCCACGCTTGCAATGGTGCTCGCGAGCAGCACGGCGGCACTTGCCGACGCGTCGGACGGCAAGGTCAAGATCGGCATTCTCAACGACCAGTCCGGCGTCTACGCCGATTTCGGCGGCAAGTCCTCCTATGAGGCGGCGCTCATGGCCGTCGAGGATTTTGGCGGCAAGGTGCTCGGCGTGCCGGTCGAGGTGGTCACAGCCGACCACCAGAACAAGCCCGACATCGCCTCCAACATCGCTCGGCAATGGTACGACACCGAGCAGGTGGACAGCATCATGGAATTGACCACTTCGTCGGTGGCGCTCGCGGTTCAGGCGATCTCCAAGGAGAAGAAGAAGATCGACATCGTCACTGGAGCGGCAACGACGGAGCTCACCGGCAAGCAATGCAGCCCCTATGGCTTCCATTGGGCCTATGACACCCACTCGCTTGCCGTTGGCACGGGCGGTGCGCTTGTGAAACAGGGCGGTGACAGCTGGTTCTTCCTGACGGCCGACTACGCCTTCGGTTATTCGCTCGAGGAAAACACCGCCAACTATGTCAAGGAAAACGGCGGCTCGGTCGTCGGCGCCGTCCGCCATCCGCTGGCAACCACCGATTTCTCCTCCTTCCTGCTGCAGGCGCAGTCCTCCGGCGCCAAGGTGATCGGCCTTGCCAATGCCGGCCTCGACACCTCGAACGCCATCAAGCAGGCCGCCGAGTTCGGCATTGTCCAGGGCGGCCAGCGCTTGGCGGCGCTGCTGTTCACGCTCGCCGAGGTTCACGGCCTCGGGCTCGAAGCCGCTCAAGGGTTGACGCTGACTGAAGGCTTTTACTGGAACCGCGACGAGGAAAGCGCGAAGTTCGGCAAACGCTTCATGGAGCGCACCGGCAAGATGCCGAACATGGTCCACGCCGGCACCTATTCGGCTGTGCTGCAATATCTGAAGGCGATCGAAAAAGCCGGCAGCGACGACGCCGATGCGGTCGCCAAGGAACTGCATGCGCTCCCCGTCAACGACGTCTTCGCCAAAAACGGCACCGTCGCGCCGAACGGCCGGATGATCCACGACATGTATCTTCTCGAGGTCAAGAAGCCCGACGAGAGCAAGGAACCCTGGGACTATTTCAAGATTCTCGCGACCATTCCCGGGAAAGACGCTTTCATCGATCCGGCCCAGAGCGGCTGCGATCTCGTGAAGTCCTGATCGGCCGGATCGCGATGACCGAGGCCATGTCTTCGCAGAATGGAGCGCCGCGGGTGGTATTGTCCGCCCGCGGTCTCCGCCGTGACTTCGGCGGCTTCACCGCCGTCAAGGATGTCGATCTCGACGTCCATCATGCCCGCGTGCATGCGCTGATCGGCCCGAACGGGGCCGGCAAGACCACCGTGTTCAACCTGCTGACCAAGTTCCTGCAGCCGACGCATGGAACGATCACGCTGCTCGGGGAAGACATCACCAAAACCGCCCCGGACAAGGTTGCGCGCATGGGTCTCGTCCGCTCGTTCCAGATCTCGGCGGTGTTCCCGCACCTGTCGGTGCTCGACAATGTGCGTGTGGCCCTGCAGCGGCCAAACAACCTTGCAACGCAGTTCTGGAAGCCGCTTTCCGCACTCGAGGCCTTGAACGCCAAGGCCGATCAGTTGATCCGCTCCGTCGGCCTCGAAAATGAGCGCAACGCGATCGCCGCCGATCTTTCCTATGGCCGCAAACGCGTGCTCGAGATCGCGACGACGTTGGCGCTCGATCCGAAGGTGCTCTTGCTGGACGAGCCGATGGCCGGCATGGGCCACGAGGACGTCGGCATGGTCGCCGAGATCATCCGCGAAGTGGCCCGCGAGCGGGCCGTCCTGATGGTCGAGCACAATCTCTCGGTCGTCGAGACGCTCTGCCACCATGTCACCGTGCTGCAGCGGGGCGAAATTCTCGCCGAGGGCGATTATGCCGCCGTGTCGGAGGATCCGCGCGTGCGCACCGCCTATATGGGCACGGAGGATGCCTGACATGAAACCTCTGCTCAAAGTCTCGGGCCTCAATGCCTGGTACGGCGAAAGCCATATTCTGCACGGTGTCGACATGACTGTCGGCGAGGGCGAGATGGTCACGCTGCTCGGCCGCAACGGCGTCGGCAAGACGACGACACTGCGTGCCATCATGGGGATCGTGCGCGAACGAAAGGGCGAGATCAGTTTCGCCGGCGAAGATCTGCTGCGCGTGCCCCTCCACCGCGTCGCTCATCGCGGTCTCGGTTTCATTCCCGAAGAGCGCGGCATTTTCTCGACCCTGTCCGTCTACGAAAACCTGCTTCTGCCGCCGGCGGTTGCCAATGGTGGCATGACCATCGACGAGATTTTCGAACTTTTCCCGAACCTGCACGAGCGCCGTAACAGCCAGGGAACCAAGCTTTCCGGCGGCGAACAGCAGATGCTGGCGATTGCGCGTATCCTTAGAACCGGAGTCCGGATGATGCTGCTCGACGAGCCGACCGAAGGGCTTGCCCCGGTGATCGTCCAGCGGATCGGCGACGTCTTGAAGAAACTGAAGGAGCGCGGCATGACCGTGCTGCTCGTCGAGCAGAATTTCCGCTTCGCCAGCAAGGTCGCCGACCGCTTCTATCTGATGGACCATGGCCGTGTCGCCGGCGAGTTTCCGGTTTCGGAACTTTCCGAACGCATGGACATGCTGCATGATGTGCTCGGAGTGTAGGCCATGACCACGATTTTCGGAATTCCGCTCCAGGCCTTTCTCGGGCAGCTTCTGATCGGGCTTATCAACGGCTCCTTCTATGCACTGTTGAGCCTCGGCCTTGCGATCATCTTCGGCTTGCTGCGCGTCATCAACTTCGCCCATGGCGCGCAATATATGCTGGGCGCCTTTGCCGCCTGGTTGCTCTTGTCTTATTTCGGCATTGGCTATTGGCCGGCGCTTATCCTCGCGCCGCTCCTCGTCGGCCTGCTCGGCGCGGTCATCGAGCGCACCATGTTGAGGCGCCTTTATTCGCTCGACCCGCTCTACGGCCTGCTGTTTACATTCGGCCTGGCTTTGACCGTCGAGGGAACCTTCCGCTATCTTTACGGCGCCTCCGGCCAGCCCTATGCGACGCCGGCGCTGCTTGCGGGCGGCACCAATCTCGGCTTCATGTTCCTGCCCATCTATCGGGGCTGGGTCATCGCCTTCTCACTCGCCGTGTGCCTCGGCACTTGGCTCGTGATCGAGAAGACCAAACTCGGGTCGTATCTCAGGGCGGCAACAGAAAACCCTGTGCTCGTACAGTCCTTCGGCATCAACGTGCCGTTCCTGCTGACGCTGACCTACGGTCTCGGCGCGGCGCTGGCGGCGCTTGCCGGCGTGCTGGCCGCGCCGATCTATCAGGTCTCGCCGCTGATGGGTTCGAACATCATCATCATCGTCTTTGCCGTCGTCGTCGTTGGCGGCATGGGCTCGATCATGGGGGCGATCATCACCGGCTACATGCTCGGTGTCGCCGAGGGGCTGACCAAGGTCTTCTATCCGGAGGCCTCCAATATCGTGATCTTCGTGATCATGGCCATTGTTCTCCTGCTGAGACCCGCAGGCCTCTTCGGCCGGGATGCTTGATATGACGCTGACACTCGAACTTGAGAAGCAGAAGGAACGCTCGCCGGTTGTCGCCCAGACGATCTTTCTCGGCGTAGGCCTTGCCTTATTGCTGCTTGCCCCCCTGTTCTTCTACCCGGTCTTCCTGATGAAGATCCTGTGCTTCGCGCTCTTCGCCTGCGCGTTCAATCTGCTGCTCGGCTACACGGGACTGCTCTCCTTCGGGCATGCCGCCTTCTTCGGCGGCGCGGCGTATTTCACCGCGCACGCCATCAAGGAATGGGGCGTACCGCCCGAACTCGGTATCCTTGTCGGCGTCGTCGGTGCAGCGCTCCTCGGAGCAGTCATCGGCTTCTTCGCCATTCGCCGTCAGGGCATCTATTTCGCGATGATTACGCTGGCGCTGGCGCAGATGTTCTATTTCTTCTGCCTGCAGGCCGAGTTCACCCACGGCGAGGATGGCATCCAGTCGGTCCCGCGCGGCCATCTTTTCGGCTTCATCGATCTCTCGCAGTCGACGAACATGTATTACTTCGTACTCGCGGTCTTCGTCATCGGCATCGCCATCATCTGGCGGATCATCAACTCGCCCTTCGGCATGATCCTGAAGTCGATCCGCGAGAACGAGACGCGTGCCATCTCGCTCGGCTATTCGGTCAGGAACTACAAGCTCGCGGCGTTCGTCATGTCGGCGGCGCTGACCGGATTGGCCGGCGGCGTGAAGGCGCTGGTCTTCCAGTTCGCCACGTTGACCGATGTCGGCTGGCAGATGTCGGGCGAGGTCATCCTGATGACCCTGCTCGGCGGCATCGGCACGCTGATCGGGCCGCTCTTCGGCGCGGGCCTCGTCGTCACGCTTCAGAACTATCTGGCAACGTCCGAATTCCCGGTCACGATCATCACCGGCCTTGTCTTCATGGCCTGCGTGCTGCTCTTCCGCCGCGGCATTGTCGGAGAGTTCTACAACTCGCGCCTCGGCCGCAAACTCGGCTTCGAGCATCGCCACAAGCACTGACGCCTATAGCCCGGCGCCGAGAGCGCTGGGCCGCGAAATTAGAGAAAGCCCATGGACACGTTCGACTACATCGTCGTCGGAGCGGGTAGCGCCGGCTGCGTTCTTGCAAACCGTCTCTCGGAGAATCCGGATCGCCGCGTTCTGCTGCTCGAAGCCGGCGGCAGCGACAACTATCACTGGATTCACATTCCGGTCGGCTATCTCTACTGCATCAACAATCCCCGCACGGACTGGTGCTTCACGACCGCGGCGGAGGAGGGCCTCAACGGCCGTTCGCTCGGCTACCCACGCGGCAAGGTGCTCGGCGGCTGCTCCTCGATCAACGGCATGATCTACATGCGCGGCCAGGCGCGCGACTACGATCTTTGGCGCCAGCTCGGCTGTGCCGGCTGGAGTTGGGAGGACGTGCTGCCGCTCTTCAGGAAGTCCGAAGACCATTATCGCGGCGCCGACGACATGCACGGCGCGGGCGGTGAATGGCGCGTCGAGAAGGCCCGCGTCCGTTGGGCAGTGCTCGACGCCTTCCAAAAGGCGGCGAGTGAGGCGGGCATTCCCGAAACGGACGATTTCAACCGCGGTAGCAATGAAGGCTCCGGTTATTTCGACGTAAACCAGCGTTCCGGTATACGGTGGAACACGGCCAAGGCCTTCCTGAGGCCTGCCAGGCACAGGCGCAACCTCGTCGTCCTGACGAAGGCGCATGTCCAGAAGCTGGTCATCGAAGACGGACGCGTTGCCGGCGTCGAGTTCCAGCACGACGGCGTCACCAAGCGCGCAGATGCCCGGCGCGAAACCGTGCTTTCGGCCGGCGCGATCGGCTCGCCGCATGTTCTCGAGCTCTCGGGCATTGGCCAACCCGATGTCCTGCGTCGAAACGGCATCGAAGTGCGCCACGAGCTGACCGGCGTCGGCGAGAACCTGCAGGACCACCTGCAACTGCGGCTCGCCTACAAGGTCACCGGCGTTCCGACGCTAAACGAGAAGGCCAGTTCGCTATTCGGCAAGGCGGCGATCGGCTTCGAATATCTCGCCCGCCGCTCCGGCCCGATGGCGATGGCACCGAGTCAGCTCGGCATCTTCACCCGGTCCGGCCCGGAAAAGGAAACGCCGGACCTGCAGTATCACGTTCAGCCGGTAACGCTCGAAAAATTCGGTGAACCGGTTCACCCGTTCCCGGCAATCACCGCCAGCGTCTGCAACTTGAGGCCGGAAAGCCGCGGCTCGGTGCATCTGAAGGGACCCGACTTCGCTGCCGCACCCGACATCCGCCCGCGCTATCTGACTGCCGAAGCCGATCGTGATGTTGCCGTCAAGGCGATCCGCCTCACCCGCCACATCGTCTCGCAACCGTCCTTTGCCTGCTTCAATCCGATCGAGTTCAAGCCAGGTCCGGCTTACGAAACCGACGAGGATCTGACGCGCGCTGCCGGCGATATCGGCACCACAATCTTCCACCCGGTCGGCACCTGCCGCATGGGCGCCGACCAAGACAGCGTCGTCGATCCTGAACTGCGCCTGCGCGGGATCAGGGGATTGCGCATCGCCGACGCCTCGATCATGCCGACGATCACCTCCGGCAACACCAATTCGCCGACGATCATGATCGCGGAAAAGGCGGCGGAAATGATAGTCGCGGCGAACCGATAGAGGCGTGACGGGCCAGCGCGGCCATCGGGCACCTCCCGGTCCCGTGTCTATGAAGCGAGGGCTGCACGAAAACGCGTGAGGGACTGGCGCGATGGCGGCCACACGAGCAATACTCGGCCTGCTGTAAAGGGGAAGGGTATGCTGGATAAGCTTTTCATTGACGGAAAATGGCAGAAGCCGCGCAAGGGCGGGTCGTTCGACGTCGTCAATCCGGCGACGGAAGAGGTGATCTGCAAGGCGCCGGCGGGTACCTCAGACGATGTCGATCGCGCCGTGAAGGCGGCCCGCATCGCGTTCGACAGCGGTCCCTGGCCGAAACTGACCGGCGCAGAGCGAGCCCGGTATCTTCGGGCAATCGCTGGAAAAATCGATGAGCGACGCAACGCGCTTGCAAGACTAGAAGTCATGGACAACGGCAAGCCGCTGCCGGAGGCGCTCTGGGATATCGACGACGCTGTCGGCTGCTTCAACTATTACGCGGGTCTTGCCGAAGAACTCGACACCAATGCCGAGGAGCCGATCGCGGTCGCAGACACCCGCTTCACATCGAAAGCCGTTCGCGAGCCGCTCGGCGTCGTCGGCGCGATTACGCCCTGGAACTATCCTCTGCTGATGGTCGCCTGGAAGGTCGCGCCGGCGCTCGCCGCCGGCTGCACCATAGTCCTGAAGCCCTCCGAACTCACGCCGCTGACGGCGCTCGAGCTCGGCCTGATCGCCGAAGAAATCGACCTGCCGCCCGGGGTTCTCAACATCGTCACCGGCACCGGCGTGGACGCGGGCCAGCCGCTGACAGAACATCCACTGGTCGACAAGCTTGCCTTCACCGGCTCCGTGCCGACCGGCCGCAAGGTCATGATGGCCGCCGCCCAGGACATCAAGAACATCAGCCTCGAACTCGGCGGCAAGTCGCCCTTCGTGGTCTTCGCCGATAGCGATATCGAGAAGGCGGTCGAATGGATCATGTTCGGCATCTTCTGGAACCAGGGGCAAGTCTGCTCCGCGACCTCGCGCGTGCTGGTCGAAGAGCCTATCTACAACACCGTATTGACGCGGCTGACCGAGGAGGCGGCCAAGATCAAGATCGGCAACGGCCTCGATGAGGGCACGCTGCTCGGGCCGATCGTCTCCAAAGGGCAATACAGCAAGATTCTCGCCGCGATCGAACATGCACGGCAGGACGGCGTCACGGTGGCAGCTGGCGGCGGTCGTCCGGCCGGCTTCAACAGCGGCTACTTCATCGAGCCAACGGTGCTGACGGACATGTCAGAGGATAGCTTCGTCTGGCGGGAGGAAATCTTCGGCCCCGTCGTCTGCGTCATGCCGTTCAGCGACGAAGAGGAGGCGATCCGGCTTGCCAATGACAGCCGCTTCGGCCTTGCCGCGGCGGTCATGTCCAAGGACAGGGCGCGCTGCGAACGCGTCGCCCGCGCGTTGCGCGCCGGCATCGTCTGGGTCAACTGCTCGCAGCCGACATTCGTCGAAGCACCGTGGGGTGGCTACAAGCAATCCGGCATCGGCCGCGAACTCGGCCACTGGGGGCTCGCCAACTATCTGGAGGTGAAGCAGATCACCAGCTTCGATGCCGACGAACCCTGGGGCTGGTACATCAAAGGGTGAGCGTGGCACGGTGCTATTTGCGGCGACAGCGGGTATCGCGCGGAGTAGAATCTGCGAGCTGCTGAAGCGACACCCCCCTCTGCCCTGCCGGGCATCTCCCCCACAAGCGGGGAGATTGGCCGGGAGCTGAGCCCTGCCTGAACGGGGACTCGCAAATGCGGAAGTCGCCAACAAAACGCGCGGTAGGGTTGGGCACGACATCGCCGCTTGCCGATCTCCCCTCGTGGGGGAGATGCCCGGCAGGGCAGAGGGGTATCCGCACCCGTATATGGTCGGTTCGGATCCCTACTCCGCCGCTTCCGTCTCCGGTATCGGCGTGTAATTGAGGATCGGCGAGAGCCAGCGCTCGACCTCGCGAACGCCCATCGCCTTGCGCTCCGCATAGTCCTCGACCTGGTCGCGCTCGATCTTGGCGACGCCGAAATAATAGGCGTCCGGATGGCCGATATAGAGGCCGGAAACCGACGAGCCCGGCCACATCGCATAGTTCTCCGTGAGCTCGACCCCGATTGCCGCCTCGGCGTCGAGGAGGCGGAAAAGCGTTTCCTTTTCCGTGTGATCCGGTTGCGCCGGATAGCCGGGCGCCGGGCGGATGCCGGCATAAGGTTCGCCGATCAGATCCTGCGGCGTGAAGGCTTCATCGGGAGCATAGCCCCAGAGCTCCATGCGCACATATTCGTGCATGCGCTCGGCAAAGGCCTCGGCGAAACGGTCGGCAAGCGCCTTGACCATGATCGAGGAATAGTCGTCGTTGGCGCGCTCGAAACGCTCGGCGATCGCCACCTCCTCGATGCCCGCGGTCACCACGAAGCCGCCGAGATAGTCTCTCGAGCCGCTGTCGACCGGCGCCACGAAGTCGGCAAGCGCAACATTCGGCCGCCCGTCACGCTTCACCAATTGCTGTCGCAGGGTGAAGAAGGTCGCAAGTTCCGCGTCGCGCGCCTCATCGGTGAACAGGCGGATATCGTCACCGACCGTGCCGGCGGGCCAGAACCCGACCACGGCCTTCGGCGCGAACCACTTTTCGGCGACGATCTTCTGAAGCATAGCCTGGGCGTCGTCGAAGAGCTGGCGCGCGGCCGGGCCCTGGTTATCGTCGTCGAGGATCCTTGGGTAGACGCCCTTCAGTTCCCAGGTCTGGAAGAACGGCGTCCAGTCGATGTAGTGGGCAAGCTCCGCCAGGTCCCAGTCTTCGAAAACGCGGGTTCCGAGGAAGGAGGGCGCCTTCGGTCGATAGGTGCTCCAATCGAGCTTCTGGGCGTTGGCGCGTGCCTGCGACAGCGGCAGGCGTCGCTTCTCCGCCTCGTTGCGCGCGTGCGCGTCGGCGACCTTGTGGTATTCGGCGCGGATCGTCTCCATGTAGCCCTTGCGCACGTCCGGCGAGAGCAGGCTGGACACGACCCCGACCGCGCGGCTGGCGTCGTTGACATGGACCGTCTGCCCCAGGCTGTAGCGCGGATTGATCTTCACGGCCGTGTGGACGCGGCTCGTCGTGGCGCCGCCGATCAGCAGCGGGATATTGAGGCCTTCGCGCTCGAGTTCCGAGGCGACATGGACCATTTCATCAAGCGAAGGCGTGATGAGGCCGGAGAGCCCGATGATGTCGACCTTCCGCTCCTTCGCCACTTCGAGGATCCTTGCCGAAGGCACCATGACGCCGAGATCGATGATCTCGTAATTGTTGCAGGCAAGCACGACGCCGACGATGTTCTTGCCGATGTCATGCACGTCGCCCTTGACCGTCGCCATCAGGATCTTGCCGGCGCTCTCGCGCGTTCCGTCACCGCCATTGGCGCGCTTCTCCGCTTCCATGTACGGCAGCAGCACAGCGACTGCCTGCTTCATCACCCGCGCCGACTTCACCACCTGCGGCAGGAACATCTTGCCCGAGCCGAAGAGATCGCCGACGACGTTCATACCCGCCATCAGCGGACCCTCGATGACATGCAGCGGACGAGAGGCCGCGAGCCGTGCCTCTTCCGTGTCCACCTCGATGAATTCAGTGATGCCGTTGACGAGCGCATGTTCCAGCCGCTTTTCGACCGCCCATTCGCGCCAGGCGAGATCCTTCTCCCTCCCCTGCGCCCCGCCCTGCCCGCGATAACGCTCGGCAAGCTCCAGCATACGCTCGGTCGCGTCTGCCCGGCGGTTGAGCACGACATCCTCGCAGGCCTCGCGGAGTTCCGGATCGATCGTGTCGTAGACGGCCAGCTGGCCGGCATTGACGATGCCCATGTCCATGCCCGCCTGGATCGCGTGATAGAGGAACACGGCATGCATCGCCTCGCGCACCGGCTCGTTGCCGCGGAAGGAGAAGGAAAGGTTCGACACACCGCCGGAGACATGGACATGCGGCAGCGCAGCGACGATCTCACGCGTCGCCTCGATGAAATCGACGCCGTAATTGTTGTGCTCTTCGATGCCGGTCGCGACCGCGAAGATGTTCGGGTCGAAGATGATGTCCTCCGGCGGGAAGCCCACCTTTTCGGTGAGCAGCCGATAGGCCCGCTTGCAGATCTCTACCTTGCGGGTCCTGGTGTCGGCCTGACCGCTCTCGTCGAAGGCCATCACCACGACCGCCGCGCCATAGGCGCGCACCAGTCGCGCGTGATGCAGGAACGCCTCCTCGCCTTCCTTGAGCGAGATCGAGTTCACCAGCGCCTTTCCCTGCACGCATTTGAGGCCCGCCTCGATTACCTCCCATTTGGACGAATCGATCATCACCGGAACACGCGCGATATCGGGTTCGGATGCGACGAGGTTCAGGAACTCGACCATCGCGCGAGCCGAATCGATCAGGCCCTCGTCCATGTTGATGTCGATGATCTGGGCGCCGTTCGCGACCTGATCGCGCGCGACGTCGAGCGCCGCCGCATAGTCGCCGGCGGTGATGAGCTTACGGAACTTGGCGGATCCGGTGACGTTGGTGCGCTCGCCGACATTGACGAAGGGAATGTCCTTGGTAAGCGTGAACGGCTCCAGGCCGGAAAGCCGCATATGCCGTTCCACTTCCGGAATCTGCCGGGGCGGATACTTGGCGACGGCTTCGGCGATCGCGCGGATATGGGCGGGGGTCGATCCGCAGCAGCCGCCGACGATATTGACGAGCCCGTCACGGGCGAAACCCTCGATCTCAGCCGCCATCGCTTCGGGACTTTCGTCGTAGCGGCCGAATTCATTCGGTAGGCCGGCATTCGGATAGGCGCAGACGAGCGTGTCCGCGACCAGCGATAGCTCGTCGATATGGGCACGCATGGCGCTTGCGCCGAGCGCGCAATTGAGCCCGATCGTAAAGGGTGCGGCATGGCGCACCGAGTGCCAGAAGGCGGTCGGCGTCTGTCCGGAAAGCGTGCGGCCGGAAAGATCCGTGATCGTGCCGGAGATCATCACCGGAAGGCGAAGCCCTTTCTCGGTAAAGACTTGCTCAGTGGCGAAGATCGCCGCCTTGGCGTTCAGCGTGTCGAAGATCGTCTCGATCAGGATGATATCGGCGCCGCCGTCGATCAGGCCGCGAACCTGCTCGCCATAGGCAAGCCGCAGATCGTCGAAGGTGACCGCGCGATAGCCGGGATTGTTGACATCAGGGGAAATCGACGCGGTACGGTTGGTGGGTCCGAGCGCGCCAGCGACGAAACGCCGCCTGCCGTCTTCCGCCTCAGCGCGCCTTGCTGCGCGCCGCGCCAGCCGTGCTCCGTCGCGATTAAGCTCATAGACCATATCCTCCATGCCGTAGTCGGCCTGGGCGATGCGGGTCGATGAGAAGGTGTTGGTTTCGAGGATGTCGGCGCCCGCGATGGCGTAGCTGTAATGGATGTCCTCGATTGCCTTCGGCTGCGTCAGCGTCAGGAGGTCGTTGTTACCCTGCTGATGACAGGAGCAGCCGCCGAAGCGCTCGCCGCGGAAATGATCCTCGACGAAACCCAACTGCTGGATCTCGGTCCCCATCGCGCCGTCCATGATCAGGATGCGTTCGGCAGCCGCCTGACTGAGCGCGCGGAAGATTTCCGAACCATCAGGCCTGGGCGAAACATCGCCGAAAAGGGAGTTGATGGCGGGCATGGGAAATCCCCCGTTCTGAAAACGACAAATAATTAGTGATTTACTCACATAAACATATCTTTATGTCAACATACGCACCGATCACAATTTCGCCGTGGTGAAATAAAAATGGCCCGCCGCGGCTGCGGCAGGCCACCACTGATGGTCCGAAAATCTCGGAAGCGTCCGGGCACACCCCTCATCCGGCCTGCCGGCCACCTTCTCCCCGCCTGCGGGGCGAAGGAGACTCGCGGCAACTGCCCCAAGTCCCCTCTCCCCGCCTGCGGGGAGAGGGCTAGGGTGAGGGGCTGATACCTGAACGCCGCAGTAAAGTGCGCGCCCTATACCCGCTTCAGGCAATCCTCCAACTCATAGATCGCGCAGACAATGTGATAGAAGCTGCTCGCCGGCGCAGGCTCTTCGACGAACGCGCCATCCGCCTGCTGCTTGTCGCGCCAGAGACCGCGGATAGGTGTCTGAAGGAAGCGCTCGAGGGCTGCTGCCGCCCGAGTTGCCGAGGCGAGATAACGCTGGCGCTCCTCCCCCTCGGTCAAGGCGGCGAAACGGATTGCCGCCTTCAGCCATTCAGTCTGCGGCCAGAGCCGCGCCACCGGATCGGCGACCGAAAAGTCATCGAGGAGCGTCATGATCGCGACGTCGCGCTTCGGGCAGATGCCGTGTTCCTCACCGATCTCGAACAGTTGCCGCGCCTTGACTATGGCTTCGGCACTGCCGCGCCGCTCCGCCCAGCGAAGCAGGAGCCACGCCCATTCGAACTGGTGACCCGGCTCGACGACGCGACCCTTCTCGCCTGGAAAGGGCGCCCACTCGTGATCGAAGAACTCGCGCAAGCCACCGGTTTCGGTATCGATGAAATGATCCATCGCCAAGTGGGCGATCTCGTCGGCAAGATTGGCCCAGGCCACCTTGTCGAAGCCTTCCACCGTCTCGCTTGCCAGGCACGCCTCAAAAAGATGCATGTGCGGATTGGAACCGAGCGGCAGGCGTGGCGGGTTGTCCTCCTCGAAACCGGCGATCGGGTGCTTGCAATGGACCTCGAGCTTTCGCCTGAGATCATTGCTGCGGTCGGCCATCTCGCCTCTCCGCTCCGGGAAGACCTCCGCCAGATAGGCGAAGGCGAGCAGCGCGAAGGCTTGGTTGTAAAGATCGAAGGACGGGTCGATCACCTGGCCGTCGGCGTCGGCAAGCGCGGCGTAAAAGCCGCTTGGTCGCCGATAGACGCGATCGAAATAGGCAAGCCCTGCTTCGGCAACGGTGCGCCAGTCTCCCGGCCAGCCGCGCCGTCCGGCCTCCGCGAAGCAATAGACCTGTCGCGGCTGCACGCGCGAGCGACGATTGGCCCGCGTCGGCTCACCCTGCATGTCGATGGTCTCGACGAAACCGCCGCTGGCATCGTCAAAACCCTTTTGCCGCCAAAGCGGCAAAGCGGCATCGGCAAGCCAGCCGGCGAGTTCGCGCGCCTGCGAGTGAATATTCATGCGGTGTCCGTTCCTGTCAGTCCTCGAGCTTCAACGCGGTGTGGTCCGCCTTGAGTAATTCAACCATTGCTTCGATGACAAGATTATGGTCGTCGCGCTGCGGCAATCCCGAAACCGTGACGGCGCCGATGCAGCCCGTACCCTTGACGACGATCGGGAAGCTACCGCCGTGCGCGGCGTATTCGGCATCCGGCAGGCCGAGCTTCGCCTGCAGGTTCGTCTGCTGCTTCAACAGGCTGAGGCCGGTAGCATAGCTGCTCTTGAACAGCCGGAAGACCGTGTTGCGCTTGCGCCGAACCCAGCTGGGATTGTCCGGCGTCGCGCCTTCGAGCGCCGCGTAGAAGACCTGCATGGAAAAAAGCGTGATGTCGATGACCACGCCGAGCTTTCGCTCGGCCGCCATGCGCCGGAGGATCGAGCCGAGCTCCCAGGCCGTATCGAGATTGAAGCTTTCGAACTGCAGTTCCCGCTCCTGCAGCGCGATGCGGCGCAGATCGTTGTCGATGTTCATGATATCTCCTCGCTCTCAGGTCAGGACTCAGTTCTTCCAGAGCCAGGCGGCGCCGCGCACGCCGGAACTGTCGCCGTGCACCGCCTTGCGGATCGGCGTCTCGAAACTGTCTCCGAAGATGTATCTGGTGATCAGCGCCGGCAGTTCGCCGTAAATTTCATCGACATTGGACATGCCGCCGCCGAGCACGAAGACGTCCGGGTCGACCACATTGGTCAAAAGCGCCAGACTGCGGGCAAGACGATCGACGAAGCGCTCATAAACACCGATCGCCACCGGATCTCCCGCGCGCTTCGCCTCGATGATATCCCTGCCCCGGCGATCGACGCCGGTCGTCGTGCGATAATCGAGCTCCAGCCCCGTGCCGCAGGCATACATATCGAGACAGCCGAGCTTGCCGCACCAGCACTTGTGGCCGGGATATTCGTCCCGCGTCATCCAGGGCAGCGGATAGTGCCCGATTTCGGCGGCAACTCCCTGGTAGCCGGCATGAACCTTTTTTTCGATCGCGAGCCCGCCACCATGGCCAGTCCCGACGATCACGCCGAAAACGACGCGGGCATCCTTGCCGGCACCGTCCACCGCCTCCGAAACGGCAAGGCAGTTAGCGTCGTTGGCAAGCCGCACCTCGCGGCCGAGGGCGGCTTCGAGATCACGGCCGAGCGGCTTGCCATTGATGAGAACGGCATTGGAATTGCGGACGATACCGGTGCGCGGATTGGGGCTGCCGGGAATGCCGATGCCGATCGTTCCGCGGGCGCCCGCCGTCTGCTCAGCCGCGGCCACGAGGTCGATCACGGCGCGGATGCAGTCGTCGTAGCCGCTCGTCGGCGTGGCGACACGGTGCCGGGCGCGCGTTTCGCCATCGCCATCAAGCGCGATGACTTCCATTTTCGTGCCGCCCCAATCAATTCCGATGAACATGTGTGGATCAGATCTCAGGATGGATGTCGAGGAAACGGCAGGACGCTCCTCCGGCCGCCGCCGGCTTGCTTAGCATCCGCAGCGTCGCAGATGCTACTGCATAATTCCTTAAATCCTATTCGATTTAAGGACAAAATTATGCAGCGATTCAAATCCTGCAGTGACCGTTGCGCGTCTGATAAGACGTGCGGCGCTGTAAAGTGGGAAACGCAAAAGTGTAAAGCGGCACCCCGGGTGGTCCGCAAATCGGCGGGGCGCCGCGCAAAAACACTTGGCGAAGGAGCCTTGCTTTTGTATGGGTCTATTCCGAGTGGTCCCGTAGCTCAGCAGGATAGAGCGCCTTTAAGGGCAAAAACTTTACCGGTTTGCTGTCAACCGCTTGCTCCCAAACGTGTCTCTGGCTTGGTAAGGTTACCGATCGGAAGATCAAACTCATTTGCAGTCGAGATCGCGGTATCCGCAATGGCCCCCTGTTCAACTCTCCGAAAAGGAGTGCGACCTGGGAAACTGGAACGTTGATCTTTGACGCGCGCCTACTGCCCGGTCTCGCGAGACGGATGGCGGTTCCCGATTTACCCCAAACTGAAAAACAGCGACGTGGCAACTGACGGAGTTGCAAAATTTCTTGAGATCCCTGGCGCTAAGCGCTTCAGGTCTTCGTCATTGAGGGTTTATCCACTTTTGCGTGTTATCCGAGCGCCGCAGGCAGGGGCACCAAATGACTTCGCATATCGACACACCGATCAGCAGTCTGAACGCCATCGCATCGGGAACGGATCCGGAGATAACGACAATCCGGCGTTGGTGGGAGAATTTTAAGTCGTTCTGGCGGGAACTGTGCTGGCTGTTTAGCCGCTTGCCCAACGGCATAAAATTCGGAGGCATCCTCCTTACAAAATCCGTAGCTGTCTCATTCGTCATCGGGTTCTTGTCGATGCCCGCAACTGCTATCTACGCGGCGCGGTTTGGCCTCAGGGTCCCTATCGAGGGCACGCCGTATATCCAGTTCACACTCGGGCTTTGGTCTTTTATCGGCTTCGCGCTCTCGATTGCCATCGTAACAGTAGCAGCGTTAATATTATTGCAATTCAAAATAACCCTCAATAGATTCAATGATTACATCCACGTAATAAGGACGAACCTGGATGTCATTGGAATAGCAGGCTTTGCGATCGTAATATCCGACGAGGCAATAGGGTTTTTACTTAAATTATTCCATAACGTTATCAAGGCCACATTTTTGCCGCTGTCTATCATTGCGTTTGGTGCTGCACTGTTCGCATACTTGGCGGTCGCTACCGGGATCGGTTTTGGTTCCAGAGTGTATGCTCCAGACTTTTACGTCGCGATCCTGCTATTGGTTTCGACGTCGCTCTTCGCGTTTTCCACCTGGTACGCCGTAACTGAGCGCCCAATTTGGTTGCTTCAAGGCTACCTGACTTTGCCGTTACTCGTTGTCATGGCGGTCTCCCTATTCGCCTATGACACATATGGGTCTTTGCTCAGGATCATCCGCTTCGGCGGTGGTGTCGAGGTAAGGTTGAAACTTGATGGGATACAATACGACGGACAGAACGAGGTAGCTGGCAATCTCCTTTTGCGGTCGAGTTCATCGATTTTTCTGCTTTCGTCATCGAAGACGATCTTGGAGATCCCTGCAGAGAAGGTATCAGTAATTGCGTCGAGCTATGACGCGAACTGGCGCATGCCAGACTTTAGCCTTTGGCAGCAGCGTAAGTACATCAATGTGGAATAGCAGCGATGGCAACGACGGGCGTTCACCATCGCTGAACGTTTGTCTCCGCCTCAGCCAGGGCTGCTTGCAGAAATCTTACTTCCGCAACCAAGAATCCCGTTGATGCTGACCCGAACGGCTTTCCGGAGCCCCGCAGTTCGACAGTTCGAAACTTGCCGCGTTCTCTTGCAATTGTTTGAATTGCTAAGCAATCAAGCTGCGAGCGCGTAACGTTTTTCGGAGTGCTTTAGGCGGATGGGTCGGTTCTCGGTCCGCGCGCACGCTCAAATTCGAGCCATAGATTTCTGCAAAAGAGCAGTTGCTCGGCCTGCCTCGCTAGGCTATTGGAGGTGCTGTGTGTCCACGTAGCTCAGCAGGATAGAGCACAGGATTCCTGAACGAATTGGGGGTTGTAGCCGGAAACGCTGCAATCGATCTGCTCAAAGTCGGGGAACGCTTCGCTGGTCTTCCAGCATGCCAATCCCGAGCCAAGCCCCGGAGAAATCTGGGGAAGGTGTAGAGACTGGATGGGCAGCACCTAAGGGCTTCGGCCTATGGTGAAGGGACAGTCCAGACCACGAACGCCCTCCGGGTGGCGGCGAAAGTCGAAGTGGTATGAATCCTGGGGTCGGAGGTTCGAATCCTCTCGTGGACACCATTTGCCAACTTTTCATGAGACTTCACTATCCGAAGGCGCCTGTTCGTTCATAGGGCTGGATATGCATCCCATGAACGAACCCGGCTCAACCAAGCGAACTCACCCGCTCTGTCAGGATGTGGCTCTACAACAGCCGAGATCGTTAGGGTTTCCGCCGTGGTACTATTGAGTAGGTTTTGACAGGCCGCCAACGCGATCGACCGAGCGCCACGATTTGATCCGCCCGCCTTTGCTGACGAGCTCCTTGGAGCCACTCGTCTGTGGATACACCCCACCATCCGCCATATCCGACCCTTGCAAGCAACTTTAACGACTTCCCGTTATCGATGCCGAACTGGCGGAGTGTTGATTTGCACTGAGAAGTGACCCGGCATTTGCGCCGAGAATTGACCCGCCTTTTACGTATGTTTCGGGTCGGTGGTGGTGGTCAAGGTCCTGCTTT
>NZ_JASKLT010000032.1:0-23799 GCF_030124405.1 Sinorhizobium sp. 7-81 | reverse complement strand
GAAACCGGTGCGCACCATGTAGTGCACGACTGTTTCGGTGCTGCTCCTCGGGCCGCCCTGGGTCAGGATCGCAACCTGGGTATAGAGCTTGAAGGCCTGTATAGTGGTGATCACCAGCACAAAGACATGCGTCGGCCTGAGACCCGGCATGGTCACGTGCCAGAAGCGCTGGAAGGCATTGGCGCCATCAATCCTGGCCGCGTCATAGAGTTCATCGGGAATGCCCTGCAGGCCTGCGAGATAGACGATCATCTGAAAGCCATAGGCCTGCCAGGCCGACAGAAGGACGATCGAGAACATCGCCCAGTTGGGGTCGCCGAGCCAGTCGATCGGCTGGATGCGGCCGCCGGAAAGGAAGCCGATCACCTGGTTAAATGGCCCGGTCGGATATTGGAAAAGCGTTCCCCAAATGACGCAGACGACGACCATTGAGGTGATTGCCGGCAGGAAGAACAGACCACGGAAGAAATTGCGGAGCGGCAGCTTCTGGTGGAGCAGCAGTGCGCTGGCGAAGGCAAGGCCGCATTGCACCGGCAGGATCCAGAAGGTGAAGCGCGAGACGTTCCAGAGCGATGTCCAGAACAGATCGTCCTTGAAGATGCGCAGGAAGTTGGTGAGCCCGATGAAGCGGACCGGCGTCGGTCGGGGCACCAGTGGCTGGTTGGTCATCGCCGTCCAGAACGACAGGAGGAACGGCACGGCGAGGAAGATCGTCAGCAGCGCCACGGCTGGCGCAAGCATGCCGATTTCCTGGAAAAGGCGGGCCCTGTCTCTTCGCCGGGCGGGGCGCGTCGCGACAGCCGTCGCCGGCAGCGCCGGTTGCTGCAGGGTCATGATCTCCTCCTCATTTCAGGATGCGTTGCTTGTCGATCGGCTGAAGCGGTCGCGCGGCATTGGCGTGCCACGCGGCCGCTTGCAAGCGCTATTGCTGCTCGTCGAAGGGCGGGTAGCCGTCGTTTTCTTCGATGTCCTCGTCGATCTTCTCGGCCGCGGCGGTCAGCGCCGTCTTGACGTCGCCGCCATTGAAGATCTCATCGACTGCTCCCATGAAGGCCGAGGTGATGATCGGATAGGCCGGATGCGGCGGCCGTGCGATCGCCGTCTTTGACGCCTGCTCGAAGGCGATGGCCATCGGGCCCCCGTTAGCGTAAAGGGGCGAATCGGCGGCGAAGCTCTTCAAACCGGGATAGGCGGAATCCTCCTTCGCATAATCGCGCAGTGCCTTGTCCTTGAGCATGAAGCTGACGAACTTGCCGGCGATTTCCGGATGCTCGGACGCGGTGGTGATGCCCCAGATCCAGGTGCCGTTCGGGCTCGCACCCTTCGGCCCAAACTTCGGCAGCGGCATTACGATGATGTCGTCCTTCATCGAAGCCGCGGCCTCGGCATAGAACCAGTGACCGCCGAGCGCGAGCGCTGCGGGATGGCCTTCCGCAAAGAACTGGTTGGTGCCGGAGGATTGCGGCACGACCCAGCCGTTCTTCACCCATTTCTGCATCATCGTCAGCGCATCGACGCAAGCATCGCTGTCGAGTGTGCCCACGGATTTCCAGGTCTTGCGTTCGATGAGGTCGCAGCCCGCAGATTGCAGGATGGGACCGTAGGCATAGGTGATCCACTCGGTCTTGATGCCGTAGCCACGAAACGTGTCGATCGGCCATTTGACGCCCTCGAGCTTAGAGAGCATTTCGAGGTAGCCTTCGAACTCCTCCCGCGTCCAGGCGTCGTCCACGCCCTTCGGGATGCGGGCGCCGATCGCTTCCAGATATTTCCTGTTGCCGTAAAGCACGACCGAAGAGTCGGTGAGGCCAACGGCGTAGAGCTCGTTGTCGATCGGATAGGTGCCCTGCGCGACGTTTGACTCGGTCATGTCGTCGATGATGTCTTGGTCGATCAAGGGCTTGATCGGCTGGAGGTAGCCCGACCAGACATAGTTAGCGAGGAAGGGCGCGTCGAGTTCCATGACGTCCGGCAACTGCTTGGACATGACGGCGGCGCTGAACTTCTCGTTATAGGCGTCGTGGGGAGCATAGATGAGCTCGATGTCGACATCCGGGTTGGCGGCCTCGAAGCGCTTGGCGACTTCGCCGTAGGTCGAGACCCAGCCGGGGTCGCCCTGGTGCATCACGTGAATGACGGTTTTTGCTTCGGCCAGGCCTCCGAGCGTGACAGATGCCATTAGGAATGAAAGTAAACGATTACCCATTACTGTTTCTCCTCCTCATCGGGTTTTACGTGGCTACTGTTTTATACGGATGACCGCTCCACCAGCTGGAACGGAAGCTTGTGCAACTCGCCCGGTGTCGTATCGCCGGCAAGCAGGATGTCGGCGGCCAGTCGGCCCATCGCACGATGCGGAAGGGCCATGGTCGTCAAGGGCGGATCGAGGCGGGATGCAATATCGACCTGATTGTCGAAGCTGGCCACGGCGACATCGTCGGGGATTTGTGCGCCAACACGACGCAGCGCCGCATAGGCCTCCATGGCCACACGGTCGTTGCCGCACAAGATAGCATCCGGACGGTCCGGTCCACTCATCAGCTCGGTAATGTGGGAAAGAACGAGACTGTGCGCTCTGTCGCTGTAAATCGTTCTGCGAACAGCCGGCAACACGCGGGCGCCGGCGCCATTGAGGCCCGCCTCATTGATCGCCTGTCGGAACCCGGCCTCGCGCAATTCGCCGGCGAGCAGACCGGGCAGGTTGATAAACGCGATATTCTTCCGTCCAGCCTCGACCAAGTAGCTGGTGATGTCACGGGCGGCGCCAAACTCATCCGGTACCAGTGAGGTCACCCGGTCGTTCGCTTCGCGGCAATTGATCATCACGCCGACCGTCGCAGCAAACTCCTCCGGCAGCGCGACCGTCTTGTGGTACATGGCGGCATAAGCGATCGCCCGCGGCCGAAAGCGGCGCACTTCTTCGATCACCGCGCCTACATCGCGGCTCCCGTTCAGCGTCATCGCAAAGACGGCCATGTCAGAGGCCCGCGCCGCGCCGTCGAGCCCGCGGATGATTTCCGTCGCGAAGGGCGAGGTGATCAACTCGTCGGCAACGACGCCGATCAGCGGCATCCAGCCCTGCCGCATGCTGCGCGCGGCGAGATTGGTGACGTAGCCGAGTTCCTCGGCTATCTCCTTGATGCGCTGCCTGGTCGTCTCAGCCATACGGGCCGAGCCTCCATGCAGGGCACCGGAAACCGTCTTGACGGAGACGCCCGCGCGTTCGGCAATGTCGTTGAGGGAGACAGTCACGGCTTCACCCAAGGGTTAACGATTACCCACCCGTAGCATTAGCGAAGGCTTAAGTCAAATGCCTGCCAGCAAAAGCGACGCAGGACCATGCCCGCTGGCCTGGCCTGGGCGGATCGTGGGCACCGTGCGCGCATATTGCGCGGGAGACAATATCGGCGACAGCGATTGCGACGCTGCTCACCTATCTGATGCTGCCACCGGGGCTTTTGTCGGGCACGTTGCAAGGCGCGATGGCGGCCGCCGCCCTCGACAAGCTCCACGAAATTTGCTTCTCGTCGGAACCTCTCGGCGGATGGGTGGTGCCCAATTCCCGCCCGGAGACCCTCGAACAGGTCAAAACCGAGATGATCCTGTAGCTGCTCGGCTTCAACATGAAGCGGATGATCAATGTCTTCGGCGTCACGCCGCTGATGGAGGCGATCGCCGGCTGACCACGCTCGGCGGACGGCGCATGCCGTCACCGCACGTGCAAAAAGCAGTCGTCATCGGCCATCACACACAGCGGTGTTTTCACACCCTCTCGATCGAGATCAGCCGTACGTCGCCAGCCTCGCGAGTAGGAGCCGCCCGAGTTCCGGCTGACGCCCTACTATTCACGACACGAGAACCTGCCGATGAGGGTCGCCAAATTCTCGGATATCTTCGAAAGATATGTTGCGCAAACTCGTCCGCTGTAGAAGTCGCACCGACCGCGCCGTCCGCTCTTTCGCTAAGGAGCGAGTTCTGGGCAAAAGGGGATCAAATCATGCAAGAAATCCAATGGTCGAGCACATATGTTGCCTGCGTAAATGGCCAATAACGCCTCTTCGGATAAGTCGCGAGAAACGCGTGTTGTTATTCGCGGGAAACTTCCGCGGAGCCGACCCGTTGTGTCGATGAGCCCGGCTATGCCCGAAGCTCGCGAACCGCCAATTGCATGATCCGGGAGGTGGAAGGTGAATTTCAGGACGATTGCCGAAGAGGGGGTGGGAGTCTTTTTCGGCGCGCCGCAGTCCCCTTGGCTGCTGGCCCGCCCAGTTCGCGACGCTCGATTTTCCGTGACCCGCCTAGAGTGCCGGCTGACCCGCAGCGCAAATCGTTCGGTGTGCTTGCCGCCTGATGACGCCTACTTTCTGATGCTCTATCTCAGCGATGCACTCCACTGCGATGTGGCGGTCGACGATACCGAAAGCGAGGTCAGGCGCTACCGCCAGGGTTCCATTTGCCTCGTTGATATGACGCATGGCGCTCGCATCCGGCTTCTAAGCGACCTCGATTCGCTGGCCTTCTACCTGCCGCGAAAGCTCTTTCGCGAAGTGTCCGAATTTTCGCATGCCCCACGAGCAACCAGGCTCAGATGCCGGAGGGGTGAGGACGACGATGTCATACGAAATCTCGGGACGGCCCTGCTTCCTTTCTTCGAGCAGCGAGGAGGTGGTCAAGGTCCGGTCCTCCAACACATAGCAATCGCAATCTGCGCCCACCTGCTTCACTCCTATGCCGATCTCAGCGAGCCCGGTGCTACGATGACGGGGCTCTCCGTCTGGCAGGAAAAGGCTGCCAAGGATTTCATGATTGATCATTACGGCGAATATTTTCCAATGGCCGCCGCGGCGTCTGCGGCCGGTCTGTCTGTTCGGGACTTCGTCAAGAGATTCAAGGCGATCACCGGATTGTCCCCGTCTCAATGGCTGTTGCGCTATCGCATCGGCCAGGCCAAGCAGTATCTCGCCGCGCGGGCCTTGCCCCTGGGGGAAATTGCCAGGCGCTGTGGTTTCATCGACGAGGACCATTTCCGCAGGGGTTTTCGCCGCGTAACAGGCGTGACCCCCTCTGAGTGGCGAGCACGATGGCTGCAATGAGAGATCGATTGTCACGGGGAAATGGCCCGAAGTATGGTAATGAGGACATTCCCGCGACGTCGATTACAAGTAGCTGTGACTCCCTTGGTACCATTGCACGGCGTACCGGGCTACGCCGGAAATCGGAGACTCACCGATGACCTTGCATCAAGAACTGAGCGCCGCAAATGTGCCCATCCCGGTCGTCAGATCGATCGCTTCAGGCGACATAACAGTCACCAGAACCTATTCCGACCGCTACGACCTGAAGGTTGCCCCAGCAATACCTCGAGCGGAAGCGTTCAGTGTGGTTGTGCAGCTACGTGACTTCGATGCCCATCGTTTGTGGAAGGCTGGCGAGCTTGTCTATGAAGGCGGCCATGCCCGGGCTTCGCTCGCGATTACCGACCTTCGGGATCAATGGCAGTGCCAGCATCTTTCGCCGTTCGACAATGTTCGTTTCCAGATTCCCTTTGCCCGGATGCGTGCCTTTGCGCAGGAAATGGGGCGGAACGAATACCTGACGCTCGCCTGCGTGCAAGGCCGCAATGATCCCGTCATGTACGGTCTTGCTCAGGCCCTCTTGCCGTCGCTCGACAATCAACGGACTGCCAGTCCCCTCTTTCTAGAGCAGATCAACCTTGCCGTACTCGCACATCTGAGCCAAACCTATGGCGGATTGCACTTTCCGGCGGACAAGAAGGGGACCCTCGCTCCGTGGCAGGAAAGACTGGCGACGGAATTCCTGGCGAGTCACTTCGACAAGCCATTCTCGCTTAGAGAACTGGCGAGCCTATGCGAGCTCTCGCGCAGCTACTTCAACAAGGCATTTAAGGAAAGCTTCGGACGCACGCCTTCAAGATGGCTGACCGACTATCGGATCGCGCGGGTCAAGGAACTTTTGCTTCAGGATCTGCCGATTGTGGAAGTCGCGGTCAGCTGCGGCTTTGCCGACCAAAGCCATATGACGCGCGTCTTCACCAGCTTGACAGGCGAAACGCCGGCACGCTTCAGACGGAAGAACCGGGCTGCAGGACCTGTGATGGACCAGCTTTCCAGCTGACGGTTGGCTCCGGACGCGGGTGGCTTATTCATTCAAAACGCGTGTGTCTCATACAAGAAGAATGAATCGGCTGCAGCGATGATGCAGCGACGTTTTATGATAGAAAGCTCGACTCTGCGGTCGGCGCCGGGACCTCATGGCTCGTTTGTTCCGAATCGCCCCGCCAGATCGGTTCATTTGCAAGGGGCACGAGGGGAATGACGAGTCTGTCTTCAATCATTGCCGATCCTCGACCACGCGACAGCCTCGGCTGTTCCCTGGAGAGGCTCGACGAGGACCGCAGGATCGACGGCGGCAACATGACGTTCCACCGCAAGCGTTCGGCGAGTGCGCCTCCTGGCCGAGTGAGCACGCCGGCGACTGGCCACGGCTATCTGATCGGGCTTTCGGTGTCCGGCGGCCACAGCCGTCGCATCTTCAGGGAGCATCATTCGACGGTCCATGATTTCGAGGAGAACTCGATCTATGTGAGGAGCTTCTCGGACTCTTATCAGGCTGACCTCCGTGGTTCCTTCGACTTCATGCTTCTGGAAGTCAGCCATAGCGCGCTCGAGCGGATTGCCGACGGGGCGGATGTTAAAGGTGTCACCGAATTGCACGCCATCGCCGAGCGTTCCGACCCGGTCCTCGGCGGCATGTTGGCTGCGTTGTTTGCAACCGTCGATGGGCGCGCCGACAGGAGCGCCCTCTTCGTCGATCAACTCTCTGTCGCAATCGGCATTCACATCGTGCAGCAGTACGGGAATGCTCGCGCCGTCATGACGGGCAGGGGACGCACGCTGTCCTCGCGCTCTCAGGCGATGCTCAGGGAGCTCGCCCAAAGTCGGCTATCCGGCGACCTGACGATCGAAGAACTGGCCGAGGCATGCCAATTGTCGCAGGCAACGTTCCTCCGGGCCTTTCGGGAAACCTTGGGGAAGACGCCGCACCAATGGCTGTCGCAGCAGCGCATCGACAAGGCCAGCCATTTGCTGCAGTTCACCGAGACACCATTGAGAGAGATCGCCACCGTCTGTGGTTTTTCGGACCAGAGCCATTTCACGCGTGCCTTTGTCCAGGCCACAGGCATCACGCCGGGCGTCTGGCGAAGGCATCGGAAGTCGTGAACCGGCAACGTGACTTGGGGAAACAGAGAAGGGCCCGCCGCCCCGTTGCCGGCTCGTTCGCGAGCGAAACCGCCGCGATCAAAATCTACAAAAAGGCATCTTTGGTTACAAGAACGAGACCGTTGTACTGGGCATAGTCGGGCTCTCTCCGCTGTAATTCCAGCAGTCAAAGAAAGGGCAGGACCATGACTCTGAACGCGACCCCGACACCCGGAAAACTTCTCGTTTCTCCGAAGGACCACACGCTTATCATGATCGACTTCCAGTCGCAGATGTCCTTTGCGACAAAATCGATCGACGCCGTTCTGTTGCGCAACAATGCCGCGCTGGTAGCCAACGCCGCCGCGGGCTTCGGTGTCTCGACCATCCTGACGACGGTCGCCGAGAAGACGTTCTCCGGCCCCATGTTCGCCGAGATCACCGAGGCATTTCCGGGACAGAAGCTCTTGGACCGCACCTCGATGAACACCTGGGAAGACACCGCGGTGATCGAGGAGGTCAATAGCATCGGCAAGAATCGCCTCGTCTTCTGCGGTCTGTGGACCTCGGTCTGCATCGTCGGTCCCACCCTTTCGGCGCTGGACCAGGGCTTCGAAGTTTATGTGATCGCGGATGCCTGCGGCGACGTGTCGGATGAAGCGCATGAGCGCGCCATGGATCGTATGGTCCAGGCCGGTGTCCGGCCGATGACGTCGCTCCAGTACATGCTCGAGCTGCAGCGCGATTGGGCGCGGACCGAGACCTACGAGATGACCACCGGCATCGCCAATAAGTTCGGTGGCGCCTATGGTCTTGGCATCATCTACGCCAAAACGATGTTCGGCGCCTCCGAAGGCCACTGATCTCCACTGGCTGCTCAGCCGAGCGCCGCTCTGCCCGTGCTCGCGCGGTCGGAGTGGCGACGGTCATCCGTCAAAGGGATTGACGATGAAGATGTATCTCCTTTCGCTCGGGGCCGGGCTTCTCGTCGGCGCCATCTATGCTCTCTTGAATGTCCGCTCACCGGCGCCGCCTGTCGTCGCTCTGGTGGGACTCTTGGGCATCCTCCTCGGCGAGCAGGCGGTACCTTTCGCCAAGCGTCTGATGTCCGGCAGTCCCGTGAACGTTTCCTGGTTCCACAGCCGCTGCGTCCCGCATGTTTTCGGGAAACTGCCGACCGGGGCCGATCATTCTCACGCGGCTGCACCCGATCAGCTATCGAAGCGGGAGCTCACTTGATGCCGACGCGACGCTCGTTCCTTGGTGCGGCATCGAGCCTTGCTCTACCGGCCCTCTTCTCACCGGCGCGAGCCGCCGATCCCCAATCGACCGGAGAGACCTCCATGACGCCCGATCTGCTTCTTCACCGCGGCCTCATCACCACCCTTGATCGCGCCAATCCGATTGCAACCGCGGTCGCGATCAAGGATAACCGTTTCCTGGCCGTCGGCGACGACAGGACGATCGTGGCCCTTGCCGGGCCGGGCACAAAGGTCGTCGACCTCAAGGGCAAACGCGTGCTGCCGGGGCTGAACGACAATCACACCCATGTCGTCCGCGGCGGTCTGAACTACAATATGGAACTGCGGTGGGACGGGGTCCGCTCTCTTTCCGATGCGATGGACATGCTGAAACGGCAGGTCGCTGTCACGCCGCCACCGCAATGGGTGCGCGTCGTCGGCGGTTTCACAGAGCACCAGTTCGCCGAAAAACGGCTTCCCACGATCGACGAGCTCAACGCGATCGCCCCCGATACACCCGTATTCCTGCTGCACCTTTACGACCGCGCTCTACTCAACGCCGCTGCGCTTCGCGCTGTAGGCTTCAACAAGGAGACACCGAACCCTCCGGGCGGCGAGATCACTCGTGATGCCAAGGGCAATCCCACCGGCCTCCTGCTCGCCAAGCCGAATGCGGGCATTCTCTATTCGACGCTTGCCAAGGGGCCGAAGCTTCCTTTCGAATATCAGGTCAACTCGACTCGCCACTTCATGCGGGAGCTCAACCGCCTCGGCGTCACCAGCGTCATTGATGCGGGGGGCGGTTTCCAGAATTACCCGGATGACTACGCCGTCATCCAGAAGCTCGCCGATGAAGGGCAGATGACGGTGAGGCTCGCCTACAATCTCTTTACGCAGAAGCCGAAGGAGGAGAAGGAGGATTTCCTCAAATGGACCTCGTCGGTCAAATACAAGCAGGGCGACGACTTCTTCCGCCACAACGGCGCCGGCGAGATGCTGGTCTTCTCGGCTGCGGATTTCGAGGATTTCCGCGAGCCGCGCCCCGACTTGCCGCCTGAAATGGAAGGCGAGCTCGAGGAAGTGGTGCGAATCCTCGCCGAGAACCGCTGGCCCTGGCGCCTGCACGCCACCTATGACGAGACGATCAGCCGCGCGCTCGACGTCTTCGAGAAGGTCAACCGGGACATTCCGCTTTCAGGCATCAACTGGTTCTTCGACCACGCCGAGACGATCTCCGACCGGTCGATCGATCGGATCGCCGCGCTTGGCGGCGGCATCGCCGTGCAGCATCGCATGGCCTATCAGGGCGAATATTTCGTCGAGCGCTACGGTCACGGTGCGGCCGAGGCGACGCCGCCCGTCGCACGCATGCTTGAGAAGGGCGTCAATGTCTCAGCCGGCACCGATGCCACGCGGGTTGCCTCGTATAACCCGTGGGTGTCGCTTTCCTGGCTCGTGACGGGCAAAACCGTCGGCGGCATGCAGCTCTATCCACGCGCCAATTGCCTCGACCGCGAGGCGGCGCTCCGCATGTGGACGGAGAAGGTGCAGTGGTTCTCCAACGAGGAGGGCAGGAAGGGACGTATCGAGAAGGGCCAGCTCGCCGACTTGATCGTACCGAGCAAGGACTACTTCGCCTGTGCCGAGGATGAGATCTCGTTCCTCACCTCCGACCTCACGATGGTCGGCGGGAGAATCGTGTATGCGGCGGATGAATTTACCGGCCTCGATGAAAATCCGCTGCCGCCGGCAATGCCGGACTGGTCACCTGTCCGAACCTATGGCGGCTATGCCGCGTGGGGCGAGCCGGAAGGAGCAGGCCGAAATTCGCTCAGAAGAACTGCGATCGTCTCCTGCGGCTGCGCCAACGGTTGCGGTGTCCACGGCCATGATCATGCCGGCGCCTGGACTTCGAGAGTGCCCGTCGCCGACCTGAAGGGCTTCTTCGGCGCCCTCGGTTGCTCGTGCTGGGCAGTGTAAAAGGAGAGGACCGATGATGGCCGCCTCGCTGGAAGCGAAACTCGCCGCCGTCGTGCGGCCGGTCTTCACCGCGCCGATCCTGCGGTCATTGGCGCGGCTCGCGCTCTGCTCTGCCTTTATCCAAGGACCGCTCGTGAAGATTCTCGACTTTGGAGGCGCGATAGCCGAGATGGAGCACTTCGGATTGCTGCCCGCGCCGCTGTTCGCGATCGGAGTGATTATTTTTGAACTGTCCATGTCTGCCCTGATTGTGTTTGGCGTATTTCGGTGGGCTGCGGCAACGGGTTTGGCCGTCTTCACGCTAACGGCAACGTTCCTGGCTTTTCGCTTCTGGGAGCTCCCGCCTGGCCTGGAGCGATCAATGACGATGAATGGCTTCTTCGAACATGTCGGGCTCGTTGGCGCGTTCACTCTGGTCGCATGGCACGACCTGCGTGAACATGGCCCGTCCTGAAAGGGACGAACTTCATGAGTTCTCAATCTGCGATCCAGCCGGCAGGAGGCGGGTTCACGCCGCTTCGCCAGAAGACTTTCGCCATTCTTTGGGTGGCGACCATTATCGGCAATACCGGCAGCTTTATTCGCGATGTCGCAAGCTCATGGCTTGTCACCGACCTCTCGAATGCCCCTGCCGCGGTCGCGGCCGTTCAGGCAGCCGCGACACTTCCGATCTTTCTTCTCGCGATACCTGCAGGTGTCCTGTCGGACATTTTGGACCGCCGCAAGTTCCTGATCGCAATACAGCTTCTGCTTGCCGCGACCAGTGTCTGCCTCATGATGTTGTCTGCGATCGGGCTGCAGACTGTCACGTCTCTGATTGCGCTCACCTTCGTCGGCGGCATTGGCGCGGCGTTGATGGCGCCGACCTGGCAGGCCATAGTTCCCGAACTTGTCCCGAAGCAGGATCTGAAAGGTGCCGTAGCGCTCAACTCGCTCGGGATCAATATCTCCCGAGCGATCGGTCCAGCGGTCGGTGGCTTGCTGCTTGCCTGGTTCGGCGCGGCTTTTACCTATGGCGTGGACGTCATGAGCTATTTCTTCGTCGTCGCTGCCCTCATCTGGTGGAGGCGCACCCCCGATTTCGACGACGGCCTGTCCGAACACTTCTTCGGAGCATTCCGTTCCGGTATACGCTACGCGAGGGCGAGCAGAGAGCTGCATGTCGTGCTTCTCCGGGCGGCTGCATTCTTCGCTTTCTCGAGTTCGGTTTGGGCACTTCTGCCCCTGGTCGCCCGCAATCTTCTCGGCGGCGACGCCGGTTTTTACGGCGTGTTGCTTGGTGCGGTCGGCGCCGGTGCCATTGGCGGTGCGCTGGTCATGCCGAAACTTCGCGCAAGGCTCGATGCGGACGCGCTATTGCTCGGTTCGGCGCTCGTCACGGCTGCCGTGATGGCTGGGCTGTCCTTCGCGCCGCCTCGATGGCTCGCCATTGTGGCTCTGCTTGCGCTGGGAGCTGCCTGGGTCACGGCGCTCACCACACTGAACGGGGCCGCACAATCGATCCTGCCGAATTGGGTTCGGGGACGTTCGCTCGCCGTCTATCTCACGGTGTTCAATGGTGCGATGACCGCCGGGAGCCTCGCTTGGGGTGCCGGCGCCGAGGTCGCCGGCGTTCCGACGACACTTGTCCTCGGCGCCGTCGGACTTGCCCTGACCGGATTCATCTTTCATCTCGTCAAGCTGCCAAAGGGTGAGGCGGATCTCGTGGCATCCAACCACTGGCCCGAGCCTCTTACGGCTGCGCCCGTCGAACATGATCGCGGTCCCGTGCTCGTTACGATCGAATACCGGGTCGAAAAAACCGAACGAAGCGATTTTCTGAAGGCGCTCGCCAGGCTCTCCGGGGAGCGTCGACGTGATGGCGCCTATGGTTGGGGCGTTACCGCGGACGCCGCCGATTCGGAAAGGATTGTCGAGTGGTTCATGGTCGAATCCTGGGCCGAGCACCTCCGGCAGCATCGGCGCGTCTCGAAGGCGGACGCCGACGTTCAGCAGGAAGTCCGCCGTTTCCACAAGGGTCCGGAGGCGCCCGTCGTGAACCATCTCTTGTCGATAAATCTTCCTCATCTCGGCCGAAACTGAACGCGAACATTCGCGTGCGGCGCGGGTGCTTTTATTCAAAACACAAACGGAACCGACAAGATTGATCCGGGGGCAGTCCTTAAAGTTTTAGGTGCGATGGGATGAGGGGCAGAGCTGCCACTACGGCAGTGGTCTGTCCGGCGTCGCTTAAATAACGGCTTAGGAGAGAGAAGGATGACTACTCGCAGAACGGTACTCAAGGGAACGCTGTCCCTCATGCTGGCCGCGACGGCGATGACGACGCTTGCGCCGCTCAGCGCGACGGCGAAGGCGCCGCAAGTCAAGACCGAGGCCCCAGGCTACTACCGCATGATGCTGGGCGACTTCGAGATCACCGCGCTTTCCGACGGAACGGCGAAGTTTCCGGCAGAGACCCTCTATATTGGTGCCAAAGACCAGATCGCCGCCATGCTCACGAAGGCTTTTCTCGACTCGCCAGTTGAGCTGTCGGTCAATGCCTTTCTGGTCAACACAAATGACCGGTTGGTGATGATCGATGCCGGCACCGGTACCTTCTTCGGACCGACGCTCGGCAAGCTCATTCCGAACCTCGTCGCCGCTGGCTATCAGCCGGAGCAGATCGACGACATCATTCTCACCCACGCCCACGTGGATCATCTGGGCGGCCTCGTTGCGGGCGATGGGATCGTCTTTCCCAATGCGACGGTCCACGTCAACAAGCGCGATGCTGATTTTTGGCTAAGTGCCGCCAACCGCGACGCCGCGCCGGAGGCGAAAAAGGACTTGTTCGCCGCAGCCGTTAAGGCACTTGCGCCATACCGCGATGCCGGCCGGCTGAAGACCTTTGAGGATGGGGCCGAACCGGTGCCGGGCTTCACGTCGACCCTGCGTGCCGGCCACACTCCCGGCCACAGCGCAGTCGCCGTCGAAAGCCGGGGCCAGAAGCTGGTGTTCTGGGGCGATATCACCCATGGTGACGTCGTACAATTCGACGAACCGGACGTGACGATCGGCTTCGATGAGGACCAGGCGGCGGCCGCAACCGCGCGCGATGCTGCCTTCGCCGAGGCCGTCAGAGAGGGATACCTCGTTGCTGGCGCCCATACGCGTTTCCCTGGTATCGGCCACGTCGGCACGGACAGCGACAATTTCGACTGGGTTCCTCTGAATTACAGCCCCACACTCTGATCCGCGGCTTTAGCGCCGCGCCGCTTCGGAAAGCCTTCGTATTTGCCCCCTGATCGCGATTCGCGGCCACCGCGCCTTCGCGGCCGATAACTCTACCTCGAACCAAGCAAGGAAAGGTTTCCATGATTCAGAACTTCATCAAGACAGAAGACGGCGTCGAGATCTTCTACAAGGACTGGGGCTCGGGCCGGCCCATCGTGTTCCATCACGGCTGGCCGCTTTCGTCAGACGACTGGGACGCGCAGATGCTTTACTTCGTGAGCAAGGGCTATCGCGTGATTGCCCACGATCGCCGGGGTCACGGTCGCTCGACCCAGGTCAGCGACGGCCACGATATCGCGCATTATGCGGCGGACGTCGCTGCGCTTACGAAGCAACTCGATCTGCGCGACGCCATCCACATCGGCCACTCCACCGGCGGCGGCGAGGCACTCGCCTACGTCGCCCGCCATGGTGCCGGGCGGGTCGCGAAGCTTGTGATGGTAGGCGCGGTGCCGCCGATCATGCTCGAAACGGAAGCCTATCCCGGCGGGCTTTCGATGGAAGTGTTCGATGGCCTGCGCGCCCAGCTCGCGGCAAACCGCGCCCAGTTCTTCCTCGATCTCCCAAGCGGTCCCTTCTATGGGTTCAACCGCCCCGACGCGAGGGTCTCGACCGGCGCGATCCAGAACTGGTGGCGGCAGGGCATGATGGGCAGCGCCAAGGCCCATTACGACGGCATCAAGGCCTTCTCGGAAACCGACTTCACCGAGGACCTGAAGAAGGTCGAGGTGCCGACGCTGGTTATGCACGGAGACGACGACCAGATCGTGCCGATCGACAATTCCGCGCGACTGGCCGTGAAGCTCCTGAAGAACGGCACGCTTAAAGTCTATGCGGGCTACGCGCACGGCATGCTGACGACCCATGCTGATGTGATCAATCCTGACCTGCTCGCGTTCATCGAGTCCTAGCAACAAGGGACCGGCGGCCATCAGCGCCGCCGGCTCCCAAGCAGCGCTGCCTCGGCATTCGCGACCATGCAAACGTTACCGAGTCAAGGAATCACCTACCCGATCCCTTGATCTCCGTGAGTGCGCCCACAAGGGCGTCGATGAAGACGCGAACTTTGGAAGGAACGAGCCTGCTCGTCGGATAAATGGCCCAGATTGCGAGCGTTTCGGGCTCCGCGTCCGCCAAGCTGACGCGCATCAATCGCCCGGACGAGAGATCGTCGGCAACGTTCCAATCCGACAGCAGTGCTATTCCCGCGCCCGCAAGGCAGGCCGCATGGCAGCCTTCGATACTCGTCGACGAAAAACGGCTCTGCAGTCGCAATGAGCTTTCAACTCCGGCCTTGAAGAAGGTCCAGTGCGTCACTCCGTAGAGAGGCAGACAATTGTGGTGCGCAAGCTCGCCGGCACTGTACGGCGTGCCGTGCTGTTGAAGATAGGCCGGCGAGGCGACAAGTGAGCGCGGGTTATCCGCCAGCTTCTTGGCGATGAGACTGCTGTCCTTCAGCCGCGCAATTCGGATGGCGAGGTCCGTTCCTGAGGACACCAGGTCGGGCATGCTGTCGCTCATGTCGAGCAAGATCCTGAGCTCCGGATTGGTGTCCAGAAGTGGGGGAACAAGGGGGGCGATCACCTTGATCGAAAACGCCACAGGGGCCGATACTCGCAGAAGCCCCGCCGCACCCTCGTCATCTCCTCGGAGCAGAGCGCGAGCTTGCTGCTCCGTTTCGACCAGAGCCTGCGCATAGGGGAGGAAACTCTCTCCTTCGGGTGTGAGCGACAGCGATAGTGTCGTCCGATGCATGAGCCTGACGCCAAGCGAACGCTCCAGCGAAGCGAGCCGCCGAGTCGCGATCATCGGTGTTATCCCAAGGCGGCGGGCAGCCTCCGAAAGGCTTCCGGCTCCCGCCGCTACGGTGAACACGGCAACGTCATCGATGTCCATTCCATGAACGTGTTCAATGAGAAGCTTCTCGGCTCTCGATCCGAACTCGGCCGCCTTAACCTCTACGCTATGGCCGTCGCCAGCGGCATTGCCGTCGCGAACATCTACTACAATCAGCCGATCCTCGGCCTGATCGAAGCCGAGTTTTCGGGCCAATCCGCGACCGCCGTCGTTCCGACCGTCACCCAGCTCGGCTATGCCTTGGGCCTGTTTCTGCTTTTGCCACTTGGGGATATTGTTCACCGGCGGCGGCTGATCATCGGGCAGTTCTTTGCTCTAGCGGTCGCCTCCGTTCTGGCGGCTGTCGCGCCTACGGCCGGGCTCCTCGTCGCTGCCTCGGTACTCCTCGGGGCAAGCGCCGTCGTTGCACAACAGATCGTCCCCGTCACTGCGGCGCTTGCCTGCCCGAGCGGCGCGGCGCCGCGATCGGCACGGTCATGGCCGGCGTCCTTTCCGGCATTCTGCTCAGCCGCACGGTGTCCGGTTTCGTTGGTGAGCATTTCGGCTGGCGCGACATGTTCTGGATAAGCGCACCGCTCGCGCTTGTCGGCGCAGCCATGATGTATATAGCTCTGCCGAACCTCACTCCGGTTTCCGGCCTGTCCTACGGCACGGCGCTTCGATCACTGGCCCACCTATGGCGGCGCCATCCTGATTTGCGGGCGGCTTCGATCGTGCAGGCGGTGCTTTTTGCATCCTTCACCTCCTTCTGGACCATCCTCGCCCTTTACCTCGCAACGCCGCGGTTTAATCTCGGCGCAGATGCCGCCGGCCTGTTCGGTATTGTTGGTGCAGTCGGTGTGCTTGCCGCGCCTCTGGCTGGGAGGATAGCCGACCGACGTGACCCCCAGTCGGTGGTTGGGCTGGGAGCCGCGCTGACACTGTTCGCGTGGGGAGTGCTCGGCTTTTGGGCCTCGATACCTGGACTTCTCATCGGCGTCATTGTCCTCGATGTCGGCATCCAGATCGCCTTGATCTCCAATCAGCACATTATTTACGCTCTCGATTCGCAGGCCCGCAGCCGCATCAACACCATCTTCATGACGAGCATGTTTCTTGGTGGCGCGGCTGGATCGGCGCTTGCCGTCGCTGCGTGGACCTACGGCTCCTGGAGCGGTGTCAGCCTGCTCGGCTTTGCTCTCGCTTCGGTCGCGCTCTGCATCAAGCTCTGCCGGCGCGACCTTGGTGCACACCGTATCCCCTGACCGCACGCTTTTATCCACGACCTGCAGTCGATGCGATTGCACTGCGAACGGTGCCAAGGGCTTTGTGAGATTGAGAGAGGAGTGCGTTCTCTACTTCTCTGCTTCGACACGATCTGGATACAGGACTGCCGGTTAGGAACAGGTGATCGAAACTACCGGGACAGGAGGCTTTTTTTGGGTTAAACCGATTGGCCGCAATTAAGCTGAATCAAGCCATTCCTGCACCTGTTCCCGATGACCTCAACGGGCCGAAGCGAGACTTGCGTGCCGTCCTTGGCGCATGTGCCGCTATCCGCGGACCTCTGGGCGACGCAGCCGTCTCAGCTGGTGTGACAGCGGCGATCGATCTCGCGCTTGCCTTTGTCGAACAGGACTTCGGCCGCGACCTCGCGCTGGAGGTGGCGCGGGATCTGGTGATCTACCTCAAAAGGCCGGGCGGCCAATCGCAGTTCAGCGCCTTGCTGACGAGCCAAATGACCGCCCAGCCTGAAATACGCGATATCCAGGCATGGATGTTCGCCAATCTCGACAGGCCGCTTAACACCGCTGATCTCGCAAACCGCTTCGGCATGAGTGTGCGCAACTTCGCAAGAGTGTTTTCAAAAGAGACGGGGATGACTCCCACGGACTTTCTCCTGACGGCGCGTTGCGAACGGGCGATTTCACTTCTGCTCGACACGGCGCTGCCTATGAAATCAATTGCGCATCGCGTCGGGTTTCCGTCTGACGAACAGATGCGCAAGGTGTTCGTGCGGCGCTTTTCCCTCACGCCGCGCGAATATCGCGAGCGTTTTGCCACATCGCGCGCTGCGGACACCTGAGAGGCAGGTCGGCCGGCGTGAACGGCTCTTCACGGGCGAAATCGTAGAAGAAGCCGTTCTCGATCACGGGGCCGATCGTAACCTGTGTATCGAGATAGAGTTCTTGCACGGCCTGGGCGAGGACATGCGCGCAGTCGTGACGGATGAGATCGAGCGCACGGGGATCGCTGCGCGTGACGATCTCGATCGACGCATCGGTTTCGATGACATCGCTGAGATCGCGAAGCGCGCTGTCAACCAGCATCGCGACAGCTTGTCTGCGCAGAGTTGGTGCGATGGTCGCCGGCTACCGGATACGAGCGAGTCAAATTTCCGGCTGGCACCATCGGCAAGCGTGACACGGATCATAATAAAACCTCGAGAAGCAAGGGTGCGTGAAGGCGCGGCGCAGCGGTTGTTGGTCGTCGTCACGCCGGCGCCCTTCGCCAGATTGTGCGGTCGGATCGATCCTCGATGACGATGCCGAGCCCATGGAGCCGGTCACGGAGCTTATCTGCGGCGACGAAATCGCGTTTTGCGCGAGCGGCGTTGCGTTCGGCGATCAGCCGCTCGACGTCGGCCTCATCGACGGTGTGGCTGTCGTTGCGCTCGAACCAATTGGCGGGCGGTTGCTGGATCAGGCCGAGCAAAGCGCCAGCGGTGAGCATGGTCGCGCGCAAGGATGCGCGGATGCGCGGCGACCGCTCGACTTGCGCCATGCGCGCGAGACGGAAGAGTTCGGCGATGGCCGCGGGCGTGTTGAGATCGTCATCGAGCTTGGCGCGGAAGGTCTCGAGATATGGTCGCGGATCAGCGCCGTCGTCTGCGACATCACCCAGATCCCGGAGAGTCGCGTACAGACGGTCGAGGCTGCGCCTGGCCTGCTGGAGAGCACGAGCGCTCCAGTCGAGTGGCTGGCGGTAGTGCGCGGTGAGAAGGGCATAGCGGATCGCCTCGCCAGGCGCCTGGCTGAGGAGATCCCGCACGAGAAGCACATTGCCGAGCGACTTCGACATTTTCCGCCCGTCGACGGAGACGAAGCCGTTGTGCAGCCAATACGTCGCCCTGGTCCCCTGCGCGATTTCGTTTTCGTGGTGCGGGAAGATCAGGTCCTGGCCGCCGCCATGGATGTCGATCCGCGGGCCGAGATGACGCTCGATCATCGCCGAGCATTCGATATGCCAGCCGGGCCTGCCACGCCCCCAGGGACTGTCCCATCCCGGCAGGTCGGGCGCGGAGGGTTTCCACAGGACGAAGTCGGCCGGGTGCTTCTTGAAGGGCGCGACCTCGATGCGAGCGCCAGCGATCATTTCATCCAGAGTGCGGCGGGACAGCGCGCCGTAGGGCGGGAAGGACGGGACGTGATAGAGAACGTGGTTTTCCACCTCGTAGGCATGGCCTTTGCCGATCAAGCGACTGATCAGGTCGATGATCTCCGGGATGTGCTCGGTGACACGGGGTTCGACCGATGGCGGGAGGACACCGAGCGCGGCCATGTCGGCGTGGTAGGCTTCGATATAGCGCTCGGTGATTGAGCCGATGGGCTCGCATGCGGCGCGGGCGGCATCGTTGATCTTGTCGTCGACGTCGGTGAAATTGCGGGCATAGGTGACCGCCGGGAAGCGGTCGCGCAGCAACCGAACGAGAACGTCGAAGATCACCGCGGGCCGAGCATTGCCGATATGGGCATAGTTGTAGACGGTCGGCCCGCAGACATAGATGCGGATCTGTCTTGGATCCCGCGGAACGAAGGACTCTTTTTGGCCTCCGAAGCTGTTGGTGAGGACGAGTGACATGATGTTTCCTTGTCGAAAATGCTGCGTGGGCCTTACGAGTGGCGGCAATCGAGGTCGCAACAGTTCGTCTCGCCAAGGAAATGCCGAAAGCGGCGGAAGCCCCGCAGCCGGTGCGGCGGGGTTCCTGAATGGGTTCTCGCAGTGATTACGCCCGGCATGCGTTGAAGCCCGTTTCGATGACGTCTTTCGGGAGGTTTCGGCCTATGAACACGAGGCGCGTGACCCGTTCCTCGTCCGGCTTCCACGGGCGTTGATGGGCGCCGTCGAGGAGCATATGGACGGCCTGCACCACGAACCGGTCATCATCGTCCTTGAATGAAATGATGCCCTTCATACGCAGGATATCCATGCCGAAATGCTGTACGATCACGCTGAGCCAGCGCATGAATCTCTCGGGATCCAGCGGCTCCTTGGCGACGAGCGCGAAGCTTGAGACATGGTCGTCATGCTCATGCTCGTGGAACTCGTCGAGGAAGTCCGGCTCGATCTCCAGTACGCGATCGAGGTCGAATGCGCCGCGGCCGAGCACTTGGTCTAGGTCGATATCACAGCGCTGGGTTTGATGCATGGTCGCCGTCGGATTGATCCGGCGGACACGTTCTTCGACCCGCTTCAACTCGTCTGCGGAGACCAGATCGGTCTTGTTGATCAGGATCGTGTCGGCGAAGGCGAGCTGCTCCTGGGCTTCGTGAGCGGAATCGATTTCGCCGAGAAGGTGTTTGGCATCCACGACCGTGACAATGGAATCGAGCTTGGTCTTCAAACGGACGTCGTCATCGACGAAAAAGGTCTGCGCGACTGGCGCGGGATCGGCGAGGCCGGTCGTCTCGACAAGGATGGCGTCAAAGCGATCACGGCGGCGCATGAGTCCGTCGATGATGCGGATCAGATCGCCGCGCACGGTACAGCAGATGCAGCCATTGTTCATTTCGAAGATCTCTTCGTCAGCGTCGACGATAAGATCGTTGTCGATGCCGACCTCACCGAACTCGTTGACGATGACGGCGTATTTTTTGCCGTGGCTCTCAGTGAGGATGCGGTTGAGAAGGGTCGTCTTTCCCGAGCCGAGAAAGCCGGTGAGCACCGTGACGGGAGTCTGAGGCGAAGCGGGCTGCATTTTTGAGGAATCTCCTTTTTGGGTTTGTCTGGAGCCCGCATGCGGGTGCAGCTAATCACCGGCTGCGCCGTCGGGCGGTTTCCTACGGGTGATGGGAAGGGGCAGGATCGCTGGTCGAGAGAGAGGTCGCGCAGGTGCCCTGCAGCTCGACGACGCGGCGAGCGACTTGAAATCCGATAAAGGCGGCGTCGCGGGCGACCGCGCGATCCTCGAGCTCGGGGGGAGGCGCCGCAATTGTCGCAGATGAAGAACACGCAGGCGTGCGGATGATCGGGATGAGCGCACGGCACGAAAGCGTTCCGGCTCTCAATGCGAGAGACGAAGTGCTGCTCTTGGAGAAACTCGAGCGAGGGGTAAACCGTCGGCGGCGTGAGACGCCGGGCGAGGGTTTCCAGTAGAGCATCTATCAGCTCATACGCGCTGAGTGGTCGTTCGGAGCTGATCAGCCTCTCAATGACCTGGCGGCGTATCGTTGTGAACTGGAGCCCGCGTTCTCGGCATGTCTTGGCGGCGGCTTCGAGCGCCGCAGCAACGATGCTGTGGGAAGCGGGGCTGCGGTGACGCGCCGTCATGCGCTCTGCCATGGATGTCTCCAACAAGCTCTTGTCGAGACGACAAAGTCTCTTGAATGATACGTTATAACATTGCATGATGATGCGCAATCTATGCTGGAGAAATCATGAGTGACGTTATGCTGAGTGAGCCCGTAGCGGGCTTGGCGCCGCCTGTTGCCCCTCGAAAGCGCCCGACGCGCGAGGCCGCTGAGTTAGCAGTGCGAACGCTGATCGAATGGGCCGGTGACGACCCGGACCGAGAAGGTCTGGTCGGCACACCGGACCGCGTGGTGCGGGCCTATGAGGAGTTTTTCGAGGGCTATCGCGCCGACCCGGTCGAACTGCTCGGCCGCACCTTCGAGGAGACGCAGAACTATGGCGACATGGTTGTGCTGCGCGACGTTCGCCTGGAATCGCACTGTGAGCACCACATCGTCCCGATCATTGGCAAGGCGCATGTCGCCTATGTGCCTTCGAATCGCGTCGTCGGAATCAGCAAGCTCGGCCGGCTGATCGAGGTTTATTCCAAGCGCCTTCAGATTCAGGAAACGCTGACGGCGCAGATCGCCGACACGATCAACGAGGTGTTGAAGCCGAAGGGCGTCGCGGTGGTGATCGAAGCGGCGCATATGTGCATGACGACGCGTGGCATTCGCAAGCCCGGTGTCACCATGGTGACGCGCCGGTTGACCGGCGCGTTCGAAACGGATGCGGAGCTCAAGCGAGACTTCCTCTCCTTGGTCTCAGGATCGCGGGAGACGTTCGGATGACCAGCCCACTCAACACCCGCCGTCCTGTTCAATTCGGGCCGCGGCTCTCGGTCGAAGCCGTCGAGGAAGGTGCAGTGCTTGCGCCCAGATTCGACGCGGACGGTTTTATCCCTGTGGTGACGACGGACGCCGCATCAGGCGGGGTCCTGATGATGGGCGTGATGAATGCCGACGCTTTGCTGCGCACAATAGAGACGGGCGAAGCCCATTATTGGAGCCGGAGCCGGCAATGCTTGTGGCACAAGGGTGCGACGAGTGGCTTGCTTCAGAAGGTCGTTCAGATCCGGGTCGATGATGACCAGGACGCGATCTGGCTTAGGGTCGAAGTCGAAGGCGGCGCGAGTTGCCACGTCGGCTATCGCTCCTGCTTTTATCGCTCCATCCCGGTTGGTCCTCTTGGGGAAACCCCAATCGCCCTTGCCTTCGAAGAGACCGCGAAGGTTTTCGATCCGGCCGCGATCTATGGGGACGCACCCAATCCGACGCAGCTCTGATGGGTCCCATGAACGAACCCGTCCGAAACCTGTTGTCCCTCCTTCCGGCCACGACGAGGAGTGACGCCCACTGGATGAGCGAAGCGTTGAGGTTGGCGTGGGAGATGCAAGGGCTCGTCTGGCCGAACCCAGCCGCCAAACAAAACGACAGCACTCGATGAAACGGACGCCGACGCGACAGTCAAAATGATTGCTGAGCGCCTGAGCGAGCGCGGATACCGAAGCTACTTCGTCGATATTACCCCAGCCGACATCCGGGAGATGGGATTTCACGTTGTGAAGGCCCTCGTGCCGGGGCTTCAGCCGCTCACCTGCGGCGAGCGTGTCGTAGCCAACGATCGGCGACGCTTGGAACGCGTTTCAATGTCTTTGTTGAGGACCACGATATTCAGGTGAACCGCCAGTTATAGCCCTTTGCATGAGGATAACCGATGGTAATCGCTACGCCCGATCAGACCGCCACGGAGTTCATTGAGTTCACGCACGAAGCAACCCGTCTTTATCGGGAAAATCGCATAGCGTGGGGTCGGCGTGTTGCCTTTTTCAACAATAACTCTCGGGCGCGGAGCCGACTTGTCGACGTGCCAAAACCTTACGCTGGCGACGCGATTTTCGCAGCGGGGCTCCTGTCGCGCATCCTGCTCAGACGAAAGAGCACGAGGAATTTTTCACAATCGCCGGTTCCAATCTCGATTGTCGGAGACCTGTTTCGACAAGCTGTCATGGCAAGAAAACTCCCGGATCCCAGCGAACTCATCAATGGACGTCGCAGATCATACTCCTCTGCGGGAGCTATCTACGCCGTCGAGCACTACATAATCGGCCTAAATGTCGATGGCGTTCCCAATCCCTTCACAGCCTACTGCTCACCGCAAAACCGCAAAATCATCATGGTGGAACCGAACGCAGATAGAAACGAGCTTCGGAAAGCCCTTGGACTTGAGCAGTCCGTTTTGCCGGCTTTCGCCGTGGTTCAAACGATCGATTTGGAGCGGTCAACTCGGAAATACCAGGAAAGAGGCTATCGCTTTGCCCTGATCGAGGCGGGTTTAGCCTGCCAGACGTTGTGCCTCGTCGGGGTCACGCTCGATCTTGGGTCTGTAATCTGGGGTGGACACTTTGACCATTTGATAGAGCAAGGCCTCAGAGTCTTGGGGACACATGAAACAGCCGTAAACACGATTCTGTTCGGAGGACATAGCACATGGTAGCAGCAGATGTCGCTGAGCTTAACAACAGCCTGCTTAAGACAGTTGTCTCATACGCCCCGATCTACGGCAGTCGTATTGATGTCTCACAAGCGATGGAGCAGGCTTTCAGAAAATATCCGCGACATGAATTCGTCGAGCACTTTGATAGTGTCCGCGGAGATGGTGTAATTTCGGGGGCGATTTGAGTGGAAGTTGCGGTGGAAATTACACTGCGGTTTCCGCAAGACGTCGGGTGGGCACCG
>NZ_JASKLT010000031.1:0-23886 GCF_030124405.1 Sinorhizobium sp. 7-81 | reverse complement strand
AGCTCCCGCTGAAAACACGCGGAGCAAGGTTCAAAACATGGGTCAATTCTCGATGAAAATATCCCGCAATGCCGGATCACTTCTCAGTGCAAATCAACACCTTCAGCTGTTCGACCGGTCGGGGCGGACGCCTTCACTTACATCGGCTGGGGAACGGCTCCTGCTCGAAGCCAAGGTGATCCTGGACCGTCGAGAACACCTGATCGGTGTCGCCAGTAGCTTCGAGGCTCATGTCGAGACACGCCTGGTCGCCGCTATCGATGAGCTCTACCCTGACCGCGAATTGGGCGTGGTTTTCTCGGAATTTGCGTCTTGTTTTCCGCATGTTGAACTCGAGCTCCTGTTTCCGATGATGGAAGACGTGGCCCGCCTCGTGATGGATGGAAAGGCCGATATTGGCGTGACGTGGCGCCAGGAGGTACCGCCTGCTGAGCTTGGATTCCGGACGCTTGGCTGGGTTCGGCTGAAAATGGTGTGCTCAAAGGATCACCCTTTGGCGAACGCTCTTGTAGACTGGGAGGACCTCAAGCGCCATCGCCAGATCATGGTTGCCGTTCGGAACGGGGGTCCGGAAAAACAACGCTTGCGAAAGGCCGCGAAAGTCTGGTGGGTGGAGAGCCAGTGGGTCATATTGCAATTGGTCAGGCAAGGCATCGGCTGGGCGCTTGTTCCTGACCACGTCATCGCATATTCACCGTATGCACCGGATCTTGTTACTCCGGCGCTGCAGTTTGGCGACGGACAGTTTCCCGTCGCATTGGAAATGATTTGGCACAAGCAACGCGCTTGTGGGCCAGCTGCGAAGTGGCTCCGTGAGCGCTTCGCTGCATCGAACATCGATGCCGCTAAGTGAAGAAAGCGTTCATCGCACTCTGCGGTTTTTTGGCTGGCCGGGTTTCATGAAGTCTGGGAAGCGGCCTTCGATGGTCTGATGAGATGCAGACGTGCCTCTACGATCGGCAGTTCTCATGGGGTGTCAGGCTGGCAACGTCCGCGGAATGCAGAGCTGTAACATGCCCACAAAAAATCCCCTCCGTTCAGGACTGTGCGATAATCCTCGCGGATCCGGTGCCACGTCGCAGGCCGCAAGTGATCTGTCGACCAAGCGGGCCAACGAGATCATTGACGCGGGCTGTGCGGAATGCGCTTGCATCCAATGTTGAAAGTGATGTTGTGGCCATTGGTGTCTGCTTCGAAGGTATAATAACGGCCATGCTCACGACGGTCTGATGAATCATAGGAGTATATACTCTTAAATTCATAACTATATGCGTTTTATTGGTCCGTTGAATATTGAAAAGATGACTGCGTAGTCTGCCCGTCGTGATGGACAAATTGAGGCAATGCATTGGTCGCTAGGCGAGGTTAGCGGGGCTCGTCACTATCGATACTTGATACCTATCGATAGTGAGCATGCGCGGAAAACGGCGTCTGGATGACGGAAGTGGAGCTGCTTTTAGTTTCCGTTTGTGAAAATTCCATATATTAATTCATATGGCTAATTGTTCATGAATTCGTTCGCGGATGCTACTGCGACCGACACGCCGGCACTGCGCGGCGCGAGCCGGCGATTGGGATAGCGTTTGTTGGGGAGGGGCGGGTCGAACGGTCTCATTTTGCCGATGCCTGTGCCTCGCTGTGGATCGACGGCGAGCTGGTGCATCTCGAGGACCTGGTGCTGTATGACGCCAGCCACGACATTAGGACTGCGAGGATACCGCGCCGGCCACGCTTCCAGCGGCAGTCGTTGCAGAAGCCATCGCGGTAGGGAAGGGGGCAGAGCGGGATTCGCCAGACGGATTGGTCGCGGAGCTGGCCGAGATCGACGCCGTGCTCGCTCTCTCTGAAGCTGCACTGACGAAAGCGACGGCGCCCGGCCGGCATGCCGCCCGGGAGGAAAGTGGCGCCTCGCCGGGCGGCATGCCACTTCGAAGTTGCCGGAGCTGATCGATCTTGTCATCGCCCATGCGCTCGTCTCCGCTGGCATGGTCGCCAAGACGCTCGAGATGATCCGGAGGCGGCCCTGCGCATTGTCGGTGAGCTGTGCTTACGCGAGATGACGGGGCGGGTGAGTTTTCGGGCGTGGGAGTTACCTAAGCAGATAGCCTTCCGAACGCGGGGGGTCACGTGTTCGGATCACGCCACTCGGACCAGCCGATAGCCCTTGAAATCCCGAAGAAAAATCATGGCTTCTAATGTTCCCGCAGCAGATCGCACCTAGCAAAATCCCTAACGATACTGTCCTGGCCTCTCCCGGCAGACGACCGTAGGTCGCGTCAGCGCTGGAGGATTGACATCCATCTGTGATCACTTGAATGTTCAACCGCGCGGCATGGGGAATCAGCGTTGGAAGAGAAGACAATTTATCGTTGGCTCCATCCGGAGATTATCCGCTGGGAGCGTCAGGGAGAATCACCCGCCTCCGGCTATGCATTTCGTCGGTGGACATATCTGAATCTGTCGTTCGACCATTTTACTATTAGTCGTTCGGTCAATTTCTTTCGAACAGACGCGGATGAGATTGCCTCGTCCTACAACATAGAGAAGGTTCTGGCGGACTACGAAGCGCTCAGTGACGTCGAAAAGAAGGCGCTCATTTCGAAGGAGCGTCAGTTCGATGGTGTCGCCGAGAACACTACCCCGGATGGCTTCGCGTTCGAAGCGACTGGGGAGTTCAAGGAGAGCGACACGATCATGTGTCGCCACGTTGACAACTTCGAAGGAAAAGATGGAAAGCCGTGGTTTGTTCCGACGCCCCGCCGCCTGAAAAGGGTTTCTGTCAGCTTGGTGCCTTTCAGCAGACAACACGGCGGTATGTATCGACGGGATGACGACAGCGTCGTGAGAATACAGGTCTCGGTAGACAGCAACGTTCTTGAGGGAATTCTGCGGGACCTGAATGCCTCTTCTGAGAAAAAGCGAATTGAGCTTTCATTCAAGGCTCGGCTATTCGATTTCATGGACTTTGGCAACGTAGGTCCCATGGACGACTACAGCCCGGAGCAGTACCTTCTCATGCCTTCCAATCAAACATCCGTGCCGGTCATCCTGGATAGTATCCACGCGGTGCTCTATGAGAGGTCGTCGGGCAGCTAACGGTCCCTGTTCTGGTGCGGGCTGGGGCAAATCGCGATGGGTGACGCAGGTCACGGTCCGCGGCCGACAATCTACTCCCCTGAAGGATAGAGCGCCCTTATTGCAGTTACGGTCAGGAGCGATTTCATCATAGTCACACGTATCGAGAAAATCGTTGGGGGTGTTGCAGTCCAGCGGGTCGAGCGCGCCAAGAGCGGCAAAAACAAGGGACTATTCGTTTGCCTCGCGGACGGCTCGAACAAAGATCAAGTTCCTCTCTCCACAATTGATCAGGTGGCCGATTATCTTACAGCCAACCCTCGTGCCGGGGTGAGGATGAACCCAGACTGGTCGAAGGTCGTCGAGCACATTTGTATCGACGGTCGGCCTCGTTAGACCATGCCCACTCCGCCTGGCCCGAGAAACCGGCTGGGCGGATTATTATAACGATCCTGGTCGTACACATACATCAAGAGCTTCTCCGCCCTGGTAACCGCGACGTAGAACTGCCGACGTTCCCCTGCGATCGCCTCAGGAGAACGTGCCTTGAAGTGGGGCATAGAACCCTCCTTCAGCCCGATCACGGCGACCGCCGCGAACTCCCGCCCTTTGGACTCATGGATGGTCATCAGACGGAGCGCCTTGTCCGGGCTCGCAAACATACCCAGATCATCAATCGATAGATTATCAACGTCGATATCGTTGTGGCGCATGTCCGCGACCATATCTTGTACCGATGTCGCGAAGTCGAGCTCGTGTTCACCGGGAATCCACTGATCCTTCACCAGAACACGACCAACCTCTCGTGCCATCGCATTGAGCCATTCGACGCCATCGAGATTAGTCGCTAGATCTCCCGCGGCCCTCAATAAAGCGACCATGGTTCGCCGGCCGTCAAAGCCGTAGACGTCAAAACGACTATCCCCGCACGCATCCTGAATCGCGTTGAACGTCGCGCGTTCCAATTGTCGAATGTTATACCGGTGCTCGTCCGTTACCGCCGCCCCAAGCTGTTCGGCGAGGCTTGCAAACAAACGCGAGCGCTTATAGGGCCGTGCTCCTGGCCCGACCACTCGCGTGCCGTAGTCCCTAAGCGCCCGGGAAATGGGATAGAGCGCGTTCCAGCTCTTTGCCAAGATCGCCGACCGGCCCAACGGGAGTTTCATCCTCTCGATCGCGGGCAGAAACTCGTCGGTGATCGCATCGAAAACCCTTCGCGTTGAGACCAGATGGACCGGCTCGAGGCATACCTTTGCTTTTCCCTCACTGGTCATCGCGGGATCGCGGGGAAAAAGGCGTTCTGCATGCTCAACGACGGCCGGGCTTGAGCGGAAGTTCCATGAGAGGGATAAGTCACGCTTTGCGCCGATATCGTCAGCAAAGGGATCGATGAGTTCCGGTCTGGCGCCGGCGAAGCCAAAAATCGATTGGGCGGGATCTCCGACGAGAAAGAGCCGGGATCGACCTTCTTTGTGAAGAAGCCGAAGGATCTCGACTTGAATCTCCGTCGTGTCCTGAAATTCGTCAATTAGGAATGAACGAAACTTGGTCGCGACAGATCGGACGACTTCGAGATCGTCCCGCAACAGGCAATAGGAATGATAGAGGATACTTGCGAAGTCGATAAATCCACGCTCGGCAGCCAGTCGCATGAAGTGCGGCGCCGCGCGAGCGATCATGTCGTCTTCGAGCGCGGATCCAATATATTCACCCCTTGCGTCGAGGCCAATTCCACCAAATCGCACATAATCTTCGAAGCGAAGATCATATCGACCGACCAGCTCGGCAGCGCGATCGGCGATTTCGGCGAACTCGCTCCTCTCCGAGGTCAGCACTTTCATGGTGCCGGAAAAGCCTACGACTCTGCTCGCGAACGGACGCAGGATATGATGCAGGCAGAAGGAATGTATCGTGGAGACGACATAGTTTATCTGGTCGTCCGGCATCAGATGCGCAGCGACGCGAGAGTCGATTTCACCGACCGCGGCGTTGGTGTAGGTGATGCATGCGACCGCAAAGGGTGTCCCGCGAAGTGCATCCACCTCGTTGACAAGCTTGGCCACGATAGTGCGCGTCTTGCCGCTTCCTGGGCACGCCTTCAAAAGCAGGTTGCCAGGATGGTCGAGGGCGAGTTGTTGTTGCGGTGTCAGTTTCATTCGAGCAGCCAATCGACCGCGTTTCGAACATAGGCGGGAACGGCCGCATTCCCTGGGATATTTTCAGCAGCGAGCTGCGCAAAACGCGCCTTTCCGAACCGTTTGGCTGTGTTGAGCACACTCTTTTTCAAACCGTCATCAACCGACCCGACAAGATCGGCGATCTCCAGTTTACTTGCGATCCGGCGCGCGCCTATACGCACTGCAGCCTTGTGCAGCATGTCGAGATTTGCAGGGAGGGCTATCTCCCGCTCGAAAGTTGTTGCTCCGAGGAAGACCTTTACGAAGTCCCCCTCCAAAGCCGACAGAACTTCCTTCTCCGGCGTATCGACATCGTCTTCGTCCTCTTCGGTCGATTTGGCGTCCGAAGCCTCGAGATCTGCGTCGGCGACGATCGCACACCGCTTCGGGAGGCCGATCGCTGAAAACAGGCGGGCATAAGCTCCAAAATGCACGCCATGAATTGGTACGATCGAGATCCCGACGCGGTCGAGGTCGATCCCCATTGCCGATTTGATGAGGCCGGGTAGCAGGAAAGCTTCCGCAGCTCCCTCGACCAGCATCACGCTGCGCGCGAACAGGAGATTCGACTTTGTTGCATCAAGGTACCGCTCAAGATCGGCAACGTCGTGTGGTGTAAGTGCGGTGTTTGAGGTAATCGTTGAAATGAACGGCGCATTGCCGCCAGTGTTGGTCATAATGACATAGGATGACAGTGGGGCCTTCGCAGTCACCTGTGTACTGTGGGTGGTTACGATCGACTGGAACGGCAGTTCGCGCAAAGCCTCCAGCAAGACGCTTTGTAGCTGCGGATGCAGGTGTGCCTCGGGCTCCTCGATCAGGATCAGTTCGCCCGCCGCCTTGCCCTCGGCTGCTCGCTTCCGAAATTGCTCGATCAAAATCGCAATATAGAGGAGATTGTTCATCCCGAGACCATTGCGTCTTGGCTCGAACGACTTCAGTGACGGACCGCTCAAAAGGATGCGAATATTTCGCAGGATCGACTGGAACGTAGGTGAGCTCAGACCGATATCGACGTCGAGCGAAAAGGCCTCGCCCGTAACATCCTTGAGCGCTCCGTCGATGGCATCCGCGACGGACTCGATCGCTGGCGATTTTTCGATCGCGTCGTTGGCGGCTTTCACCGCCGCAATCAATGCCGCCTGCTCCCCTGCTCCGATCTTGGTGGCCTCGATCAGACGAATCAGTGGAGAACGGCGCATATCGGCAAGGTCACCTTCGACATCCCGCAGCGCGTGGAGGAAGACTACGCGGTAGGCCTGAAGATACTGCAAACCGACGGAGCGGGCACCGATCTCGTCATTGTCGGTATCCCATTCGAAGTCAGCAAGGTCGACGTTGGGGTCGCCGCCTCCGAAAAGTTCCCATCCGAAATCCTCCAGCGTTAAGCTGTCGACGGCTCGTTCTCCGGCCTCAAGAGCGTTCCGGACGAGGTTCTTTGGACGAAACCTATAGAAAATTCGCGCGCGGCCATCGCCAAGCTGCGTCCCATGAAGCATCGCGACTTCGTTGTCGCTCGCCTCGTACCCGGTGAACTCCACGCCGACTAACACCTGGAAGGGCTTGCTCTGATCGAGGCTACTGTGGATGTCGTCCTTCTGCAGAGCTCGAAATGCAGATGAGAAGTCTACGTCGAGGCACAGGCGAAGCGCCTGCATCAGACATGACTTTCCCGTATTGTTTTCGCCGATGACGCAAGTCGCTTTATCCTGGATCGCGACATCGACAAAAGATAGGGATCTGTAGCCCTTGATGACGATACGGCTCAAATGCATGGATGCCCCGATAAATTGCAAGAATAGACAACCGTCATTATTGCCGATTCGATGGCGATAATCATCTACGGCTGTGCTGTTGCTGTCTCAAAGCAAAGAAAAAATCGTGGTGTGCGAAACCGGCCGTCTATCGGTCCTCTGCTGTCGCTGGCGTTCAACTGCCGCCTACGCGATCCCGGTCGCTCGGTCTCCGTTGGGCGTTTGCTTATCTGACGGTGCTTGCAGTCGAATGCTTCCTTCGCCTAAATCAGGTCATGAGCCACACGATTGATCCAAGACCGCTGATCAACGATCCCGCGCGGGAAGCGGTCGACACGATGCGTGGCTATTCCTATCAGATCCTGCGCTCGGTCGAGGCTTGGCTCGGTCTTGGCGACGGCGAAATCCTGGTTCTCGAAGGGGCAGAGGATCTCGATCAGATCGGTCCTGGCTACGTCGTCACCGAACAGGTCAAGGATACCGCAGGGACAGGAAACCTGACGCTGCGCAGTGCCAACGCGCTTTCCGCCATCGGTCATTTTTGGACGCATAAGCTGCGCAATCCGGGTGTTGCGCTTCAGTTTCGTTATCTCACGACATCGGGGGTCGGCCAGGAGCGGGGCGAGGGGCTGAACCTGTCCCTAACCGGGATCGATGCATGGGAGACGATCGGGCGAGCACCGACTGCTGCTGCATCGCTCGAACATGCCGGGCGCATCAGGGCCTACCTCGCGACGTGCGATGTGCTGCCGCAATCGCTTCGCGACTTTCTTGCGGCAGCCTCGGTTGAAGCTTTCATCGCGGACCTCGTGCAGCCGTTCGCGTGGATCACCGGCCAGCCCGACGTCAGCGAATTGCAAAGGCGCATCGAAGCACGGCTCATTGAGCTTGGTGACAGAAGACACATTGGTGCAGCCGCTGCGGCCGGCGCGCTTGCGCCGCTCTATCTTGCAGCCTGGTCGAACGCCACACTTCACGACCGGCCGCCTCTCCGCCGCGGTGACCTTCTGCGAATCCTCGAAGACGCCGGCACGACAAAGGTTTCTACCGCGGTCCTCATCGATTTGATAAAGCAGACTACGGGAAGCTCCGCGGCACAATCGCCCGTCACTCAGAGCGAACTTGCCGTTACGAGGCCGCCCCGTGCGCCAAAGCGGCGTTTTGCGCGGCCCGACTTCGAGGCCGAAATCGCCAAGGCAGTCGCCGCAGGTGCTGCTCAGATCCATGGATCGACCGGAACAGGCAAGACCATGCTTGCCGCAGCCGCTGTTGCCGCATTCGGCGCCGCCGTTGGATGGATCGATCTGCGCGATCTGCCGCCTGCGGCCGCACTCGCTCGCTTGCGGGCGGCTGCCAACCATGTCGAAAGCCGCGAAACGAAGATGACGATCATCCTCGACGATCTCGATCCCAGCGACGACCCGCGGCCGTTTTTTCCAGCGCTGCAACAGCTGTCCGCGTCGCTGGCAGCATATGGAGGCGGGCTGCTCGTCACCAGCGCACACCGCCTGCCGCCGCGTCTTGCCAGCGCGATCGGTCTTGATGAACCAAGCACCTTTGCAGCCCCCTTCTTCGACGATACTGAGGTCGCGCGCTATTTCATTGCCGGTGGCTGTCCGCCCGGCGACGCCGAGAACTGGTCGAAGATCGTCCATGCTTCGACGAGCGGGCATCCGCAACTCGCCGACGCGCGCCTTTCGGCCCTGCAACAGCAGGACTGGCCAGCACCCACAATCACGGAGTGGATCGCCCCGACCGCCGAAATAGTCGATGTGCGTGCCGAGGCGCGAAGAATGGTCGCGGCACTTCCGCAGGACCAGCGTGAAATGCTCTACCGGGCAAGTCTCGTGATGGGGCGCATCTCACGAAAACGACTGATCGCCGTCGGCCAGATCGCGCCTCAAATCGCCGAGCCTGGAATTGCGATCGATCGGCTCACCGGCCCGTGGCTCGAAGTCACCGACACCTCCGATCTGCGTGCCTCGCCGCTTCTACGCAATATCGGTGTCGACACGCTCGGCGTACCGTGGAGCGAGCAGATGCATGCCGCAATAGCCTGGGCATGGCTTTCCGATCCTAAACTGTCGTCGGGCGATGTCGCAACATTGCTGATGCACGCCGCCCTCAGCAAACAAATGGGGCCGCTCGTACATCTTCTACCGAGCTTGCTCGATGCTGCGCCGGAGGTCTGGCAGGAAATTGGCGATACTTCCGGGATTTTTGCGATGATTGGGGTCGATGACGGATACGACACGCCCTTCCCGGGCGCAATCGACCGCGTCGTGTTCCGTATTCTACAACTGCGCATCGCCGTCGAAGGGCGGACGAATGGAGATTCCCGGCATCATTCGGCGTGCGCTGAAGGAAGCCGACGAGCGTCCCGATGGCGACATTGCGGCCGATTTCTTCGACTTCCAGTTCCTTTGGCAGGTCATGCAGCTTGGCGTCGTCGCCGGCGATATAACGGCTGCCGTCGATATCGGCGTCCGGTTGCGCCGTGCGGCCGCGCGGGTGAAGGCCGGCATCGCATCGCTTGAGGTAGGCACCACGATCCCGGACATATTTTCGGAACTGGCGCCGGTCTTCGCCATGACCTTACTTCGGTCGCTGACAAGTGCCGCGGACTTTCGCGCGCTGCTCGATATTGCCGAAGATCTCGATCTCGACGACCGGCGTTTCATTCTTGGCGGCTCGGCCGGCGAACACGATGCGGCAGCGATGATCCTTGATACGATCTGGGTCGGCGAAAACCAGCGGTCAGATCGCGACTGGAAAGCTCTTGCAGTCGAGCTCGAGCGAGCGCTTCCGCTTGCACTTCAAAGCGACCTGCCTGTTTTTGCCGACAGCGCGGCCGCACGCCTAGTGCGAACCCTCGACCAGGATCAGAACGATCGCGCCGCTGCGCTGGCGGCCGCCGACAGCGCGCTGGAGCAGATCGGCCGCCAGCCGCGCCTGTTGGCCGCCAAGGCAAGGGTTCTTTGCCAGCTCGGCGAAACGGCGGCGGCGCTCACAATCTACGATGAGATTTTGCCGGCATCCGGCATGTCGGCGTCTTATCGCGCTGAAATCCTGCGCGATGCTGCCGCCGCGGCAGCGCAGGACAAGAGCTGGCCGCTCGCGGCCGTCCGCTTCGGAGATGCTTATGCCCTGTTGAGCGATGAGGATCCCGTCTCCCGGCGTGCCGGTTACCGCGCCGATCATGGCCTGGCCCTCTACCTTGCTGGCGAGACCGCCGCAGCGCTTACCGCTTTGACCGACGCCACCGCCATGATCATGAAGGACGATCGGGATGTGGTCCCGGAGCCGTTCCGATCGGTCCGCCAATATATCTTTGCCGGCATGTGGCGGGTGGTGGTCGATTTCACCCATGAAGACGGCAGCAAGCGCGCCGAGGTCGAGGATATCGTCGGGCGGGCCAGCGCCACCGAGACGATCATCTGGGAGACGGACCAGACGGCCAATCTTCCGCATTTCGTGCGACAGCTTCTCGACCTGCATCTTGCCTTACCGGAGGGCGATCGCAGCGTGATTGGTTCGCTGGTGCCGTTGATCCGGCGATCGCGCAACGTGATCTTCGTCGGGACCAACTGGGAGACTTCGACGCGTATTGCAGTCATGTCCGATGATCCATCCGACGCGATCAGGGAGGCCGTCCGCGAAGCAAGCTATTTTGCTGAGCTGCTGAGGTTGCGCGATCGTGGCGACGATCCCGACTTGGAGCTTGAGAGCGATCCAGCGCCGCCCGATCTCAGCGACGCTGCCGCCTTCCTCATCGTCGCTCGGATCGTGGCGGTGATCGTCGGACTGATGGCAAAAGACAGACTGTCGTCGCTGCCGCTGGCTGCCTGGCGGGCTGACCTGCCTGTCGATCAAAGCTATGACCGGCTCCGGACCTTCCTTGACAATGCCGAAGAACGCCTCTTCGGACCGGGCGATCCGATCCCGGAGCTGCTTGCCGACCAGCCAAGCTGGGAGGCTCGCATCCTCATTGCGCTTGGCGCGCTCGCAAGACATAGAAACACGGGCGAACTGCTGGCAGTGCACGCGGTCCTCGCAAGCGGGCTTCACAGGGCGCCACCCCTGAGAACGATCGTTGCCGTGCCGCTCTCTCGAGTGATCACGAAAGCCTGGGCGAAGTTATGCGATGCGCCAGCGCTCCTTTCGACGCCGGCCGTGTCTGTGCTCGCGATTCAAGATGCGATCGCGTCGACGCCAGTTGGCTGGAAGCGCACGCAGTCGGTGCTGCGCGCCGCGCTGCTTGCGGCTCCAGGCGATGTCGCCAGACAGTTTCGCGGCTTCGTCGACGATCTATCCGGCTGAGTGTTGCCTCAACTTGGTGAAGGTGGTTGGCCGGCGAGCGCGATTTTTCAGAGGGTAAAGCGTCGGAGTTGCAGCGCACGAATTGCAGAGCTTCACGCTTCACATAACGTGTGGTTCGTGAGATCCATATGATTCGTAAGGCTCATCCGCGTGCTCAAGTTGTATCTCGAAACTGATGGGATCAATTTTCTGCTGATCTGCAGGCAGCGCCAGATAGAGATCCTTGACATCTTCCAACAGGAAGAAAATCCTGAACAGCAAATTGGCGAGTATATCACCCTGGGCGCTTTTCGACGCAAATTGGCCTAGGCTGGAAACTGTCGCCGGCAGCCGAGACAAAATCGCTTTCCACTGCTGTCTGGTTACCGGGACTTGTGCGTCATGGCTTTCGACCAGCACACCAAGCTTTTCCATCTCTGCTTTCATCGAGCGCGAGATACGCTGATAAATCCGCGGCTCGTATTTCTTCAGGACGGTTTCGCAGATCCCGATCATCGCCACCAGACGCTCGACGTTTTTTAGGACGCCGCCGATGGTCAGATCGCTTTCCCGTGATGCGACGATATCGCTGGCGAGGCGACGCATTCGTCTGATCGCGCTCAGCCTGAAATTGCGTTCGTTGTCGTTCTGCAGGAGGATATTTGACGATCGTCGCGAAATCGGGCCTCTTATATCAGAGCTGCCGTGTTTGCCGGCCTTTTTCTCAAGACTATCGAGCGAGGAGATCACCTCTTTCTGGATAGCCGACGAGATGCCGTCGACGACATGGACGGCAAACGGGATATTCTTGTCACCGCGTTTGAGATCGAGCAGCGACGTCGTTTCCGGCAGGATGGTCGTTTCGTCGACTCTAGCGCCTCCCAGCGCAGCTCCCTGCAGACGAAACCCTGTCAGGTTCGTGGCGCGAAGGTCTGCCCCAGAGAATTGAGCGCCATCGAAGAATGCAGGGTCGCCGGGTGCTGCAATTTCAGCCAGCTCGGCAAGGTTCTCTGTCCTGGCGGCGCAGAGCGCCCGCAACCGGTCGAACATCATCGCTCTTCCACGGAAACGGCATCAGCGAGGATCACGGTCGCAAAGGAATCTGACAGATCGCCGCAAGGCAGCCCCATGGCGAGTACCTCCTTCTTGATGTACTGCTCCACCGCAATTTGCTTGTTTCTGCTGAGCAGACCGCCGTTCCAAACCGTCGCGTCAACGATCGTGGGATCCTCGATATGGAGGTCTTCGCGTCTGCAATGGATCTGAACTGTCACCTCCGGAGGGTCGCCGCGCTTTCGTCCGGCCTTCGTGTCGCGAAGCTTCATTCGTGGAACGGCCGGATCCCAGGCGGACCCGTCGAGCTTTCGCGCAGTCGCCGGCTGGATTGTGAAAACATATCCGCGACCGTCGGGTATTTTTCGATGCGCGATGCGCATCTCGCCGAGATCTTCGTCCTTCTCGATCCGTTTGGTGATTTCAGTGCCGCCCTTGGCATCAAGGTCCAGGTCGAGCCGAGGCTTTCCATTCGCTAATGCCGCCTTAACTGCGCCCTTGATCGATCTCGACTGGGTGGTGGTGGTTTTCGCTTTACTCGCGACAAGGGCCTCGCGGGCGACACTGCTTGCGGGAATTTCGATAATATTTGCCTGGTCGCGAAACACATGGATTTCGGCTCGTTTGAGACTGAGCCGGAACCGAACCGGCGATCCAGCCAAAGCGTCAGCGCCCAGGCGACCTTCAAAGAAACCGACATCGATATGCAGGTCGGCTTCGCCCGTGCCATTTGCGTAGGGCGTTCGCCACACGTCGATGGACACTACCTCTGCAAAAGCCCGCGGATTGTTCGGACGATCGGTCATTGGAAACTTCTATCCAGGGAAATACAAAAGAAGGTTAGGCCTAGTCATGAAGTGTCACCAATCCCAAGTAAAGCCTTCACCGCCATTGTTCGCGGAAATCGACGCATGCGCAGACGTTGCCGATCGGCGGGTCCACGGACGCGGCAACCATCACCTAGACGCGGCCTTCTTGATGTAGACACCGTTGAGGGTCACACCCTGGCCGTCGCAATTGTCGTTGTCATCGACGACGAGATAATAGCCCGTGGAAGCGGAGGCGGTAGGCATTCCGATCGAGGGCCGGCGTCGCTGCGCTGGTTCGGCACCTTCATCGTGCGAGCTGTCGTATCCGGCGGCGTTGCTTGCACCATCGATAAACGCCGGACCGGCAAACGTGCCGGTTTGCTCTCCTGCCGACACGTCGCCTTCAACAAGCACATAGGATCCTTGTTCGCCCCGGCGAACCGAAATTGCCGCGCCGTCCGCATTTGCCGGTTGCCGAATACCTTCCCGTCGTCGATCCTCATGTCGCTTGGCAGTTAAACGTGAGGATACGGCTCTTTCAGCCAGGTTCGGCATTTAAAGCGGGTCTTCCTCACTTTGTGTGGTTCACTTGCGGTTAGACATGCTGCCGCTATGGGCGGGCATGCGAACGAAAGCGAAATGGTCGCCCGGCCCAGGGGTCAAAGTCCTGGGGTATCTCGCTCGATGACGACGACAGCTGGGTTGTTTCCGCCTCCGGACCAGCTTTCGGCATTTGCCCTGACTGCGGACAGCGGACTCGACATCGGCATGGCTGGTGCAACCGAAGCCTTCAAGATCTGCCGGTCCAGGGCAAGGCCGTAACGGTGAAGCTTCGGTTGAGCCGCTGGCGGTGCGCGCATCAAAAATGTGAACGACAAACATTCACCGACCGACTGCCGACGATTGCTTCCCCCTATGCGCGCCGGTCTCCGAGATTGTCGGTCTGCTCGGCCAAAGCGCAGGCGGCCGTCCTGGCGAGCGCTTGATGCGACGGCTCGGGATGCCGATCAGCGACGACACGATCCTGCGGCAGCGGAAGCGGGATGCCGCGCGCGCTCATCGCGACGCCACGATCCGGGTCGTTGGCATAGATGATTGGAGCTGGCGGCGATCGTGGCGCTACGGCACGATGATCGTCGACCTGGAGCGCCGTTCGGTTGTCGGCCGGCGCAGCATCGCGAAATGGGTGACTTTCGAGACGCCACCCGACCGACAGAAGTCGGCGTTGAAGCCAACATCCCCTTTATACTTGGAGGAGTTTCTCGCCGCGTGCTGGAAAGAAGGCAATCGCTGCGGACGGCATCTATTCCACGATATCAAACAGCGCGGCTACAGGGGCAGTTTCTCGAATCTCGAGCGGCTTCTCGCTAGCTGGCGCCGCGCCGAGCGGTCTGTCAAGGACAGTGCGTCGCCCGCTCCCATCATACCGCGTCAACCACTCCGCGATGCTGTCCCGATACGCGATCCGGAGACCGGCCATGTGATCTCCCCGGTAGTCGCAGGTGCCCTCTGCCTGAAGCCGCGAAACCTGCTGACGATCAGTCAGGCGAGAAGGGTCGATGCTTTGAAACAGGGCTCGCCTGAGTTCGCTTCAATGCACAGCCTTGCTATGCGCTTCCGCGGAATCGTTCGCAGCCGCTATCCGGGCAAGCTCGACAGCTGGATTGACGATGCTCTTAACTCGGGCTTGGTCGCAATTGAGCGGTTCGCACGCGTCCTGCACCGCGATCTTGACGCCGTGGAGCAACGGTCAGGCGGAAGGCCAAATCCAACCGCCTGAAAGCAATCAAGCGTGCGATGTATGGCAGAGCTGGCCCGGAGCTGCTCAGGGCACGCATGCTGCCGCTCAACAATAATCAACGCAAAGTGAGGAAGACCCTAATTAAATGCCAAGCGACAACACCTTCGCTCGATCTTGGTCGGGCCAACGGATATAGCCGGACGTAAGGGTGCGCCAAACGAGACACCCACGCGCCGGTCCTGCTATCGCTGCGCGAATTTTCTGGCGGATTTGCCGCCGCCAGTGCAGAAACGCCGAGTTTTTTCCGAAGAAGGTGACGCGCGTGACAGATCTCGACAGCCACAGTGTTGCAATCATAGCTGACAACTCCGCGCTATCGTCATTGAAAGTCGCTTGGGGATGGGCAGAGTTTTCCGCCGAGGACGGGATTGGCCCGCTATCCTCGATGTACGAGGCCGGTGATGCGCTGGTCGCCGTGGGTCAGCTGGACAAGGATGGCATGACCATTCTCGGCAGTGGTGTCATGGTTGCGCCGGGCATTCTTTTGACTGCCACTCACGTTTTGGACGAGTTTGCCCGAGAGGGGCACGGGCCCGTATTCTTCACGTTCCTTCCTGGAAAGGCCCGGGCGTGGCTGCCGCACGATGTCGTCACAGTCTCCGGCAAAGACAAGTTCGACGACACCCGGAAAATCGCCTCAGACCTATCCCTTGTAGGTGTCACCTTGAACTCCGACGCGCACGAGGATTTTCCCTTGAACCTTGCTGCAATGCAGGTGGCGCTACCGCTTCTTGGTGAACGATTGTGGGCGATTGGTTTCAGGCACCATCACATCGAAAACGGTGCTGCCCGTGTCACGCCCATGGTCTCCTCGGGACTGGTGACCGCCGTTTTCCCGAGCGGGCGAGGGAATTTCCTGGCCTCACCTTGCGTGGAGGTCAACATGGACACACTCGGAGGCATGAGCGGCGGGGCGGTGGTCAATAGCGAAGGTCGTGTCGTCGGGATTGTCTCCACCTCTTTCGAGGGCGGTCCCTCCTACATCACCTTGATTTGGGAGGCGCTTCGCCTGGACGTCGCCGGTGCTGTTCCCGAACTGCGGACGCGCCAGAAGGTCAGCCTGCAATTTGCCGCCTCCAAGGGGCTGGCCCAGCTGTTCGGGACTGTCGAGGCAAAACCGTGGGGCGACGTGGTGTTCAGTTTCTCCGGCAAGGAAAGCGAGCTCTTCGCGAATTCCCTGTCCGGCGAAGCAGCGGAGGACATGCGGCGCAGGCTTGTTCGCGACGATATCGACACGTTCCTCGACGAGTTCGGCCAGGAAATGGCGGCCACTGCCGAAGACGCCGCAATAGAGTTGCTTGAGGGGCTCTCCCTTCACAAGCTCCGTGAATTGCTGGCTGTGTCAGACATATCGCCGGAGCTCCTCGATCCAATCGACAGCTTCACGGTCGAGGACTTCGAAGGCGTCGAAGACCCGGAAATCATCTCTGCCGAAAAGGACGGACCGGACACTCTTCGCATCGACCTGTTCTTCAGCCTTCATTGCATCATCTGGACTGTCACGATGCCGCAAGAGCGGTTCCGAGCGCGCGAAGAGGAGTACTCGAGGCACTTCATGAACATCGACATCACGCAAGGGATCGTTTCCCTTGAACTCGTACAGCGGATCTATTTCAGGGCGATGCTTGGGTTCGACAGCGAGCTCAAGGAGTTCACGGAAACGGTCTTCCAGACCGCCGCCGTTCGAGGGCGAGGAAGAAGGCCTGAGACCGCAATGGCTGACGAGGCCTTTCTTCGTTCAATGCGGCCGGCGACCCTCAGTCCAACGAAACCTGGCGATAGGAAACGTTGACAGGGAATGCCTTGTTGAGTTCCTCGATGTAGCGGATGGCGTTTCCTTCCAGTCCAGGCGTACCAACGACAACGAGCTGGGGCGCCGCGGATCACTTTTCCATAACTGCTTTACGCAGCGGACCTATTGGTCGAAGAGGTCTGGTGTAAGATTGTCGCGGCGACGTCCCAGACCATCACCCAGATGCAGGCACGAGTGCTTTGTTCTCGACAGCCCTTGTTTGCCTTCGAAGTGCGCCCAGCCGCCATTTCTCATGTGAACGCTGACGATCTGTGCGCCGCAGTGCGGACAGGGATGACGATAGCTCTGCTTCTTGCTTTTTTCATCGACCCCACGGCAGACGATGGTGCTGCAGACTGATGTCACCTTGCCTGATGCAAGTCGGCGCGGGTGGGATTTGCGCGGAAACCATCGATGGCCCATTTAGGCGGTTCCTCTATGTTCGATGTGACTGCCGGAAAGCTCCTTGCGTACATAGAAGCCATTAGGAATGGCTTCCTGGACCAGCGGCACGTGCGAGATTAGCCCGACCGACCGGTTCTCGCTTACAAGCGAGTTGAGGGCCTGTAGCACCTGATCGAGCGTGCCGGCGCCGTTTTCCGTGTCGAGACTCCCGAACCCCTCGTCGATGAAGATAGTGTCGAGGCGCACCTTACCATTCGCGCTTTCGACCACATCGGCGAGGCCGAGAGCTAGCGCAAGGGCGGCGATGAAGCCTTCACCGCCTGACAGAGTTGTGGTCGGACGAGGCTTGCCGGTATGGATGTCATGTACCTGGATGCCGAGTCCGCGTCGGCCTCGCCCACCACCCTCGACGGCGCGCTCAAGACGGTAACGTCCGTTGGACATCGGTCCGAAGCGCTGGTTGGCAGCGGTAAGGACCCGGTCGAACATTGCGCCAATCGCAAAGGTTTCAAGGTCCAGATTGAATGGGTTTTTCGCGTCCATAAGCGCCGCTAGTTCCCGCAGCGGACCGCTTTCGGCTTCCGCGCGATCCAGTCGCTCAATGGTCCCGGCAAGTTCGACGAGAAGCCTGTTCAACTGACCGAGACGGGCCGCGGCATCAGCCCGCAAAGCCTGTGCAGATTGCAGTGCTCCCTCGACTTCGCGCACACCGTCGTCGAGAGGGGAAAGATTAGGACGCTCGCGCCCGGCAATCGCGTCTTCGGCCCGGCGGGCGGCGTCGTTTGCGGCGTGCACCTCGCGCCGATAGGTCTCTACTGCCGCACGGTCCTGCTCGATGCTGACGATAGCACTCTTGAACCTTTGATACGAATCCTCCGTCAGCTTGGCCTGTGCCAGGCGCGAAGCGAAGTCCGCGCGGGCTTTTGTCAGTCGCTGCTGGCGATCTTTCACAACCTCTTCGGCTGCTTCGAGATCCTTTCGCGCAGCCAGTGCCCGCTCACTCGCTTTGGCGAGGGCCTCACCGGCGGCCCGACGCGCGTTTTCGCGCTGCGCCAGGACCTGCTGCTTTGTGCGGAGTGTGGCATCGAGCATTTCGCGGTTGCGCAGCTCCTCCGGAATTTCTGCCAACATCGCGGCAAGCAGGGTGTTGGCGGTCGCAGCATCCGTTTCGGCTTGCTGGGCCGCAAGCCGATGTTTCTCGTGTGTACCCTCTTCGGTGGCGAGCTCTTGGTCGAGCCGTTCCAGATTTGATTCCACCGCCTGAATGTCGACCGCGGGGCCGAGCGTTTCTAAGCTCGCTTTCTCCGCCGCAATGTCTTCGCGCAATTCGGCGCATGGTGGCTCCGCCCGTTCGAGGGCTGCGAGCCGGTCTTCGCGCTCGGTAAGAATGCCGCGCGCGGAGGCGAGTTCGGTATAGGCGTCGCGTTCGGCGCTCTGTAGTCTATCCAGTTCCTCTCTTGCGCCCCGAAACACTATGTCGAGCCCCGCGTGCTCGACGCTACCTATTGCCGGATCCGGATGGTGCGTGGCGCCGCAAACGGGGCACGGCTCTCCCGGTCGGAGCTTTTCGGCGAGGTAGAGCGCCTGCACGTCGGAGAGCCGTCGTTCGGCATGATCGAATGCGAGCCTTGCTTTCGACGAAGCGCTAGCCAAATCGTGGTGCTTATCGGTTAGGCCGGCGATCTGACGCAAGGAGGTAGCAACATCCTGTTCGGCCTTTTCGACATTTTCGGCAAGTCTCAGGCTGACTTCGAGCGTAGCGAGCCGGCGCTCAAGGAGCAATCGCTGCGCTTCCGACAGTCGGGCGGTTTTCAACCCCTCACTTTCGTCCCGGCGCTTTTTTGACAGAGCGGCGAGATGATCGGTACTTGTCTGGAGCGTTCGTCTTGCGAGCGTGAGTTTTCTGTCTGCCATCTCAGCGGCGGCCGCGGCCTCCCGCGACTTTTCGAGACTGATCTGGTGGCGTGCAAGTGTTTCCACCTCGCGGGCCAACGCGCCGATCTCATGGGCACGGGCTTCCTCGTCCTGATGGGACATGGAGGCGGTTTCGGCCTCTTGAGCGGCGGCAGCTGAGCGTTCTTCTGCGGTAGTGTGGGCTCCTACCACGGTTTTGAGGTCCTGCCCGGCCTGGATGACGAGCTCTTCGAAGGCAAGCAAAGTGGCGGTTTTCTCTGCCGCGCGATACCGAAGTTCAATCGTCTCGATTTCCTGGCTCTTATTGGCCAGAGTTTCGAGGTCGCTCTTGGCTCGTTCTGCAGCCTGAAACAGTCCTTCAACGACGCGGGCGCCCTCAAGCGCTGTCTGGTTCTGCTTCAACGTGGCGCGTTGTTCGTCTTCGGACCTCTGAAGTGCCCGAAGATCACCATCCGCTGTCGCAATGCCATACCTCAGTGCGTCGAGACTTTCGAAACCCTCCAATTGCAGCCGTCCTGCAAGGATCGCACGTTCCTCGCGGACCTTGCGCTCTGACGTTTCGGCATCTGCTTTCAAGCTGGCTGCCAGACCGCGATAGAGAGAGACGTCAAAAAGGTCACGCAAGATGGCGAGCCGTGCCTTGGTGTCCGCAGCCAAAAAGGCTTCGAACCGACCCTGCGGCAAGAGCACAATCTGCCGAAACTGATGAGCGCCGTAACCGAGGAGCTCCTCGATCGCCTTGCCCACGAAAGCAACCTTTTTTTCTTCGATCACCTTGCCCGGACTATCCGGCGTGATTGCATCAAGTGCCAGGCCGGTTGCATTGAACAGCCACGCCTCATGCGCATCGCGCGTCTCGCCCGTGCCGCGCTGTTTCGGGCGGCGCTGTTCCGGCCGTCGTCGCACTACATAGCGCTTGTCGGCGATGTCGAACACAAATTCGACCTCTGTGGGAAGATCTTCGTCGGCGCTGTCGCAGCGCAGGGTTGGTGCGTCCTGCTCGACCTTGGCTGCTTGGCCGAAGAGAGCGAAGGTCATGGCACTGAAGATTGTCGACTTTCCAGATCCCGTCTGGCCATAAATGCCGAACAACCCAGCTTCTACGGCGTTACGAAAGTCCACGACCTCGCGCCCTGCATATGGGCCGAACGCCTGCATTGTGAGTCGAACTGGTTTCATGCTGCCTGCCCCTCGGAGCCGATCTCATGCAAGGTCTTTGCGATGATGGCGCGTTCTACCTCCGTGATCGGCGTCGTGCGCACCTGTTCGACAAATTCACCGACAAGGGTGATTGGTTCGATTGCGCTGGTCTGCGATGCGATAAATGATCCGCCGATTGGCGAGCGTTCATCACGCTGGTACGTGAGTTGGCACGCATAGGGAAACACATCCCTAAGCCGCTTCATCGCCTCGATGATGGGTGTTTCGTCGGTCAGCACCACCTTAATGAGATCTTCGGATCTTTCCGCCGCCACCAGTTCTGCATGACGTCCCGTCAGTACGCGAACCCTTCTCGTCGGCCGGAAGGCGATCTGATCGACCGTCACGTTGCCCACTCCATCCAAATCCACGAGGCACATCGATTTGTCGTGGTCGGCTTCGTCGAAGCCGAAGGCGAGAGGAGCGCCCGAATATCGAATGTGCTGGGCGCCTACGATCTGCGGCCGGTGGATATGGCCAAGGGCGACGTAGCACGCACCGTCGAAGATTTCGGCAGAGACGGTCTCGATCCCGCCGACCCTTGCAAGGGGCCGCTCGGATTCACTGCTGCGAGCGCCGGTGACGGAGGCGTGAGCCATCACCACCCAGCGCATATCGGAGGGGACATGCTTTCGGGCAGCTGCGACCTGCGATTTCAGCACATCCTCCGGCGAGGCCAGCGATTCATCTTTGAAGCATTCGCGTGCTGCGTATTCGTACGAGAACGGAAGCCCCGAAAAGGCGACAGGGCCGTGCGCGTCGTGAAGGACGAACGGATGTTCATCCACGGCAATCGCGCCGCGGATCATCGCGCGGTATCTATCGGGCATGATCGACATCGCCTCGATCCTATCTGCGGAATCATGGTTGCCGGAAATAATAATCACGGCTGCCTCGGTTTCCTTGGCGACACGCGACAGGAAGGCGTTGAACTGGCGCACCGCCGAGGCAGGTGGGGCGGCTCGGTCGAAGACATCGCCTGCGATCAGGAGAATGTCGGGGCAATGGCGATGAATTGCTTCGACAATCTGGTTCAGCACGTCTGCATGGTCGTCATCCAAAGGCAATCCGTTGAACTGTCTTCCGAGATGCAGGTCGGCGGTGTGAAGAATCTTCATCGTCAAGTCCGTATAACTATTATACGTATAATTTTTATATGGACGCGAAGGGGTGAGTCAAGATAGATTCTGTCTATGACGCTCGATGACCTCAATGATGCGCAAAGTCAGCGCGTAATATTCCTCGATCGCTGCCTGATCTGGCGCGGCAGCGCTAGGCGACGCGACCTCATGGAGCGGTTTAAGATATCGAGCGCCCAGGCCGCTCTCGATTTTCGAGCCTATCTGCAAATAGCGGCAGTACCGCCTGAGTACGATCCCGTACGAAAGGCTTATGTCGCATCCGCGGGACATCGCCCGCTTCTTTCGCCAAATCTAACGAGCGATTTTGAGGTGCTTGCCGACGCACAAGAGGGGCTCTCGTCAGCGGTTGTGCCGGCACCAAATCGATGGGCTGAGCCTTCCATCATTGTCAGGCTTTATGAAGCGATGAAAGCGAGCAGGGCAATCCATATCTGCTACACATCAATGACGACAGGTGCTGACGCGGGGCAGTGGCTTGCGCCCGTGCGCTTCACCTCAGACGGCGAAAACGTCCACCTTCGCGCATTCAGTTTCAAGCACCAGTCGTATCGTGATTATTTGCCTGTGCGTGTTGACGAGCGAAGCTCCTTTGAAACACGCGAGCTTCTCAATCCCCTGCCCGTGGACGTAGATTGGCAGACGCGTGCTGTCATCTGGCTTCGACCGAAAGTTGGGCTTTCTGGGGAGCAGGCCGCGGTCGTGCGGAAAGAGTACGGTTTTAACGGAGAGGCGTTGAGGGTCGCGACGCGTAAGGCGTTGGAGTTTTACTTACTTCGCCGTTGGCGTATCGGTGAAGAGAACTCGCGATTGGAAGTTCAGAAGATCAGCTACGAAGATTGGGAAAGAAGTAATGGCGTCGAAAACTAGTGCGATGACTTTCGCCGTCATCGTCGCCATCGGGAATCGCAGACGTTAGCGGGGGCTCATCGGTGGGCGAGGCATCGCCGAACAGCTCGTTTAGTACGTGACGCCGATGGGACCAGGTCTAGCGTTTATATGCTGCTGTCGAGGCTGCATTCTGCAGGTCAGTTTTGTACTCGCGCATTATCTGCAAGACATCATCCAAAAGCTCGCCAAACTCCTTCCCGCCAATGTCGATAAACTCGCCGTGTGCGATCTTATTTCGTCGATTAACCAAGCTCTCATCGATCAAATTGAACCGCGAGGAATAGGAAGCGAGCTGGATATCAAGCGAGTTCGCGATGTTACTGAACACCTTCGACGTAAGATTAGATTCCGTGTTGATCGCAGAACCAAGCTGCAGACGTGCCGTCTTTCCCAACTCTGATAGAACAAAATCGAAGGCGTCGATATTCGCGAGAGACTGACGGGAAGCGACCAATGTCTGAAGTTTCGATTTCAAGCCGAATACAGAGAAACAAGACTTTAGTTCACTGTACTTCAGTCCGCGGTTGCCCACAAAGCTGAGATACAGCTCAGAAGCTGTCTTTACGAAACCTTTCCAGTGCGCGTAAAGAAGAGTCACTCCTGCTCTGATGAAGTATCGCCGCAACCCAGGGGCTGGGATCTCATGCGGCGATTTCTAGTTGGCACGGCCGTAGTCGTAACAGTCATCTATTGGATCGGCTCGATTGGCGATGAACGGGCCGCAGTCAACGAAACGCGGCTATCTTCAGGAATCGTTGCTCGAGAGCAGAAATCCTCGGCCGACGGTGGCACGCAAGTCTCTGCAGCGACGCCTCAGCAAGACCAGTTCTCTGTACCGCCTGATAGAGCAGACATGGAGAAAGTGGTCGCAACGGTTTTCGTGCGCGGCAAGCGCGTCGCCCTACGAGAAGGGCCCGGGAAGACGTTTTCGATCCTTGATCGGTATGATGCGGGTCGAGCAGTACGCTTGCTTTCGGTCGATGGAGCGTGGTCGCGCGTCCAAGACAATCTAACGCGGCGGGAGGGTTGGATCGCATCGCATCTCCTAAGTACCGATAAACCACCGTCAGAGCCGAAGAGCGATACACCCGCATCCGTAGAGTCATCTCCTAAAGAGCCAATCAAGGTTCCGCAGATATCCGATTCCGTGATCGTACAGCGCATCATCGCTGAGTCGATCTCCGGCTATAGCGGATCGTGCCCTTGCCCGGAAAGTCGCGATCGGGCCGGACGACGCTGCGGGCGCAGGAGCGCATATTCGAAACCCGGGGGTGCTGCCCCAATCTGCTATCCCGGCGATGTCTCACGGGCAATGATCAATGCGTTTCGCTCGCGATTGTGACGCGTTGGGACATTGATGCGGATTGGGACATTCGGCCCATGATGACGGGTAAGCCGAGAGTCCAAAGAAATCGATGCGGTATCAGCCTGTTACTGCGCGTTCGCGGACGAACGTCATTTGGCTTGGAGCAGATCGCTCCACCTTATCCTCAACAGAGGCTTCGTCGTTTTGGGAAGCTTCGAGCGATCAACCATTCGCGACGAGACTTCAAAGTCGGCGTTGATCTTCACGACGA
>NZ_JASKLT010000004.1:319750-439788 GCF_030124405.1 Sinorhizobium sp. 7-81 | reverse complement strand
AAAGCAGGACCTTGACCACCACCACCGACCCGAAACATACGTAAAAGGCGGGTCAATTCTCGGCGCAAATGCCGGGTCACTTCTCAGTGCAAATCAACATGGTGACCGTCTCCAGACCAGACGCTCGACGCTGGGCCTTCTCATGCTCCCTCTGAGCGCGAGCAAGTGCCTTCTCAGCGGCGGCGTGAACAGCCGGATATTTCTTCAAGGCTTCCTCTCTGGTCCGTCCAAGTGAAGCTTTGATCTCACCCTTGCCGATGAAGGGCCTCAGTTCCGACGAGACCCTTCGACGGTAATGGAAGGTGCTTCTGTCGCGTGTTGGTTCTTGAACGTAGAGCAAAGTCAGCCCCATTGTGTGCCTCTCTGTGGACCGATTCGTGTACCAGAGGAGCGCTTAAGAGCCTGCAAACATTGACTTTATTGGCCTTTTAAGAAGCTGATGGCGCACCCGACAGGATTCGAACCTGTGACCTTTGGAATCGGAATCCAACACTCTATCCAGCTGAGCTACGGGTGCATCCGTTGGCGGCAGGGCCGCCGAAGCAGGCTGTGAGCGGTTCTTAGCCTAGCTTGCGCGTCGCTTCAATGGTCAATTGCAGGAGATTGTGGGGGAAATTCGTTTTCCTGGTCCGCGCTGAAGTCGCTTCGCATCGCCGATCGGAGGATATCGATCCAAAGAAAGACGCCGCATCTTGAGGGATGCGGCGCCGGATCGATCGGGGCGGATGCGGTCACAGGCCGTGGTGCCGTCACGCCATCTGCATGGCGCCAGGGCCCGGGATCGCCTTCGGCGGCACCTTGCCCATGATGATCATGCCGAGCACCTCGTCCTTGGTCACGTCCTCGGTGCGGGCGTGGCCGACGACCTGGCCGTTCTTCATCACCGATACGCGATCGGCGAGATCGAACACGTCGTGAATGTCATGGCTGATCAGAAAGATGCCGATGCCTTCGCGCTTCAGCTGCTTGATGAGCTCGCCGACCTGTGCGGTTTCCTGCGGCCCGAGGGCCGCGGTCGGCTCGTCCATGATCAGGATGCGGGCGTTGAAGAGGATGGCGCGGGCGATCGCCACCGATTGCCGCTGACCGCCGGAAAGCGCCTTCACCGGTTCCTTGAAGCGCTGGAAGTTCGGGTTAAGGCGGCCCATCACCTCGCGTGCCTTCGCCTCCATCGCCACATCGTCGAGCGTTCCCCAGGGGGTGCGGAGTTCCCGGCCGAGATAGAGATTGGCGGCAGCGTCGACATTGTCGGCCACGGCGAGCGTCTGGTAGATCGTCTCGATGCCGTATTTCTTGGCGTCGCGCGGATTGTGGATGTCCGCCGGTTCGCCATTGATCAGGATCTCGCCGGCATCGCGCCGGTAGGCGCCGGAAAGAATCTTGATCAGCGTCGACTTGCCGGCGCCGTTGTGGCCGAGCAGGGCGACCACTTCACCCGGATAGAGATCGACGGAAGCGTTGTCCACCGCGTGGATGCCGCCGAAGGAGATGGAAATGTTCTTCATTTCCACAAGCGGAGTGCGTTGTTCACTCATCATTCGTACTCCTGATTATTTTGCGCGGGCGCGATAGACGGTGTCGAGCCAGACGGCGGTCACCAGCACGACGCCGACGACGATCCGCTGGAGCGGGCTGTCGATGCCGACGAGCACCATGCCGGACTGCAGCGACTGCATGACGAGTGCGCCGAGCATGGCGCCCGCGATCGTACCCATGCCGCCGGCAAGCGAGGTGCCGCCGATGACGGCCGCGGCGATCGTGTAGAGTTCATCGAGCTCCCCTTGCGCGTTGGTGGCGGCGTTGAGGCGCGCCGTGGAGATCGCGGCGGCAACGGCACAGAGCATGCCCATCAGCGCGAAGATCCTTACCGTCACCCAGCGCGTCTTGATACCGGCAAGCTCGGCGGCTTCCGGATTGCCGCCGATCGCGAAGACGTAGCGGCCGAAGCGCAGGCGCGTGGCGATGAAGGTCATGACGATGCCGATCAGGATGGCGATCAGCACCGGGATGGCGATGCCATGGGCGATGAAGAGGCCGCCTTCCGGCCAGGCGATGCCGTTGGCTTCGGCATATTTGCGGGCGATGTTGGCCGGCCAGGGATAGCTATTCGCGACCGCCACGGCGCCGAGGACGAGGGCGCAGCCCATTCCCGACAGGAAATACTCGGCCCAGACCGGGCGGCGCGGAAAGCCGAAGCGTTTGCGCTGCTTGCGCGAGTGGACAATGCTGGCGACGATTGCGACGCAGGCGAGAAGGCCGACGATCCAGCTGGCTGTCGCACCGATCGACCCTTCCGTGCCACCGCCCATCAGGCGGAAGGTGGCGTCCATCGGCGCGACGGTCCGGCCGCTCGTGACAAACCAGGTGGCGCCGCGCCAGACGAGCAGCCCGCCGAGCGTGACGATGAAGGACGGGACGTTGAGGAAGGCGATGATCATGCCGTGGAGCGCACCGATTGCCGCGCCGAGCGACAGCCCCGCAAGGAGCGTGATGATCCAGGTAGCCGGATGGTTGAAGCCGAGGAGCTGTGGGAGGAGCTCCGCCTGCAACACGCCCATGATCATGCCGACGAAACCGAGGATCGAGCCGACCGACAGGTCGATGTTACGCGTGACGATGACCAGCACCATGCCCGTCGCCATGACGGCGACCGAGGCGGTCTGCACCGACAGGTTCCAGAGGTTTCGCGGCGTGAGAAACAAGCCGCCGGACAGGAAATTGAAACCGATCCAGATGATCAGCATCGCGCCGACCATGCCCAAGAGGCGGGTGTCGATTTCGGTGGCGCGGAAGAAGCGCTTCACCGGATTTTCCGCCGCGCTGCGCGCGCGATTAAAATGTGCGGTATTCGTCGTGTCGGCCATGGCCGCCGTCCCCCACTGTTTCCATTTGCCTATGCGGTCGTTCTACAGCGCCGCGCGTCGTACCAGACGCGCAAAGGATGCTGTAGCACGTTGAATTGCTGCATGTTTTTGTCCTTGGATCGGCTACGATTCAAGGAAACATGCAGTAGCGTCGCGTTGCCGCGATCTTATCACCCGCACGCAAGACCGTCCCGACCTCGAGCAAACGCCGCAACGGGTCACGTTGCGGCGTCTGGAGGTCAATTCAATTGCCGAGCCGTCAGTTACACGCGCCGATGGTGCCGGCAGCAACGCCCTGGCAGGCCGCGTCCTTGGAAATCCAGCCGGCGTCGATGACGACGTTCAGATTGTCCTTGGTGATGGCGAGCGGCGCCAGGAAGACCGACTTCATGGCAACACCCTTCGGTCCGCCGTTGAAGGTTTGAACGCCCTCGATCTCGTCCATCGTCTTGCCGCTGGCGAGAGCCGAAGCAATTTCAGCGGCCTTCTTGCCGAGTTCACGCGCGTCCTTCCAGACGGAGACCGTCTGGGTGCCGAGCGCCACGCGGTTGAGTGCCGCAAAGTCGCCGTCCTGACCGGAAACCGGTACGGAGCCTGCGAGACCCTGCGCCGAAAGCGCGGCGATCGCGCCACCGGCCGTGCCGTCGTTCGAAGCTACGACCGCGTCGACCTTGTTGTCGTTGGCGGTCAGGAACTGCTCCATGTTCTTCTGGGCATTTTCCGGCTTCCAGCCATCGGTGTAGGCCTCGCCGACGTTCTTGACCTTGCCGCCGTCGACCGCTTCCTTCAGCACTTCCATCTGGCCGGCAAAGAGAAAGTCGGCATTCGGGTCGGACGAGGAGCCCTTGATGAAGACGAAGTTGCCCTCAGGCTTTACCTTGAAGACTTCGCGAGCCTGCATGCGGCCCACTTCCTTGTTATCGAAGGTGATGTAGAAGGCGTCCGGGTTCTCGATCAGGCGGTCATAGCCGACGACCGGAATGCCCTCGGCGGTGGCCTTTTCGATCGCAGGGGCGATCGCATCGGAATCCTGGGCGAGCACGATCAAGGCGTTTGCGCCCTGCGCGATCAGCGACTCGATGTCGGTCAGCTGCTTGGCGGCGGAAGACTGGGCATCGGCGGAGATATATTTGTCGCCGGAAGCTTCAAGCGCGGCCTTGATGGCGGCTTCGTCGGTCTTCCAACGCTCTTCCTGAAAGTTCGACCAGGAGACGCCGACGACAAGGTCCTTGGCGATCGCGGCCGAATGCATTGACGCGATGATGGCAACCCCCGCCATCAGCTTCAAAACGGATTTCATTTCATCCTCCCAATTGGTTGCGCCGTGCGCACGAACCTCCCGCACGCCTCCTCGGCCAACCCTGAAGTGCTGTCGTAAACGGGCCGCAACCAGTGCGGACTTTTTTCTCGACAGTCGAGAAAATAAATGTCAGAGTTTTAGCAGGCTGTCAACAAGGCTCCCGGCAGCGCCGCGCGTCTTTTCCGAGATGCTCGAAAATCGCTGTAGGACTTTGAAATGCCGCCTGTTTTCATCCTTGAACCGGCTTGGATCCAGGGAAACAAGCGGGGCGCCTTGTCTTGCCGCTCAACAGATGCTTTGGAGGAGGCATGTGGTTGAAGGATCCGCCATCGACAGGGATGTGTAATGCTGACCAAGTCCAGTACTGAACTTGTGCGTCAGCAGAACAGCATGCTTGTCCTTGCGGCGCTCCGCCGGAGAGGCTCCTTGTCCCACACGGAAATCGCGTCGGAGACCGCTCTCGCCTCCGCCACCGTCTCCGCCATCACCGCTGAGCTGGAACGCGCCGGGATCATCGCCAGGAGCGAACAGCATGTCCAGGGTGGCCGTGGCCGGCCGCGCGTGCTGCTCATGCCGAGACGCGACTACGGCTATGTGATCGTCGTGCGCATCTCGTCCGATATCGTGCAGTATTCGCTCGCCGACTATGGCGGCACGCTGCTCGACCGGTTCGAAGAAGCCAGAAACCACGACCTGAAGGGTACCGCGGCCTTCGGACAGATATTTGCCGCCGCGCTTGAACGGCTGCTCCAGCGCTCGCGCATCACGAAAGAAGAGGTGCTCGTCATCTCGATCAGCAGCAAGGGTCTCGTCGCCGGCGACGGGGCGCGGCTGATCTGGTCGCCGGTCTTCGGCGGCGAGGAACTCGATTTCCAAAGCCTGCTCCGGCCGGAGTGGCGGGCCAAGATCATGCTGAGCAACGAAACGCTGCTGGTTGCCCAGGCGCTGGCAGTCCGGGCCGAGGAGGGGAGGGACGACTTCAAGGCGCTTGCGGCCATATCGCTCGGCCACAGCATTGGTCTCGGCCTGGCGCGGAAAGGGCATTTCGGCGAACTCGACGTCTCGGCGCCGAATTTCGGGCACATGCTGCACACGAGTTCCGCCGGGCTCTGCCGGTGCGGCAGCCGTGGCTGTATCGAGGCAGCCGCCGGCTTCTATGGAATCCTACGCACGGCCTTCGAGGTGCCTTCCGATACGATCCCGGCGAAATTCGTGCCGCTTTCGGAAATGGACAAGATCGCGGCCAGTGCGCGCCAAGGCCATCGGATGGCTGGATATGCCTTCCGCCAGGCCGGGATCGCTCTCGGCAACGGCATTTCCCGCCTGCTGAGCCTTTATGAGCCGATGCCGATCTTCGTCACCGGACCAGGGACGCGCTACTTCGACCTACTGCAGAAGGGGGTGGAGGAGGGGCTCGCCCAGTCCTTGCAGGTGCGCCTGATGGGTCCGCCGGAGATCACGGTTGTGGCGGACGAGCAGCGGCTGGTTTTCGATGGTCATCTCAATCGCGCACTGAGCACAATTGATGGAGGCCTTGCCGCCGGGCACGACTAGAGGCGAGTCCCGGTGCTTTTGCAATTTACAGTTATTTAGCGACTCCTTGCCAAGCTGTCCCAGGAGGCGGGGGCAGCCATGTTTTCAGTGATTGCATGCATACGCAATGATCATGACTGGCGTCTGATCGCCGTGGCGGCGATCGTTTGTCTTGCCGGCAGCATCGCCACGATGCTGCTGTTGCTGCGTGCGCAGCGCAGCGAAGGCACCCAGCGGCGCCTTTGGACCGCGGCCTGCGCCTTTGCATCCGGTGTCGGCATATGGTCGACGCACTTCATAGCGATGCTTGCCTATGACGGGGGTATACCGATCGCCTATGAGATCCGGGGAACGACACTCTCCGTGCTGGTGGCGATCGCGGCGTCCTGGATCGCACTTGCCGTCGCACTGACCGGGACCTTCCGTTACGCTTTCGCCGTCGGCGGTGTGCTGCTTGGCCTTGGCATCGCAGCGATGCATTTCACCGGCATGCGCGCGGTCGAAACGCAAGGCCAGGTCACCTTCGATTTTACATCGACCGTTACCGCCGTCATATTCGGTGCGCTCATCGCCGGCGGTGCGCTTCATGCGTTTTGGACAATGTCCGGTGTCGGGAGGCTGGTCGTGTCGACGCTCCTGCTGGTGCTGGCGATATGCGCGATGCATTTCAAGTCGATGAGCGGTGTCAGCCTGGTGCCGGATCCGAGCATTGCGGCCGCGGATGTATTCGATCCCGCCTGGCTTGCCGGCGGCGTGATCGCCGCATCGACGACACTCATCCTCGTGGCTTTCGGTGCGCTCTTTCTTGACAGGCACCTCACGGATCTTCGCGGGCTCGTCAACGCGTCGCTCGACGGCATGATGATCGTTCGCGACGACGAAATCATCGATGTGAACGAGCGCTTTGCCGATCTTTGCGGCCGGAGTGCAAGCGAATTGGCAAGAACAAGCCCAGCGGAGCTGTTCGTGCAGGATCGCGAGCGGCCGGTGGATCGCCCGGCGTTCGGCGGATCATGCGAACTCGAGCTGCTTCACGCGGACGGGAGGCGAATCCCCATCGAATATATCTGCCGCACGATCGAATACCGCGGTCGGGAGTGCGACGTGATTTTCGTGCGCGATCTCAGTCAGCGCAAGGAGGCCGAGCGCACCATCGAGCACCTTGCGCATCATGACGCGCTGACGGACCTTTCGAACCGCAGTTCGTTCGACCGCCGCATGGCGCAGGCGATCGCCGTGGCGAGCGCGAGGAATGAGCCGCTGGCCGTTCTCTGTCTGGACCTCGACCGCTTCAAGGCCGTCAACGATATTTTCGGCCATAGCGAGGGCGATCGTATCCTGCGCAAGGTAGCGGATATCCTGCGCGCAGCATGTGGAGAAGGCGACACGATCGCGCGGCTTGGCGGCGATGAATTTGCGATCATACAGCCTTCCGTCGCGCAGCCGGAGGCCTCGCGGCAATTGTCGGACCGCATTCTCGGCCTTTTCTCCGAGGAAATGGATACCAACCGCGATCCGATGGCCGTCGGCGTCAGCATCGGTGTGGCGATCTATCCGGCCGATGGGGTCACGGCGGACCGGCTTTGCAACAATGCCGATACGGCGCTTTACCGGGCGAAGCAGACCGGCAAGGGTATAGCCTGCTTCTTCGACGCCGAGATGGACGCAGCCGTGCGCACGCGCCGGCAGATTGAAAACGATCTCCGGCACGCGGTCGTCAGGCGGCAGCTTTTCCTCGAGTACCAACCGCTCGTCGACGTGCGTGACGACAGGGTTGTCGGCTACGAGGCGTTGTTGCGCTGGAGGCATCCCGATCGCGGCCTCGTCAGTCCCAGCGTTTTCATTCCGATCGCCGAGGAAAGCGGCTCGATCATCCAGATCGGTGAGTGGGTGCTCGAGCAGGCCTGTTTTGAAGCAGTCCGGTGGAACGAACCGCTGCCGATTTCAGTCAACATATCGCCGGTCCAGTTTCTGCTTCCCAACCTCTTTGATCAGATCGAAGGGATTCTGAGGCGAACCGGTCTTGAGCCGCGCCGGCTGGAGCTGGAGATCACCGAAGCAGCCTTGATGCACAACAGAGATGACGTGCTGACGACCCTCATCCGGCTGCGATTGCTCGGTGTGCGCATCGTCATGGACGATTTCGGAACAGGGCATTCCTCGCTCAGCAATCTCCAGACCTTCCCCTTTGACAAGCTTAAGATCGATTGCAGCTTCACCGCCGCCCTCGACAAGGATCCGGCGGCGCATGCCATCATCCGCGCGATCATCGCTCTCGGCCAGAGCCTCAACCTGCCGGTGGTGACCGAAGGCGTCGAGACCGAGCGACAGAGGCAGATCATCGTCGAAGAGGGATGTCAGCAGATACAGGGCTTCCTCTCCGGTCGCCCGGGGCGCGCGCCGAGCCAACAGCCTGCGCGCGACCGGTTGAAATCGGCCGAAGCGTGAATTTTTCGTTGCGTGAAAATCAAAGCCGGGCATTGAGCCCGGCTTGTCCGTACTATCTAGGTGCCGGCCTCAGGCGACGCTGATCTGGCGCTTTTCAGCAACCGACCTCACCGCCGCGTCTGCCAGCGCCAGCGCGGCGAGGCCATCCTTGCCGGAGGGGATGATTTCCGCACCCTTTTCGACCGCGGCGATGAAGCTCTCGATCTCGTTTGCGTAGGCTTCGGTATAGCGCGTCATGAAGAAGTCATGCAGCGGCGGGCGCGTGTAACCTTCACCGGTAGCGATTTCGATTGAAACCGGGCGCTGATTTTCCGCCGAGACGACACCCTTCGATCCGTGAACCTCGATGCGCTGATCGTAGCCATAGGTGGCGCGGCGTGAATTCGAGATGATCGCCTGCCTGCCTGAGGCCGTCTGCAGGATGACCGAAACGCTGTCGTAGTCGCCGGCCTCGCCGATTGCCTTGTCCACGAGCACGGCTGCGGTGGCGGTGACCGTGACGGGCTCCTCCCCGAGCAGGAAGCGCGCCATGTCGAAATCGTGGATCGTCATGTCGCGGAAGATGCCGCCGGAGCGCTTGATGTAGTCGACCGGCGGCGCACCCGGATCGCGCGAGGTGATCGTCACCATCTCGACATCGCCGATGCGGCCGTCGTCGATCGCCTTGCGCACGGCCATGAAATGCGGGTCGAAGCGGCGGTTGAAGCCGACCATCAGCTTTGCCTTGGTTTCCGACACGACCTTGAGGCAGGCCTTTACGCGCTCGACATCGAGATCGATCGGCTTCTCGCAGAAGATCGCCTTGCCGGCGCGGGCGAAGCGCTCGATCAGGTCGGCATGCGTATCGGTCGGCGTGCAGATGACGACTGCATCGATATCGGCGGCGCTTTCGATCGCCTCGATCGTGCGCACCTCGCAACCATAAGCCTTGGCAATGGCATCCGCCGCAGCCGGGAAAGCGTCGGCAACCGCCACGAGGACGGCGTCGGGATTGCCGCTGACGGCTTTCGCGTGAACCTTGCCGATACGCCCGGCGCCCAGAAGACCAAATCTCACAGTCATTTTCGTCTCTCTCGAAATCCGGTCGCAACCGGAAGGGGGCGCGATGATTGACGCTCATCGCGCAAAGGCGTCGCGGACCGTGTGGCCTGCGTATGTGTCAAGGAGGTGTAACGATGATTGATGTCGCCGCAGACCGCGGCGAGGTGCGCCTCTCTCCCTTGCCTCCGCCCCGATTCTCCCGCTTGCGCCAATTTTGCGGGTAAAGCGGAATGAAAAGGCCAAATTACTTAGTTACGGAATTTTTATTCTATTTCTGCTGTGGCCGTCAAGAGCTGGTTTGTGGTGGACACTTGCGGGCGCGGCCGATTTGCCCCTACAAGGGAGGCCAATTGCACGTCGGCTGAGAGACAGGATGCTCAAATTCATCGATCCGGACCACCCTTTTTACCGGCCCTTGTGGATCCGTCTGTTGATCGTCGCCTTCTGCGCCGCGTGGACGGCGGTCGAGTTCAGCAACGGACAGACGGTGTGGGGCATGATCTTCCTGGCCGTGACCGCCTATGCCGGCTGCGCCTTGCTCATCTTCTACAAGCCGAAGCAACCGGCCGATGACAAGACCGACGCGGGTGACACCCCCAAGTGAAGCTTAGGTCCGACTGTTGTCGCGCGGCAATCTTCGCGACGCTTCGTCGATCAGCATGTTGGCGAGCTTCATCCGGGCGGTGGCGTTGGCCCTGAACTCCGCCGGCAACCGGTCCGGATGGTTTGCGGCGGCGAAACGCCGTCGTTTGGCAGCAAGCGTCATCGCGGTTTCCTGCTCCTCAAGCGCCAGTTCGGCCGCGATCTCGGCAAGACTGGTGCGTTCCAGGTACTCGGGCATCACCGGTAGCTGCGTCGTCTCGGCCGGTGCAATCTCACTGTAGGCATGCGCCACGGCGTCGAATGCGGCTACGGACGGCGAGGTGTCGATGACGAAACCTTGCGGGAAGCCCGCTATTCCGTGCCGGAATGCCTGTTCGCCGAAGTCCTCGTCGGAGGTTCCGGCCTGCTGCTCCGCCTTCAGTCTCTCGAGCACCGACTGGAACACCGACATGCCGAACATGACGTCGCCTTCTCAAAAAAACAATCATTCAAGGCGAACCGCTTTGCGGCCGCCCGGACGAAGCACCGAGTTTTGGCGATCCTGCCCTATGAGGGATATGCGGGCCTGATCACGCTCTGCTTTGTTTCAGGATGAGGTCGTAAAGCAGCTTTGCGCTCGGGGGCAGGGCGCGGCCTTCTGCGGTGATGAGCCCGTAGGGCTTGATGCGGATGGGGAATTGCGTCTGCAGCACGCGAATATCGCCGGCGGGCGTCCCGTTACCGGCCACGAGGTTCGCGACGTCGAGGGCGACAGGGGCGATCGCGTTGGTGTTTCGGACGATCGACAGCGTCAGGATGATCGACGACGTGTTGATGACGGTCGCCGGCAGCCGGACGCCGGCGGAGACGAAGCTGTCCTCCACCGCACGGCGCAACAACGTGCCCGGCGGCTGGAAAACCCAGTCGTAGCCCGGCAAGTCGTCGGCATTGGCGGATGGCTTGTCGAGCAGGGGATGGCCCTCGCGAACGATCAGGCAGACTTCCTCGAACCCGATCTCCACCAGATTGAAGAGACGCGGATTGAGATCGTCCGGGATGCGGCCGACGACGAAGTCGTGGCGCGCCGCCAGGAGCTCGCGTGTCAGCACATTGCTGTTATCGATCTGCACATTGATCTCGATGCCGGGATAGGCGGTCGAGACCTGGCGGATGGCCGGTACGGCTAGATTGAGGGCGGGGCCGGTCACCGAGCCCAGCGATACCGAACCGCCACTGCCGGTCTTCAATTCATTGATCTCGCGGGCAGCCTCGCGCAGTTCGAGAAAGATCGTTCGTGCCCGCCGTGCAAGCGCCTCGCCGTAACGGGTCAGTTCGACGCCGCGCGCGACGCGTTCGCAGATCGGTGCTTTCATGATTGCTTCGATCTCGGCCAGCATGCGCGATGCCGCCGGTTGCGAAATGCCGAGCGAATCCGCTGCCGTGCTGATGCGACGGTGATCCTCGATCGCCAGGATGAGTCTCAGATGATTGATCTTCAGCCCGGACCGCAACAGGCCGGTATCGAGGAGCTCGTCCGCCATGCCGATGGCGTTCGCCCTGCTGTCCACTGTCACGACACGGTTCCGTTTTCATAAAGTTTCAATAATCACACTCTTTTTGCGTGGTATACCAATTTTGATATGCATGCAAATCGATATTGTATTTGACAGTTATGTCGATTGATTCCAGTTTCCCTTCGATGCGCCAGTGCATGCGGGAGTATGTGGGGCCGGGAGGGCTTTCCTTCACCTTAAACCACCGCCGGGGACCAGCTCTCCGCGCCGGTGGATCGCTGCGCATAAGACGGGGCCTGCCGGCTTCAACACTCAGGGAGAGATCTGATGAAATTGATTACTTCGCTTCTCGCAGCCGCGGCGATTTCCGTCGCGTCCTTCGCTGCGCCGGTTTTCGCGCAGGACAAGGGGACGGTCGGCATCTCCATGCCGACCAAGACGTCGACGCGCTGGATCTCCGATGGCGAGACCATGGAGAAGCTTTTCAAGGAAGCCGGCTACACGCCGGACCTGCAGTTCGCCGATGACGATATTCCGAACCAGCTCGCGCAGATCGAGAACATGGTCACCAAGGGCGCCAAGGTCCTCGTGATCGGCGCCATCGACGGCACGACGCTCTCCGACATCCTGCAGAAAGCAGCCGACGCCGGCGTCAAGGTCATCGCTTACGACCGTCTGATCCGCGACTCTGGCAATGTCGATTATTACGCGACCTTCGACAACTTCCAGGTCGGCGTGCTGCAGGCGACGTCGCTCGTTGAAGGCCTGAAGCTCGACGGCGCCACCGAGCCGAAGAACATCGAACTTTTCGGCGGTTCGCCGGACGACAACAACGCCTTCTTCTTCTATGACGGCGCGATGTCGGTTCTGCAGCCGCTGATCGACAGCGGCAAGATCGTCGTGAAGTCCGGACAGGTGGGTATGGATCAGGTCGGCACCCTGCGTTGGGACGGTGCCGTTGCTCAGGCCCGCATGGAAAACCTGCTGTCGTCCACCTACACCGATGCCAAGGTCGATGGCGTTCTCTCGCCCTATGATGGCCTCTCCATCGGCATCATTTCGGCTCTGAAGGGCGTCGGCTACGGCTCCGGCGACATGCCGATGCCGATCGTCACCGGTCAGGATGCGGAACTGCCGTCGGTCAAGTCGATCCTTGCCGATGAACAGTATTCGACCGTCTTCAAGGACACCCGCGAACTCGCCAAGGTCACGGTCAACATGGTCAACGCGATCATGGATGGCAAGGAGCCGGAAGTGAACGATACCAAGACCTATGAAAACGGCGTCAAGGTCGTTCCGTCCTACCTCTTGAAGCCTGTTTCGGTCGACAAGTCCAACGCCAAGGAAGTCCTTGTCGGCTCGGGCTATTACACCGAAGACCAGATCAACAACTGATCCCGTCGAACATGGAGGGTCCGCGATCCGTTGCGGACCCTTTTATCTGGGCGAGGGAGTATGTAATCTCTCGCAGACTGCCGCTGGAATGCTGAACATGGACAATATCATTCTCGAAATGCGGGGTATCACCAAGACGTTTCCGGGCGTCAAGGCGCTGGACAATGTCAGCTTCAAGGTCCGCGAAGGTGAAATTCATGCTCTCGTCGGAGAAAACGGTGCCGGCAAGTCGACCTTGATGAAGGTGCTGAGCGGCGTCTATCCCGCCGGAACCTACGAGGGTGACATCCACTATGACGGCGAGGTGCGCCGCTTCAGCACGATCTCGGACAGCGAGCACCTCGGCATCATCATCATTCACCAGGAACTGGCGCTCGTCCCGTTGTTGTCGATCGCCGAAAACATCTTTCTCGGCAACGAGATCGCCAGCAAAGGCGTGATCCAGTGGCCGCAGACCTTCGCCCGCACGCAGGAACTCTTGAAAAAAGTGGGCCTGAACGAGTCGCCGGCGACGCTCATCACCGACATAGGCGTCGGCAAGCAGCAGCTGGTGGAGATCGCCAAGGCGCTTTCCAAAAAGGTTCGGCTGCTGATCCTCGACGAACCGACAGCCTCGCTCAACGAGAACGATTCCGACGCGCTTCTGAAGCTGCTCATGGAATTTCGCAAGCAGGGCATGACCTCGATCATCATCTCGCACAAGCTGAACGAGATTAAGAAGGTCGCGGACCAGATCACCATCCTGCGTGATGGCGGCACGGTGGAAACGCTCGACTGTCACAAGGAAGACATCAGCGAGGACCGGATCATCAAGGGCATGGTCGGTCGCGCCATGGAAGATCGCTATCCGCCGCGCGAGCCGAAGATTGGCGACACGCTGCTCGAGGTCAAGAACTGGAACGTCTACCACCAGCATCACCGCGACCGGCAGTTCCTGCACGATGTCAGCTTCAACGTCCGCGCCGGCGAGGTCGTCGGCATCGCCGGGCTGATGGGCGCCGGCCGCACCGAAACGGTGATGAGCATCTTCGGCAAATCGTGGGGCCACAAGATCACCGGCGAGGTGACCATGCGCGGCAACCCGGTGGACGTGAGCACGATTCCGCGCGCGATCAAGGCGGGCCTTGCCTATGTTACCGAAGACCGCAAGCAACTCGGTCTCGTGCTGATCAACAACATCAAGGATAACACGACGCTTGCCAACCTGAGCGCAGTCGCGTCGAGCGGCGTCATCGATGAGCGCAAAGAGCGAAAGGTCGCCGCAGACTATCGCGCGAAGCTCCGGATCCGCTCGCATTCGATCTATCAGGAGACAATCAACCTGTCGGGCGGCAACCAGCAGAAGGTGGTGCTGTCCAAGTGGCTGTTCACCAATCCCGAAGTTCTCATACTCGACGAGCCGACACGCGGTATCGACATCGGCGCCAAGTATGAAATCTACACAATCATCAACCAACTCGCGGCCGAGGGCAAAGGCATCCTGATGATCTCGTCGGAGATGCCGGAACTGCTCGGAACCTGCGATCGCATCTATGTCATGAACGAAGGGCGCATCGTGGCAGAGCTTTCCAAGGAAGAAGCAAGCCAGGAATCCATCATGCGCGCCATCATGCGTTCAGGGGAGAAACACTAATGGTCGCCGATACGAGCACCCACACCACCAAACCGTCGATCGGGGACTATCTCAGGAACAACATCCGCGAATACGGCCTCCTGGTCGCACTCGTGATCATAATGTTGTTCTTCCAGTTCGTGACCGACGGCGTTCTCTTCAGGCCTGTCAACATCACGAACCTGGTACTGCAGAACTCGTTTATCGTCATCATGGCGCTGGGCATGCTGCTGATCATCGTGGCCGGCCATATCGACCTTTCCGTCGGCTCGATCGTGGCCTTCATCGGCGCGATCTCGGCGATCATGCTGGTCAAATGGCAGGTGCATTTCGCGATCGTGGTGCCCGCCTGTCTGATCCTCGGCGGCATCATGGGGGCCGCGCAGGGCTACTGGGTCGCGTACCAGAAGATTCCATCGTTCATCGTCACGCTTGCGGGCATGCTGGTTTTCCGCGGTCTCACCTATGTCGTGCTCGGCGGACGCCCGATCGGGCCGTTCCCGAAGGAGTTCCAGCTGCTTTCGACGGGCTTCATTCCGGACTTCCTGTCGCTTTCGGATCCGGCGACCAGCCTCATCAAGAACTATGTGGCGCTGATTGCGGTCATGGCGCTGGTGGCCTATGCCATCTATGCCGGTTTCCGCAATCGCCGGATCAACGAGCAGCACGGAACCGAGAACGAGCCCTTCGTCTTCTTCGCGATCCAGATGGCGGTCATCGGCGTCGTGGCCCTGTTCCTCGGCTTCCAGCTCTCAACCTATCGCGGCCTGCCGAACGTTCTCATCGTCATGGGCGTGCTGATCGCCTTGTACACGTTCATCACGACGCGTTCGACGATCGGCCGCCGGATCTATGCCATGGGCGGCAACGAGAAGGCGGCCAAGCTCTCCGGCATCAACACCGAACGGCTGACCTTCTATGCCTTCGTGAACATGGGCGTGCTCGCCGCCCTTGCCGGCATGATCATCACGGCGCGGCTGAACTCGGCGACCCCGAAAGCCGGCGTCGGCTTCGAACTCGACGTGATCGCCGCCTGCTTCATCGGCGGGGCATCGGCATCGGGCGGTGTCGGCAAGATCACCGGTGCGGTGATCGGCGCCTTCATCATGGGTGTAATGAACAACGGCATGTCGATCATGGGCATCGGCATCGACTACCAGCAGTTGATCAAGGGCCTCGTGCTGCTCGCAGCCGTGTTCTTCGACGTCTACAACAAGAACAAAGGCAAGGGCTGACCGGGTCTCCGATCAGCCTTCACCAGAAACAGAAACGGGCGGCTCAACGCCGCCAGGTTGGGTGGCGCGAGTCACCCTCGGGCAGCGCATTGCCTGCGTCATGAATGGGTGCAGCAATTCAAAGTGTCACAGCGACCTTTGTGCTTCTGGCACGGCGCTGTAGGTCGAGAGGAAGGACAGGAACGTGCTGATTTCTCAGGTCAGGAAGGAAGATGGATCGATCGCCGTCGCGGTTCGCTCGCCGAGTGAGATGGCTCGCGCCGTCAAGGGAGCCGAAAGCGTCTATGCATTGGCAATGGAGGCGGCCAATGCCGGCAAGAGCCTCAAGGAGGTGATCGACGCCCGCGGTGTGGGCGACGAGATCGATCTCGAGAAGGCCTATGCGGAAGGGCGGCTTCTTTCGCCGATCACACATCCCGATCCGGCGCATCTTCACCTGACCGGCACGGGGCTTACCCATCTCGGATCGGCCGCGACCCGCGACGCCATGCACAAGAAGACGACCGAGGCGGCGGAAGAGACGCTGACCGATTCGATGAAGATGTTCCGCATGGGTATCGAGGGCGGCAAACCGAAGCCTGGTGAAACGGGCGTTCAACCGGAATGGTTCTACAAGGGCAACGGCACGTCGGCCGTCGCGCCCGGTCACGCCCTGGTTTCCCCGGCCTTTGCCGAAGATGGCGGCGAAGAGCCGGAAATGGCCGGCATCTACGTCATTTCCGACAAAGGTGTGCCTTACCGTATCGGCTTTGCCGTCGCCAACGAGTTTTCCGACCACAAGACAGAGCGGGTCAACTATCTCTGGCTCGCCCATTCGAAGCTGCGCCAAGCGAGCTTCGGGCCGGAAATTCGCATCGGTATGGCGCCGGAGGATATCCGGGGCACGTCCCGCATCCTGCGGGGCGGCAAGGTCCTTTGGGAGAAGCCGTTCCTTTCGGGCGAGGCGAACATGTCGCACAGCTTCGCAAACCTCGAGCATCATCATTTCAAATACGAGCTCTTCCGCGCGCCGGGCGATGTCCATGTGCATATGTTCGGAACGGCGACGCTTTCCTTCGGCGACGGTATCCGCACGGAGAAGGGGGATATTTTCGAGATCGAGGCCGCCGGTTTCGGCCTGGCGCTCCGCAATCCGCTGGCGATCGCCGGCGATAATGAGATCACCATACATCAGCTCTGATATATCTGATATAGGAGCCCGAGACCGCGACGGGCGGTCGAACGCGACAGAAGACAAGGAGGCTTAAGGCCCATGACACTTCACCAGAACCTGATTGCCGGCGAATGGGTCGGCACGGACGGCGTTGCCAATATCAATCCGTCGAACACCAACGACGTCATCGGGGATTACGCCCGGGCGAGCGCCGACGACGCGAAGGCCGCGATCGCTGCGGCGAAGGCAGCGTTCCCGGCCTGGTCGCGCTCCGGCATCCTCGAGCGCCACGCGATCCTGAAGAAGACCGCCGATGAGATTCTGGCGCGCAAGGATGAGCTTGGCCGGTTGTTGTCGCGCGAAGAGGGCAAGACGCTTGCCGAGGGCATTGGCGAGACGGTTCGCGCCGGCCAGATCTTCGAGTTCTTTGCCGGCGAGGCCTTGCGGCTTGCCGGCGAGGTACTGCCGTCGGTCAGGCCGAATATCGGCGTCGAGATCACCCGCGAGCCGGTCGGCGTCGTCGGCATCATCACCCCGTGGAACTTCCCGATCGCCATTCCCGCCTGGAAGGTCGCTCCGGCGCTCTGCTACGGCAACACGGTCGTGTTCAAGCCGGCGGAACTGGTGCCGGGCTGCTCTTGGGCGATCGTCGATATCCTCCACCGCGCCGGCCTGCCGAAGGGTGTGCTGAACCTCGTCATGGGCAAGGGCTCCGTCGTCGGCCAGGCGATGCTCGACAGCCCGGACGTTCAGGCGATCACCTTCACCGGTTCGGTCGGCACCGGCAAACGCGTGGCAGCCGCCTCAGTCGAGCACAACCGCAAATTCCAGCTCGAAATGGGTGGCAAGAACCCGTTCGTCGTGCTCGACGATGCCGATCTTTCGGTCGCCGTCGAGGCCGCGGTCAATTCCGCCTTCTTTTCGACCGGCCAGCGCTGCACCGCCTCCTCGCGGATCATCGTCACCGAGGGCATCCACGACCGGTTCGTCGCCGCGATGGGCGAGCGGATCAAGGGTCTCGTTGTCGACGACGCGCTGAAGGCCGGCACCCATATCGGCCCCGTGGTCGATCAGAGCCAGCTCAACCAGGACACCGACTATATCGCCATCGGCAAAAACGAGGGCGCCAAGCTCGCCTTCGGCGGTGAGCTGATCTCGCGCGACACGCCCGGCTTCTATCTGCAGCCGGCGCTGTTCACCGAAGCGACGAATGAGATGCGGATCTCCCGCGAAGAAATCTTCGGTCCGGTCGCGGCGGTGATCCGGGTGAAGGACTACGATGAGGCGCTCAGCGTCGCCAACGACACGCCGTTCGGGCTCTCCTCCGGCATCGCCACCACCAGCCTCAAGCATGCGACGCATTTCAAGCGCAATGCCGAGGCCGGCATGGTGATGGTCAACCTGCCGACGGCGGGCGTCGATTTCCACGTGCCCTTCGGCGGCCGCAAGGGCTCGTCCTACGGTTCGCGCGAGCAGGGCAAATACGCCGCTGAATTCTACACAACAGTCAAGACAGCCTACACGCTGGCCTAAGGCCAGCGTGGTTTTGCCCGCTTGCGATGCGGGGTTAAAGAGGAAACGATGAAGAAGAAAGCTGAGTGGCCGCGCAAACTCCGTTCGCAGGAATGGTTCGGCGGTACGGGCAAGAATGCCATCATGCATCGCTCCTGGATGAAGAACCAGGGGCTACCCGCCGATACCTTCGATGGTCGGCCGATCATCGGCATTTGCAACACCTGGTCGGAGCTCACGCCGTGCAATGCGCATCTGCGTGACCTTGCAGAGCGCGTAAAGCGCGGCGTCTACGAGGCGGGCGGCTTCCCGGTGGAATTCCCGGTCTTCTCGACGGGTGAAAGCACGCTGAGGCCGACGGCGATGATGTTCCGCAATCTCGCGGCCATGGATGTCGAAGAAGCGATCCGCGGCAACCCGGTCGATGGCGTCGTGCTGCTCGGCGGCTGCGACAAGACCACGCCTAGTCTTCTGATGGGGGCGGCGAGCGTCGACATTCCGGCGATCGTCGTCTCCGGCGGACCGATGCTCAACGGCAAATGGCGCGGCAAGGATGTCGGCTCGGGCACCGCCGTCTGGCAGTTTTCCGAAATGGTCAAGTCCGGCGAGATGTCGCTGGAAGAGTTCATGGACGCCGAGCAGGGCATGGCCCGTTCGGCGGGAAGCTGCATGACCATGGGTACGGCCTCGACTATGGCGTCGATGGCCGAAGCGCTCGGCATGACGCTCTCCGGCAACGCCGCCATCCCAGCAGTCGACGCGCGCCGCCGGGTAATTTCTCAGTTGACTGGCCGGCGCATCGTCGAGATGGTCAAGGAAGACCTGAAACCTTCTGACATCCTGACCAAGCCGGCCTTCGAAAACGCCATCCGTGTCAACGGCGCGGTCGGCGGCTCCACCAATGCGGTGCTGCATCTCCTCGCGCTTGCCGGGCGCGTCGGCGTTGATCTTTCGCTCGATGATTGGGATCGGCTCGGCCGCGACGTGCCGACGATCGTCAACCTCCAGCCGTCGGGCAAGTACCTGATGGAGGAGTTCTATTACGCCGGCGGCCTGCCGGTCGTCATCAAGGCCGTGGCCGAGATGGGGCTTCTGCACAATGACGCAATCACGGTCAGCGGCGACACCATCTGGAACGACGTCAAGGGCGTCGTCAACTACAACGAAGACGTGATCCTGCCGCGCGAAAAGGCGCTGACGAAGTCGGGCGGCATCGCGGTGCTGCGCGGCAACCTTGCCCCGAGGGGAGCGGTGCTGAAGCCCTCCGCCGCATCGCCGAACCTCATGCAGCACAAGGGCCGCGCGGTCGTCTTCGAAAGCATCGAGGACTATCACGCGCGCATCAACCGCGAAGATCTCGACATCGACGAGAACTGCATCATGGTGCTGAAATATTGCGGTCCGAAGGGATATCCCGGCATGGCCGAGGTCGGCAACATGGGCCTGCCGCCGAAGGTCTTGAAGAAGGGCATCACGGACATGATCCGTATTTCCGATGCGCGCATGTCGGGAACGGCCTACGGCACTGTTATCCTTCACACGGCACCCGAAGCCGCCGAGGGGGGGCCGCTGGCGCTCGTCGAAGACGGCGACCTGATCGAAGTCGACATCCCGAACCGCACGCTTCACCTCGACGTTTCGGACGAGGAGCTTGCCCGCCGCCGCGCGGCCTGGGTCTCGCCGGTTCAGCCGCTGACTGGCGGTTACGGCGGGCTCTACATCAAGACCGTTATGCAGGCGGACACCGGTGCCGACCTCGACTTCCTCGTCGGCGCGCGCGGCGATCGCATCCCGATGGACCGCGACAGCCATTGATGGGCCTGCTGGCGCGTTCTGGTTCGCCCCTCACCCTAGCCCTCTCCCCGCAGGCGGGGAGAGGGGACTGGGAGGTTGCGACGAGTCTCCTTCGCCCCGCTTGCGGGGAGAAGGTGGCCGGCAGGCGGGATGAGGGGCAAACGCGGACGTCACACCTGCAATGCCTCGCCAGCTATTGGCTCTGACTCTGGCCTTGAATCTGCTCGCGCTGACTCTGACTCTGGCTCTGCGTCTGCCCCTGCTTCTCGACCGTTACGGCCACCTTCAGCGTTTCGCTGGCCGCGCCGTGCACCAATCCGGAAATCGGCGCGGCATCCCGGTAGCAGAGGCCCGAGGCGATGCGGACATAGCGGTCGTCCGGGCAGACCTTGTTTGCGGCGTCGAAGCCAACCCAACCGAGGCCGGCGAGATGGACCTCCGCCCAGGCATGACTCGCCGTCTGCTCGGGATGGCCTTCCATCATCAGATAGCCGGAGAGATAACGGGCGGGGAGGCCGAGCGAGCGTGCGGAGGAAATCAGGATATGGGCATGGTCCTGACAGACACCCTTGCCGCGCTCCAGCGCCTCTTCTGCGGTTGTCTCGGTTCGCGTATCGCCGGGCTTGTATTCGACCGTTTCATGAATGATCGCCATCAGTGAATGCACGCGCTCGAGGTCGGTTTCGCCTTCGGCCGATTTCGCGAGATCGCGGATCAGCTTCCCCGCTCGGCTTAGCGGTGTTTCGCGGGCATAGAGCCACAGCGGCACGTAGGAGTGATGCGGGCCGAAAACACCGGCGCGATCCTCCGTCTCGACCTCGCCGCTTGCGACGATCCGAATGGCCGTGCGGTCTCCTTCGATGCTGACGAGATGCGTGCGATTGCCGAAGTGGTCGTCGTAGGATACCTCGACCGCCGCGCCCTCGACGCGTGTCTGCCAGTTCAGGACCGTCTGGCCGGCCTGCGTCGTCGGTGTCAGACGCAGCCGCTGCAGGGCATATTGCACCAGTTCATCGTAGTGGTATTCGGTCGTGTGGCTGATTTTCAGGTGCATCTTCTTCTCCTGAAGCTCAGTGGTAGAACCGATAACCGTCGGAGATTTCCTGTCCCAGACGGTTGTTGTCGCTGATGAACTCCTCGAGATATTCGTGCAGCCCCTGGTCCATGATGTTGGTGATCGAGCGGCTGCGCAGCGACGCGAGCGTCTGTTCGGCCGTCGCGTGGGCGGCGTGCGTTTCGCCGTACTCCCGCGCAAGATAGCCGAGATTGCTGACGATCTTCTCGTAGCAATAGGCGAGCGAGCGCGGCATGCGGCCATTGGAAATCAGGAAGTCGGCGATGTTCGATGGTCGCAATTCGGCGTCGTAGACCCAGCCATAGGCGCGGTGGGCGGAAACGGAGCGCAGGATCGATTCCCATTGCACATTGTCCATCGACGAGCCGACGGCGGCGACGGCCGGCAGCAGCACATAATATTTCACGTCGAGAATGCGCGCCGTATTGTCCGCCCGCTCTATGAAGGTTCCGATGCGCGAGAAGTTGAAGATCTCGTTTCTGAGCATGGTGCCGTGGAATGCCCCGCGGATGAGACCGGCGCAGCGCTTGATCGTGTCGATGATCTCCGGCAGATCGGCCGGCCGCGCCTTCTTTGCCAGCATCGCCTTCATTTCGATCCAGCATTCGTTGGTCGCCTCCCAGGTCTCGCGCGTCAGCGCCGTGCGGACCATGCGGGCGTTGTGGCGACCCGCCTCGATGCAGGACATGACGCTCGACGAATTGGCACGGTCGCGCAGCAGGAAGTCGATGGCATCGCTGCTCGTCAGCGTGTCGTGCACCTCGTCATAGAGTTCGCGCACACCGGCGCTCTGCAGCACGCCGTCCCAGTCATCCTCGGTCGCTTCGCTGCGGGTCAGCGACATGCGCAGGCCCGCATCGATCAGGCGGGCGCCGTTCTCGGCGCGCTCGATATAGCGGAACATCCAGTAGAGGCCGTTCGCAGTTCTTCCCAGCATCGCGTCAGTCCTCCAGTACCCAGGTGTCCTTGGTGCCGCCGCCCTGGCTGGAATTCACCACCAGCGAGCCGGCCTTCAAGGCGACGCGCGTCAAGCCGCCGGGGATGATCTGCACCTTGTCGGAGACGAGCACGTAGGGACGCAGGTCGACGTGGCGAGGGGCGATGCCCTTGTTGACGAGGATCGGAACGGTGGAGAGCGACAAAGTCGGTTGGGCGATGTAGTTGCCCGGGCGCGCTTTCAGCTTCTCGGCGAAGATGGTCCGCTCCTTTCTTGTCGCCGTCGGGCCGACGAGCATGCCGTAGCCGCCGGAGCCGTGGACTTCCTTGATCACCAGTTCCTCGATGTGTTCGAGCACGTATTTGAGGCTCAGCGGCTCCGAACAGCGCCAGGTCGGCACGTTTTCGAGCAAGGGCTTGCGGCCGGTATAGAACTCGACGATCTCCGGCATGTAGGAATAGATCGCCTTGTCGTCGGAAATGCCGGTACCGGGCGCATTGGCGATGGTGATGTTGCCAGCGCGATAGACGTCCATGATGCCGGGAATGCCGAGTGCGGAATCCGGGCGGAAGGTGAGGGGATCGAGGAAATCGTCGTCGACGCGGCGGTAGAGCACGTCGATCGCCTCGTAGCCGCGCGTCGTGCGCATCTTCACCTTGCCGTCGATGACACGGAGATCCGAGCCCTCAACCAGCTCGACACCCATCATGTCGGCAAGGAAGGCGTGTTCGTAGAAGGCGGAATTGTAGATGCCGGGGGTAAGCACAGCGACGCGCGGCTTGCCGCTGCAGCCGGGCGGCGCCAGCGAGGCGAGGCTTTGGCGAAGCAGATAGGGATAGTTCTCGACCGGCCGCACGCGGTTCTGATGAAACAGTTCCGGGAACATCTGCATCATGGTTTCCCGGTTTTCCAGCATGTAGCTGACGCCGGACGGTGTGCGGGCGTTGTCCTCCAGGACGTAGAACTGATCTTCGCCGGTACGCACGATATCGGTGCCGACGATGTGCGTGTAGACGCCGCCCGGCGGCCTGAAGCCGATCATTTGCGGCAGGAAGGCGTCGTTCTTCTCTATCAGCTCGCGCGGGATGCGGCCGGCGCGGACGATCTCCTGCTTGTGGTAGATGTCGTCGAGGAAGGCATTGAGGGCGATGACCCGCTGTTCGATGCCTTGCGCCAGCTTGCGCCACTCTCGGCCGGAAATGATGCGGGGGATAAGGTCGAAGGGGATGAGTTTTTCGGAGGAGTCTGCGTGTCCGTAGACCGCGAAGGTAATGCCCGTCTTGCGGAAGATGTTCTCAGCTTCCCTTGATTTCGCTATGAGCCGATTTCTGTCCTGGCTGGCATACCATTCATTGTAGGTCGAATATGGCTGGCGCGGACTGCTGTCCGCATTCATCATTTCATCAAATGCCAAAGGCGTGGTCCCCTTATTTTTGACCATTTGAGTACAATGGTTGATGCAATGCAAGAAGCGTGCACATTCGCGGATCAAGAATTTTCGAGCCGCCTTCGATGTCTTTCCCGACGCGCTTGCCGCCGTCGCGAACGGCCGAAAATCCGCAGCCGGCGGTGGTTGCATTCCAGGCGACTCTCCGCGAGCGTCAGGAAATCAGCAGATGCTTGAAATTTAAGCATTTCGGCGGACAGGCGATGGGAGGAAGCGAGATGGTAATACCGTTCGAAATCACGGAACGGCCGGCGCAGAGGATCACCGGTCACCTCTGGGAGGGCACCTTTGTCGAAGCGGCCGACGGCGCCGTCCGCCGCTTGATCGCCGAGACGCAGGAACGTCGCCGGCGTGCTTATCCGCACGATCATTCGGCGCTTATCGGCCTCTCCTGGAACGACCGGTCAGACGGATTCCGCTATCTCGTCGGTTATGTGGGCGAAGATGACGAAACCTTCACCCAGCCGCAGCATGTGGACCTGCCCGCCATGCGTCTGGCGACGACGATCCATCGTCCTGAAAGCTCGGACGTGTTCGTGGATTACCGGAAGATGTTCGATTGGATCGCCGCCGAGGGGCACGTCGTCGATACGACGCATCTCCACTATCGCGAGGAATACGAGGCTGGGTTCGTTTCGCCCTCGACATCATCGCTGCGGCTGATGGTTCCGATCCGCTGATTTAAGCATCAGAAAAATTGCTTTGACCGATGGCGGCCTGCGCTTTATCGCGACTCGCGTATCAGCGTTGCGACCTTCTGCATCCGGATGATTCGTCGCGATAGTCCCCAGCCCACGGAAAAATCGATGACGCTTGCCCGTCTGGCTCCGGCCATATTCGTTCTGCTCTGGTCCACCGGCTGGGTTGTCGCCAAATATGCGGCCTTTTTCGCCGATCCGCTGACCTTTCTTGTGCTGCGTTACGCCTTTGCGATCCTGCTGTTCATCGGCTTCTGCGTCGCGACGGGCGCTCGCTGGCCGCGCTCCTGGTCGGTGATCGGGCATGCCATCGTATCGGGAATGTTTCTCCACGGCCTCTATCTCGGCGCCGTGTGGTGGGCGATCGGGCAGGGCGTGCCGGCGGCGATTTCCGGCATCATCGCCGGATTGCAGCCATTGATGACCGCGGCCGTCGCGCCGCTCCTGATTGGTGAAAACTTGACGCGGCAGCAGCAGATCGGGCTGGTGCTCGGCTTTTTCGGCATTGCGCTCGCGGTGCTGCCGAAAATGGTGGCGATCGATACCGCAACGACGCCGATCCAGATCCTGCCCGTTGTCATCAATGTTCTGGGCATGGCGGCGGTCACCTACGGCACGCTTTACCAGAAACGGCATCTTCAAAATGGAGACATCCGTGCGATCGCGACGCTGCAATATGCCGGCGCCCTGATCGTCACCATTCCTCTTGCGCTGGCGCTTGAGGACCTGCACGTGACCTGGAACCTGCAGCTTGTCGCCGCGCTTGCCTGGTCGGTGCTCGGCCTTTCGATGGGGGCGATCGCTCTCCTGCTCTATCTCATCCGCCGCGGACAAGTATCGCGGGCCGCGTCGCTGATCTACTTGGTTCCGCCGCTTGCGGCCGTCCAGGCGGCGCTTTTCTTCGGCGAGGCGCTGACCCTGCCGATGGTTGTCGGCACGGTGATTGCCGTCGCTGGCGTCTATCTCACCAATCGCAAGCAGAAGGCATAAAAAAACGGCGGGCCGAACGACCCGCCGTGCTTTATAAAATAGCGCCTTTCGATCAGCCCTGATGGCCGCGATTGCCGCCACCGGCGCCGCGACGCATGCCTTGGCCGCGGTGCTCGCCGCCCTGACCCTCGGGGCGTCCGCCCCTGTTGCGGTCACGCCATTCGCCCTGCTTCTGGCCGGGACGACCGTGGTGCTTCTTGCCTTCGTGATTGCGGTTGCCTTCCGAACGGCCGTCGCTGTGAGGCTGGCCGGCGGGACGCTGGCCACGGCGTTCCTGCTGCGGACGGTCGTCTCGCAGCAGGTCGTCGCCGGCAAAGCTGCTCGGAGCCAGCGCCGACTGGCGTGCCGGACGTTCGCGATGCGGGCGCCCTTCCTGGCGGTGACCGCCGCCGCTGCCACGATGCTGGCCATTGCCGCGGCCACCGCGTCCCTTGGAAGGACGCGCCTGGTCGGCGGGTGCCTCGCCGCTGGCTACAGCAATGTTGATGCCCATCAGCTTCTCGATGTCGCGCAGAAGGCGGATCTCGTCCGGCGCGCAGAAGGCGATGGCGATGCCGTCGCGGCCGTTGCGGGCCGTTCTGCCGATGCGGTGGACATAGGCGTCCGGAACTTCCGGCAGGTCGTAGTTATAGACATGCGTGACGCCTGGAATGTCGATGCCTCGAGCGGCGACGTCGGTTGCAACGAGCACACGGATTTCGCCGTCGCGGAAGGCTTTCAGCGCACGCTCGCGCTGGCCCTGGCTCTTGTTGCCGTGGATCGAGGCGGCCTTAAAGCCGACGTGGTCCAGATGCTTCATCAGCTTTTCGGCGCCGTGCTTCGTACGGCTGAAGATCAGCGACAGGCCGTCGGGATTGGCGGTCAGCGTCTGCTTGAGGATTACCGTCTTCAGGTCCTTGCCCGGAACGAAATGGACATATTGCTCGACCTTGTCGGCGGCCTTGCCCGGAGGCGTGACCTCGACCTTGACCGGATCGGTCAGGTACTCGCCGGCAAGCTCTGCGATCTGCTTCGGCATGGTTGCCGAGAAGAGCAGGGTCTGGCGGTTCTTTGGCACGAGCTTCGATATCTTGCGCAGGTCGTGGATGAAGCCGAGGTCGAGCATCTGGTCGGCCTCGTCGAGGACGAGATAGCGGCCCTGCGTCAGCGTGACCGCCTTGCGGGCGACGAGATCGAGCAGGCGACCGGGGGTCGCGACCAGAATATCGACGCCACGGGCGAGCTGTTCGGTCTGCTTGTTGATCGAGACGCCACCTACGACGACGCCGATCTTGAGCGGGCTCTTCTTTACGAAAAGCTTCAGGTTGGCGGCGATCTGGTTCACCAGTTCGCGGGTCGGTGCGAGCACGAGAGCGCGGATGTTACGCGGATCGGGACGTTTACCGTCGGCAACGAGCTTCTCGATCATCGGCAGGCCAAAAGCAGCGGTCTTGCCGGTGCCCGTCTGTGCGAGGCCGATGAGATCATGGCCTTTCAAGACCAGCGGAATGGCCTGCGCCTGGATCGGCGTCGGCTTTTCGAAACCATTGGCGGAGAGTGTCGCCAGAATATGCTCGGAAAGACCAAGCGCTTTAAAAGTGGACAATGCATATACCTTTCGGGGCGCCAAGCGCTCTCGCCGGAACAGCAGGATGCGGTTCCGGTGTCGTCTGGCGTCAAGAACCCCGCGTGAATTGGGAACTTGTGGGTTAAAGAAAAATCGTCAAGCGCCTGTGCTGCCGCCGATTTCGGCGAATGTTTGCGCTTTTCCTTCTTCACGGCTTGAAAGTGGTTGCCGAGGGCGCGCTCACGCGGCGGCCGGAAGGTGACGCTGCGACCATGTCGTTGTTTTGGCCGGAAAAGTCAAGGTCTAACTTTTCGCACCTGCGAAAAGCGGTTCGATTTCAGTCGATCACCAGTTCGAAATCGGCGTCGGCCATCGGTTGACCATTGATCAGAACGACAAGCTTGTGCGTGCCGGCATAGTAGCGCCGCGTCGTGATCGGGCGGATCGGATGGCGCTTTTCGATTTCGAAGGTCGCACCCGGTTCGAGCGTCATTGTCGTCCACTTGAATACTTTCGGCGACATCGAGCCGTTTGCCTTCTGGTGATGCACGGCGTAATCGATCATCACTCGTCGTTCGGCGGTGCCGGAATTGCGTATTTCGAGATCGAATTGAAGATGCTGGCCGAAGCGGACGAGCGATGTTCCGAGCGTCAGGCCGGTATCGATGCCCGACAGAGCACCGAAACCGAAATTGGCCAGTGCTTCCGCATGCCCTTGCTTCAGCAGGGTGCGAGAAGCATGGCGGAGCAGCCTCAGGCGTTCCGGCGATGCGCCGTCAATATGCGCGGCGACGAAATGCGCGACGAGATCCGGATGATCCTTGGCGATGTCATTGAGGCTGTTGGCGACGGAGCGGCGAACGTACTCTTCCGGGTCGTCGATCAGCGCACCGAGGATCGGGAGGATAGGTTGCGGATCGCGGATGAGTTCGGGCAGTCGCATAGCCCAAGGCAGGCGCGGGCGCGTGCCCTCGCTCGCCAGCCGCCGGACATGATGATTGCTGTCGCCCGTCCAGTCGGAGATCGTCGCCAGCGCTCGCTGCTGGTCCCGATGGATGAAGGCGCGGATTCCGAATTCCGCAGTGAAATGCGGCGTCAGGCGGCGCAGAAGCGAGAGCGAGAGTTCGAAATCGTCGAGGCCGCGGGCGGCGATGAACTGATTGACCGGAAGAAGTGCCCAGCCGGTCAGCCCCGGCGTGTCGTCTCGCGGCAGCGCCTGTCGCAGTATCTCGGCGCTGGCCGGGAAGTCTTCCGGCAGCGTATGGAAGAGCGCGTCGCGGATCTGCAGCGATCGCTGCATCAGTTCGAGCGAACCAAGGCCGTCGCTTGCAAGCGCGATGAAGCGGTCGTGGTCGAATGCCGGCGCATACCGGCCCAGATGCTCGGCGAGTTCAAGGACGACGCCCGCATGCAACAGGTTCTTCAGCGGTTCTGCCATCGTTCGCGCCGTCTTCTCTGCTCAGATCTGCCGTTCGGTGATGAAGTGCTGCATCAGCCTTACCCGCGTGATCGCCGCCATGTACGGAGTAAATTCCGGGTCATTCAGCACCCGCTCGCCGGCGGCCTCGGCAGCATCGAGCGTTTCCCATTCGACCAGGTCGGCGAGCAGATCGTTCATTTCGCAGGCAGTCACGGCGCGCCACGAGACGAAGCCGGGATAGCGGGATACGGCCTGCATGGCGCGGCTGCGAGCGACGAGTGCTGCCTTCTTGTCCCTCACGGTGCAGAGTGCGAGTTCGAGAACACGTTGGGCCGTCATCGTTGCCTCCTTTTTCAACACAGCTTGACTAAACCACACTCCAACTGCCAGCCTTATGGCCATAGTGTTTGTGGAGGTGAAATCATGCGGCCCGCAGATCGGCTGTTTCGCATTATTCAACTCCTGCGTGCGTCTGGCAAGGCTATGACGGCGCGGGAGATCGCTGAAAAAATGGAAGTCGCGCCGCGCACCATCTATCGCGACATGGAACACCTGATGGCATCGGGGGCGCCGATCGATGGTGAGCGCGGCGTGGGTTACCTGCTGCGCGAGGCTTTTGATGCGCCGCCGCTCACCTTCACCTTCGAGCAACTGGAGGCAATCGCATTTGGCGCCCGCGCCGTTCAGATGCTTGGGGACAGGCGTCTGGCGCAGGCCGCCCGTGAAGCGATAGAAAAGATCGGACATGGATTACCGCCAGATCATGCAAAAAGGTTGAGGGAAGCACCGTTGAGGGCCTTCCGCTCGGCAGTGCAGCCCGATCCGCCTCTGCTGCTCGGCGAAATACGTCAGGCGGTTGCGACCAGGCGGAAGCTGCACGTGACGTACGAAAGCCTTGCAGAACTTACGTCGGAGCGTACAATTTGGCCGCTCGGCCTTAGCGTTTTCGGGCACAACTGGCTGCTCACGGGTTGGTGCGAATTGCGCCAGGACTTCCGTGATTTTCGGGTTGATAGGATCACTTCGCTCACGATCGAGCGGGAGCAATACGAACCAACACCGGAGCGCAGCTTCGACGCCTATCTTGCCCGAATATAGTCCGGTCGCGCGCACTGCGTGTGAAAGATTTCAGCAGAAGGGAACTTGGAACGGCTTCGGTCGTTCTGCCCTGATGACCTTCACCGACCTATCTGCCATCGACGACACGGGGAGAAAAGAGTGCGGAACCGGATTTGGATACTGGCAGCCGACGGAAACACGGCGCGCATCGTCAAGGATGTGAACCTGCTGAAGGACGGACGACAGCAACCGGAAGTGGAGATGTTTCAGATCGAAACCAAGCGTGCCAAGGACATCATGGCCGATAAACCCGGCCGCAGCCATTCGTCGGTTGGCTATGGTCGTTCGGCGATGGAATACAGCAGCGATCCGGTCCGCGAGGAGCAGCACCGATTCGCCATGGAGATCGCCGGGAAACTCGACCACTATGCGCTCGAGCACGCCTTCGAGAACCTCGTGATCTGCGCCGCGCCCAAGACGCTGGGCGACCTCAGGAAGCTGCTTTCCCACCAGGTCAAGGAAAAAACCCTTGCTGAGATCGATCGCAACTGCGTCGCCGTGCCGACGGACCAACTGATCGCAACGGTCCGCTCCGTGGTGTTTCCGTAGCGCAAAGCATGCTGCCAGCCGTCATGCTTTCGGCGTTCCGTCAGAAATCCGTCGGGACGCCGCCTTCCTGCTTGCGCCTGGCGACGAAAGCATCGAGCTCTTCTTCTATCGCCAGATCGAGCGGCGGGCGCTCGTATTCGTTGAGCTTCTGCTTGAAGATACGGTTGGCATGGTCGTACGTGGTCGGTCGGCCCGCTTCCGTCCAGGTCTCGAAATTCCGCCAATCGGAAAGGATCGGCGAGTAGAACGCCGTTTCGTAGCGCTGCAGCGTATGCATCGTGCCGAAGTAGTGTCCGCCTGGGCCGACGTCGCGCACGGCATCGAGACCGAGCGCATCCTCGCTGACGTCGAGCGGCTGGAGGAATTCGGCAACCATCTGCAGCATGTCGACATCAAGAATGAACTTCTCGAACGAGGCCGTCAGGCCGCCCTCGGTCCAACCGGCGGCGTGCATGACGAAATTGCCGCCGCCCTGTGTCAGCGCCCAGAGGGAAAGCGCGGATTCATAGGCCGCCTGCGCGTCGAGCGTGTTCGCGGCGTTGGTGTTGGATGTACGGTAGGGAATGTTGTATTTGCGGGCGAGCTGCCCGCCGGCGATAACGGCTTTCATGTATTCCGGTGTTCCGAATGCCGGTGCACCGGTCTTCATGTCGACGTTCGAGGTGAAGCCGCCATACATGACGGGCGCGCCTTTGCGCACCATCTGCGTAAAGGCGATGCCGCAAAGCGCCTCGGCGTTCTGCTGCACCAGCGCGCCGGCAATGGTGACCGGGGCCATGGCTCCGGCAAGTGTGAAGGGAGTGACGACGACCACCTGGTTGCGCGACGACATCTCGATGATGCCCTGGAGCATCGGCCCGTCGAGGCGAAGCGGCGAAGACGTGTTGATGATGGTGAAGAGCGACGGCTCCCGCTCCATCTGCTCCATCGAGACGCCGCGGCCGATGCGGGCGATTTCGATCCCGTCGGTGTTGCGCTGGCGACCGAGCGAATAGACATGAAAGACCTTGTCAGTCAGCTTCACCATGTCCGAGAGGCAGTCCAGGTGACGGACCGAGGCATGGAGGTCGACCGGCTCGACCGGATAGCCGCCGGTGGTGTGGACGATGTCGTAGGACTGCGCCAGCTTCACCAGTTTGCGGAAGTCCTCCTGGTTGCCGGTGCGCCGGCCGCCCTCGCGATCGGCAACGAAAGGGGCGCTGGCGATCTGTGCGAAAACGAGGTTGTTTCCGCCGATCTCGACGTTGCGCGCGGGATTGCGTGCATGCATGGTGAACGCGGCGGGAGCCGAGGCGACCATCTCCATGATCAGACCGCGATCGAAGCGGACGCGATCGGTGCCCGGCGTCACATCCGCGCCGGCGGCTTTCATGCGATCGCGCGCCTCAGGCAGGATGATGTCCATGCCGATTTCTTCGAGGATGGTCAGGGAAGCGTCGTGCACGGATTCGAGTGCATCTTCCGAGAGCACCGTCGACTTTGCCAGCGTATTGACGAGGTTGAGATATTTCGTGGCCGCCGGCTTTCGTGTCCGTTCCGCGCCGCGGCCGCCGGGCCGACGCCGCCGCTCCAACGGTGAAGTGTCGCCTGCCGCAGCATCCCGGACGTGATTGTCGGTCATGAAAGATCCATCCCGCGTTTCCGATGAATCTCTGTCGCAGATTTTTGTGCTTCGTGCCCCCGCCATTTGCGACAGTTCACTTCGTCGGACGGGGCCAAGGCTGAAAATGCGGCTGCCGCCGGCGTGGCCGCGATCAGCGCTTGTCGCCGCGTAGCATCTCGCGTTTGCCGGCAAAGCCGGGCCATCGTTCCACGATGAAGCCGGCTGCCTCGAGGTTCCTTCGAACGAAGCCGGCCGCGGCATAGGTCGCGAAGGTGCCGCCGGACGCGGTCCTGTCGAACACCATCTGCATCAACTCCTGTGACCACATGTCCGGATTGCGGGATGGCGCAAAGCCGTCGAGATACCACGCGTCGAAAGTGTGTTCCGATGCGCCGAGACTCTCGAGCGCCGGCCCGCAGACCACCGTCAATAGCACCCCATCCGCGAAGTCGAGATCGACGCGGCCTCCTGGCGTTTGCGGCCAGTTGGCGACAAGCGCTCGTCTTTCCTCGGAAATTTCCGGCCAGTGCGAAAGAGCGCGATCGATATCGGCCGCTCGCATCGGAAATCGCTCGAAGGAGATGAAGTGGAGGCGCTTGCCCGCGGCCGGGACCTCTTTCCACCGTCGCCAGGTTTCGCAGAAATTGAGACCGGTGCCGAAGCCGAGCTCGCCGATCGTGAAGGCGCTGCCCGCGTGCCAGCGCGCGGGCAGTCTGTTGCCGTCAAGGAAGACATGGCCGCATTCGAGCCGCCCGTCCGTGCGGCAATAAAAGTGATCGCCAAATTCCTTTGAATAGGGCATATCGCCGTCATGCCATTCGAGGCTTTGCTGCGATGGCGGATGGCTCTGGCGGAGTTCGGTTCCAGTCATGAGATGCCGATAGTTCTCCGACCCGAAAAGGTCAATCGATGAGCGAAGTTTTGATAGTCGGCGGCGGCATCATGGGGCTCTGGGCCGCATTGACGGCTGGTCGGGCCGGCATCGCAACTTGCCTGGTCGAACGCAAGAGCATAGGCGCTGGCGCAAGCGGCGGCCTGCTCGGCGCCCTGATGCCGCATATGCCCGACCGATGGAACGCAAAGAAACAATTCCAGTTCGATGCGCTGGTGTCCCTCGAAGACGAGATCGCCGAATTGCAGGAAACGACGGGTCTCTCCACGGGTTACCGGCGCTGTGGCCGGGTCATGCCGCTCGGCAAGCAACATTTGAGAGAGATCGCGCTCGGTCACGAGCAGGACGCTGCCCAGCATTGGGTGGCAGGTGAGCGCCGGTTCCATTGGCACATCGGGGATGTGGACGCTGGCTGTGACTGGCCGGCGGCGGAGGCGGCGCCTTTCGGTATCGTCCACGACACGCTCGCCGCGAGAGTGGCGCCGCGACGCCTCCTGCGGGCGCTCGAAGCAGCGCTTACGCGTTTGCCCCATATTCGGGTGGAACAGGGGGCCGAGATTGCATCGCTCGATCCTCGACGCGGGCGGCTCTCGCTCGCGGACGGCAGAGCAGTATCCTTCGGCCATTGCATTCTCGCCGCCGGGGTCGAAAGCTTTGGCTTGATCGACCGCCTGGCGCTTTCGGCACAGGCGCCGAGCGGCAACGCAGTCAAGGGGCAAGCGGCGTTGCTCGGCGCAGACGTCGATCCGGCCATGCCGATCATCTTCACCGATGGGCTCTACATCGTTCCGCATGAAGATGGTCATGTGGCGGTCGGCAGCACCAGCGAGAACCGGTTTGACGAGCCGTTCTCGACCGATGCTCAATTGGATGCGCTGATACGGCGCGCCGAAGCCTTGGCGCCCGCCTTGCGCGGCGCGCAGGTGATCGAGCGTTGGGCCGGGATGCGCCCGAGGGCGACGGGACGTGAGCCGATGGTCGGTCGCCATCCGGATTATGACAATCTCTCCGTGCTGACCGGCGGCTTTAAGGTCAGCTTCGGTATAGCGCATGTCCTGGCGCGCGTCGTTGTCGACGAGATGCTTGGCCAGCCGACCATCGATCTCCCGGAGTCGTTTACGTGCGCCCAGCACATCGCAGCGCTGCGGCAGCTTGTATAAAATGCTGTTAACCCATTGCTCGCCGTATGGTTTTTGACAGCGCAGTCAGGAACGCGGGGCGGGATGATGCAACGAGCTTCCAGGAGAGCACCGATGTCGCCGCCTGCCGTGGAAGCAGGCCGACTGCAAGGAACCAAAGCGCTTCGACAGCGCGCCTGCGGATCGAGTAATTCATCGCAAGACTGGCAGTTGCCCCGGCTGTCGCCAGACGCAGCCGAGAGTCGCCTCTGACCGGGTGCCGAGTCTGCTCGATGCACAAGGACGCAAGCCGCTCTTCAAGGTGGATCGGGTCGTGCAATGCGATTCCGGGCTGCAATTGCGATCCGGCGGCCGCAGCCTGAGTGGAAAGAGCTTCAAGGCGGCAGAAATCGTGTTGCACGCGCCAACGGGCACGTTCGGCCAGTTTTTCGGCGAAAAGCGAGTGATTGGAACCATGCATGCGGTACGCGCCGAGACAGACGTCGGTGGCCTGAACCTGCCCATGCAGCGGCGCCACAGTTGCAAGATAGCCATCGGCTCCCTGCCTGAATTTCTCTTCGGGCATCGGCATGACCGCTTCCAGGGCGGAACGGGCAAAGGCAAGGCCGCTTGTCACCGTCGTCTGATAACGCCCGCGATGAAACAGCTTTGGCGTCACGTCGCCTGTATCGAACGGCTGCTCCGGTGGCGGGAAGATATCCATGATCTTTTCTCGTTCATCAACGAGATGGAGCCTGAACTGAAATTGCGCGGTCGAAGCCTCCCAAGCGTTGACGACCTCCGACACGGCATTCGGGTAAAGATAATCGTCGGCATCCAGGAAGAACACGATGTCGCCAACGCTCGCGGCGAATCCAGTGTTAAAGGCGGCCGCATGTCCGCCGTTTGCCGCTCTGAGACAGGGACGGATCCTGCTGCCGTACGACCTGATGACATCGGGCGATTCATCCGACGAGGCATCGTCGACGACAATTACCTCCGTGTGTGGATGATCCTGAGCCAGGGCACTGTCGACACAGCGCCTGAGAAAGCGCGAATAGTTATAGTTGGAGATGATGATTGATACAGAAGTTTGGTCCAGCAAAGCCTGCCCTCGCTCTGATCCCCGCTTTTCGCTTCGGTTACTCATGCCTGAGTGTAAGCGGTCGGTCACCGGCATCTCGCCTGGAGACTACAAGGCATTGGTCCGCCCACGGGCGGCCGGTGCCAACCTTCAAAGGAAACCGCGGGTGGATTTCCTTCGGCGCGGCGGTGCTATGAACGGCAGGCTGCTGCCTTGCACCATTTGCGCGATTTTTCCGCGCTTCAAGGTACGCGCTGCTTTGTAGTAACTGCACTCATTGTGTTGACAATAGGGCCTCGCGCATCGGCGCCGGACACGAGTGCGGCTTGAGCGGGGTTTCGACGCCGCATGTTTCCATTGTTCGTCTTGCCCCGCATAACAGGTGCCGCCGAACGCCAGCTTGTTTCCTCGGCCGCTTTTTGAACGACCGATTCACGACCTCGTGCCGAGCCTCCAACTTCGTCAATCTGTCACGCAAATCACCTAATAGGCGGGCCATCGACGGACTTCCGGAGCTTGCGCCATGCGTTACGCCATTTGTTTCACCCCGCCTATAGGGGACCCGCTGTCGGCAGTTGCCGCCAGTTGGCTCGGGCGTAACGTCTATTCGGATGAGCCGACGGAACTGCCTTCCGTCGCCGGATTGAGCGTCTCGGAGATCGCCTTCCACACGGCGGTGCCGCGCCGTTTCGGCTTTCATGCGGTGGTCATGGCACCGTTCTGCCTCAACCCGGATACTGACGAAACCGAGTTGCTGAAGGCGCTGATGCACTTCGCCGGCGCCGAGGCGCCTTTCGAAATCGCGGGGATGGAGGTCGCGCGCTTCAGCCAATGCTGGGGACTGGTGCCGCAGGTGCCGAGCCAAGAGATGCACCTGCTCGCCGCCCGCGTCGTGCAGGCGTTCGACAGGTTCCGCGCGCCGATGAGCGAGGACGAGATCGAGCGGTGCGACCCGGATCGCCTGACGGCGCCGCAATTCACCAACCTTCATCGCTGGGGCGATCCCTATGTGATGGACGAGTATCGCTTTCACATGAAGCTGACCGGCGCCTTGAACCCGGAGACTGCCCGGCGCATGGAAGCGCCGCTCCGGGAACTTTTCCAGCCGCATCTCGAAAGGCCGCTGGCGATCGGCAGTCTTGCCTTGTTCGTCGAACAGGGTCCCGGCGCGCCGATGCGGGTCCATTCGCAACATCCGCTCGGCAAGATCTCCGCCCGTTCGCGCGACGGCGGGGCGAAACGGCCGGTGGTGGAAAGCCTGGCCGAAGGGCGCGCTGTCGCACCGATCCCCTTCATCATGGCCTCCTTGCTCGCGGGGCGCTAGGCGCCTCTTGCGGACGTCAAATTCATCTCGACAATCCGGTTCGCGGTGCTACCGTTCCGGAAAAGTCGAAGGGTGATTTGATGGCAGAGACTTCCTATCCGCGCGATCTTGTAGGCTACGGACGCACGCCGCCGCAGCCACGCTGGCCGGGCGATGCGCACATCGCCGTGCAGTTCGTCCTGAACTACGAGGAGGGCGGCGAAAGTTGCATTCTCGATGGCGACCCGGCCTCCGAATGCCTGCTGTCGGAGATCGTCGGAGCGCAGCCCTGGCAAGGGCAGCGCAATCTCAACATGGAGTCGATTTATGAATATGGCTCCCGTGCCGGCTTCTGGCGGCTGTGGCGCATGTTCACGAGCCGCGGTGTGCCGCTCACTGTCTATGGCGTGACGCTTGCGATGGCGCGCAATCCGGAAGCGGTCGCGGCGATGAAGGAGGCAGGCTGGGAGATCGCCAGTCACGGGCTGCGCTGGCTCGAATACAGGGATTTCCCGGAAGAGGTGGAGCGCGAACATATCCGGGAGGTGGTTCGCCTGCACACGGAGCTGACCGGCGAGAGGCCACTCGGCATCTATCAGGGCAAGCCGTCGGTCAACACATTGAAACTCGTGCTGGAGGAGGGTGGTTTTCTCTATTCCTGCGATTCCTATGCGGACGAGCTTCCCTATTGGGTTCCCGGATTGACCGCCGACAAGCCGCATCTCATCATTCCTTATACGCTCGACGCCAACGACATGCGCTTTGCGACCAATCAGGGATTCAATTCCGGCGACCAGTTCTTCACCTATCTGAAGGACACGTTCGACGTGCTCTATGCGGAGGGCAGGGATGGCAGCCCGAAGATGATGAACATCGGCCTGCATTGCCGCCTCGTCGGCCGGCCCGGCCGCGCCGCGGCGCTCGCGCGCTTCATCGATTACGTGATGTCTCACGAGAAGGTCTGGGTGCCGCGCCGCATCGACATCGCGCGTCACTGGTACGATCACCACAAGCCGGAAAGCCCACGCTGATGTCCGAAAGGGAGGCCTTCGTCAGCCGCTTCGGCGGTGTCTTCGAGCATTCGCCGTGGGTGGCGGAGCGTGCCTATGACCGCGCGGCCTCCGTCGGGTTGACGGCCGGCAATGTCCACTCGGCGCTGTGCAACGCATTCCGCGCGGCGTCTCCGGCTGAGCGCCTTGCGGTCTTGCGAGCCCACCCGGATCTTGCCGGCAAGCTCGCAATTGCCGGCAAGCTCACCGCCGATTCGCGGGCCGAGCAGGCGTCCGCCGGACTGGACCGGCTTTCACCCGAGGAGCATGCGCGGTTCACCGCGCTCAACAAGGCCTATACGAAGAAATTCGGCTTCCCCTTCATCATTGCGGTCAAGGGGCTGACGAAGGACGATATTCTCGCCGCCTTCGAAACGCGGATTGACAACTCGGCGGAAGAGGAATTTGAAATCGCCTGCGCGCAGGTGGAGCAGATCGCCCGGCTGCGGCTCAGATCCATGCTGCCCGGAGACGAAAATGCCTGAGAGTGCCGTCGCTGCCTTGCCCGTCTGCGTATCGGCATCGTGCCACGCACCTGCGCGCTTTGGAGCCGAAGCCTGATGGCGCGCCTGCTTTCGATCGAGCCCCTGACGAAACAGACTTTCGCCCCGTTTGGGAGCGTCATCGAGGCCGATCCGGCCTCGATGCGCTACATCAATGGCGGCAACACCGAGCGGTTCCATGCCCTCGCGCGGGCCGAGGTCACGGGCGAAGGCGCCGGAGTGATCATCAACATCTTTCGCGGCCAGCCGCGCGCCTTCCCCTATGCCGTCACGATGATGGAGCGCCACCCGCTCGGCAGTCAGAGCTTTTCGCCGCTCGATGATCGGCCCTGGCTCGCGGTGGTGGCGGAGGATGAAGGCGGGCGTCCGGGCCGGCCGCGTGTTTTTCTGGCGAGCGGGCGACAGGGCGTCAATTACGGCCGCGACGTCTGGCATCATCCACTGATGTCGGTCGGAGCGGCGAGTGATTTCATCGTCGTGGACCGCGAAGGGCCGGGCAACAATCTGGAAGAATTCTTCTACGACGACCCCTTCGTCATCCCCGATCCCTTCTGAAGGAACCGAATCGATGAGCAAGACCGGGCGACTTACCACCCACGTGCTCGACACCGCGCTCGGCAAGCCCGCAGAGGGCCTCAGGATCGATCTCTATTGGCTGGAAGGCGAGGAGCGGCAATTGATCCGCACGGTCCACACGAACAGCGACGGGCGCGTCGACGGGCCAATGGTCGAGGGCATCGGCTTCATGCCGGGCAACTATGAACTGGTCTTCCACGCCGGCGACTATCTCAGGACAACCGGCGTCGTGCTTCCGAGGCCGGCCTTCCTCGACCTCATCCCACTGCGTTTCGGGATCGCCGACCCCGAAAGCCACTATCATGTGCCGCTGTTACTCTCGCCCTACGGCTATTCCACCTACCGCGGAAGCTGATCATTCGGCGAGAATGTCGCGGCTCACGTCGGCGATGTTGCGCTTGCCGCAGAGTGCCATTGTGACGTCCATCTCCTTGCGGATGATATCGAGGGCTAGTGTCACGCCCTCCTTGCCCATGGCACCGAGGCCGTAGAGGAAGGGGCGGCCGATAAAGGTGCCCTTCGCGCCGAGGGCAATGGCCTTCAACACATCCTGGCCGGAACGGATGCCGCCGTCGATATGGACTTCGATGTGATGCCCGACCGCATCGACGATGCGCGGCAGCATGCTGATCGACGACGGCGCGCCGTCGAGCTGGCGGCCGCCGTGATTCGAGACGACGATCGCGTCGGCGCCGGTCTTGGCGGCCATCTTCGCATCCTCGGGATCCAGAATCCCCTTGAGGATCAGCGGGCCGCCCCAGCGCTCCTTGATCCACTCGACATCCTTCCAGGAGAGCTGCGGATCGAACTGCTCGTTGGTCCAGGCGCCCAGCGAGGAAAGATCGGTCACGCTTTTGGCGTGGCCGACGATGTTGCGGAAGGTGCGCCGCTTGGTGCCGAGCATCTTCATGCACCAGCGCGGCCGCGTCGCCATCTGCCAGAGGTGCTTCGGCGTCATCCGCGGCGGCGCGGAAAGGCCATTGCGCAGGTCCTTGTGGCGCTGGCCGAGGATCTGCAGATCGAGTGTCAGGACCAGCGCCGAGCATTTGGCGGCCTTTGCGCGGTCGATCAGGTTCAGCACGAATTCGCGCTCGCGCATCACGTAGAGCTGGAACCAGAAGGGCTTGGTCGTGACCGAGGCGACATCCTCGATGGAGCAGATGCTCATGGTCGAAAGTGTGAAGGGGATGCCATAGGCCTCCGCCGCCTGTGCGGCCAGCATCTCGCCGTCGGCGTGCTGCATGCCGGTGAGGCCCGTCGGCGCAAGGGCGACCGGCATCGACACCTTGTGGCCGATCATCGTCGTTTCCAGTGAGCGGTTGCTCATGTCGACCAGAACCCGCTGACGCAGCTTGATCTTGGCGAAATCCTCCTCGTTGGCGCGATAGGTTCCCTCCGTCCAGGCGCCGCTGTCGGCATAGTCGAAGAAAAGCTTCGGAACACGCCGCTTGGCGAGCGCCTTGAGATCGCGGATTTCCAAGATTTGCGTCATGGGAACAGCCTTCATCAATGCATGATTGCGCAGCCATTACCATGTTTTGAAGAGGCTTGTAATAGCTGCCACGGAGAAGAGGTCAAAAAAATTGACCTCTTCTCCGTGGCAGCTATTTTGCTCAGTTTGCGTCGAGCGACGACTTGGCGGGCTTGCCTGCGACATAGGTTTCGACGATCGCCCGGTCATCCCCCATCGTCTGCAGCAGGAAGAGTTCATCGGCCAGCGAATTGACCACTTCGGCACGCAGCGCCATCGCCGGCGTCGCCGCCATGTTCAGCACCGTCAGGTCGGCATCGGTGCCCGGCTCCAGCGTTCCGATGCGATCGACGAGTGACAGTGCCTCGGCATTGCCGCGGGTCATCATGTAGAAGCTGTCGAAGGGATTCAGCCGCTCGCCCTGCAACTGCAGGATCTTGTAGGCCTCGTCGAGCGTCTTCAGCATCGAGTAGCTGGTGCCGCCGCCGATGTCGGAGGCTACCGATACGCGCACCGGCCTCTGCCGGCGCGACAAGGCGCGCAGCGGGAAAAGACCGGAGCCCAGGAAAAGATTCGAGGTCGGGCAGAAGACCGCCACGGAACCGGTTTCGCTCATGGCATCGGCTTCACGATCGGAAAGATGGATGCAATGGCCGAAGAGACTCTTCGGTCCAAGCAGGCCGTAGCGGGCATAGACGTCGGTGTAGTCCTTCGCTTCCGGATAGAGTTCGCAGGTGAAAGTGATTTCGTCGCGGTTTTCGGAAAGATGCGTCTGGATATGCAAGTCGGGGAATTCGCCGGCGAGCGACTTCGCGACCTCCATCTGCTCCGGCGTCGAGGTGATGGCAAAACGTGGAGTGATGGCGACGTGATTGCGGCCCCTGCCGTGCCAGTCGGCGATCACCGCCCGCGTCTCGTCATAGCTCATCTGAGGCGTGTCGAGCAGGCCCTGCGGAGCGTTGCGGTCCATCATGACTTTGCCGGCGACCATGCGCATGTCGCGCTTCAGGCTTTCGGCGAAAAAGGCATCGGCGGAGGCCTTGTGGACAGAGCAATAGGCCGTCGCCGTCGTCGTCCCGTGGCGGATCATTTCATCGAAGAAATGAATGGCGATCCGTTCGGCATGCGCAGTTTCGACGAAGCGGCATTCCTCGGGAAAGGTGTAGGTGTTCAACCATTCGAGCAGGTTGGCGGCGTAGGAGGCCATCACCTGCATCTGAGGGAAATGAAGATGTGTGTCGATGAAGCCGGGCGTGATCAGGTGGGAGCGATGATCGATCTCGGTGACGCCCTCCGGCGCTGCGGCCTTGACTACCGTGTACGGGCCGCAGGCCTTGATTACACCATCGCCGATAAGCAGGGCGCCGTCGCTTTCGTAGGAATAGGCAGCGCTGTCGTCGATGGCTTGCGGGGCCCTGTTGAAACTCAGCAGGCGGCCGCGAATGAGGGTCGATGTCATTGTGTCTCCCCGACGGCGCTTTCGAACCAGGCTGTCACCAGCCGGCGTTCGTCCGCCGTCATGTCGGTTATGTTGCCGGGCGGCATGGCATGGCTGCGCCCGGCCTGGATATAGATTTCGCGGGCACGGGCGGCAATCTCGGCGTCGCTTTCGAGTATGACGCCGTTCGGCGCCCGGGCAATGCCTTCAAAGGCGGGCTCGGCTGCGTGGCACATGCTGCAGCGGGTCGAGATGGTGTCTTTGACTGCCGGGAAATGCGCGTTCTCGGCGAAGCGCTTGAAGGCCGGCGCCGCCCCGGCCTGTGCTTCTCCCGTTAGTACTCTGGGTGCCGTCGAGAGCCACATGATCAGGATGAAGAGGATCACCGTGACGATCCAGGTCCAGGTCGGCTCGCCCTTGCGCGCATGGGTGGTGTTGAACCAGTGGCGGATCGTGACGCCCATCAGGAAGACGAGTGCGGCGATGATCCAGTTGAAAGCCGTCGCGAAGGCGAGCGGATAGTGATTCGACAGCATGAAGAAGATGACCGGCAGCGTCAGATAGTTGTTGTGGAGGGAGCGCTGCTTGGCCTGGGCGCCGAGCTTCGGATCCGGCGTGCGGCCGGCGATCAGGTCGGCCACGACGATCTTCTGGTTGGGAATGATAATGAAGAAGACGTTGGCGGACATGATGGTCGCGGTGAAGGCGCCAAGATGCAGGAAGGCGGCGCGACCGGTGAACACCTGCGTGTAGCCCCAGGCCATGGCGACGAGCACGACATAAAGAAGCGCCATCAACCCCCAGGTGCTCTTACCAACAGGCGATTTGCAGAGAAGGTCATAAAGGACCCAGCCGACGCCAAGCGAGGCAAGCGAGATCACGATCGCCGTCGTCGCCGAGATGTCGAGCACATGACGGTCGATCAGGAAGAGATCGGCGCCGCCATAATAGACGATGCAAAGCATGGCGAAGCCGGAGAGCCACGTCATGTAGGATTCCCATTTGAACCAGGTGAGATGCTCCGGCATCGTCGTCGGTGCGACGAGGTATTTCTGGATGTGGTAGAAGCCGCCGCCATGCACCTGCCATTCCTCGCCATAGGCGCCTGGTGGCAGGTGGTCGCGCTTTACCAGGCCGAGGTCGAGTGCGATGAAATAGAAGGATGAGCCGATCCAGGCGATCGCCGTCACGACATGCAGCCAGCGGGCGGCGAAGGCCAGCCATTCCCAGGCAATGGCGAATTCGTACATTCAGGTCCCCTCATTCTTTCCGTTGACGCAGCTTGCGAGAAAAAACCGAAACGGGGAAGGGGGCCTTCTCGACGATCCACGTAACAGGCTTAGAGCGGGATGAGGAAAGCGTGCGCGGTTTTCCGCCCGCATCCCGCTCCAACTGATCAGAAGCGATCATGTTTATGGTTGGGTCGATTCGACCCAAATCATCATGATCTAACGGCGCCATCCTGTTTGAACTCCGCGAGGATCCAGTCGCGAAAGTTGCGGATCTTTGCGACGTTGCGCCGTGCATGCGGGTAGACCAGCCAGTAGTCGTGACCATCGCTGCCGCGCAGGTCGAAAGGCTGATAAAGCCGACCGAGCGCGACGTCATCGGTGTAGAACTGGGGAGTGAGGATCGCCACGCCTTGCCCCGCGATTGCAGCGCCCGCCTCGAACGCCTGGGCGCCGAGCCGTGTCGGAACCCGGCTCTTGAGATCCGGATCGGGGACGCCGGCAGCGCGAAACCACTGTGGCCACCAACGATCTTGAGGGTCGATGATGCGAAGCTTCAACAGGTCTCTCGGTTTGTTCACTCCGCCGATCGTCGAAGCGAGCGCCGGACTGAGCATCGGCGTAAACTCCACTTTCATCAGTCTATGGCTGACGAGACCCGGCCAATCGCCCAACCCGGACCGGATCGCCAAGTCCACTGCCTCTTTGCTGAAATCGATCATCGCATCGTTCGCCGACAGGCGGACGGCAATGTTGGGATGGGCGAGCTGGAACGAGCCGATATGGCGGGCGAGCCATTGCGATGCGAAGGTCGCGGTCGAACTGATGAGCAGGGCGGACGCTGCATCGCCGCGTGCCGAGGCAACCGCCTCCTGCAGCATCTCGAACGCCTCCGTCAACCTGGGCGCCAGCCGTTGGCCGACTTCCGTCAGCGTGATTTGGCGCGGGCGTCTCAGAAACAGCGGCTCGCCGATATTCTCCTCCATGAGCTTGATCTGATAGCTGACGGCCGTCTGCGTCATGCCGAGCTCGTCGCCCGCTTTGGTGAAGCTGCCGAGGCGGGCGGCCGCCTCAAAGACCCTCAGCGCATTGAGCGGGAACTGCTTGGACATCTTCATGGATAAGTTCTCTTGATGCATGCAGACGGATGTTCGATTGGAATTCGAGCATCTTTGGCGGCATGCTGCAAGTCAAGTTCAGCAATTCCTAAGGTGCCAAAATGACTTGTGACGCATTGGAACACCCTGAAAGAAAAGTGTTTCTTTCCATCGACCCGATTTCGCGACTGGCTTCGGTCCTCTTTCGCCCGAATCCGAAACTGGACATCAGGATCTTATCCGATCACATGAAAAGAGACATGGGTTTCATGGATTGGGGCGCGCCCCGACGGGAGGACGAGATGCTCCGGTAGGAGCAAGGTTCGTCGCCCCTCATCCGGCCTGCCGGCCACCTTCTCCCCGCAAGCGGGCGAAGGGGACTCGCGGGGGCCGCCTTAGTTCCCTCTCCCCGTCAGGACGGGGAGAGGGTTAGGGTTAGGGGCCGTCTTCGGACGCCTCACATCCGCCTCAGCCGTTCCACCGCCATCAAAATCCGTTCCGGCGTCGCCGGGGTATCGAGTCGAGGGCATTCGCGGTACTCGGCGACGCTTGCGACCGCCATCGACAATGCCTCGAGCACAGAGATCGGCAGCATGAAGGGCGGCTCCCCCACGGCCTTCGATCGCCCGATGGTCTTTTCGGCATTCTCCGACCATTCGGCGAGCTGCACATTGAAGATCTTCGGCCGGTCCGAGGCGAGCGGGATCTTGTAGGTCGAGGGCGCGTGCGTCCTCAAGCGCCCCTTTTCATCCCACCAGAGCTCCTCCGTCGTCAGCCAGCCCATGCCCTGGACGAAACCGCCCTCGATCTGGCCGAGATCGATCGCGGGATTGAGCGAGCGGCCGACATCGTGCAGGACATCGACGCGGTCAACCAGATATTCGCCGGTGAGCGTATCGATCGAGACCTCGGAGACGGCGGCGCCGTAGGCGAAATAATAGAAGGGCGTGCCGCGCCCGGTGGCGCGATCCCAGTGGATCTTCGGCGTCTTGTAGAAGCCGGCGGCAGATAGCTGGATGCGTGCCATATAGGCTTGGCGGATGAAGTCCGCGAAGGGCACGAGCTCTTCGCCGATCTTCACCTGATTTGCCACGAAGGTGACCCGTTCGGCGGTCGTCTGCCAGCGCTCGGCGGCGAAGGCGACGAGGCGGTCCTTGATCTGGCGGGCCGCGTCGAAGGCAGCCATGCCGTTCAGGTCCGAGCCGGAAGAGGCGGCGGTTGCCGACGTGTTCGGCACCTTGCCTGTCGTCGTCGCGGTGATCTTCACCCGGTCGATATCGATCTGGAAACTGTCGGCAAGAACCTGGGCCACCTTGGTGTAGAGGCCCTGGCCCATTTCGGTGCCGCCGTGATTGAGGTGAACGGAACCGTCCTGGTAGATATGGACAAGGGCGCCCGCCTGGTTGAAGGCAGTCATCGTAAAGGAGATGCCGAATTTCACCGGAGTGAGGGCGATGCCTTTTCGGATCACCCGGCTCGTTTTGTTGAAGTCGATGATCGCTGCCCGGCGCGCCTGATAGTCGGCGGTGGTCTCCAGCTCGCCGACGATCCGGTGGATAATATTGTCTTCGATCTTCTGGTGGTAGGGCGTGACGTCGCGGCCCGAGCCCTTTTCTCCGTAGAAGTTGAACTTGCGGATTTCGAGCGGGTCCTTCCCAAGCGCATAGGCGATCTCCTCGATGATGCGCTCGGCGCCGACCATGCCCTGTGGCCCGCCGAAACCGCGATAGGCGGTGTTGGACACCGTATTGGTTTTGAGCGGCTGCGAGGTCAGCTTCACATGCGGGTAGAAATAAGAGCTGTCCGCATGGAAGAGCGCCCGGTCGGTCACCGGACCCGAGAGATCGGATGAGTAGCCGCAACGGGCGGCATAGTTCGCATGGACGGCGTGGATGCGCCCTTCGTCATCAAAGCCGACATCGTAATCGACGAGGAAGTCGTGGCGTTTGCCGGTCGCCATCATGTCGTCGTCGCGGTCCGGACGGAATTTCACGGCGCGGCGGAACTTCCGCGCAGCAACGGCAGCGAGTGCGGCGAACTGGTTGCCCTGCGTTTCCTTGCCGCCGAAGCCACCGCCCATGCGGCGAACGTTCACCGTCACGGCATTCGACGGCACGCCAAGCACATGCGCGACCATGTGCTGGATTTCGCTTGGATGCTGTGTCGAGGACCAGACGGTCATCTCGTCGTCTTCGCCGGGAATGGCCAGGGCTATGTGACCTTCCAGATAGAAGTGTTCCTGGCCGCCGATCCGCATCTGCCCCCTCAGCCGGCGCGTTGCGCGCTCCAGTTCCGCTTCCGCGTCGCCGCGCTGCAACGTCAGCGGCTGAGTCACAAGCTCGCCACCCTGGGCCATGGCGTCGGTAACGTCGATCAGGTGCGGCAGGTCGCGATAAGTGATCTTGGCAAGTCGTGCGGCGCGCCGCGCGATATCGCGCGTTTCGGCGATCACGGCGAAGGCCGGCTGGCCATGGAACTGCACGCGTCCGTCGGCCAGCACCGGCTCGTCATGCAGGTGGCTCGGGCTGATGTCGTTCGAATGCGGCATGTCGCTTGCGGTCAGCACGCAGACGACACCGGGCAACGCGGCGACGGCCGAGAGGTCCATCTCCAGGATCTCGGCATGAGCGCGATCGGTGAGGCCCAGCGCGCCATGCAGCGTGCCGGCGGGCTCAGGCATGTCATCGATATAGTCCGCCGTTCCCGCGACGTGCTTGTGGGCGCTGTCGTGGCGCAGCCCTGTGTGCATGGGGCCAGCAATGGTGGTCTGTTCTTCGAAGGTGGACTTATCCATCGTTAGCCTCTCCCTCGAAGGATATGCCCCTCATCCGCCTGCCGGCACCTTCTCCCCGTAAGACGGGGAGAAGGGACATCCCGGCAGCTCCGTCATCCCTGTCTCGTATCAAGGAGCAGGCGGCAAAACTCGCGTCCCCTCTCCCCGCGAGCGGGGAGAGGGCTAGGGTGAGGGGCAACCCCAGCCCAGAAAAATCGAAGCTAGCACTCATGCCACCTCCTCGAACCGCCGCAACTGAGCTCTCTCGCCCGTGCTCTCCAGGAAAAAGCGCATCAGCAGGTTCTTTGCCGCCAGCATGCGATAGGCGCTCGTGGCGCGCCAGTCGTTGATCGGCTGGTAGTCGGTATCGAGAGCCGCCTGTGCAGCGCGAATGGTTTCCTCGCTCCAGCGCTGTCCGATGAGGGCAGCTTCCGCGGCCTTCGCGCGCTTCGGCGTGGCCGCCATGCCGCCGTAGGCGATGAGGGCGGTGCGGACGTGATTGTTCTCGTCAAGCGCGATGCGGAAGGCGCCGAGCAGTGCGGAGATGTCCTCGTCGCGGCGCTTGGATAGCTTGTAGGCGGCGAAGTGGTCACCGGCAGGCAACGCGGGAACGAAGATGCTTTCGACGAATTCGCCCGGCTTGCGATCCTGCTTGCCGTAGGCGATGAAGAAATCCTCGAGCGGCAGCGTGCGTGTGCCGTCCTTCGAACCCAACGTGACCGCTGCCCCGAGGACGATCAGCGGCGGCGGGCTGTCGCCGATCGGCGAGCCGTTGGCGATGTTGCCGCCGATCGTGCCCATGTTGCGGACCTGTTCGCCGCCGATGCGGTCGATGAGTCGGCCGAAGGCTGGGTAGGCGCTGGAGAGAGCGTCGAACGTGGCCGTATAGCTCACGCCAGCGCCAATCGTCAGGCCCGCTTCCGTGCGGTCGATCCGTTGCAGCTCGGCGATGCCGTTGATGAACACCACCGGATTGAGCGTTCGCATCTGCTTGGTCACCCAGAGACCGACGTCGGTTGCGCCTGCGACGATCGTCGCGGTCGGATGTTCCGAGAGAACGGTGGCGAGACCGGCAGCGTCGGCGGGCACGATCAGACAGTCTTCGCCCTTACCGACAACGATCGTTTCCTGCGGCTGCAAAGCTTTCAGTCGCGCGATGATCGCATCCCGGGTGCGCGTGATCGGATCGAAGATCGCGGATGGGCGTTCGCGCGCCGCGGCTTCCGCCGCGCGCACGATCGGCTCATAGCCGGTGCAACGACAGAGATTGCCTTGCAGCGCCTTCTCGATCGCGGCTCGGCTCGGATTGTCGTTCGTCAGCCACAGCCCATAGAGCGACATGACGAAGCCCGGCGTGCAGAAGCCGCATTGCGAACCGTGGAAATCGACCATCGCCTGCTGCACCGGATGGAGCGTACCGTCTCCGGCCGCGAGGTGCTCGACCGTCACGACATGCGTCGCGTTCAGCGAACCGACGAAGCGGATGCAGGCGTTGACGCTTTCATAGATGAGCCTTTCGCCGCCCTGGCCGTCCTTCGCGAGGCGGCCGACGAGCACCGTACAAGCGCCACAGTCGCCTTCGGCGCAACCTTCCTTGGTCCCGGTCAGCCGGCGCTCCAGCCGGAGGAAGTCGAGCAATGTCGCGGTCGGCGCGACGTCCGAAACGGCGACTTCCGTGTCGTTCAGGATGAAGCGGATGCTGTCGGCTGCCTGTGCCATGCCTGTCATTCCGTGGCTACTGCATGTTTTCTCAATCGTATAACCGATTTAAGGATAAAACATGCAGCAATTCAAAGTGCTGCAGCGTCCTTTGCGCTTCCGATAAGAAGTGCGGCGCTGTAGACCGGCGGAGCGGGGTGCGAGCCGAAAACCGCCCACACTTTTCATCCCGCTCTATTGCGCGGTCCAGCCGCCATCCATCGAGACATGCGTGCCGGTGATCTGCGCGGCATCATCGCTCGCAAGATAGAGCGCCAGCGATGCCACCTGCTCGACGGTGATGAATTTCTTGGTCGGCTGGCCCTTGAGCATCACGTCGTTCACCACCTGCGCCTCGGTAATGCCGCGCGTCCTCGCCTGGTCCGGAATCTGCTTCTCGACAAGCGGTGTCAGTACGTAGCCGGGGCAGATCGAGTTCGCGGTGATGCCGTTTTCCGCGACTTCCAGCGCGACCGTCTTCGTCAAGCCCATGACACCATGCTTGGCCGCCACATAGGCGGACTTGAACGGCGAGGCGACGAGCCCATGCGCGGAGGCGATATTGATGATACGCCCCCAGCCTTTCGCCTTCATGCCCGGGAGAGCGGCGCGGATTGTGTGGAAGGAGGAAGAGAGATTGATGGCAATGATCCGGTCCCATTGTTCGACCGGAAAATCCTCGACCTTCTCGACATATTGCACGCCGGCATTGTTGACGAGGATATCGACGCCGCCGAAGCGTGCCGCCGCAGTCGCCATCAGATCGGCTATCTCGTCCGGTTTGGTCATGTCAGCCGGATGGTAGATGGCGGTGCCGCTTCCGAGACCGGCGACCTCGTCCGTCACCGCCCTGATCTCGTCCGGCGCCCCGAAGCCGTTCAACACGATATTGGCGCCGGTTTTCGCGAAAGTCTTGGCAATCGCCAGCCCGATGCCGCTCGTCGAACCCGTTATGACCGCAGTTTTCGTCATTCTCGTTCTCTCCCTCGCGATGCCGCCCGATCCTCATCGGTTCGAGCGGTTGCGGGCGGAGGCCGCCGCGCCTTCCTCGTTCCGCCCTCGGCCGGTTTTGCAATGCAACAGCGTCAACCTACGCGGAAAAATATGGGAGTGACAATTGTGTTTTTCAGATTGCCGACGCAGATTTGGCACCGTTCGCAGGGGCGATGGAGTTGCGTTTCGTTTTCGTTTGACATTCGTTTTTTCATCGTATTGAAGTTTTGCGAATGTCGGCTTTGAGGAAGGCGCGACGTCGAAGTAAGGCCGGGGAGGGGCGCATGGGCGAATATATTCTCGCGATCGATCAGGGCACGACATCGAGCCGGGCGATCGTTTTCGACCGCAAGCAGAAGGTCGCCGGCGTCGGCCAGAAGGAATTCAGGCAGCACTTCCCGAAGTCGGGCTGGGTCGAGCACGACCCGGAAGAAATCTGGCAAACGGTTCTCTTCACCGTCAAGGAGGCGATCGGAAACGCCGGTATTTCCGCAGGCGAGATCGCCGCGATCGGCATTACGAACCAGCGCGAGACGGTGGTCGTCTGGGACCGCGAGACCGGCAAGCCGATCCACAATGCGATCGTCTGGCAGGACCGCCGCACGGCGCCCTTCTGTGAAAAGCTGAAGAAGCAGGGGCTGGAAAAGACCTTTGCGAAAAAGACCGGCCTTCTGCTCGATCCCTATTTCTCAGGCACGAAGCTCAACTGGCTGCTCTCGAACGTGAAAGGGGCGCCGGCGCGTGCAGCGAAGGGCGAGCTTTGCTTCGGCACGATCGACACCTTCCTCATCTGGCGGCTTACCGGCGGCAAGTCCTTCGCCACGGACGCGACCAACGCATCGCGCACCCTCCTCTACAACATCTCCGACAACGCCTGGGACAACGAACTGCTCGATATTCTGCGCGTTCCGCGGGCGATGCTGCCGGAGGTAAAGGATTGCGCCGCCGATTTCGGCGTCACCGACGCGTCGCTCTTCGGAGCGGCGATCCCGATTCTCGGCGTTGCCGGCGACCAGCAGGCGGCGACGATCGGTCAGGCGTGCTTCACGCCCGGCATGCTGAAATCGACCTACGGCACCGGCTGCTTCGCACTGCTCAACACCGGCAAGGATATCGTCCGCTCGAAGAACCGCCTGCTTACCACCATCGCCTATCGCCTCAATGGTGAGACCACCTACGCGCTCGAGGGTTCGATCTTCGTTGCTGGGGCGGCCGTACAATGGCTGCGCGACGGCCTCAAGGTTATCAAGGCGGCCCCGGACACCGGCACGCTTGCCGAGAGTGCAGATCCCTCGCAGGACGTCTATCTCGTTCCGGCCTTTACCGGCCTCGGCGCGCCGCACTGGGATCCGGACGCGCGCGGCGCGATTTTCGGCATGACCCGCAACACGGGCCCGGCGGAGTTTGCCCGGGCCGCGCTCGAAGCTGTCTGCTACCAGACCCGAGATCTGCTCGAGGCCATGCACAAGGACTGGCGTAACGGCGGCAAGGAGACGGTGCTGCGGGTCGACGGAGGCATGGTCGCGTCCGACTGGACGATGCAGCGCCTCTCCGATCTGCTCGACGCGCCGGTTGATCGTCCCGTGATTCTCGAGACGACGGCGCTTGGTGTTGCCTGGCTCGCCGGAAGCCGTGCCGGTATCTGGCCAAGCCAGGAGGAGTTCGCGAGGTCCTGGGCGCGCGACCGGCGCTTCGAGCCGACGATGGACGAGGTGACACGCAAGGGGAAGCTCAAGGGCTGGCGCAGCGCGGTCAAGAGGACTTTGATCGCGGCTTAGAGCAACGCCCGATCTGACCGAATCGCGGCTGCCATGCGCGGGCGGCAATCCCTCTCTGCCTTGACAGGCGTCTCCCCCACAAGGGACCCACAAGGGGGAGAATGGCAAATTGCGGGCTTCCCGCCTCCTTGCCGACGAGGTCGACCTTGGTGCGAGGGGCAGACGTGGCGCATATCGATAATTCTCGAAAGGCATAGCTCGCGAGATATGCGACCCCGCGCGCCATGATGAGCGCTGCCATTCCGGCACACGCGCGCACTCCCGGGCCGAATCACGCCCAGCGCGACGGCGATCTAGGCTCCCGACCGGCGGTTCCTGTAGGAGGATCATCAACCGACCCGGGATCGGCTTGACTCACGCATAGCTCGCCGGCTATATATTGATCAATAGCCAGCGGGGTATTGATCCCAGATGTCGAACGCTCACGATGTGCTCTTCAGAACGCTTGCCGATCCGACTCGGCGGGCTCTGTTCGAGCGATTGTGCCGTGAGGGGGAACGGACAGTCGGCGCTCTGACGGCGCGCGCCGGGGTCTCGCAACCGGTCGTCTCGAAGCATCTCGGGGTCCTGAAGCAAGCCGGGTTGGTGCGCGACCGCCACGAAGGTCGCCACACGTATTATAGCGCCCAACTCGGCGCACTTGCCCCTCTGGTCGACTGGACGAGCCAGATGGCCGGTTTCTGGCAAAGCCGCTTCGACGACCTCGAAGACCTACTGAAAAGGATGGACCAATGAACGAAACGGCCGAAACGCGCTCTGTCGTGGTCGAACGCGAGATCCCTCATCCGCCGGAAAAGATCTGGCGTGCGCTCACCCAGCCACACCTGGTCGAGGAGTGGCTGATGAAGAACGATTTCAAACCTGTCGTGGGTCACCGTTTCAATCTTCGCGGAGACTGGGGTGGAGTACTGGACTGCGAGGTCCTTGCGGTGGAGCCGAACAAAAAGCTGACGTACACTTGGAATTTCGCCCACGAGGATCCGGCCTACGATCTGAAGAGCGTGGTGACTTTCACACTCACCCCAACGAGAACGGGGACCCAGCTGCGCATGGAGCAGTCGGGCTTCCGGCCAGAACAGCGGCAGGCTTACGGAGGCGCCAGCGCGGGATGGCAGCAGTTCCTTGCGAATCTGGAGCAGGTCCTGGCGAGGATGGATTGAAGTCTGCCGCACCGTCCGAAATGGGCCACGTGAGGCCCGTTTCACTGCGCTTCATGCTAATGGGAGGTCTCAATGAACTGGAATATGTGGGTGCGGCAAATCCACCGCTGGTTGTCCATCGCCTTCACGGTGACCGTGATCGCCAACTTCGTCACCATGGGACTGGGGGAGCCGCCTGCCTTGGTGGTCTACTCGCCACTGCTCCCGCTCTTCCTGCTGCTGTTCACCGGCCTCTACATGTTCATGTTGCCGTACGCTATGAAGTGGCGTGGCGGTCGGCCTACTGCTGCGATGAAGTGAACACTCCCGTTGGAAACGGTGCGTTTCCTCAACGCGCATTTGCGGCTCGATGTGATGCCAACTATTTCTTTGCAAACAGCAACAGGAAGGCATCATGGAACTCGGGCTTTACACATTCGCGGACGTCGATCCCAATGCGATCGACAAGGGTGCCGAAGGACGGAGACGCCTCGCCAACCTCCTTGAAGAGATTGAGCTTGCCGACCAGGTCGGGCTCGACGTCTTCGGTCTCGGTGAGCATCACCGGCCGGACTATGCCGCCTCCGCGCCGGCAGTCATCCTGGCGGCCGCTGCGTCCCGCACAGCCAAGATCCGGTTGAGCAGCGCGGTAACGGTGCTCAGCTCGGACGATCCGGTACGGGTCTTCCAGCAGTATTCAACGCTCGACCTCCTCTCCAACGGCCGCGCCGAGATCATGGCGGGCCGAGGCTCCTTCATCGAGTCCTTCCCGCTCTTCGGCCAGTCGCTCGACGACTATGACCAGCTCTTCTCCGAAAAGCTGGATTTGCTGCTGGCGATCCGGGAGACCGAGAAAGTCACCTGGTCGGGCGAGTTGCGTCCGCCGATCAACGACCGTGGGGTCTATCCGCGTCCGCTGCAGGATCCGCTGCCGCTCTGGATTGCGGTCGGCGGCACGCCGCAGTCGGTCGCGCGGGCCGGCGCGCTCGGCTTGCCGATGGCGCTTGCCATCATCGGCGGCGAGCCCCGCCGTTTCGCGCCGCTCTTCGATCTCTATCGCGAGGCGGCGCGTCGCGCCGGTCAGGACGTCGCGAAGCTGAAGACGAGCATCAATGTTCACGGTTTCATCGCCGACACGACGGAGAAGGCGGCTGACCAGTTCTACGGACCGCAGGCGGAGGTGATGAACCGCATCGGCCGTGAACGCGGCTGGGGGCCGACGAACCGCGCCCACTTCGACCAGGCGCGCAGCCCGACCGGCAATCTCTTCCTCGGCGATCCGGAAACCGTGGCCGAGAAGATCGTCGCGCACCAGAAGCTGTTCCGCAACGACCGCTTCCTGCTGCAGATGGCAATCGGTCCGATGCCGCATGACCAGATCATGCGCGGCATCGAGCTTTATGGAACCAGGGTGGCGCCGCTGGTCAGGAAGGCGTTGGCCGAGGAAGGCGAGCGGTCTCAACCAGCGAGCGCGTGAGTGCGCACCGTCGGTGCTGGAATATTCGGCTTCGACACGCTACATCTACGCGCGAAAGCGAGACACCATGACCCTCAACAATGATGAAGACCTGCTCCGATTGAAGGAGATCGGCCGCATCTGCGCCAATGCGCTCCAGGCAATGGGCGAGGCGCTCGAACCCGGCATTACGACGGCGGAACTCGATGCGATCGGCCGCAAGGTTTTGGAGGATGCCGGCGCGCGCTCGGCGCCGGAGCTCTGCTACCGCTTTCCCGGCGCGACCTGCATCAGCGTCAACGAGGAGATCGCCCATGGCATTCCGGGCACCCGCGTGATCCGCGCCGGCGACCTCGTCAACATCGATGTTTCGGCCGAGAAGGACGGCATCTTCGCCGATACCGGCGCTTCCTTTCCGGTGCCGCCGGTGACCGCAGCAATCGACAGGCTTTGCCGTGATGGCAGGCGCGCCATGTGGGTCGGATTGAAGCAGGTACGTCCGGGTCAATCCCTGGCGACGATCGGCAATGCCATTGGCGAATTCGCCCGCAAGAACCGCTATTCACTCGTCACCAACCTTGCGAGCCACGGCATCGGCCGTTCGCTGCATGAAGAGCCGGGCGAGATCGCCACCTGGCCGGACCCGTCCGAGCGGCGACACATGACCGATGGCATGGTTTTCACGGTGGAGCCGTTCTTGTCGACGGGCGCCCACTGGGCGGAAGGCGGAGACGATGACTGGACGCTCTACAGCGAGCCGCGCGCTCCGACGGTGCAGTATGAACATACCGTCGTCGTCACGCGCGGCGGGCCGCTGGTCGTGACTTTGCCGGGCTAACGCTCGGCCGATCCCGTGGATCGTTCGATTCCTTCAATAGGACGTTCAATTATAGTCATTTGTCGTCTTCTTGCTGCGGTGCAATAAGAAGTCCATGAGCACGCTTCACAAAATGCCGGACCGCGATCATCTCTCTGCGAAGCGAACCGGTGGCGGCTTTCATGACGTGAAGCACCGCGGGGGCGAAGAGACGACGTCTTCCATCGCGTATCCAGCCCCAAGCGGCAACCTTGTGGCAACGGCGGTTGCCGGCGCCATTGCCATGGCGGTCGCCATGGGCTTCGGCCGGTTTTCCTACACGCCGATCCTGCCTGCGATGATGGCGGACGCGGGGCTCTCGCCGCGGGACGCTGGGCTGATTGCGTCGGCGAACTTCGTTGGCTATCTCGCCGGCGCCGTGCTTGCCGCCTATGGCTGGGCGCATGGTCGCGAACGGCGGATCGGCCTCGCCGCGCTCGTGGCGACGACGCTGTTGCTCGCCGCCATGGGGGTGACGTCCTCGGTACTCGCCTATTCTGTCATTCGTTTCCTCGCGGGCGTCGCCAGCGCCTTTGCGATGATCTTCCTTTCGGGAATCGTGCTGGGGGAGGGACTGCGCGCCAGATCGGAGCATGTGCCGTCGGTGCATTTCGGTGGCGTCGGTCTCGGCATAGCCCTTTCCTCGATCTGTGTCTGGGCCGCGCCGCTTGCGGCCACCGGCTTCTCCACGTCGCAAGCGGACTGGTTTACCGGTGCACTCGTCGCGCTGGCGGGCACGGTCGTCGTGGCTGCGCTGCTGCCGCGCGGCCATCTTGCCGCAAATGGGGGTGAACGCGAAAGGCCGCTGACGTGGACGCGGCCGCTCACGGTCATGACGCTTACCTACGGCTTCTTCGGCTTCGGCTACGTGATCACCGCCACGTTTCTCGTCGCCATGGCGCGCGATGCCAGCGGCGGTCACAGCGTCGAATTCCTCGCCTGGCTGCTGACGGGCGCGAGTGCCGCGGTCTCGATTTACCTCTGGCGCTTTGCCGTGCCGCGCTTCGGGCTTGCGGGTGTCTACGCCATCGGCCTGCTGGTGGAAGCCGCCGGGCTGGTTCTGACCGTTTCGCTGCCCTTGCCCTTCGCTCCGCTCGTAGGCGGCTTGATGCTCGGCGCTACCTTCATGATGATCACGGCCTACGGCCTGCAGATCGGCCGGCGCCTTGCGCCGGAAAGCCCGCGCCGGGCGCTTGCCTTGATGACTGCAGCCTTCGGCATCGGCCAGATCGTCGGGCCGCTCGTCGCCGGCTGGCTTGCCGAACGGACCGGCGATTTTACCTTGCCGACGCTGGTCGCGGCCGTAGTGCTGTTTTGCTGCGGAACCGTAGTCGTGCTTGAACTTCGCAAGATCAGCGCCGCCCTGGAACGCTGATATTCGCCGCCGTTCGGTTGATTTTGCGGAAAATTGTGAACAAGCGCAGCTTGATGAAATAACAGTAACATTCACATTACCTAATTGTTGCCTAGGGCGATTTGCCCTAGTTTCGGCACATCAGGGGGCAAGTCATTGTCCCTCATCAGAAGCGAGAGTGCCGCACCTTGTTCCAATCCTTTTTCCCCAAGCCGAAGCAATTCTTCATTTCCGTCACCGTATGGTCGCTGCTAGCCATTGCCTTCTGGTATAGTTGGGGCGAAAGCATGGGAGCAGCTTTTGGGCTCCCGCCGTTGGCGATTGACGCGCCGCCCATTGTCGGCATTTCCGCTTTCTGGTCGCCAGCCTTCCTGTGGTTTTACATCTACTTTGCCGTCATCGTCGGGCTTTTCACCGCGTTCTGGTACGTCTATTCGCCGCATCGTTGGCAGACCTGGTCTATCTTGGGGTCGGCTCTGATCCTTTTCGTCACCTATTTCCAGGTTCAGGTGAGTGTTGCGATCAACAACTGGTACGGCCCCTTCTGGGACCTGGTGCAGGCAGCGGTTTCGAAGTCAGCCGTTGTGACGGCCGAGCAGTTCTACGGCGAGATCGCCACCTTCCTGGCGATTGCAATGGTGGCTGTCGCTGTTGCGGTCATGACGCGCTTCTTCGTCAGCCACTACATCTTCCGCTGGCGCACCGCGATGAACGAATATTACATGGACAACTGGGGTAGGCTTCGCCATATCGAAGGCGCCTCGCAGCGCGTCCAGGAAGACACGATGCGTTTCTCGACCACCGTCGAGGGGCTCGGCGTCAGCCTGATCGACAGCGTCATGACGCTGATCGCGTTCACGCCGGTGCTGATCCGACTGTCGGCCAACGTCACCGAGCTTCCGATTGTCGGCATCATTCCCTATCCGCTGGTAACGGCCGCCGTGCTCTGGTCGCTGTTCGGCACGGTGTTCCTGGCTCTCGTCGGCATCAAGTTGCCGGGGCTGGAGTTCCGCAATCAGCGCGTGGAGGCCGCCTATCGTAAGGAACTCGTCTACGGCGAGGATCACGCCGACCGCGCGCAGCCGCCGACGGTCGCCGATCTGTTCGACAATGTCCGCCGGAACTATTTCCGGCTTTACTTCCACTATCTCTATTTCAATATCGCCCGCATCTTCTACCTGCAGATCAACAACATCTTCTCGTTGCTGATCCTGGCTCCGTCGATCATCGCCGGCAAGATTTCCCTCGGCGCCCTGAACCAGATTTCCGGTGCATTCGGCCAGGTAACGTCTTCGTTCCAGTATCTCGTCAACTCGTGGCCGACGATTGTCGAACTGCTCTCGATCTACAAGCGCTTGCGCGCCTTCGAAGCGATCCTCGACGAGGAGCCGCTGCCGGAGATCGATCAGCAGTTCATCGAGGTCGGCGGCAAGGAAGAACTGGCGCTCTGAAGGACGGCAATCAGAAGGCGGAGCGATCCGCCTTCTTTTTTGCGTCCTCGATAAGGGGAAGCGCCTCCGCGTAGCTGACGCAGGCGACATCCGGCTTGCCGCAGGTCTCGGTCAGGAAGCGGTCAAGCGCGCGCCAATAGGCGCCGCCATTCATCTCGACGAAATGGAAGCCGAGCTGAAGCGGGACACGGCCGCCGTCATATTCCTTGCGGAAAGCCTCGCGGTAGGCCGCAAGCGTACGTTCTTCGAAGACCGCGCTGTTCTTCTTGTTTTCGACGCCCATCGAATGACGGACGAAGAGATTGTAATCCATGCCGATCACCGGCCGATGCGACGGGCCTTCGGGAATGAGGGGCAGGCCGAAACGCGGCAGGCCATCCTGCACCGACGGCCAGCCGGGGCCTTTGGTGACGAGGCTTGCGTCATAGGTAAAGCCGAACGCCTTCAGCGCCGGCAGCAGACCGTCGCTCAATGAGAGATAGGGCGCGCGGAAGCCCTTGATGCCGGTTCGCGCAAAGTCCGCCCAGCCTTGCGGCTCGGCTTCCGCCTTGCCGGCTTTTTTCCAGGCGTCGGCCACTGCGTCGCGGAACGCAGTGAATTCGCGCTGCCAATCGGTCTCGCTCCAGCCCTTCCCGTCGAAATGGCCGCATGCGTGGCTGCCGATATCGTGTCCTTCGAGGCGAGCATGCCAGATATGGCCGGCGCGACCAGCGATCTCCTCGCGGCTTTGCGCAAAGCCGACATTAGAGCGTCCCGCCTTCTGCCCCGGCGCCTTGTAGATCTCTTTTCCGTCGGCCTTCGTCATCAGGAAGGTGCAGGAAAGGAAATAGGTGAAGTGGGCGCCGGTGCGCTTTGCCAGGGCGAGGCTCTTCTCCCAGAGCGCGTTGTCATGCGCGCCGTCGAACGAGACGATCACGAGTTGCTTGTTCGCTGGCGCCGCTGCCTCGGGTGTCGGGGGCGGGGCGGCTGCTGCGAGGGCGGGAAAGAGACAAACGGAGAGCGTAAGGGCGTTGCGGGTCATTTCCGGGGCATCTTGGGAGAATCAGCAAAGGATTTGTTCGTGTCGTCCCTTCTTCAACAATGCGGCAATCCTTTGATCCATCTGGCAATTCGCGATCGATACCGCTATGCCTTGGTAAACAAATGGATAATTGCGGCGGGTAAAACATGGCGCTTCTGGTTCTAGGCATTGTGATCTTTATGGGCATCCACCTCGTTCGAAGCTTCGCGCCCGGCATGCGCGCGGCGGTGATCGAGCGAAGCGGTGTCGGAACCTGGCACGCGATCCACGCCATCGCGGCGATCGTCGGCCTCGGTCTTATCGCCGTCGGATTCGACCAGGCGCGCGCGACGACCGGTGTCCTCTACACGCCGCCGGTCTTCCTCTCCCATATCGCCCTGACACTGATGCTGATCGCCTGCATCTCTCTCGCCGCCGCCTTCCTGCCGCCCGGCAGGATCCGCGTCGTAGCCAAGCATCCGGCCATTCTGGCCATCAAGATCTGGGCGCTTGCCCATCTGCTTGCCAACGGCGAGACGTCCTCGGTCCTGCTCTTCGGCGCCTTCCTGGCCTGGGGCGTCATTCTCCGGATATCGATGAAGAAGCGCTGGCGGGCCGGCGAGATCAGCTATCCGACCTTTGTTTCCTACCGCTACGATGTCGGCGCGATCCTGATCGGCGCGGCGCTCTTCGTTGCAATTGTCTGGAAACTGCACGAACTGGTGATCGGCGTAGCACCCATCGCCATCGGCTAAATGATCTTCTCCCCCTTACAAGCGGCGCAAAATCGGGTAGAAGGCGCAAAATTCTCAGCATGAAGGCCGGGCAGCCGGAACACAGGACATGGCGAACCAAGACGACAGCTTTATCCGCGAGGTCAATGAGGAACTCCGTTCGGACCAGATGAAGGCCATCTGGACGCGCTTCGGCGGGCTGATCGTTGCGCTGGCCGCCCTGATCGTTCTGGGTACCGTCGGCAAGGTCGGTTACGATTACTGGCAGGAAACGTCCTCGTCGCGGTCCGGCGATGCTTTCCTCGCCGCGCTCAATCTCGCCCGGGAGAACAAGTCGGACGAGGCCTTTGCGGCGCTGACGGCTCTGGAGAAGGACGGCTACGGCTCCTATCCCGTATTGGCCCGGCTCAGGACCGCAACCCTGCAGGCGCAGAAGGGCGAGACTGATGCGGCGATCGCCGCCTTCTCCGACATCGGCAAGGATACCCGCATTCCGCCGGCGCTGCGCGATGCGGCGCGCCTGCGCGCGGCCTATCTGCTCGTCGACAACGGAACCTACGAGCGGGTGTCGTCCGAGGTCGAGCAACTGGCAGTTCCGCAAAACACGATGCGCCATTCCGCCCGCGAAGCGCTCGGTCTTGCCGCTTACAAGGCAGGCGACTTCGCCAGGGCAAAGAGCTGGTTCCAGCAAATCACAGACGACAAGGAGAGCCCGCGCGGCGTCATGGGTCGTGCGCAGATGCTGCTTGACGTAATCGCTGCGAGCGGCAAAGCCTAGCGCATCGGCCCGAAAATCGGACCCGATTTTCGGAAAGCACGATGCGTGGACTCAAAGAGTTACAGCGTCCTTTGTGCGTCCTAAAGGACGCACGGCGCTGTAAGAGCGGAAACGGATATTTCGAGATGAGCTTTACCGTCGCCATCGTCGGGCGCCCCAATGTCGGCAAGTCCACCTTGTTCAACCGCCTGGTTGGCAAGAAGCTGGCGCTCGTCGACGATACGCCGGGCGTCACCCGCGACCGCCGTCCGGGCGACGCCAAGCTCGTCGATCTCAAGTTTCGTATCATCGATACCGCCGGTCTCGAACAATCGGCGCCCGAGAGCCTGCAGGGGCGCATGTGGGCGCAGACCGAGGCGGCGATCGACGAGGCCGACCTTTCGCTTTTCGTGATCGATGCCAAGGCGGGATTGACGCCCGCCGACGAAACGCTCGCCGAAATGCTGCGTCGCCGCGGCAAGCCGGTCATCGTCGTCGCCAACAAGGCGGAAGCGCGCGGCTCCGATGGCGGCTTCTACGACGCCTTCACGCTCGGTCTCGGCGATCCTTGCCCGATCTCGGCCGAACATGGCGAGGGCATGCTCGACCTGCGCGACGCGATCGTTGCCGCGCTCGGTGAGGAGAGGGCATTTCCGCCGAAGGACGACGTGGCGGTAACCGACGTCGATATCCGCCCGACCGCTCCGGGCGAGGGGGCTGAGGACGAGGACGCAGAGCCCGCCTACGACGAAACGAAGCCGCTGCGCGTGGCGATCGTCGGCCGGCCGAATGCCGGCAAGTCGACGCTGATCAACCGCTTCCTCGGCGAAGACCGGCTGCTGACCGGGCCAGAGGCAGGCATCACCCGCGATTCGATCTCCGTCGAATGGCAATGGCGCGGCCGCACGATCAAGATGTTCGACACGGCCGGTATGCGCCGCAAGGCAAAGGTCCAGGAAAAGCTCGAAAAGCTCTCGGTCGCCGATGCGCTGAGGGCGATCCGCTTTGCCGAGACCGTCGTCGTCGTTTTCGACGCCACGATCCCCTTCGAGAAGCAGGACCTGCAGATCGTCGACTTGGTGCTTCGCGAAGGGCGGGCGGCTGTGCTGGCCTTCAACAAATGGGATCTGGTCGAGGATTGGCAGGCGGTTCTGGCCGACCTCCGTGAAAAGACGGAGCGCCTGCTGCCGCAGGCGCGCGGCATCCGCGCGGTTCCGATTTCCGGCCATACGGGCTATGGCCTCGACCGGCTGATGCAGGCGATCATCGACACCGATAAGGTGTGGAACCGGCGCATCTCCACGGCGCGGCTCAACCGCTGGCTCGAAGCGCAACAGGTACAGCATCCGCCGCCGGCCGTTTCCGGCCGCCGCCTCAAGCTCAAATACATGACGCAGGTGAAGGCCCGTCCGCCGGGCTTCATGATTTCCTGCACGCGCCCCGATGCGCTGCCGGAATCCTACACCCGATATCTCATCAACGGGCTTCGTAACGATTTCGACTTGCCTGGTGTGCCGATCCGCGTGCATTTCCGAGCGTCGGAGAATCCTTACGAATCGAAGGCACGCAAGAAGCGCTGACCGCCTGACGCTCATCGAAACGGTGGATTGTCTTGCCGGCGGCGAACAGGGCGATCGTCGTTTACTCGAAGAATTCCCAAATATACATCTGCATGGGGACAGCCGAAACGAGGGGATTCGCCGATGGCGACAGCATCGAGGTCAGGTGACGACTGGTGGCGCGGCGCGGTGATCTACCAGGTCTATCCGCGCTCCTTCCAGGACACCGACGGCGACGGCATTGGTGATCTTCGCGGCGTCACGCGGCGACTTCCGCATATCGCCTCGCTCGGCGTCGACGCGATCTGGCTGTCGCCCTTCTTCACCTCGCCGCAGGCCGACATGGGCTATGATGTCTCCGACTATTGTGGCGTCGATCCGATGTTCGGCACGCTTGCCGATTTCGACGCGATGCTCGCGGAGGCGCATCGCCTCGGGCTGAAAGTGATCATCGATCAGGTCATTTCGCACAGCTCGGACCGCCATCCTTGGTTCGTCGAAAGCCGGTCGAGCCGAAGCAATCCCAAGGCTGACTGGTACGTCTGGGCGGATCCGAAGCCGGATGGGACGGCGCCGAACAACTGGCTTTCTATTTTCGGCGGCCCGGCCTGGGAATGGGACGGCGTGCGCAGACAATATTACATGCACAATTTCCTCTCGTCGCAGCCGGATCTGAATTTTCACAATCCGGAGGTCCAGGAAGCCCTGCTGTCGACCGTCCGCTTCTGGCTGGACCGCGGCGTCGACGGCTTCCGACTCGATACCGTGAACTTCTATTTCCACGACCGGCATCTGCGCGACAACCCGCCGCTCGTTCCCGATCCCGAGGCGACCAGCAACGATGCGCCGGACGTCAACCCCTATGGCATGCAGGACCATCTCCACGATAAGAGCCAGCCGGAAAACATCGCCTTCCTCACGCGGCTGCGGGCGTTGCTCGATGAATATGGCGGCCGCACCACGGTGGGCGAGGTGGGGGATGGTGCCCGTTCACTGAAGACGGTCGCCGCCTATACCAGCGGCGGCGACAAGCTGCACATGTGCTACACCTTCGATCTTCTCGGACCGGAGTTCACCGCAACGCATATCCGCCGATGCGTCGAGAACTTCCAGGCCGTGGTGACCGACGGCTGGGTCTGCTGGGCCTTCTCCAACCACGATGTCATGCGCCATGTCAGCCGCTTCGTGCGGGACGAGGCGGAGAGGGAGCGGGTGGCGAGACTGGCGATCTCGCTGCTTTCGGCCCTGCGCGGCTCCATCTGTCTCTATCAGGGCGAGGAACTGGGATTGCCGGAGGCAGAACTTGCCTTCGAGGAACTGCGCGATCCCTACGGAATCCGCTTCTGGCCGGCCTTCAAAGGCCGCGACGGTTGCCGCACGCCGATGGTCTGGGAGGGGGATCTCGACAACGCCGGATTCTCCGCCGGGATCCCTTGGCTGCCGGTGCGCGGCGAACAGCGGATGCTGGCCGTCGATGCGCAGGAAAACATCTCGGGATCGGTCCTGGAACATTATCGCTCTACGCTCGCCTTCCGCCGCCTGCACGCACCGCTTCTCGACGGCGACATGGGGTTTGTTGCCTCCAATCAGGACATTCTGGCCTTCATACGGGAGAAGGACGGTGAGCGGCTGCTCTTCGTCTTCAATCTCACGCGGGAGCCGCAGACCGTTCAGCTTTCGACCGGAACGATCGTCGCAGAGGTGCTGCCGATGCCCGGATTTGCGCCCGCCTTCACGGAGAGCGCAATCATGCTTTCCGGCCTCGACGTCTTTTGTGGCAGGCTGCGAGCCTGAGGCTCACCCGATCAGCGCGAACTTATCCACGTCGACCAGCCCACGATCCGAGATCTTCAGGTGCGGGATCACCGGCAGCGGCAGGAAGGCAAGTTGCAGGAACGGTTCCTCGAGTGTGGCGCCGAGCGCGAAGGCGGCATGGCGCAGGTGATGCAGGATGTCGCGCACCTGTTCGTAGCGTTCGAGGCTCATCAGGCCGGCAATCGGCAGCGCGATCTCGCCGGTGACCCTGCCGTCTTCGACAACGACGAAGCCGCCCTTGATCTCGCCGAGCCGGTTTGCGGCGAGCGCCATGTCCTCTTCGTTGACGCCGACCACGCAAATATTGTGGCTGTCGTGACCGACCGTCGAGGCAATTGCGCCCTTCTTCAGGCCGAAGCCCTGGACGAAGCCGTTCGCGTGGTTGCCGTTGACGCCGTGGCGCTCGATGACGGCGACCTTGATGATATCTCGGCCGAGGTCGACTCCGGTTTGGTTTCCTTCAGCGGGCAGGTGGAAGCGCCGGTGTTCCGTGATGATCTTGCCGGGCAGGACGCCGATCACCGAGGTCTGACCTTCAGCATAGGGAACCGCGAAGTCGGCCGCCTTGATCTCGCCCGCCTTGACACTGTCGAGACCGACGGGCTCGACCGGTTTGCGCGTGACGAAGATCGCATCCGTTACCCGCCTCCCGGCGGAAAACACGATCTCGGCCTTGCAGTTTTCGACGCTGTCGATGACGACGAGGTCGGCGCGCCAGCCGGGCGCGACAAGGCCGCGATCCCTGAGGCCGAAGGCGCGGGCGGCGGAAATCGAGGCGGCGCGATAGATCGCCAGAGGCTCGACGCCTGCCGCGATCGCGGTGCGGATCATGTGGTCGAGATGGCCCTGTTCGGCGATATCGAGTGGATTGCGGTCATCGGTGCAAAGCGCAAGGTAGGGCGACAGCCGCTCGGTGATGATCGGCATCAGGGCATTGAGGTCCTTGGAGACGGACCCTTCGCGCACGAGAATGTGCATGCCCTTGCGGATCTTTTCGAGCGCCTCTTCCGCGGACGTGCATTCATGATCGGTGCGGATGCCGGTTGCGAGATAGCCGTTCAGTTCCTTGCCGGAGAGAAGCGGCGCGTGGCCGTCGATGTGGCCTCCCTGGAATGCATCGAGCTTCGCCAGGCAGACCGGATCCTTATGGACGACGCCTGGAAAGTTCATGAACTCGGCCAAGCCGATAACCTTCGGATGGTGGCGAAAGGGCACGAGACGCTCGATCGGCAGGTCGGCGCCGGCCGTTTCGAGATGCGTCGCCGGCACGCAGGACGAAAGCTGGACGCGGATGTCCATGATCGTTTCCACCGCTGAATCCAGAAAGAACTGGATGCCCTCGGTGCCAAGCACGTTGGCGATCTCATGCGGGTCGCAGATGGCCGTGGTGACGCCGAGCGGTAGAACGCAGCGGTCGAATTCGTGCGGGGTGACGAGCGAGGATTCGATGTGCAGATGCGTATCGATGAAACCCGGAACGACGATGCGCCCGGTGATGTCGATTTCCTCGCGTCCCTGATAATCGCCGTAGGTGCCGACGATGCGATCGCCGCAAATGGCGATGTCGGAGGCAACGAGTTCACCGGTGACGAGATCGAAGAAGCGCCCGCCCTTGAGCACCACGTCTGCCGGGGCGCGGCCCACGCCCTGATCGATGATACGTTCCAACATCTCGGACATGCGCGCGCTCCGCTTCTTTGCTTCGATCATAAGAATAACCCTCTCCCCGCGCAGGGGGAAAGGGTCGAGAAAGCATGATGTCGAAGCTCAGATGTTGTTCTTCAGAACGTCTCGCAGCTTGTCGAACAATTCGTCGATCTGCTGCTTCTCGATGATGAGCGGCGGTGACAGCGCGATGATGTCGCCGGTCGTGCGGATCAGCAGCCCCTTCTCATAGGCTTTCAGGAAGGCGGAGAATGCCCGCTTCGTCGGCTCTCCTGCGATCGGTTCCAGTTCGATCGCGCCGATCAGGCCGATGTTGCGGATGTCGATGACATGCGGGCAGTCCTTGAGCGAATGCAGAGCTTCTTCCCAATAGGAGGCGAGCTCACTGGCGCGTGTCAGCAGGCCTTCTTCCTTGTAGGTATCGAGTGTTCCGAGCGCCGCGGCGGAGGCGATCGGGTTGCCGGAATAGGTATAGCCGTGGAAGAACTCGATCAGATGTTCCGGCCCGGTCATGAAGGCATCGTGGATCTCCGACGTCACGAAGACGGCACCCATCGGGATCACCCCGTTGGTGAGACCTTTCGCGGTGGTGATGATGTCCGGCTTCACGTCGAAGTACTGCGCGGCAAAAGGCGTGCCGAGGCGGCCATAACCGGTGATGACCTCGTCGAAAATCAGGAGGATGCCGTGCTTCGTGCAGATTTCGCGCAGCTTCTGCAGATAGCCCTTCGGCGGGATGAGTACGCCGGTGGATCCCGCAACGGGCTCGACGATGACGGCGGCGATCGTCGAGGCGTCATGCAGGGTGACGATCCGCTCCAGTTCGGTTGCGAGATCGGCGCCATGCTCCGGTTCTCCACGGGTGAAAGCATTCCTGGCCGGAAGATGGGTATGCGACAGGTGGTCGACGCCGGTCAGAAGCGTGCCGAACATCTTGCGGTTGGCGACGATGCCGCCGACCGAAATACCGCCGAAATTGACGCCGTGATAGCCGCGCTCGCGGCCGATCAGCCGGAAACGGGAGCCGTTGCCTTTCGCGCGATGGTAGGCAAGCGCGACCTTCAGGGCCGTATCGACCGATTCGGAACCCGAGTTCGTGTAGAGAACATGGTTCATGCCCTCGGGCGCGATGTCTACGAGCCGGTTGGCAAGCTCGAAAGCTTTCGGATGGCCAAGCTGGAAAGCGGGCGCATAGTCGAGTTCGCCGGCCTGCGCGCGGATCGCTTCGGTGATTTTCGGGCGGCAGTGGCCCGCATTGACGCACCAGAGTCCCGCCGTCCCGTCCAGCACCGTGCGACCGTCATGGGTCGTGTAGTACATGTCCTTGGCACCGACGAAGAGGCGCGGCTCTTTCTTGAATTGCCGGTTGGCCGTGAACGGCATCCAGAAGGCGCGCAGATCGTTCGGCGTGGTGTTCAATCGGTTCGACATGTCCTGTTCTCCTCGGCGGATCTGATTGCTGGCGGTGCCCAATGACGGCCAGGTCGGATTCTTTTACCCGTTGGTCAAACTATCAGCGCGCCCGATAGCGTCAAGCCTGCGGCTTTTGCGTCCCGCGCACCAAGTTTTTCGAGAGAACGATGGGCGGCGCCTTCCCGGCTCGCCAAAAATATAGCCCCCCGCGTGATTGTTCGTGGGGGGCTTCTCAGAATGTCCAGCGTGGCGGACGTATTGGGAGTTTACGCCGATTTGCGGACGAGGATTTTTTCTTCCACGGCATTGTTGTCTTCACCGTAGATCTCTGCGAGGGCGCCCAAAATCTTCATGACCGCGCCAGAGGAACTCGAATAATAGATCGTCTGGGCGTCACGACGGGTGCTTACCAGATTCTGGGCACGCAATTTCGAAAGATGCTGAGAAAGAGCCGACTGGCTCAGCCCAACCTTGTTGGCCAATGCGCCGACCGCCAGCTCTTCCTTTGTGAGAGAGTCGAGGATGAGGAGGCGTTTCGGATTTGCCATGGCCGAAAGGAAACCGGCTGCTATTTCGGCTTCCTCGTGTTTTTCAGGCGGAAGAGGCTGCATTGCGTGCTCCATGCGAAAATTACATCACACGTAGTTATGATTGACGAAGCACGATAATTAGCCGTGATGCATAAAAGGGCAACCACCAAGTGCGAAAAATGGGGGTAGCTTGGCGCCGATTAACCGTAAAGTTTTTTCAGAAGTGGCCGCAATTCCCCCGGATCCTGTATAGATGCCTCGAATTCGAGGCGCCTCAACCGCTCCCCGTCGGAAAGGTCGAGGCCGGCTGCGTCGATGCCGACGATCTTCCAGTCGCCGTCCGGCGCGCGGCAATGGACGGTCGCGTAGTGCTTCACGGCGCCGGCATGGTCGGCATTCATGTGCTCGATCGCGCTCTCCTCCATTTCGGCGAGCGCGGCCGCGGCCGGTGAAGCGATGGCGAGATCTTCGGCCGTCAGCACATAGGCGCGGCCGAAGCCGCCGTTAAGGCTTGCCCGGAGCGGCTGCAGGCGGAAGAAGCCGAAATCGGGAAAGTCGACATAGAGCTTGGCCTTGGGGTGGCGGCGGACGAAGCGCGCGCGAATGCGGGCATGAGCCTCGGAATCGTGTGGAACCTCTTCGGCTTCGCATTGGACGCTAAGGCGCGGGTGGGCGAGCGGATCGCCCTTGCCGGGCTCGCCCGCCAGTAGCGACGCGCGCCGGTCGGCGAGCAGCGCCTGCGTGTGCGTTGCAAGCCGCGAGACGAGTATCACCGGCGCGCCATCGATGTCGATGCCGATCAGGACGCGGCTTACGAAGGGGAAGCCGCTGCTTTCGGGCTCGATGACGGCGAGCGCGCCACTTTTCGCCGAGCGAAGCAGTATCCGGGCAAGCTTGCGCGCCTCATCGTCGGTTTCGCGCAACACGTTGGGTTTGTCGCTCATGACTCGCCTCCTTTCGCTGCCTGCCACCCGAACAATGAAAAGCCCGAAGCGGTCGCTCCGGGCTTTATTGGCCGTTCGGCGCGTTGCGTCAACTTTTGTTGCGGTGACGCGTCAGGCCCTCGACGACGTTTTGCGCATCGATCGTGCCGACCACCGAGCCGTTGTCGACGACGCCGATGCTGCCCGGCTGTCGGGACATGGCATCCAGAATGTCGACGAGGGGAGTGGTCAGCTTCGCCGTTGCAGTCACGCCGGCAATTGTGGCGCCTCGTTCGACGCCGGTTCGCATGACGTCTTTCGCCGTCAGCATGGTGATCGGGTTCATATGCTGGACGAAGTCGGCCACGTATTGGTTCGCCGGGTTTTTCACGATCTCCTGCGGCGTGCCGCACTGGATGATGCGCCCGCCCTCCATGATGGCTATGCGGTTGCCGATGCGGAAAGCTTCGTCGAGATCGTGGCTCACGAAGATGATCGTCTTCTTCAGTCGCCGCTGGAATTCGAGCAGTTCATCCTGCAGGCGGGTGCGGATCAAGGGATCGAGCGCCGAGAATGGCTCGTCCATCAGAAGGATGGGTGCACCGGTCGCAAAGGCGCGGGCAAGTCCGACGCGCTGCTGCATGCCGCCTGAAAGCTCGTTGACTTTGCGGTCCGCCCATTTCGTCAGATTGACCAGATCGAGCTGTTCGCCAACGCGTTTTTTTCGCTCCGCCTCCGGCATGCCTGCGAGTTCGAGACCGAAGCCGACATTGTCGGCGACGGTCCGCCAGGGAAGAAGAGCGAACTGCTGGAACACCATCGAGACCGTATGCATGCGGAAGTCGCGCAACGACTTCGCGGTACAGCGATAGGGGTTCAGCGAGCCGTTCCCGGTCTTGATCTCGACTTCGCCGCGCACGACGGGCGCAAGGCCGTTGACGGCTCTAAGCAGGGTCGACTTGCCGGATCCGGAGAGGCCCATCAGGACCAGGATCTCGCCTTCGTTGATCGTCAGCGAAGCGCCGGCGACGCCGAGCACCAGGCCTGTGGCCGCGCCGATTTCGTCGCGACTTTTCCCCTGGTCGACCATCTGCAGGGCGGTCTGCGGGCTCTTGCCGAAGATGATGTCGACATTCTTGAAAACGACGGCGTCGGTCATGCGCCTTCTCCTTCGTCGGACGAGCGGAACAGACGGTCGAGAACGATGGCGAGGATGACGATGCAGAGGCCGGATTCAAAACCCCGGGCGATATTCACCGTGTTCAGTGCCCTGAGGACCGGCACGCCGAGGCCGTCGGCGCCCACCAGGGCGGCGATCACGACCATCGAGAGTGACAGCATGATTGTCTGGGTAAGCCCGGCCATGATCTGCGGCATAGCGAAAGGCAGTTCCACCTTGCGCAGCACCTGCCATGGAGTGGCGCCGAAGGACTCGGCTGCCTCGACCAGGGACGGCGGCGTGGAGATGATGCCGAGGCGGGTCAGCCGGATCGGTGCGGGGATGGCGAAGATGACCGTGGCGATCAGGCCCGGCACCATGCCGAGCCCGAAGAGGATCAGCGCCGGAATGAGATAGACGAAGGTCGGGATGGTCTGCATGAGATCGAGGATTGGACGCATGATCGAGTAGATCCAGGCGCGCCGCGCCGCCGCAATGCCGAGAGGAACGCCGACAGCCATGCTGACGAAGCTCGCCGCGAGCACCAGCGCCAGCGTTTCAGTCGTCTCCTGCCAGTAGCCCTGATTGATGATCAGCAGCAGCCCGAGACAGGTGAAGAGAGCAATGCCGATCGAGCGGCGGAACCACCAGGCAAGCGCCGTGACGACGACGACAACGATGAGCGGGTGAGGCGTCTGGAGGATATAGAGCAGGACGGCCACGACGGCCGACAGGAAGTTTGCGAGCTGATCGAAGAACAGTTCGAAATTCGTTGTCAGCCAATCGACGAACGCCTTGGCCCAGCCCCCGATGGGGATGCGGTATTCAGTCAGAAATTCCACGAACTTGGATCCCTCTCGTCAGGGTCAAAAACCGGATCGCGCTAAGCGGTGAAGAAAGGCGGGGTGGCCCCCCGCCCGCTGCATGTTTCGGTAATCGGAGCAGACAAAAACACGCAGCAATTCAAACTGCTACAGCGACCTTTGTGCGCCGCCGGGACGCATGGGTGCTCCAGCCGATCACAGACCAAGAGCGGTCTTCACCGCGGCCAGTCCGTCGCCGCCATCCTTGGTGGTGACACCGGCAAGCCAGGGATCGAGAGCCGTCGGATTGGCCTTGAGCCATGCCGCCGCAGCTGCCTCCGGCTCTTCGCCGTCGTTCAGGATCTTGCCCATGATCTCGTTCTCCATCTGGAGCGAGAACTTCAGGTTCTTCAGCAGGGCACCGACGTTGGGGCATTCGGTCGTGTAGCCGGCACGCACGTTGGTGTGCACCGTCGCTCCGCCGAAGTTCGGGCCGAAGATGTCATCGCCGCCGGACAGATAGCTGAGCTTGAAATTGGCGTTCATCGGATGCGGTTCCCACCCGAGGAAGACGATCGGCTCGCCGTCCTTTTCGGCGCGGGCGACTTGCGCCAGCATGCCTTGCTCGGAGGATTCGACCACTTCGAAACCCTTGAGATCGAAGGTTCCCTTTTCGACCATGTCGATGATGAGACGGTTGCCGTCATTGCCCGGTTCGATCCCGTAGATCTTGCCTTCCAGAGCGTCCTTGTGCGCCGCGATATCCTTGAAATCCTTGATGCCGAGTTCCGCGCCCTTGGCGTTGGTCGCGAGCGTGTACTTGGCGCCTTCGAGGTTCTCGCGCACGGTTTCGACCGACTTGTCATCGCGATAGGGCGCGAGGTCGGCTTCCATCGTCGGCATCCAGTTGCCGAGGAAGACGTCGATGTCCTTGTTCTTCAGCGAAGTATAGGTAACGGGAACCGACAAGACCTTCACATCCGTCTCGTAGCCGAGGCCCTTGAGGATAGTCGTCGCAGTTGCGGTCGTTGCCGTAATGTCGGTCCAGCCCACGTCGGAGAAACGGACGGTGCTGCAGCTTTCCGGTTCGGCCGCGGCCGCATTTCCGGCGGTCAGGGCGGCCATGCAAACGGCACCAGCCAGCATGAATTTGATAGAGTGCATCCTTATCATCATTGTCGTTCCCCTGCCTCTGATTATTGTTTTAGCCAAACACCAATGGAGCCTGAATTCAAGCGCCTTGATGTCGAAGGAAGTGTATTGCGTCAATACATTGAGGGGATACACAATGCGACGCCGGATGTCGCAATGTTCATGAAATAGGAGCCTTTTGGCGTCGCGCGCTTGCGTCAACACGCGGGCGTTTCGCTTGGCTGCCCGGTTTGGGGAACCACGTGGGAGATGAAAATCTGTGGGTCACGCCGACGTGCTCTGGTCATCGGCCACAAGCCCCGTCATGAAGCGGATCATGAAGTCCGGAGACGGGAAACATGGCCAAACTCTATTTCAGCTATGCGACGATGAATGCGGGCAAGAGCACGCTGTTGCTGCAGGCCTCCTACAATTATCAGGAGCGCGGCATGCGCGTGGTGATGCTCATCGCCGCCTTCGACGACCGCGCCGGCGCCGGCCGCATCTCTTCACGCATCGGGTTGACATCGGAGGCGATCCCGTTCGACGCGGATGACGACCTCTACGCGCTTGTGGAGAGGCTGAACGTCGACGGTTCCGGCGAGATCGCCTGTGTTTTCGTGGATGAGGCACAATTCCTTGGCGAGAACCAGGTCTGGCAACTCGCGCGCGTCGCCGACCGCCTCAGCATCCCGGTTATGGCCTACGGCCTCAGAACCGACTTCCAGGGCAAGCTCTTTCCCGGTTCAATGGCGCTGCTTGCAATCGCGGACGAGTTGCGCGAAGTCAGGACGATCTGCCATTGCGGGCGCAAGGCGACGATGGTCGTGCGCCTCGATGGCGCCGGTAACCTCGTGCGCGAAGGCGCGCAGGTGGATGTCGGCGGCAACGAAAAGTACGTTTCCTATTGCCGCCGTCACTGGGAAGACCGGATGCATGACGGTTGACGCTGCGCGCTGAGCGCCGTAGTCACGCGCGTTTGCTTCCTACAGCGCCGCGCGTCTAGTCAGACGCGCAAAGGTCGCTGTAGAATTTTGAGTTTCTGCATGATTTTGTCCTTAAAATCGATTCCGATCTAAGGAATCATGCCGGAGGGAATTCAAGCTCATGCATCGGTTTGGCGTTGTCGCCTTTCTTCTTTTTTTTCTCGGCGCATCAGATGGGTTCGCCGGCGGGGATGCAAAAGTGGGAGCGGCGGTCTTCAAGAAGTGCGCCGCTTGCCACACCGCAACCGAGCCCGCACACCGCGTCGGCCCCACGCTGATGGGCGTGGTCGGTTGTCCGGCGGGCTCGCTCGCCAACTACGACTATTCCGACGCGATGAAGGCGTTCGGCGCCGAAGGCAAGGTGTGGGACGAGGCGACTCTTTCGGAATATCTCCTCAGTCCCAAAGCCATGGTTCGCGGCACGAAGATGAGCTTTCCGGGCCTGAGAAAGCCCGCCGAAATCGCCGACGTGATCGCCTATCTCAGGGACCCTTCGGCTGCACGATAGACGGTCGCTGCCATCGCCTGTCCTTTCTTCGGCAGTTTGGGTGAAAAAGCCTGCCTGCGACACTTGTTCTGACCGGCTAAACATCCTTTATATAACTGCAATCGAAGGCTGAATAATCCGGCATGCCGATGCGGCTGCCCGTCCTGATCGAACGGGGGCCGGATTAAAGGGGGATGGAATGGCAACTCTTCAGAATTTTGACGCGGAAATCGAAAGGACGAGGGGTGTCGTCGAAGAGATGCGCGGCAAGCTCGAACAATCTGGCGTTGTCCTCGAGCAGTTCGCCAAGGCCGACACCAAACTCGGCGACGTCAACTTCGATATTGAAAACGCCCGCATCCAGGATGTGATCAACCAACAGAAGGTGATGGAAGCCAACATCGCGGATCTTATCATCGGACTGGAGGATGCAACCAACGTTTTCGGCTCAGAATTCGAAAGCATGAAGAGCTATACCGGCTACGAGAAATTCATCGGCATGTTCTCCAAGCAGAAGATGCAGCGCTTGCGGACCGATCGCGTGCGCAACATGTCGCTTGCCGGCAACCTGCAGGAACTTCTCGTCAAGTCCGATACCATCGTCGGTATCCTCAAGGACCAGAGGGCGATCCTCGACCAGCGCTACAAGACGTCCGAGCAAAGCCTCATCAAGGTGATCGACCGCCGCAAGGGCACGATGGCGGCGCTTGAGCAGGTTCAGAAGCGCATCGAGGAACTCAACCCGCTATTGCTCGACATCGAGAACCGGATCGCCGCTTCGACTGACCAGAAGACGAGAACGGAACTGGAAGGCGAGCGGTCGACGCTTGCGACGGAATATAACGAGAAGCAGGCGAAGGAGCAGGAACTGCTCGCCGAGAGCCAGACGCTCGAGCGCTACACCTCGATGTTCCAGACCTTCGTCGATTCCCTCAACAACCAGATCGCGGCCCAGAACACGTTGATCAACAAGCTGACGATAGATACCGAACAGCGCATCGTGCTTTACAAGTCGCTGGAGGATTCGTTGAAGACCGCGGCGCAGCAGGATGTCGCGCACAAGATCAACACGCTCGGAAGCCAGGTCGATACCGCCGCCGAAGAGACCATGGCCGGCATCGGCGCGGCGGCGCAGCGTCACATCGGCGACCTGCTCGAAATGCATGAAAAGAACATGCTCGCCACGCAGGATATCCAGCGGCGCAAGAAACTGGCCGACGATGCCTTCGCCCGTCGCTTCCAAACGGTGATGGACAAGCACAATGCGGCAAACTACGTGAAGCAGTGATCGGCAAGGCGGCAATGACCAGATTTCCGACCGCCTTTCGGCGCCTGCCGAGGGATTAGGCATGAACACCGCCGCATCCGTAGCCGTACGGCAATATTTCACCTCCATCCGGTCCGCGCTCGCGGGGCTCGAGCTGTTTCTCGGCGACCGCAATTCACCGCTTTACCGCAACACGGTGGTGGGCGAGGTCATCGTTCCCTATCTCGCCCGGTTGAAGTCCTCGATCGCCTGCTGGGAGAATCGCATCGGTTTCGTCGAACGGTTCCGGATTTCACGCGCTGAAAGCGGCTTCCCGGTGTTCCAGAATGTGCTGGAGCTGGAAAACGACCGGCAGAGTGCGGAAAAGCGTCTGGCGAGCATTCCTCCTGCCGATGCGCTCCGCGAGGAGATGGCCGACTTCATACTCAGGCAGAAGGCGTTTCCGGAGGTGCTGCAAGCCCGCATGGCCGAAAGGCTCTACCTCGAGCAGATCGGCAAGGGCGATATATTCTCGCCCTTCATCCTGCCGGAGACGATCCGGGTCGCGGTCAACCCTAAGACGATGAGGCCCTACTACGTCGTCTCCTGGGGCGCCTTCGACGGCACCCAGACGCTCCCCATGGTTTACATGGCGACGATCGAGGATTCGTCGGAAAAGATCGTCGAGATGTTGGTTACGCGTGACGGCAAGCTCAATCCGGACATCGAGATTCCACTGCCGGTCGGCGGTCTGCTCAACCCGGAACTTGCGAGCCGCTTCGATGACTTCGCCTCGAAGAACAGCGCCTATTCGCTGACGCCGGTGACGATCGCCACGAATCTCGACAAGGATTTCCCGGAACTCCATCCGAAACAGCTTCGGCGCATCGTGCTCGGCCCCTTCTATTCGGCCGGGATCACCGAGAATAATGCCAGGATCAACGACATCCTTTCCAAAGTGCGCAAGACGGAAAATGCCTGGCTTTTGACCTGGACGGTGCAGGAGGTTTTCTCCAAGGCCGAGCGTCCGGCGGAGCGCGGCTTCTGGTCCTCGACGCCGGCGCAGGAGGAGTTTCACATCGATACGGACAATCTCGAGGCTGCCCGGATGGGCGTCAGCTCTTACGAAAAGCATGCGCTCGTGCCGCACGATGCCTATCAGGCGCTCTACGCCGCGGGCGAGGCCGGTGAGGTTTTCGGGGACTACAAGGTGCACGTGATTTCCGGCAACCAGGTGGTGAGCGAGGTTTGACCATGACGCTGAATACCGGCCTGACGACGCTGCACGAGGACGATATCGCGAAGCATCAGGCGACAGCCCAGAGCCTTGTCACCAAGCTGGTCATCCTCGAACGGGACGACGCATCCGGGGGAACGCCGCTCGCCGGCACCGGCCGTCGCTTTGTCTCGACCGTTTCGACCGGCGGGCAGCGCCGCACGCGCGAGGTCGAGCTTCAGCGCACGATCCAGTCGGTGCGCGGTGCCGATCCGCTCTTTTCGCCGGCCCAGCATGCCGTCCTTTACCGGACGCGCCGGGGCATTCAGGTCGCGCTTGCCGTCGCCGACGTCTTCGGGCGGCAGACGAACCTCGAGCAATTGCAGGCGCGCAACGCCACTGCGCCGCTCGGCGGCGAGCAGGCGAGCCAATTCAAGGGGCTGCTTTCGGCCGCCGCCTATGTCGCCGCTTTCACGCTCGCGGCCTATCTGGGCGCGACGCTGCAGGGAGAAGGCGAGCCTGTCGATGATGCGGCAGAGCCGGATTTTCTCTTCGATACACCACAGGATGCGCTGAAGAGCATGGTTGCGGGGCTCGACCGCAGCATTGCCGGCGCCCCGGACGATCTTGCCTTGACCGCCCGGACGCGCGCCTTTTCACGCGTCGCCATCGAAGGACTGATCGCCCGCAAGGCGCGGTTCACCGGTCTCCAGAGCTTTGAAAACGTCCATATCCGGCTCGACCAGGATGACTTCACCCTGAACGGTTTCGATGTCGCGCCGGGGCAGAAGCGCAAGCCGTTGGTGATGACCTTCAAAAAACCGGAGGAAATCATCGGCAACCACATCGCCAAGTATCAGGCGCTGAAGCTTGCCAAGATGCTGATGGCCTATGATTTCGACCGGCAGATGAATCCCTTCGTCGAACTCGGCGGCTTTCTCTTCACCTTCATTGGCGACGGCATGCCCGGCACCGGCAAGACGATCCTGATACAGATGCTGGCCGGAATGCTCCACGATTACTGCGGTGTCGCCGGTTATGCCTTCCACTACGAGAATTTCGGCGTCGACCAGATTTCGTCCTACCAGGGCAAGTCCGGCCAGAACTGCAAGGAGTTCGTCAACAATGTCATGAATCCTCGGGCGATCGGCTTCGGCACGATCGACGATGTCGACCAGGTGGCGGCCAGGCGTTCCGATGACCGGGCGTCGGCCGGTCAGCATGAGGTGACGGCGGTTCTGATGGAGAGTTTCGCGGGTGCCTCGACCGTCGTGCGCGGCAACTGCACTTTCGGCATGTTCTCGAACTACCCCGAAAATGTCGATGATGCGCTGCGTCAGCGCGCCGGTGCACGCTGGCTTGTCGATGGGCCGCAGACGGAAGGCGACTACATCGACATTTTTGCGCTGCTCGTCGGCAAGAACCACAAGATCCCGCTGGGCGAGCACGATCTCTATGCCGGTCAGGAGATCAAGCGCGCGGTCTCGCAGTCCTACGAGGCCCATTCACGGCCAAAGGAGGAGGGGCTTGCCGCCGTTTGGGCGCGCTACGAGAAAGAAAAGGGCAAGATCGCCACGCTCGCCGATGTCGGCGCCTACCTGCACATGATCAAGGAGGCCGAACCGCGCTTCACCGGCCGGGCGATCAGGAACATCACCGACGCGATCAAGATGCGGGCGATGGACGTCGAACTGCCCGACGACTGGTTCAAGGATGCGGGCGCTTTCATGCACAAGCCCTACGACGAGAAGAAGTCGATGATCGAAGACTTGCGCGGTCCGATCACGATTGAGATGGTACTGCAGGAAATCAATCGTTATGCCGACAGCGAATTCCGCTACACCGACAAGTCGGACGATGCCGCCGTCAGCGAGATCCTTCGCCGCGAGCGCCAGCGCGAAAAGGCGGTCCGCGAAATCGAGACGATGAAGCGCGAGGGCAGGTGGCAGGCATGACCGGTGAGCATGGAGAGTGCTCAAGTGCCGCAGCGAGGAGCATTCCCGCATGAAGCGCCTCCTCGAAGCCGAATTGATCTACGGTCGGCTACTCGACATTTCCGAGCCGCATCTCGTGGCGCGCTACAACAAGGCGCTCGAAGGTTTCGGCCTGAAACCGACGGCGCTCGATCGCTTCAGCATCGACATGACGGGTTTTTCGCCGGACATCGCCGATGAACTCGGGGATCGCGACTATCTCGACCCGAACCGGGTCAACCGGCGCTTCATCGTCCTGACGCCTGCACAGGTGGACCTTCCCGTCGTCCATACGAGTTTTTCCAACACTGCGGCGCTGATGCATGAATTCTTCAACGCCAACAGCCGGGCGATCAACGCCGTGACGATCAAGGATGCGCTTTACGGCGAGATCGAGGACTCGGTTTCGGTGGTCGAGGACATCGACGACCTCCTGTCGATCAACGAGGTTCGTTTCCGAGTCCTTTCGGCGGAAGACATGCTCGGCAAGGCAACCGAACTCAGGGAACTGGTGGACCGGTTGAAGAAGATACCAACGGCCTGGTCCGACGACGCCATGCTGAACCGGATGGTGGAGCTCGCGAAAGTGACCGGCGACATCCGGCAGAACGCGCTGGTGCCGAACGAACTCGTTTTCCGCCATGAGGCCTTCTGGGCCAATCACTTCGGCGGCGTGTATGTCTTCCTCGACGAGAAGACGACGACAGTGATCTGCGATCCCTCGGTACCCGGTTTCAGGCGGTCGCGGCCGTGGCAGGTGAGCTACATCGCCATCAACGATCACGCCCGTATCTACGAGTTTCTCGCCCGGACCAACCGGCTGCAACTGCCACAGGCTTCCTGGGTGCAGGAATCCGGCCTGTTCCAGCACCGTGCGGATATGATCATTCGAGGACTGATCAACGATACCGATCCGACTGCCGACCCCATGAATGCCGACCGGATCTGGCTGCAGACCTGGATCCACCGCAATGCAGCGCTTGTGTCGCGCGACGGAACCTACCCCTTTCTCCAGGAAATGACCCGGACGATTGCCGCGACGGGCACGATCACCATGGCGGAGGTTCCGCCGGAGAATCGCTTCCTGCTCGTGCGCGCCGCACCGATGCACCCGGATCAATGGCTGGTGAATCGCCTCATCTCACAGCTCGTTCCCCGCGATTTCGTCTCCCGCTTCGTGTTCGACAAGCAGGGATTCTATGACGCTTACGAGCGCTACAGCGAAAAGTTCCGGGAATATGTTGTGGCGACATTGACCAGTACGTATCTCAAGGACAAGGCCGCCTTCCGGCACAAGCTCTACGGCCTCAAAGAGGAATAGGACATGTTCGATCCGATCGTTGCGTTCTTCCAGCGGGTTTTCACGGCGATCGGCCGTGGCATCGGCCTTGCTGTTGCCTGGCTCCTCTGGCCTTTCGTGGCAATGGGCAACTGGTACCGGCAGCGAAGCTGGATCATCAAGGGTCCGATCGGCCTTATCCTGCTCGGTCTGATCCTGTTCTACGGCTATTTCGTCTGGCAGACCCAGGCATGGACCAATTTCAATCCTGACTATGTCGACCGCTACAAGCTTGCCGACCGCAAGGTGCCGGCCGGTTCGCCGGTCAGCGGTCCCGGTGCCGCCACGACAGGGCAGGTCGGTGCCGCAGGCGCCACGAACCAGGCAACCGCGGCCGCCCCGCCGGCTGAAGGCGAGTCCACGGAGGCACTTGCGGCAGCGCAATTGCCCGCTGGAACCGTGTGTCAGACCTCGGCGATCGTCGATGTCGCGGCCGATCTCATCGATGTCAGTGTTAACCAGAATGCCTGGATATCGTCGATGCTGCTCTACAAACTGGGCTTTTTCGGGCTCGATTGGGACGACACGCCCTGGCTTGACAACAAGGCATCATTCCAGCGCGGCATCAACCAGGCCGTGCGCCGTACCGCGGTCGAGCTCGTCGATTCGCTTGGCCGCGTTCGTGGGACGTCAGGCGTCAACAATGATCTGCAGAGCGCGCGCGGCAACATCCAGTTCGACGAGGAGACCTGGTATTTCGGTATCAATCCGTTCGGGCCCAAGACCCCGACACCGAGCTTCTATCGCGCGGCCATGCGCGATCTCAGGAAATTCAACGTTTCGCTCGGCAAATGCGAGGCGATCTTCGACGGCCGGTCGGACAACATGGTCGAATTCCTCGACCGCGTCGCTAACGATCTCGGCAACACCTCGGCCATCATCCGCGAGCGCTCCGAATTCCACAATGGCGGCTGGTTCGACACGCGCGCCGACGACCGCTTCTGGTTCGCCTTCGGCCAGCTCTACGGTTACTATGGCATTCTCTCGGCGGCCGGTGCCGATTTCGAGAATGTCGTCGCGCAGCGCGGGCTGACGCCGATCTGGACTGAAACGATGAAGCAGCTTCGCGCCGCGTTGAACATCCAGCCACTCATCATCTCGAACGGCCGCGAGGATGGCTGGATCATGCCGACGCATCTGGCGACGATGGGCTTCTACATTCTTCGCGTGCGGTCAAACCTCGTGGAAGTGCGCGACATTCTCGCCCGCTAGGCATTTCACCGTTCCATTGAAACAGTGAAATGCTCTAACTCTTTGAGACTACCCAATTCCGGACCGAAAACCGTTACACTTTCCTGGAATTGCTCTAACGGGCGGAACATTCGGAACAGACTTTACATGCGCTCCGCCAAGAGGAGGGCGGAGTGGAAAAACATAAGCTGAGGGGGAGCAGCCATGGCGGAGATAAGGTCCGATATCGAGATCGCGCGTGCCGCGACGAAGAAGCCGATCCTTGAGATCGGCGCCAGACTCGGCATTCCGCCGGAGGCGCTTCTGCCCTACGGCCATGACAAGGCGAAGGTCGGCGCCGATTTCATTGCCGCGCAGAAGGAGAAGAAGAACGGCCGGCTGATCCTGGTGACGGCGATCAACCCGACGCCGGCCGGCGAGGGCAAGACGACAACCACGGTCGGTCTCGGTGACGGTCTCAACCGCATCGGCAAGAAGACGATCGTCTGCATTCGGGAAGCGTCGCTTGGTCCCTGCTTCGGCATCAAGGGAGGGGCGGCCGGCGGCGGCTATGCGCAGGTCGTGCCGATGGAGGATATAAACCTCCATTTCACCGGCGATTTCCACGCCATTACCTCGGCGCATAACCTGCTCGCGGCGTTGATCGACAATCATATCTATTGGGGCAACGAACAGAACATCGATGTCCGCCGTATCGCCTGGCGGCGGGTGATGGATATGAACGACAGGGCCCTGCGCCATATCGTCGGCTCGCTCGGCGGTGTCGCCAACGGCTATCCGCGGGAAACCGGCTTCGACATCACCGTCGCATCCGAGGTGATGGCGATTCTCTGTCTTGCGCAGGACCTCAAGGATCTCGAGACGCGTCTCGGCAATATCATCATCGGCTATCGGCGCGACAAGAGCCCGGTGCACGCCCGCGACATCAAGGCGGACGGGGCAATGACGGTGCTCCTCAAGGATGCCATGCAGCCGAATCTCGTACAGACTCTCGAGAACAACCCGGCCTTCGTTCATGGCGGCCCCTTCGCCAATATCGCTCATGGTTGCAATTCGGTCATCGCCACCACGACGGCTCTGAAGCTTGCGGATTATGTCGTGACCGAGGCCGGTTTCGGCGCCGATCTCGGCGCGGAGAAATTCTTCGACATCAAGTGCCGCAAGGCCGGATTGAAACCGGATGCAGCGGTCGTCGTCGCCACGGTGCGAGCGATCAAGATGAATGGTGGCGTAAAGAAGGACGATCTCGGCAAGGAGAACATCGACGCCCTCAGGAAGGGGTGCGCCAATCTCGGACGCCACGTGCAAAACGTCAAGAAATTCGGTGTCCCGGTGCTTGTCGCGATCAACCATTTCACCTCCGACACGGACGCGGAAATCCAGGTGATCAAGGACTATGTCGCGACGCTTGGCTCCGAGGCGATCCCCTGCAAGCACTGGGCTGAAGGCTCCGCAGGGATCGAAGATCTCGCACGGAAAGTCGTCGAACTGGCCAATGCCGGCCACTCGCAGTTCTCACCGCTCTATCCCGACGACATGCCGCTCTTCCACAAGATCGAGACGATCGCCAAGGATATCTATCACGCGAGCGAGGTCATCGCCGACAAGCTGGTTCGGGACCAGCTGAGGACCTGGGAGGACCAGGGTTACGGCCGCCTGCCGATCTGCATGGCCAAGACGCAATATTCCTTTTCGACGGACCCGAATCTCCGCGGCGCGCCGACCGGTCACGCCGTGCCGATCCGCGAAGTCCGGCTCGCCGCCGGCGCCGGCTTCATCGTCGTCATCACCGGCGAGATCATGACCATGCCGGGTCTGCCGAAGGCGCCCTCGTCGGAGAGGATCTACCTTAACGAGCAGGGTTATATCGAGGGCCTGTTTTGAAAATGGTGCAACGGGCGATGCGCGTCTGTCGCCCGCCGCATCCTCGACGATCTCAGCCGAGGCCGCCGATGTAATCGCCCTTGCCGATCGGAACGCCCTTGTGGCGGAGAATGTCGTAGGCGGTCGTGATGTGGAAATAGAAGTTCGGCAGCACGAATTGCAGCAGGTAATCCTCGCCGGTGAACGTCACTTTGAGCTTGGGGAAGTTGAGCGTCACTTCGCGGTTTTCGCTGCCTTCGAGATCGCCCGGCCGGATCGTCTCGAGGAACGCGACCGTCTTGGCGATCCGCTCGCGTAATTCGGCGAAGCTTCGTTCCTCGTCCGGAAAGCGCGGCGGCTCGATTGTCGTCAGCCGCCCGATCGCGTTCTTGCTGGTGTCGCTCGCCCGTTGGATCTGTCCGGCGAGCGGCAGCATATCCGGCGCAAGCCGTGCCTCGAAGAGTTCCGTGAGCGGTATGCCCTTCTCCGAAGCGAAGGCTTCCGCCTTGTCGAGCAGGCCATCGAGGGCGGAAAAGCCGCGGATGAAGGCGGGTGCGGAAAGCTTGTACATGGTCAGCGGCATGGATTGTTCCTTGAACGGTGGCGGGCAATGGTGCGGCACAATTATACTGTTCGCCATAGATCGTGCCTGGCAGGAACGATTTCAATCGCGGCGCTCCTGCGAGCGTCGCTTGGCCCCAATAATCAACCGCGCCGACCCGGCTTGATCGCCGCCTATCGACAGTAGCGATAGCCGTTCTTGCGTTCGATGACATCGAGATGCAGGTGCGTCTCGTGGGCTGGATCGCTGCCTGGATCGAGGACGGTGGTGAAATAGAGGCAGGCGGTTGCCGTGACGGCGCGCTGGAACGCGCCGGTCAGCGTGCCGTCCTCGTCGCGCGGCTGAATAGCGATGGTCCTGCCGTCGTCGAGCGTAAAGGAAGCGATGTCGACCGCGTTGCCATGGGCGTGTTCCGATATCTTGCCGGTCGTTGCGTTGTTGCGCCGGCGGCAGACATAGGCCGAGGCCTGGTTCAACGCGGTGATTCGGGTGTCCGGCCCGAAAGCCGTAGCGGCGGCGGGGATCGCCGACTCCTTGGTCCAGCGGGCAAGCGCCAGTGCCGCTGCGCAGCGCATCGTTCCCTCGGGCTTCAATGCGACGCCCGGCAAGACCGCGCTCACGCGAAGCGGTTTGTCGATGCCGCAGCCCTTGCCGTCGTCGATGCGCTTAGCGTCAACAAACGTGCCGCCGAGCGCTTTGAGGGCGGCGAGGCAGGATGCGTGCGCCTCGGGGTTTTCGTCTTGCACCGGGATGATGGGTTCTTCTGCGTCTTCGCCAGCCGGGGCTCCGTCCTGGGAGACACCGTCTTTCTCTTCCTGGTCAGGCTCGGCACTTGTCTCGCCCCGCTCATCAGCGTCGCCTTCGTCGTCCCTGGGCGGCGGGGCAGGCTTTGGCTCCGGAGTCGCCTGCTCGCCGGCGACTCCGGGTTTCTCGGCCGGTATTGGCCCCTTCTTGGGAAGGCTTACGCCCGAAAGAATCAAGACGGACAGCAGTATGATACCGGCGGAGTGGCGCATGCAGGTCCTTCCCATCCGTTGCGGCCGAAGCACTCAAAACGCATGAGAAGCAATCCTGTTTCAAATTGTGCTGAAACTGAGGACGAGGCCGGCCGAAAGCTTGAGTGGAACGCGCGCCGGCACCCCTAGATTTATATTGACAATTACACTCATGTTTTCTTATGTGGCCTAAATGAGGCGACGCACCGACACGTCGCAGGCATCCAAACCGCCCAGCCAGCCCCTTGAGTTTGCCGCTCAACAGCAAGCCCGGCCAACATCTCAAAGGACTGGTCCATGCTCAACCGGCATCATCGCCTGGCTCTTCTCGCGTGCACGGCGTTTGTCACTCTGGCGGGCGCCGCCATCTCCCATGCACAATCGATCACAAACAACGAAACAGCGGCTGCCGAGAAGCAGGGGCGCGTAACGCCGCTGAAGACGCTGACGGTCAGGACAGGAGAGCAGGAGGGTGTGGCCGACACGCCGCTTGCCTCGCAGGTAACCGAACAAGAACTCGACGACAATCAGATATCGAGCTTCGAAGATCTCGGCAGAACGCTCGAGCCGGGCGTGTATTTCAACCGGGACAACGGCAGCGTCAACATTCGCGGCCTGGACGGGCCACGGATATTGACGCTTATCGACGGTATCGCGATCCCCTTTCTCGACGATGGCGGGAGGGATGCGGACGGCGGCATCGACAGTTTCGATTTCAGCGAATTGTCGACCGTCGACATTGTTCGCGGGGCGGATTCGAGCCGTGCCGGCGGTGGCGCGCTTGGCGGGGCAGTGGTGTTGCGCACGCTCGATCCTGAAGATCTGATAGGCGAGGGCAGGACCTGGGGCGGCATATTCAAGTTTGCCTATGACGGCGAAGACGAAAGCCTTGGCGGTTCCGCTGCCGTGGCGGCGCGCTACGACAACACGGCCGTCCTGTTTCAGGGCGGCTACAAGAAGGGGCACGAACGCCAGACCGGCGGCGACAATGGCGCCTACGGCACCGGTCGGACCGAGGCCAATCCGGCCGATTTCGACCAGAACAACGTTCTCGTCAAAGTCAAGCAATACACAGACAGCGGGCATGGCTTCACGCTGACCGGCGAGCGTTTCGATCGCGACGAAGACACCGATCTTCGGCATGCGCAGACCGGCGCCACCTATCGGCCGGGCGAGTGGGATGGCACGGAAGTCAACAAGCGTGATCGAATCTCGCTGAACTACGAGTTCGAAGCGACCGACGGCGACGCGCTCTTCGACGCGGCGAACGCCGTGTTCTACTGGCAGGACCTCATCCGTGAGAGCGGTACGCACGGCGTGCGCTATGCTACTCCGACAGGTGATTACCGGCGTCTGAGCGAAGTCGAGGATCGCGGTTTTGGTAGCGCCGGTTATGTCGAGAAGGGGTTCGACGCCGGTTACTTCCACCATACGGTGACGCTCGGCGGCGACTTCTACATCAACACCACGACGCAATATTCGTCGGGCAAGGATAGCTGCGGGCCGGGACCCTATCCGCCTTTCAGCTCGTGCAACTTCCTGCATTCCAACCAGTCGGACATGCCGGACGTCGAGAGCAAGCGCTTCGGCATATTTGTTCAGGATGAGATCGCCTTCGGAGAAACGGGTTTCTCGCTTACCCCGGGTCTTCGCTACGACTGGTACGAGCATTCTCCGCAGGAAACGGCCGCCTATACGCGTAATCCGAACTACAATGGTCTACCGGATGGGCAGGACGGGGATGCCTTGTCTCCTAAGTTGCTCGCCAAGTATCAGGCAACGGACAATATCGAACTGTTTGCCCAGTGGGCCATGGCGTTCCGCGCTCCGACCGCAACCGAGCTCTATCTCGACTACGGTGCCCCCGGCACCTATCTCCGCCTCGGCAATCCGGATCTGAAACCGGAAACGAGCAGCGGTGTCGAGATCGGCGCCAATCTCGGCGATACGGATTTCGGAGGCCGCATCACGGGCTTCTACAACCGCTACCGCAACTTCATCGATTCCGTGGACGCGCCGGTCCAGGATCCGATCAATTATCCCTTCGGCGTCACGCAGTACATGAACCGCAACCGCGTGCAGATCTCCGGCGTCGAGCTCGCGGCTCACAAGATCTTCAATTCCGGCGTTACGCTCCGCGGTTCGGTCACCTATGCGCTCGGCAAGGATCTCGACACCAACGAGCGCCTCGGTTCGGTTGCGCCTCTCAAGGGCGTGCTTGCCGTTGGTTACGAGACCGAAACCTGGGGAACGGAGCTGGCGATGATCGCGGCGAAGGACGTGTCCGAAAAGTCCGACGCCAGCTTCAAGGCTCCGGGTTACGGCATCTTCGACCTCACCGGATGGTGGAAGCCGGAGCAGGTCGAGGGCCTGACGATGCGCGCGGGCATCTATAACCTGTTCGATAGGGAATATTACGACGCGATCTCCGTTCGCGACGTCACCCTGACGTCTACGGGTCCCGGCAGGGCGTTCTATTCGGAGCCTGGAAGAACCTTCAAGTTTTCGCTGACGCAGCGTTTCTAGCCGGTTCTCCACCGCAAAGAGGAAGGGCGGCGGCGAGCGGCTGCCCCTCCTTGCGTGATTGGCAAACAGCGCGCCGTTTTCCCGCTTGCTAAGCCCCGCAAGCCGCGCTAACACTTTCGCCCATGATGAACGCACGCAACATCTCGATCTGGTGGTGGGCTCGCTGAGGCGGCCTTGACCAGTCATGCGTGATTGAGACATGAAGCCGCCCGGAGATTTCGAGGCGGCTTTTTCGTATTCAGAGCCGTGTGGAAAGACCGGGCTTTTACGGAGCGAGGCGAATGGCAACGGTAATTCTGGAAGACGGCGCGGAGAGCTACACCACCGAAGGCGGCATCGTCGTCACGCGCAGGCGGCGCGATGCGTCCTACACGGACGCGATCTCGTCCTGCGTCGACAGGCTCGACGAGCGGCGCGGTGCGGTTTTCTCCTCAAACTACGAGTATCCCGGCCGTTATACCCGCTGGGATACCGCCGTCGTCGATCCTCCGCTCGCCATTTCTTCCTTCGGTCGCTCGCTCTGGATCGAAGCCTATAACGGTCGCGGCGAGGTGCTGCTCGCGGTCATCGGCGAGCATCTGAAAACCGTGGCGGATATCACGCCTGGCACGTCGACGGCCCGTCGGCTCGATCTCACCATCAACGAGCCGGACCGTGTCTTTACCGAGGAGGAGCGCTCGAAGATGCCGACCGTCTTCACGGTTCTTCGCGCAGTGACCAGCCTCTTCCATTCGGCCGAGGATGCCAATCTCGGCTTCTATGGCGCCTTCGGCTACGACCTTGCCTTCCAGTTCGACGCGATCGACCTCAAATTGCAGCGGCCAGACGACCAGCGCGACATGGTCCTCTTCCTGCCCGACGAAATCCTCGTCGTCGACCACTATGCGGCGAAGGCATGGATCGACCGCTACGACTTTGCCAAGGATGGCCTCTCGACCGAGGGCAAGGCGGCGGAAATCGCGCCGGAGCCGTTCCGCACGGTCGACAGCATTCCGCCGCATGGCGATCATCGGCCGGGCGAATATGCGGAGCTCGTGGTCAAGGCCAAGGAAAGCTTCCGTCGTGGCGATCTTTTCGAGGTCGTGCCGGGACAGAAATTCTACGAGCGCTGCGAGAGCCGCCCTTCGGAGATTTCCAAGCGGCTGAAGGCGATCAACCCGTCTCCCTATTCCTTCTTCATCAACCTCGGGAACCAGGAATATCTCGTCGGCGCCTCGCCGGAAATGTTCGTCCGGGTCTCCGGTCGCCGCATCGAGACCTGCCCTATCTCCGGCACGATCAAGCGGGGCGACGACCCGATCGCCGACAGCGAGCAGATCCTGAAGCTCCTGAATTCGAAGAAGGACGAATCCGAACTCACCATGTGTTCGGACGTCGACCGCAACGACAAGAGCCGCGTTTGCGTGCCGGGTTCGGTGAAGGTGATCGGCCGACGCCAGATCGAGATGTATTCGCGGCTGATCCACACGGTCGACCATATCGAGGGCCGCTTGCGTGACGACATGGACGCTTTCGACGGCTTCCTCAGCCATGCCTGGGCGGTGACGGTCACCGGCGCGCCGAAGCTCTGGGCGATGCGCTTCATCGAGAGCCATGAGAAGAGCCCGCGCGCATGGTATGGTGGCGCAATCGGCATGGTCGGCTTCAATGGCGACATGAATACCGGCCTGACCTTGCGCACCATCCGCATCAAGGACGGCATCGCCGAGGTGAGGGCGGGCGCTACGCTGCTCTACGATTCCAATCCGGAAGAAGAAGAAGCCGAAACCGAACTGAAGGCATCCGCCATGATTGCAGCCATCCGCGACGCCAAATCGGCCAACAGCGCCAAGGTCGGGCGTGACGTTGCGCCGGTGGGCGCGGGCGTCAATATCCTGCTCGTCGATCACGAGGACAGCTTCGTCCATACGCTGGCGAACTATTTCCGGCAGACGGGCGCGACCGTCACCACCGTTCGCACGCCGGTTGCCGACGAGATCCTCGACCGCGTCAAGCCGGACCTCGTCGTACTCTCGCCCGGTCCGGGCACCCCGAAGGATTTCGACTGCAAGGCGACGATCAAGAAGGCGAGGGCGCGCGAGCTGCCGATCTTCGGCGTCTGCCTCGGCCTGCAGGCACTGGCCGAGGCCTATGGCGGCGATCTCAGGCAACTGGCGATCCCGATGCACGGCAAGCCTTCGCGCATCCGCGTGCTGGAACCCGGCATCGTCTTCTCCGGTCTCGGCAGGGAAGTGACGGTCGGACGCTACCATTCGATCTTTGCCGATCCCTCCAGCCTGCCGGGCGAGTTCATGATCACGGCAGAGAGCGAGGACGGCACGATCATGGGCATCGAGCACATGAAAGAGCCGGTGGCGGCGGTGCAGTTCCATCCGGAATCGATCATGACCCTTGGCGGTGACGCCGGCATGCGGATGATTGAAAACGTGGTGGCGCATCTCGCCAAGCGGGCGAAGACCAAGGCCGCCTGAGACCTTTGAACGGCGTTGGCGCTACAGCGCCGCGCAGCCCTTTGACAAGAGGGTCGTTATTGCCCATATGGTCCTTGGAACCCGCCTGCGCGAAAATTCGCGTGGGCGGTTTTGCGTTTGAATGGGCTTGCATTTGCAACTCGTTTGCATCTGCACGAGGAATGAAGATGACCGCATCCGACAATCGAAGCGTCCAGAGGCTCGCCTTTTGGGGCATACCGCTTTCCCTAGGCGTCATGGGGCTGAAGATGTTCGCCTGGTGGGTGACCGGTTCGGTGGCGCTTCTGTCCGACGGGCTGGAATCTTCCGTCAACGTGATCGCTGCGGTGATTGCCTATGCGATGATCGGCTACGCCGCAAAACCGGCGGATGCTGGCCATCCGTTCGGGCATCACAAGGCGGAGTATTTTTCCGCGGTCATCGAAGGCGTGCTGATCGTCGTGGCAGCGCTTCTGATCATATGGGAGGCCGTACCCGAGATGATGGCGCCCGTCCTGCTGAATGCGCCGGCCCTCGGCCTTGCCATCAACTTCGTCGCCGGCATCATCAATGCGATCTGGGCCTACCTGCTGATCCGCGCCGGCACGCGACATCGCTCGCCGGCGCTGAGCGCCGACGGACACCACATTCTCTCCGACGTCGTTACATCGGCGGGCGTGCTCGCCGGCCTTCTTCTTGCCATTGCCACCGGCTACGCGATCCTCGATCCGCTGCTGGCGGTGATCGTCGCCGGGAACATCCTCTTCCAGGGTTGGAAGGTCATCTCGCGTTCGGTCGACGGACTGATGGACAAGGCCGTGCCAGCGGAGGAGGAAGAGGCGATCAAGCAGGCAATCGCGGCGAATGCCGGCGGCTCGCTCGGCGTTCACGATCTGAAGACGCGGCAGGCAGGCCCGGCGATCTTCGTCGATTTCCACATGGTCGTACCGGAAGCCATGCCCGTCGGCGACGCCCATGACATTTGCGACCGTATGGAGGACGCCATCCGGGTCGTTCATCCGGGCGCGAGAATAGCCATACATGTCGAGCCGGAAGGCGAGAAGGCGCACGGCGTGCGCGTGAAAATCAGTGGAGCAGTAAGGAAATGACAAAAACGGACGTATCGGGACTTTCACAACTCGGGACAAAGGTCGACCTGCCGCAGAGCCCGGACGAGGCGGTGCTCGAAAGGGTGCCGAGCAATCATGCGGGCACGGACTTCGTCGTCCGCTTCACAGCGCCGGAGTTCACCTCACTTTGCCCGATGACCGGGCAGCCGGATTTCGCGCATATCGTCATCGACTATCTACCGGACGGTTGGCTCGTGGAGTCGAAGTCACTCAAGCTCTTCCTGCACTCCTTCCGCAATCACGGCGCTTTCCACGAGGATTGCACCATCGACATCGCCAAGCGGCTGGTGTCGCTGCTTTCGCCGAAGTGGCTGAGGATCGGCGCCTATTGGTATCCGCGCGGCGGCATTCCGATCGACGTCTTCTGGCAGACCGGCGCGCCGCCGGAGGGTGTCTGGCTGCCGGATCAGGGTGTTCCAACCTATCGCGGCCGCGGGTGAATTCACTGAAAGCGCATCGCATTCAATTGGAGTCACGCGACGCGCTTCAAGTCTTTGTTTGCGTGCATGTCGTTGTCCCGATACCGCTGCACACTTGCGGGCGACATGCATTAGAGGGACTTCGACAGACCGATCTTCTCCAGATCGGTCTCCAGAACAGGATCGAAAGTGATCTTCCTCCAAAGCTGTCGATATCCAAGGTTCTGATAGAGCCGAAGGGCTCGTTCGTTTGCTGCAGCCACGTGGATCCGCGCCTCAGTGTGTCCCCGCTCAGCGATTTGCGCCTCAAGCGCAGCTATGAGGGCCGATCCGGCGCCTCGCCCTTCGAAGGCGGGGGCTACCCAGAGGTCGCTGATGGTGTCGTCTGCGTGCTCGCAAGCGCCGATGCCTGCCGGTTCTCCATCGATCTCAGCGACCAACACGCGCGGGCCGAGCTCCCGGAGGAATGGAATGAACGGATTGCCGTGCTCGATCTTCGCCGTAACGGGCTTTGGGACAAGCGGCTCTATTCCCTTGCGCCACGCGGACAGACCGATCTGAGCAAGAGCTTCCAGCTCGTGCGGCATGGCAGCGCGAATTACCAGCATTCAGATTTCCTTTGTTAAACGGCCAGGGTCGGCTCGGCTGAAAGCCAAGCCGCATGTCCCTGCGCCGTCTTCATGACGCACTGATCTTATTGTCCTTTTGCGCGCTGTCCAACCAGCGTTTGCAGCTCCAACATTTACCATGGCGGCAGCGCCTGCCATCCGAATCCTTCTTCGAGTGCCTGTTGCATTGTCTTCGCCGTCGAGTCGCATTATCTGACTTAAAGACATTTCATGAGGAGTCCGAAGAATGCGGAACGACGACGAACAGGAAGAAAAGAAGACCGAATTGCCGCTCGGCAAGGAAACGGAGGCGAACCTTTTCAAGTCGCGTTCGATTTTCATTTACGGCACAATCACCCAGGAACTGGCGCAGAAGGTTTGCTCGCAGCTCGTGGCGCTCGCTTCCGCCAGCGATGACGATATCCGCATTTTCGTCAATTCTCCCGGCGGTCACGTCGAATCCGGCGACAGCATTCATGACATGATCAAGTTCGTGAAGCCGAAGGTCTGGACGATCGGGACCGGGTGGGTCGCTTCCGCCGGCGCCCTGATCTATGTCGGTCCGCCGAAGGAACGGCGGCTCTGCCTGCCCAACACGCGCTTCCTGCTTCACCAACCGTCCGGCGGCACTCGCGGCATGGCGTCCGATATCGAGATCCAGGCTCGCGAAATCCTCAAGATGAACGAGCGCCTGAACAAGATCTTCTCCGAAGCAACCGGCCAACCGGTCGAGAAGATCGCCAAAGATACCGATCGCGACTACTGGCTTTCGGCCGAGGAAGCGCAATCCTACGGCCTCGTTTCGCGGATCATCACGTCGATCGCCGACGTCTGAGCCCGGCAAGGCCAAATGCATCGAGGGCATCGGCCGCGCGCCGGTGCCTTTTTTCTTTACTTCGTTTTTTGCTTTCTCGGATGAAGCGGCTTCGGCGCGATGTCTCCCTTGCCCTGTTTCGGCAAGCCGTGTATAGGCTTTCCCCATGACTGGCGCGAACGTACATAAGATCGCAGCGATCTTCTCCGGACACGATGACAATCGTGCGCCGTCCCGCGCCTTCGCCTCGCTTCTTCTTCTCGGCCTTATTCGCGGTTGCCGGGTTCGCTGAGGAGCGCCCGGCGGCCGAAAAGCCTCGCCGGCAGATGCTCCTCGAATCCCTAAAAGAGCTGAAACAAAAGGCGCGGCCCCGCGGCGTTAGCGATCGCAATGACTTCGATGATCGGCTATTGCATATGGCAAGCCACGCCCAGTGACGAAGAGAAGCTGCACATGATTCTGAAACCGCATTCCATCAAAGCCGGCATGCCCGACGCGGCGGTGAAATATCAGCCTTACCCGCAGATCGCGCTGCCGGATCGTACCTGGCCGTCCAAAACCATCGCTCAGGCGCCGATCTGGTGCTCGGTGGATCTGCGCGACGGCAACCAGGCGCTGGTCGATCCGATGGGCCACGACCGCAAGGCGCGCATGTTCCATCTGCTGCTGGACATGGGCTTCAAGGAAATCGAGATCGGCTTCCCGTCCGCCTCGCAGACCGATTTCGACTTCGCACGCTGGTGCGTGGAGGAGTGCAATGTCCCCGCCGACGTGTCCTTGCAGGTGCTGGTGCAATGCCGGCCGGAATTGATCGCCCGCACGTTCGAGGCGCTCGAGGGCGCACACAAGCCGATTGTCCACTTCTACAATTCGACGAGCGAATTGCAGCGCCGCGTGGTGTTCGGCAAGGACGTCGCCGGCATCAAGCAGATCGCGACCGATGCGGCCAAGATGATCACTGATATGGCGGCGAAGGCCGGCGGCGGCTACCGTTTCCAGTATTCGCCGGAGAGCTTCACCGGCACGGAACTCGAAGTGGCGCTGGAGATCTGCAACGCCGTCACCGAAATCGTCAAACCGACGCCGGACAACAAGCTGATCATCAATCTGCCCTCAACCGTCGAGATGGCGACGCCAAACATCTATGCCGACCAGATCGAGTGGATGTGCCGAAATCTCGACAACCGCGAGAACCTGATCATCTCGCTGCACCCGCATAACGACCGCGGCACCGGCATCGCTGCGACCGAGCTGGGCCTGATGGCGGGCGCCGACCGCGTCGAGGGGACGCTCTTCGGCAATGGCGAGCGCACCGGCAATGTCGATGTGGTGACGCTGGCCCTGAACATGTTCACGCAGGGCGTCGACCCGAAGCTCGACTGCTCGGATATCGAGCGGATCAAGGAAGTCTACGAATATTCCAACCAGATGGTCATTCCGGAACGCCATCCTTATGTCGGCGAACTGGTCTACACCGCCTTTTCCGGATCGCACCAGGACGCGATCAACAAAGGCATGAAGGCGATCAAGCAGGCAAACAAGCCGCTCTGGGAGGTGCCCTATCTGCCGATCGACCCGCGCGACGTCGGTCGCAGCTACGAGGCGATCATCCGCATCAATTCCCAGTCGGGCAAGGGCGGCATTGCCTATATCTTGCAGGAGGACTACGGCATCAACCTGCCGCGCAACCTGCAGGTCGAGTTCCGCGAGGACATCCAGCGCATAACCGACGAGGAGGGCAAGGAACTCCCGTCGAAGCGGATCCATGCCCGTTTCCTCGAACGCTACGTGGAGCAGCCCCACGCGCGGCTCAAATTCGTCGACCACCAGACCTATCCCGCCGGAGAGCACAAGGGCGGCCTGCGTGTCGTTGCCGCGGAGATCACCGACAGGGGCGAGACCAGGCGGATCGAGGGCAAGGGTACCGGCCCGATCGATGGCTTCATCAACGCACTGTCGATCTATCTCGGCATCGAGCTTTCGGTGGCGGACTATTCGGAGCATTCGCTGCAGCATGGTTCGAATGCTGCGGCCATTGCCTATGTCGAGGTCGAATATCCCGGCGGCACGCTGTTCGGCGTTGGCATCAACACCAACATCGTCGCCGCCTCGCTGGAGGCCATCGTGTCAGCGGCCAACCGGGTGCTGGAGATGAAGGCGGCATAAGGACCGCCAACATCAGCCTATGCAGAAAAGCCGCGCCGGTTCTTCGGACCGCGCGGCTTTTTCATTTCCGTGCCTTACAGCGCCGCTGTAGTGGTCAGATGCTCGCTGCCACAGCTTCTGCGAGCTCGCGGAGGCCTGCATCCGCGGACGGGCCGACGAGCACCAGGGATGCGTCGCCTTTCTGCCAGGAGATCAGTCCGAGGTTGTCGCGTATATCCTCGCGGAACTGATCCGTTTGCGGTTTGTCTCCGCCCTTGAGGAAGCAGATCGCGTAGATATCGCCCTCGCGGTCGCGGTAGATGAGCTGGCCGACGGGCTTGCCATCAACCACCAACAGCCTTGCACCCTCGAAGGTGAGGCCCTTGCTTGCGAGATCCGGGGTCTTGAAGCCGATGCCGACGCTGGAGGCGAGCCATGTCTCGATCTTCGGCCCGTCCGACGCAGGCGCCTCGACAAGGTGCTCCTTCTGCCGGGAATAGATGCGATGGTAGTCGGCGATCTCATCGATCCATGGACGCGTGGAGGCGCTGCCTTCGGGTTCGGCCACGTACTGCGTGCTACCAACGATGAAGCCGACAGCGCCGCCGAGAAGCAATAGTGTCACGGCCGCGGCCATGACCCGCGGCCAGACGCGAACGGTCGGAGCCGGCAGGTTGGCCGTCGCTACGCGCTCGGACCTTGGATTGATGCCGGGCCCCTGCTTGATCTGGCGCACCAGCGCCAACGGCACTGGATCATGAAGGAAATCCTCGAAGGCCTTGTTGCCAAAGGCGCTGCCGGCTTTGAGCTTCTCGAGCATGACCTTGGCGTCCTCGTCACGCGCCAGCAACGCGTCGAGTTCGGCCCTCTCGGCCTCGCCGAGCTCGCCGTCTATATAGGCGGACAACCGAACCTCAAGCGCTTGACCTGTCGTCTGCTGCAATGGTCAGGCCCTCCTTTCGGTATTCTCGGACAGCATGGCGGCGAGCCTCAGACGGGCGGTGGACAGCCTGCTCATCACGGTCCCGATCGGCACGCCGAGAATATCTGCGGTCTCGCGGTAGCTGTGCCCTTCGACATTGATCAGCAGGAAGACGCTGGCGAGGCCTTCCGGCATGGACAGGATCATCTTCTGCAGTTGGTTGGCATAGACCGCCTTTTCGGCAACGGCTTCCACACGCAGCTCGCTCTGATCGAAAATGTCGACCGCGCCGCCGCCGGTGCGGACCTTGCGCTTGCGGACTTCGTCGACCCAGAGATTGCGCGTCATGGCATAGACCCAGCTTTCCAGCCGGCCTTCCCCGTTCCATAGATGGCTGCGCGCGATGGCCCGCTCGCAAGCCTCCTGGACAAGGTCATCGGCGTCGTTGGCGTTGCGCGTCAGCGTCATCGCGAAACGGCGCAATTTGGGCAGAAGGCTGACCAAATCCCGTCTGAAGTCTTTCGTCTCTGCCGCTGGGCGCATTGCTCTTCCAATGAGACGTACCGGATCGGGCATCTATTCACCGTGCGAAACGCACTGCCCAATGATATGAAACATTTGATCCGAAGTCTGCAAGGGAAGAGCCGGAACGGAAACAGGTTTTTGCATTCCGGCGTCGTTTCCGGCTGCCTGCTCCTTCGGCCGCAGGCGGGCGGCGGCAGAAGCGGTGCTACACGGCGTAGAAAGTGGGCCGTCGCGGTCCGGCGCGTCAGTAATGATGGCGGGTGCCACCGAGGGATTGGAGCAGAGCCCGGTAGGCCCAGGTGTTTTCGCCGCCACGATCACGAATCTCGACGAGTTGCACCTTTGCTTCCTTGATCCGGCCTTGCTCGACCAGGGCCTGGCCGAGGTAGGATCGGGCGAGGATGTAGTTCTCGTCGGCCTGAAGCGCGCGTTTGTAGAATTGCATGCCGAGTTCAATGCGCCCGGCCTTGCGATTGGCGTAGCCGAGATAGTTGAGGACGCGAGCACTGCGCTGATCGCTTACCGCGCCGAGCACCTTGATCGCATTCTCGTACTGGCCGGCATAGGCAAGTTCGCGCGCGGCTTCGAACAGAATATCGTCTCTGAGACCGCTTTTCTTCGCGTTGACGCACTGGCCCTTGCGCGCATCCCAGATCTTGCCGTTCTTGCACTGGGTGGTCGTTTTGGTCTTGCGCGGCGGCTCGCTGGTATCTTCACCGATGGCCATGGCCGACTGGCTCGAGACCGAAGCCATGAATGCAGCAAGGACAAGGAAAGTCGTTTTTCGATACATCGTGCCTGTCTCCCTCGAACGTCGCGCAGCACGGCCGGTGACCCGACCGACGCACGTGCGTCTCGCAGGCTGCCGCACCCGAACCGCAATATGACGCACAGGCATGACGAATTATTCGTCCCCGTAGGATTTTTCTTTGACGTTTGTCTTTAACGCGGACGGCCCGAGCCTAGAAACGGGTGGTTTCGGCGAGTTCGACGCCGGTCGCGTCGGCATTGAGCGTGTAGCGCTCGCGGCTGAGCTGCCAGTTGCCCGGCTCGCCTGCTATCGAGAAGAGATTATAGGCGGCCGCCGGCTTGCTGCCGCCCGGCCCCTGCGATGCCGAGGCAATGCCGACGACCGGGACCGGCGCAGTCGGCCCTTTCAGCCAGTAAACCGTGTTGAGATGGGTATGGCCGTGAAGTACCAGTTCGGCGCCGCCCGACGAAATGGTCGCCGCAAAACGGCGAATGCCGATCATGCGCTTGTGCATGGAGGTCGCGCCACGGATCGGCGGGTGGTGGATCAGCACGACTCGGAAGAGCCCAGCCTCGCCTGCCGCCCGCAATAGGTTGACCGTGGCGCGCGCCTGCCGCTGGCCGAAGTAGCCGCTTGCGGCGAAGGGCGGCGTCGCGACCGCTGTCGAGCAGCCGATAAGTGCCACCGAGCCGCGCACGCGCACATAGGGAAAGCAGTGATGACTGCGGGCCCAGCCGGGCGGATCGTCGTCACCCCGCATGTAAGCGTACCAGGCGCGCGTCGTCTTCTCATAGGCACCTGGCACATAGGCATCGTGATTGCCCGGTACGATGGAGATATCCCCGGGGTCGCCCGCTTGGGAAAGCCACGCCGTCATAGCCTCGATCTCCAGAGATGAAGCGAGGTTCACGAGATCTCCCGTGATGGCGAGATGGTCGGGATTGCGCTTCTCGATGTCGTCCATCAGGCACGCGAGCGTGCCGGGAAAGAGATGGCGCGCCCGGTTTCTGTGCCAGTTGACGAAACCGGTGATCCGCTTGGAAGCAAGTTCCCTCAGGGACAGATCTGGCAAGGGTCCGAGATGAACGTCCGAAATATGCGCGAGTTTGAACATCGCCCCCGTCTAGCGCATATTCCGCCAGAGTGGAATCACCAGTTCGTAACGATTTCGCGTGAGAACCGCGGCCCACAGGAGGACGTGTTTGGAGCAGGACCGACCGGCGGAATTGCGCAACTGGCGAATTCGCCTGCTGACGCGGTTTGCACATGTCTATTTTGCGCTCTCGCGCGGCATGACACTTGGCGTGCGCGCCGCCTGCTTCGACGGCGAAGGGCGGATCTTCCTCGTCAGGCATTCCTATCTTCCCGGATGGCACCTGCCGGGTGGTGGCCTCGACCGCCATGAAACCGCGGTGGAGGGGCTCGCACGCGAACTGAGGGAAGAAGGCAATCTGGAACTGACGTCGCCGCCGCTACTGGTGCAGGTCTATTACAACCGGGGCACCAGCAAGCGCGATCACGTCATCTTCTTCCGTTGCGACAATGTCCGCCAGCAACAACCGAAGGTTCCTGATCTGGAGATAGCCGCTGCCGGCTTCTTCGCGCTCGACGAACTGCCGGCGGACACGACGCCCGCGACGCGCCGGCGGATTGCAGAACTCGCGGGAACGGAGGCGCCGGACACGTTCTGGTGAGCGTCAATGCGTGCCGGCGGCCGCTCGCCTTGCGGTCTCGCTTGAATGTGTCGCATCGTCAAGGCGATCGCGTCCGTGCGGCGTCGTAAGCTCCACCACCGGGCCGGCCGGCACGACGCCCGTCGGGTTGATCATCGTGTGGCTGCGGTAATAGTGCTCCTTGATATGGCGCATGTTCACCGTGTCGGACACGCCCGGCACCTGGTAAAGGTCGCGCAGGTACCCGTAGAGATTCGGATAGTCGGCAATGCGCCGGATGTTGCATTTGAAATGGCCGACATAGACCGGGTCGAACCGCACCAGCGTCGTGAACAGGCGCCAGTCGGCCTCGGTGATGCGATTTCCGGTGAGATACCGTTGTGAGGCGAGGCGATCCTCCAATTCATCCAACATGGCGAACAAGGCCGTCACGCTCTCGTCATAGGCCTGCTGGCTGGTCGCGAAGCCGGCCTTGTAGACGCCGTTGTTGACGGCGTCATAAATGCGCGCGTTGAGTTCGTCGATTTCACCGCGCAGTTCCGCTGGGCAGAAATCCTCGGTCGAACCGGTAAGATGATCGAAGGCCGAATTGAATATGCGGATAATTTCGGCCGATTCATTGGAGACGATCGTGTTCGTCTTCTTGTCCCAGAGCACGGGCACGGTCACTCGGCCAGAATAACCGGGGTCGGCGCGAACATAAACCTGCCAAAGGGTCTCGGAACCGAAGAGATGGTCGACCGTGCCGCCGATCTCGCCTTTGAACTCCCAGCCGTTGGACAGCATCAGAGGATCGACGACGGAGACCGAGATGATGTCCTCAAGCTTCTTGAGCTTACGGAAAATCAGTGTGCGGTGAGCCCAGGGACAGGCAAGCGAGACATGGAGATGATAACGGTTCGGCTCGGCCACGAAGCCGCCTGCGCCGGAGGGGCCGGGCGATCCGTCGGCGGTGATCCAGTTCCGGAACTGCGCCTCGCTGCGCTTGAAATGGCCTTTCGTCGCCTTGGTGTCGTACCATACGTCCTGCCAGACTCCGTTCACCAGTCTGCCCATGCAACCAACTCCTTCACGTTTTCTCTCATCGTTTATAGATAACGCAGCAGTGGAACGGTAATAGGTGTCAATTTTTGAACAGTGCGTTTTGGGCTTTGACAGGCGGCGATTTTCTGCTATCGCGAGTCCGGAAATTTTTCGTGTTCGGAACGACCGTAACCATGATCCTGTCGGGAAACCTGCGACGACGCTGATGCTGCAAACGCCCCTTGTGGGCGAGCCATCCTTATTGTCCGTTCGCATGCTTGGTTCCCGATATCCATGAAAAAGCACGACATCGTCTATCTGACTGAAGACGCGTCACACGACGCAGCCATCGAAATCATCAACGAAGAAGCCTTTGGCCCCGGGCGGTTCGTGCGCGCCGCTGCCCGTATTCGCGAGCAGGGTCCCCATGATCGTTCGCTGTCTTTCATCTGTGCCGACGATGGCGAGACGATCGCCTCCGTGCGGATGACTCCGGTCACGGCCGGGCCTGTGAAAGGGCACCTGCTTGGCCCGCTCGCGGTGCGGCCGTCGCACAAGAACCGGGGCATCGGTCGCGAACTCGTGCGCATTGCCGTCGAGGCTGCGCGGCGGAAAGGCTCCGAGGCGGTGATCCTCGTCGGCGACCCGCCCTATTATCAGCCGCTCGGTTTCGAGAAGGTCCACTACGGCGCGCTCGAATTTCCGGGGCCCGTGGATCCAGCGAGAGTTCTCGTCGTGCCGATGGCGGCGGACGTCCATGCGCGGCTCAGCGGCGTAATCCGCTGGCGGGACGACAGCGCCGCTCCGGTGGCCGAACTCGCCGTAGAGGCGCAGGCCGAAGGCGCTGCTGCCTGATTTGACAGACGGGCAATCAGATCGGCTTGAGCGTGAACACGTCGAGCCGGTGGTCTCCCACATCCTGCTCACGCAACGACCAGCCAAGTCCTTGGTAGAAGGCACTTTTTGCTGGCACGGCGCAGAGGTAGGCGGTATCGGCGCCCGCTGCGAAGGCGGCGCGCGCGGCATGGCCGACGATGATGCCGCCGACGCCTTGCCGCCGAAACGCCGGGTCCACCCAAACGGCGGCGACCCAGGGTGTATATTGAGGCCGCTCCTCCATGTCGGATGCGATAATCGAGGCGGTTCCGATGAAGGTTGAACCCCGATGGGCGACGATCGCCAGGGGTAGCGGACCGCTTCCGAGATTCTCGCGGACCAAACCGGCGACATGCTCCAGAGCGAATCCTTTCGGTTTCCACCAAGCTCGCCAGACGCGATCGGCAATCGCATCCGCAAAGTGCGGGACGGCGCGAAGATCTGAAATTACGATGTTTCCGTCGGTCACCGGTCCTCGCATTTTCAACTGACAGTATCCGACGAAAATTGGTGTCATCAGAAGCGGCAACAGCGATCCGGTGGTGCCACCGGATCGCTGTTTGAGACTGCGAGCGCAAGCTTGCACTCTTTCCGTTCCCGGATCAACCAGCCGCATAGGTGACCGGTACCCAGTCGTAATTCGTGTCGTCTGTGCGCAGGTGACCGATACCGGGGAAGGCAATATGCGCGCCGGCGACCCAATAGCGTTCCGATGCTGCTTCGACGAATGCGGCTCGCCGTGACTCGACAGCCTTCTGCTGATCGACGTCGAATTCGATGGCGACGCCCGGTTCGTCGAACTGCAGCACATCCCCGTGCGTAATATCTCCCCAGAAGACCATCTTCTCTCCTTCGCTTTCGATCACCAGCGAGCTATGGCCCGGCGTGTGGCCCGAGCGCAGGATCGAACCGATGCCCGCGACCGGCGCGGCATCGTCGTCGAAGGTCTCCAGTCTACCTGCGTCCAGATAGGGCGCGAGGCTTTGCTGCGCTTCGACAAACTGGTTCTTAAGCGGACCGGTTGCTCCTTCCCGTTTGGCGGGATCGAGCCAGAAATCGGCGTCGCGCTTGTTGACGCGCACGATGGCGTTCGCGAAGAGCCGCTCGCCGTCGCTGGAAAGACCTCCAGAGTGGTCGGTGTGGATATGCGTGAGGATCACGTCATCGATATCACTTGCCTTGTAGCCTGATGCCGCGATGTTCCGGATCAGCTTGCCAAGCTTCGGGCCGAGATAGCTGCCTGTCCCCGCGTCGATCAGGACGAGACGTTCGCCGGTGTTGATCAGAAACGCGTTCACGGAGGTTTCGGTCTCTGTGCCCTGAAACGCCGCGGCAAGCGCGGATTGCGCATGTTCGTCGGTCGTATTGGTGTAAAGGCTCGCAAGCGGTATCGGGATAGTTCCGTCTGAAAGCGCCGTCACCTCGATCGAGCCCACCTTCATGCGATAGAAAGCGGGAGCCTGGGCCCCGGCGAAGGGCGCTTTGGCAGCGGCTAGGGTTGAGATAACCGGCATCGAACTCGCCGCGACGAGAGCAGTGGCGGTTCCCTTTAGGATCGATCGGCGCGTATGCATAGGTTCAACTCCTGATAGGTTAGAGCAGGATGCGGGCGGGAAACCGCTCACATTTTCCTCACCCCGCTCTGATTGCTGATCTGGCTCTTGCAAGACCTCAGGCAGAAGCTATGTATGGAGAAGTCAGCAATCAAATCGATACGAGTCATGGAAGTCATCGATCATTTCAATCTACGCTCCTTCGACCTCAATCTGTTGATTGCCTTCGATGCGATGATGGAGGAGGGCAGCGTGACCAAGGCGGCACGCCGGCTCAAGATTCAGCAGCCGGCCATGAGCCACAACCTGTCGACGTTGAGGGTTCTGTTTCAGGACGATCTTTTCGTGAGGATTGGCCAGGTTATGCAGCCGACCGCGCGGGCGCGGGCGCTGGCCGGGCCGATCCGCCTGGCACTGAAGCAGGCGCAGGCCGCACTCCTCGCTGCCGACGTGTTTGATCCGGCAACCGAACGGCGAATTTTCCGCCTGGGCCTATCCTGCGAGGCCGAGCTTCTGCTGCTTCCGGACCTAACGGCGCTGTTGCGAAGAATGGCACCCGGTATCCGGCTTCTGGTGCGGACGTGCACCCCGGACGAGGTGGATGCGATGCTGAGCGCAGGTACGATCGACATGGCCGTCGGCTGCACCTACGCGCCTACCTCACGCTACATCTCCGAAGTGCTCTACGAGGCGGAGGTCCTTTGCTGCTTCAATCGCGGTCTGTTGCCCTTGCCGAGCCCGGTGACCCTCGATACCTATCTCCAGGCCGACCATGTGGTGATCTCGCAATCGGAAAGCCTTCATGGGTGCGTGAAAGATGCACTTGAACATGCCGGGACCGAGCTGAACGTGGTCGCCGCCGCCCCTGATTTCATGTCCGTCCTGGCGACCGCGAGCTTGTCGCCCGTCATTGCGACCGTGTCTTCGCGTATTGCAGAGCGTTATGGTCCGTTGCTGGGGCTGGAGGTTAGTCCGGTCCCTTTGGCGCTGCGGTTTCCGCCGGTTACCATGGTCTGGCCGCTGCATTCCGACAATGATCCGGCCGGCGTCTGGTTGCGGCAGCACATTCGCGCGTGTCTCTCCGCCAGTGTCCCGCAGCTTCCGCATCCGCTCGCTGCGGAATAGGCATCATCGGTGTGGCCGAAGCGTCGATCGGTTCTAATAAGTTAGGGCGGAGTGCGGGCGGAAAACCGCTCACGCTTTTCCTCACCCCGCTCTAGCGACCCTCGCGGTACCAGGTGGAGGAGATCAGGAAGAGCAGGGCGGCGAGCCCGAAGAGGCTGGAGAACAGCGATAGCGAATTGATGCCCTTCAGCACGGTCTCGTCGGTCATGCGCAGCGAAAGGCGCTCGTTGTCGGCCACGCGGACTGCGCCATGAACCGGCAGGATCGAAGGAAGGTCGACCGGGCCGTCCGCATCCGCCAGCCGCCGCACGAGTCCCTTGGTTTTTTCCGCCCAGGGACGGAGCTTTTCCTCCGTGGAGATTGCCGCCTTGAACTCCGGTGCATCAACGTTGCCGACATGGACAAGCGTCGTCAGCTCGTCATTGGCGACCTCGAACAGGCCGGTTTCCGTCGTCTTCACCTCGGCCTTGTAGAGACCCGGTTCGCGTTCTGTGAGTGTGACCTCCTCGGTCTTGCCCGATGGATAGGTTAGCGTCGCCTGGCCGGGGTCTCCTTCGATCGTCTGCCGGGTAATTTCCAGCGTGCGGCCGGAGGCGCGCGCCGTCAGCGCCTCTTCCTCGAGCGCCGGTTCCTGCATCAGCCAATGGGCCGTGCGGCGATAGAGCGAAACATGCGGTCCGCCGCCTTCGAAGCCGCGCGCCCACAGCCAACCTTGGTCGGACAAAAGCATCGCGACACGCCCCTTGCCGACGCGGTTGAGGACGAGCAACGGCTTTCCGTCTGCCGCCTCCATGACCGTCTGCCCGAGGGGGCGGTCGACGTCGACCGTGCGGAACCATCGACCCCAGCCCGGAGGTTCGCTCGCTGCGCCTTCGAGACCGCGCGTCACCGGATGCTTCTTTCCCTCCTCGGAAAGGCGGGGGAAGAAAGCCTTCTCATTCATGGCACCGGTGGGGCTCGCGGGAAGAACCGCCGAAAGCGGCGTGGCGGCAATCGAGTCGTCGCCGGCGTGTTCCGGGCCGGCGGCGATCAGCAAGGCGCCGCCGTTCTGCACATATTGCGCGATGTTGTCGTAGTAGAGGATCGGCAGCACGCCGCGATGCTGGTAGCGATCGAAGATGATCAGATCGAACTCGCTGATCTTGTCGACGAAGAGCTCGCGGGTCGGGAAGGCGATCAGTGAAAGTTCGTTGATCGGCGTACCGTCCTGTTTTTCCGGCGGACGCAGAATGGTGAAGTGGACGAGGTCCACCGCTGCATCGGATTTCAGCAGATTGCGCCAGGCGCGCTCGCCCGCGTGCGGCTCACCGGAAACCAGCAATACGCGCAGGTTCTCCCGGATCCCGTCGAGCACGTGGACGGCGCGGTTGTTGACCTCCGTCACTTCGCCCGCAATGGGATTCACCGCGAATTCGAGGATGTTGTTGCCGCCGCGCGGGACGGTGAAGCTGAAGGGCACGTCCGTGCCCGGTTCGGCTTGCTCGGTGGCGATCTCGTTGCCATTGAGGCGGATCGTCACTTCGGCGCCACCCTCGGGAGCCGCTCCGTCGTCAACGACACGGAAGGTCATTTTCTGCTGTTCGCCGACGATGCCGAACCGCGGTGCGCTGACGATTTCGATACGCCGATCGAATTCATCCGGCTTGCCGCTGATCAAGCCATGGATGGGCGCATCCAAACCGAGCTTCTGATTGACATCGGGAACGTCATGGATCTGGCCGTCGGTTATGAAGACGGCGCCGCCGACGCGGGCCGGCGGCACGTCGGCAAGCGCTGTTGCCAATGCACCGAAGAGCTTCGTCGATGGCGCTTCGCTTTCGGCGTCGTCTGCGGCCTCGACGATGCGGGTCTCTATCTGCGGAAAGCGGGCGAGGCGATCCTTGAGGTCGGCAAGCGCCTTGTCGGTCTGTTCTCGCCGATCGGCATTGTCCTGGCTTTGGCTGCGATCGACGACGACGGCAACGATGGTCGAGAGCGGTTCGCGCTCCTCCTGGAAAACAGACGGATTGGCAATCGCCAGGCAGAACGCTGCTAGCGCGGCCGTCCGCAACCAGGCGCCGCGAACGCGACGCCAGAGGCCGAGCGCGGCGAGCGCGGCCGCGACGAGGGTCAGCGCCGCGAAATAGGGCCAGGGAAGAAACGGTGCAAAGTCGACGGTCATCGAACGATCCTCACTGACCGAGCCGCTCGAGCAGGGCGGGCACGTGCACCTGGTCGGCCTTGTAGTTGCCGGTCAGCATATACATCATGATGTTGACGCCGGAGCGGAAGGCATATTCGCGCTGCATCTCGTCCGGCGGAACCGTCGGCAGGAGCGCGACGCCATTCGTATCCACGGCCCACGCGCCGGCAAAGTCGTTACCGGTGATCATGATCGGCGTGACGCCGTCCGCGGACCTGGCTGGGCGGTCGCTTACCTCTTCACGGTTGTCGAGCTGCGCCTCGATCCAGAGCGGACTGCCGGTGTAGCGCCCCGGAAAATTCGAGAGCAGATAGAAGGCCTTGGTCAGCACATGATCACCCGGAACGGGCTCCAGCGGCGGAATGTCGAGATTGCCCAGAATCGCCTGCAGCCGTTCGGTGTTCGCGCTCGTCCCGCTCGAAGAGGCGCCCAACGAGGAAAACTGGTCGCGTGTATCGAAGAGCACCGTGCCGCCCGCGCGCATATAGGCGTCGATGCGGCTTACAGCCTGCGGACTCGGCATCGGCGCATTGGCGGAAATCGGCCAGTAGATGATCGGGTAAAGGCTGAGCTCGTCCTTGGAAATGTCGAGCCCGACGGGCGCGCCCGGCTCCAGCGTGGTGCGATAGGTGAGGAAATCCGTGAGGCCCATGAGGCCGCGTTCGGAGAGGCGGTCGACCTCGTCTTCGCCGGTTACGACATAGGCGAGATGGGTCGTATCGAGGCGTTCCAGGACGCGTTGGTCATCCGGGCGCGCGTCATCCGCGAAAGCCTGCGATGGAAGGAGGACAAGGGTGCCGCACAGCACGAAGAGTATTGTGGTAGCCGTCCTTGCCACTCGAACGCGTGAAAAGGCGCCGCTCATGAAGAGGACGACGACGGCGTCGGCGAGGAGCAGCAGCAGTGCCAGCGTCAGGAGAGCAGGCTTCAGCGACCAGCTTTCCGCGCCAGTCAGCCGTTCGGAGGTATGCGGGCCCGCAGCCACCATGTCGATCTTTTTGAGTTCGGCATCGCGGGGGAGCAGGTTCAACGCCGTGAAACCGTCTTCGGAGCCGTAAAGCCCCGGCGGGTTTTCCGGAGTTGCAAGCGGTGCCTTGCCGGGGACGATGTCGAGCGGCCGCGCATTGCCGGTTTCGGCGACGAGGACACCGTCGGCGTTCAGCAGCCGGTAGGGCGCCAATGTCTGCGCCTGTGTCTTGCCTTCGCTCGCGACGCCGCCGCTGCGCGAAAGCTGCACGCTGCGGCGAAGCATTTCCACGAAATGCCCGGAAATCGGCAGGTTCGACCAGGTTGCCTCGGCGCTGACATGGAACAGGATGATGCGTCCGGCCCCTTGTCCGGCCGTGGTCACCAAAGGCGTTCCGTCGGCGAGGTTTGCCCAGGTCCGCTCGACCAGATCCGCTGTCGGTTCGGCCAGGACTTGCCGCTTGATCAATATGTCGGTGGGACGGGCCATGCCGGCAAAGGGGCTGTTGCCAGGATAGGCGGCGAGCGGCTGCGGCTCAGACCAGGAAAGCGCGCCGCCAAGCGCCCGCTCGCCCTGCCTCAGCGTCACGGGCACCAGCGGGTCGTCAGCCGGTGCCGCTGCAAGCCGCGGCCCGGCAAAGCGGATCAGGGTGCCGCCGTTGTCGATCCACTTCTTCATGAGTGGGTACATCTCTTCCGGCAGGCGGCCGATATCGGCCATGATCAGGACCGAAGGTCGTTGTTCCAAAAGTTCCGGAATGGCCACGGCAAGATCGGTCTCGCGGGGTTCGACGAGATCGGCATAGGGGGCGAGCGCCCGGTTGATATAGTAGAGCGGCGAGAGCAGCGGTTGGGACAGGTCTCGGGCCTCGCCACTCAAGAGGGCGACACGGCGGCGGCGGAAGCCGTCGTCGAGCAGGTGGACGCCACCGGCGGTCGCGGCACCCTCGATGCCGATGCGCGCGAAATCGTTGCGCAGCTCGAAAGGCGCGGTGATCGTTCCCTTTGCAACCGCTTCATTGGGCGCGAAATCGATCGTGCCGTCCGCGATCGCGCGGCCGCGCGTATCGTAAGCGACGATCGACAGGGAGCGGCGATCATCGGTTTTCAACCGGCTCGCCGTCACCGACATGCCCGCGGATTCGTTGCTGCTGTTGGTGAGGGCAATTGCCTGACTGCCGTCGGCCTCGATCAACCGAAGGTTGGCGGCGCGAATTCCCGCGAGCGCCTCCATCGTCTTGCCTTCCGTCGCTTCTATGCCATCGGTGACGAAGGCGAGCGTTCCGGGTGCGGCGTCTTCGAAGGCCGTTTGCATTGCCGCGATCGCGGAGCGACGGTCGGCCGGAAGCGGTTCAGGCGATGCGGCGGCGAGACGGTTGCGCGCGGCCCCTGCCGATCCCGGCGTCGCATCGTGCTGCCGATCGCCGGTGAAGACGATCGAGACCGCAAGGTCTCTTGCCTCCGCGTCGTCGATCAGCGCCGAGGCGGCTTCGATGCGGCGCTCCCAATCGGGCGCCGTCGCCCAGCTGTTGTCGATCAAGAGCGCGAGAGGGCCCGAGGAGGCGAGCGTATTGCTGCGCGGGTTGAAGACCGGATCGGCGATTGCGAAAATGACGGCGGCGGCCATCAGCATCCTGAGAAGCGTCAGCCACCAGGGGCTTTTCGATGGGGTCTCCTCGCGCTTCAGAACGGAAGCGAGGATGCGGAGTGGCGGAAAGACCTCGGCCGCCGGCCTCGGCGGCGTCATCCGCAAAAGCCACCAGATGACCGGCAGCGCGACAAGCGCGGCCAGCATGGCGGGATTGGCGAAGACGAAGGCGAGACCGCCGATCATAGCAGGCCTCCATGCGTTGCCCTTCCGGGCATTCCTGAAAGATACATGTGCACGGCAACAAGCGCCTCGGACGCGGGGCGGTCGGTCCGATGCGGAATGAAGGTCCAGCCGAGGTGCCGGAGGCTCGAGCCGAGGCTGTCACGGCGGGCGAGATAGGCGCGCTGATAATCTTCTTGCAAAATCTCGGCGCGCCCCGCAGTCAGTTTTTCCCCGGTTTCCGGGTCGGTGAATTCGGTTCGCCCGGCATAGGGGAAGACCTCTTCCGCAGGATCGGCGATCTCGACCATATGTCCGCGGAAGCCGCGGCGCGCGAGCGGCGCAAGGCGCTCCATCACCTTTTCGGCGGGGTCGAGAAAATCTCCGATCAGCACCAGATCGCTGGCGTTGCGGATCATGCCGGTCTCAGGGAGTCCCTCGGCAAGCGGGCTCAGCATGATCGCGGTTGCCAGCCGTTCGGCGGCGTTGCGCGCCGACACCGGTTCCATGACGCCCGGGCAGCCGATCCGTTCGCCGGAGCGGGCGAGAATTTCGGCAAGCGCCAGCATCAGCACCAGCGCACGGCTTTCCTTGGAGACGGCGCCGAGCGTCGACTTGTACATCATCGAGGGCGAGAGATCGGCCCAGAGCCAGATGGTATGGGCGGCCTCCCATTCGCGGTCGCGCACATAGGTATGGTCGTCGCGAGCCGAGCGGCGCCAGTCGATGCGCGACAGGCTTTCGCCTTCGCTATAGGGGCGGAACTGCCAGAAATTTTCGCCGATGCCGCGTTTGCGCCGGCCATGCCAGCCTGAAATCACCGTGTTGGCAATCCTGCGCGCCTCGACGAGGCAGTCCGGAACAAGCATTGCGCGCTGCTGCGCGCGCGACAGGACCTCGCCGGAAGGGGTACGCGCGACTATGTGCCCGATGGAGGCCATGCATTAACCCTTGGCTCGTTTCACCAGGCCGGCGATGACGTCGCGCACGGTCATGCCTTCCGCACGGGCGGCGAAGGTGAGCGCCATGCGGTGCTGCAGCACGGGTTCGGCAAGCGCCAGGATATCGTCGACGGAAGGCGCAAGCCGGCCGTCATAGAGGGCGCGCGCCCGAGCGCACAGCATCAGGGCCTGGCCCGCACGCGGCCCCGGCCCCCAGGCGACATTCTTGTCCGTCGTCGAATTGCCGTTGCCGGGGCGGGCGGAACGCACGAGCGACAGGATGGCATCGACCACCTTTTCGCCGACCGGCATCTGGCGGATCAGGCTCTGGATCTGCAAGAGGCGCTGTGCGTCGATCACCGGCCGGGCCTCGGTCTCGACCACGCCGGTCGTCTCCAGCAGGATCTGCCGTTCGGCACCAAGCTCGGGGTAGCCGACATCGACCTGCATCAGGAAACGGTCGAGCTGCGCCTCGGGAAGTGGGTATGTTCCCTCCTGCTCGAGCGGGTTTTGGGTCGCCAGCACATGGAATGGCTGGGGCAGGTCCTTGCGGGCGCCGGCGACGGTGATGTGATATTCCTGCATGGCCTGCAACAGTGCCGATTGGGTTCGCGGCGACGCACGGTTGATCTCGTCCGCCATCAGCAGCTGCGTGAAGATCGGGCCGGGGATGAACCGGAACGATCGGTAGCCCGCCGCGTCCTGATCCATCACCTCGGAGCCGAGAATATCTGATGGCATCAGGTCGGGTGTGAACTGGATGCGGCTGTTGTCGAGCCCGAGGACTGTACCGAGGGTGGCGACAAGCTTGGTCTTGGCGAGGCCCGGTACGCCGACAAGCAGTGCATGGCCGCCGGACAGCACGGCAAGCAGCGTCTGCTCGACCACGCTTTCCTGACCGAAGATCACCTTACCGACTTCGGCGCGTATAAGCGCGATCTCCCCCAGCGCGGCTTCCGCGGCCGCGACGATCGCCTTCTCGTCGGCCGCATCGACCGCGCTTTTCATAACACTCATCGCCATTCTCTCCGATCGTCGCTGCTGAACCGAATCAGCCATTGCGCAGTATTCAGTTCCTGTTTTTCAATTTAGACCCTGGCGGACGGCTGACAAGCCGGCGCCAACGCACTATGTCGTGAGCTTGCAGGACGCTCGCCGTGCATCCCGCATTCTCATCGATGCGGACGGAATGCCCAAAATCGAAGGCTGGCGCATCCCTCGCACGTTCGTCTGAACGCGTTATGCTTCAGAAGCAAGATCGGGACCAAACAGGACAGAACGATGGCAGAGGCCAAGATTCAGCAAACGGGCGACGCGGCCGGCCTTGCCGCGCTGATCGCCCGCGCCGCGGGCGAAAGGGGCGGTGAAGCGAAGGGACTGCCGCCGGTAGACCGTTGGAATCCGCCGTTTTGCGGCGATATCGACATGGAAATCCGTGGCGATGGAACCTGGTTCTACATGGGCACGCCGATCGGCCGTCAGCCACTCGTCCGATTGTTTTCCACCGTCCTGCGCAAGGACGAGGACGGCAAGACCTATCTGGTTACGCCGGTGGAAAAGGTCGGTATCCGCGTCGCCGATGCCCCGTTCATTGCCGTCGAAATGAACGTTGCTTCCAAGGAAGGCGGAAATGTCCTGACGTTCCGCACCAATGTCGGCGACGTCGTGGAAGCGGGGCCGGAGCATTCGCTGCGCTTCGTCGTCCACGGCGAAAATCGCGAGCTGAAGCCCTATCTCCACGTGCGTGGGCGACTTGAGGCGCTCGTATCGAGGCCTGTCATGTACGACCTTGTCGAACTGGGCGAAACGGTCGAGATCGACGGCATCGATATGTTCTGCGTAAGGTCGGCCGGCGCGGTGTTTCCGATCATGCCGGCGGCTGAACTGGAAGCCCTGTCGCAATGACAATTCATCCCTATTCCGCCGACGAATTTCGCCGCCGGGCGCTCACCCAGACGGGCGGGCCCATCGAGACTGCCTGGCGCGATCACGGCGATTTTTTGCTTAATCCGGGTATCGTTCCCTATCTCGAGTCCCTGCATCTGAAGGATGCGGCGGTACTCGTCCCGGTGGTCGACGACGGCGAGGATGCGAGCGTCATCTTCACGCAGCGCACCTCGACATTGCGCAAGCACTCGGGTCAGGTCGCCTTTCCGGGCGGGGCCGTCGATCCCGAAGACCGGTCCATCGAAGTTGCGGCTCTGCGCGAAGCCCAGGAAGAGATCGGCCTTGATCCCCGCTTCGTCGAGACGATTGGCCGTTTGCCGCATTATATGGCCATGTCGGGCTTCCGCATTACACCGGTGCTCGCGGTGGTGCAGCCTGGATTCGCGCTCATGCCCAATCCGGAAGAGGTGGAAAGCGTCTTCGAAGTGCCGCTCTCCTTCCTGATGAACCCCGTCAACCACGGGCGCGGGCGCAGCCATTGGCAGGGCGCGGAGCGGCAGTTCTATCGCATGCCCTATGGCGAACGGAATATCTGGGGGATTACGGCGGGCATCGTCCGCATGCTCTATGAAAGGCTTTATGCATGACTTCCGTTGCCGCTGAGGCCTGGTTTCAGGCTCCTTCGCTCCGGCGCGTTTTCGATGTTCTGAACGCCGATGGCCGCGAGGTGCGCGTTGTCGGCGGCGCGATCCGCAACAGCCTCATGGGGCTGCCTGCCGGCGACGTCGACATGGCGACCACCTGGCCGCCGGAGGACGTTGCCGAACGGGCGAAGGCTGCGGGTATCAAGGTCGTGCCGACCGGCGTCGATCATGGCACGGTGACGCTCGTCATCGACGGAACGCCCTATGAAGTGACGACGCTTCGCCGCGATGTCTCGACGGACGGGCGCCGCGCCGAAGTGGCCTTCGGGACCGATTGGCGGGCGGATGCGGAGCGCCGCGACTTCACGATCAATGCCCTCTATGCGGACAGCGACGGTAAGGTCTTCGACTATGTCGGCGGCCTCGCCGACATAGAGAGCCGGACATTGCGGTTCATCGGCGATGCCGCCGAGCGCGTCCGGGAGGACTATTTGCGCATTCTGCGTTTCTTCCGTTTCTTCGCCTATTATGGCGCCGGCCGTCCGGACGCGGACGGGCTGAGAGCCTGCGCACAGGCGCGCGCAAAGCTCTCGACGCTTTCGGCGGAACGGGTCTGGTCCGAGACGAAGAAACTGCTTGCCGCCGACGATCCAGGCCGCGCGCTCCTGTGGATGCGCCAGGCAGGCGTGCTCACCGAAATCCTGCCGGAAACCGAGAAATGGGGCATCGATGCCATTCCCGGCCTGATTGCCGCCGAGAAGGCCTTTTCCTGGAAGCCGGATCCGCTGCTGAGGTTGGCGGCGATTGTTCCCCCGGATACGGAACGGCTTGCGGCCATGGCAGCGCGCCTGCGCTTGTCGAAGGCGGAGGCAGCTTATTTTGCACGGTTTGCGGGCGCTCCAGCGATCCCCGCGACGCTTGCGGATGCGGCTCTCGACCGCCAGCTTTACCGGCATGGCGTCGAGGGGATTACCACTCGCCTGCGGCTCTCCCTGGCGTCCGCGCGCCGTCTGTCCGAAAACGATCCGTCGCTTCTTTCTGAAACCGCGGCGCTTCAGCGGCTACTGTCGCGCGCGGAGAAGTGGCATCGCCCGGCATTTCCCTTGACCGGCGCCGATGTCCTGAAGGCCGGCGTTCCGGCCGGCCCGAAAGTCGGGGAAGTGCTTTCCGAACTCGAAAGTTTCTGGATCGAGCGCAATTTCGCCCCCGACCGGGCAGCGCTCGCGGCCCGGCTCGAGTTGATGGTGCCCAAGTGATCAGGGATGGCGGGAACTGCCGTTTGCCTTTCCTCATCCCGCTCGACCTGAACGCGGCAAAGACGGCCTTGCCCGCTCCGGTCAGGCGGCCTTGCTTTCGTCGACGATCCGAACCTTGATATTGTCGATCATGTTCTCGCGTATCGTCGTTTCGCCATGGGTCACGCGCATGTGTTCCACAACGCGACGGACGATTTCTGCATCATTGTCAGCGCGGGTGTGCCATTCACAACCCGGGACGAGCGAACCGCATTCAAACAGGCGCATGGTCTCCTCCTTCCTCTTGCTGCTGGCTCCTGGAGCCTCCCGCTTTCACATGGAACCACGGAAAGCGGATAAGACGCTCTAGAATCAAAGTGCTAAGTCCGTTTGTGCGTTCATTTGAACACACGGCGCTTTGGTGCAGTAACGCCCCAACTGGCTGCCCTGCAAAATTCAAGCTTAACATAACACCCCGTAAGCCAAATTGTTCCCGCGCACCTGCGGAGATTTCAAAGGTTGCCGCGGGTGCGGTGGGAAGCCTGGCCTTGTGACTGCAGTGCGAAGAAAATTCTATAGAATTGCACGTCGTTGATGTTATGGCTTTGGCTTCCTTGAGACTCGCAGAGGCTGTTTTCCCATCATGACCGCGACCGTTCAATCGGAACTGATTTCCGCCATCCGGAGCATTCCGGATTACCCGAAGCCAGGCGTCATGTTTCGCGATATCACGACCTTGCTCGGCAATCCGAAGGCTTTCGGCCGGGCGATTGACGAGCTTGTCCACCCCTATGCCGGCACCAAGGTGGACAAGATCGCGGGCATCGAGGCGCGCGGTTTCATCCTGGGCGGCGCGATCGCCCACCAGCTTTCGGCCGGCTTCGTCCCGATCCGAAAAAAGGGCAAGCTGCCGCACGATACCGTCCGCATCGCCTACAGCCTCGAATACGGCGTGGACGAGATGGAAATGCACAGGGACGCGATCCAGCCGGGCGAGAAGGTGATCCTGGTCGACGACCTGATCGCCACCGGCGGAACCGCAGAAGGCGCCGTCAAGCTTCTGAAGCAAATGGGGGCGGACATTGTGGCCGCCTGCTTCATCATAGATCTGCCCGAACTCGGCGGTCGCAGGAAACTCGAGGGTCTCGGCGTCAATGTGCGCACACTGATCGAGTTCGCAGGGCATTAGCCGCCCGGCGGTTTCGCGCGCTATCTCAGGTGAATTCGATCACCTTGCTTTCGAACTGGATGACGGTCTCGCCGTGCTGGTTCTCGCCCTCGCAGAAGATGGTGTTGATCCGCCACCCCGGTCTCGACGCGACGACCCGCGCCTCCAGAAAGGTGACCGCGTAGGTTATCGTGTCGCCGGCATAGACCGGCTTCAGCCATTTTAATTCGCGAAAGCCGGGTGAGGGGCCGAGTTTCGGCGCATGCAGTCCTTCGGCCGCCAGGCGTCGGATTTCATCCTTCCAGAACCGCACGAAGCATTGCATCCAGCCGGCGCTCGTGTGCCAACCGGAAGCGCAAAGGCCGCCGAAGAGCGAGTGCTTGGCGTCCTCCTCGTCGAGGTGGAATGGTTGCGGGTCGAAGTCGCGCGCGAAGCGGATGATATCTTCCGCTGAGAATGTCAGACTGCCGATCACCGTTTTTCGGCCGGCCGCGTAGATTTCGCCCAAGGTCATCATCGCCGCAGCCCCCAGTCGCGGCGGCGGAAAAGCACGGAACATTCCGAAACCGCGATCGCCTCGCCCGTCTGGTTGTCGATCTCGTTGCGGAACTTGACGATGCCGACGCCGGGTTTCGAATTCGATTGCCGCGCTCCGAGCACTACGCTGAAGCCTGTCAGCACATCGCCGGCGAGCACCGGCTTCTTCCAATCCATGAAGTCGATGCCGGGCGAACCCTGAGAGGAGGAATCGCCAAGAAAGGCGTCGATCATCATGCGCATGCCGATCGCGCTCGTGTGCCAGCCGGAGGCAGAGAGCCCGCCAAGAATGCTGCGCTTCCCGGCCTCCTCATCCAGATGCATCGGCTGCGGGTCGAACTCACTGGCGAAGGCGATGATGTCAGGCGCCTGCATTACGACCGGCTGATAGTCGAAGCGCCGGCCTGGCGTGAAATCCTCGAAATAGAGCATGCCGGCCTCCCTCGCTGCCGGAGATGTTCAGCTACGCGGCTCTGCTGCATGTTTCCTTAAATCGGAACCGGCCTGTAGAGCTGCATCGCCACCGCATCAGGTGTTGAAGCGGAAATGGATGACGTCGCCGTCCTGGACGATATACTCCTTGCCTTCGTCGCGCGCCTTGCCGGCTTCCTTCGCGCCGGTTTCGCCGCCGAGCGAAATATAGTCATCATAAGCGATGGTGTTCGCGCGGATAAAGCCCCGCTCGAAATCCGTGTGGATAACGCCTGCGGCTTGCGGCGCCTTGGTGCCGCGCGGGATGGTCCAGGCGCGCGTTTCCTTCGGGCCGACCGTGAAGTAGGTGATGAGGTCCAGCAGCTTGTAGCCGGCGCGGATCAGCCGGTCGAGACCAGCCTCCTCTAGGCCGAGCGCGGCAAGGAATTCCTTGGCTTCCTCTTCGGGCAGTTGCGCCACTTCGGATTCGATCGCGGCCGAGATGACAACGGATTCGGCGCCTTGGGCCTTTGCCATTTCGGCAACGGCGCGGGTGTGTTCATTGCCGGTAGCTGCGTCGCTTTCCGCGACGTTGCATACGTAAAGCACCGGATGGGAGGTGAGGAGGTTGAGGCCCTGGAGAATGCGCAGTTCGTCGGCGTCGAGCTTCGACAGGAGCGTGCGCACCGGCTTGCCTTCCTGCAAGAGCTTCAACGATGCTTCCATTACGGGAAGCTGCGCCATTGAGTCCTTGTCCTTGCCGACGGCGCGTTTGCGCGTCTGCTCCGTACGGCGCTCCAGGCTTTCAAGATCGGCAAGCATCAATTCAGTTTCGATCGTCTCGGCGTCGGCGACCGGGTGGATGCGGCCTTCCACATGGGTGATGTCGTCATCCTCGAAGCAACGCAGCACGTGGACCACGGCATCCACCTCGCGAATATTGGCCAGGAACTGATTGCCAAGGCCTTCGCCCTTGGATGCGCCGCGCACAAGGCCGGCGATGTCGACGAAGGAGATGCGCGTCGGGATGATTTCCTTCGACTTCGCGATATCGGCGAGCTTGCGCATGCGCGGATCCGGGACCGCGACTTCACCGGTGTTCGGCTCGATCGTGCAGAAGGGATAGTTTGCCGCTTGCGCTGCCGCGGTCTTGGTGAGCGCGTTGAAAAGTGTCGACTTGCCGACATTCGGCAGCCCGACGATACCGCATTTGAAGCCCATGGCTGAAACCTGTCGTTCTCGGAATTGCTTGGCGGTGGCTATGGGATAAAGGAGAGGAGCGGTCAAGGTCTTCGCGCGCTTCTGCGCGTTATGACACGGCTTTCCCTTGAATGCCGATGCCCGACGCGCAATATTGTTCAGCGACCCTGCTGCATGTTTTTGTTCTTAAACCGGTCCCGAATTAAGGACAGAAACATGCAGCAATTCAAAGTGCTACCGCGTTCTTTGCGCGTCCGATAAGACGCGCAGGCTCTGTAGTCTCCTTTTTTCATGTCATCAACGGGTGGATTCCGATGAGTGACAATGATGTTGCCGCAAAACCGAAGATCAAGTCGAAGCCGAAACTGGAGCGGCCGAAGCTCTATAAGGTAATGCTCGTCAACGACGACTACACGCCGCGCGAATTCGTCGTCGTGGTGCTCAAGGCCGTGTTCCACATGAGCGAGGAAGCCGGCTACAGGGTGATGATGACGGCACACAAATTCGGGACTTCAGTCGTGGTCGTCTGCGCCAGGGACATCGCCGAGACCAAGGCCAAGGAGGCGACCGATCTCGGCAAGGAAGCGGGCTATCCGTTGATGTTCACCACCGAGCCGGAGGAATGACGCCGCAACGCCGCCTGATCTGAAAGTTGGTCGGGATCTAATCGCCTTTCGAGCCGAACATCTTCTTCAGCATCTCGGCCATCGGTCCGGTGGCGGGAAGCTTCTTCGGTTGCGCGGCGTTGCGGGCTTGGTGAATATGGGATTGCGCGGCCTGCTTCTTCACCGCCTGGGGCTTTTCCTCGCTCGCCTTGCCGCCGGTCGCAAGCGCGATCTTGTTCATGAGTTGCGAATCCTCGCCCTTCACCAGCATGTCCGCATTATCGGCGATGGCGTCGAGGAGCGGTGACACCCAGACCTGATCCGCCTTGGCAAAATCGCCGAGCACATGGGCATGCACCAGGTCCTTCACGCCCGGATGGCCAATACCTAAGCGCAGGCGGCGATAGTCCTTGCCACAATGGGCGTCGATCGATTTGATGCCGTTGTGGCCGCCATGGCCGCCGCCGGTCTTGATCCGCGCCTTGCCCGCCGGAAGATCGAGCTCGTCGTAGATCACGACGATGTCCTTTGGTGCGAGCTTATAGAAGCGCATGGCGTCGCCCACAGCTTCGCCCGACAGGTTCATGAAGGTCTGCGGCTTCATCAGGAGGACGCGCTCGCCGGCGATCTCGCCTTCGGAGATTTCCGCCTTGAACTTCTTCGACCACGAGGAAAAGCTCGGGCGCCGCTGTATGGCGTCGACGGCCATGAAGCCGATATTGTGGCGGTTGCCGGCATATTTCGAACCTGGATTGCCAAGTCCCGCGATAATCAGCATGTCGCCATTCTCCTTGGGCTTCCGCCAGCGTCCCTAAATCGATTCCGATTTAAGGAATCATGCAGCAGCGGGGCGAAGTGACAAGCGGTGCTCCTTCTCGTCCGCTCTCCTGCGAGCGGCGAGACGGCTAGGTTGAGGGGCATCCAAATCCCGCTGACAAACCCAAAATCACTGAGGCCGCGGCAAGTCAATCCTTATTTCGCTGCCTGCTCGATGCGGTTCGGACGCAGGCCGTAGCGTTCGAATATCCGGTCCTGCGTCCCGTTGGCGATCAGGCGGTCGAGTTCGGCTTGCATGCGGGCAACGGTGTCGTCCGGCATGTCCCGGTGGCAGGCGATCCCGTACTGCTTACCTTCGAGCACCAGTGCCGCCTCGACCGGTTTGCCGCCGGCCCGCATGCTCTCGAAGGTCTTTTCCGACGTTATGAGCAGATCGATGCGCCCGGCGGCGAGCTTCTTCATTGTGGAATCGAGATTGGCGGCATAGTCGATCCGCTCGAAGCCATGCGCCTTCAGATAGGTTGCGGAGAAATCCTCCCGCTGTGTTCCGACGACGAACCGGGTCGCCTCATTGATCGTTTGCGGCGCGATTGCCGAACCCTTGCGTCGCAGCAGGATCATATGATCGACGAGCAGTGGCTCGACCCATTTGAAGTTCTCGTGTCGCTCGGCGTCGTGACCGGTGGTGAAAACGCAATGGAAAGGCTGGCTTTCAGCAAGGGCGAGGGCGCGCGCCCAAGGCAGGAACTCGATATCGTGAGGGAGATCGACCGCCTCCATGATCAGCGCGATCTGTTCGACCGACGCGCCGTTCGGACCGCTGTTGGTCGAGAAGTTGTAGGGCGGATATTCCTCGGTTACGAAATGGATCGTCTCGGCGCGGGCAGTGGCGGAAAGACCTAGGAGGAATGCCAGGATCAGATGCTTCACGCCCATTTCTCCTTTTCGACGGCACTATGCCGGGTTGGCGGCCTTGGCTTCTGAATCGTTTTCCAGGAGGGCCAGCATGCCGTCGATGGGCATGGGGCGGCTGAAGAGATACCCCTGGCCATTATCCACGCCGAGCTTGCGCAGAAGCTGCCATTGCTCCTTCGTCTCGATGCCTTCGGCGACAACCGTGCATCCCATCTGATGCGAAATGGTGCGGATGCCCTTGATGAGCATGCGGCTCTTGCGTCTGACGTCGGCGGTCCCGGAACTCAGCGACCGGGTGAAGGACTGGTCGACCTTGACGATATCGACGGGGAAACGGTTGAGATAGCTGAGCGACGAATAGCCGGTGCCGAAATCGTCCAGCGCGATGCGGCAGCCGAACTCGTTGAGTTGTTTCAGGACGGCGTGGACCTCGGGATTGTCGAGCATCAACACCGCCTCGGTGATCTCGATGACGATCCGTTGCGGCGAAATATGATGCTTGAGCAGCAGGGCGGCGAGCTTATGGGGCAGGGACAACTCGAACTGCAGCGGCGAGAAGTTGATTGCCAGATAAGTGTTCTGTGTTCCGTCCAGCTTGGAGATCGCGGCGAGATGGCGGATTGCCTTGTCCAGCACGCGGTCGCCGATACGGCCGATCGTGCCCGTCTCCTCGGCAATCCCGATGATCTTGCCGGGCGGCATCAGCCCTTTTTCCGGGTGATCGAGCCGCATCAGTGCTTCGAAGCCGACAATCTGGCCATCGCCGAGACCGACGATCGGCTGCAGCCAGGCCTCGAACCGATCCTCTTTCAGACCGGCTTCTATGCATTGCTCGATCTCGTGGCGCTCGCGTGCAGTGTCGAGCATGCTGGCATCGAAGATTCGCAGGCCGTTCTTGCCGTCGCGCTTGCGCGCATACATCGCCATGTCCGCGTTCAAGAGCAGGTCGGAAGCGTTTGCGGCATGGGTCGGGTATACGGAAACGCCGACACTCGCACTGACCGACAGCTCGTTGCCGGCAATCGGCATCGGCTCGCGCAGTGCCGCGACGATGCGCTCGCCAATCTCGCTGGCGAGAGCGGCGACATCAGTCGCCGCAACGAGAATGGCAAACTCGTCGCCGCCGAGCCTCGACATCACGTCATCGGCACCGAGCGTCGTGCGGATCAGTTCGACGGTCCGGCGCAGAACGGCGTCGCCGGCGGCATGACCGAAATTGTCGTTGATCCATTTGAAGCGATCGAGGTCGATGAACAGGCAGGCAAGCTGCATGCCGCACGCGTCGGCGTTGCGGATCGCGTCGTCGAGAGCGCTTTCAAAGCCCTGGCGATTGAGTAGTCCAGTCAGGTGATCGGTGATCGCCTGGGCATGGTTGCGGCTCTCCGCCTGCTTGAGCGCGGTGACATCGGTCATGACGGACAGCGAGAGCTCGCCGCCATGGGTCGTTTCGGTTTCGAGGATCAGGACGGTCATGAACTCGCCGTCGGCCTTGCGGAACGGCAGCGTCACTTCCCTGATATTGTCATTGTCGATCGCGGTCGTCTTTGCGCGAAGGCGATAGGCTTCGTGCCACAGCGGGTCGATGAAATCGGTGAAATTGCGGCCGATGACTTCTTCGCGGGCATAGCCCGTCGCAAGCAGCCAATAGTCGCTGACAGCGCTCAGCCGGTTTGCCGCGTCGAGCGAGAAGAGCATCGCCGGCGTGCGATTGTAAATCTCGGTTGCGCGATCATGCGCGATCTTGAGTTCGGTTTCCTCCCGTTCCAGCCGATCCTGCATTTCGTTGAAGTTCGCGGCGAGCGCGCCCATTTCATCGTCCGAGGTCCAGTCGACCCGATGGCGCGAGCCCAGCCGCCGCGTCGCCTCGATCGCGGCGGTCAACCGCATCAGCGGGCGGATTACGGTGAAACGATTGCCGACGAAGGCCGCCGCAAAGACGATCGTGACTGCAAAAAGAAGGATGGCGAGGACGGTCCATTCGTCCTTGCTGAAGCGCGAAAGGATGCCGGGGTTCGGAACGGCCACCTCAAGCGCTCCGACCTCCTTGACACCATCGATGCTGTCAAAGGCGATAGCGGCTTTCAAGGAGCGGCTTGCGGTCGTGCCGGCGATGCCACCAACAGGGAGTTGAGCAAGGATATTTCCGCTGGCGTCGCGGACGGTAACGGCGCGGATCTCGGTGGCGTTCATCAGGGATCGGGCGATGCGGTCGATGCCTTGCTGATCGAAGTCCCAGATCGGCTTGCCGAGCGCTTCGCCGCTTGCTTCCATCAGAAGCTCGATGTTCTGCAGGCGCTCGCGCGCCACACGTTCGCTCGATATCGTGAGGAAGAGTGCGAGCAACGGAGCGACGAATACAAACATCGCGCCGCAGATGATGGCAATAAACCGGTTCTCCACCGAGTGCATCACCGCATGCCCCCCTCGGCAGTCGTTGCCACTTCATTCATCGTCAATTCTCTTCGACTGCCACCGATAGGCTCCCCGGTCGGCAGAACATCATCTAATCCTTAAATGTTACTGAAACTGCAGGCCGAGATTTCATGATGGTGCGGGGAAGACCTGGGCTTGCATGGGGCGGTGATGCTTCCTGATGAAACCAGGTCAGGGCGTCGGGGAAATGAGCCGTGGGTCGCCGGCCGAAATGAAAAACCCGCCCCATGCGACATGGAGCGGGTTTGTCATGTAAGCGTCGACGTGGCTGGCTCGCCGGCCCAAAGAATGAGCCCTGATCTGCGTCCCGCGCCCGCCGCCGGCCGATTGACGAAAAGCAGATTATTCTTCTGCTTCGCCCTCGGCTTCTTCCTCTTCGCCTTCTTCCTGAAGGCCGCCGGCCGGAGCCGCGATCGTCGCGATGGTGAAATCGCGATCGGTGATGACCGGGGTCGCGTTCTTCGGCAGCTTGATGTTGGAGATGTGGATGGTTTCGCCGGCCTTCAGGCCAGTGAGGTCCACGGTGAGGAATTCCGGAATGTCGTCGGCCGGAACGTTCAGCTCGACATCGTGGCGAACGATGTTGAGAACGCCGCCCTGCTTCAGACCCGGGGACTTCTCTTCATTCTCGAAGTGAACCGGAATGGCAACGGAAACCTGGCTGTCCTTGGAGACGCGCAGGAAGTCGACGTGCATGGTGAAGTCGCGGACCGGATCCAGCTGGTAGTCCTTCGGCAGGACGCGGATCTTCTCGCCGTTGACGTCGATGATCGCGACGGTGGTCATGAAACCGCCGGCGTGGATCTTCATCGTCACGTCCTTGGTGGAGAGCGCGATGGAAAGGGGGGCCTGCTTGTCACCATAGATGACAGCCGGGATAAGACCGTTGCGGCGAAGTTCACGGGAGGACCCCTTACCAACCCGTTCGCGCGTCTCGGCCTTGAGCTCGTAAGTTGCGTGGCTCATGGATAGACCTTTCTGGTTATTTGGAGAGTTTGTCCGTCAAGAAGCGGAAAAACCTGAAGCTGATGGCAGCTTCATCCGCGTTGCCTCCAAGGGTGTCTGCGCGGACGCGGGGTCCATAGCGGAGAATGGGTGGAAATGCAAGGCAGGCGCGGCCGTTCACGCCTTTCGCTTGGAAAGCCGGGCGAGCGCAAGCATGAGGCCTCCGGCGATCAGGCCCCAGAAGGCGCCGGAGACGCCAGCGAAACCGACACCCGATGCTGTTACTAAAAAGGTGATGGCGGCAGCTTCGCGCGTCTGCGCTTCGCTAAAGGCGGCCATGGCCGAGCTTGCAAAGGCGCCGACCAGCGCCAGACCGGCGACGGCCTCGATCAGCACCGGCGGCGCAAGACTGACGAAGGTGGTGACAGCGCCGGCCAGAAGCCCGAAGACGATATAGGCAATGCCAGCATTGATCGCCGACCAGTAGCGGCGGGCGCGGTCGGGGTGGGAGTCAACGCCAGCGCACATGGCCGCGGTAATCGCCGCCAGATTGACCGCGTGGCCGCCGAAGGGCGCGCTCAGCATCGAAAAGAGGCCGGTCGTCGCAAAGAGCGGACCGGGATTGGGATGGTAGTCGTTGACCTTCAGCACGGCGATGCCGGGAATGTTCTGCGACGCCATCGTCACGATGAAGAGGGGCAGGGCGATGCTGACCATGGCGGCGGCATTGAAAGCCGGGAAGACGAATTCCGCCTTGGGCGCAAGGGCCGACGAGAGCGTTGCAAAGGTTCCGTCGGGCATGTCAATGCCGAAGGCGATAACGAGGACGAAGGCCAGAAGGGCAGCGGGAACGGCATAGAGCTTATTGAC
>NZ_JASKLT010000004.1:240698-319740 GCF_030124405.1 Sinorhizobium sp. 7-81 | reverse complement strand
GCCGACTAGCGCCCAGGCGAGAACGATCGGCAGACCGAAGAGAGGGTTGAAGGCGATCGCCTTGACCGGCGCGAAGCACAGCCCGATGAGCACGCCGGCAAGCATCGCATTCGCCAGGGCCGAAGGAATGGAAGAGACCATCCTGCCCAGCGGTTTCCAAAGCCCGGCAATGACGATCAGCACGCCGCAGACGAGAAAGGCGCCGACCGCGGCATTGAAGCCGCCCTCGACGGCGCTCGAACTCGCTAGCAATGCCGCACCTGGCGTCGACCAGGCGATGCTGACCGGCAGCCGCGTCACCATGCTGATGGCGATCGCGCACACGCCCATCGAAATCGACAGCGCCATCAGGCCGGAGGCGGCCTGGGCTTCGGTAGCGCCCACGGCGGCAAGTCCGTTGAGGATGACGGCGAAAGAGCTCGCAAAACCGACAAAGGCAATCAACAGGCCCATGAACAGGCTTTGAAGGGAAAAGTCGCGAAGCATAATGGACAACCGGGTGTTGCGGGGCGTGGCGCGAAGTGAAGTAGCATATCCTGCTGCATGTTTCCTCAAATCGTAGCTGGTTCAAGGATAAAAACATGCAGCAATTCTGAGTGCTGCAGCGTCCTTTGCGCGTCTGACAGGACGCGGCGCTGTAGGGCCATGTCGATACCGCCCGGCTGAAGGCATTCGATGGCGCGACCTTCGTCTGGCTGGACCCGCTGCGCAATCGATGCCTATAGTGCGCCAGCCGCAGGTATGCCGACCGGAGATCCGGCAAACCTGTCTCCGCCGGAGGACGCTTTCAGGGAGGGAGCGGATGCCTGCTGTCAGGGATCATACCGAACACGTCTACAAGATTGCGCATCAATCGTCGGCTGCGGCGAGTTCGCCGGTCGCAGCATCATGGCGCCGTTGCATGACGCTTCACGGGTTGGCTCCAGAGGAGGCGCGTACGCCCTGGCGTCTCGCGGAAAGCGAATTCCGGCAGGCGCGCGAGCGTTCCGGCGTGTTGATTGCGGAGGCGGCCGGAGAACTCGACCGGCTGTTCGCTGTGATCGGCAGGGCCGGGTGCTGCCTTCTGCTCACGGACGACAAGGGCGTCGCGCTCGAGCGCCGCGGCGCGGTCGGCGACGATGCCGATTTTCGCGATGTCGGTCTCTGGTCGGGAACCGTGTGGAGCGAGGCGAGCGTCGGCACGAATGGCATCGGCACGGCAATCGCCGATGAGCGCGCCGTCGTCATCCAGCGCGATCAGCATTTCCTGAGCCGCAATATTGGCCTCAGTTGCGCCACCGCGCCGATCCGGGACGAGGCCGGGCGCCTTGCGGCGGCGATCGATATTTCCACCTGCCGTGACGATGCGTCCGAGGTAACGCTGTCGATCCTCTCCCAGGCCGTGCGCGACGCTGCCTCGCGGATCGAGGCGAACCTTTTCCGGCGGGCCTTTGCCGGGGCCCGGATCGTGCTCGTGCCCGCCAATCGGGCAGGGCCGGCACTGCTTGCGGTCGACCGTGACGACCTCGTCCTTGGCGCAACCCGGGCCGCGCGGCAACGGCTCGGCCTAGATGACGCGCGCATTGCCGCGGGCGTTCCCGCATCCGACCTGCTTCAGGAAGAGGTGCCCAGTGAGGGCGGCGAACTGCCGGATGCCGAGAGGGCGGCCTTGCGGCGTGTGCTCTCGCGCGCCAATGGCAATGTCTCGATGGCCGCCGACCTGCTCGGCATCAGCCGCGCCACGCTTTACCGCAAGATGAAGCGGCTTTCGCTCAACTGAGCCGCGTCGCCTGGTCCCTCCTACAGGTCGGGCGAGGGAACTGGGAGGTTTTACTCCTCCTTCACCCGCGCTTGCGGGAGAAGGTGCTAGGCAGGCCTCATTGCTGCGCTGCAGCACGCCGAGGCTGGCGGAGGTGTCTCAATTCTGAAACAGATGGCGCTGCCGGCTGCCGCGGCCGGCTATCGAAAATACGCATTCGGCCGCACCTTCCTCGCACAGCAATCGGACTGCTGTTCGAAGGGAGGAAATCATGCTGCATCAGAAGATCATCGAGAACCCATACAAGCAGAAATACGGAAACTTCATCGGCGGCGAATGGCGGGAGCCGGTCGCGGGCCGTTATTTCGACAACACGACCCCAATAACGGGCGGCACGCTTTGCCAGATCGCGCGCTCGGACGCCGCCGATATCGAAGCCGCGCTCGATGCGGCGCATGCGGCACGGGAAAAGTGGGGACAGACTTCGACGACGGAGCGCTCGAACATCCTGATGAAGATAGCCGATCGGATGGAGGAGAATCTCGAGCTTCTGGCGCGGGCGGAAACGTTCGACAACGGCAAGCCGATCCGCGAGACGATGGCCGCCGACATTCCGCTGGCAATCGATCATTTCCGATATTTCGCCGCTTGCATCCGCGCTCAGGAAGGCTCGATCGGCGAGATCGACCACGACACGGTTGCCTATCATTTTCACGAGCCTCTCGGGGTCGTCGGCCAGATCATTCCCTGGAACTTTCCGATCCTGATGGCCGCGTGGAAGCTCGCGCCGGCTCTTGCGGCCGGGAACTGCGTGGTGTTGAAGCCGGCGGAACAGACGCCTGCCTCCATCCTTGTCTGGGCGGAACTCGTCGGCGATCTCCTTCCGCCGGGCGTGCTGAACATCGTCAACGGCTTCGGCCTTGAAGCCGGCAAGCCGCTCGCCACCAGCCCCCGCATCGCCAAGATTGCCTTCACCGGCGAGACGACGACCGGACGGCTGATCATGCAATACGCCAGCCAGAACCTCATTCCTGTCACGCTCGAACTCGGCGGTAAGTCGCCGAACATTTTCTTCGCCGATGTGCTGAACGAAGACGACGACTATTTCGACAAGGCGCTCGAAGGTTTCGCGATGTTTGCGCTCAATCAAGGCGAGGTCTGCACCTGCCCGAGCCGCGCGCTGATCCAGGAAAGCGTCTATGACCGTTTCATGGAGCGGGCGCTGAAGCGGGTCGAGGCGATCCGCCAGGGCAACCCGCTCGACCAGGCGACGATGATCGGCGCACAGGCGTCGAGCGAGCAGCTCGAAAAGATCCTCGCCTATATCGAGATCGGCAAGGAGGAGGGCGCCGAGGTGCTGACCGGTGGTGGGCGCAACGTGCTCGAAGGCGAACTTTCCGAGGGCTACTACGTCAAACCGACCGTGTTCCACGGACACAACAGGATGCGCATCTTCCAGGAGGAGATCTTCGGACCCGTCGTCTCGGTGACCACCTTCAAGACCGAGGCAGAGGCGCTGGAGATCGCCAACGACACGCTTTATGGCCTAGGGGCCGGCGTGTGGAGCCGGGATGCCAACCGTTGCTACCGCTTTGGCCGCGCCATCCAGGCGGGCCGCGTCTGGACGAATTGCTACCATGCCTATCCGGCGCATGCCGCCTTTGGCGGCTACAAGCAGTCCGGCATCGGCCGCGAGACGCACAAGATGATGCTCGACCATTACCAGCAGACCAAGAACATGCTGGTAAGCTACAGCCCGAAAGCGCTCGGCTTCTTCTGATCCCGCGCCGGCCTTGCCGGCGTCCTCCCGGCGGGCTCCCGATCATTCATCGGGAGCTTGCTGGTTTATCGCATGTTTCTTTAAATCGTTGCCGATTGAAAACAAAAACATGCAGTAATTCAAAGTGCTACAGCGACCCTGCGCGTCCGATTGGACGCGCGGCGCTGTAGGTGTGAAGCTGGAGGCTGTGATGACGGATGAAGAAAAGGAGCCGCGCGTGCTTGCGACCGATGCGGCAATCGACCTCATCCGCGAAATCCGGCGCGATCATCCGGATATCCTGTTCCATCAATCGGGCGGCTGCTGCGACGGCTCGTCGCCGATGTGCTATCCGGCCGGCGACTATATCGTCGGTGACAATGATGTGAGGCTCGGTGAGATCGATGGCGTGCCGGTCTATATCAGCGCCAGCCAGTACGAGGTCTGGAAGCACACCCAGCTCATCATCGATGTCGTTCCCGGCAGGGGCGGGATGTTCTCGCTCGACAATGGCCGGGAGAAGCGCTTCCTGACGCGCTCGCGTCTGTTCGGTGGAGGCGAGGGTTGCGCCGTAACGGGCAGATAGCGCGGCCCTCCAGTCATTTCCGCCTTACGCGGGCCGGGCTTTCACCGTTCGATTTACACTCCAGAGACGAAATACTTTTCATCAACGTATTGAGGTTCTTGTATCCGTAATTTCGGGAATCGAAGCCCGATATCCGTTTTCCGAGTGCGGTCCCGACTGCGCTGAGGTGGGCCCAGCCATCCCCTCGCGCTACCTCCTTGATCGTCGCGAGAATTTCTGCCTCAGGCAGCTTCAGCTTCTGCTCCGATGTTTCCTGAACAAGGTGGTCGCAATAAAGGAATTTATCGCAAGCTTTCACATAGGGATCAGGCGCCTTCTTCTCCCCAAAGCCGTAAACGGGCAGGCCATCCTCTCGGATGCGACCTGCGAGAGAGGTGAAATCGCTGTCGCTCGACGCAATGCAGAAGCCGTCGACTTGCCGTCGATGCAGTATGTCCATTGCTTCGATCGCCAGCTTCAAGTCGGTGGCGTTCTTGCTCTTTGCAGCTGGTACGACATGGACTGGCGACAGCGCAAACTCATGGACCAGCGGCTGCCAGGCTGCCATCGCAGGACTGCGAAAATGACTATAAACGCGTTTGATGAACACGGTGCCGATGGCCGACGCTTCGCGAATGATAAGTGGCAGAAAATCGGAGCGAATATTATCGGCATCTATCAATAGCGCCAGGCGATCACGCTGCTTCCCGGAGTCAATTCCCATTTTTTATATACACCTTACATACAAATTTCTGAAATTACTGGAACTATGCGGCGCTCGCCTCAGGATTGTCAATCCGCGCGGATTTTAGGCTTGGTTGTGGATACAGGCACTATTTCTGCGCGCGTCCGATCTTTGTTGCCAAATCGAACCGGCACGCCGCTGACGCAGGCTGGACTCTCTCGCCGCCACATTCTCTGGTCTGTGGACCGGATCCTGAAGCGCCTGGCACCGATTGGGTCGACGTCTACGTCGTTCACAAGGAAGGATCCCTGCATGCCACTCGGCGCCCAAGCGGCATCAGCTTAAAGACGATCTTGGCGGCGCCGAGCTTGCGTTGAACGAAGGCGAGGTTGCGGCACGCGATGCCGACACTATGCCAGCGGCGGTCTATCCGAACTGGTTCATCGACAATCTTGCCGACGAGCCGGTGGTGCAGGTGCTGGAGAAAAGTCGATAAGCTGAAACAAGAACGCCGGCGCCTCGGGACGCCGGCGTTGAACGGGTTCCCGTTCGGATTGGGCGATCTCAGTCGAAGAGGCTCGAAACCGACTCTTCCTGGCTGGTGCGGCTGATCGCTTCGCCGATGAGCGCCGCGGTCGAGATCACGCGGATATTGTGCGCGGATTGGACGGCGGTGGTCGGCTGGATGGAATCGGTGATGACCAGTTCCTTCAGCATCGATGAGGCGACACGGGTAACCGCACCGCCGGAGAGAACGCCGTGGGTAATGTAGGCGGTGACGCTGGTGGCGCCATTCTTCAAAAGTGCCTCGGCGGCGTTGCAGAGCGTGCCGCCCGAGTCGACGATGTCGTCGATCAGGATGCAGTCCTTGCCGCCGACATCGCCGATGACGTTCATGACTTCCGATTCACCAGGGCGATCACGGCGCTTGTCGACGATCGCCAGCAGACAGTCGAGCCGCTTCGCAAGTGCGCGCGCACGCACGACGCCGCCGACGTCCGGGGAGACGACCATGACGTTCCTCAAGTCGTAGTTCTCCTTGACGTCGCGCGCCAGGATCGGAACGGCGTAAAGATTGTCGGTCGGGATGTCGAAGAAGCCCTGAATCTGGCCAGCGTGAAGGTCGAGGGTGAGAACGCGGTCGGCGCCTGCTCTGGTGATGAGGTTGGCGACCAGCTTGGCCGAGATCGGCGTGCGGGGACCGGGCTTTCGGTCCTGTCGGGCATAGCCGAAATAGGGGAGAACAGCGGTGATGCGGCGGGCGGAAGAGCGGCGCACCGCGTCGATCATGATGAGCAGTTCCATCAGGTGATCGTTGGTGGGAAAGGAGGTGGACTGGACGATGAACACATCCTCGCCGCGCACGTTTTCCCCTATTTCGACGAAGATTTCCTGATCGGCGAACCGCCTGACTGTGGCTTTGCCGAGGGGCAGATTTAGATAGTTGCAGATCGCTTCGGCAAGCAGCCGGTTCGAATTGCCTGCGAAAACCTTCATTGACGGTCCGCCTTGAGCTGGCGCGGCCACCGTCCGGGTGCAGTCCGGGGCGGCTTTTTCCGCGCGAAATCCGTGAGCCATTCCGATCGCGGGCAATCTTTACGGACGGCCGCTATTCAGAGCTGATCGGCCGCTTTTTAGCGCCCCTGAACTCGAATGCAAGTGGGAATGCTGCGGCGCAAAGGCCATTATCCTAAAAACTTTGCGTCATCAGGCCAAGATCACGATGATTATGGGTCGACCAACCCATGATCATAGATCGTGATCGGTTCTCGCAAGTCGGAGCCGGATGCGGGCGGAAAATCGCGCGCACTTTTTCTCATCCCGCTTTAGATTGGCGCCAATCAAGATAGGCCCTGATCGTTTTGGTGGCGATTGCCTGCATGGTTTCCGGCGGAATCGCGCTCCAGGGCTCGGCCGCGGTGCTCCCGACGGTATCCTGTCCCTGGATACGGTGCAGGCGGTTGCCGCTGCCATCGAGAATGTCCCAGACATAGACGACCGTCGTTTTTCCGCCGTCGTTGAGCGCCGAAAAATAGCCCTTGAGGATATGCTCGCTGGTCGCGTCCCCGGAGCCTTTGATCGCCAGCCCCTGCGCGCGGGCATCGGCGCCGAGCTGCTTCGAAAGCGGGGTCACCGCCTGGACCGGTGCGCCGATAATGGGCAGGAAGCGAATGCCGCCCGAGCCGGATGTTGCCGCGGCGGGCGGCACGGCGGCCTGCTCTGGCTCTTCCGGAGTCGCAGTGGCAGTCTCGGCCGGCGCCGATTGCTGCCGGACCTCCTCGGCTTCAGGCATCGCGGTGGCTTGAGGCATTGTGTTCTGGATCGGCGTTTCGCCTTGGGCGAGGCGGTTTGCCTGGGCGTCGAGCGTGCCGGCAGGATCCGTATAGGTGGCATCGCCCGTGACATATTGCGTCGGCGGGCTGGAGACGTTCGGCTGTGCGGAGAAGGCGGCCGTGCGGCTTGGCGGCACGCTTTGTACCGGAACGATGGCCGTTTGTGTGGACATGGTGTCGAGATCGGATTGCGTCACCGGCGGGGAGCGGAAGGTCCCTCCGCCCACGTCCACCTGGGGTATGAGCACATCCGTGCTGTTGCAGGCTGCAAGCGCTGTTGCAAGACCAAGGCTTGCGATAGGCATGATCGGTTTACGCATCGTTCCCACCGTCCGTCTCGACTCTACAGTTGGAGCGGGATGGGTCGGAAAACCGCTTTCGCACTTCCTCACCCCGTTCCGGCTCGCGGCGGTTCTATGAAACCGTCGCCGTTCGTCCGTCTCGGGCGGGGATCATAGGCCGATTTTCTTACGCAGAAATGAAGTCCAGTCCGTAGCGTGAGAGCGCGCGCGGCGTATCCGGTGTCGTAAGATAGGTCTGGCCGAGGGTCATGGCCGTGCCGGTGTCGGAATCCATGATGATCATGTGCACGAACAGCGACATGTCCGACTCGATCTCCTGGGGGTTGCCGACATGGAACATCTGGTGCTCCATCCAGGAGGGCGAAAAGCGCGCGCCGAGCGAATATCCGCAAGCGTTCAGCCGGTGGCGGGCGAGGCCGCGTTCGTCCATGATCCTGGCGTGGACGTCGAAGACAGTGCCAAAAGTATTGCCGGGCCGGAGCACCATTTCGATCGCCTGGATCGTCTCGCGGCAGGCGCTGTAAAGCTCGCGGTGGCGGTTGCTCGGCTCGCCGATCACAACTGTGCGCATCATCGCCGCATGGTAATGGGCGCTGACGCCCGCCCATTCGAGGGTCAGCTGGTCGTTGGCGTCGAGTGTGCGCCGGCCCGATTTGTAGCGACAGAGCAGGGCGTCGGCGCCCGAGCCGATGATGAACTCGTTGGCCGGATAATCACCGCCGCCGGCAAAGATCGCGCCCTGCATGGCCGCGAGAATATCGGCCTCGCTGCCGCCGGGGCGGATCAGCGGCAGGGCCGCCTCAAGCGCGTCGTCCGCGAGGCTCGCGGCCTTTTCGACATAGGTGATTTCCGCCGGGCTCTTGATCAGGCGAAGGCGGCTTACAAGCAACGAGGCATCGATCATTTCGCCGAAGTTGGCGAGTTGATGGTCGAGAAGCCGGGCTGTCCGGCCGGTCATGCCATGGGTGTCGTATTCGACGCCGATGCGGCAGCCGAGAAGATCGAGTTCGCTGAGGAGATTCTTGAGGTCCATGGCCGGATCGGCGTTGACCCGGTCGACCCAGATCTCGATGCGTTCGATGTTCGAGGTATGGCGGGCCTGGCGCAGGTCGGCCGAGCGGGTGAGCAGCACCATCGAGCCGTCCTTCTTGACGACCAGCGTCTGGAAGAAGCAATAGCCGAAGGTGTCGTATCCCGTCAGCCAATACATGCTCTCCTGGGCAAAGAGCAGCAGGGCGTCGAGCTTCTCTTCCTGCATCCTCGCCGTAAGCCGCGCAAGGCGGGCCGCATATTCCTCTGCCGCAAAGTGAAGCGCCATCTCAAACCTCCCGTATGCAGATCGCCGACATCTGCCGGCCGTAGTCTGGCTCCTGTCTGTGCGTCGTGCGCCGATAGGAAAAGAAACGGTCCTCGTCCGCATAGGTGCAGATGTCGAGGTTTTCCGCCGTCACGCCGGCTTCCGCCAGTCGTCGGATGGTCAGCCCCGGCAGGTCGAACATGGCATGACCGTTCCGTCCGGAAGGGCTGAAGAAAGATGCGTTATCCTTGTCGGCGGTAAGGAACCGCTCGATGAATTCGGCTCCCACCTCATAATGTGTCCGGCTGATCGACGGACCGAGGCAGGCGATGATCCGCTCACGGCGCGCGCCGAGCGAAATCATCTCCTCGATGGTGCTTTCAAGAATGCCGCCGAGGGCGCCTTTCCAGCCGGCATGGGCCGCCCCGATCACGCCGGCTTGCGGATCGCTGAAGAGGACAGGCCCGCAATCGGCCGAAAGAACGCCGAGCACGATGCCGGGGGTCGCGGTCACCAGCGCGTCGGCGTCGGGACGCGCGCCATCATAGCTGTCGTCGACGACGACGACGTCCGGCGAGTGGATCTGGTGGACGGTTGCAAGGCGCCGCGGTTCGGCATCAAACCAGCGCGCGACCCGGGCCCGGTTCTCGCCGACGCGCTCGCGGTCGTCATTCGAGCCGAGGCCGACATTGAGGCCGCGATAGATACCTTCGGAAACGCCGCCCTTGCGCGTGAAATAGCCATGTGCGATCGCCGGTCCCGCCTTGGCGCTGAAGAGCGGACTCTGAACCGGGGAAAGCGAGGCGTCGTCCTGCATCGGTGTTCTCGCCCTTGTTATTTTAAGGTTTCATTGGAATTGAGGGCGCGTCGCGGCCCGGTGACTTGCGGCTGATTTGCCGGCGCGATGTTGACCCGGCATGCCGATACTGTCAATCGCCGAACCGCTACCGGCTTGCTCCATATTCCCTTACATCGAAACCGATATTCGGATGAAACATGCAGCAATTCAACGTGCTACGGCGAGCTTCGGGCGTCTGAAAAAGCAGGGCGCCGCAGAAAGCGGATCGTCACTGCGCCTTTTTCTGGAAGGGTGCCAGCCTGACTTCGGGACTGCTGACTGCCAGCACCTTGAACAGCTCGCCCATCTTGCCGGAGCCTGAGCCCGCGAGCCGTTCGACGGCGGAGCGAATACCTTCCTGCATCAGCGTGTCCTTGCCGCTGCCGAGTGCCGCGGCGCGCTCGAGCAGGCCGAGGCCGACGAGGAAATCCCCCTGGTGGGCAAGACCGTTGACCTGCACTCCCTCCATTTTGGCGCGATGGGCAAGCTGCTCGAAATCGACATGGCTCGTGAGATCCGCCCGGCCAGGATTGGCGAGCGGAGGATCGTAGCGATGTTCGCGGACCGCCTGCAGCGTGTCCCCATAACCGGTCGCCAGATGTCCGTAGTCGATGATGATCGCCGTGCCACCGCCGGCGCGGAGGCGCTCGCAGAGTGCGGCCATGACGGCATCGCGCGCGGGGGCGATCTCGAAAATCGTGCCTTCGCTCACCGATTGCGCCGGCGACGGTAGAAACGACGGATCAATGCCGGCGACCCCCGCTGCAAAGGTCAATTCGCCACCCGCGTCGAGGCCTACCATGCGCTCGCGGAATCCCTGCGTTGTCCGCACGAATTGCCGGATGGGGATAGCGTCGAAAAGCTCGTTTGCCGCGAGCAGGAGAAAGCCTGCGGGCAAGGTTTCGAAGCTCGCGTGCCAATGAACCTTGTCTTTGTGGTCCGCGAGCGCTTCGGCCTGCACCTTCTGCAGGCGCTCGCTTGTCTCGACGAGATGCACGCTTCCAGACTGGTAAAGATCTGGCGCAAGGCGACGGATGACGCGCAGCATATCGGACATCATCGTGCCTCGGCCGGGGCCGATCTCGGCGATGATCGCGGGCTCGGGGCAACCGTGCTGCTGCCACGCATGCACCAGGAAGATGCCGATCATCTCGCCGAAAAGCTGGCTGATTTCCGGCGCGGTGGTGAAATCGCCGGCCCGGCCGAAGGGCTCGCGCGTGCGATAGTAGCCGTGCTGCGGGTCGGCGAGGCAGAGGGAAAAATAGTCGGTGACGCTGATCGGCCCGTTGGCCTTGATGAGCGCCTTGATCTTGTCGGCGAGAGGATTCGTCATGCACCCGTCCAGTTATGCGGTGGCTGCCGCCGCCCGGCGTGCGCGCGCAATCGCCCATATGCCTACGAGCGCCATCGGCAGTGAAAGCACCATGCCCATGGTCAGCCAGCCGCCGGCCAGATAGCCGATCTGAGCGTCCGGTTCGCGGAAGAATTCGACAAAAATGCGGCTTGCGGCGTAGCCGCAGACGAATATGCCGCAGATCAGGCCGGGTATCTTCAACGCCTTGCGGCGATAGACGAAGTAGCCAAGCACCAGAAGGAGCAGAACGCCTTCGAGCGCGGCCTCGTAGAGTTGGCTCGGATGGCGGGCGAAGGGACCGCCAGTCGGAAAGGCCATTGCCCAGGGCATCGAGGACAGGCGTCCCCAGAGCTCGCCATTGATGAAGTTGGCGATGCGGCCGAAGAAGAGGCCGATCGGCACCACGGTGGCGACGACGTCGAACAGGCTCCAGACCGCGATGCCGTTTCGCCGAGCGAAGACGATGATTGCGAGCGTTGTACCGAGAAGCCCGCCATGGAACGACATGCCGCCGTTCCAGATTTCGATGGCGCGAATCGGATTCTGCAGGACAGAGCCCAGGTCGTAGAAGAGGATGTAGCCGATCCGTCCGCCAAGCACGATGCCGGCAGCGGCCCAGAGCAGAAAATCGTCGAGCTGCGTCAGATTGAAGGCCGGGGTATCGTTGCGCCAGAGCGAAGTGTTCTGGATGATGCGGCGCGCATAGAGCCAGCCGAGGAGTATGCCCGCGACATAGGCGAGGCCGTACCAGTGGATGGCAAGCGGCCCGATCGTGAAGATGACGGGGTCGATTTCCGGGAAAGGGAGGATGGCGAGGCGGGTGGCGATTGTTTCCAAGGTCTTGTCTCGTGCCGGCCGGTTGTTTTGGCGGAACATGGCGATCGAAATCGGGCGGGTCAAGCTGGCGAGTGCCGGTCCGTGATCTCGGTGCCGTCTTATTTTTCTTGCATCCTTCCGCCGACGATCCTACCTGAATTTCAAGACCGCGCTGCTACGCGCGATGCTGAAATGGAGATCTGGACGATGAGCACTGGAGCCAACCGCATTCTGGACGATTTTGCCAAGCTGATGACCGATGCGGCGGGCGCTGCCCAGGGCGTGCGACGCGAGGTCGAAACGGCTTTCCGCGCACAGGCCGAAAGCTGGCTGAATTCGCTCGATGTCGTCAAGCGCGAGGAATTCGAGGCCATCAAGGAGATGGCTGTCAAGGCGCGCGAGGAAAACGACGCGCTGCTTGCCCGCATCGAAGCGCTGGAAGCGCGCCTCGCGGAGGCCGGCGAGAAAAAGTAGCGGCCGACGGGGCAGCGCTCGCCGCGGCTCGGCTCGCCTCGCTTCGCCCACTTGATTGGAGCGAACCGCGAGCGTCGCATCGCTTCCTGCGGGGTTTCGCTCGCAGGTGAGTGATTCCATCAATCGTTTCCCGATTTGAAGCAACGGCCGTTCAAAGTGCTACGGCGACCTTTGTAGGTCCGAAAAGATGCACGGCGCGGCAGGGTTAATAAAATCTCGAAAGTTTTCCACCTGTGGACACTGCCAAAAAATCCTTATGGCAGAGTCGTTTATGCACCTGCGCTGAATCAAAATCACAACGCGGCCCTCGTTCTTCGCCGCAATTTTTCGCCTGAGGGGCTGGCAGGCTGACTCTGCCGTTATACACTGATTTTAAATGATGATTCGAAACGGATCACGTAAGCTCCGGGCAGGGTAAGTAAGCCAGGATGGCCGTGCGTCCAGCAATCATAGTGTGTCCGTATCTGGTATTGGGTTTGCAGCGTTGCGTTTTGTGAACGCGATCATGCGCGCCTGTGCCGCACCGTTAGGGTGATGCATGAGCCTTTTGGAAATGGAAGTCGAGCGCCAATCCAACCCGGTCGATATGATCGAGTTCGTGGCCGCAAACAACGACTGGTCGTTCGAGCGATCCGGCGAAGACGAGATCGCCATGACGGTCGAAGGCAAATGGGCGGACTATCACGTTTCCTTCTCCTGGATGGAGGAGTTCGAGGCGCTGCATCTGGCCTGCGCCTTTGACATCAAGGTGCCGGAAGGTCGCGTCAACGAGGTGATCCGGCTCCTCTCCCACATCAACGGTCAGGTGCTGATGGGGCATTTCGATCTCTGGCGCCAAGAAGAAGTCATCATCTTCCGTCAATCTCTCTTGCTCGCGGGCGGCGCGGAGCCGACGAACCAGCAGGTCGAGGTGCTGTTGTCGAGTGCGCTCGATGCTTGCGAATCCTATTTCCAGGCGTTCCAGTTCGTCGTCTGGTCCGGAATGGATGCGCAGCGTGCAGTCGATGCGGTGCTGTTCGAAACCGTCGGGGAGGCGTGAGGTGGCTGTAGCCGTTTCCGGTCCAATCGTTCTCATCGGTGCCGGCAATATGGGCGGCGCGATGCTCGGCGGCTGGCTGAAGAGCGGCGTCAAGGGCGCCGACGTCCTCGTCATCGATCCGGGGCCCCAGCCGGCGATGGCCAAGCTTATCGCCGACAATGGCGTCAGCCACGCCACGTCCGCGCCGGAAGGCGTCAAGGCAGGCGTGATCTTCTTGGCTGTCAAACCCCAGGTCATGGATGCGGTATTGCCGCCGCTCAAAGGGCTCGTCGGTCCCGAAACGGTCATCGTTTCCGTCGCCGCCGGCAAGACGCTCGGTTTCATCGAAAGCCATCTGGGCGAAGCTGCAACGGTGCGGGCCATGCCGAACACGCCGGCGATGATCGGCCGCGGCGTGACGGGCGCATACGCGAATGCTCACGTGACGGACGCGCAGCGTGCGCTGGTTCACGACCTTCTGAAGGTCAGCGGCCCTGTCGAATGGGTCGAGACCGAAGCCGACATCGATGCCGTCACGGCCCTTTCCGGCAGCGGACCGGCCTATGTGTTCTATCTCGTCGAGTGCATGGCGGAGGCCGGGCGCAAAGCCGGTCTCAAGGCGGACCTCGCCATGCGACTCGCTCGGGAAACCGTCGCGGGGGCTGGTGAACTCCTGCATCAGTCCCCCGACGAAGCCGCGCGGTTGCGCCAGAATGTGACCTCTCCCGGTGGAACCACCGCTGCCGCGCTTGCTGTTCTTATGGCGGATGACGGGATGCAGCCGCTCTTCGACGAGGCGATTGCCGCTGCGCGCAAACGGGCCGAGGAACTGGCCGGATAATTCAGAGTGCAATCATGACCGAAACGATCTCCTTCGCCGATTTCGAGCGCGTCGACATTCGCGTCGGCACGATCGTCGAGGCCGAACCGTTCCCGGAGGCGCGCAAGCCCGCCCTCAAACTGAAAATCGATTTCGGCCCGGAAATCGGCATAAAACGGTCATCCGCACAAATTACGGTGCATTACAAACCGGAGGATCTCGTCGGAAGACAGGTGCTGGGCGTGGTCAATTTTCCGCCCCGTCAGATCGGTCCCGTTCGTTCCGAAGTGCTGACCCTCGGTTTTGAAGACGAGGCCGGCGCGATCGTGCTGGCGGCGACCGACAGGCCGGTTCCGAACGGCAAGAAGCTGATGTGAGTGTGATGATATTGAGCGGCGATCTGATCCATGAACGCGTCAAGGTCTCCTGCCTGTGGAGGGCGGCGGACGCAGCGCGAGAATGGCGGGCGAGCCACGTGCTTTCGCTTCTCGATCCGGAGCTGCCGGAAGTGGACGTGCCGGTCATCGCCGAAGTCGCCCACCGCGTCGTGCGCATGCGTGATCAGGAAAATGCCGGTGCGACGCAGCATTTCCCCGATCTCGTTCAGGAAGTCTTCGCGGCGATGAGGCCGGTGGCCGACGATCGATCGAGCCGCATCCTTGTCCATTGCCATGCCGGCGTCAGCCGCTCGACGGCCCTCGCCTACGGGCTCATTGCCCATCAGTTGGGAGAGGGCAGGGAAGAGGAAGCCTTCGCCGCGCTGCTGACGATCACGCGCAAGCCCTGGCCGAACCGACGGATCATCGAAATCCTCGATGCGTCCCTTGGCCGCGAGGGCAGGCTCCTTGCCCCGCTCGATGCGATGCGTGCTCGTTATCCGCTCCGGATCGAGGCCTGGCATCGCTTCAATCGTCGGCGCGGCCTGACCGCTACCTATTCTCGGTAATCCGGATCCAGAGACGGCGCTTCTAAGCCGCTGCTATCCGGCGCGCAGGGCGCCGTGACTGATCACGTCGGCACACGTACGGTTGCGCGCAAGCCACCGAGCGGGCTGTCGCCAAGAATGACGTTTCCGCCATGGCTTCGCGCGATATCGCGGGCGATCGCGAGACCGAGCCCGGTGCCGGAGCTGTCGAGATTGCGCGCCTCGTCGAGGCGGAAGAACGGCTTGAAAACATCCTCCCTGGAGCGCTCGGGGATACCCGGGCCGTCGTCGTCGACTGTGATCGTCAGCCATTTGGCACTGTGGCGCGCCTCAATTCGCACCGAGTTCGCATAGCGATAGGCATTCGAGGCCAGATTGGCGATGAGACGCGTAAAGGCCGCAGGCCTCACGCGGATGTCGTCTTCGCCTTCGATGGAGGTCGTCAGTGTCTTGCCGTATAGCTCCGCCTCGGCCGCGAGACGGGCCATGAGATCGCTGAGTTTCAGCTGGCCGACGTCCTCTTCTGCTTCGCCACGCGCGAAGGACAGGTAGCCTTCCAGCATGTTCTGCATGTCCTCGACGTCCTGGTTGAGACTTTCGAGGTCCGGATTGTTGCCGGCGAGCGCGAGCTGCAGCTTGAAGCGCGTGAGGATCGTGCGCAGGTCGTGGCTGACGCCTGTCAGCATTGCAGTCCGCTGCTCGATCTGGCGCTCGATGCGCTCGCGCATCAGGATGAAGGCAAGACCGGCGCGACGGATCTCCTCGGCACCGCGCGGCGCGAAGTCGTCGATCTTCTGGCCTTTACCGAAATTTTCGGCGGCGCTCGCCAGCGCCAGGATCGGCCTGATCTGCCCGCGCAGGAAGAGGATCGCGATCGTCAGCAGCACGAGCGAGGCGCCGACCATCCAGACCAGGAAGATATGGGTGTTGGATGCATAGGCCTGGTTGCGCCGCGCATAGACCCTGAGGATACGGCCATCATCGAGCTTGATACGGATCTCGACGATCTTCGAGTTGCCGACGGTGTCGATCCAGAAGGGGCGGCGGATCTTGTCCGAAATCTCCTCGCTGAGGATCTGGTCGAGTATTTCGAAGAAGGGCTTGGGGCGTGGCGGCGGCAAATCACCGCCAGGCTCGACGGCAATGTTGAGATTGAGCTGTTCACGGGCGATGCGCACGACCTGGTCGATATCGCCATCGCGCGGAAAGGTCGTGATCAGATCGACGATTGCAGCTATGTCGCTGGTCACGGCGGCCGAGAGGCGTTGCGTGACGAGCTGCCAGTGGCGCTCCATGAAGACGAAGGCGACGACCGACTGCAGCAGCACCATCGGGATGATGACGATCAGCAGTGAACGTGCGTAAAGGCCGATCGGCAGGCGGCGGCGCAACCACCGCGCCAGGCGTTTCCAGGCGCCGTCGCCGGGGCCCGTTCTTTCGCGCCTGATGCTGTCAAAGCTCGCCATGATTCTTTGCCGCGCTTGCCGGAATATTCCGCATGTCAGTCCACACTCAGCCGGTAGCCGATGCCGCGCACCGTCTGAAGCCAGACGGGGTTGGACGGGTCGTCCTCGATCTTGCGCCTCAGCCGGTTGATTTGCACGTCGATCGTCCGCTCGCCAACCTCGGCATCGTCTCCGATCAGTTCATGCCGGGGGATGGTTTCGCCGGCGCGCTGGGAAAACAGGGTCATGATTTCCTGCTCGCGATCGGTCAGCCGGATATGGTCGGCGCCGCGGCGAAGCTCCTTGCGGACCACGGAAAAGGTGTAGGGCCCGAAAATGACCTGATCGACCTTCGGTGCCTGGGTTGGCTGGTTGCGGCGCAGGATGTTGTTGATCCTGAGCACGAGTTCGCGCGGCTCGAAAGGCTTCGGCAGATAGTCGTCCGCACCGGCCTCGAGGCCTTCAATGCGCGAATTCGATTCCGCCAGCGCCGTCAGCATGATGATCGGCACTGTCTTGATCTGCCTCAGGCTCTGCGTCAGTTGAATGCCGCTCTCGCCGGGCATCATGACGTCGACGATCAGAAGGTCGAAATCGATGCCGATCAGCTTGCGCCGCGCCTCGTCGGCATCTGCTGCAGTCGTCACCCGAAAACCCTGCTCGACCAGGTAGCGGTTGAGCAGGTCGCGAATCCGCCTGTCGTCATCGACGATCAGAAGATGCGCCGCATCATCGGAGACTTTCGCTTTTACTGTCATGGCTCGACTACCCTCATTTTCCGCAAAGCCTGGCTGGCTGGATCACGCATTTCACGTGGAAGCGCGGCGCCCGCCCACCAATTCCCCGATTCCAGGGGTCTGCCCGCCTCGCTCGGAAGCTCAAAGCGCAGACCCCATGAAGATCAGTCCGCGGCGGCATTCTTCATGTTGGCGAGAAAACGCTTCACGGTTTCACGCGCACCGGGACCCGTTTTTGCCAATGCCTCGGCTATGCGGCGGGACTGTGGCTCCGCCAGCGCCCGCGCCAGCGCTTTGCCTTCCTCGGTGGTGTAGAGCATTCGCTGCCGCCTGTCCTCAGGACCGGTTACCTGCCGAATATAGCCGGAATCGATGAGCTGCTTCAGCACGCGCGCAAGGCTCTGCTTGGTGATCTTCAGTGTCTCGAGAAGATCGGCAACGGTCATGCCGGGCTCACGGTTGACGAAGTGCACGACGCGGTGATGCGCGCGGCCGAAGCCGCTCTTTTCGAGTATTGCGTCCGGGTCGCCGGTGAAGTCGCGATAGGCAAAGAACAGCAGCTCGATGATCTCGAAATCTATCGTATCTTCGTCCTCACCGACAACTTCGGTCAGGTAATCGGTGTTGTCCTTGGGTCGGCCGGGCACGCAGTCATTTCCTTTCAACCAAATTGCACTTCGCGAAATATATCGCAAAATATGTCAGTTTTGTTGACATATTTTTACCGCGTTGATAGCGGTCGGTTCGTCGGGCGAGATATCGGACCCGTTGGAGGATATGCCGCGCGTTTCGGTTCGCAAATCCAAAATCGTGAAATTGAATTCTCCCTCAGTCTGTTTGCCGATAAACTGGAAACAGCAAGATAATCAACAGTAGATATGGTGCATAGGCGCCGGAGGAGAACACCATGGCAGCTATTCCTTTTGATCAGTTGGACGGTGAAATCTGGTTCAACGGCGAATTCGTGCCCTGGAAGGATGCCAAGATACATGTGCTGACACATGGGCTGCATTATGCGAGCGCCGTATTCGAAGGCGAACGCGCCTATGGCGGGCGCATCTTCAAGCTCACAGAACACAATCAGCGGCTCCACCAGTCGGCGGACATCCTGGGCTTCAAGATTCCGTATTCCGTCGAGGAACTCGACAGCGCCAGCAAGGAGTTGCTGACGCGCCAAGGTTTTTCCGAGGCTTACGTGCGTCCGATCGCCTGGCGCGGCAGCGAGCAGATGGGCGTCTCCGCGCAGAACAGCCGCATCAACGTCGCCATCGCCATTTGGCAATGGGGCAGCTATTTCAACCCCGCGGAAAAGTTGAAGGGCATTCGTCTCGATATCGCCGAGTATCGTCGCCCCGATCCCAGAACCGCTCCGTCGAAGTCGAAGGCGGCGGGCCTCTACATGATCTGCACGATCTCCAAGCACGCGGCCGAAGCCAAGGGTTATGCAGATGCGCTGATGCTCGACTGGCGCGGTCAGGTGGCCGAGGCGACCGGCGCCAACGTCTTCTTCGTCAAGGACGGCGTCCTGCATACGCCTGTGCCGGACTGCTTCCTCGACGGTATCACGCGGCGAACCGTCATCGAGCTTGCCAAGCGCCGAGGCTATGAGGTGGTTGAACGGGTGATCATGCCGGAAGAGCTTTCCGGTTTTTCGGAATGCTTCCTGACCGGCTCGGCCGCCGAGGTCACGCCGGTATCCGAGATCGGCCCCTATCGCTTCACGCCGGCTGCGATCACCGAAACGCTGATGAACGACTATACGAAGGAAGTTCATCCGGTCGCCGCCGCAGCGGAATAGAGCAGTTTCAGGAAAGTGCGTAACGTTTTTTGCGCCTCTGTCGAACCGGAAATATTCTTGAAGCAATCGGAAACAGAAAAGGCGGCCCGCGGCCGCCTTTTGTCTTGCTACGGATATTGTTCGCGAGACTTCATGCTGTTTTGCCGAGGAATTGTCCTACGAGGCCGCTCAACACGCCGCCGCCAACAACGCCGCCAATTGCCTGCATGACAAGGCCGGTGGCGGCTGCTTCCCCGCCGAGCATCTGGATCAGGAACCCGCCGCCAAGGCCCCCGATGGCTCCGACGATCGTGCGTGCGACGACCCCGAATGCCTGCTGCTTCAGCATGGCGCTGGCCGCGTTGCCACCAGCCGCCCCCGCGATCAACTGGGTAATGATAGGCATTAATGCTTCCATTGATCCCTCCGTCTTGCGGCCCTCGTCCGAGAGTCGCGATGCGCCGATGATCCGGCACGGTCAGGTTGAGACCGAAACTGGAAACTTGTCAATTTTGCCGTCGCGGCTGTGCGGGGCGGTCGTTGCGGATAGTGCCTGGCAGAGTGCCGGACTCCCTATAAGATCCTGATCTATATCACTAGTTCTTCTTTTTATCGTCGCTTGGCTGTTGAAGGATGCAGTTTGCGGAAGTCAAGGATTTCTTCCGCCGCAGAGGCGCATATGCGCGCGTGATTCGGCGAATCACTGGTCTCCAGCGCGCCTAACGTGGCGCGCTGTGTCCTGTTGGGAGGGGAGGCTAGCGGAGCCCCGGATCCTCGGCCGTGTCAGCGATAGACGTAGACGATGCGTCGTGTCGCAGGTTCTACCAGAACGGGCTGTCCGTTCACGCTGACATATTGGTAATCGTAGTCCGGGATCTGCTGGACGGCGACCGTGTTCGGCAATGCGGCGCCGACGACGACCTCACCATCGAGATAGACCGTATCGGCCGGATTTTGGGTGATGTAGGTGCGCACCGCCGGTGGCGGCGTGATGGCATCAACCTCCTCCACCGGCCCGATCAGTTCAAGTGGTTCGGGGCTGGTGGCAATCACCGGATCCCCAGGCTGCACTTCATAGGTCACGGCGGGGATGGGGAGATCCGCGCGCCGCTGCTCGATCACGACGGTGGACCCGCCCATATCGGTTGCGAGATATCTGGCATAGGCCCAGCCGCGCATACCGTTGACGCTGATCCGGCACCAATTGCTGCCTTGGATGCACCCGTCGAGAACCGCGGGGCTGCCGCGCGTTGCAAGACCGATTGCCGGATATTGCGGCCCCGGGCCTGCGCGGATGTTCAGATCCGTAACCGCGGTTGCGCTCATTGCTGCATAACCCGTCGACGCGCCGGCGGCGAGCATCAAACCCGCTGCCGCGACCGCTCGAAACAGGTGGGGGGAAGGGGTTTTCATCGTCTTGCTCCTCTTACGTGATGGAGGCGAAACGCCTCGTGCAGCCGGGATGTTCCCCCTGTGACATCACTAAATGTGAGGATGAGACACATTGCTTCGAGAGGAGCGATCAGGTCGAGAAGGCCGGCCGGCGCGATCCTCGAACGGCTGCTTGAAGCGCCGATACTTTCCCGTCCCGGAAGGGGGCGGTCTGTTGCAATCCGGGAGCGGTGAAATGAAGCAGGAACTCATCGACGAAAGCAGGACCACGGCCCAGCGGCTTCGCCCGCTGGTGATCGTCGTAGTGGCATCGGAACTGGTGGTATCGGCCCTGCTGCTGACGACAGTGCAATTCCCTTCGCCAACGCCTCCACCGGAAATCGCCGCGCTGCGCTGAATTCGGCTGTCATCCCACCCATATGACGCTATAGGTGGCGCGAAACAGGTCCAGATCGGAACGGGAAGCGTGGAGGTACGCCTGCATCAACCCTGAAGACGATCCAGCAGCGAGGCGCGGTTGCATGTTACAGGCGGGCATTATCCCGGTTACGCATTTCGAGCAGAACTGTACGGTGCTGTTCGACAGTGAAACCAAAGAGGGCGTGATCGTCGACCCGGGCGGCGACGTCGATATCATCCTGCAGACCATTCGTGAGAACGGTATCACGCTGAAAGCGATATGGCTTACGCATGGCCACATCGATCACGCCGGCGGCGCCAAGGAACTGAAGGAGGCGCTGGGGCTCGAGATCATCGGCCCGCACAAGGACGACCAGCCCCTGCTTGAGCGATTGGAGAGCCAGGCGGAGCGCTTCGGCCTGACGATGAAGGTGCAGAACGTCCTGCCCGACAGGTGGCTCGAAGACGGCGATACGGTCTCCTTCGGCGATCATGTTTTCGAAGTGCTGCATTGCCCGGGTCATGCGCCGGGTCACGTGGTCTACTTCAACCGGGTGCAGAATTTCGCCCATGTCGGTGACGTGCTCTTCCACGGTTCGATCGGGCGCACCGATTTGCCGGGCGGCAACCACCAGCAACTGCTTGCCTCGATTCGCGACAAGATCCTGCCGCTCGGTGACAATGTCGGATTCATTTGCGGCCACGGCCCGGGCGGGCAGATCGGCGAGGAGCGCCGCAGCAATCCTTATCTCAGGGGCCTCTGATATTCCTGGATGTTTCCTTCGTGAACGATCGAAGGAAACATGCAGTGGCTATAGGTGGCCGGGAGAATCAAGAAGGCACATGCCTCGCGCGAGGCATGTGCCTTCTTGATTAAGCCTATTGCGTTCAAATGAGATCAGCCTGCGCTGCAGAAATGCCGGAGACCGTCATAGCCGACGAAGGTGCCGGAGTCCGGATCGAACGAGCGGTAGCGCTGCGAGCAATAGCGGTACCAGGCCGGCGTCCAGGGCTCGAGGTCATAGCTATCGACAACGACTTGGCGATAGACCGGGCGGGCCTGATAGACCGGGCGCGGCTGGTAAACGGGGCGAGGCTGATAGACCGGGCGCGGTTCATAATATTCGGGTTCCGGATCGACATAGACCGGCTCGTTATAGTAGCGCGGCTGCGAGGCGATCGCGCCGCCGATGAGCGTGCCTGCGACCAGGCCCACGGCGCCCGCCGCCCACGCGTCATCGTGATCGCGACCTCCTGCTTGGGCGGTGCCGACGGTCGGGAGAACCATGGTGGCTGCGGCAACCGAGAGAACGGCGGCTTTGAAGAACTTGTTCATGGGCTTCAATCCTATGCATGGGGCCGGAATCAGTTCCGGTTTTCATGATGGCCGGACTCTATGGCGCCCAAACTGAACGGAGCCTGAATGAAAAAACCCGGCAAGATTGCCGGGCTCCAACTTGAATCTGTCAACAGGCGCCGTATCAGCCGGCGATCTGCAGGTTGACCGCCTTCGGGCCTTTGCCGCGGCGATCGGGTTCGGTGTCGAAGCTTACTTTCTGATTTTCCGTGAGACCGCTCAGGCCCGAAGCCTGCACGGCAGAAATATGTACGAAGATGTCTGCACCACCGTTGTCAGGCTTGATGAAACCAAAGCCCTTGTCGGTGTTGAAGAATTTTACAGTGCCAGTTTCGGCCATGCGTCAGGTCCTTTTCTCTCCACCCGCTTGACGGCGCGGGCAGCATTGCAGTTTTGCCCAAAATGGGCGTGGGGGCAGGCAGTTCTCGACATTTGAGGAAAGGGTCCTGTTCTCGCAGCCAGCCATAGGAAGGGAAAATAAGCCTCCCCCCGGTCTGGCCGCCCGGAGTGGTTTGCGTCTCCGGCCCGCTTATATTCAAGATCTTCCCGTGTTCGCAGATTGCCCGAACAGAGTAAGAGTGATGGGTTTATTTTGAATTGGCAAGCAAAACTTTTCTGACGAGGTATTGCCGCTTCCCATTGCTCAAAAACCGGTCAGTTGCGGTTTAGGCGTGGAATATTCGGAATGCATCGCAAGCTGTTGAAATCACAGCTTTTTGAACAAAGCTGCGATTTGGCTGGACTGTTTGCGCCATATTCTGTCGCTCTCGATCATGCCGCTGCTTTGTGCAGCCTCGCCGAAAAATCGCAAGCGTCTGATATGTCTCATGTTCCGCACGCGATCAAAGCGGAGCCGCAAATTTTGCAGAAAAACTGCAAGGAATACTACGGTGCTCTCGCGCGGCGCGCCAGAGCGTCTCGATTTGAAGCAAAAGCGGCGCTGTTGGACAGTAATAAGTAATACGGTAAGTTCAGCTTGCCAGCAGTGCAGAAGATCTTGCCGCGGCACGCCGCTTCAAGCGGCTGCTTCCGCCTCCTGGCGCCTTCTCGCCAGTTCCGGAACAAGCTCGACCGCCAGCATCGCGACGAAGATGACGGCACAGCCGACGTAACCGATCGGCGTGATGACTTCGTCAAGCAGCAGTACGCCGAAAAGGGCGGCGAACAGGGCTTCGCTCGACAGGAAGATCGCCGCCTGTGGCGCCGTCGTGTAGCGTTGGCCGACAACCTGGCAGATGAAGGCAACGCCGCTCGAAAAAACTCCGGCGTAAAGGATCTGGGGCAGGGCGTTCCTGATCACATCGAGGCTGAGGGGTTCGGAGAAGGCTGCGAACAGGCAACCGAGTGCGGCGCAGACGGCGAATTGCACCATCGACAGCAGCATCGGCCGACCGGTATGGGAGGCGAAGATGCCGACGAGCAGCATCTGGATCGCCCAGAAGACGGCGCAGACGATTGTCAGAAGGTCTCCGCCGGTCAGGCTCGACAGAGCTCCGCCGCTCAACAGGTAGATGCCGAAGCTCGCAAGCAAGGCACCCGGCCAGATGACCCAGTGCGGCTTGCGGCGCAGGAACACGACGGTCAGTATCGGCACGAAGACGACGTAGAGGCCCGTCAGAAAGCCGGAGTTGGTGACGCTGGTGGTCAGCAGCCCGAACTGCTGCGTCACCGCGCCGCCGAAGAGCGCCAGGCCGATGAAAACGAAGTTGCGGATCGACTTTCGCGGAAGCGGAGCCGTGGAGAGCCTCGTTTCGACCAGCGCCAGCGGCAGCGCGACGATCGTCGCGATCGCGAAGCGAAGGCCGATGAACCAGAGCGGACCGATTGCCTCCATCGCCGTCGACTGGGCGACGAAACCGGCGCCCCAGATCGCGCCGGAAAACAGCAGGAAGAGATTGGCCTGGAGGCGAGTCACGGCTGTGCTCCCGGAGCATAACGGTTTTGGATCGAAGCAATCCAAAGCCATGCCGCTCCGGTAATTGCCTTGCCGCTCTATCAGTTGCGTTTTTGCCGGGCAAGCCTCATCCTCGCGCTTTCGTTGTGGCTAAAAAACCGGCGACGCTACGATGACGCTCGACAAATCTGGGCCTGCAGCCACGAAGGAAACGGCAATGAGCCGCGCTGGCTATTCCGGAATGCCGCTGGCAAAAAAGCTCGGCCTGCGCGACGGGCAGGCCGCGCTCCTTCTCGCCGTTCCGGCCGAACTTCCCGAGATCGCAGCCTTCCCCGGTCTTGCCCTCGTCGAGACGTCGCTCATGGATCTCTCGATCGACCGCGTCGCCTCGCGCCGCTATGACTACATCCATGTCTTCGAAACCGAGCGTACCGCGCTCGAAGCCCGGGCCGTGCCGCTCGCAGCGCGGCTGAAGGCCGATGGAATGTTCTGGGTTTCTTGGCCGAAGAGGGCCTCAGGTGTTGCGACGACCCTGACCGAGAATGCCTTGCGCGAGATATTTCTGCCGCTCGATCTCGTCGACGTGAAGGTCTGTGCCGTCGATTCGACCTGGTCGGGGCTCAAGTTCATGTTTCGCAAGGAAGTGCGGGCGTCGCTTCGAACATGATCCGATGCTTCGAACTTCGAAATTCCGGACTGAAAACAACCCCAGTTTCTGGAATTGCTCCAGACGCTGTTATTGCGTCGGGGCCTTGGAGACCCGGAGTACGGCGCCATTCTCTTCGTCGGTCACCATCAGAAGCGCACCGTCCGGCGCGACGATCACGTCCCGAATGCGGCCGAATTCGCCATCGAACAGCCGCTCCTCGGAGGTGATTGCGCCATTTTCGTCCCGCTCCAGGCGGGCGAGCAGCTTGTATTTCAGCGCGGCGATCAGCAGGTCGCCGTCCCATTCCGGAAACATGCTGCCGCGGTAAACCGCAAGCGCTCCCGGGGCGATCGACGGATCCCAATAGTAGAGCGGCTGTTCATAGCCCTCCTTGGCCGTGCCTTCGCCGATCTCCGCGCCGGAGTAATCCTTGCCGTAGGTGACCACGGGCCAGCCGTAGTTCTTGCCCGGCTGTGGATTGTTCACTTCATCGCCGCCGCGCGCGCCATGCTCGACCGTCAAAAGCCTGCCGTCGCCCTGGTCGAAAGTGATGCCTTGCGGATTGCGGTGCCCCTTCGACCAGATCTCCGCCCGACCCTCGGTGCCACCGCGATAGGGGTTGGATGCCGGAATGCTGCCGTCGGGGTTGATGTGCAGAATGGCGCCGGCATGATCCCGCGGGTCCTGGGCTCGGTCCCGCTGACCCCGATCGCCGATACCGAAGAACAGGCTGCCGTCCTTGTCGATGGCGATGCGCGCGCCGAAATGCTGGCCCCTGCCGGTGAACTTGCTCATCCGGAATAGTTCCTTCATATCGGTCAAGCTGCGCTGGTCGTCGGAGAGTTCCGCTCGGACGAGGACCGTACCGTAGCCGCCGTCGCCGCGCGCGGAATAGGTCAGATAAAGTACGCGGTTGGTGGCGAACTTTGGATCCAGGGCGACATCGAGCAATCCGCCCTGGCCGCGTGCGGCCACGTCGGGCACACCCTCGATCGGAGGCGACAGCTTGCCGCCCTGCAGAATTCGCAATCGTCCCGGGCGCTCGGTGACGATGAGCCCGCCGTCCGGCATCACCTCGACTGCCCAGGGATGGCTGAGCCCGGTTGCGAGTGTCTCGACGAGCACGGTGCCGGACTGGGTCGAAAATTCCTGCGCCCGCTGCGCGAAGGCTGGCTGCGGGGCAGCGAGGCAGAGAAACCCGGAAAGCAGAGCGGCCGTGGACCGCGCAAAGCCGGCCTGAATATTGGTCAAACCTGCTCTCAAGAGCCAGCGCTGCATGGCATTCTCCGGATTGCGTTTTCGGCCTCGTATGTGCCCTTAAATCGCAGCCGATTTAAGGGCACATGCGCGCGTCCGATGAGACGCGCGACGCTGTAGCGTAAGCTGGGACGCAGCGGCGTGCCTTTCAAGTCAAATCGGATCAAAACGGCTTTATCGGGCGATCGAGCCGGTGGTGAGCGGAACAGCGCGCTCTTCGCCGGCGAGCTCGGCCTTGGCCTTCATGTAGAAACCCTTGCCGATCAGCAGCAGACCGGCAAGGGCAACGAGAGCGATGATCGCCACGACGATCGTTTCGATTGCCGACAGTCGGGCGAGGAAGCCGGCGCGCTGTTCGGGCAGATCGTCGTCAGCCATGATGGTGAACCTTTGCGACAACGAAGGCCGCGATCTGCTGCCGCCAGAGGGCGAAGGTCGTGCCGGACATCAGCGCCATGGCAAGCAACATCAAGCCGATCAGGATCTGCCGGTCGGCCGCAGTTGCCATCTGCGGCAGGTTCACCTGGCTGATCGCCTCGGCGATCAGGCTTGCGGCATGCGCCGTCGGCGCGTCCGCGATGTGGTCCGCGACCACCATGGCGCGTTCGCTGCGATTCCCGACTGCCGCTTCAAACATGTTCGGTGGCTGTTGCTCGAGAAACGTGACCAGCCGCTGCGGTTCGGCCTCGGCCGTTTGCGCCGAAGCCTGTGCCATCAGACCGAGTATCATCACGATGCAGGCTGCAAGTGCTGCGAGCGCCAGGTAGAAGCCCCAGCGCGCCTCGTTGCGCCGCGTGCGCGCGGCGGCGATTTCGTCATCGAGAAACATTGCATACCCCCACGATGTCAATGCATTCGCGTCAGGGTAGAAAAGACCCGGAAATCGGCTGTTGCTGGACTAAATTGCGGCGCTCTGCGACAGTTGTTGTGACCAAATTAAGGCGTTGCGGAAAAGGGCGAAACGCGCTGATTTTTTTGAGAAAATCCGGACCTAGGGCGGCATCGCCTGGTGCTCTCATTTTCACGATCGTGCGGACCGCCTGGCTGTTTTGAAAACCGGTCTCGTCAGAAGCTGTGGGTGTCGAAGGCGTGGCCTGGCGATCGATCGCCTCGATGGCATTCATGAAACTTTGTCATGGTGACGCATTTTGAGCCGCCTTGGCGGCGTTTTTCCCGCTCGAGTGCTTGCAAGACCGGGCTTCTTTCGACATAGACCTAACCGCTATGGAGCCTGACTTCCCGTTCCGTAGCGCTTCACGCTGTTTCGAAACGATCAGGACCTCACACCATGGCCTTCCTTGCCGATGCCCTTTCCCGTGTAAAGCCTTCCGCCACCATCGCCGTTTCGCAGAAAGCCCGTGAGCTGAAAGCGAAAGGCCGTGACGTCATCGGCCTCGGTGCAGGGGAGCCGGATTTCGATACGCCGGACAACATCAAGAAGGCCGCGATCGATGCGATCAACCGCGGCGAGACGAAGTACACGCCCGTTTCCGGCATCCCGGAACTGCGCGAGGCCATCGCGAAGAAGTTCAAGCGTGAGAACAATCTCGATTACACAGCGGCGCAGACGATCGTCGGCACCGGTGGAAAGCAGATTCTTTTCAACGCCTTCATGGCTACGCTCAACCCGGGAGATGAAGTCGTGATCCCGGCGCCTTACTGGGTCTCCTATCCGGAGATGGTGGCGCTTTGCGGCGGCACCCCGGTCTTTGTCTCGACGGAGCAGGAAAACAATTTCAAGCTTAAGGCCGAGGACCTTGAAAAGGCGATCACGCCGAAGACCAAGTGGTTCGTGTTCAACTCGCCGTCTAACCCTTCGGGCGCTGCCTATTCGCACGACGAACTGAAGGCGCTGACGGACGTGCTGATGAAGCATCCGCATGTCTGGGTTCTGACGGACGACATGTACGAGCACCTGACCTATGGTGACTTCAAGTTCGCAACGCCGGTCGAGGTCGAGCCCGGCCTCTACGACCGTACGCTGACGATGAACGGCGTCTCCAAGGCCTATGCCATGACCGGCTGGCGCATCGGCTATGCCGCAGGCCCGCTGCAGCTCATCAAGGCGATGGACATGATCCAGGGTCAGCAGACCTCGGGCGCGACCTCGATCGCACAGTGGGCCGCTGTCGAGGCGCTGAACGGTCAGCAGGATTTCATCCCGCGCAACAAGGAGATTTTCCAGGGCCGGCGCGATCTTGTCGTCTCGATGTTGAACCAGGCCAAGGGCATTTCCTGCCCGACGCCGGAAGGTGCCTTCTACGTCTATCCGTCTTGCGCCGGCCTCATCGGCAAGACCGCGCCGTCCGGCAAGGTCATCGAGACGGATGAGGACTTCGTGTCGGAGCTTCTGGAGGCGGAAGGCGTGGCGGTTGTCCATGGTTCGGCCTTCGGTCTCGGTCCGAACTTCCGCATCTCCTACGCGACGTCCGAGGCGCTCCTCGAAGAGGCTTGCCGGCGCATTCAGCGCTTCTGCGCCGCCTGCAGGTAACAGCAACGATCCTCGACGACGGAAAGGCCCGCCAGCACTGGCGGGCTTTGTTGTTCAGAAGTCGATTCAACGGCCTGAGAATTCGATTCACGCAAGGGACCTATCGCGTTGAAAGCGGATTCACTTTTGCTTCCGGATCAATTCGACGACGCCAGAGATATCGTCGCCGCCATGACCTCGATCGACCCGAGCGGCGGCGAGTTGTCGCATGGGTTCGATGAAGTCGGGCGAAATGTGCCTCTCCTGGCTCGCTCTGACGATGTTCTCAAGAGCGATCGTCTGCATGGCGAGATTGGAGACGACATTGCGGCTATGCAGGCCGCTGTCGATCTTCTCGGCAAGGTCGGGAAGGGTGCCGCTCATCGCTTCGAGCCAAGGCAGGAGAAGCGACAGGAAATCAGCCACCTTGCCGCCGCTGCTTGCCACCAGCGCGCCGGCATGCAGGAAGCCTGAGAAGAGACCGTACATTGCTGAAAGCAGCGCGAGGTCATAGAGCGCCGCAAGGGCTGGGTCCTCGCCGAGCAGACGGCAGGTAGCGAGCGCGCCGAGCGCTGCCTTATGTTTTTCGAGAAGGGCGCCCGAGCCACTGTAGAGGATCAAGGCGCCGGCCTCGCCGATCATCGGCGGGATCGCCATGATGCCGCCGTCGAGGTAACGCGCGCCCTTTGCCTCCACCCATGCGGCGAGACTCTTCGCATCGTCGGGCGTGCCATTGGTGAGATTGACAACATCGCGGCCACGGAGCGCATCTCCCGCCGGCGCCAGAACCGCACGGGCGGCGGCGTAGTCGAGGACGCACACGATCGCAAGCTCGCTGGCTGCGACTGCCTCGGCGGGGCCAGCCGCAACAGTCGCACCGATGGCGGCAAGCGCCTCGGTCCGTGACAATGTCCGGTTCCAGATCGTGACCTCGTGGCCCTTTCGAATGAGCGTTGCCGCCAGCGCCGAACCCATCGCGCCAAGGCCGAGAATGGAAATCCTGCTCATGATCTTCCTCCGGGCGTCAGGCTGGCGTGGACAGCTTCTGGCCAAGGCCACCGTCGACGGCGAGCTTTGCGCCCGTGGTGAAGGTGGCGTCGAAGGCCAGGAACAGCACGGCGCGCGCCACTTCGTCGGCGGTGCCGTTGCGTTTCATCGGTGTGACCGCGTCGCCGAGCGCCTTGAATTCGGCGCGTTCAGCATCCGTAAGGCCGGCGGCACCCTTGGTCGGTGTGTCGATGAAACCTGGGCTGACCGTATTGACGCGGATGCCGCGCGGCAGAAGCTCAGCAGCGAGTACGGAGGCGATGGAAACGAGCGCCGCCTTGGTGGCGCTGTAGACGCTCATGCCCTGATACCCGCCTTCGTCGGCAACCGATGAGGTGAAGACGATGGAACCGCCGTCGCGGATCAGCGACGCCAGCCGCTGGACAGTGAAGAACGCGCCTTTGGTGTTGATGGCGAACTGACGATCGTAGGAGGCCTCGCTTACCTTGTCGAACGCCTCAAGTTCCGAAATGCCGGCGTTGATGTGGAGAAGGTCGATCGCGCCGAGCTTCTGACCAACAGCCGCACCGAGGACCGCGATGTCGTTGAGATCTGCGATGTCAGAGCGCAGGGCGTGGACGCGCGCACCAAACATCTCTCTGATCGTTGCGATATTGCCTTCGTTGCGTCCGGTCAGCAGCACGTCCGCGCCGCCATCGACCAACCGTGCGACCGTCGCCAGTCCCATGCCGTGGGTGCCGCCGATCACGACGGCCTTCTTTCCTTGATAGATGGTCACGATGTCTTCCTCTTGTTTCGAATGAACGCTGAGGAAGAGATGCATTTGTGGACGAACTTGTGCTAGATGGGCAAGTGTGGACTTATCATCTGTGAATGTGGACGATCTATCGGGCCTATGGCGAACCTCAACGACTTCATGCTTTTCGTCCACGTCGTGGATCACGGGGGCTTCGCTCCGGCGGCTCGCGCGCTCAACGTACCGAAATCGACGCTTAGCAAGCGTGTGGCGGAACTTGAAAAAGCCCTAGGCGTTCGGCTCATCAACCGCACGTCGCGCCGTTTCTCGGTGACCGAAACGGGAGAGGATTTCTATCGTCACGCGGCGGCAATGATCATCGAAGCGGAAGCGGCCGAAAGCGTGGTCAAGGGCAGGCTTGCGGAGCCAAGCGGCACGGTCAGGATCACGGCATCCGTCCCGACGACACAGCTCTCGCTCGCGCCGCTGCTGCCGCAACTAGCGGTCGCCTATCCGAAGATCCGCGTCGTGATGCATGCGACGGACCGGTTCGTCGACCTCATCCATGAAGGGTTCGACATCGCTGTACGCGACCATTTCGCGCCACTTCCGGATTCCGGCCTTGTGCAGCGCCGTGTCGCTTCTGAAACCATTTGGCTGGTGGCGTCGCCGGCCTATCTCGATCGGCGCAGCGCACCCGAAAATCCTGAAGATCTCGAGCATCACGACGGCTTGCTGACATCGCTGGCATCGGCGGGCTGGGTGTTGGAGCATGCGGATGGAAGAATTGTCGGCGTGTCGCCGAAGCCGCGCTTCGTGGCGGATGAATCGCATGTTCTGCGCGAGGCGGCGGTGGTGGGGCTCGGCATTACCGCATCGCCCGGCAAGCTTTGCCGCAACGAGATCGCCAGCGGTGCGCTCGTACGCATGCTGCCCGAGTGGATTGCGGGTCGTGTGACAACGACGATCCTGATGCCGCACCGGCGCGGGCAGTTGCCGTCCGTGCGTGCCGCCGTCGATTTCATCGCGGCGCGGCTCGGCGACATTTGATGCTGCGGCAGACGTCGAAAAAATAAAGGCCCGCGGGAGCGAGCCTTTTAAGAAGCGGATTGTGTTTCTCAGCGTTCGGCAAGCGCCGGTTCGCCCTTCTTCTCGCGCACGAGGTTGAGGAAGCGGCGGAAGAGATAGTGGCTGTCCTGCGGACCCGGCGAGGCTTCCGGATGGTGCTGGACCGAGAAGACGGGCTTGCCGGTCACGCGCAGGCCGCAGTTGCTGCCATCGAAAAGCGAAATGTGAGTCTCTTCAACACCTTTCGGCAGGGACTTCGAATCGACTGCGAAGCCGTGGTTCATCGAGACGATCTCGACCTTGCCGGTGGTGTGATCCTTGACCGGATGGTTGGCGCCGTGGTGCCCCTGATGCATCTTCTCGGTCTTGGCGCCGAGCGCCAGCGCCAGCATCTGGTGACCGAGGCAGATGCCGAAGACCGGAATATCGGTCTTCAGCAGGTCCTGGATCACCGGTACGGCGTATTCGCCGGTCGCGGCCGGGTCGCCTGGGCCGTTCGAGAGGAAGATGCCGTCCGGATTGAGGGCGAGCACTTCCTCGGCGCTTGACTGAGCCGGCAGAACCGTGATCCGGCAGTTGAGGCCGGCAAAGAGCCGGAGGATGTTGCGCTTGACGCCATAGTCGAGGGCCACGACATGATAGGCGGCGTCGGTCTCGCTGAGCGTCGAATAGCCCTCGTTCCAGACCCAGGGCTTTTCGTTCCAGCGGTAGGACTGACCGGAGGTCGCGACCTTGGCGAGGTCGAGGCCTTCAAGGCCGCTCCAGGCCTTGGCCTCGGCCTTCAACGCATCGACGTCGAAGACGCCGGCGGGGTCGTGGGCGATGACTGCGTTCGGCATGCCGTTTTCGCGGATCCAGGCGGTCAGAGCGCGCGTGTCGATGCCGCAGAGGCCGATGATGCCGCGCGCCTTCAGCCAGGCGTCGAGGTGCTTGGCGGCACGGTAGTTCGACGGTTCGGTGATGTCGGCCTTGAAGATGACGCCGACGGCTCCGTGGCGGGCGGCGGGCGTCAGGTCTTCGATATCCTCGTCATTGGTGCCGATGTTGCCGATATGCGGGAAAGTGAAGGTGACGATCTGGCCGAGATAGGAAGGGTCCGTCAGGATCTCCTGGTATCCGGTCAGCGCCGTGTTGAAACAGACCTCGGCCTGAACCTTGCCGGTCGCGCCGATGCCCTTGCCTTCAATCACGGTACCATCGGCCAGAACGAGAAGGGCGGTGGGTTTTTGAGTTGTCCATGCGGGTGTCGCGGTCATCGTTCCTATCCCGTTGCGGCGGAAGGCGCGGCTTGAAAGCCGGTCGGTTCATCGCCATTTCAAGTGCATGCGGCATGGCGCGCGGGAACCCCGCGAAAAAGGTTTCATGCCGATGTCGTGCAGGTGCCGGAAAATAGCCAAAGGCGTCGATCGGGTCAACCGGCCGCCTTGAATTGTGAGGAAATAAAATTCCTTATAATTCAATTGGTTGCGTAATCCGTTTGATTGTACCTGCCGCACTGGTTTAAGACGACGACAACAACGACGTAATCGAGCCGGTTCCGGGCACAAGCACCGCGGGCCGGTTTCGACATGGAGTAAAGACATGCGCGACCAACTCGCGAACGCATTGAAAGACGCACTCAAAGCCAAGGACACGCGGCGCACATCGACCGTCCGGTTGATCCAGGCGGCGATCAAGGATCGTGACATTGCCAATCGCGGCCAGGGCAAGGACCCGGTCGGCGATGACGAGATCATGCAGATCCTCGCCAAGATGATCAAACAGCGCGAAGAGTCCGCCCGCATCTATGACGAGGGCGGACGCCCCGAGCTCGCGGAGCAGGAACGCCAGGAAATTGCTGTCATCAATCAGTTCCTGCCCGAACAGCTTTCCGAGGACAAGGTGAAGCAGGCCTGCGCCGCCGTCGTCCAGGAGACGGGCGCCCACGGCCTTCGGGACATGGGCAAGTGCATGAACGCGCTGAAGGAGCGCTATCCCGGCCAGATGGATTTCGCCAAGGCGTCCGGCCTCGTGAAGGACCTGCTGAAGTAAGCTTTTGCGCCCGCTCGTCGCGGGCGCAACTACCCCTTCCGATCTGTGTCGGAAATCTTGCGACGCCTCAATTGAATGGCGCGCTCTCCCAAAAAGACCAACTGTGCCTTCAGCCTGGAATTCGTGCCTGTGAATTGCGGGCACGGAGCAGGGCGGCTGTGGCTTCTGCGCGCCATGCCGCTTATATGGAAGGTTGATCAGAGGTATTCATGCGCTTTTCACCGTCCTTCCTTGACGAGATACGCGATCGCGTTCCGATTTCGGACGTGATCGGCAAGCGCGTCACCTGGGATCGGCGCAAGACCAACGTCCCGCGCGGCGACTACTGGGCCTGCTGCCCATTCCATGGCGAAAAGTCGCCGAGCTTCCACTGCGAGGACCGCAAGGGCCGGTATCATTGTTTCGGCTGCGGTGTTTCCGGCGACCACTTCCGCTTCCTGACCGACCTCGAAGGATTGAGCTTCCCTGAAGCCGTGCAGCAGATCGCCGACATGGCCGGCGTCGCGATGCCTCAGCCCGACCCGCAGGCCGAGCGGCGCGAGAAGGAACGGACGAGCCTGCTCGACGTCATGGAAATGGCGACACAGTTCTTCCAGGACCAGCTCCAGACGGCGAATGGTGCCAAGGCGCGGGCCTATCTGCGTGAGCGGGGGCTGACCGGCCGTACGATCGAGACGTTTCGATTGGGCTTCGCGCCCGACAGCCGCAATGCGCTGAAAGAGTTTTTGGCCGGCAAGGGCATCGGCAAGGAGCAGATCGAGGCCTGTGGTCTCGTCGTGCATGGGTCGGACGTGCCGGTCTCCTACGACCGCTTCCGCGACCGCATCATGTTTCCCATCCTTTCCTCGCGCGAAAAGGTGATCGCCTTCGGCGGTCGCGCCATGTCGCCTGACGCGCCGGCCAAGTACCTGAACTCGAACGAGACGGAACTCTTCCACAAGGGCAATGTGCTGTTCAATTTCGCGCGGGCCCGGCGGGCTTCGCAGGGTGCGGACGGGGCGGGAACGATCATCGCGGTCGAGGGCTATATGGACGTGATCGCTCTCCATCAGGCAGGCATCGAGAATGCCGTGGCGCCGCTCGGAACCGCACTCACCGAAAACCAGCTCGATCTTCTGTGGAAGATGACACCGCAGCCGGTGCTCTGCTTCGATGGCGACGGCGCCGGCATTCGTGCCGCCAACCGTGCCGTCGATCTGGCGCTCCCCCATCTCAAACCCGGACGATCAGTCCGCTTTGCCATGCTGCCCGACGGCAAGGACCCGGACGACCTCGTCCGCCATGACGGACGCGAACCTTTCGACAAGGTGCTCGCCAATGCCCGCTCGCTCGCCGAAATGGTGTGGCTGCGCGAAGTTCAGGGCGGCGCATTCGACACGCCGGAAAAACGCGCCGAACTCGAAGCGCGGCTGCGGCAGGTGACGTCCGTCATTGCCGACGAAAGCGTGCGTCGCCACTATGGCCAGGACATGCGCGACCGCCTCAATGCCTTTCTGCAGGGCAGTGCGCCGTTCAGGAACGAGCGGCGGCCGTTCGAGCGGGGCGGGCGCCAGAGTGGCGGCCAGAGAGGCGCCGGTGGTGGGCGCACCGCAGCCGGTCCGACGGCCGTTTCCGAGCGGCTCGCGCGCTCCTCCATCGTCAGCGGCCAGCAGGCGGTGCCGCTCCTGCGCGAAAGCGTGCTGGCGCTCACCATCGTCAACCATCCGCAATTGCTCTTCGATGAATATGACGAGATCTCGACCATCGAGTTCGATAACCGCGATCTGCAGCGCTGCTGGGCGGCGGTGCTGAATGCCGCGGCGGAAAACGGGCCGCGGCTGACGCGGGAAGCCCTCATCGAGCAACTGGAGGCGGAGGGTTTCGGCGCACTGATCGGTGCGCTCGATCAGCAGGTCCGCTATGCGCGCCTTTGGACCGCGACGACCGCGGCGGCGCCGGAAGATGCGCGCGAGGGCTATCTCCAGGCGCTTGCGCTGCACAGGCGCAGCAAAGCCCTTCATTGGCAGCGGCGCGAGCTGGAACGTGAACTGGCCCATGCCACAGAGGAGGGGGACCTCGAGGTCGTGCCACAGCTGCTGCGGACGCTCCAGGAGGTCCAGCTCGAAGTGACGCGGCTTGAGAACCAGGAAGCCATCATCGAAGGCTTCGGCGTGCTTTCGGGGAGGGTGAAGGGGCCGGCTGCGCGGTAGCGTCGCTGCGTGGGCTGCCCCTCATCCGCCTGCCGGCACCTTCTCCCCGCCGGCGGGGAGAAGGGAGATTGCAGTGTCGGCCCAATCCGCCGCGCCGTAGCCCTCGCGGTTAGGGTTGGCGATTGAGGTACAGCGCAGGCCGCGAACGTGACCCACCCTCGCCCCGCTTGCGGGGAGAGGGCAGGGTGAGGGGCATTGGTTGCCGATTGAGGCGATCCTTCCCTTGCAAGTCTTCAAGCGGTTTACATCCCACCTACCAAAACCTCATACTCAGCGCCCCGACGAAAGCGATTCCATGCCCCACAACGACAATGCTTCCGCCGCACGCCTCTTCGAAACCGAAGGCGCCGCCAATCCTCTCGACGTTCTGAAACGCGTCTACGGCTACTCCGCTTTCCGGGGAAAGCAGCAGGACGTCGTCGAGCACGTGGCGGCGGGCGGCGACGCAGTGGTGCTCTTTCCGACGGGCGCGGGCAAATCGCTCTGCTTCCAGATCCCGGCACTCTGCCGCCGCGGTGTGGGCATTGTCGTTTCTCCCTTGATCGCCTTGATGCGTGACCAGGTCGAGGCGCTGAAGCAGCTCGGCATTCGCGCCGCGGCGCTCAATTCCGCTCTGACCCGCGACGAGGCAATCGCGGTGCGGCGTGCCGTCTCGGCGGGCGCGCTCGACCTGCTTTACGTTACGCCGGAGCGCGCCGTTACCGATGGCTTCGCCGAAATGATCGGCGACATGGAGATCGCCCTGTTCGCGATCGATGAGGCCCATTGCGTCTCGCAATGGGGACATGACTTCCGGCCGGAATACCGCGGTCTCGACTGCCTCGCCTCGCGCTTTCCCGGCGTACCGCGCATCGCGCTCACGGCCACGGCGGATCCGCATACGCGCGACGACATCATCGAGCGGCTGGCGCTCACCGGAGCGAAGGTCTTCACGACGAGCTTCGACCGGCCGAACATTGCCTACGAGATCGTCGAGCGCGACCAGCCGCGCCAGCAGCTTCTGCGCTTTCTCTCCCGCTTCAAGGGATCGAGCGGCATCGTCTATTGCCTGTCGCGCGCCAAGGTCGACGACACGGCCGAATGGCTGAACGCACAAGGCGTGCGAGCGCTTCCCTATCATGCCGGCATGGACCGCACCCTGCGCGACGCCCATCAGGATGCATTCCTGAAGGAGGAGGATCTCTGCCTTGTGGCGACGGTCGCCTTCGGCATGGGCATCGACAAGCCGGATGTCCGCTATGTCGCCCATCTCGATCTGCCGGGGTCGGTCGAGGCCTATTACCAGGAGACCGGCCGCGCGGGGCGCGATGGGCTGCCCTCGGAGGTCTGGATGGCCTACGGCATGGCCGACGTCATCCAGCGCCGGCGGATGATCGACGAGGGAGCCGCCGCAGAAGAAATCAAGCGCATCGAGCGCGCGAAGCTCAACGCGTTGCTCGCAATCTGCGAGACGGCGGGTTGCCGGCGGCAGGCGATCCTTGCGCATTTCGGCGAGGCCTATCCGGGCCGCTGCGGCCATTGCGACACCTGCCTGAAGCCGGTCGAGACCTGGGACGGCACCGAAGCCGCGATCAAGGCGCTCGCCGCAGTCTATCGGACGGGCGAGCGCTTCGGCGCCGGCCACGTGATCGATGTGCTTATGGGCACGGTCAACGAGAAAACCGAACGCTTTGGCCATGTCGATATGCCGGTCTTTGGTGCCGGCAAGGATCTGCCGGCTCGAACGTGGCAATCGGTGTTCCGGCAGTTGCTCGCCGCTGGCCTCGTCCGGGTTGATCATTCCGCCTTCGGAGCGCTCCAGCTCGAGCCGGAGGCACGCGCCGTTTTCAAACGTGAGCGCCAGGTGTTCTTCCGCAAGGACAGGCCAACCTCGGGCAAGGCCGCCCGAGCGGCGAAGTCCGGTGCGCAGCGCGAGAGAGCCGATCTCGCCGGCTCCGATCTCGAGCTTTTCGAACGCCTGCGCGCCGAGCGGTTCTCGATCGCCAAGGAATTGAACGTGCCGCCCTATGTCGTCTTCCCGGACACGACCTTGATCGCGCTCGCCAAGCAGCGTCCGCGCGACTTCGACGATCTCCTCGATATTCCCGGCATCGGCGAGAGCAAGCGCGAACGCTACGGCGAGGCATTCCTGGCCGTCATCGACGGCTATCTCGACGGATAGGCAGCCTCGGACGATGCCGCCCGCACTGCATGTTGCGAATGAAAATGTCGCCTGAAGCGCCCCTGGGGACAGAAAGTATCCGCAGGCGGCGCATTGCGTGAAAGCCCCTGTCGTTTTCGCCGGTCCGTGCATTCCGGACCTTCGAGGGCGCTGGAAATTGCTGCACGAGGCGTGTTGTCGTGGTAGTCGTCTAACGCTCCACCGAAGTTCGAAAATCGAGTTTCGCAGGGCCTATGCGCAGATCCAAGATGCCAGGGTGTCCGCAGCGTGTGCGAACGGCGCGGTGCCCTGGTTCGAAACATCCTTCTTACAGCGAGAGCGGCCAGCCATGACCCAAGCCTTTCTGTCCCATCTTCGTTCTGAGTTGGAGGGCCTGAAGACCGCCGGTCTCTACAAGTCCGAACGTGTCATCACCTCGAAGCAGGCGGGTGAAATCGAGGTGGCGTCCGGCGACCGGGTGCTGAACTTCTGCGCCAACAACTATCTCGGCCTCGCCGACAACGAAGAGCTTGCCACGGCCGGCAAGCAGGCGCTCGATCGCTACGGCTACGGCATGGCCTCGGTGCGCTTCATCTGCGGCACACAGGAAGAGCACAAGCAACTCGAGGCCCGCATCTCCTCCTTCCTTCGAATGGAGGATACGATCCTTTATTCCTCCTGCTTCGATGCCAATGGCGGCCTGTTCGAGACATTGCTTGGCGAGGAAGACGCGATCATCTCAGATGCGCTGAACCATGCCTCGATCATCGACGGCGTACGCCTCTCCAAGGCGAAGCGCTTTCGTTACGCCAACAACGACATGGCGGCGCTCGAGGAGGAGTTGAAGAAGGCTGAAGGCAGTCGCTTCAAGCTGATCGCCACCGATGGTGTCTTCTCGATGGACGGCATCATCGCCAATCTTCAGGGTGTGTGCGATCTCGCCGAGAAATACGACGCGATGGTCATGGTCGATGACAGCCATGCGGTCGGTTTCGTCGGCAAGCATGGACGCGGCTCCGCCGAGCATTGCGGCGTCGAGGGCAGGATCGACGTCATCACCGGCACGCTCGGCAAGGCGCTCGGCGGTGCCTCGGGCGGCTACACCTCGGCCAAGGCCGAAATCGTCGATTGGCTGCGGCAGCGCTCGCGTCCCTATCTTTTCTCCAACACGCTGGCCCCCGTCATCGCCGCCGCCTCGCTCAAGGTCTTCGATCTGATCGAGAACGGCGATAAGCTGCGCGAGAGGCTTTATGCGAACGCGGCACTTTTCCGCGCGGAAATGTCGAAGCTCGGCTTCACGCTTGCCGGCGAAGGGCATCCGATCATTCCCGTCATGCTGGGTGACGCCACGCTTGCCCAGGAGATGGCCGCCCGGATGCTTCAGAAGGGCGTTTATGTCATCGGCTTCTCCTTCCCGGTGGTGCCGCGGGGCCAGGCGCGGATCCGGACCCAGATGTCGGCCGCCCACAGCGAGCAGGATGTCCGGCGTGCGATCGCCGTCTTCGAAGAGGTCGGTCGCGATCTCGAAGTGATTTGACGAGTTAGGGTGAGGGGCGGAGGATCTTGCGATGACGAACATGATGAAGGCGCTGGTCAAGACGAAGCCGGAAGTCGGGCTCTGGATGGAGCGGGTGCCGGTGCCGGAAGTGGGCCCCAACGATGTGTTGATCCGGGTGAAGAAGTCGGCGATCTGCGGCACCGACGTTCATATCTGGAACTGGGATCAATGGGCGCAGAAGACGATTCCCGTGCCGATGGTCGTCGGCCATGAGTTCATGGGCGAAATCGCGGAGGTCGGCTCCGCCGTCACCAAGCATCATGTGGGCGAACGCGTATCGGGCGAAGGCCACATCGTTTGCGGCAAGTGCCGCAACTGCCGGGCGGGCAGGGGCCATCTCTGCCGCAATACGCTTGGAGTCGGCGTCAATCGTCCGGGCTCGTTCGGCGAGTTCGTCTGCATCCCTGAATATAATGTCGTCTCGATCCCGGACGACGTGCCGGACGAGATCGCCGCGATCTTCGATCCCTTCGGCAATGCCGTGCACACGGCGCTTTCCTTCGATCTCGTCGGCGAGGACGTGCTCGTCACCGGAGCGGGGCCGATCGGCATCATGGGTGCCATGGTTGCCAAGCGGTCTGGCGCACGCAAGGTGGTGATCACCGACATCAACCCGACGCGCCTCGAGCTCGCCCGCAAAGTCGGCATCGACCATGTCGTCGATGCCTCCAAGGAAAACCTCGCCGACGTGATGCGATCGATCGGCATGACCGAGGGTTTCGATGTCGGTCTTGAAATGTCGGGCGCGGCGCCGGCGTTCCGCGACATGATCGACAAGATGAACAACGGCGGCAAGATCGCCATCCTCGGCATCGCACCGGCCGGATTCGAGATCGACTGGAACAAGGTCATCTTCAAGATGCTCAACTTGAAGGGCATCTACGGCCGCGAGATGTTTGAGACCTGGTACAAGATGATCGCCTTCGTCCAAGGCGGGCTGGATCTCTCGCCGGTCATCACCCACCGGATCGGCATCGACGATTTTCGCGAGGGGTTCGAGGCGATGCGCTCCGGAAATTCCGGCAAGGTGGTGATGGACTGGTAGAGAACGCGAACGAGGATTGGTGCGGCGGCTGGTCAGCCTGCTAGCCCGAACTGGGATCTCAATCTCCCGGTAAAGGGGCGCCGTGACCCGTCCAGCGGTAATGGTCTCGCGACTCTCGGAGGAGAATTATGCCGTGACATCGATCTCCTTGACCAGCGAAGCGCCGCGACCCTTGTCTTTTTAAAGGCCGCTCCTACATGTTGAGCGAAAGCTGATAAACAGCGCAGAAACCCGCGAAGAAGCGTTTTTTGCCGATTTACGCGGTTTTTCACCGGAAATGCTTGACGGGATCAAAAATTCTGGGAATCACCATTTCAGCAGAAATGGCGACACGGTACGGCGGATAGGAAAATCATGCCTGAGACGTTTCAGTGGCAGGGCTGTCGAAGCTTGCCGCTCAACCGCGATCGCTGTCGTGGTTAATCAGGAATTAAACATCATCCCGTTACGTCAGGGGAAATGATTCGGTGGCGGGTGCGCGGCGCCCGAACCACGAAGCGGCATTGGCACCAGGCGCACGCTGGTTGCGACAAGGAAAGTGACGAATAAATGGCAACTAAAGTCAAAGAAAACGAAGAAGCAGACGTTGAACGCGAAGGCGCTCCGGACGGCCCGCTTCTCGACCTTTCCGACGACGCTGTCAAGAAGATGATCAAGGCCGCCAAGAAGCGCGGCTACGTGACGATGGACGAACTGAATTCGGTCCTGCCGTCCGAGGAAGTCACCTCCGAGCAGATCGAAGACACGATGGCCATGCTCTCCGACATGGGCATCAATGTCATCGAGGATGAGGAAGCCGAGGAAGCTGCCGGTGGCGGCGACGACGAAGACGGCGGTGACGACGGCGACAGCGAAGGCGGTGAACTGACCACCTCCACCGGTACCGCGCTTGCGACCGGCAAGAAGAAAGAACCCACCGATCGCACCGACGATCCGGTGCGCATGTACCTGCGCGAGATGGGCTCGGTCGAACTTCTCTCCCGTGAAGGCGAAATTGCGATCGCCAAGCGCATCGAGGCCGGTCGCGAAACGATGATCGCGGGTCTCTGTGAGAGCCCGCTTACCTTCCAGGCGCTCATCATCTGGCGCGATGAACTGAACGAAGGCCAGACGCTTCTGCGCGAGATCATCGATCTCGAGACCACCTATTCCGGTCCGGAAGCGAAGGCTGCCCCGCAGTTCCAGAGCCCGGAAAAGATCGAGGCTGACCGCAAGGCGGCCGAAGAGAAGGAAAAGGTGCGCAAGACGCGCGCAGCCGCAGCCAATGACGACGACATCACCAATGTCGGCGGCGATGGCCAGCCACCGGAGGAAGAAGAAGAGGACGATGATGAATCGAACCTCTCGCTCGCCGCGATGGAAGCGGAACTGCGCCCGCAGGTGATGGAAACGCTCGACATCATCGCCGAGACCTACAAGAAGCTCCGCAAGCTGCAGGACCAGCAGGTCGAGGCGCGCCTTGCCGCCACCGGCACCCTGTCGCCGGCGCAGGAGCGCCGCTACAAGGAACTGAAGGACGAGCTGATCAAGGCGGTGAAGTCGCTGTCGCTCAACCAGAACCGCATTGATGCGCTGGTCGAGCAGCTCTACGACATTTCCAAGCGCCTGATGCAGAACGAAGGCCGGCTGCTGCGCCTCGCCGAATCCTACGGTGTCAAGCGCGACTCCTTCCTGGAACAGTATTCGGGCGCCGAGCTCGATCCGAACTGGATGAAGTCGATCAGCAATCTCGCCGGCAAGGGCTGGAAGGAGTTTGCAAGGGCCGAGAACCAGACGATCCGGGATATCCGCCAGGAGATCCAGAATCTTGCGACCGAAACCGGCATTTCCATCGCCGAGTTCCGCCGCATCGTTTCCATGGTCCAGAAGGGCGAGCGCGAAGCGCGCATCGCCAAGAAGGAGATGGTCGAGGCCAACCTGCGTCTCGTCATTTCGATCGCCAAGAAGTACACGAACCGCGGCCTGCAGTTCCTGGATCTCATTCAGGAAGGCAATATCGGCCTGATGAAGGCGGTCGACAAGTTCGAGTACCGCCGCGGATACAAGTTCTCGACCTATGCCACCTGGTGGATCCGGCAGGCGATCACCCGCTCGATCGCCGACCAGGCCCGCACGATCCGCATTCCGGTGCACATGATCGAAACGATCAACAAGATCGTTCGTACCTCGCGCCAGATGCTGCACGAAATCGGCCGCGAGCCGACGCCGGAGGAACTGGCCGAAAAGCTCGCCATGCCGCTCGAGAAGGTGCGCAAGGTGCTGAAGATCGCCAAGGAGCCGATCTCGCTCGAAACACCGGTCGGTGACGAGGAAGATTCACATCTCGGCGATTTCATCGAGGACAAGAACGCGCTGTTGCCGATCGACGCCGCCATCCAGGCGAACCTGCGTGAAACGACGACCCGCGTTCTCGCTTCGCTGACGCCGCGCGAAGAGCGTGTGCTGCGCATGCGCTTCGGCATCGGCATGAACACGGACCACACGCTCGAAGAAGTCGGTCAGCAGTTCTCGGTCACCCGCGAACGTATCCGCCAGATCGAGGCGAAGGCGCTGAGGAAACTCAAGCATCCGAGCCGTTCGCGCAAGCTGCGGTCGTTCCTCGATAGCTAAGCGCTACAGAGACGACAAAAAAGCCGGGCCTCGTGCCCGGCTTTTTTGTGCCGTCTGCTTTTCCAATTTGCCCGAACCCTGCGCCGCCTGCCGCGCTTGTTCGCCCATGACCGCGGGATTATACTTCATGGTTTGCGGCGAGCCCGCGCCGCAGCGACACCGCACCTTGGGCGAATCGAGAGTGCCGCGCGATAAACGCAGAGGCACTCCAGAGCGTTTCACGTTCGTCGATACAGTGAAACGCCCAATTTTTTGAAATGACGCAATTCCGGACGGAAGGCGTTACACACTTTTCCTGGAATTGCTCAAGTCCTCGAATCCAGAGCATTTATCCGCTTTCATCCGAAAGCGGGATGCTCTGCGGGAGGTGTGAGATGACCACTTATGTCGTGCTTCTCAATTGGACCGAGCAGGGTATCAAGAACGTACGTGAGTCCCCGAAGCGGCTGGATGCCGCCAGGAATGTGCTCACCGAAATGGGCGGATCCTTCAAGGACTTCTACCTGACGATGGGTGAATACGACATGGTCGCAATCTGCGAAGCACCCGATGACGCGGTCGCTGCGCGGTTTGCTTTAACGCTCGGCATGAACGGCAATGTGCGCACCCGCACATTGAAGGCATTTCCGGAAGCGGCCTATCGGGAACTCATCGCTACGCTCGGCTAAAGCATGGCCGGTCGACGGCCCGGTGATTTCCATCGCTGAGACTGACTGGCACGCCACCGGCGCGAAGGCTTGGTCTGCGTCAAGGCTCGCCGTTACCTGACAGAACCTGCGCCGTCCCGCGGATCGCATTGCGAAAGGCGTCGTCGAAGCTGACCCCGCGGACCTGCCACCGGTGTGTCTTCCCGGCGCTCGCGAGTTGCCAGTCGGCTATCCAGCCGAGCGCCTTGTCGCTCCAGGAAATCGTGCCCACGAGCTCGACATCGCCGCCGATCTTCTTTGCGAGCCGTTCCAGTTGCGCAGCTTCTTCGGCCGACAGGACGTCGAGGCCGAGCTTTTCCGCGGCAAGCGTTTTGCGGGCCGGCAGCCTTGCTTCAAGTGCGAGAGGCACGGTCGCCGCGGCGAGCGACTCGGCCATATAAGGGCTTTCGTCGCCATCGCTCGTCAACATGAAGCTGCGTTTCTGATCATGGACGGCGAGGAAGACGGCAATCCGTGGCCGCGGCTGAAGCCAGGGCCCTGATCCGAGCGTATCGAGCAGGTGGTCGATCGTTGCCGGCTCGTATCGGCAGGTCAGGTCGTGCGGCCGGTCGTGCGTGCCCTGTTCGTCGTGGATCGGGATACCCTCGAGCCGATCCCGGTAGGCAAAGGATGCAACGAAGCTGCCGGCGCGTTCGATGAGCGGCGAGAGCGCGGGCGAGGCGAGTACACGCTGGTCGCCGGAGACCTTGACGAGGACTTCGCCAAGGCATTCGCGGAAACCGATTTGCCGATTTTGCTCGCCTGTGCCGGTGACGATCGCGTCGCTCGTATAGAGATCCCGCGTGTTGCCGGCCCACGCTCGCTCCGGAGAGAGCACGCCGGTAAGCATGACGAGAAACGGCAGGACGGCTGTCATTCTGGCGGTCATTCAACTTCGCCTCAAAACCGATCCTTAACATTTACGCTTTATCAATCTCTCGCAAACGAGAGGTTCCACGATGCGTTGCGTTTTTGTCGTCGTCCTCCTGTTGCTGGCCGGCTGCGGAACGGTGCCGAGGGACACCCGGAACGCCTGTGCGGTTTTCGAGCAGCGAGATGGTCTTTTCAACAGTTGGCGTCGGGCCGCCTATGCGGCGGAACGCGAATATGGCGTGCCCGTGCCCGTGCTGATGGCGACGATCTACACGGAGTCCGGTTTCCGACACAATGCAAGGCCGCCGCGCACCAAGCTCTTCGGCTTCATTCCCTGGACGCGCGTCTCGACCGCCTATGGATATTCGCAGGCGCTCGATGGCACCTGGGCCCGCTACCAGGCCGAAACCGGGCGCTGGATGGCGCGCCGGACGGATTTCGCCGACGCGATCCGCTTCATCGCCTGGTACCACAATCAAAGCCATCAGAGGAACGGCATCGCGCTCAACGATCCCTACCGGCTCTACATTGCCTACTATCACGGTCACGGCGGTTACACTCGAGGCAACTGGAGCGCAACGGCGCAGGCAGGCGCGAAGCGCGCGGCCAGTGTGGCGGCGATCTATGCGGGGCAACTGCGCGGCTGTGGTTCGTGACCGCAGCACCGCGCGTCTTTTCAGACACAAACCGCTACGCTGGACGAATGGAAGTGGGCGTTCCGAGAACGCAATCGACGCATGCTCTGTTCGCCGATGGACCCAGCGAAAGCGGGCTCGCCTCCCGACGAAGATCACGAAAAATCATCACCCCCTGTCGGAACCTTTCCCCTTCGATCGTCCTTTGCCTGTCCAGCCAAAACAGGAGGAGATACAAATGCCTTATGTCGATGGTTTTCTCATCGCCGTGCCGAAGGCGAAGGTCGAGGAATATAAGGCGCTCGCGCGCCGGGCGGGCGACGTCTGGAAGGAACACGGGGCGCTCAGCTACGTCGAGTGCCTGGCGGACGACGTACCCTATGGCGAATTGACGTCCTTTCCGCGGGCGGTGCAGGCGAAGGACGACGAGACGGTGGTCTTCTCCTGGGTCCTTTACGGGTCGCGCCAGGATCGCGATGCAATCGTCGCCAAGGTTATGGCCGATCCGCGGCTTCAAGGTGACGAGTGGAAGTCCATCTTCGATGGCAAGCGCATGATTTATGGAGGCTTCCAACCGTTTCTGCAGCTATAGCGGGGAGGGGGCCTGCCGTCCGTCTGTGCCGGCGAGGCCTGCCCCCTGACACTCTGCTCGTTCCTCAATGGCGGCGGCGAATTTTGAATTGTCGGATATTCTTCCTAAATTGATTCCTTCAAGGACGTGTTCCTTCGTCGCCGCCAGTGAACGAGAAGAGCCGCAATGCCGCAGACAGCCATCACCATCGCCACCCGTGGCCAGGGACTATACGAGTTCACCGATGCGGCGGCCGATTTCGTGCGGAAGTCAGGCGTCGCGGAGGGACTTCTCACCGTGTTCGTCCGTCATACGTCCGCGTCCCTGCTCATCCAGGAGAATGCCGATCCGGATGTGAAACGCGACCTCGATGAATTCTTCCGCCGTCTGGTGCCGCCGTCCTCCGATCCCTCCATGCGCTGGATCGTCCACACCCAGGAGGGACCTGACGACATGCCGGCGCACATCAAGGCGGCGCTCACACAGGTCTCGATCGTTATCCCGGTAACCGACGCGCGCATGGTGCTCGGCACCTGGCAGGGGCTGTACCTCTTCGAGCATCGTGACCGCCCGCACCAGCGTGAAGTCGTCCTGCATCTTGGCGCGTGAATCTCTGCTCCGGACGGAAATTCAGCGGTACAGTGAGTGACCATTAAGCTTCAGGGGGAGATGATGACAGACGCCCAGACCATCGCCAGCCGTTTCATCGAGGCCGTCAACGATCGCGATTTCGATGCGCTTTCGCGCCTCGTCGATGAGGACATCGCGCTCGATTCGCTTACCGGTCAGCGGACCCTCGGCGTCGATCCGCTAAGGGCCTGGATCATGAATTATCTGCGCCACTTCGACGAAACGTTCAACGACGTCGTGCTGATGCATGATGCCTTTGGGCAGCGGGTCGCCGCCGACATGACCGCCCGCGGCACCTATCGCGAGACCATGTCGGGCTTCCCCGAGGCCTCGGGCCAGAGCTATGCCATTCCGAGCGTTTTCATCTTCGAAATCGAGGATGGCGCCATCACCCGCCTCAGCCACTACCGGAATCTCCGCATCTTCGAACGGGAACTGGCGGGCTGAGCGGTTCTCCGCGCGTAACCTTTTGAACCTCTATGGTAATTTTCTCCGGCATCGGGGCGGCGCGCCAGGAAATGCGAGGGGGCGAAGGCAGCGAATCGTCTTGCTTCTTCGTTTCTCCCACGCGCGATCCATGAACCTGAACAGCACATGAACGGAGGGTTCCGGTACCGTTCAGTTTATCCAGTCTATGGTTGGCTCAATGGTCGAGAGCGGTAATCGCCAATTTCGAACCCTTCGCCACACCGGAGAAAAGCTATGAAAAAGTTCCTCGTCAAAGCCGCCGTTGCCGCCGTCATCGGGTTGACCGGTCTTGTGGGTGCCGCCACCACGGCTTCCGCTGAATCGCTGATATTCGAGTTTGGCTCGCCACGCGGCGTCGATGTCCAGTACCGCGACTACGATCGCGACGACTGGCGCCGGGATCGCCCCCGCTGGGGCCGTGAGCGCCGCGGCCGTTGTGACCCGTGGCTTGCCGTCGAAAAGGCACGTGATCGCGGTCTGCGCCGGGCCCATGTCGCCAATGTTGCGCGGCGCCAGGTCGTCGTCGAGGGTCGCCGCCATGGTTACCGCCAGGCAATCATCTTCGCCAATGTGCGCGGATGCCCGGTAATCGGCCGCTGGTAAACTGCCGGATTTCCGTCTCGTCTCCCCCGGCCGGCGGAAACAAGCCCCTTACGGTCTTCGTGAGGGGCTTCTGATTCGATAAAGCCCCGCGCGAAGCGACTCGCCCGGGGCTTTCAGTTGTCTTCGCGCGAAAGCCCTTTGAAACTACAGCCCCGCACGTTTTGCCAGATGCGCAAAGGACGCTGTAAGATTCTGAATTGCCCTGGCGCTTTCAATCTCGGGCGAACGGGGCCGGCGAGGATTCCTTAGTCCGCGCCGAGCCGGGGTTGCATCACTGATCGATAGCGAAGGTCACGTTGACCGTGACGTTGTAGGTGTTTTCACCGGTCGCAATCGGAACGGCATCGGCGGCGAATTCCTTGGCCATGCTGCGCACCATCGGAACCGGTTCCGGGCGCGAGGCCTGTTCCGAAATCTCGATCAGGCGGCCGAGCGAGACGCCGGCGGCTTCGGCCAGCACCTTCGCCTTCACGATGGCATCGGCCACGGCAGCCTTGCGGGCCTCGGTGATGACATCGTCGGGCTTGTCCCTGGTGAACTCGATGCCACCGCCCTGGTTGACGCCGAGCGTCACGGATTTGTCGAGGACCTCGCCGAGTTCGCTCAGCTCACGCACGCGGACTGTCACACCGTTGACGACCTGATAACCGATCAGTTCCGGCGGGCGGTTGCTGCCATCGTTGTTCTGCGGATAGTGGTACTGCGGGTTGATCGAGAAGCCGCTGGTCTGCAGGTCGCGCTCGGCAATGCCGCCTTGCTTCAGCGCCGCAAGCACCTCCGCCATCGCCTTGTTGTTGGCGTCGAGCGCCTCGCGCGCGGTCTTGGCATCCTTGACGACGCTCAGTTGCACGATCGCCATGTCGGGCGCTGCGGTTGCGCGGCCCTCACCGGAGACCTTGATCAGCGCCTGCCGGCCCCGCACGCCGTCCGGACGCCCATTGCCGCCCCCCTTGTTGCCGTTGCTGTCATCCGCGAGAGCGGTAGCCGCAAAGGCGCCGGCAAGGGCAGCGGCCATGGCAGCGACATGAGCCGTGCGGGCGATGCGTGTAGAAAGCATGGTTATTTCTCTCCGGTTGTTTTATGCCGAACTCTTGCTTATCGATTGTGTAGGCATTGCGGCAATGGGTTGTCGTCAAAAAGGTTTTCCGCTAGAGCCATTGCGACCCGCGAATTACCATTGGTTCGCGGTCACCGGCGGATGACCGGCACGGGCCTGTAGCTCAATGGTTAGAGCCGGCGGCTCATAACCGCTTGGTTGGGGGTTCGAGTCCCTCCGGGCCCACCATTCTCTCTTAAAATCAACGATTCGTTCGGGTGAGCCGATTGGCTCGCCACTCGGGCCCTTTGCCGCGAGCGTGTTCCTCTGGCGCGCCGTGGCATTTCGAGTCGCTGCTGTTCGGCCTCTCGTAACCAAACCCATTCGTCACAAGAAGGAACCTTCACGGGTGCCATGGGTTGAGACCTCGAAAGAAAGGATTTGGAAGATGAGCGATCCCAAATACGATGACCTCACCGACCAGCCGATGCCGTCTCCGACGTGGAAGCCTGACGCCAAGGAGATGCACGTGGATCCCCAACCGCTTCCCGACCAGGCCGCAGAATCCGGCACGGAAGATGCTGATCAGCCACCGGCAAGGAGTGGCCAGACGGAGCGGCGCGAGAAGCCCACGGAAGGAGCCGGAAAAGACAATCCGGTCCACCATACCGGTCGGGTCCCGCCGAAGGTCACCAAAGATCAGATTTGACGTCTCGGCAATTTCGGTTTGCCGCTGGTCGTCGATAATGTGGCCTGTGGCGAACGACGACGAGGGGATGCCGCAGCGCTTGGCGTGCAACGCACGTCGGCATGGATCGTTGAGGCCGACGAGTTCGAGCTTCTGATCTTCGATGTGGATGCGAAAGGGCAGCAGTTTGTGTCTTCGCACGCTGCTGTTTTGGCGAAACGTCTTCCCCAAATGTGTCGGCCCTTTCCTTGTGCTCATGTCGCCGACTGGAGCGAACGACTCCGCATCGTCGCTGCATGAGATCCGTACGGGCTTGACCGACCGTGGCTGTAAGTCGACTTGTTGGAGAGAAAACGCCATTGCGTGCTCGGCACCGCGGGCGATAGCATTGCGGCGGCCATGGATTTGGGAGGAGACCATTAATCTCAGGCAGCTTCGTTATTTCGTGAAGGTGGTCGAGACCGGGAATATTACCCGGGCGTCGGAGAGCATGAATGTCGCACAGACGGCGCTCGGCCAGCAGATCAGGCACCTGGAAGAATCGCTCGGCGTCCGGCTTCTCGTGCGCCATTCGCGTGGCATCTCGCTGACGGAGCCAGGTGAGGTTCTGCACCGGCACGCGCTTGCGATCCTCGGTTCCGTCGAAGAGGCACGTCGGGACGTGATGGCGCGTGGGGCGGCGAGGCGAGAGGTGGTCAATCTCGGCGTCACGCCCAGCACTCAGGCGCTGATCGGGCCGGAGCTCCTTCTTGCCGCCCGTGAGGAGATCCCGGGAATTTCCTTCCGCGTCGTCGAGGAGCTAAGCTTCATCCTGATCGACGCGCTGCTGCGTGGTGAACTCGACATCGCGTTCGCCTACGAATTCCAGAACCGTCCGGGGCTTGCGGCGACCGCGCTCATCGAGGAGGAACTGCTTTTCGTCGCCGGCGCCGGTTCCCGTGTGCTCGGAGATTCGATCCCGTTCGAGGAGGCGATCCGCACCGACCTGGCGCTCGTCAGCGACCGCGATATCGTGTGGCGGCTGATCCACGACGCGGCGGGCCGGCAAGGGCTTCCTGTAAACGTCGCCTTCGAGGTGCAGTCGATGCCGGCGATCAAGACGCTGGTCGCGCGGGGAGCGGCCACCAGCGTCGTGCCCTACGGGGTGGTGGCGGAGGAAATCCAGCAGGGGCTGATCGTCGCCTGTCCGATCCGCCAGCCGTCCCTCAGGCGGACACTCTTCCTGAACCGCATGTCGGATGCGCCGTCTTTCATTCACGAAGCGGCGTTGCTGGCCCTTCTCGACAGGATGATTGGCCGACTTGCCGAGAGGATGGGGCCTTACGGCAACGTGATCGGCAGGGTGCTGCCGCGTCGACGTGAGGAGGCTCAGCCATAAACCTTCGGCAGCTGCGCTATTTCGCGATGGTGGTCAAAACCGGCGGCATCTCGCACGCCGCGTCCCGGCTGAAGCTTGCCCAGACGGCGATCAGCATTCAGATTCGCGACCTCGAAAGCGAGATCGGCGTTAGCCTTTTCGAGCGGCATTCGCGCGGGGTTGTGCCGACGAAGGCGGGCGAGGTGCTCTACGAACGCTACAACGAACTTGAGCGGTTCCTGGAGCGCACGCTTGAGGACGTGCGGTCTGCCGCCGGCAACCCGGCACCGCGGCCTTTCGTCATCGGCTTGACGCCAAGCCACATGCGCCTTGTCGGCGCCGACGTGCTGATCGCGGCGGGTACAAAGCTGCCTGCGACATCGCTGAAACTGGTGGAGGAGCTGAGCTTCGCGCTGATCGCTGCGCTTGAGCGCAAGGAGATCGACCTTGCTTTTGCCTATGACGTCGACGGGCGTCCGGGACTGGTGCGGGAGGCGGTGATCGAGGACGAACTGCTGTTCGTGACCGCGCGCGCCAACGCTGTAGATGACAGCCCGATCAGCTTTGCCGATGCCCTTCAAGAGGAGCTCTTCTTTGCCGGTGAACGTGGCATCGTCACGCTTGTCCGCCGCATGGCCCAGCGCCTGTCGCTCGAACCGCGCATCGTTTCCGACATGCAGTCAGTGCCAGCGATCCGCGCGCGCATCGCCGAGGGTGGCGCCAGCCTTCTGCCCTATGGCAGCGTCGCCGACGGCGTGAGCCGCGGCATCTTCGCCATCCGCAGGATAGAGCGTCCCGTGCCGAGCCGCACGCTTTACATGGTGAGCCGGCGCGAGGAGCGCTCGCTTCTGGAAGACGAAATCATCGGACCGTTCCTCAAGGACGTGGTTCGTTACATTTGCCGCGCCTCGGCGCCTTACGCGATCATCGTCGATCCGCGTTTCGACAGCGCCGGAACGTCTTCCTGACACCCTGCGGCCTCATTCAGCCATAGCGAAAAACTTATAGCTCGCCGCTTTCAACGGTCTTGGACAGGCCGTCTACGCGCCACTAGGCTTGTCCTATATCAAATCCGGCGCGGTCAGGAGAGAGCGCCGGGCGGCCTGGATACCAGGCCGCATGGAGCGCATCAGGGAGGCACCGCATGGGAGGCTATCGCGTGACCGTCGACACCGGCGGGACGTTTTCGGACTTTGTCTATCTCGACGAAACAACGGGAGAGACGTCTATTTCCAAGGTTCCATCGACGCCGGACGACCCGTCGCGGGCAATCCTTTCCGGGATCGATATTCTCCTCGGGCGCGGCGTGCGTCCGGACGAAGTGAGCTATTTCTGCCATGGTACGACGGTCGGGACGAACGCGCTCCTGGAGGGTAAAGGAGCGAAGACCGGACTTCTGGTGACCAAAGGTTTTCGCGGTATCTACGAAGTCGGCGAACAGGCGCGTCCGCATGGGCCGGCGATCTTCGATATCCTCTATGAAAAGCCTGAGCCGATCGTGCTGCCGTCGCTGACCGGCGAAGTCCTGGAGCGGGTGGTCCACGACGGCAGCGTCCTTGCCGAACTCGACGAAGCCGCGCTTCGCGAGACGCTTGCCGAACTCCGCGGTCGGGGCGTCGAATCCGTCGCCGTCTGCCTGCTCTTCTCCTTCCTCTACCCGCGCCACGAGGAGCGGATTCGCGAGATCGTCTGCGAGGAGCTGCCGGACTGCGAGGTATCGCTTTCGTCGGAAATCGTGCCGCAGATCCGCGAATATCACCGCCTGAGCACGACGGTGATCAATGCCTACCTGCAGCCGGTGCTTGCCCGCTACATCGCCCGGCTCGCCGAGCGGCTGGAAGCGGCGGGCGTGAAGACGCCGCAGAAATACATCATGCAGTCGAACGGCGGCATGGCGACATTCGAGGCAACGGCGAAGAAAGGCGTCACCACCGTGCTTTCCGGTCCCGCTGGTGGCGTGACCGCGAGCGTCGCGATGGCACGCTCGACCGGTTACCACGACATCGTCACCTTCGACATGGGCGGCACATCCTGCGACGTGGCGCTGATCAAGAACGGCGCCCCGGTGATCGCCAACCGCGGCAAGGTCGAGGGCCGCGACATCGCAATGCCAATGATGGACATCAATACGGTCAGCGCCGGCGGCGGTACAATCGCCGAAGTCGACCGCTTCAGCGTCCTCCAGGTCGGGCCGGAAAGTGCCGGCGCTATTCCAGGCCCCGCGTGCTACAGCCTCGGCGGCACCAAACCAACGATCACCGACTGCAACCTGCTGCTCGGCTATCTTTCGGAAGAAAACTTCCTCGGCGGCAAGATGCGCCTCGATGCGCAGAAAGCGCGCCTTGCCGTGGAAACCCATGTGGCCGGCCCGCTCGGCATGGATGTGCTGGAAGCGGCCGAGGGCATTGTCCGGATCATCAACGTCAAGATGGAGGAGGCGATCAAGGCCATCTCGACGATGCGCGGCCACGACCTGCGCGATTTCATGCTATTGCCCTTCGGCGGCGCCGGCCCGCTCCATGCCGCCCGCATCGCCCGCGAGCTCGGCATGGCCGGTCTCGTCGTGCCGCTGCATGCCGGCGTCTTCTCGGCCATGGGCCTGGTGATGTCGGATGTCACGCATGACTATGTGCGCTCACGGCTGACACCGCTCGACGGCGCCTCGGCTAGCGAACTCAACGCAATTTTCGCCGGCATGGAAGGGCAGGCGCTTGCCGATCTGGCAGAGGAAGGCTTCCCGGCGGACCGCATCCGCATCGAGCGGGCTCTCGATCTCCGATATGCCGGGCAGGGGTATGAACTGACCGTTCCGATCGGTGCGCTGGCCGATGCCACGGATGTCGATGCCGTGCGCAGCGCCTTCGATGCCGCGCATGAAGTGATGTTCGGCCACAAGGCGTCGGGCGAATTCGTGGAGATCGTCTCCTACCGGGTCAAGGCCGTCGGCCTCGTGCCGCCGGTCGACGCCAAGCGCTACCGCCCAAGCGGCGGAACGCTTGCCGACGCCTTTCTCGGCCGCCGTCCGGTCCGCTTCGACGGCGAGAATCTCGATTGCGCCGTCTACCAGCGCGAGCGTCTCGACGTCGGACTCGTCTTCGCCGGGCCGGCCGTCGTGGAACAGTTCGATTGCACGACCGTCATCCTGCCGGGCCAGCAGGTTCGGGTCGACGAATTCAAGAATCTCATCGTAACGGAGGTCGCGTGATGCTGCAGCGTAGCGCTTCGCTTGGCAGGCCCACTGCCGTCGAACTTGAAGTGATCCGCGCGAGCCTCGGCGGCATCGTGCAGGAAATGCAGAACTCGCTGTTCCGCACCGGCTTTTCAACCATCATCCGGGAATCGCAGGATGCTTCCTGCGCATTGCTCGACGCCAATGCGGCGGTCATCGCCCAGCATGTGGTCCTGCCGCTGCATATCGGTGCTTTCCCGGCGTGCACGCAAGCCGTGCTGCACGCCTTTGCCGGCGACATCGCGCCCGGCGACGCGTTCTTAATCAACGACCCCTACGAGGGCGGCAGCCCGCATGCGCCGGACATGGCGGTGATCACGCCGCTCTTCTTCGAGGACACGTTGGTCGCCTTCTGCGCCAGCATCGCGCACAAGGGCGACATCGGTGGACCGGTGCCAGGCAGTTGCTCCGGCCAGGCGCGTGAAGTCTTCAACGAAGGCCTGCAGCTGCCGCCGGTGCGCTATCAGCGCAATTTCCTGCCCTTCGGCGACGTCGAGCGGATCATTGCCGCCAACAGCCGCACGCCGGAATTGGTGCTCGGCGATATTCGCGGCCAGTTGGGCTCCGCGCGGCTTGGCGAGCGCCGGCTTGCCGCCCTTCTGGAAAAGTTCGGCTTGGCCAAATGCGTTGCGGCCTTCGATGAATTGGGCAGCATCGCCGAGCGGCGGATGAGGGCGATCATCAAGACGTGGAAGGACGGCGTCTTCGAGGCGGAGCGCTATGTCGACGACGACGGCGTCGAGCTGTCGAAGCCGGTGCGTATCCATGTCCGGGTGGAAAAAACAGGCGACGCCATCCGCTTCGACTTCACCGGCTCGGCCGATCAGACGCGAGGGCCGGCGAACATCCGCCCGCCGCTCGTCCAGGCGGCCTGCGCCTATGCGCTGATCTCGCTGGTCGATCCGAATATCTTCATCACCAGCGGCATCTTGCGCGCCTTTACAGTCGAGACGCGGTCGTCAAGTGTGCTGAACCCGCGTTATCCGGCGCCGGTGAACACCTACAATCCGACGGTGCACGCGGTCGTCGACGCGATCTTCGCGGCGCTCGGGCAACTGGTGCCGGAACGTTCACGAGCCGATGGCTGCGGCAGCCGCTCGATCATCCTCGGCGGCCGCGGCACCAACACCGGCAGCAGCTACGTGCAGTACGAGATCGTCGGTGGCGGAGCGGGCGCGCGCTCGACACGCGATGGGGCCTCGGGAACGACGGTCAACCAGAGCAATGCCAAGATCGCGCCGGTGGAGATCATCGAGAGCGAGTTCCCGACCCGGCTGCTTGCCTTTGAATTGATCCGCGACTCGGGTGGAGCGGGCAAGTTTCGCGGCGGCCTCGGTATCCGGCGCAAATATCTGAATCTCGCTGATGCGCGTTTTTCCATCCGCTCGACCAAGCACGTCATTCCCGCCGAAGGCTATGCCGACGGCCTGCCGGGCCGGACCGGCGATATCAGGATCAATCCGGATGAGGATAGCTGGAAGCGCCTGCCTTCGCGCTACGCCGACTATCCGCTTAAGGCCGGTGACGTGTTCGAACTCGAAACGCCGGGCGGTGGCGGTTACGGCGATCCGCTGACGCGCGATCCGGCATCGGTGCTTGCCGACGTCAGGGAAGGGTATGTCTCGGTCGAGGCGGCGGGGCGCGACTATGGCGTGGTGTTGGTGGCGGGGCCGAAGGGTCCGCGCCTCGACGGGGAGGCGACACAGCGACTGCGAGCGGCGCGGTCGAAGGCCGGGGCGGCTTGAAGCGAGATCAGGAGGAAGACAATGGATGGAATTGTAAACACAAAACCGACCGCTGGCGTAATCGGCCTCGGCGCCATGGGCCACCAGATGGCCCGACACCTGAAGGAGAAGGGCTTCAGCGTTGCCGGCTATGACATCTCGGTCGAAGCGACGGCCAAGTCGCAGGCGATCGGCATTCCGACCAGGGCGGATATCGCCGAGGTCGGCAGCGGCGCCGACGTCGTCGTCGTCATGGTCCAGACCGACAAACAAGTCGTCGACGTGATCGGCGAGGGCGGACTTCTCGCATCTCTGGCACCGGGATCGGTCATCTGTATTGCGAGTTCGATCGCGCCAGACACCTGCCGGCAGCTCGAGCGGGAGGCGGCCGAGAAGGGTATCGGCGTTCTCGACACGCCGGTGGTGCTTGGCCAAGAAGCGGCCGACAACGGCACGCTGACGGTCTTCGTCGGCGGCAAGGCGAAATGGCTCGAGAAGGCGCGCCCCGTGCTCTCTGCCTTCGGCGGCAACATCCTGCATATCGGACCGAGCGGCACCGGCCAGATCGCCAAGACAGCCAACAACATGCTGTTGTGGGCGTGCATCTGCGCGAACTTCGAGGCGCTCAGCCTCGCGAAGCAACTCGGTGCCGATGTGCCGACGCTGGTCTCCGCGCTGACGCACTCTTCCGGTGCCAACTGGTCGCTGTCGCGCTGGGGCAAGAGCACCGGCAAATGGGCGGAGAAGGACATGGACGTCGCCCTCGACCTCGCTCAGAGCGTCAAACTGCCCTTGCCGCTTAACGGCCTCGTCGACCAGCTCATGAAGTCGATGAACAGGGAACGAATGCAGAGCCTGCTTAGCTAAGACTGCCGCGTGTTTCGAAACATGCGGTGATTCAAACTGTTGCCCTCAACCCGAAGCTTGGAGGAGAGCCGGGTGAGGGCGAGCCAACTGTGGAGGAGAGCATGAGAAATCTATTGAAAGTTGTTTGTGCAGCGGGGTTGAGCCTGCTTGCCGGCGTCATCTCGCCGGCAGCGGCGGAAGAAACCCTTACAAAGGTGAACGTCGCCTATGACGGCTTCACCATGACGAGCGCGCCGATCCAGTACACGCTTGCCAAGGGCCTCTTCAAGAAGCATGGGCTGGACGTCAACCTCGTTTATGTCGAGGGCGGGTCCGTGCTTACCCAGGCGCTCGTCGGCGGTTCGATCGATATCGCCCAGAACGGCTACACCCCGTCGATTGCCGCCGCCGTTGCCGGTGCCGACGTCGTCATCATCGGCAGCATGGCCAACAAACTGCCGTTCCAGCTCGTCGTCGATGCCTCAATTCAGAATGCCGACCAGCTGCGTGGCAAGAGTATCGCTATCAGCAAGCTCGGTTCGTCGACGGATACCGCCGTCAAGTTCGCGCTGAAATCGCTCGGACTCGAGCCGTCGGACGTCAATATTCTGCAGCTTGGCGGCGAGGGCACGCGGGCGGCTGCCTTTGAAACCCGCCAGGTGCAGGGGTTGATGTCACAATATCCGCGCACGCAGGAGATGGTCGATGCCGGCTCGAAGATGCTCGTGGACGTGACCGAGATCGTCAAGGACTATCCGAACACTGCCTATGTGACCTCACGGAACTACCTTTCCGAGCACCCCGACGTCCTCAAACGTTTCTTCATGGCGATGGGCGAGGGCCTCCACGGCTTCCGCGCCAACCCGCAGGACGCGATGGAGGTGACGGCATCTTTCCTGAAGCTAGAGAAGGGGCCGTCGGTAGAGCAGGCGTTCCGCTTCTATTCGGAGAAGGTGTTCCCGCAGGACCTGCGTCCGTCGATGCCGGGCGTGGCTGCCGTTCTGGCCGAGCTTTCAAAAACGCTGCCGGCTGCCGCCTCCGTGAAGCCGGAAGCGATCGTCGACACAAGCACGCTCGATGCGCTCGACAGCGAAGGCTTCTTCAAAGCGCTCGATTGAAACTGCGAACAAGGCGGGAGGAGAACCCATGTTGCAGGCAACGCCGGTCAAGCTGAAGGCCGACAGCGTCAGGCTGAACTATTATAACGATCGCACCAAGCGCGATCTGAGTGTACTCGACGGCATCGACTTCAGCGTCAACGAGGGTGAACTCGTCAGCATCGTCGGCCCGAGCGGCTGCGGGAAATCGACCTTTCTCGCCGCCGTCGACGGCCTCGTCTCGATCGATGGCGGCAGAATCCTGATCGACGAACGGGAGGTGACGAAACCGGGGCCGGATCGCGGCCTCGTCTTCCAGCAGGATTCGCTCTTTCCCTGGCGTACGGTCCAGCGCAACGTCGCCTACGGCCTGGAGATCCAGAAGATTTTCGGCAAGGAGGAGATTGCCGCACGGGCGCGCAAGTTCGTCGAGCTTGTCGGGCTCGCCGGCTTCGAGGACAGCTATCCGAGCGAACTCTCGGGCGGCATGCGCCAGCGCGTCAACATTGCAAGGGCGCTGGCCGTCGATCCGGAGTTGCTGCTGCTGGACGAGCCCTTCGCGGCGCTCGACGCGCAGACGCGCGAGTTCATGCAGTTCGAATTGCTGCGCATTCTCGACCGGGCCCAGAAAACCGGCGTGTTCATTACCCACCAGATCGACGAGGCGATCTTCCTCTCCAACCGTGTCGTCGTGTTTTCGGCGCGCCCGGCGAAGGTGAAGGAAATCGTCGAGATCGACCTGCCGAAGGAGCGCACGCTCGATCTGAAGCATACGCCGCGCTTCATGGAGATCTTTCGCCATATCTGGCGGCTGATCGAAGAGGAAAGTGCCCGCATGGGCCTTCTGCGCGTTCATTGAGGGAGCGAGAGATGACGTCCGTTACCGAAGAACAAGAAATCCCAAGGCAGCGCAAGTCGGAATTCGCCGTCTACGAGTTCCTGGTGCGCCACGAGAACGCCTTGCTGGGCGGTTTCACCATGATCATGGCGCTCCTGCTTTGGGAGGCGGTCGTCCGCCTCGATATCGTCAATCCGCTCTTCACCAGTTCGCCGAGCCGCATCATCGCAACAGGCTATGCGATGTTCGCCGACGGCAGCATCTATCCGCACCTCGCCATCAGCGGACTGGAACTGCTGGTCGGCTATGGACTGGCGATCGTCGTCGGCGTCCCGCTCGGCATTCTGATGGGCTGGTATCGTCGCTTCAACGCGGCACTCGATCCGATCATCTCGGCGCTCTACGCGACCCCGCGCATTGCGCTCCTGCCGCTGATCATGATTTGGTTCGGCATCGGTCTCGGCTCGAAGTTCGCGATCATCTTTCTGAGCTCCGTGTTCCCGATTCTCATCAACACGACCGCCGGCGTGCAGACCGTCGAGCGCGACTACATCAAGGTGGCCCGTTCCTTCGGTGCGAACGACCGGCAGATGTTCCTGACCGTCGCTTTCCCGGCGGCCGTTCCTTTCCTGCTAACGGGCCTGCGCCTCGGCCTTGGCCACGCGCTGATCGGCATCGTGGTGGGCGAGATGTACTCGGCACAGGCGGGCGTCGGCTATCTCATCTCCGTCGCCGGCGCCACCTTCCAGACCGACCGGGTCATGTTCGGCATCATTCTGATCGCGGCCGCCGGCGTCGCTCTCACCAACATACTCAGGATGATCGAGCGCCGCTTCGACCGCTGGCGGCCGGACAACAAGCTCTAGTCTCCTGGCCGGTCCTCAGCGACCGGCCGGATCACTCCACACCAAAGAACGGTAGGACAGAATGAAACTGATCGATCAAGTAGCCGTCGTCACCGGCGCCGGCCGGAATATCGGCGAGGCTACGGCGAAGCTTTTGGCAAGGGAAGGCGCGAGCATCGCCGTGACCGATATCGACGCCGAGCGCGCCGGACGTGTCGCGGAGGAGATCCGCGTGGCGGGCGGCACGGCTGAGGTGTTTCTCGCCAACGTTGCCGACGAAGAAGGCGTCATTTCGCTCGTCAGAGGCGTGGCCGACCGCTTCGGCAAGGTGGATATCCTCGTCAACAATGTCGCCATCAGCGACAACAAGCACATTCTGGACGTCACGAAGAAGGAATGGGACCGGGTGATTGCGGTGACGCTGACCGGCACATTTCTGATGAGCAAATATTTCGCCCAGCAGATGGTGGTGCAGGGCCATGGCGGCAACATCGTCAATGTCGGCTCGACCTCGGGCTTCTACGGCCGTCCGCGTGCCGTTGCCTACACGGCGGCCAAGGCGGGTGTCACCAATCTCTCGCGCTCTCTGGCGATCCAGCTCGCCAAGCACAAGATCCGGGTTAACTGCGTGGTGCCGAACAAGATCGGCTCGCCGGTCGGCAAGGATACGTTCGATCCGAACCGACCCGTCGTCAACCTGCGAGACCGGCCCGGTGTTCCGGATGATCTCGCCCGCGCCATCCTGTTTCTGGTCTCCGCCGATTCCGACTTCATCGACGGCACGACCCTTTTCGTCGACGGCGGCGTCTCCGCGCTCATGCCTGGCAGCGAATAAGGAAGGCAGTGATGTCAATTCAGTGACCCGCGGCACTGTCTATCGGTCGAGCTCCGGATAGATCCGGTCGAGAAATCCCGGTCGGAGCTTCTCGCCGATCAGGCAATCGGTGCCGGGCGCGGTTGCGGCCAGGTGAAGGGCGGGCGGTGGAGTGAGCCCGCTCACTTCGAGGATCAGCTTCTGGCGGATCGCAATCGCGAAATCCTCCGGTTCATGCACCGGCAGCACGAAAGATCCGGGTCCGCCGATGACGCATTCCGAATAATACTGGTCGAGCGGTCCGGTCGAGACAGACGGGCGGATGAGGATCGCAAGCCCGTTGACGATGATGCCGCGGCCAACCGCCCCATCGCGGGCGGGCGTGACCGGCGGGCCGGTATTGTTCGGGCCGTCACCGGAAATATCGATTACCCGGCGTGCGCCGGAAAAGGCGTTGGAATCGATCAGGCTCGTGCCGAACAGGATGGCATTGGAAATCGACGTGCCGCGGCGCGTGCCGATCGGGCGGGCCTCGACCTTCGCCGCGAAAGCTTCGGCGTCGCCTGCATCGTCGATCACTTGCCAGGTGACCACCGACTGCTCGTTCACAAGTCCCGCCCACTCGAAGTAGCCGATCGCGATACGCCCGAGCAGGCCGCCCTTGACCGCGTTGATGAAGTCCGGATGCCGCAGCGCCTGCAGATAGCCGGACCGCTGCACCCGAGCCTCTTCCATGTCCATCGATCCGGACATGTCGACGGCCAGTACCAGTTCCACATCGACGTCCGCCGGCATGGCGGCCGATTGAATCGGGCTCCCACTGAGGGCCAGGATCAATGCCAACGTGCTCAACATCGCATCAACCTATTGCGTGGTCACTTCGTGGCTGGATGCGGAAAAATGTAAGGTGGTCTGCCCGCACCCTGCACTTCAAAAAAATTGATCACATCAGTGATGCTTGGATTGCATCACGCCAAAATCAAGGCATCTCGGAGAATGTAGCACAGGATTGCGGCTGTGCGACCGTTGCGAACGATCCGCTCTACAATATTCGGTGATCGCCGATGTCCTTGCCTGCAGGTCGAAAGCCGAACATCGCCCGATTTTGCCCTTGAACGGGTATTATTCGCGGGTGCATGTACGGGGCTTCAGAGCGTTAGATATCGCTGACGCAGTCGGCGCGAACACGTTGAGCGATCTCCGCGAGAAAGCGCGTCAGACGGGACTTGGGATGCTTCAATTCACCTTCGAAACGGACAATACGCGGATCGACCGGCTGCAACGCGCTGGCTTTGGTTATTTTCTTCGATATTCCGATGCCGGGACGGGTCTCGTCGCGGACACGTCGCGCGCAGGATCGCCGTCAAGCATCGCCGCGACAGGCTTCGCCCTCGCCTGTTACCCTGTCGCGGTTGAACGCGGCTGGATCGCCCACGCTGAGGCCGCCCGTCGCGTGCTGACGGTCTTGCGTTTTCTCGCGATCAGCAGGCAGGCAAGCGATACACGCGCCACCGGATATCGCGGCCTCTACTATCATTTCCTGGATATGCGCACCGGCGAGCGCACCTGGAGCAGCGAGCTTTCGACCATCGACAGCGCTCTGTTTTTTGCCGGCATGCTGACGGCAGCCGCCTATTTCTCGGAGCGCGGGCGGGACGAGATGGAGATCCGCAGCCTTTCCGAACGGCTCTTTGAGCGAGCGGACTGGGCATGGGCACTCAATCGCGGCGACACGCTGACGATGGGTTGGCGTCCGCCCGGTCGTTTCCTGCGGCACCGCTGGCGCGGATATAGCGAAGCACTGTTGCTCTACGTGCTGGCGCTCGCCGCACCGCGCCACGCAATTGCGCCCGAAAACTACGACGCTTTCACCGCTGCTCATGAATGGCTACCAATCGATGGCGGCCGGCATCTTCACGCGGGTGCGCTCTTCATCCACCTTTTTCCCCATGCATGGATCGATTTTCGAGCCCTTCGCGATGCCGAGATGCGCAAGACCGCGAGCGATTATTTTGAGAACACCCGTCGGGCGATCGCGCTCCAGCGGGCGCATGCAGAGGAAAACCCCGGCGCCTTCGCCGGCTATTGCCGCGATCTCTGGGGTTTCAGCGCCTGCCACGCGCCGAAGGGCCGGTTGCGGCTTCGTGACGGCCGTTGGCAGCGGATGCTCGGCTACGCGGCGCGCGGCGCGCCTTTCGGAGCCGACGACGGGACGCTCGTTCCCTGGGCGCCGCTCGCTTGCCTGCCCTTCGAACCGGAGGCAGGCCTTGGCGGCATCAGCCATCTGCTTTCCCGTTATCCGGCGCTGCTCAGCGAAGACCGCCTTCCCGGCGGCTTCAATCCAAGCCTGCCGGGCGCGGGCGCCGAGGGTTGGGTCGATGACAGGGTCGTGGGACTTGACCAGGGCCTGTCCGTCATGATGATCGAGAACTGGAGAAGCGGATTGCTCTGGGATATCACACGCGGCATCCCGGCCTTCGGCCGCGGACTGCGCCGGGCCGGCTTCGAGGGTGGCTGGCTGTCGGCGGGTGGCCCGCGAATCTGATCGCGACGGAGACGGGATGGAGAATGCGCGGAAGCGGGAGATGGGAGACGCCGCCGGCGAGGGGAAGGCGAGGGCCGCCATCGCGTGGCTCGAGGCCGCGTTTCCCGAGGTTGCCTGCTCGCTCACGCCGGACGAGGACATGCGGCTGCCGTCGGCGTTCTGGGCCGAGGGATCGCCCGATGTGGAGACCTGTCTCGCCTATCAGGAGCGCTTCGCCACCGGCATGGACAACAAGGTGCGGGCGGCGCATCTCATCGCCTTCTATAGTCATCAACTCAGCCTCGCGGCTGCAGCCATCTATCTCTGCAGCGGTCTCGTTCCGGACGTGAAGCATTTGCGCTTCGAACATTATGCGCGTCCGCTCGAGGCGGGTGCCGTCGAGGCTGGGCGTTTTCGTTTTTGTATGGCATTGAAGGAAGTCGCCGGCTGCGCGCCCGACGATGCCAACGAGCTTTTTCACGATCTCTTTGTCGCTCATCTGAAGCCGATCATCGCACTCGTGAAGCGGCGCTGCGGCTTGTCGGCGCGCGCGCAATGGCGGCTTGCTGCCGACAGTATGGCAGGTGCCTTTCTCGAAGCCGGACGACGGCGCGGAATGGAGGCGGAGGTGATCGCGCAGGCGCTGGCGATCGTCAAGCGCGTCGGGTCCCCGCTCAACTCCGAGGCGCTTTGCTACGAGAAGATCGAAGTCGCAGCGGCGTGCGGGAACGATCTGTCGCGGACCTACAGGATGCGCGGCGGGTGCTGCCTTTACTACCGCACCGACGGCGGCAGCTATTGCGACAGTTGCGTGTTGCTCGAGCCCGAGGCCCGACGCGAGCGACTGCGGGCGCATTTGCTGGAGACTGCTCGCGGTGAAATAGGGTGAGTTTCTAAGCCCCTCATCCGCCTGCCGGCACCTTCTCCCCGCGGGCGGGGAGAAGGGATTCGCGGCCGCGTCTTTCTGACTCACGACGTTGCTGCAAGTGGAGACTGATATATGGTCGTCCCCTCTCCCCGCGAGCGGGGAGAGGGCCAGGGTGAGGGGCAGCAAGATCAGAACGTGACCTAACGCGCCTTGACGAACCGATCGTTGATGAAGCCGGAAACCACCCCGAGCACGAGCCAGAAGGCAAGCGTGGTCGCGAGCGCGGCGACCGCGAACTCCGCGCCGAGGACGGCAGGCACGTTGCTGGAGATGTCGAGCGGCTGCGGCGCGCCGTAGAACTGGGGTGCCGCGATGAGCGCGAGACCGGCGATCTTGGCGACCAGTTCGCGGCGCAGCGCCAGCAGATAGAGGCCGACGGCCGAAAGCAGCACGGTTGCGGCCCACCAGACCTGCCGGTCGCCGAGTTCGGCTGCCGGGAAGCCCGGCAGTTCCGGCGGCAGGCCGATCGCGGGCAGCAAGTGGATGGCCAGCCAGCCGAAAGCGCCCCAGAGGGCGCCGTTCGCGAGTGTGATCGGATAGCCGATCACGAGGCTAACGCCGGCAAGCAGCAGCGAAAAACCGGCGCCGGTCACGAGATTGGCGAGAAGCGTGCCGGAGAAGCGGCTCATGCCGAACATGATGCCGCCTTCCTCATGCTCGCCCGCATGCTCATGCGCATAGGCCGGTGTGACTGGCGAGAACGTGGAAAGCAGCGCACCGACTGCCGAAGTGTCGCTCAGCGACGAATGCTGGTCGTGGTCAACGGCTGCCGGCTCCTGCGTTGCCGGATGATCCGCCGACGGCGCTTCGCCCTCGTATTTCTCGGCGTGCAGGATCAGCGGCACGACGCGCATCTCCTGCGCGGCGGTCATGAAGACGCCGGCGATCAGCCCGGCCACGATCGCGGCCAGAAGTGTCTTGACGATCATTGTCGATATTCCTCAATCGGGCGCGCGGCCGCTCCGAAGCGCAGCGCGTCATTCAGGATGCGCGAACGCCGTGCAGACGCCACAGCCGGCACCATTTCCGGTTTCCGTGGATGCAAAACGCCAGCGGAGCACGCCGGAGCGCATGCCCAATGGCAAATACGCCCGCGTGCTATACGCCGGAGAGGCGATCCGCTCTTGTTCGAGATGGAACGCCAGGCGCGTTCCATGGCATCGATCAGTGGCAGGGGAAGCCGTAGGAATGGCGGGTGTCGTGCGCCGTATCGTGCAGAACGGCCGAATTCGCGAGGCCCGCACCGAATACGAGGAAGGCGCCGATCAACAGGGCAGAGACGCCCGCGACCAGACGATCGTTAAGGGAAAGGGTAATGCTCGAAACTGTAGACGTAGCCATGACAACCTCCGTGATGGCGTTGGGACGTTTCCCGGGTTGGGCACAATGCCCGCATCAACTGGCAGGTTTCCTGGCTCACGGCGTCAGGTGCCAAGATCCTTGCGCGTTCATCTGAACACACGTGTTCTGGTCACCAGGGATTTGCCTCGCCTTCCCAGGATCGAACCCTCTCGCGGTCTTTCCCAGTGGCTTCTTCCGGATCGCTCCGGAATGGCAAATTCACGCCGCTCTACAGTCGCGGGGTCGGCCGTGATTGAGATGCCCAGTTTGGGTCCATCCGTCACGTTCCCGTTTACTCCCGAAAGGCGTTCGCTTTCCGGGAACCAATCGATCCCCGATGATTAGGATCGGTCGGGGGCGATGTCAATTGAACTTGCGGCTTCTCAAGTTGCATCTGCGACAAATTCCCGAAGGATCATCTGCTCGTAGGCCTTGACGATGCGATCGCCTTCGGGTCTGCCGACCGAGACCGCGAGCCTCATCGTACATTCCCCGAGATGCATGATGAGAAAGGCGTCGTTCTCGATTTTTTCGCGCGGCGTTTCCGGAGCGACCCTCGCCCAGGTGTCGGCGAGCAATTTTCCATTCGCCCGGCTTTCCACGAGTTCGATTTCGCGCAGGGTCTTGTCCGCCTGCATCGCCGACCAGATGTCTCGCATCACCGGCTCGGCGAGAAACATGTCGTAATACGTGTCGAAGAGCACCGAAAAGGCGCTGCGCAGTTCCGCGAGCGTGGTGACTTTGGCGAACTCGCTCGCGATACAGTCCCGGCTGGCGGCATTGTAGCGTTCGGCAAGGGTGCGCACGATCGCCGCCTTGTCGGGAAAATACTGGTAGAGCGAGCCGATTGAGATACCGGCCATCTCCGCGACCTCGCTCATGCGCATGGCGTCGCTTCCCTTTTTCTCGATCAGCCTAGTGGCGCACGAGAGAATGTGCTCGACGCGCTCGCGGCTGCGCTTCTGGCTCGGCGTGCGGCGAAGGGTTGGTTCCTCTTCGAGCGGTCTGGTCGCCGGATTTGATTTCATGAGTCGTCCTCACATTTGCTTGACACTCAAAATACGAGGGTTTATCACATTTGCAAATGTGAGGACTACTCATGTACTTTGAAGGATGATGTGATGGCTGCTCTAATCCCCGCACTGGCTTTTGCCGCCGTCGTCGGTTCCGGCCTCATGGCCGGCCTGTTCTTCATCTTCTCGGTCTGCATCATGCAGGCCTTGTCGCGGTTGCCGCCCGAACAAGGGATCGCCGCAATGAATGCCATCAACGTGGTGATCCAGAACCCGCTGTTTCTCACCGCCTTCATGGGAACGGCGCTCCTCGGGCTGATCCTCATTGCCGCGGCCTTCTTTTCGGGCGGGCAGGGCAGTTGGCTGCTTGCGGCGGGCGGGCTTGCCTATGTCGTCGGCACGCTGCTGGTGACGATCGTCTTCAATGTGCCGTTGAATGATGCGCTTGCGGCCGCGGCCCCTGGAGAGACAGCCAACGAGCTCTGGCAGAAACGATACCTGACCGATTGGGTCTGGTGGAACCATGTGCGGACATTCGCGTCGATCGGAGCGCTGGCCCTCTTCGCACTTGGCTTCGCCCGCAGCTAGACGCGATTTAAGCGTCTGGTTCAGCGTCCGGCGTAGTGCGGCTCGCGCCGTTCCTTCCAAGCCGCGAGTCCCTCGCCGAGATCATGGCTCGGCACCATGCGCGCGAACTGTTCGCTCTCGTTCAGCAGGCCTTCGCCGATCGTCATGTTGAGGCCCCGGGTGACAGCAGTAATGATCGCGGCGGTCGCGAGGGGCGAGTGGCGCATGATGCGGGCAGCCAGTTCGCGGGCGGCCGTGATGAGATCGCCATGCGGCACGATCTTATTGACGAGCCCCATCTCGAGCGCCTGGCTCGCGGGAAATTCGTCTCCGGTCAGAAGCAGTTCGAGCGCGCGCTTGCGACCGGCGAGGCGCGGTAGGCGCTGGGTGCCACCGAAGGTCGGCGGCATGGCCAGCCTGACCTCGGGCTTGGCAAAGCGTGCTCGCTCGCTGGCGATGGCGAGATGCACGGCTTCGGTGATCTCGCAGCCGCCGCCATAGGCAAGGCCGTTGACGGCGGCAATGATCGGTTTCGGAAAGGCTTCGAGGCGGGCGGTAAGCCTTTGTCCCCGCCGCACGAAATCACGGACGGCCGCATTTACGCCTTCCGCTACGCTTCTGGAAAACTCATGAATGTCGCCGCCGGCTGAAAAGGCCCGCTCGCCGGCGCCGGTGAGGATGACCGCCTGGACCGTGTCGTCCACTTCGATCAGGTCGAGCAGGACAAGCAGCCGGTCTATCAGTTCATAGTTCAACGCGTTCAGCTTTTCCGGCCGGTTGAAGGTGAGCAGCGCGACGCCTTCGGAGACGTCGAAAAGCACTGTGTCGGACATGGCGATCTCCCGTGGTGTTGACGGGAGCAGGCTAAGGGAGCGATAAGCGACTGTATATTCACTAGTCGGTATACATATCAATCATGGCAGCCAGTTCCTCCACTCGCGACCGCATCGTCTCCGCGGCAGCCAAGCTCTTCTATGCGGAAGGCATCCGCGCAGTCAGCGTCGACGCCGTGGCGGCCGCAGCCGGCGTCACGAAGCGCACGCTCTACTACCATTTCGACAGCAAGGACGATCTGATCGCCGCCTATCTGGATGGCCGCGACCAGCCGAACCTCAAGCTCTTCCAGAAATGGTTTGCCGAGACCGAAGGCGAGGTGGCAGCCAAGGTCGAAGGTATCTTCCGCAATCTGGCGCGTGCCGCCCGGCACCCGAAATGGAAGGGGTGCGGCTTCCTGCGCACGTCGGCCGAGCTCGCCAGCATGCCCGGCCATCCGGCAATCCGCGTCGGTGCCGCTCATAAAAAGAGGTTCGAGGCCTGGCTGCAGCAGGTGTTTGAAGCGGAAAGGGTCGAACAGCCACTGATGCTGGCGCGGCAGGTGCTGCTGCTCCTCGACGGCAGTTTTGCCGTGGTGCTGCTTCACCGCGACCCGACCTATATGGAAACGGCGGGCGCGGCGGCGGCGTTGCTGGTGAAGAGCGCGCCAGCGGGGCGGTGATCGCGTGCCGTGTTTTGTTGAGGGGCGCGGGAGCATGATGGCCACGGCCCCCCGGTAATGCGTCAGGCAACGGTGAGCGCGTTTGCGAGATCGGCCACGAGATCGTCCGGATGCTCGATGCCGATCGACAGGCGGATCGTCGATTCAAGCACGCCGATCCGGTGGCGCACCTCGATCGGCACGCCCGAATGGGTCATGGCGGCCGGGTGGCTCGCAAGAGATTCCGTGCCGCCGAGGCTGACGGCCAGCTTGAAGATCTGCAGCGCGTTGAGGAAACGGAAGGCGGCGTCCTGGCCGCCGGCGATGTCGAAGGAGAAGGTCGAACCGGCGCCGGTCGACTGGGCGGCAAAGGTGCGCCCGACCGGCGAGACCTCGTCGTGGAAGGGCAGATAATGGATCCGCTCGACCTTTGGATGGTCACGCAGGAACTCGGCGACGATGCGGGCATTGTCATTCGCCTTGTGCATACGGACCGACAGCGTTTCCAGCGAGCGTCCGAGCATCCAGCAGGAGTGCGGATCGAGCTGCGTGCCGATCGCGCCGCGCAGCGCCTTGATCTGCTTTATGATTGCCTTGGAGCCAAGCACTGCGCCTGCGATGAGATCCGAGTGGCCGCCGACATATTTGGTTAGCGAATAAAGGGAAATGTCAGCGCCATGGTCGATCGGGTGCTGGAAGACCGGACCAAGCAGCGTGTTGTCGCAGACAAGGATGGGCCGGTGCCCCTGTCTTTCGCCGATCGTGTCGGCAACGCGGCGGATCATGGCGATATCGACGAGGCTGTTCGTCGGGTTGGCGGGCGTCTCGATGAGGATGACGGTGACGCGCCCGTTTTTCATCGCCTCCTCGGCTGCGAGATTGACGGCCGCCTCGTCGACGCCATCGGCGAAACCGACTGCCGAGACGTTGAGATTGAGGAAGGTCTTGGCGAGCAGTGTTTCGGTGCCGCCGTAAAGCGGCTGCGAGTGCAGGATGGCGTCACCCGGGCGCACGAAGGCGAGCAGGGTCGTTGCGATTGCCGCCATGCCGGAGGAAAAGACGGCGCCGCTTTCCGCGCGCTCGAAAACGGCCAGCCGGTCCTCGACGATTTCGCTATTCGGATGGTTGAAACGGGAATAGACGAGCCCCGCGCCGACACCCGCCGGCGGCTCGCGTCGGCCCGAAACGAAATCGAAGAAATCGCGGCCTTCCTCGGCGGAGCGGAAAACGAAAGTGGACGTCAGAAAGACCGGCGGCTTGACCGCGCCCTCCGAGAGTTCCGGGTCGTAACCATAGTTCAGCATGAGGGTTTCAGGATGCAGCTTGTGGTTGCCGATGTGGGTCTTGGAAGGATGCGGCGCGGTCATGGCTTTTCTCCTCGAACGAAACGGACTCGACTACAGCGCCGCGCGTCTGTCAGACGCGCAAAGGACGCTGTAGCACTTTGAACTGCTGCATGTTTTTGTCCTAAATCGACTACGATTTAGGAAACATGCAGTAGCCGCCAAATTATATCAGACGCTTGGACGGGTCCTTGCTATTTGCGATCACTTCGCTTTGATAAGCGCAAATAATTGCCGGAAACGAAGAGATATGGCGCAGAAAATTGCCGATGAAATGGATCGCCGGATTTTGAAGGAATTGCTGGCCGACGCCAGGATCACAAACAACGAGCTCGCCGATCGGGTGGGGCTCTCGGCCTCGCCCTGCCTCAGGCGTCTGCGGCGACTGGAGGAAAGCGGTGTCATCCGCGGCTATACCGCGCTCGTCGATCCGGCGATCGAAGGCTGGACGATGACGGCGATTGCGACCGTCCGGTTGAGCCGGCAGCACGAAGACGAGATCGTGATGTTCGAAGACGCGATCCGCGGCTGGGACGAAGTGCTCGAATGCCACCTCGTCACCGGCTCGCGCGACTACGTCCTGAAAGTGATGAGCGCCGGGCTCGAACAGTACGAGCGCTTCATCAAGGAAAAGATCGCCCGCCTCAAATGCGTGGCTTCAATCGAGACGAGTTTCGTGATGAACACGATCAAGGAACGACGGATCTAGGCTGCCCCCGCCCTCGTGCCACGACAATTGACTGTGGGAGGGCGCAAGGCGACATTGCTGAATGCGCGTGTCGCTCGCGCCGGACATCCCGTTGACAATGCCTGTGCAATGGAGGGTCGCCGTGGAACACCTTCAACAGACGGACATGTCGAGGCCGCGGCCCTCAAGCCAGCCTGCAAGGCTCTGGGGGGCGCTTTCCACGACCGGGCTGCTTATCGGCGTGCTGTTCTTCGCGGTTTCGCTGACGCCGAGTCTCATTCCACGGCCCTACCTGGTCCAGGGAGCGATATCCGGTCTTTCGCTCGCGGCGGGTTACGCGATTGGCGTGTTCCTGCGCTGGCTCTGGTCGTTTTTCGAACTTCCCGATGCATCCCCACGGCGCGCGCGCACTTTGAAGATCGTGGCGGGGCTCGTCTGTGGCGCGGCAGTCGCGGTATTCCTATGGCAGACGGCAGGATGGCAGAACACTGTTCGAAACATCATGGGTCTTGAACCGATCGAAACGGTGGCCCCCCTGAAGCTCGGTCTCCTCGCCGCCTTGGTCTTCTTCGTGCTCGTCTTTCTGGCGCGGCTGTTCCTGCTGACATTTCATTTTCTGTCGCGCATGCTGGAACGCCTCGTGACGCGCCCCATCGCGAGGGCTATCGGCGGGCTCGCAGCCATTGCGCTTTTCTGGTCGGTTGCCGACGGCTTGATCTTCAAGCTCGCACTGCGCGCCGCCGACAGCTCGTTCCAGCAGCTCGACGCGCTTATCGACGCGGATGTCGCACCACCGTCGGATCCGGCCAAGACGGGCAGCGCCGCATCGCTCGTCAATTGGGACGAACTGGGGCGGCAGGGGCGCCAGTTCATCGCCTCCGGTCCGACGGGTGCCGAGATCGGCGCCTTCTTCGGCGATGAGGCGCGAGACCCCGTACGGGTCTATGTCGGGCTGAATTCTGCCGAGACCGCCCGGGAGCGGGCAAAACTGGCTCTGGAGGAACTGAAACGCGCCGGCGGTTTCGAGCGCAAGTCGCTGCTCGTCGTCGTTCCGACCGGCACCGGCTGGATCGATCCGGCGGCACTCAATCCGGTCGAATATCTGCTGCACGGCGACGTCGCGAGCGTCGCGGTGCAATATTCCTATCTCACGAGCTGGTTGTCGTTGCTGGTCGAGCCGGGCTACGGCGCCGACGCCGCTAATGCGCTCTTCGATGAAGTCTACAGCTACTGGACGAAGCTGCCGAAGGATCGGCGCCCGAAGCTCTATCTCCACGGCTTGAGTCTTGGCGCGATGAACTCGCAAGGCTCGGTCGATCTCTTCGACGTCATAAGCGATCCTTTTCAGGGCGCGCTCTGGAGCGGGCCGCCTTTTCCGAGCGGGATGTGGCAATCGGTAACCGCGGACCGCGATCCTTCCTCGCCGGCATGGCTGCCGCGCTACCGCGACAGTTCGGTCATCCGCTTCACGAGCCAGGAGAATGCGCTCGACATGGAAGGCGCGCGCTGGGGCGCGATGAGGATCGTCTATCTGCAATATGCGAGCGATCCGGTGACCTTCTTCGACCCCCATGCCTTCTATCGCGAGCCGCAATGGATGAAGGCCCCGCGGGGTCCCGATGTCTCGCCGGCGCTGCGTTGGTTCCCGGTCGTGACCGGGCTGCAGCTTCTGGCCGACATGGCTTTGGCGACGACATCGCCGATCGGCTACGGCCATGTCTATGCGCCGGAGCATTATATCGATGCCTGGATGGCGGTCACCGATCCGCCGACGGTCACGCCCGAAGACGTGACGCGGTTGAAAACGCATTTCAAGGGCAAGTTCTGACGACATGCCTTCGTATTGCCTATACCTGCGCCTGCATTGACGAGAGTAGCAGCTCCATCGCCCCGATGATCTTGCGGTGCTGGTGCGCGTGGCGCGTGCGGAGGCTCGTCGCGGCATAGACGGCCTGTGGGATGACCGGCGCATCGGCGACCGCGGTCGCGATGCCGCTGTCGGAGAGCCGCTCGGCGGTGGCACTCGTCACGTAAGCCGCTCCGCCGAGCGAACGCAGGAGGCCGGCGATCGCCATGTTCTGCCCCGCGGAGAGCGAAGCGGCCGAGAGATGCGGCAGAGCCAGCCGATGGGCACGGTCGAAGGCCGGCGAATAGCTGGAGCGGATATAGCTCTCGGGGTTGACGGCGGTCATGTCGCGGGCCTCAGTGCTGACCAGTATGTAATGCAGTTCGCCGATCCGTTCATAGTGGAGATCGGGTAGGTAGTGGGGCGTATAGAGAATCGCCAGGTCAAGCTCCCCGGCCGCGAGATCGCGGTTCATCTGGTTGGAATAATCCGCCTCCATGTAGATCTCGGTCTGCGGCAACTCGCGGCGGACGGCGGCGAGCCAGTCACCGGCAAAGGTCTCGGCCAGATCGTGCTGGATACCCAGCCGCATTGAACGCTCGAAAGCGCCGGCGCTGGCGACCGCTCTCGTCGCTTCATGCCATTGATTTTGAAGCGCTTTCGCGTAATCGAGAAAGCGCAGACCCGAAGCGGTCGGAACCGTGCCGCCCTTGCTGCGGGTGAAGAGCTTACGGTTGAACTGCGCCTCCAGCGCCTTCACGCGATGAGAAACGGTCGACTGGGTGATGTTCAACCGCTCGGCCGTGCGGTTGAAGCTTCGCGTTTCCATGAGGTCCAGAAACGTCTCGATCAGTTCAACTTGCATCTTTGCGACACGCCGCCTCCAAAACGCGGTAAGCCTAATCGAAATCTTCGATCAATAAAACCTCATTTCGCTGCTTGATGGTCTTTCGCTCGTCGTCAAATATCCCCTTAAAAGAGGGAACTACGCATGTCGAATTTGCCGTCTCACGCACGCGTCGTGATCATCGGCGGGGGAGCTGTTGGCGCCTCCTCGCTCTATCATCTTGCCAAGGCCGGCTGGACGGATTGCGTGCTTCTGGAAAAGAACGAGCTGACCGCGGGTTCGACCTGGCACGCGGCCGGCAATGTGCCGACCTTCTCCTCTTCCTGGTCGATCATGAACATGCAGCGCTATTCGGCCTCGCTCTATCGCGAGCTGGGAACGCTGGTCGACTACCCGATGAACTATCACGTCACCGGATCGATCCGCCTCGGGCATTCGAAGGAGCGGCTGCAGGAGTTCAAGCGCGTCGTCGGCATGGGGCGCTACCAGGGCATGGACCTCGACATCCTGACGCCGGACGAGATGCGCAGCCGCTATCCCTTCTTGGAAACCCACGAGCTGACAGGCGCGCTCTACGACCCCTATGACGGCGATATCGACCCGGCGCAGCTCACCCAGGCGCTGGCCAAAGGCGCGCGTGACTTGGGCGCGAAGATCATCCGCTTCTGTCCGGTCACCGGGGCACGCCGCGAAAACGATGAATGGGTGATCTCGACGCCGCAGGGCGAAATCCGCTGCGAATATGTCGTCAACGCCGCCGGCTACTATGCACGCGAAGTGGGCAAGATGTTCGGCCGCGACGTGCCGATGATGGTGATGAGCCACCAATATATTCTCTTCGACGAAATCCCGGAGCTTGCCGCCTGGTCGAAGGAAGCAGGGCACAAGCTGCCGCTGCTGCGCGACGTCGACTCCTCCTATTATCTCCGGCAGGAGAAATACGGGATGAACCTCGGGCCCTACGAGCGGAACTGCCGCGCTCATTGGGTAACGCCTGATGATCCGATGCCCGAGGACTTCTCTTTCCAGCTCTTTCCCGACGATCTGGAAAGATTGGAATGGTATCTGAACGACGCGGTCGAGCGCGTACCGATCCTCGGCACCGCCGGTCTTTCGCGCGTGATCAACGGACCGATCCCCTATGCGCCCGACGGCAATCCGCTGATCGGGCCGATGCCCGGCGTGCCGAATGCCTTCGAAGCCTGTGTCTTCACCTTCGGCATCTGCCAGGCTGGCGGGGCCGGCAAGGTGCTCGCCGAATGGGTAACCGAGGGCCAGACGGAATGGGACATGTGGTCCTGCGATCCGCGCCGCTACACCGACTATACCGATCAGGACTATTGCATCGCCAAGGGCATGGAAATCTACGGCCACGAATATGCGATGCATTTTCCGAAACATTACTGGCCCGCAGGCCGCGGCAAGAAGCTCTCGCCGATCCACGACCGGATCGCTGCGCTCGGCGCCCAGTTCAAGCCCTATAACGGCTGGGAGCGTGCCATGTGGTATGCGAAACCCGGCGACGACACGTCCGAGCAAGCGACGCAGACCTGGGGTCGCGAAGGGCCGTGGGCAAGACGCATCGAGGAGGAATGCCTGGCGGTCCGCGATGCCGCCGGCATTCTCGACCTGCCGGGCTTCTCGCGCTTTCGCATAAAGGGCGAGGGGGCGCGGGAGTGGCTGACAGGGCTCATTACCGGTCGTGTGCCGAAGCCCGGACGTATCGGCCTTGCCTATTTCTCCGACGACAAGGGCCGCATCGTCACGGAAATGTCGGTGATGGCGATCGAGGAGGATTTCTTTTTCCTGATTACCGCGGCGACGGCGCAATGGCATGATTTCGAATGGCTGCAGAAGCACCGCCCGGCCGACGCGGCTTTCACGCTTGACGACGTGACCGCGAATTTCTCCTGCCAGATCCTCACCGGGCCGAAATCGCGCGACATCCTGGCGGAAGTTTCGGACGCCGACCTTACGAAAGGCTGGCTCACGCATCAGACTGCACAGATCGCCGGGGGTTACTGCCAGCTCGTTCGCGTTTCCTTCGCCGGCGAACTCGGATGGGAAATCCACACGAAGATCGACGACACGGCGGCGATCTCTGACACGGTTTGGGCGGCGGGCCAGAAACACGGCCTCAAACCGTTCGGCATGGAGGCGCTCGACAGCCTGCGCATCGAAAAAGGTTACCGCGCCTGGAAGGGTGATTTGTCAACCGACTACACGGTCCTGCAGGGCGGGCTCGAGCGCTTCGTGGATTGGTCGAAGCCGGCCTTCAAGGGCAAGGCCGCGCTGGAGCGCGAGAAGCAACAGGGTGTCAGCAAGCGCTTCGTCACCCTGACGGTCGAGGCTGGCGAATGCGACGCGCCCTATATGTCGACGCTGTGGTCGGGCGGCGAGGTCGTCGGCGAGACGACCTCCGGAAACTGGGGCTATCGTGTCGGCAAGTCGATCGCGCTGGGGATGTTGCGCGCGGATCTCGCTGTACCGGGCCAGGAGATCGAGGTCGAGATTTTCGGTGAACGCTTCAAGGCGATCGTTCAGCTGGACCAGCCGCTCTGGGATCCCTCGAATGAAAGACTGAGAGCATGACGAAGCCCATTCCTGCAAAAGCCCGTGCCGTCATCATCGGCGGCGGCGTTTCCGGTTGCTCGGTCGCCTATCACCTGTCGAAGCTTGGCTGGACGGACGTGGTTCTGCTCGAACGCAAGCAACTGACGTCCGGCACGACCTGGCATGCGGCCGGGCTGATCGGCCAGCTTCGCGCCTCGCAGAACATGACGCGGCTCGCGAAATATTCGGCCGACCTTTACGTCAAACTCGAAGCTGAAACCGGCATCGCCACGGGAATGCGCCAGAACGGTTCGATCACCGTCGCGCTGACGGAAGAGCGCAAGGAAGAAATCTACCGTCAGGCCTCGCTCGCCCGCGCCTTCAACGTCGATGTCCGCGAGATCACGCCGGATGAGGTGAAGGCGATGTATCCGCACCTCAACACCTCCGACGTCAAGGCGGCGGTGCATCTGCCGCTCGATGGTCAGTGCGACCCCGCCAACATCGCGATGGCGCTTGCCAAAGGCGCGCGCCAGAATGGCGCGACCATTATCGAGGGCGTGAAAGTCACTTCCGTTCTCAAGAAAGACGGCCGCGTGACCGGCGTCACTTGCGAGCAGAACGGCGAGAGCTTCACGATCGAGACGGAAAATGTCGTCAACTGCGCCGGCATGTGGGGTAGGGAGTTCGCGCGCCAGTCGGGCGTCACCGTGCCGCTGCACGCCTGCGAGCATTTCTACATCGTCACCGAGGCAATCCCGGGCCTCACCCGTCTGCCGGTGCTGCGCGTGCCGGACGAGTGCACCTATTACAAGGAAGATGCCGGCAAGATGCTGGTCGGCGCCTTCGAGCTTAAGGCCAAGCCCTGGGGCATGGACGGCATCCGCGAGGACTTCTGCTTCGACCAGCTGCCGGAGGACTTCGACCACTTCGCGCCGATCCTCGAAATGGCGGTCAACCGCATGCCGATGCTGGAAACGGCGGGCATCCACACTTTCTTCAACGGACCGGAAAGCTTTACGCCCGACGACCGCTACTATCTCGGCGAGGCGCCGGAGGTGAAAGGTTATTGGGTTGCCGCCGGCTACAATTCGATCGGCATCGTTTCCTCCGGCGGCGCCGGGATGGCGCTGGCGCAATGGATGAACGACGGCGAGCCGCCCTTCGATTTGTGGGAGGTCGATATCCGCCGGGCGCAGCCGTTCCAGAAGAACCGCAGCTATCTCAAGGAGCGCGTGTCGGAGACGCTCGGCCTGCTCTATGCCGATCACTTCCCCTATCGCCAGATGGCGACGGCGCGCGGCGTCCGCCGCTCACCGCTGCATGAGCATCTAAAGGCCCGCGGCGCCGTCTTCGGAGAAGTGGCGGGCTGGGAGCGTGCCAACTGGTTCGCCAACGAGGAACAGGAACGCGAATACCGTTACTCGTGGAAGCGTCAGAACTGGTTCGAGAACCAGAGGGCGGAGCATCTCTCTGTTCGCAATGGCGTCGGTCTCTTCGACATGACGTCATTCGGCAAGATCCGCGTCGAGGGCCGCGATGCGCTTTCGTTCCTGCAGCGGCTCTGCGCCAATGAGATGAACGTGGAGCCGGGCCGGATCGTCTACACCCAGATGCTGAACGCGCGCGGCGGCATCGAGAGCGACCTGACCGTCACCCGCCTTTCGGAAACCGCCTTCTTCCTCGTGGTGCCCGGCGCGACGCTGCAGCGCGATCTCGCCTGGTTGCGCAAGCATGTTCGCGATGAATTCGTGGTGATTACCGATGTCACCGCCGCCGAAAGTGTACTTTGCGTGATGGGACCGAAGGCGCGCGAGCTGATGCAGAAGGTGAGCCCCAACGACTTCTCCAATCAGGCGCATCCTTTCGCTACGGCGCGCGAAATCGAAATCGGCATGGGGCTCGCCCGCGCCCACCGCGTCACCTATGTCGGCGAGCTCGGCTGGGAACTCTACGTCTCTACCGACCAGGCGGCGCATGTGTTCGAAACGCTGGAAGCGGCAGGTGGCGACATGGGGCTCAAGCTCTGCGGTCTTCACACGCTCGACAGCTGCCGGATCGAGAAGGCGTTCCGCCATTTCGGCCACGACATCACCGACGAGGATCATGTGCTCGAAGCCGGCCTTGGCTTTGCGGTGAAGCAGGACAAGGGCGATTTCATCGGCCGCGAGGGTGTGCTTGCAAAGCGCGACAGGGGCCTGTCACGCCGGCTGGTGCAGTTCCGGCTTGCGGATCCGGAGCCGCTGCTCTTCCACAACGAAGCGATTGTCCGCGATGGCGAGATCGTCGGCACGATCACGTCCGGCAATTACGGCCACTATCTCGGTGGCGCGGTCGGTCTTGGTTACGTGTCCTGCGAGGGAGAGAGCGAGGCGGATGTGCTCGGGTCGAGTTACGAGATCGAAATCGCCGGAACGCGGGTCAAGGCCGAGGCTTCGCTGAAGGCCATGTATGATCCGAAGGCGGAGCGGGTCCGGGCCTGAAAATGGACCGCCCCTCATCCGCGTGCCGGCACCTTCTCCCCGTTTCGACGGGGAGAAGGGAGATGCCGCGCCGTCCAGCCCCTTCTCCCTCGCGTGCGGGGAGAGGGTTAGTCCTCGGGTTAGAACCCGAGGAGAGGGGCAAATCCGCCGGCAAGTGCGAGCGGCAAAGAGCTATGGCGCCATTGGGAGATGAATGATGGCTGACGAATGCGCAGTTGCGGTTTCGAGACGGTCAGGCGGACGGGCAGCGCGCGTGGCGCTTCGCTCCGCACCGCTTGCCGAGAACATCCGGCCGGTGCGGCCGGGCCTTCCCGGCGGCCAGTACAAGCCTCTGAGCGAGGCGAATGTCCAGCGCATCCATGAAGCGGCGCTCGATGCGCTGGAGCAGATCGGGCTTGCCAATGCGCCGAAATCCGGCATTGCGATCATGACCGGCGCCGGCGCTGTTCTCGGCGATGATGGGCGCATCCGCTTTCCCCGCGCGCTGGTCGAGGACATGCTGGCCATTGCCGCCCGCGACATCACGCTTCATGCCCGCGATCCGAAGCAGGATCTGGAGCTCAGCGGCACGCGGGTCTATTACGGCACCGCCGGTGCGGCGGTTCACGTCGTCGATGTCGAGAAGCGGGAATACCGCGAGTCGACTGCCAAGGACCTGCTGAACGCCGCCCAGCTCGTTCACCATCTCGACAATGTCCACTTCTTCCAACGGGCAATGGTGTGCCGGGACATTCCCGATAACTTCCTGATGGACATCAACACGCTCTATGCCTGTTGCGCCGGAACGACGAAACATGTCGGCACCAGTTTTTCCGATCCGTCGCATGTCGAGGGCTGTTTCGACCTGATCCATATGATCGCCGGCGGCGAGGACAAGTGGCGGGCGCGGCCCTTCGTTTCCAATTCCAACTGCTTCGTCGTGCCGCCGATGAAGTTCGCCGAGGAAAGCTGCATCACCATGGAGGCCTGCATCCGCGGCGGCATGCCGGTGCTCCTGCTTTCGGCAGGGCAGGCGGGCGCGACTGCGCCGGCGCCGCTTGCGACCGCGATCGTGCAGGCGGTCGCCGAATGCCTGGCGGGTGTCGTCTACGTCAATGCCATGTCGCCCGGCCATCCGGCGATCTTCGGCACTTGGCCCTTCGTTTCGGATTTGAGGACCGGCGCGATGTCGGGTGGTTCCGGCGAGCAGGCGCTGCTGACGGCGGGCTGCGCGCAGATGCACCAGTTCTATCGCCTGCCGGGCGGGGCCGCCGCCGGCATCGCTGACGCGAAGCTGCCGGACATGCAGGCCGGCTGGGAGCAGGCGATCTCCAACGTCATGGCGGGACTTTCCGGCCTCAACATGGTCTACGAAGCCGTCGGCATGCATGCCTCGCTTCTCGGCTTCTGTCTGGAATCGCTGGTGCTCGGCGACGACCTGCTCGGTCAGGTACAGCGCTGTATCCGCGGCATCGACGTGACTGAGGATTCGGTTTCGCTCGAAACCATGCGCTCCGTCTGCCTCGACGGTCCCGGTCACTATCTCGGTCACCCGCAGACGCTCGGGCTGATGCAGACCGAGTATATCTATCCGGCGGTCGCTGATCGCACGAGCCCGAAGGAGTGGGTCGAGATCGGCCGTCCGGACCTTGTCGCCCGCGCGATTGAGAGAAAGAACCGCATTCTGTCGGAAGCGGCACCTTCGGTGATCGCGCCGGAGATCGATCGGGCGATCCGCGAAAAGTTCAGGATCTATTGCTGACGACACCGATGCAGCGCGGTTCCGTTTTTGAGTGGAAGGCGGAACCGCTGGGACGTTCGAGATCAGCC
>NZ_JASKLT010000004.1:0-240688 GCF_030124405.1 Sinorhizobium sp. 7-81 | reverse complement strand
GCATGTCGTCAGTTGCTGGTCGCTCGCAGGCGCAACGGATCTGATGCTGCTGGTCGAAATGCGTCCTGAGCGTCACATGCGTCTGGACGGTGGCGACACCCGGAATCGTGGCAATCTTTCGCCGGATCGTGTCGAGTTCGCCGTTGGACTCGCATTCGACCAGCAGCATCAGATCCGTTGCGCCTGCGAGCGACCAGCAACTGACGACATGCGGCATGCCGGAAAGATGCGGCACGACATGGTCGCAATTCTTGCCCGGCTGGAAGGCGACGGCGACAAGCGCCCGCACGACCGGCGATTTATCCTCCTGACCGAGGCGGATCGTATAGCCCGCAACGACGCCCTTCGCCTCGAGCCGGCGAAGCCGCTCGTGCGTGGCGCTGCGCGAGAGACCGGCATGGCGGGCAAGCGCGACAAGGCTCTGGCGTGAATCCTTGCGCAGGGCGGCAATCAATAGCCGGTCCTTTTCATCGAGTTCAGTCAAATCGTCGTCCCCTGCCGTTGTTGCCGGACGAATGTCCGGCCCAGGCAGCATCATGCTGAGTGAAACCGGACGATAGGGCAGTTACGGTTCGGGAACAACGAAGGAGCTTCAATGATGAACAGCTTGAAATTGCCCGACAATGCCGTCCTGCTACCGATCGACATGCAGCAGGCCTTTGACGCCGCGCCGTGGCCGCCGCGCTGGAACGATCGCGTCGACGAGAACGGTCTTGCGCTTCTTGCCGCCTGGCGCGCCGCCAAACGGCCGATCATCCATGTCCGTCATGACAGCGTCGAAGACGGATCGACACTTCGTCCGGACCGGCCGGGCAATGCATTCCGCGCGGGGTTCGGTCCGAAGGGCGAGGAGCCGCTCGTGACCAAGAGCGTCAATGCCGCTTTCATCGGCACCGACCTCGACTTGCGGCTCCGGCGTCTCGGCGCCAATACTGTCGTGCTTTTCGGCATCTCCACGGACATGTGTGTTTCGACATCGGTACGGGTGGGAGCCAATATGGGCTATCGCATGATCCTGGTGGAGGATGCCTGCGACTGCTTCGATCTGCCGGACGGCGCGGGCGGCGTGGTTCCCGCGCGCGATATCCATCGCGCGCATGTCGCGACACTGAGGGCGGAATTCGCTTCGGTCGTGACGACGGGCGAATTGCTTGCGACGCTCGGCCCTGCCGTGGCTGCGTGACGGTCGGCTTCAACGAATTTCGCGGACGGGGCCGGGATCGCTTCACAGGCACTCTCCAGGGCTAACGCGTCGCCGCACCTCTCACCTGGCTCACCTCGTAGGTCCACTTCGGCGCGGTGGGCGCCTCTCCGTCCCGGAACGGGAAGGTGAGGAACGTCTCGAAGGGGCGGCTCTGGCCACCCGGCACTCGGACGAGGATGAGCGCCGTGTCGTCGCCGATCCGCTCGCAGGTACCGCCGGGGCAGTCTTCGAGCGTGACGGTGAGCCGGAAGTATTCAAGCGAGAGGGCGGAGCTGTTGCGAACGGTGCCGCGGACACGATAGCTCCGCTCGGACTGGTTGCGTTCGAAGCTCACGCCCTCAAGCGCGACATCGTTGGCCGTGAGGCCGGCTGGGCGGGTTGGCTGTGGCGCCGGCGGTTGCTGATTGCCGCGCTCGCTCAGCCAGATCACGAAGGCGATGGTCAGGCCGAGGGCGACGGCGATTGACAGGACCAGTTCGGCCCGGTTGCGAAAGCGGCTGTATCGGGCCGCGAGATATACGATCGCCACCGCGACCAGCAGCACAATCAACCACAGCATGGAGCTCCTCCTCGCGGAACCTTATATGGCGTCGAGCGCACCTGGCAATTGCCAGGCGCCCGCATCCGCTCGGAGGAAGCGAACTCGAATAACATGCCTTGGAATCAACGCGCTAGGCGCCCGCTGCCTTCGCGCTCTTTTCCGGCCGCAGGCCGAGCTATTTTCTCGTCTTCAGGCTGATCCAGTAGCTGCCCTCAAATGGGACCGCGGCGAAGCGGGTGTTGATTTCCGCAAGGCTCGCCGCCGGATCGACATCCGGAAAAAGGTCCGGGCGCAGCCAGGAGGCGAAGGCTTCCGCTGCGAGGACGTTCAGCGGCACGGCATTGAAGAAATTCCAGAGGCCATGGACGCGCCCGTTGCGGACCGCTGCAGTGCTCGTCATCACCGGCGTCGTCACCGCTTCCGCCAGGGTCCGCTCGGCATCTTCCGACTTCACGCCGGGACCGATGGAGAAGCCGCTGTATTTTCCGCCCGGCGAGGAGGTGGCGATGTAGACATCGGGATCTTCGGCCATGATCGCTTCCGCGTTGACCATGCCGCCCGGGCGGGGCAGCTTTCCTTCGACGATGTTGCGGCTGCCGGTAATGCTGACGAATTCGCCGAGGCCGCCGACGCCATAGGCCCAGCAACAGGCCGCAGCACCGGGGAACGCTTCCATGAGCACCGTCGGTCCCGGCTCGGGATGCTTCGCAACCCGTTCGCGAATGCGGGCGAGGCGCTCTTCATAGAAGCGGGCGAAATCGTCGGCCTGCTTCTCTCGCTCGAAGATCTTGCCGAGCAGGCGCATGTTGCCGGCGGTGTTCTTCAAGGGGTCGCCGTTGAAGTCGACGACGACCACCGGCACGCCGACGTTTTCGAGATATTCGATCGCACGCTTGCCCGCTTCCGTGTCGGCTTGCCAATTGGCAAGGATCGCGAGATCGGCCTTGAGCGTCAGGAGCGCCTCGAAGGACAGGCCGGCTCCGCTGCCGTCATCGATCAACGGTACCTCTGCGAGCCTCGGGAACTTGCGGACGAAACTCTCGTAGATCTCCGGATTGTCGTTCTTCATGTCACCCGACCAGCCGGCGAGGAGGCTTACGGGATCCGGATGGATGAGCGAAAGGGCGACAAGATTGAAGCCGCTGCCGAGCAGCACCGCCTTGGGTGGAGCCGGAATCGTCACTTGCCGGCCGACCGCGTCAGTGATGGTCATCGGCCATCGGGTCTCCGCACGGGCGGCAAGGCAGAACAGCGTCATCGACAGAAGCGCGATGATCCGAACGATGGTCGCAAAGCGGAAATTAGGGCGAGACAATTATTGTTTCCTTTGGCTGGGAAGGGCGCAAAGACTGCCGCAACTTGGGATGCCGGGGAGAAGGTATCGCAGGCAGCAGATCTTGCGCCGGCAGACGCGCGTCCCATCCTCTTCCTCGTGGCGCAGGCAATCGAAGAAGGGGTTGGGCGCGCCGCTAGGCATCAGGCGACAGCCGACCATGGCATCGGCCTGATCGCTCAAGGGTTCGGTTCCGGCCGTGCGAAGCGCATAGTCGATATAGACGGCCGCATTGTTCCAGGCGAGCCTGGGTGAAATCCCGCCGACGGCCTTCAGATGGCTGACGACCTTGGCGAGATGTTCTTCCATCAACGGAGCCAGCACGGAGAAAATCTCCCGCTGGTCGTCATCCCGCCAGTCGCCGGGCGTCGCGACTCCGAAGGCACGGGGGAGGCCGTCGGCCGAAAGCGCCACGGTCATCTCGTCAAAGCCGACGGGCAGTACCTGATGATCCAGCACCCGCGCGACGACATAGGGGATGGTGAGACAGGAGAAATAATAGAGCGACCACATGGACGCGACGGCACGCCGGTCGGTACCGTTCGACGTCTCCGCATAGGTCGCAAGCGCCCGCTCGAAGGCGCCCGAGGCGAAAAACGTGGTCAGGGGAATGCCGTCGGAGAGATCTTCCGCCAGCATCATCTTCTCGTTGCACCAGGCATGGGGACCGACAAAGGCCGCCGACAGGAGCTTTGCCCCGCCGGATTCCGTCATGCTCTCATGCCCGCCCGTTGCCATGGTACTACCAGTTGTAGCGCAGCGAGCCGATGACGGTGCGGCCCTGGTCGCGATAGCAGAACCCGGCCGAGCAGACGGGCTCGCGCCGGTCGAAAAGGTTGGTGGCGTTCACCTGAAGCCGCAGGCCGTCGTACTTCTGGTCAAGCGCGGCGAAGTCGTAGTGCACCGCAGCATCGAAAAGGACACGCCCGGAATTGCGGATAGTGTTCGCGTCGTTGCCGTAACTCGATCCAATGAACCGAGCGCCTGCGCCGAAGCCCAACCCGGCACCCGGACCGTCTTCCGGCAGCGTGTAGTCGGCCCAGATCGCCGCCATGTGGCGCGGGACGGAGGAGACGTAATTCCCGACCGTGCCTGCCGGGCCCTGAATGATCTTCATATCGGTGTAGGAGTAGGCGGCAGTAAGTGAAAGGCCATTGTCGAGGCTCGTGTTCGCCTCGATCTCGAAGCCGCGCGAGCGCAGCTTGCCGCGCTGCACCTGGATATTTGCCGGGCCCGAAGGCAGGTTGACGACTTCGTAGTACAGCCCGTTCTTCTGGTCGATATTGAACAAGGCGGCGGAGATCAGCGTGTTGCTGTTCGGCAAAAGCCATTTGACGCCGATTTCCTCCTGGCTGCTCTCTGTCGGCTTGAACGGCTGGTTCGTTTCCAGGTTGAGGCCGGCATTCGGCGCGAAGGCCGTCGAGTAGCTGATATAGGGCGCAAGACCAATATCGGTCTCATAGGTCAAGCCGATGCGGCCGGAGAATTCCTTGTCCGTCTGAGACACTGTGGTGAGCGTATCCGCCAGCAGGTCGGTCGTATCGGTGTCGGACGAGACCCAGTCATAGCGACCGCCGATCGTCAGCGTCCAGGCGTCGTAGCGGATCTGGTCCTGCAGGTAGGTGCCGACCTGCCACTGGTCCTGTACGACGCGCGTTTGGAAGTCTATCGGAGCGACGGCATCGCCGCGTGTGGGGTTCTTCGTGTCGAGCGGCGGCGAGACTCCGCGACCGTCGAGCGAGCGCCAGCGCAGTTTGGTGAAGTCGACGCCGGTAAGCAGCGTGTGGTCGAGGGCGCCCGTTTCGAAGTTCGATTCGAGCTGGTTGTCGATCACAATGGCGTTCAGTCGTTCGTCGAACGTTCCGGCGCTGCGGTCGATAAGCGTCGGATCGACAGCATTAGGCGCATAGGCGAAGGCCCAATCGGCATCGATGTTCAGCGTTGACACGCGTGCATTCTGACGGAAGACGAACGTGTCGTTGAACCGATGCTCGAATTCATAGCCAACCCGGCCTTGCGTCTGTATCGAGTCGTTGAAGGCGGGATTGCCGGCGAAGAAGTCCGTCACCTTGCCCGTGGTGGTATCGTAGTAGTAGGCCGCCGTGCCGCCGGTCTTGGTCCGCGAATACTCACCGAGAATGGTAAGGCTGGTGTCCTCGTCCGGCTTCCAGGTGAAGGCGGGCGCGATATAGGCGCGATCGTCCGGAACACCGACCTGCTCCGTATCGGCATCGCGCAGGAGACCGGTCAGACGGTAATAGACCGGATCGGTTTCATTGACCGGGCCGGAGAAATCGAACTGACCCTGATAACGGTCGTGACTGCCGTATTGAACCTGCACCTCGCGCAACGTCTCTTCGGTTGGACGCTTGCTGATCAGGTTGAAAAGCCCTCCGGCTCCTGACGCACCATAGAGGGCAGAGGAAGGGCCGCGCAGGATCGATACGCCTTCCAGACCATAGGGTTCGGTCTTGAACAGCGATGAGCCCGCGCCCGGCTGACGCAGGTTGTCGCGGAAAACGCCGGTATAAGTCACGTCGAAACCACGCACGGTAAAGCTGTCGAAGCGCGGATCGAAGCCGTAAGCGCCGACACGGGAGCTCGGCGTATAGGCCAGGGTTTCGAGCAGTGTCTGCGGATTGCGGTCCTTCAACTGCTGTTCCGTTACCGTCGAGATAGACTGCGGCGTCTCAAGGAAGGGCGTATCGACCTTGGCTCCAGTCGCACTGCTGATGCCGACATAGCCTTCCGCCGTGATGACGCCGCCGCTGCCGCCGTTGACGACCAGCGTTTCGAGCGCAGTCGAATCACCGCTGGACGTCGTCTCCTGCTGTGATTCCTGCGCCTGCGCGGAGGCGACGAGAGCGAGGGCGGACGTGCCGACGAGGGCGGCGCGGACGAGCGGCAGGAGGAGGGGTCTCGTGGCGGGCATGCGATGCAACTTTCTGATCGATAAGCGAAATCCTATAAGATGAGCTATTCACTCATGATTTTTGCACGCGCAAGAGCTTTTTATGACTTAAAGAGTCATGTTTTCGGATTTGTGGGAAATCTGCAACAGGCGCGGCGGCGAAGCCTCGCTGGCTCACGTTGCTGAACTATCGATCAGGCGAGAAAAGAATTGCCATCCGGCCGTCTTTCGACGATCGAAGGGCAACCGGCTCCTTATGTGTAGCGAATCAGCGGTTAGGGGGCGTTGCTACCGATCGGCATCAGCCATGATTGATCATGATGTGGCGGACGGCGGTATAGTCCTCGAGCGCATAGACCGACATGTCCTTGCCGTAGCCGGATTGCTTGACGCCGCCATGCGGCATCTCGTTGGTCAGCATGAAATGCGTGTTGATCCAGGTGCAGCCGTATTGCAGGCGGGACGCCGCCCGCATCGCCTTGGTGATGTCCTTCGTCCAGACGGAGGAGGCGAGGCCGTAGTCGCTGTCGTTCGCCCAGGCGACGGCGTCATCGCTGCCGGTGAAGCGGGTGACGGAAACGACCGGCCCGAACACCTCGCGGCGGACGATTTCGTCTTCCTGCGTGGCGCCGGCGACGACGGTCGGCTGGAAGAAGAAGCCATCCCTGCTGCCGGCGTCGCCGCCGGTGGTGATCTCGATGTGCTTCTGATCCGCCGCGCGTTCGACAAAGCTCGCGACGCGATCGCGCTGGCGCTTCGAGATCAGCGGACCGATCTCGTTTTCCGTATCTTCGTCAAGGTTGTAGCGGATCGTCGAGACGGCGGAGGTCAGGTCGGCAACGAACTTCTCGTAGATGCCGGCCTCGGCATAGATGCGGCAGGCGGCCGTGCAGTCCTGGCCTGCATTATAATATCCGAAGGTGCGGATGCCGTTCACAACAGCTTCCAGATCCGCGTCGTCATAGACGATGACCGGCGCCTTGCCGCCGAGTTCGAGGTGGGTGCGCTTCACGGTCTTGGCGGCGGCGGCGAGCACCTTCTTTCCCGTCGCGATGTCGCCGGTGATCGAGACCATCGAGATCTTCGGATGGTTGATGAGCGCATTGCCGACGGTTTCGCCGCGGCCGGTAACGACGTTGACGACGCCTTCGGGCAGGATCTCCGCCAGCAGCCGCGCGAGCTTCAGCGCCGTCAGCGGCGTCTGTTCGGAAGGCTTGAAGACCACCGTGTTGCCGCCGCCGATGGCCGGCGCCAGCTTCCAGGCCATCATCATCAATGGGTAGTTCCAGGGCGCGATCGAGCCGACGATGCCGATCGGATCGCGGCGGATCATCGAGGTGTGGCCCGGCAGATATTCGCCGGCCGTTGGGGCATGCAGGTTGCGCACCGCACCGGCGAAAAAGCGCCAGCAGTCGATGATCGCCGGCAATTCGTCGTTCTTCACGGCATTGATCGGCTTGCCGCAGTTCAGCGCCTCCAGCGCGGCGAAGCCATCGGTGTTCCTCTCGATCGCGTCGGCGATCTTAAGGAGATAGTTCGAGCGCTCGGCGGGCGTCGTCTGCGACCAGGCGGCGAAGGCGCGCTCGGCCGCGTCGACGGCGACGTCGAGTTGTGCATGGGAAGCCTCCGCGACATCGATGATCTTGGCGCCCGTCCTCGGGTTCAGGATGTGCTCCTCGACCTCGGTGCCGGCTTCGAAGCGCGACCCGATCAAGAGTTGGGTGTCCATGTCTGTTCTCCCTTTATGTTCGATATCATTTGCCCGCGCCGGCGATCTGGTCGCCGTCGCGCGTCAGGTAGTAGGCGCCGAGGATCGGCAGGAAGGTGACAACGACCACGATCATGGCGACGACATTGGTCACCGGGCGCTGGCGCGGGCGGATCAACTCCTCCAGCATCCAGATCGGCAGGGTCGATTGCTGGCCGGCAGTGAATGTCGTGACGATCACCTCGTCGAAGGAAAGCGCGAAGGCGAGCATGCCGCCGGCGAGCAGCGCCGTGCCGATGTTCGGCAGGATCACGTAGCGGAAAGTCTGGAAGCCGTCGGCGCCAAGATCCATCGAGGCCTCGATCAGCGAGCCGGAGATCCGCCTGAAGCGGGCGACGGCATTGTTGTAGACGACGACGATGCAGAAGGTCGCGTGGCCGAGAACGATGGTCCAGAAGGAAAAGGGGATGTCCGCCATCGAAAACGCCGAGCGCAGCGCGATGCCGGTGATGATGCCGGGAAGCGCGATCGGCAGGATGACGAGCAGCGAGATCGTCTCGCGGCCGAAGAAACGCGTCTGGCTGACGGCGGCGGCACAGAGTGTGCCGAGCACCAGAGCCGTGGCCGTCGCGATCGAGGCGACCTTCACCGAGAGCATCAGCGCCGCCCAGACGTCGGGCCGGTTCCAGGCGACGACAAACCATTGCGCCGTCAGTCCCGGCGGCGGGAACTGGTAGCTCTTCTCCTCGGTCGTGAAAGCGTAGAGGAAGATCAGGAGGATCGGCACATGCATGAAGGCCAGGCCGGCTGCCGCCGCGACCTTCAGGCCCAGGGGAGCGCGGTTCGATTTCTCAGAGCGCATCGAAAGCCCCCATGCGTTTGGCCATCCAGAGATAGAGGCCCATGATGACGATCGGCACGACCGTGAAGGCGGCGGCGAGCGGGATGTTGCCGGCGGTGCCCTGCTGGGCATAGACCGCCTGGCCTATGAAGAGCCGCGACGAGCCGATGATCTGCGGAATGATGTAGTCGCCGAGCGTCAGCGAGAAGGTGAAGATCGATCCGGCGACGATGCCCGGCAGCGCCAGCGGAAACAGCACGTGGCGGAAGGTCTGGGCCGGCGTGCCGCCGAGATCGGACGACGCTTCGATCAGATTCGTCGGCACCCGCTCGAGCGCCGCCTGGATCGGCAGGATCATGAAGGGCATCCAGACATAGACGAAGACGATAAACGTGCCGGTGTAGCTGACCGATAGCGAATTGCCGCCGACGATCGGAAGCGAGAGCCATGCATCGAGCAGCCAGAGCAGGTTCAGTTTCTCGAAGAACCAGGTGACGATGCCTTCCTTGGCGAGGATCAGCTTCCACGCGTAGATCTTGACGAGATAGCTCGACCAGAGCGGCAGCATGACGCCGAGATAGAATAGCACCTTCCATTTTCCGCGCGCATAGCGGGCTGCGTAGTAGGCGATCGGAAACGCGATGAGGGCGGAGACGAGCGTCACCACCGCGGCCATCGTGACGGTACGGATGATGATGTCGAGATTGGTCTCGCTGAGAAGCTGCCTGTACGTGGCAAGCGTGAATTCGTAATTGATAAGGCCGGAGAAATCGTCGATCGAGAAAAAGCTCTGCAGCAACAGCGCGAAGAGCGAGCCGAGATAGACGACACCCAGCCAAAGGAGCGGCGGGCCGAGCAGCATCGCCAGGAGCGCATACGGGTGCCTCCAGAAGAAATCCGAGAGACGGCCGGCCGCGCCGCGGCGTTCCGGGAGGATGATGCTTTCGGCGACGATGGTCATGCGTCCTCCATCGGGTGAAGGTCGCGCGCGGCGAAGCTGATCGTGACCGGGCTGCCGATGGCCGGGACCACGTGTGCGGCGGGGGATGCCACAGCGATACGCGCGCCATCGACATCGACGACGACGCGGTTCGTCGCGCCAAGGAAGCTCTGGCCAGCGATGGTGCCGGCGAGGCTGAGAGCGCCATTGCTTGCGGGCGCGATGGCGATCGCTTCCGGCCGCAGGCTGGCGAAGGGCGTCTTCAGCCCGAGCGTCTGGCAGAGCTTGGTCGAGAGGACGTTGGACGAGCCGACGAAATCGGCGACGAAGCGGGTCTTCGGCTGGTTGTAGACTTCTTCCGGCCTGCCGAGCTGCTGGATCCGCCCCTCGTTGAAGACGGCGATGCGGTCGGCCATCGACAGCGCCTCGCCCTGGTCGTGCGTGACGAAGACGAAGGTGATGCCGAGGGATTTCTGCAGGCTCTTCAGTTCTTCCTGCATCTGTTCGCGGAGCTTCAGATCGAGCGCGCCGAGCGGCTCGTCGAGGAGCAGCACCTTGGGCTTGTTGACGAGCGCACGGGCGAGCGCCACGCGCTGGCGCTGGCCGCCGGAAAGCTGCCCGGGCCGGCGCGTGCCGTAGCCCGGCAGCTTTACCATGGCGAGCGCGTCCTCGGCGGCCCTGCGCCGCTCCTCGCGGCCAATGCCCTTGACCATCAGGCCATAGGCGACATTGTCGAGGATCGAGAGATGCGGGAAGAGCGCATAATCCTGGAACACGGTGTTGACGCTGCGCCGGTAGGGCGGGACACCCTCGGCCGTCTCGCCGAAAATTTCGATATGGCCGCCGGTCGGCTGCTCGAAGCCGGCCATCAATCTGAGGCATGTGGTCTTGCCGGAGCCAGAAGGTCCGAGCATGGCGAAGAATTCGCCCTCGACGATGTCGAGGTTCACGCGGTCGACGGCGCGGACCGCGCCGAAGTAGCGGGAAACATTGTCGAAGAGGACGGCGGTGGTCATAGGGGATACTCCAGTATTCCGGCCCCTCATCCCGCTGCCGCGACCTTCTCCCCGCGAGCGGGGAGAAGGGGACCGCGGCCGGCGCCTCGCGTCAAGATCACGCGGCGGCTTTGCCGAAGGCGTTCCCTCTCCCCGCGAGCGGGGAGAGGGCTAGGGTGAGGGGCGATGCTTGCGATGCAGTTGCGGCTGGCTTACCGCCCGCCGATCACGCCGATATAGTCGGAGACCCAGCGATGATAGGGCACGCATTCGCCCTGGCTTTCGCACTTCGTCACCGGCGTCTTCCAGAACTTGACCTTTTCGAAGTCCTCGTAGCCGTTGGTCTTGCAGCCGGCGTCGGTCAGGAGATCATTGCCTTTGCAGGCGGCACCGACCGACGGGTTCGCGCCGAACCAGGCGGAAACGTCGCCTTGCACCTTCGGCGACAGCGTGTGTTCCATCCACATGTAGGCGCAGTTCGGATGCTCGCTGTCGGCGTGCAGCATGGTCGTATCGGCCCAGCCCGTTACCCCTTCTTCCGGGATGACCGAGGCGATCGGAAGCTTCTCGGCTTCCATCAGGTTGACCTGGAACGGCCAGGAGCCGGAAGCAACGACGCCTTCGTTCTTGAAGTCGTCGATCTGGATCATCGCGTCGTGCCAGTAGCGGCCGACGAGGGTGCGTTGAGTGCGAAGCAGATCAAGCGCGGCTTTGTACTGATCTTCGTTGAGCTCGTAAGGATCCTTGATGCCGAGTTCGGGCTTGTGTGCCATCAGGTAATTGGCGGCGTCGGCAACATGGATCGGGCCATCATAGGCCTGGACACGGCCCTTGTTGGACTTGCCGTCGGGCAGGGTCATTTCCTCGAAAACGACGTTCCAGCTCTTCGGCGCTTCACCCTTGAAGGCTTCCTTGTTGTACATCAGCACGTTCGGACCCCAGACATAGGGGGTGCCGTAGTGGACGCCGTTGACCGTGTGCCATGGCGCATTCTGCATGCGCTCGTCGATCGTCTTCCAGCTCGGGATGAGGTCGGTGTTGATCGGCTGGACGCGCTTGCCGGCCACAAGGCGGAGGGAAGCGTCGCCGGAAGCAGTGACGAGATCGAAGCCGCCTTCGTTCATCAGGGCGACCATTTCATCCGAGGTGGCGGCGGTCTTGACGCTGACCTTGCAGCCCGTCTTTTTCTCGAAGTCGGTGACCCAGTCGTAGTTCTTGTCGGTTTCGCCGCGCTCGATATAGCCGGCCCAGGCGACGATCGACAGTTCGCCTTCGCCCTTGCCCAATTCCTTCAGCGGCTCCTGCGCGAGCGCAGGGGCGACGAGGCCCAGCGAAAGAGTGAGCGCCGTGCAGGATTTCAAGATCTGCTTCATCGGAAGTCTCCCCATTTATGCCGCGTTCCGCAGCTTTGTTCCCGGATCGAAGCGTGCCTTGATTTCTCCGTATTCGCAAATTCATTAAACAGAATGTCGCTATCGGTTTTTCCGATAACGAGTGGACGGGACGAGCGTGTTTCGGCTTCAGCGCGGGCGGGCGCTGCGCAGGGCTTCCGCGATGCCGACGAAATCGCGTGCCGATTGCGGCAGGCTTGAGCCCTTACGCCAGACCATGCCGACCTGCACGACCGGCAGCGCGCCGGAGACGTCGCGGCTCTCGATCCGGTCGCCTTCGAGCGACCAGGGGCGGTAGACGAGATCCGGAAGCAGCGCAATGCCGGCGCCGGTGGCGACCAGGCTTCTGACTGCCTCGACGGAGCGGGTGCGGAAGGCAACGTGCGGGCGGGCGCCGAGCGCCGTCAGGAGCTTGCCGGTATTCTCCTCGATTTCGTCCACCGTCAGCATGATCAGCGGCTCCTTGGCGATGTCGTCGACCGAGATGATGTCGGCGCTGACCAGCGGATGGCCGATCGGCAGCCAGAGGCGATAGGGCGAGGTTTCAAGGATTTCCGCCTGCAGCGCCATGCGGTCGCGCAGGTTCGAGATGACCATGACCGCGACGTCGAGCTCGCCGCCGATCAGCAGATGCTCGAGATAGGAGCCATTGTCCTCTATGGCGCTCACTTCGACCCCGGGGCAGGCACGCCGGTAGCGCGCCAGCAGGTCAGAGAGCACATAACCGGCGACGAGCGAGGTAACGCCGAGATTGAGCTTGCCTCCAAGTTCCTCGCGGCTGTCGGAAAAGCTGCGCCGCGCATCGGAGACGTCGGCGAGGATCTTCGTCGCGTGGCGAAGGAACTGGTGACCGTTATGGGTGATCGACAGGCCGCGCGGATGGCGATCGAAGAGTTCGACGCCGAGGTCGGTTTCAAGTTCCTTGATTGCTTCGGTGATCGAGGACTGCGAGATCGACAGATTTTGCGCCGCGCGGGTAACAGAGCCCTGTTCGGCGACGGCGATGAAGTACTGCAACTGCCGGAGTGTGAATGCCATGATCGGACTTAACACCGGTCGGGGACCCGAAGGCAAGCGAGGCGAAACGGCTGCGCCGTGCCCTGCCGCATTTTGTCGTGCGTCGGACAACGCCGATGGTAAGCTCTCTTCTACAGCGCCGTGCGTCTTTTCAGACGCAAGGGTCGCTGTAGCACTTTGAATTGCTGCATGTTTTTTTCCTTAGATCCGCAACGATCCAAGGAAACATGCAGTCGGGAGGGCAGGATGGATTCGAAAATACCGCGACCAATGCCGACCGAGCGTGGCATTCTCGCCTTTCATGAACGCTGCGAAGCGTTCTATCCCGCCGATGCTGTCAACGCATCAATCGAGCAACAGCGCCAGTGGTACGACGCGCTTTGCGCCGAGTTCGACGCACCCTCTCCGGCGGGACTGACACGGCAGGACGAGCGTTTGGCCGGGCGCATCCCGGTGCGGCGCTATCGTCCGGCGGAGGTCGCCACCGAGACGCGGATCTTCTACATCCATGGCGGCGGTTTCGTCGTTGGCTCGCTCGACAGCCATGATGCGATCTGCGCCGAGCTTGCGCACGGGGCGCGGGCGGAACTCGTCTCGGTCGACTATCGGCTTGCGCCCGAACATGTCTGGCCGGCGGCGTTCGATGACTGCTACGACGTGCTGAGAAGCCTGCTTGCTGGCGGCCGCCCGCTGGTTGTCGCCGGCGACAGCGCCGGCGGCAATCTCGCGGCCGGGGTCGTGCTCAAAGCGAGGGCCGAGGGGCTTTCGGGTATCGTCGGTCAGGTGCTGATCTATCCGGCTCTTGGCGGCGATCTCGTCAGCGGTTCCTATGTCGAGATGGCGGAGGCGCCCGGCCTTGCGACGGCGGACGTCGCCTATTACCGCGAGGTCCTGAAGGCGCCGGCGGACAATCCTTTCGCCCGTCCGCTGAAGGCGAGCGATCTTTCCGCGTTGCCGCCGGCCTATATCACGGCGGCGAACTTCGATCCCCTGCGGGATGACGCGCGGAACTACGCGGCGCGGCTCGCGCAGACTGGCGTCGACGTTACTTACCGGGAAGAACCGCAGATGATCCATGCATGGCTGAGAGCCCGGCACATGAGCCCGGGCGCGGAAGAGGGCTTTCGCCACCTTGTCCATGGCGTGGCGCGGCTGCTCGGGACAAGGTGAGGGCTAAGCCGTGAGCGGAGAGACCGATCTAGCCCGCCTGTTGGCGGAGATGAACCCGATCCTGCGGGAAGGCGAATATGTCTACTGTGCGGTTCAAGGCGACGCGCCGTCCTGGCTTGCGCTGGAGCCGATCGGCACCTTCCGCGAGGTCGAGGGCCTGACGCTCATTCTCGAACGATCGCGGGCGGACGCGGCCGGGCTCTCCTACGGCCCGGTTCTGCGTCTTATCACGCTCAACGTGCATTCCGCGCTGGAAGCCGTGGGGCTGACGGCCGCGGTTTCCGGGGCGCTGACGCTTGCGGGCATCAGCGCCAATGTCGTCGCGGCCTATTACCACGACCACGTCTTTGTTCCGGCGGCCGACGCGGAGCGAGCGGTCGAGGTGTTGCGGGCATTAAGCTCTGAGCTTGCCTCTCACCCTAACCCTCTCCCCGCGGGGAGGCGATAGCCGTATCGGCAGGCCGGATGAGCGGCTGTTGACCCACTCGGAAAACCGCCGCCTACATGAAGTCCCGCTTGATGCGCTTTTCGAAGCTCTTCTCGAAAATTTTCTGTTCGCCCTCGAAAGCCTCGACTTTTGCCGACGTGATCCACTCGGTCTGCGTACAGGCCAAACGTGACGTCGAAACCGTCCTGACCGACCAGTCGTCGCGGCGCGCGACGCAGGTCCAGGTGGATCGGCCCGTCATCGAATGCGGGTCGCCGGGCGCGATGGACCAGGTCTCGTCGCGGATATCCTGGGTGGCATAGCCGGTGTCCGGATGTTCGGAAAGCCCGGTGTCCTCGTAGATCCGATAGTGAGTCAATCCCTTCGTCATGTCGCGTTCGACGGTGCGGCGCGTTTTCCCAGGCGAATGCTCGACGTAGTGCGGCAGCGGGTTCGGGTTTGCCGGCTGCGGCACGACGATTTCGCGATGGTCGCCAAGGAGTGGCAGCGACAGCGAAAGGGTGGCGGTGTCGATCGTCAGGCCCGGATCGGTCGGCGGCGGCAGGATCATCGGCCAGTAGGACGTCGAGAGCGACAGGCGGATGCGGTGACCGGCGCGGAAACGATAGCCGCAGGCGTCGAGCACCAGCGTCACGCGCGCCTTGTGGTTCTTCTCCATCGGTATCGGTCTCGCATTGCCGTTGCGATGGGCGAGATTGAGAACGCCGAAGGCGACGCGCGTTGCCGTGCCGTCGGGGTGGATATCGACGAGGCGTGCGACGAGGTTAGCGGTGTCGGCGCCACAGGCTACATCGAGACTGAGGACCGGCTGTCCGAGATAATCCTGCGCTTCGAGAAGCGGGTGCGTTTCGAAGGTGAGGGACCCGGCGTCATCGATGCGCTGGTCGCCTGCCATTTCGGCATCCGGCTTTAGCGTAAAATATTCGCCGGCGGCCGTGCCGGTATCGAGCGGTGAGCGGAGGTAGACGTCGCCGACGCCCTTCGCCGAAGAAGCTCCGGCGGTCAGACTGCCGTCGCCCGCGATCGCAAAGTTGCGCATTTCCGGCGAGGTCCAGACGTCCTTGGCGATCCATCGCCCCGGATCCTCGTTTCGTCTGAGCGCAGGGCTCGGACCATCGAGGATGTAGGCGCGCATTTGCGGCAGCTGTTCTGCGTCGTTTTTCTCGTCCCTCAGCCAGCGGTTCCACCAGCGGATCGCCTCGCTGTGGAAATCGGCACGCGGCTTCGGCCAGGCGAAATGCGGGTATTTATGAACCCAGGGACCGATTAGCGCCCTTGCCTTGCCGCCGAGGCCCTCGACAGCCTTGATCGGGGTATTGCGATAGCCGTCCGCCCAACCGGCGATCACCAGGGCGGGGATCGGGAATCCGTCGAAATTCTCCGAGATCGAGCCGTGGCGCCAGAAATCGTCGCGGCGCTGGTGTTCGAGCCACTCCTCCATGAAGAAGGCCTCATTCTCCAGCCGCTCCAGCCACATCTCCTTCCATTGTTCACCGACGAGCGCCGGATCCGGAGAACGCGATTGATAGGCGAGCATGGTCGCCGCCCAGGAGAGCTGCGCCGAGAGATGGCAGCCGTTCTTGTAATGGATGTCGTCATTGTAGCGATCGACGGTTGACGCGATCGAGATGACCGCCTTCAGTGCCGGCGGCTTGAGGGCGGCCACCTGCAGGCAGTTGAAGCCACCCCAGGAAATGCCCATCATGCCGACCTTGCCGTTGGACCAAGGCTGCGACGCGATCCATTCGATGATCTCGCACCCATCGGAAAGTTCGCGCGGCGTATATTCGCCGTCGATCACGCCTTCCGATTCGCCTGAGCCTCGGATGTCGACGCGCACGCCGGCGATGCCGGCAGCCGCGAAGACCGGATAGGTGGATTCGTCGCGTGCACAGGTGCCGTCGCGCTTGCGATAGGGCAGATATTCGAGCACGGCCGGCACCGGGTTCTGCTCCGTGCCTTCGGGCATCCAGATGCGCGCGGCAAGCCGCGTCCCGTCCTTGAGCGTGATCCATTCGTTCTCGATGACGGTGAAATTGCGATCGGCCACCTTGTCTACCTTCCATGCCTGACTATTGAGATGCGGGATGCGGGCGGAAAACCGCCGCATCTTTGTCTTCATCCCGCTTTGCAGCGCCGCGCGTCCAATCGGACGCGCAAAGCTCGCTGTAGCACTTTGAATTGCTGCATTTGTGCGACGTCAGGTGATTCCACCTGACTGCAAAATGCTTTAGCTTTCGAACCAGACACGGCTTCCGACATAGCCGTTCGAAAGGTCGTTGCCGATATCGTGCACGAAGCCCTTCAGCGAGGCGGAGGCGGCGTTCACGTAGTCGTTGAAGACGGGCAGGATCAGGCCGCCTTCGTCGCGCACCATAATCGCCATCGTATGATAGAGTTCCTTGCGCTTGGCGTCGTCAAGCTCGGACCTTGCCTGGAGCAGGAGTGTGTCGAAATCCTTCCGCTTGAAGCGCGTGTCGTTCCACTCGGCGCTGGAGAGATACGAGGTCGAGTAACGGGAATCCTGCGTCGGGCGGCCGCCCCAGTAGGAGGCGCAGAAGGGCTGGACGTTCCAGACATTGGTCCAGTAGCCGTCCTCCGGTTCACGCCGGACTTCAAGCTCGATGCCGGCCTTCTTGGCGCTTTCCTGGAAGAGAACCGCCGCATCGACGGCCCCCGGGAAGGCGGCGTCGGAAGTGCGCAGCAGGATCGGCCGGTCATGACCGGATTTCTTGTAATGGAACGCGGCCTTGTCCGGGTCATAGACGCGCTGTTCGATTCCCTCCGGCGCGAGCGCGTAGTTCTCGTTAACCGGGTAATCGTTGCCGAGCTTGCCGTAACCGCCGACGGCCCGATCAAGGATGGCCTGCCGATCGATCGCGTATTTCAGCGCCATCCTGAGGTCGTTGTTGTCGAAGGGCGCCGTGTCGCAATGCATCAGGAAGCTGTAGAAGCCTTTGCCTGGCGTCTGGAGGATCTGCACGCGCGGAGCACGTTTGAGAAGCGATACGGTTTTCGGATCCACGTTGTTGATGAAGTGCACCTGGCCGGAGGAAAGTGCCGCGATGCGCGCCGAGTTGTCGTTCATGACGATGATCTCGACGCTGTCGACATAGCCGCGGTCCGAGCGCCAGTCGGCTGCGTTCTTTTCAAAGGTGGCGCGGATGCCGGCCTCGTAGCTTACGAGCTTGTATGGACCCGTTCCGATCGGCGAGGCAGGATTTTCGACGCCGCCGCCCGGCTGGATGATCAGGTGGTAATCGGTGAGAAGCAGCGGCAGGTCGGCATTGCCTTCCGAGAGCGTCAGAACGAGATCGCCGGCCTTTTCCTCGATCGTCTTGATCGAGCGCATGAGGCCGAGGGCACCCGATTTCGAACCCTCGTCGGAATGGCGCTTCAGCGTCGCGACGACGTCCGCCACCGTCAGCTTGCGTCCGTCATGGAAGGAGATGTCGTTGCGGATCTTGAAGGTCCACACCGAAGCATCCGCGGAAGGCTCCCAGGAAGAAGCGATCGCGGGCAGGGGCGCGCCGGTCACCGGATCGGATTCGACGAGCTTGTCGCCCCAGAGATGGCCGATCACGAAGGAGACGGAGCCGGTATAGGCGGCGGGATCGAGGGAATCGGTTGTCGCGCCTCCCTTGAGGCCGAGCTTCAGATGGCCGCCGCGTTTCGGCTCCTGTGCCTGGGCTTTGCCCGGCAAGCTACCGAGGCCGGCGGCGATGCCGAGTGCTGCGGTCCCCGCGAGGAAGCCGCGGCGGTTGATGCCGGCCGGAACGATAAGGCCGTCGGGACGCTTCGTGAATTCGGTCATTTTCGAGTTCCCCTTTGTGTGTTTGTTCAAGGAAAAACCTAGCGCCTGCCGGATAGCATGCAATTTCGCGACTTGACGTTGGTTTACGCTAGTTTACGCTGCCAGCATCAAATGTTTGGGAATACAGACGTGGAGCTGGCCGACACATTCGTCATCAATTTGCGGTTCGCCTGCGCCACCCGGCGCTCGATCTCGCAGATTTGCCGCGAGATTGGCATCAATCGCCAGCAGTTCAATCGCTACATCAGCGGCGAGGCACGGCCGTCGGCGCACAATGTCGCGCGGATCGCCGCCTTCTTCGGGCTTTCCGCGCAGGATTTCTCATTGTCGCCGAAATTGTTCGAAGCGCGCATGACGCGCCCCGGGCGCGACCGCTCGGAGGCGCGGCTGCTGTTCGAAGGCTTTCCGGGCGACATCTCGGCGCTCAGGCGGCACATCGGCTATTACCAAACCTATCACATTTCGCCGTCGTGGCCCGGCCTTGTCGTCTGCTCCTGCGCGCGGATATACGAAGACAGCGGCTCCATCCGCGTGAAATCGATTGAACGCATCCGCGATGCCGCCAACGAAATCCAGCAGTTCTCGAAATATGTCGGTCTCGTCACTTTCTGGCGAAACCGCATCTTCATCACCGAGCGAAGCGTCGGTCGGGAGCCAATGCTTTCGCAAACGATCCTGATGCCGTTCGAAGTGCATCAGCGTACCTACCTTCGGGGTACGACCATGGGCGTTTCCTGGCGCAAGGAAAACCAGCCATACGCATCGCGCATGATCTGGCGCCATGTCGGGCAGGAGCCGGATATCCGCCAGATGCTCGAGCGTTGCGGTGTGCTCGCCTTCGGCTCGCGGCAATTGCCGGCGACGGTCAGGAGCTTTCTCGACACACCGGCCGCCGAGGTGTTGACCGTACCGAGCGAATATTGAGGGGCGGTGCCGCGAGCGGCCTGCCGACCGAACGCAGTTCCAGGAAAGCTGTCGCGGTTTCTGTCCGAATTGCGTCTCGCCAGCTTTCTCTCCCCGCGCGGGGAGAGAAAGCGATCAGTTTCCAGCGCTTTCCATGCGCCGGGTCTTCAGCACCTTCTCCAGCCAGCCGATTTCCATTTCCGGTACCGATTTCAACAGCAGGTCGGTATAGTCGTCGAAGGGCGGCGAGAGCACCTTCGACTTCGGACCGAAGCGCACGAGGCGACCGCGGTGCATGACCGCGACGCTGTCGGCGATGGCTCGGACGATGGCGATGTCATGGGTGATAAAGACATAGGAAACAGCGGTTTCCTCCTGAAGCCTCATAAGCAGATTCAGGATGCCCTCGGCCACCAGCGGATCGAGCGCCGAGGTCGGCTCGTCGCAGAGGATGAGTTCGGGCTTGGCGGCGAGCGCCCGGGCGATGGCGACGCGCTGCTTCTGCCCGCCGGAAAGCTCTGCCGGATAACGATCGAGGAAACGGGGTCCCATTTCGATCTGGTCGAGCAGTTCTTTCACCCGCTCGGTCTTCTTGGCGCCGTGCATGCTGAAGTAGAAGGAAAGCGGCCGGCCGATGATGTCGCGCACCGTTTGTCGCGGATTCATCGCCGTATCCGCCATCTGGTAGATCATCTGGATGCGGCGCAGCTCGTCATTGGTCCGGCCTTTGAGCGCCTTGGGCAGCTCCTTGCCGTCGAAGGTGATGCGGCCCTCGCTCGGCGGCAAAAGCCCGGTGATGACGCGGGCGAGCGTCGATTTGCCGGAGCCGGATTCTCCGACGATCGCCAGCGTCTGGCCCTTCGGCAGATGCATCGATACGTCGTGCAGCACCTTGAAGCCATTGGCATAGCCGGCATGGACATGCTCGATCTTGAGAAGCGTGCCCGACTGGTCCGTCGCCTCGTCGCGTTTAGCTTGGCGGACGCTGACGAGGGCTCGGGTATAGTCTTCCTTCGGCGCCTCGATCACCTGCTTGGTCGTGCCGTATTCAACGGTCTTGCCATGACGCAGCACCATGATGTCGTCCGAGATCTGCGCGACGACGGCGAGGTCGTGGGTAATATAGAGCGCCGCCGTATGCGTCTCCTCGATCGCGTTCTTGATCGCCGCGAGCACGTCGATCTGAGTGGTGACGTCAAGCGCCGTGGTCGGTTCGTCGAAGACGATCAGTTCGGGGTTCGGGCAGAGCGCCATCGCGGTCATGGCGCGCTGCAACTGGCCGCCCGAAACCTGGTGAGGATAGCGGTCACCGAAGGTTTCCGGACTGGGAAGGCCGAGCACCCGGAAGAGATAGAGCGCGCGTTTCTTTGCCTCCTCGCGCGACATGAGCCCGTGACGGAGCGAGGCCTCGATCACCTGGTCGCCGAGCTTGTGAGCGGGATTGAACGCGGCGGCCGCGGACTGCGCGACATAGCAGACATGGGCGCCGCGGACCGTGTTGATGCCGCTGCGGTCGAGCCTCAGGATATCCTTGCCGTTGAGCAGCACTTCGCCGCCGGTGATCCTGGCGCCACCGCGGCCGTAGGCAAGCGCCGAGAGGCCGATCGTCGACTTGCCGGCGCCGGACTCGCCGATGAGGCCGAGCACCTTGCCCTTTTGTACGTCGAAGGAGACGCCCTCGACCAGGGTCACGACCTTGGGCGGCTCGCCGGGCGGATAGCTGGTCGCCTCGATTTTCAGGTTCTTGACGGAAAGAAGCTCAGGCATCGCCGCGCCCTCCTTTAAGGCTCGAGGTCCGCTTCATCAGCCAATCGACGACAAGATTGACGCAGATGGCGAGCGTCGCGATCGCCGCACCCGGTATGAGCGCGGCCGAGATGCCGAAGATGATACCGTCCTTGTTGTCCTTCACCATGCCGCCCCAGTCGGCGGCCGGCGGCTGGATGCCGAGGCCGAGGAAGGAGAGGGTGGAGAGAAACAGGATCGAGAAGGCGAAGCGCAGGCCGAATTCGGCAAGCAGTGGCGAAAGCGTGTTCGGCAGGATCTCGCGGAAGATGATCCAGAGACTGCCCTCGCCGCGCAACCGCGCCGCCTCGACGAATTCCATCACGGCAACGTCGAGTGCGACGGCGCGACCGATGCGGAAGACGCGGGTGGAGTCGAGCACCGCCATTACCAGGATCAGGATCCAGAGATGCTGCGGCAACACCGCGAGAACGACGAGTGCGAAGATCAGTGTCGGGATCGCCATCATCAGATCGTTGAAGCGCGAGAAGGCCTGGTCGACGAAGCCGCCCATGACCGCGGCGGCAAAGCTCAGGATCATGCCGAGCGAGAAGGACAGTACGGTCGCCGCCAGCGCCACGAAGATTGTGGTGCGGGCGCCATAGATCAGGCGCGAGAACAGGTCGCGCCCGAGATTGTCGGTGCCGAGCAGGAAATCGCCGCCAGCCGGCAGCCAGATGTCGCCGACGACGTCGCGCTCGCCATAGGGCGCGATAACGGGCGCGAAGATCGCACAGAGGATGGTGATCGCGATGCCCGCGATGCCGATCCAGGCGCTCAATGGGATAGATCTCAGGTTCATCGCGGATGCCTCAGTCTCGGGTTGGCGAGAATGGCGAGAATATCCGCGGCCATGTTGAGGAATATGTAGAAGGCCGCAAAGATCAGGCCGCAGGCCTGAACGACCGGCATGTCGCGCACGGTCACCGCGTCCACCATGTATTGCCCCATGCCCGGATAGACGAAGACCACTTCGACGACGACGACGCCGACGACGAGATAGGCCAGATTCAGCGCGATGACGTTGATGACCGGGGCCACGGCGTTCGGTGCGGCGTGGCGGGCGATGATGCGGAACATGCCGAGACCCTTCAGCTCCGCGGTCTCGACATAGGCCGAGGACATGACGTTGAGGATCGCCGCCCGCGTCATGCGCATCATGTGAGCGAGAACGACGAGGACGAGGGTCGCGACGGGAAGCGCGATCGCCGAAAGTCGTTCGGTGAAGCTCATGCTGTCGTAGACGGTCGCCGGGAAGGTCGCCACGCCCCATTTAACCGCGAAGAACATGATCAGCAGATAGCCGATGAAGAATTCCGGCAGCGAGATTGCCGCGAGCGATATCACGTTGATGATCTTGTCGGGCATTCGGTTGCGGAACTGCACCGCCAGCATGCCGAGTCCGACGGCGAGCGGCACGGAGATGAGCGCGGCGAAGAAGGCGAGGAACAACGAATTGCCGAGCCTATTGCCGATCTGTTCGCTGACCGAATTCTTGCTCGCCCACGAGGTGCCGAAATCACCCTTGACGGCGCCGCCGAGCCAACTCAAGTAGCGTTCGCTCCAGGGCCGATCGAGGCCGAGGTCCTTGCGAATGTTTTCGACCGCCTGCGGCGTTGCCGATTGGCCGAGATAGGTAGTGGCGAAATCGCCGGGCAGGGCTTCGATGCCGCCGAAGATCATCAGCGACACGGCGAAAAGCAATCCAACGCTCAGGCCGAGGCGCTGAAGGACCAGCGCCGCGAGAGGACGACGAAAGACGAAACGCCGCCAGAAGGTGCCACCGATCTCGCCAGTGGCGGCGGTGGGGTTGGGTTTTGCTGGCATTCCGGAAAGGTCGGCAGACCGCGGCTGTTCACCCGCGGTCGCATCCGTCAGAACCGGACCAGTCATTGGTCCGCTCTCCATCATCAGGCGTCCAGCCATACTCGGGTTGCGACATAGCCATTCGACATGTCGTTGCCGATGTCGTGGACGTAGCCCTTCACCTGCTTGCCGGCGGCGTTCACGAAGTCGTTGAACATCGGCAGGATCAGGCCGCCCTCGTCGCGCACCATCATCGCCATGGTGCGGTACATGTCCTTGCGCTTGGCTTCATCCAGTTCGGAGCGGGCCTCGAGCAGGATCTTGTCGAAGTCTTCACGCTGAAAGCGGGTGTCGTTCCAGTCGGCGTTCGAGAGATAGGCGGTCGAATACATCTGGTCCTGCGTCGGACGGCCGCCCCAATAGGAGGTCGAGAACGGCTGCACGTTCCAGACGTTGGTCCAATAGCCGTCTCCCGGCTCGCGTTTGACCTCGATCTCGATGCCGGCCTTCTTGGCGCTCTCCTGATAGAGAACGGCCGCATCGACGGCGCCGGGGAAGGCGACGTCGGAGGTGCGCAGCAGCACCGGACCGCTATGCCCCGACTTCTTATAGTGGAAGGCGGCCTTGTCCGGGTCATAGGCGCGCTGCTCGATGCCTTCCGGGAAGAGCGCGTAAGTATCGTTGATCGGGAAGTCGTTGCCGACCTTGCCGTAGCCGCCGAGGATGCGCTGGACCAAGGTCTCGCGATCCATCGCCAGTTTCAACGCCATCCGCAGATCGTTGTTGTCGAACGGCGCGGTGTTGCAATGCATGATGAAGACGTAATGACCGCGGCCGGACGTGTTGAGGATCTCGACGGTCGGTGCCCGCTTCAAGAGGTTCACCGTCTTCGGATCGACGCGGTTGATGTAATGCACCTGGCCGGAGGAAAGGGCGGCGATGCGTGCCGTCGCGTCGTTCATGGCGATCAGTTCGATCGTATCCACATAGCCGCGATCCGTCCGCCAGTCGTCGGCATTCTTTTCGAAGGTGGCGCGCACGCCCGGTTCGAAGCTGGCCACCTTGTACGGGCCGGTACCGATCATCGCGTCCGGATTGTCGAGGCCGCCATTCGGCTGGATGATGAGGTGGTAGTCCGTCAAAAGCAGCGGCAGGTCGGCATTGCCTTCCGTCAGCGTCAGGACAAGCTTGTCGCCATCCGCCTTGATTTCCTTGATCGATTTCATCACACCGAGCGCGCCCGATTCCGACTTGTCATCGGTATGACGCTGCAGGGTCTTGATGACGTCGTCGACTGTCAGTTCCTTGCCATCATGGAATTTGACGCCCTTGCGGATCGTAAAGGTCCAGGTTGCCGCATCAGCAGAAGGCTCCCAGGACTCGGCAAGTGCCGGAACCGGCGCACCGGTGGTCGGATGGCTTTCGACAAGCATGTCGCCCCAGTTACGGCCGACGACGAACATGAATTGCGAAAGGGCCTTAGCCGGATCCTTCGAGTCGGTTGCAGCAGCGCCTTCGAGGCCGAGCTTCAGATGACCGCCGCGTTTCGGCTCCTGCGCCGCGGCACTGGTGGCGAAAAGCGTGCCGGCGGTCGAGGCGGCAATGCCGAAAGCGGCTGTGCGTCCGAGAAACTCACGCCGGTTCATTTTGCCGAGCATGACCTGTCGTGTCAGATAATCCTTGTAATCGCTCATTCCCCTGTTCCCTTCTTTCAGTCGGCATTCGCCGTTCGTTGTGATTGGTAGAGACTGTTGCGTATCACCATCGTATGAATTGGCCTCGAGATGTCGTCCGCTTTCTCCTTCCTCCGCGATCTTTGACGGCGATACAGCTGTTCCGATCCATAAGGCTAATCGTTCGGAGCAGGCTTGTAACGTCCTAAATTATAAATCTTTTCCATAAGTTCGCCTCATGGAACGACAATGCATTCCGCGTGCGTCAATGCTCGCGGCGCGCCACGTTGAACGCCGGTTTTCGCCGGCCGAAAACTTCGTTCCGCGGCCAATGGCGACCGTGTCTCAGCGCCCCTTCCAGACGGGATCGCGCTTCTCGGCGAAGGCGCGTGCTCCTTCGAGCTGGTCTTCGCTCGAATAGAGGATGTCGACCGTCTTGAACTGCCTGCGGGTGATCTTGTTCATCGTCGTCTGGAAATCGCGGCCTTCCGCCTCGCGCACGACTTCCTTGATCGCGGCGTAGACGAGCGGCGGACCGCTTTCGAGCAGGCGGGCGAGTTCCCAGGCGCGTTCGATCAGCCGGGCGGCTGGCAGGATCTCGTTGACGAAGCCCCAGCGGTTCGCCTCGCTCGCATCGAGCCAGCGTCCGGTCAGCAGCATGTCCATGGCGATATGGTAGGGAATGCGCTTCGGCAATTTGATCGAAGCGGCATCGGCGACCGTGCCGGAACGGATTTCCGGAAGCGCGAAGGTCGCGTGTTCGGCGGCAAGGATGATGTCGGTCGAAAGCGCGATTTCCAGCCCACCACCGCAACAGATGCCGTTGACGGCCGCGATGATCGGCTTGTTGAGGTCGCGCAGTTCCTGAATGCCGCCGAAACCGCCGACGCCATAATCGCCGTCGACAGCGTCACCTTCGGCGGCGGCCTTGAGATCCCAGCCGGGGCAGAAGAATTTTTCGCCCGCGCCGGTGATGATCGCCACGCGCAAGGTGGGTTCGTCGCGAAATTCGCGGAAGATTTCGCCCATGATCCGGCTCGTCTTCAGATCGATGGCATTGGCTTTCGGCCGATCGATCGTGACTTCGAGAATGCCGCCTTCGCGGCGGGTAAGGATCGGTCCGGTCATAGGCGTCATTTCCTCCGGCGGATCAGAGCGTCAGCGGCGATGGCCCCTTGGCCTTCCGCTAATACCATAACAGGATTGATATCGAGTTCGTCGAGCTTTGAAGCGTTTGAAACGACATAGGATGCCGCTGCGGCGACAGTTCTGGTCAGCGCCGCGATATCTCCCTTCGGGCCCCCGCGATAGCCGTCCAGCAGCTTTCTGACTTTAAGGCCGTCGATCGCCTCCGAAATCGCCCTTTCGGTGGTCGGAAGCGTCAGGATCGCGGAATCATCGAGCAACTCCACGAGGATTCCGCCCGCGCCGATGGTGAGTACCGGGCCGGCAACGGGGTCGCGCATTGCCCCGATGATGAGCTCCGCCACGGGCTTGGCGACCATCTTTTCCACAAGATAACCCGAAGCGACGGCGGCCATCGCTGTTGCCGCGTCGTAAACCTCGTCGCGGCTCGCGAGGTTCAGCTTGACCGCACCGGCTTCGGTCTTGTGGGCAACACCGAGACCTTTGAGCACCACAGGGAAGCCGAGCGCGTCGGCGGCGGTGGCGGCTTCCTCGGGCGTGGCGGCCGTCCTGCCCCGAGGCACTTCGACGCCGGATTCGAGGAGCTCCGCCTTTGCTTCGGCCTCGGTCAGCGTGACGGCGTCGCCCGCTTCGGCGCGCACCTTGAGGAGGGGCGGTGGGACGGTCCGTGCCCAGGCGGCGCCGATCTCGGCCGCAGTTTCGGCTGCGGCGAGCGCTTCGTCGATGCCGAAGAAGGGAACGACGCCCGCCGCCATCAGTGACAGCGCGGTCGCTTCCGGCATGTTCTCGCCGAGGCTTGCGACGATGCCCGCGACGGCACCGGTCGCATTCGCCGAGGCGATGACGGCCTCGCAGGTCGTCACCCAGTCGGCGGCGTCGCAACGGTCGAGACGCGGAAAATCGAGCACGATCAGGTTCAATGCGTAGTCGCCCTTCATCATCGCGGTGAAGGCGGCCGTCTGTTTCTCGCGATTGCCCCAGACGAAAGTGTGATAGTCGAGCGGATTGGCGATCGTCACCATCTCGCCCAGGCTTTCCTTGAGCGGCCGGCGCTGTTCCTCGCGAAGGGGCCGAAAATTGATTTTGCGGCGGACGCCGGCATCCGCCATCAGCGACGCTTCGCCGCCGGAGCAACTCATCGAGGAGATGTCGGCGCTGGGAAGGGGCCCGTGAAGATGCAGGAGCTTCAGCGTTTCAAGGAGCTCGGGCAGGGTGTCGACCCGGCCAATGCCGAGGCGGGCCAGCAGCGCCGATGAGACACGGTCATTGCCGGCGAGCGAGGCCGTGTGGGAGACGGTCGCAAGCTGCGCGGCCTCGGACTTGCCGACCTTCAGCGTCACGACGGGCTTGCGCAGTTCGCGGGCGCGGGTCGCCAGCCGCTCGAGCGCCTCGATACTGTCGAAGCCTTCGACATGGAGGCCGACGGCGGTGACGCGCGGGTCTTCGAGCACGGCGCAGGCGATGTCCGAGAGGCCGGTCTGGGCCTGGTTGCCGGCGGTCATGACATAGGCCAGCGGCAGCCCGCGTGCCTGCATGGAGATGTTGCAGGCAATGTTGGAGGATTGGGTGAGGATCGCCACGCCGTGATCGATGCGAAGCATGCCGTGCTGGTCCGGCCAGAGCAGGGCGCCGTCGAGCATGTTGATGAAACCGTAACAATTGGGTCCGACGATCGGCATGTCGCCGGCAGCGGCAACCAGCGCCTCCTGCAGGTCGTTGCCGTCGGCAAGCTCGCTCGCCGCCTCACGGAAGCCCGACGCGTAGCAGACGGCGCCGCCGGCGCCGCGTGTCGCCAGATCCCGGATGATCTCGATCGTCAGCGCCCGGTTGACGCCGACGAACGAGGCATCCGGCGCATCCGGCAGATCGGCCACCGAGCGGTAACAGCGGCGGCCGAGGACTTCGTCTTCACGCGGATGGACCGGCCAGATTTCGCCGGCAAAGCCCATCTTGTCGCATTGTTCGATGACGCGCCGCGCTTCCTTGCCGCCGAAGACAGCGATGGAGCGGGGGCGGATCAGTCGGTCGAGGGAGCGGGGGGAGGTGGTCATGCTGCGCCCTCGTTGAATGCGTCAAGGGGGCGCGATCCGCGGAATACCCCCCTCTGCCCTGCCGGGCATCTCCCCCACAAGGGGGGAGATTGGACGGGGCGCTGTCTTTGCCAGTCAGTGACCGTCGAGGAGTGGGGTGTTTTTAGTGGGCGATGGATTGCGGGAATGATGCGGCGGACGGCAGGGATGGCCTGCCGATCAAGAAGCTGGGTGGTCGCTTCTTGCCAATCTCCCCCCTTGTGGGGGAGATGCCCGGCGGGGCAGAGGGAGGTGACTTGCGGAAACTCGAGCATCCCTCACGCTCCCAGCGGCCGCAGCAGGTCGCGGCTGATGATGTGGCGCTGGATTTCCGAGGTGCCGTCCCAGATGCGCTCGACGCGGGCATCGCGCCAGAAGCGGGCGAGCGGCAGGTCGTCCATCAGACCCATGCCGCCAAAGATCTGGATCGCCTCGTCGGTGACGCGGGCGAGCATTTCCGTGGCATAGACCTTGGCCGAGGCGATTTCGCGGTTCGACGGCAGGCCCTGGTCGAGCCGCCAGGCGGCCGACAGCGTCAGCAGGTCGGCCGCATCGATCTCGGTGATCATATCGGCGAGCTTGAAGGAGACGCCCTGATTGGCGCCGATCGGCTTGCCGAATTGCTTGCGCTCGGCGGCGTAGGAGAGCGCATAGTCGAAGGCGCGGCGGGCGCGACCGACTGAGGTGGCGGCGACCGTCAGGCGCGTCGCATAGAGCCATTCATTGGCGATGTCGAAACCCTTGTGCACCTCGCCGAGGATCTGCGCCGAGGGCAGCCGGCAATCGTCGAAGGTCAGGATGCAGTTCTTGTAGCCGCGATGCGAAACGGAACTGTAGCCCTCGCGGATTTCGAAGCCCGGCGTGCCGCGATCGACCAGGAAACAGGTGATCTTCTTCTTCGGCCCGCGCGGCGTCTGCTCCTCGCCGGTGGCGATGAAGACGATCACGAAATCGGCGATGTCGGCGTGGCTGATGAAGTGCTTCGTGCCGTTGACGATCCAGTCGTCGCCATCCTGTCTGGCGAAGCATTTCATGTCGCGAACGTCCGAGCCGGCGTCCGGCTCGGTCATGGCAAGCGCGTCGAACTTGTCGCCCTTGACGGCCGGCAGCAGGTAACGCTCGCGCTGCTCATCGTTGCAGGCCATCAGGATCCCGGAGGGGCGGCCGAAGAAAACCGTCAGACCCATCGAACCCCGGCCAAGCTCGCGCTCGACCAGGGTGAAAGTGAGGTGATCGAGCCCGGCACCGCCGACTTCTTCCGGGAAATTGCAGGCGAAGAAGCCGAGCTCCTTGCACTTGCGGGCAATTTCCTGGCCGAGCTCGCGCGGTACGATGCCTGTGCGCTCGACCTCGTTTTCGTGCGGATAGATCTCGGTCTCGACGAAGTTGCGGACCGTGTCGACGATCATCTGCTGTTCTTCGGTCAGTGCGAAATTCATTGTTCTCCCTCGTATTCTTTTGGTCCGCCTGCCATCGGCCGATCTCCTCATCGGCCGGCGGCGTTTTTGGCTTTTCGCCCCTCACCCTAACCCTCTCCCCGCGCGCGGGGAGGGGAGAGGGGACGCTTTTGCTGGCCGCTCCCCACGCGCGACGGAAGAGGGGTGCGAGCGGCTGTCGCGAGTCCCTTCTCCCCGTCAGAACGGGGAGAAGGTGCCGGCAGGCGGATGAGGGGCGATCGTCCGCCCCATCACCTTCACCGTTTCTGCCCCACGTGCCGCCCAGCGCCCTCCGGCGCAGCGAGTTTGGCATGCCCTTCGGCAATCGGCTTCAGCTTCGCCAGCACTTCCGTCGGCGCCGGCACTGATTTGCCGGCCTTGGCGTCGACGTGCAGCATCATCTGCTCGGCGGTCGCGATCACCTCGCCCGATGCGGCATCGTGGATCCTTGTGAAGAAGTGGATCCGCTTCTCGTCGGAGGCGAGAAGCTGCAGCGTCGTGTAAAGCGCCTGACCGAGCTTGGCTTCGCCGAGATGGCGGATGTGGGTTTCCACGGTGTAGTAGCTGTGGCCGGCCTCGACATAGGCGAAATCGACACCGATCAGCCGCAACAGCACGTCGGATGTGTCGCCGAAGAGCTGGAGGTAGCGGTGCTCGGTCATGTGGCCGTTGTAGTCGACCCAGGCGGCGTTGACCTTGGTTTCGACAAGACGCAGCGGACCGGAGGCATCATAGGTTTTCGCCTGATTGCCGCCCTTGGCCCAAAGGCGCTTTTCGAAATCGGCGAGCAGCTTGCCGGCGCCCCAGCCTTCGCCGCCATTGCTGGCTTTGAGCGCATGCATGATGCCGACGAGGTTTTCGTCGCGGATGCGTTCGAGTTCGCGGATCGAGCGACCGGCGGCCTGGGCATCCGACTGCGCGCCGATCTTTTCAACGAGCGCATCGTCGAGATCGACGACGTCGGTGAACTTGGTCCAGGGCCATTTCAGGCAGGGGCCGAACTGGGCGAGGAAGTGGCGCATGCCAGCCTCGCCACCGGCGATGCGATAGGTCTCGAAGAGGCCCATCTGCGCCCAGCGCATGCCGAAGGAATAGCGCATGACGTCGTCGAGCGTCTCGGTGTCGCAGATGTCGTCCTGGATCAGCCACAGCGCTTCGCGCCAGAGCGCCTCGAGCAGACGGTCGCCGACGAAGGCCTCGATCTCCTTGGCTATGACGACGCCCTTCATGCCGATTTCGGCAACACCTTCCTCGGCCCGCTTGATCGTTGCCGCGGAGGTCTTCCTGCCGCCGACGAGCTCCACCAGCGGCAGGAGATAAACCGGGTTATAGGGATGCGCCACAAACATGCGCTCGGGGTATTTCATATCGGCCTGCAGGTCCGAGGGCAGGAGGCCCGAGGTGGAGGAGCCGATGAGCGCGTCGGGGCGGGCGAAGGCGTCGATTTCGGTGATGACGCCGCGCTTCAGCTCCAGCCGCTCGGGGACGCTTTCCTGAATCCAGTCAACGCCTTCGACTGCTTGCTGGATGGTCTTGCAGAAGGTGAGCTTGCCGCGTGGCGGCAGCGGCGCCATGGTCAGCATGCCATAGGCCTTCTCGGCATTGGCCATGACCTCGCCGATAATGCGCTCGGCTTCCGGATGCGGATCGAAGATGTTGACGTCGATGCCGGCAAGCGCGAAGCGTGCCGCCCAGGCCCCGCCGATGACGCCGCCGCCGACGCAGGCGGCCTTGGTGATGATGCTCATTCCCTCTCCCCGATTTCTGAAATCTCAGTCTGCCCCTCACCCTAGCCCTCTCCCCGCAGGCGGGGAGAGGGAACTGGACGCCTACGGCTTGCGTCCTTCTCCCCGTCTTTACGGGGAGAAGGTGCCGGCAGGCGGATGAGGGGCCGAACTCGCTCTTACCGCTTCTTCAGCTTCAGCTTCTCGCGGACCTCTTCCGGCCCGATGATCTTCGCGCCCATACCCTCGATGACCGAGACCGCCTTTTCGACGAGCTGGCCATTGGTCGCGAGTTGGCCCTTGCCGACATAGAGATTGTCTTCCAGGCCGACGCGGACGTTGCCGCCGGCAAGGATCGCCGCCGCCGGGTAGGCGAGCGCATTGCGGCCGATCGAGAAGGCCGAGAAGGTCCAGTTCGCCGGTACGTTGTTGACCATCGCCATGAAGGTGTTGAGGTCGTCCGGCGCGCCCCACGGAATGCCCATGCAGAGCTGGATCAGCACCGGATCCTCGATCAGGCCTTCCTCGACGAGCTGCTTGGCGAACCAGAGATGGCCGGTATCGAAGGCCTCGATCTCGGGGCGGACGCCGAGTGCGGTCATCTGGCGCGCCATCTCGCGCAGCATCGACGGCGTGTTGGTCATTACATAGTCGCCGAGCGAGAAGTTCATCGTGCCGCAGTCGAGCGTGCAGATTTCCGGCAGGCATTCGGCAACATGGGCGACGCGCTCGGTGGCGCCGGCCATGTCCGTGCCTTTCTCGTTGACCGGCAACGGACTTTCGACATTGCCGAACACGAGGTCCCCGCCCATGCCCGCGGTCAAATTCAGCACGACGTCGACGTCGGCGGAGCGGATACGGTCGGTGACCTCTTTGTAGAGATCGAGGCGGCGGGCCGGCGCGCCGGTTTCCGGATCGCGAACATGGCAGTGAGCGACCGCGGCACCCGCCTTGGCGGCCTCGATCGCCGCGTCGGCGATCTGTTTCGGTGTGATCGGAACGTGGCCGGATTTCGAAACGGTGTCTCCCGAACCGGTGACGGCGCAGGTGATGAATACCTCGCGGTTCATGCTGAGCGGCATTGCTGTCTCCCTTTTATTGAGAGCCATTACGAGCCAGAAAAGCCGTCTCTGCTTTTCATCATCAGCGACATTCTATACATTCTCGGAAGTTCCGGGAGGAAGTTTCACAATGGATCAATCCGTTTCGCAGTCGCAGCATGTGGATCTGCTTGTCCTCCCGGAGACGAACCTGATCCTTGTGGCCTCGGTCATCGAGCCGCTGCGGGCCGCCAACCGCATTGCCGGACGCACGCTTTACACCTGGACAATCTTCAGTCCGGACGGCGAAGCAATCGAGACCAAGAGCGGCATTCCGATCCCCGTCGCCGGGCCCTTCCGGCCCCAGCGCGAGACGGCGCCGCTCTTCGTGCTTTCAAGCTACAGCTGGGAGCGCAGCGCCACCTCGCAACTCAGGATGCTGCTCTCGCAGACGGCGCGGCATCGGGAAGTCATGGCCGGGATCGAATCCGGCTCTTGGCTGCTCGCCGAGACCAGCCTGCTCGATAATTTTTGCGCCACTACCCATTGGGAGGACTTCGAGGACTTCGCCGCGGCCTATCCGCAGGTGACCATGGTGCGCGAGCGTTTCGTCATCGATGGCAAACGCATCACCACCGGCGGCTCCCTGCCGACGCTCGATCTGATGCTCGAACTGATCCGTCGTGCGCACGGCTATTCGCTGGCGCTCGAGGTCTCCCGCCTCTTCATCTACGAGCAGGAGCGCACGCGCGGCGACCTGCTGCAGGTGCCCGCGATCGGCAATATGCGCATTCTCGATGCCCGCGTCGGTGCGGCGGTCAAGCTGATGGCCGAGACGGTCGAGGCGCCGCTGACGCTGGCGCGCCTCGCACGCCGTGTCGGCGTCAGCGCCCGGCATCTGCAGGACCTCTTCAAGGAGACGATGGGTGTGGCTCCGCACGAGCACTATCTCGCTCTCCGCCTCAATGCCGCGCGCCGCAAGGTAATCGAGACGCGGATGGAGTTTGCGGACATCGCCGCTGTCGCCGGCTTCAATTCCTCGTCCTCGTTCTCACGCAGCTACCGCGCCCACTATCGCGAGAGCCCCAGCGAAACGCGCCGTCGCCTGAAGCTCAAGATGTGACCGGCAGCTTCAGGTCTTGCTTCACCCGGCGCCGGATCAGCGAGCCGGATCAGCGGCTTATTGCGGCCGCATAACAAGGTGATTCAGGTGCGCGCCGTTCCGCTTTTCATCATCCTGAACATGGCTTCGCCGGCCTGGGCCCAAATCGCCTTTCGCGGCCAGACGAGGGTCAGGGATTGTTTGTAGGCGGGGGCGAGGCGGATCATCGCGGGCGGGCGATGGACGCGTGCGAGCGAGCTTTCCGGCAATATCGAGAGATAGCCGTGATGGCTGACCAGATTGATGATCACCGGGATGGAGTCAACCTCGATCAGGGTGACGCGCCGGCGCTCGCTTTCACTGAGCGTGTCTTCCAGAAAGCGCGTCGCCTCGCGTCTCAGGCCGCTCTTGGCGCTAGGCACAGCGATCGGCGTGGTGCAGAGCAGATGGGCGAAGTCGCCGCTGATTTCGGACAATGTTGCCGCGGCGCCTGCGAGCGCCAGCGGCGTCTCCGACACGAGCCGGCCTTCGAATTCATTCGGAAAGTCGGCGACGTCGAGTAGCGCGGCATCGAAGCGCCGGCTCTTCAGTCCGGCGATGAGTTCGTCCGCAGTCGTGCTTGAAATGAAGAGGTGCTGGCGAGGGCGGGCCGCATGCCAGGCGGCCGTCAGCGCCGCCAGCATGCGCGCGATCTCGCTCTCGGGACCGAGCGGCATCACCGCACCGAGACGCCATGTCGTCGCGTCGCGGCGAAAGCGGTCGTCCGATGCGCGCGTCAGGCGTCCCCAGGATTGAAGCAGTTTTTCCGCAAGCGGGAGGGCGGCAAGCGCTTCCTCGGTGCAGACCACCCCATGATAAGCGCGCTCGAACAGCCGGTACCCGAGATGGCGTTCGAGGCCCGCCATCTGACGCGTTAGCTGGGGTTGGCCGAGACCGAGCATCCGCGCGACGGATCGTATGCTGCCGTTGCGGGCGATCCTCACGAAACGATCAAGCGCGGCCAGGCTGACCGGAGGAATTAAGCCTGCCCTCCGGCGCTCAAGACCGCCGGCAAGGAGCGTTGCGGTTTCCGCTGCCTCTGCGATTTCCGCGATGCGTGCCTGGGCCTCGAGCGTCGGCACGAGCATGGCGCCTTCGCGGCGGAGCAGCGGCACGGAAATTGTCTGCTCGAAGCGCCGTACGGCGGCGCTGACGCTCGACGGCGGGCGTCCGCTGAGTTTTGCCGCACGCCGTATGCCGCCTTCACGCAGCGTCGCGTCGACAAGGACGACCGTCGCAATATCCACGATATCTACCCGCGCTTCGAACAGGGATGTCGATCTGCCCTGTTCGGATTTTGGCATCATTCGTTCCGAATTTGGGATATATCACGCATTGGCACTGTGCGCATAGCATGCTCGCAAAAGAGGTTCGTTTCGGCATGCTGCAATCGGTCAAGACCATCGTCCTGTGCGGAAAACCGCTCGACTTCGGGGTACTCGAAGAGATCGGTGTCGGGTTGGCGCGGCCCGTCGCCGACGATAGCGGCATGGACCGGGTTGCCGCCGCCCACAAGGTGGTTGCCGACCGCGTCGCCATGGGGTTGCCGGTCTATGGCTCCAACACCGGCGTCGGCTCGATGAAGGACCGCCTCTGGACGGCCGACGATCTCGCCGAATTCAACACGTCGCTCGTACGCGCCCATCACTTCGGCACGGGCGAATTCTTTGCCGCGCCGATCATTCGCAAGGCGATCGCCATCCGCGTGAACACCGCGATGCGCGGGCATACCGGATGCAGCCCCGAACTTATCAACGCCTTCCTTGCGCTTTTGGAGCGCGGAATCGTTCCGGCTGTGCGCCGCCACGGCTCGATGGGCTGCGCCGACATCGGGCTGATGGGGCAGGTGGCCTCGGTATTGACCGGTGTCGGCGACGCCTATTTCAACGGCCAGCTCATGACGGCCGAATCGGCGTTGAAAGAAGCGGGGCTAAGCCCTTTCGTCATGCGGCCGCGTGATGCGCTGGCCGCGCTGAGCGTCAATGCGATCTCCTATGCGGCCGCCGCGGATGTCCTGCGCGAGGCGGCCGCGGCGATCCGCGTCCTGCTTGTCACCGGTGTCATGTCGTCGCGCGCGCTCGGCGCCTCCGCCGATCCCTGGCTCGTTGCGGCGACGCTTTCGACCCGCGGCGAGGCGCTTGTCGGGTCCTGGCTCTACGGCCAGTCGGGCATCGCCGATTGGCCGCTGCCGACCGCGATCCACGATCCGTTGAGCCTTCGCATGACCGCCCAGGTCTTTGGCGCGGTCGTCGATACCCTGCTGGTGGCCGCCGGCCGGCTTGTCGAGGCAACCTATCTCTCGGATGACAACCCGGTGGTGCTTGGGGGGCAGGTGCATTCATCCGGCGCTTCCCTGCCATTGACGACGACGCTCTATATCGAGGCGGCGCAGGTCGCCTTCTCGCATGTGGCGCGCAATGTCTTGAACCGCTGCATCCTGCTTTCCAACGGCGGGCGGCGCAATCTCTCGGTCAATCTCGTCGCGCCCGGGGAGGTCGCCACGGGGCTCGGGCCGCTGATGAAGCTCGCGGTCGAGCTCTATATGCGCGTCCAGTCACTCGCCGTTCCCTTGTCCGCCCAATCGATCGTCGTCGCCGGTGGGCTGGAAGAGGAGGCGACCTTCCTGCCGCTGATTGTCGAGCGCATGGAAACGCAGGTCCGCGATCTCAGGCAGCTTGCGGCAATCGAGGCGATGCTGTCGGCGCAGGCGATGGATCTCGTCGGCGACGAGCCGTGGGGCGTCGTCAAGCTGGCCTACGATCGCACTCGCTCGGTCAGCCCGATCTACCTCAAGGACCGTCCGCTTTCCAAGGAGATCGAAGCGCTGCAGGCGGCGTTCACTGATCACGACCTGTCGCGCGCTTTCGTCGAGACGGCGCCGATGCCGGAATTCGACGACTTCTTTGCGCTGGCCAAATAAGCGGGCAGAGTGAACGGGAAGGGAAAGAGCAATGGCCGATTTCGATCTCGTTCTGAAAGGCACCGTCGTCCTGCCACACCGTGTTGTCGAGGGCGGACACGTGGCCGTCCGTGACGGCAAGGTCGTGCATGTCGGGCAGGGCGCTGCACCGGCGGCTCGCGAACGGCACGACCTCGGCAAGGCGCTGATCCTGCCCGGCGCGATCGATGCCCAGGTGCATTCGCTGTCGCAGAAGAATCAGGAAGACTTCATCTGGTCGACGCGCTCGGCTGCCGCTGGTGGGGTGACGACGATTGTCGACATGCCCTACGACGAGGGCAATCTCGTCTCATCGGCGGAAGCGGTCAGGCGCAAGATCGCCCACGCCGCTCCGCAGGCCCGCGTCGACTTTGCGCTCTATGGCACCATTGATCCCGAGGAGGGACCGTCGCGGATCGGCGAGATGGTGGAAGCAGGTGTTGCCGCCTTCAAGTTCTCGACATTTGGAACGGACCCGAAACGTTTTCCGCGAATTCCCGCCGGGCTATTGGAAGAGTGCTTCCGGGCTATCGCCCCGACGGGACTGACCGCCGGCGTTCACAATGAGGATGATGAGGCGGTGCGGGCCGCGATCGAAAAGGTCAAGGCAGCAGGGATCACGGACTATTGGGCCCACGGTCTTTCGCGCCCGCCGCTGACCGAGCTTCTTGCGACCAATCAGATCTACGAGACCGGTGCAGCGACCGGCTGCCCGGCGCATGTGGTGCATTGCTCGCTTGGCCGCGGCTACGAGATCGCGGCCGCCTATCGGGCGCAGGGCCATGCGGCGACGATCGAGTGCTGCATTCATTATCTGACGCTGGACGAGGAAAACGACGTGCGCCGCCTTGGCGGCAAGGCCAAGATCAACCCGCCGATCCGGCCGCGTGCGGAGGTGGAAAAACTCTGGCGGCATGTGGCCGAAGGTAATGTCACGATGGTTTCAACCGATCACGTGAGCTGGTCGGAGGATCGCAAGACCAATCCTGACATGCTTGCCAATGCTTCCGGCGTGCCGGGCCTCGAGGTGATGGTGCCGCTTTTCGTCAAGGGTGCGCTGGAGCGCGGCATTCCGCTGACGCGCGCCGCCGAGCTGATGGCGCTCAACCCCGCGCGACATTTCCGGCTTGACCATTGCAAGGGCGCGCTCGAAGCCGGCAAGGATGCGGACATCATCGTCATGACGCCGGAATTCTATGTCTATGAGGCGGCGACAAGCGGCAACAATGTCGTCGGCTGGTCTCCCTATAACGGCATTCGATTGCCGTGGCGGGTCTCCGCCACCTATCTGCGCGGACGGCTCGCCTTCGATGGCAGCCGGGTCGTGGCCGAGCCCGGTACCGGAGCGTTCGTGCGGCCGTTGCCGAGCCTGCCGCTTCAGGAGGCGCGGCAATGACTGCAACGCAAACCAATCTGCCGGTCGATGCGCGGCGCATCGCCGAGATCGTCAAAGGGCTCGCGCGTATCACCGAGCCCGATCGCCCCTATACCCGGCGGGCCTTCACCCCGCTCTTCCTCGAAGGGCGTGCCTTCCTCGAAGAGCACTTCAGGGCGGCGGGCCTCGACACGAGGATCGATGCGGCCGGTAACCTCATCGGCCGGCGCAAGGGCCGCAAGTCGGCACTCGGCACGATCATGCTCGGCTCGCATTCCGACACGGTTCCGGAGGGCGGCCGTTTCGACGGGATTGCCGGCGTCGCGGCGGCGCTCGAAGTGGCGCGATCGCTCGCGGATGCCGGCATCGAGCTCGATCACGATCTGGAGATCGTCGATTTCCTTGCCGAGGAGGTGTCGATCTTCGGCGTTTCCTGCGTCGGCAGCCGCGGCATGGCCGGGCTTATTCCGGATGGCTGGCTGAGCCGCACACACGACGAGCTGACGCTCCGCCAAGGTATCATCGAGGCCGGCGGCGATCCTTCCCGCCTGCCGTCGTTGAAGCGGTCCGACATCAAGGCGTTTCTGGAGCTGCACATCGAACAGGGGCCGGTGCTCGAGGCCGAGCGCCTCGATATCGGCGTCGTGACGGCAATCTCCGGCATAACCCGCATCGAGATCATCGTCGAGGGGCAGGCGGATCATGCGGGCACGACCCCGATGGGCCGCCGCCGCGATGCGCTTGTCGCCGCCTCACGCCTTGTGCTGGAGATCGAGAAGCTCGGCTTTGCCCACGCTGCGGGCGAGGGCCACTTCACCACGACCGTCGGCGAATTCGAGATCGAACCCAATGCCGCCAATGTCGTGCCCTCGCGGGCACGGCTCTTGATCGATGCCCGCGCGGAGCTGCGGTCGCAGATGGAGGTGTTCATCAGCGACATCGAGGCGCTTGCCGCCCGCATCGCCGAGGAAACCGGCGTCGCGATCACGCCGCCGAAGGTGATCTCCGACAATCACCCGACACCCGGAGACCCCTTGGTTCTTGCGACGCTGGAAGCGGCCTGTGGGCGCGTCGGCGCTCGACATCGGCTGATGGCTTCCGGCGCCGGACACGACACGGCCTGGATGGGCCGGATAACGAAGGCCGCGATGATCTTCATTCCCTGTCGCGACGGCCGGTCGCATGCGCCCGAGGAATGGGCGGAGAATGACGACATCGCGCTTGGCGCGGCCGTGCTGTTCGAGGCCGTGCGAAGGCTCGACGGGCAATTGCAGGAGAAGACCTAGATGGGCCGGATACTGACGGAAAAGGATGTCGAGGCGGCGGTCAAGGGCGGTTCCGTCTATGCTGCGGGCGGCGGCGGCTGGGCCGATCACGGGCGCACGCTCGGATATGCGGCCGTTTCGATCGGCAAGCCGGAACTGGTTTCGATCAACGAACTGGAGCCGGACGACTGGGTGGCGACCGCCGCTGCGATCGGCGCGCCGGCTTCGACGACGCCGTGGGAGATGCGCGGCGTCGATTACGTGAAGGCGGTTGAATTGCTGCAGGAGGCGCTCGGTGAAAAGCTCACCGGCCTGATCATAGGGCAGAACGGCAAGTCCTCGACGCTGAATGGCTGGCTGCCTTCCGCGATCCTCGGGACCAAGGTGGTGGATGCCGTGGGCGATATCCGCGCCCATCCGACGGGAGATATGGGGTCGATCGGCCTTGCCGGTTCGCCCGAACCGATGATCCAGACGGCGGTCGGGGGAAACCGTGAGGAGAACCGGTATATCGAGCTCGTGGTCCGGGGTGCGACGGCAAAGGTGTCGCCGATCCTGAGGACCGCGGCAGACATGTCAGGCGGCTTCATCGCCTCCTGCCGCAATCCTGTCCACGCGTCCTACGTCAAGGCCAATGCCGCGCTCGGCGGCATTTCCATGGCGCTGACTCTGGGAGAGGCGATTATCGCTGCGGAAGGCAAGGGCGGTAGCGCCGTAATCGATGCGATCGCAAATACCACCAACGGCTCCATTCTTGCCGAGGGAACGATCACGGATAAATCCGTCGTCTATACCAAGGAGGCCTTCGACATCGGCACGGTCACGCTCGGGAGGGGCGATGACTCAACGGTACTTCATGTAATGAACGAGTACATGGCCGTGGAAACGCCGGACGGTGCGCGCCTTGCGACCTTCCCGGATGTCATCACCACGCTGTCTCCGGAGGGCGAACCTTTAAGCGTCGGGCAGGTGCAGGTGGGCATGACGGTCTTCGTGCTGCATGTGCCGAAGTCGGTGATCCCGCTCGCTTCCAGCGTGCTCGACCCGTCCGTCTATCCGCCGGTCGAAAAGGCGATGGGGATCGAGATTGCGCGCTTCGCCCTGGCCGGGAAGCGTTGACGGGAGGGCAATGTGGCGCGCGATACCGGGCTTGAGGAACTGGTGAGGCAAGACCTCGGCGATCGGGCAGGGCTCTCCGAAAAACTGATGTTCGGTGGCTTGGCCTTTCTCCTGAACGGCAATTTGCTCTGCGGCGCCCGCGAGGATGGAATGCTGGTGCGGCTTGGCAAGGGCAACGACCACTGGGCCTTGGCGCTGCCCGGCATCGTGCAGATGGTAATGGGCGAGCGTCGGATGCACGGCTGGGTTCGTGCCGGCGCGGAAGCCTATGGTGACGACGTTTTGCGTCGGCGCCTGCTGGATGCGGCGCTCGGCTACGTGTTTTCGCTGCCGCCGAAGTGAATGAACGAGGGCGTTGTGGTTCTCCCCTCATCCGCCTGCCGGTCCCTTCTCCCCGCAGGACGGGGACAAGGGACATGCCGCGCCCTTCCAGTCCCCTCTCCCCGCTCGCGGGGAGAGGGGACTGGGTGAGGGGCAAAGACATGACCGCGACGCACAAAGGAACAACGACCATGCCGAAGCCCAATCCCCGTCACCCGAACTTTCCGATTCCCGGCGGGCCGGACCTGCGTGCCAAGGGCTGGCGGCAGGAGGCACTGCTGCGGCTGCTCGAAAACGTGCTGTCGGTCGGCGAGGATCCCGACAATCTCGTCGTCTACGCCGCGCTGGGCAAGGCGGCGCGCAACTGGCCTTCGCATCGGGCGATCGTCAAGACGCTTACCGAGATGGACGAGGACCAGACGCTGCTCATCCAGTCCGGCAAACCCGTCGGGCTGTTGAAGACCCATGCCAACGCGCCGCTCGTCATCATGGCCAACTGCAACATCGTCGGGCAATGGGCGAAGGCCGAAGTCTTCTACGAGCTTCAGCGCAAGGGGCTGATCTGCTGGGGCGGGCTGACGGCCGGCGCCTGGCAATATATCGGCAGCCAGGGGGTGATCCAGGGCACCTACGAGATCTTCATGCGCATTGCCGAGCGCCGTTTCGGCGGCGATCTTTCCGGCCGTTTCGTGCTGACCGCCGGGCTCGGCGGCATGGGTGGCGCCCAGCCGCTTGCCGGCCGCATGGCGGGGGCCGCCATTCTCTGCGTCGATATCGATCCGGAACGCGCAAAGAAGCGCCAGCAGGTCGGCTATCTTCAGGAGATCGCGCCTGACCTCGACGCGGCGCTCGCGATGATCGACGCGGCGGTCAAGGAGAAGCGGGCGCTTTCCGTGGGCCTGGTCGGCAACGCCGCGGAAATCTATCCGGAGATCGCCCGGCGCGGCATCGTTCCCGACGTGGTGACCGACCAGACCTCTGCGCATGATCTCGTCTACGGCTACGTGCCGAAGGGCATGAGCATCGACCAGATGCGGTCGCTGCGTGAAGACGGGCAGGGTCAGCTGATGGCGGCAAGCCGCGCCTCGATCGTCGAGCACGTGAAGGCGATGCTCGACTTCCAGAAAAAGGGCGCCGAGGTCTTCGACAACGGCAATCTGATCCGCACGCAGGCGCGGGAAGGGGGCGTCGCCAACGCTTTCGACATCCCGATCTTCACCGAAGCATATCTCCGGCCGCTCTTTGCCCGCGCCATCGGCCCGTTCCGCTGGATGGCGCTCTCCGGCGAAGAGAGCGACATCGCCCTGATCGACGACCTGCTCCTCGAAATGTTCCCGGAAAACCGGATCATCACCAACTGGATCCGGCTCGCGCGTGAGCACATTCCTTTCGAGGGCCTGCCGGCGCGCATCGCCTGGCTCGGCCATGGCGAACGCACCGCGCTCGCGCGGCGCGTCAATCAACTGGTGGCCAGCGGCGAGCTCAAGGGACCGATCGCGTTTTCGCGCGATCACCTCGACGCCGGCGCGATGGCGCATCCGAACATCATGACGGAGCGGATGAAGGATGGCTCGGACGCGATCGCCGACTGGCCGCTCCTCGACGCCATGCTGCTCTGCTCCTCGATGGCCGACCTTGTCGTCGTCCATTCTGGCGGCGGTGGCTATGCCGGTTACATGACGAGCTGCGGCGTGACGGTCGTTGCCGACGGCACGAAGGCGGCCGACGAGCGGCTCGACCATGCGCTGACCAACGACACGTCGCTAGGGGTCATCCGTTATGCCGATGCCGGCTATGACGAGAGTTTCGAGGAGATCGCCAGCAAGGGCATCGGCCACGTGCGGGTGTGAGGGCCTCCGCCACATGCCGACCCTCATCCCTGTGACAAGTGTTTAGCCCGGGGACATGGCGGACACTTGTCACAGGGATCCAGTGGCGCCGCGTCGGCGGCGCGGGAGACTCTGTCCTGTCCTGCAGCGAGTCATTCACGGCGCGGACGCGCCGTGGCTGGATTCCTCTGACAAGCACAGGAATGAGGAGGGGGCGGGCGGCCACGTTGCCCCATTTAAGGCCTCGCCAGCGGCATCGGAGCGATGGGCTTTAGCCGTGTGCGTCTGAAAATCAGACCACCGTCTCCCCTCCATCGACCACAAGTATCTGCCCGGTCATGTAGGAAGATCGATCCGAGACCAGGAAGAGGATCGACTCGGCGATTTCGTCGACGCTCGCCCAGCGGCCGAGCGGCACCTTCTCGCGGATATAGGCCTCGATCGCACTCCGTCCGCCCATCTGGGCGATGAAGGGTTCGTTGAAGGGCGTATCCACCCAGCCGGGGCAGAGCGCGTTCACCCTGATGCCGTATTTCGCATAGTCGCCGGCCATCTGCCGCGTCATGGCGATGACGGCGTGTTTGGTCGTCGTATAGGCGATCATCTCGCGATCGTAGAGCACGCCGGAGGAGGAGGACGTATTGACGATCACGCCGCTGCCTGCCGCCTTCATCGACGGTATGACGAGACGCGCGGCCATGAAGTGGGCGCGGACATTGAGGCTCCAGGAGCGATCGAAGCCTGCCACTTCGACTTCCTCGAGGTCGCCGGCCACCTGCGCGCCGGCATGATTATGCAGGATGTCGATGCGGCCGTGGCGGTAGAGAATGTCAGCGATGCCGTCCGATAGCGCCACGTCGTCGGTGACATCTAGTGGGAGCGCCTCGGCGCTGCCTCCCTTTGCTGTGATCGCTCCGACGGTTGCTTCAGCGGCCGCGAGGCTGCGGTCGACGACAACGACATGGGCGCCTTCGCGTGCCATGATGGCGGCGCCCGCCTGACCGATGCCGGAGCCTGCTCCGGTGACGATCGCGACCCGGTCTTTCAGGATCATTGTTTCACTCCCCGGATTTGCTTTTCTTTTCGCGCATGAGGACGCGCGCTGTCAGGATCAGGAGCAGCGAGGCGACCAGTACCAAGGTCGCGATCGCGTTGATTTCCGGCGTCACGCCGCGACGGATCGAGGCGAAGACGTAGATCGGCAGGGTCGTCTTCGAACCCGCGACGAAGAAGGCGATGATGAAATCGTCGAAGGAGAAGGTGAAGGCGAGCAGGAAGCCGGCGAGGATCGACGGCAGGATCTGCGGCAGCACGATCAGGCGGAAGGTGGTGAGTGGCATCGCGTAGAGGTCGCTCGACGCCTCGACGATGTCGCGGCCTAGGCTCGCGATCCGCGCCTTGACGATCATGGTCACCAGCGCCATCGAGAAGAGACCGTGGGCGGCGATGATAGAGCCGTAGCCGAGACCGAGCTGCGGTGGCTGATCGCTCGGCCAGATGGTTGCGAGCGCCGGATTGACAAAGGAGAAGACGGCGACCAACGCAACCAGCGTGGCAATGCCGATGACGACGCCTGGCACGACGATCGCCGCAGCGAACAGGGCATCGAAGACGGCGCGTGTGCGCGTGCCGAGCCGCTCCATCCCGAGTGCTGCCATCGTGCCGAAGATGGCGGCGAGCGCAGCACTCGTAAAGGCGATCATCAGGCTGTTTTGCAGGGCTGCGACCAAGAACGTATTGCCGAGGGCCTTGCCATACCAGGCTGTCGAGAAGCCTGTGAACTCGCTCGCATTGCGGCCGGCATTGAAGGAGAACAGCACGACCAGCGCGATCGGGGCGTAGAGAAAGAGATAGACGGAGAAGACGAAGGCGCGCATCAGACGAGATCCACCTGTCTTGTGCCGGCGACCTTCCAGGCGATCCGCATCGCCACCATCAGCACCACGACGACCACGGCGACGAGCGTGACGGCGATCGCGGACCCGAAAGGCCAGTTGCGCGATTGCAGGAAGAGGTCGACCAGCGCATTGCCGATGAAGAAGACCTTGCCGCCGCCGAGGAGCTGCGGGATCAGGTACTCGCCGAGCAGCAGGATGGTGACGAGCGCGACGCCGGTCATCACACCGGGTAGCGAAAGCGGCAAGGTGACGCCGAAGAAGGTGGAGACCGGTTTGGCGCCGAGATCGGCGGAGGCCTCCAAGAGCCGGCGGTCGAGCTTTTCCAGGCTTACATAGATCGGCATGATCATCAGCGGCAGGTAGCCATAGACGATGCCGAGCAGCACGGCGCCTGGCGTGTTCAGCATACGAACATCCTCGATGCCGATCATCGAGAGCAGATTGGGAATGCCGCGCGAACCGAGGATGTACATCCATGCGTAGGTGCGCACGAGCAGGCTTGTCCAGAACGGCACGACCACAAGCGAAACGAGGATGAGGCGATGGCGTGGGTTCGCTTTGACGGCGAGGTAATAGGCGACGGGATAGGCGACCAGCAGGCAGAGCAGGGCGCCGGCGGGCGCCAGCACCAGCGTATTCCAGAAGGCTGCCGCCCGCGTTGGCAGGTTGGCGAACTGCGCGAAGGTGAAGGCGGCCTGATAACCACCCTCCGGCGCGCGTTCGCCGAAGGCAAAGACCAGCATGGCGATGAAGGGGAGTACGAGAAAGACCGAAAGCCACGCCGCCGCCGGCGCCACCAGCGCCGCCGTCACCAGGTTTCTCTTCGTATTCATTGCCGCTTGCATGAGGTTGGTCCGTCAGAATGCACTTAGATCAAAAGCCCCTCATCCGGCCTGCCGGCCACCTTCTCCCCGCAAGCGGGGCGAAGGGGACTCGTCGCGCCGCTTCGTTTCCTCTCGTCGCTGGCGTGAAGAGGGCTCTCGCGGCTTGTCCCTTCTCCCCGTCAGAACGGGGAGAAGGTCGCGGCAGCGGGATGAGGGGCAAACGCGCCCTATTCTCGCTCACGCCGACTTGAAGCGCGCCATCAGCTCGGCGCGGCCAGGGTCGGTCAGCGTCACGGCGGCGCCGAATTCGAGCGGCGTGAGCGCCGCTTCATCCGGATAGACGATCTTGTTCGAGGTTACCTCGGCCGGCAGCAGCTTCAGGACGCGACTGTCGGTCGTCGGTGCGCCGTTGGCGATGTGTTCCTTGACGGCGTTTTCCGGCGTCATCAGGTAGTTGAGCAGCGCATAGCCGGCGGCCTTGTTGGCCGCACTCTTCGGGATCGCATAGAAATCCGACCAGATCTCGCCGCCGTCCTTGCCGAGCACGAACTGGATTTCCGGCATGTCCCGGTTGAGTTGGGCGCCGTCATTGGTCCAGCACATGGTCATCCAGGCGTCGGTCGCGCGCATCGATGGCTGGTAATCGCTGTTGATCGCATAAAGATGCGGCTTCACCTTGATCAGGAGTTCCTCGGCCTTGGCAAGTTCGTCCGGCTTGACGGAGTTGAAGGAGTAGCCGAGCGAGACGAGCGCATTGCCGATGGTGGTGAGCTGGTAGTCGTGCACCATGGCGCGGCCGTCCGCCTCGGTCATCGCCACGTCGAAGAACTCCTTCCAGCTCGTGACCGGCGCCTTGATCTTGGAAGAGTTCACCGCGATGCCGGTCGTGCCCCAGTTCTTCGGCACGGCATAGGTCTTGCCGTCGATGATGCCTTCGTTGGTGAAGCGCGCGGTCTCGGTCGAGGCGTCGTATTTCGGCAGCTTGGACATGTCCAGCTCGTCGATGAGGCCGAGCTTCACATAGGTCGATATCGTGTAGTTCGTCGGAACGAAGAGATCCCAGCCGGTGCCGCCCGCCTGGAGCTTCGCCAGCATTTCCTCGTTCGAGCCGAAGACATTGACCTCGACGGCAACGCCGGTCGCGGCCGTAAAGGCCTCGAAGGTGGCGGGGTCGTGGTAGTTCGGCCAGGTCGCGATCGACATCTGTGTGCCGAGATCGCCGGCGAGGGCGGTGGAATTAAAGAGCCCGGGCTGGCGTGCGAAGACGGCGGTCGCAAGGCCGAGGCCGGTAACGCCGAGGAAGTGCCGGCGGGTGACCGAACCGCGCTTCAGACGCATCAACTCGTCGGCAAGCTTGTCGGCGGTAATCGGGGCATTCTCTCTGTACCACTTGGTCATGATGCTGTTCCCTTATCGTTGACGTGCAGTGATGGCAGCAGATCCGGCAGCTCAGGCCGGGAAGACGTGAAGCGCGTTCGGGTCGAAGGCGAGCCCGATTCTTTCGCCGGGTTCCGCGAGATCGTTTTCGTTGAGGCTCCGGCGGTCGGCAGTCACCAGGAAGTCGCCGAGGCCATCGACCTCGACCGAATATTCGACCGACGAGCCCAGGAAGATGCGGTGCGTCACGGTGCCTTGAAGCGTCGCTCTCCCATTGCGGACGAGGCTGATCGCTTCCGGGCGGAGTGCAACCATGGCCGCGCCGAGCGTACCGTTTGCGCTCGCCGGTTTCGCAAGGCCGACGCCGTTCGCCAGCCGGATCGAATTCGTGCCCGCGTCGATCGTGGCTGCGATGCGATTGGTCTTGCCGACGAAGTCGGCGACGAAGAGGCTCGCCGGGCGGTCGTATATCTCCTCCGGCGGCCCGCTCTGGACGATGCGGCCGGTGCTCATGACGCAGACGGGATCGCTCAGGGACAGCGCCTCTTCCTGGTCGTGGGTGACCAGCACGAAGGTGATGCCGAGTTCGCGCTGCAGACTCTGGAGCTCGATCTGCATGGCCGTCCGCAGCTTCTTGTCGAGAGCGGCAAGCGGCTCGTCGAGAAGTAGCACCTTCGGCTTGTTGACAATGGCGCGGGCAAGCGCGACGCGCTGCTGCTGGCCACCGGACATTTCGTGGATGCGGCGCTTGCCGAAGCCGCCGAGGCGAACCATCTCCAGTGCCTCCTGCGCCCGGCGGGCAATTTCGTCGGCGGCGATGCGCGGGCGCATCTGCTTCAGGCCATAGGCGACGTTCTGTTCTACATCGAGGTGCGGGAACAGCGCATATTGCTGGAACACCATGTTGACCGGCCGCCGATAGGCAGGCACGCCGTTCATCGGCTGGCCCCCGACATAGACCGTGCCCTCACTCGGTTGCTCGAAGCCGCCGATCATGCGCAGGCACGTCGTCTTGCCGCAGCCGGAGGGGCCAAGCAGCGCTACGAAGGCGCCCTTGGGCACCGCGAGGTTGATGTCCGAGACTGCCGTCACGCTGCCATAGCGTTTGGCGACCGAACGGAATTCGATGTCGTTCGTCGAAGCGGATGTCACGTTTGTTCCCTGCGGTTATCTTTGGAGATCGCTTGCGGTTCTTACGCCGCTTCTTCCCGCCGCTATTACCATGCAGCCTAGTCAAAGGCGGCCGCGCCGGTATATACCCCAAGAGAGGTATTTCAACCCGGATTGCCCTGTGGAAGGAGTATACCCCGAAGCGGGAAAATCGGCCGGGAGCGCGATTTGAGTATCGACCTCGATGGACTTTTTCAGGCAGTCGCACCCTTGATCGACGGTATGCCGATGGACGATGGGGCCGTCGGCGGCGCATTTCGCCGGCTGATGTCGACGCTGATGAATTTCGACTATGTCGTCGTCTTCGCCTATCGCGGCAAGGAGCGCCCGATCGATCTCTACAGCACCTTCGACGCGAAGGACCATGTCCTCTTCGTCAGCCTCTATCAGGCCGGGCCCTATCTACTCGATCCCTTCTATCATGCCGCATGCGCACCGAAGCCTGGCGTCTGGCGGATGCGGGAGCTTGCGCCCGATCGGTTCTTCTCCAGCGAATACTATCGGACCTACTATGTTCAGACAGGGCTCGCGGAGGAGATCGGCTTCTTTGTGCCGATCAGCGATCAGATCACCGTCGTTCTCTCGCTGATGCGGCGCGAGGCGACCGGCACCTTCAGCGCGGCGGAATTCGCGCTTCTCAAGAAAGCCGAGCCGCTGGTGGCGGCGCTGGTGCGCCACCACTGGGCCGATCTCGGCCGCCGCTTCGACGCGGCGCTGGCGAAAACGGGACGGAGCCGCCGCAAGGCGTCGCATCCGCCCGCCGATGGCGTCTGGCAACATCTGAACCTGACGGATAGGGAGGCTGCGATCATCGAGCTGGTGCTCCAGGGGCATTCGTCGGAATCGATCGGCCTCAAGCTCGGCATCTCGACCGGAACGGTCAAGGTTCACCGGCGCAATGTCTATCGCAAGCTAGGCATCTCCTCGCAGACCCAGCTTCTTTCGCTCTACATCAAGAATCTCGGCCATTGAGGCGTTACACGCGTTTCGACGCCATTTCAAATGTGCGGCCTTGACTGGTTTCCGATGAATAATCGAGGATGGTCGCATTCCCTTCTGCATGTCTCCTTGAATCGGAACCGATTTAAGGAGGAAACGCGCAGCAATTCAAAGTGCTACAGCGATCTTTGCGCGTCTGAAAGGACGCACGGCGCCGTAGAAGAGCCGGAGCGCTTCAATGTCCGAGAGCCCGCGGCCCAAGCCGCATTCGATTGCCCATCATGTCGCCAGGATGAGCGGGCGGGATCCGCACGAGGGGCATCGCGCCGCCACGCCGCTGGAGCTGCTCTTCGACCTGACCTTCGTCATCGCTTTCAGTCTTGCTGCCGCGCAGCTCGCTCATCTCCTCGCCGAGGGACATTTCAAAGCCGGTCTGATCGGCTTCGGCTTCGCGAGTTTCGCGATCTGCTGGGCCTGGGTGAATTTCTCCTGGTTCGCTTCCGCCTATGATACCGACGATTGGGCATTTCGCTGCGTGACCATGGTGCAGATGGCCGGCGTCCTCATTCTCGCCATCGGGCTGCCGCCGATGTTCGATTCGATCGACAAGGGAGAATATCTCGACAATCGCATCATGGTGCTAGGCTATGTCGTGATGCGGATCGCCATGGTGTTTCAGTGGCTCAGGGCGGCCCGACAGGATCCGCCCCGTCGTAAGGCCTGCACCACCTACGCCACAGCGGTCTCCATCGCCCAGATTGGCTGGATCGTGCTGATCTTCATCGATTTCTCCCTGCTGGTGACGCTTGCGTTCGTGGTCGTGCTGACGGCGATCGAAATGGCGGGGCCAGTGATCGCGGAGTCGCGGCAGGGCGGAACGCCGTGGCATGCGCACCACATCGCCGAGCGCTACGGCCTGCTCGCCATCATCGCGCTCGGCGAAGGGGTGGTCGGAACGGTCGCCTCGGTCACGGCGGTGGTCGAGGGGCAGGGATGGAACCTTGACGTGGCGCTTGTCTGCATCGCCGGTACCGGCCTGACCTTCGGCATGTGGTGGATCTATTTCACGCTCCCGAGCGCGGAAATCCTTCACAAGTTTCGCAAGCGCGCCTTCGTCTGGGGTTACGGGCACATGCTGATCTTCGCCGCAATCGTGGCGACGGGCGCCGGGCTGCACGTCGCTGCCTACTATATCGAGCACAAGGCGCATATCTCGTCCGTCGCGACGGTGTTGACCGTTGCCGTTCCCGTCGCGGTCTACATAGGCTTGATCTACGCCATGTACGTCTATCTGGTCAGAGCGATGGAGCGTCGCCACGTCTGGCAGTTCTGCGCGACGGTCCTCGTGCTGGCCGCATCGGTGGGGGCGGCAATGGCGGGCATCGACATGGCGATCTGCCTTATCATCCTGATGTTCGCGCCGGTGATCACCGTCATAGGTTACGAACGCGCCGGCCATCGGCATAAAGCTCGGGCACTCGAACGCGCGCTCGGTGGCGGGCAGAGCGCGCATTGAGGTCCTGCTTCGGCATGCAATTGCCTAAGTCGCATCAAGGCTTTGCGTGAGGCGCCTGACGATCCGATTCAAGCGCTTCACGAGGCGATTCAACAGCGCTTACCACGTCTTGCTGAGCTTTAGCGTGATCGTCCGGCCTTCACCGTAGCCGCAGGTAAGGAGTCCCTGGCATCCTTTGACATATTCCTTGTCGAAGAGGTTGGCGACGTTGAGCGAGGCGGCCCAATCGTTCTTCTCATAGCGGATCGCAGCATCGACGAGGGTGGCGTCCGGCACCTTCTTCGTATTTTCCGCATCTGCCCAGGATTCGCCCTGGTAACGGACGCCTGCGCCGAGGCTCATGCCTTCGAACGCACCGCTGGTCACCGTGTAGTCGAGCCACAGGGCAGCCTGCGTTTCGGGTATGAGATAGGGCGACTTGCCGAGCAGCGACGGGTTGGTGTCTTCCGTGATCTCGAGATCGGTATAGCTGAAAGCGGAAATGACCTTCCAGTTCTCATCAAGGTTGATCTTGCCTTCAAGCTCGACTCCACGGGAGCGCACCTCGCCGAGTTGGGTGGAGACCCCAAGGATGGGCTCAGTCACCTGGACGTTCTGCTTGGTTATCTCGAAGATGGAGGCGGTGAACAATCCGTCGATAAACGTCGGCTCGTATTTGATTCCCGCTTCATACTGGTAGCCTTCTTCGGGCTTCAGAGGCACCAAAGTCGTGACCGCAGGATCAGGGTTCGAGTCGCGTGAGCCCACGAGAGGGTTGAAGAAGGTCGCGACGCTCACATAGGGCGTGAAGCCGTTGTCGAACTCGTAAGCGAGGCCGGCCCGGCCGCTGAGCGCGCCGTCGTCATATCCGAAGTTGGAAGCTCCGGCCCAGGCCGTAGCGCCGTTCTTGAGGTCGGTATCGACATAGTCGTAGCGCCCATTGAGCGTTACGAGCCAGCCGTCGCCGAAGCGTACCTGATCCTGGGCATAGATGCCGATCTGCTGCTGTGTGAAGACCTGGTTGACATAGACGGCCGTCGGCCCCTGGGGCACACCGTAGACCGGATCGGTGGGGCTGATCGGCGTAGCGCCTCCCGATGCCCCGATGTGATCGAGGCGGTAGTATTTGTAGTCGAGCCCGGCGAGGAAAGTGTGATTCGTGGCGCCGAGATCGAAATCTGTCTCCGCCCGGTTGTCGATCGAGAAGCTGTCGACCTTCGACGTCGCCTCGAAGCCGATGCGGTTCAGAAGGTAGTCCGGACCGATGGGCTCGACATTGCCAAAGCCCGGGCCGACATAGCCGTAGGGGTATGGGTACCGCTCGTGCTTGTGCAGATGGGCGTAGCGCGCGTTCTGGGTAAAGGTCCAGCCATTGTCGAAATCGTGCTTGAACTCATAACCGAGCATCTGCTGGGCATAGGTTCCCTCGTCGATATCGGGTTCGCCGAAGTAGGCATCCCGGTCGATCTTGCCGAAGGGGGCGTCGACCACCGTTCCAACATAGGGCAGGAAGCCGTTGCCGACATGGATCTGGTCAAGCCCTTGCAGCAGTCCGAATACCGTCAGGCTGGTCGCGTCATCAGGGGCATAGGTCACTTGCGGCAGGATGAAGCCCCGCAGGTCTTCGGAGAAATCCGAGTAATTGTCGCCGCCGGCGATCTTGCCGGTCAGACGGTAGCGAACGGTCCCATCTTCGGTCAGCCGGTCGTTGACATCGAAGCCGGTGAAGGCGTTGCCATCACTGTTGATGCCAACTTCCGTGTAGTAGAGCGGCTCGTCAAGCGGCCGCTTGCTGATCAGATTGATGATGCCGCCCGGATTGGCGCCGCCATAGAGCACGGAGGCCGGCCCCTTCAGCACCTCGATCCGCTCCAGCATGAAGGGGTCGATCTGGAAGTTGCCGAATGCGTAGCTGAAGAGGGAGAGCCCGTCGAGAAAAACGCCGGTCTGTGCCGCATCGAAGCCGCGGATATAGAACCAGTCCGTATCGGCGTCGACGCCGAAGGGCGCGGCCATGACGCCGGGCGTATAGCGCAAGGCTTCATCGACCTTGTTGACCACGGCGCGATCGTCCATTTCCTCGCGACCGACGACGGAGACCGACTGGGGGATTTCGCTCAGCGGCGTGGCGGTCTTCGACCCGGTTGCGGTCGCCTTGGCCACGTACCCGTCAACCGGGCCGGTGGCGCTGCCGTTCGCCTGCGCCCCGCCTTCGACCACCAATCTTTCAAGCTCGGTGGCGCTGCCGTCCTGAGCCTGCGCCGTACTGGCGATCAGCAGTGCGGCAAATGCCGCCCCGCCTGCCAATAGGTCCTTCAAACGCGCCCCGCTGCCATTGCTTTGCATCGTACTTCTGCCCCGAAATCAGCCGTCCGGCGCCCCGTCCCCGGAGAACGCGGCACGGCCAGTCTTCACCTTGATAAGATGAGCGTTTATCTCAAGTATGCCGGCCGGGCTTGTCCGGACTCTGGAAAATTGAACGATCCTGGGCAAATTTCGCACCGCACACAGGCAGCGCGGGCACTATCTCGTCAGGAGAGACGGCTCTTTTTCCAGAGCGCCGGCGTCGTGCCGACCGTCTTGCGGAACACGCGGGTGAAGTGTGCCTGATCGGCGAAACCTGTTTCCGCCGCCACTGTGGTCAGCGATGCGTTGTTCTCAAGCAGCATCTCTTTTGCGCGTTCGATCCGGGCGCTTGTCTGCCACTGATGCGGCGCCATGCCGGTCGATGCCTTGAAGGCGTGGCTGAAATGCGATTGCGATAGGCCGGTGAGGTTCGCCAGTTCTTCCAGCCGGACGTTGCGGGCGACGTTCTCCCCGATGTAGTCCACCGCGCGGCGCAGCTGCCAGGCCGCCAGCTGGCTGCGCTTGCGACCGGCGCTCCGGTTGATCTTCATCAGGTCGATGAACAGCGCCAGCGTCAGCCCGTCGCCGTAGAGGTCGTGCAGCGGCTGCGGATTGAGGCATTCGGCGGCGATCAATTCTGCAAGCTGGAGAAAACGAGGGTCCTGGAACATCAGCCGCGGCGTTTCGATCGCGCTGGGGTGGAGATCTTCCATCAGGCGGCGGCTGAGCACATCGACATCGAAATGCAGGTCGAGATGCCGCAGGTATTGGATATCGACGACATCGGTCCAGAGCTCCACGCCGGCCGGTATGTAGGAGAGGGCCTGCCGATGATAGTTCTGGACGGTGCTTCTGCCGTTCGAGGCTAGCTTGACGCGGCAATTGCCTCCGCCCCTGGCGTCGAGCACGATAAACATACGCGGATCTTCCGCGACGTAATATCCTCCGGCGTGAGGAACGCACTCGACATCCCACACATCGGCGACAACGCCGTTCCAATGACGCCGGTGCAGCCCGCCTATGACAGAGAAACCGCTGATCTTGTTTTGCATGCGCGGCTGAAATGTCATCGTCGCATTCCCGTGAGCAGGGGCCTTCGGCCCCGGCGCAGTTCTTAATCTTTCATCTTATAGTCAAGTTTCCATACTGCAGGAGATCGGGATTTTCAATCGCGCCGATTGCGTTGCATCGCTCCGATTCAATGAAACATGCAGCAGGGGCACGACCGCCGCCGGTCGCGCCCCTGCTCATGACTGCAAAGGTCGTTGTCAGGCGTCGATCAATGCGAGCTTGGCGCGGGCGTCGAGGATCTGGGCGCAGGCATTGGCGGCCTCTTCGCCCTTGACGACGAAATGGTCGCGGAAGAAGGCGATCAGGGGTTCGCTTTCCTGGAAGTTGTGCGGGGTGAGCACGGCGGAAAGAACCGGCACATCAGTGTCGAGCTGCACCCGCATCATGCCGTCGAGCACGGTGCCGGCGACGAAGTCGTGGCGATAGATGCCGCCGTCGACCACGAAGGCCGTACCGAGAATCGCCGAATAGCGGCCGGTCCTGGCGAGCGTCTGTGCATGAAGCGGGATTTCGAGAGCACCCGGGACGTCGAAGATCTCGACGTCGGCCGCATTGCCCCCGAGCTTCGCCCACTGCGCGACGAAAGCATCGACACACCGGTCGACGATATCGGCGTGCCAGCGGGCGCGGACGATTGCAATTCTGGCGGAGGGTTGGGAAAGAATGGTCATGGTCTCAAGCCTTTCAGGGTTTGGCGTTTTTCCAATGATCCCGTCGGGCGAACATGCACGCGCGGAGAGCCCGGAAGGGACTCCGCTCCTGCTTGCTCTCTTCCATCCGGACTGTAACCGTCGGCTCCGGAGTTCGACCGGATCTGCTGACCTTCGAACAACTTTGTGCGTCCAATTGGACACGCGGCTTCCGAAGCGCTCGCGGGCTTCGATCGGATGATCGCTACCGCCGGTGGGGAATTTCGCCCCGCCCTGAGAACGCTTGCGACTATATAGAACGGCCGGTGGCGGTCAAACGCGCGCAACGACGCGGAAGCGAAAAAACGCGACAGATTTTTCGAAAGCGGGCGTGTTGCCGAACAATTCATTCCGGCAATCAGCGGCCCCTATTCACGGATGACGAGCAGGTCCTTGGCGGCGAAGCGCAGGGTGACGTTTTCACCCGAGACCGGCAGCGTGAGACCGGGGTCGTTGAACGTGTCGACTGAGATGATGTCGCTGCCGACACGCAGTCTTGTCCGGATGACCGAGCCGAGGAAGCTCGTGGAGACGACTTCGCCGATAAGCGCGGTATCGCCCCTGGCGCCTTCGGCAATCGAGCCCGCTTCCGGGCGCAGTGCAAGCGAGATGCTGTCGCCGCCCTTCAGGCCGGCGATCGACTCCTTCAGCGAAATCCTCTGGCCGCCAATGGTGACTGCGCCGGCGGAGGGGTCTGCGACCTTGCCCTCGATGATGTTCAGCGTGCCGACGAAAGACGCGACGAAACGGGTTGCCGGCGTGTTGTAGATCTCGAAGGGGGTGCCGATCTGGTCGGCGTGGCCGGCGTTCATGACGACGATGCGGTCGGAGATCGACAGCGCCTCCTCCTGGTCGTGCGTCACGAAGACGGTGGTAATGCCGAGCTGCTGCTGGATCTGCCGGATCTCTTCGCGCAGCGACACGCGGATCTTTGCGTCGAGGGCGGAGAGGGGCTCGTCGAGCAGCAGCACTTGCGGCTTGACCGCAAGCGCGCGGGCAAGCGCCACGCGTTGCTGCTGGCCGCCGGATAATTGATAGGGGAAGCGGTCCGCCAGGTGCTCGAGCTTGATGAGCCCGAGCATCTGCTTCACCCGTTGATCAATTTCCGCTTTGGAAGCGCCCGCGACCTTGAGGCCGAAGGCGACGTTGTCATGCACGTTCATGTTCGGGAACAGCGCATAGGCCTGAAACACCATGCCGATATTGCGCTGGTTCGGCTTCAGTGAGCCCTGGTTCTTGCCGTCGATGATGACGGAGCCGCCGGACGGGGTCTCGAAGCCGGCAATCATCCGCAGGATCGTGGTCTTGCCGCAGCCGGAGGGCCCGAGAAAGGAAACGAACTCGCCCTTGTTGATGCCCATGTTGAAGTTGTGCACGACCTGAACCGGGCCGAAGGACTTCTGGATGTTGGTCAGTGTCAGGAATGCCATGTGATCAAGCCTTGGCCGGAGCGGATTTCTGGAAACGGGAGACGAGCTGGATCAGACCCATGCTGAGCCATGTGATGGCAAACGCGATAACGGCGAGCGCGGAGGGTTCGTAGGCCTTGTTGGCTCCGACGAGCTGCAGGTACGGGCCGAATGCCGGTCGGTTGAGCAGCGCTGCCATGGTGAACTCACCCATCACGATCGCGAAGGTGATGAAGGAGCCGGACAGCACGCCGCTCATCACGTTCGGGAAGATGCAGCGGAAGAGGATCGTCGGCCATTTGGCGCCAAGGCTCTCGGCCGCTTCCGTCAGCGTCCTGACGTCGATCGCCCGCATAGCTGTATCGACCGCGCGATACATGTAGGGAAGCGACAGCGTCATGTAGGAAAACATCAGGAGCGCATTCGTCCCCGAGGTCGAGCCGGTCAGCGGCAGCACCGAGGAGGAGTTGTAAAGGCGCAGATAGCCGAAGACGATGACGATCGCCGGAATGACGAGCGGCAGCAGCGTGATGAATTCGACGACCGGGCGGACCTGCGGCAGGCGCAGCCGCACCCAGTAGGCGGTCGGCACGACGAGCAGCATGCCGAAGATGATGGTCAACAGCGCCATCAGCATCGAATAGCCGAAGGTCTCGCGGAACTGGATATCAGCGAAAACCGACTGGTAGGCGTCGAAGGAATATTCGCCGCGGCGCATGCGCAGCGAGAATTCCAGTGTGCCGAGCAGCGGAATGATGAAGTAGCTCGCTCCGATGGCGATGGCGATCCAGGCGCCGAGGCGTTGTGCTTTCATTTCTGCCACCGTTCGGCGCGCATCCGCAGCCAGATGTAGAGAATGTTGGAGATGCCGGTGATGACGATCATGCCGAGCGCCAGCGCATAGCCAAGATTGGGGTTGTGCAGCACGTCGCCGCGGATCTGCGCATAGAGCAGGATCGGCACGATGTTGAGCGAGCTGCCGGTCAGCGCGTAAGCCGTTGCGATGGCGCCGAAGGCGTTGGCGAAAAGTAGAAGCGTCGTGCCGAGCAAGCTCGGCCAGAGGATCGGCAGGGCCACCATGCGCCAGTATTGCCACGTCGAGGCGCCGAGGATCTCGGAGGCTTCACGCCACTCCTTCTTCAAGCCATCGAGCGCCGGCGTCAGGATGAGCACCATCAGCGGGATCTGGAAATACATGTAGGTGATGGTGAGACCGAAGAAACTCAGGAGATTGAAACCGGTCGAGTAGAGATTGAAGCCGAACCAGTCGCGCAGGAAAACCGTGACAAGGCCGGTCCGGCCGAGCGTCGCCAGAAAGGCAAAGGCGAGCGGCACGCCGGCGAAGTTCGAGGCGACGCCGGAAAAGGTGAGAAGGCCGGACCGGACCCAGGTCGGCACGCCGCCGAGCACGACAGCCCAGGCGAGGAAGAAGCCGATCAGCGCTCCCCCGAGCGACGAAGCGACCGATACCCGGATCGAGATCCAGTAGGCGCTGAGGATCGAGGGCGTGAAGAGATCGGCGAGGTTCTTGAAGGTGAATTCGCCTTCCGGCGTCAGGAAGGCGCCGGTAACGAGATAGAGTGTCGGCACCACCAGGAACATGAGCGCGAAAATCATGAAGGGCGCAATGCCGAGCCAATCGATGATGGCGCGTCTGCTGATCAAGGGCGTTGCAACGGTGCTCATTTGGTTCGGTTGTCCCGGCATCGGAAAAGAAATGCCTCCCCGCCCACTGCATGGCTCCTTAAATCGGAACGATTTAGGACAAAGCCATGCAGCATTCAAAGTGCCACGGCGACCTTTGCGTTTGACAAGACGCACGGCGCTGTAGATCGCGGGGAGGCGATGACAGTGATTACTGCACGTTGGCGCCGACGACGCTGTCCCACTTGGTGGTGATCGCCTCCTTGCCGGCTGCCTGCTCTTCGAGCGTCGGGAAGACGGCCTTTTCATAGGCCGCTGCCGGCGGCAGCTTGTCGAGCATCTCCTGCGGGATCTTGCCGTTCTTGGCGAGATCGTTGAAGCGGATCGGATGGCAATAGCCCTTCAGCCAGCCGAGTTGGCCTTCGTCCGAATAGAGGTATTCCATCCAGAGCTTGGCAGCGTTCGGATGCGGAGCGAAGGCCGAGATCGCCTGCACGTAGACGCCGGCGACGACGCCCGAAGCCGGAACGACGACTTCGACCGGCGGGTTGCCATTGAGGCTGTCGCGCCAGGAGAGGCCGTTATAGTCCCAGGCGATGATGATCGGGGTGGAGCCTTGCGCCAGCGAGGCGGACTTGCCGATGACCGGAACGAAGTTGCCAGCCTTGTTGACTTCGGCGAAGAAGGCGAGGCCGGCTTCGCCAGCCTTTGCAGCGTCCTTTTCGCCGGCAGCGAGACCGGCTGCGTAGACGGCCTGCACAGCCTGATTGGACGCACGCGGATCACCGGCCATGGCGATCGAGTTCGCGTAGTCCGACTTCTTGAGATCGGCCCAATCCTTCGGCACTTCCTTGACGATATCGGTGTTCACCACGAAGGACAGAACACCGTAATAATCGCCGTACCAGAAGCCTTCAGGATCCTTGGCGCTATCCGGGATCGTGTCCCAGGTCGAGACCTTGTAGGGCTGGATGAGGCCTTCGGCCTTGGCCGACGGACCGAAGGACAGACCGACGTCGATCACGTCGGGCGCCTGCGGGCCGGTGTTGCCCTTGTTGGCCTTGATGGCTTCGATTTCGTCACCCGAACCTGCGTCCGGGTTCAGTTCGTTGACCTCCAGGCCGTACTTGGCCTTGAAGCCGGCGATCACGTCGCCGTATCCGCACCAGCTGTGCGGAAGGGCGATGGTGGTCAGCGTGCCTTCCTTCTTGGCGGCGGCGATGAGCTCCTCGCTCGGCTCGGCGACGGCAATCGCCGTCGTTGCGAGCAGCATGGCGCTGGAAAGCGAGAGCAGGCGTTGAGTCTTTGAAATCACTGACGTTCTCCTTGTGTGCTTTCAACTAAATCGTGCGTTGTAATTTCGGCGATGCTGTTAAAGAGGCGCGATGAAGCTTGTGTGACAGGTCCTGTCCCGTTCGCGCCATACGTGTCGGTGGCGAGACGGCGGTCGCCTCCATCTGCCAACCGCTCGCAGCATCGCGGTGAATTCCGCTTCCCGGCGGGACCTGCAATCACAGCCGGTTCCTCCTAGACCGGCTTGCGAAAGATGCGCGTCGAATCGAACAGGCCTTCAAGCATCTTCATTCGATCCCGTGTTTCGTCCCAGTTCATGTTCTGCACGGCCTCGATCAGCGCCTCGACGAGAAAGAGCAGCATGACCGAACTGTCCCAGGCCGAGGGCACTTCGATGTGCACGCGGAAGACCTTGGAAGCGGCCTTGGCGACGGGCGAACCCCACTGGTCTGTGAAAAGGATGATTTCGACGCCCCGATCGCGGGCGAAGCGGGCAAGCGTTTCCATCTCCTGCTCGTAGCGGCGGATGTCGAACAGGATCAGGACATCGCCCTGTTTCATGTCCAGCACGTAGTGCGGCCAGGAACTCGGGTTGGCCGCGATCTGCGTCACGCCGGTGCGGATGACCTGGAGATGGGTGAAGAAGTAGTCCGCCATCGAGCGGGTGATGCGTCCACCGGCAAGATAGATGTTGCGCTTGCAATCGGCGATCAGGCTGGCGGCCCGATCGAATTCGCGCGGTTCTATCTGGGACAGCGTCTGGCGCATGTTTCCCATCACCGCGTCGGCGAAGCGGTTGAGCGTGTGCGTGCCAGGCGCGCTCGCGGCCCAACGATCATGCTTGGCGATCGGGTTGGAGATCGTCGCCTCGAGTTCCTGGTGGAGCCGTGATTGAAAGTCGGGAAATCCGCGGAAGCCCAGCTTCTGGACCATGCGCGCCACGGTCGGCGTGGAAACTCCGGCGTTCTCGGCGACCGTGGTGATCGAGCCGAGCCCGGAGACGGGATAGTTATCGAGAAGTGTCTCCGCCAATCGCTTCTCGGCGCGCGTCAGCGCCCCGAAATGTGCGTTGATCACATCCGACACCGTCATGGATGCCGTTTTGCTGGTCAATGTCGTGCCCCTGAGCTGGTCTCCGCCAGCTTGTGAGGAATTAAACATCGCTGTCACAATCGGAGTCAATCGCCTTTTTGAAGAGATCGTTTCAGATTTTCGTTGACACCCACTGATTCGTGAAGAATTCTTTTCATTAAGATCGTCTGACGAGGCAATTTGGGGGTGCCGGTTTTGACGGGACTTTTGACGCGCGTAGAGGGTGATCCGGTCGCCATCGACAATGCGGACGCGGCGGGAGAGTTCCTCTTCGTCTGCGAACACGCGTCGCCCCGCCTGCCGGAGCGTCTTGGGACGCTCGGCCTTTCAAAGGAAGCATTGGAGAGCCATATCGCCTGGGACCCCGGCGCGCTGGCGGTCGCCAGGCATCTCGCCGAGAAACTCGATGGTACGCTCATCCATCAGCGCTTTTCGCGCCTTGCCTATGACTGCAACCGGCCGCCCGAGTCCGACGCGGCAATGCCGGCTGTCAGCGAAGTCTACGAGGTGCCGGGAAACAGGGCGATGTCGGCCGCCGAACGGGAGACGAGGGTCAATGAGATCTACCTCCCGTTCCACGACGCGATATTGCGGTTCGTTTCCGACCGCAAGGCGGCCGGGCGGCGCCCGGTCCTTGTCACAATGCACAGTTTCACGCCGGTCTATTTCGGCAAGCCGCGCACTGTCGAAATCGGCATCCTGCACGATGCCGACAGCCGGCTCGCAGACCGCATGCTGGCGATCGCGACGGACGGAGAGGTCGCCTACGACATACGCCGGAACGAACCCTATGGGCCGGCCGACGGTGTAACGCACAGCCTGGTGGAATACGGCGTGCGAAACGGACTGCCGAACGTGATGATCGAGATCAGAAACGATCTCATTCGGGACGAGGTCAGCCAGAGGGTCATGGCTGACTATCTGGAGGGGCTGCTCGTGAAGAGCATGGCCGCCCTTCCGGCACGATAAAAAGACCCTGGGGAGCGGCAAAGCCGCGGTCCCGTTCCGGAGACCGGAGCGGGTGTGATGGGGCCTCCTGCAATGGCGCGCGAGGTCAAGGAGAAAACAGGGGAAAGAAGATGTCAGACTACACCGATATCGATAAGAAGCAGGACCTGCAGGTCTTGCATTCGATGGGCTACGCCCAGGAACTCGAGCGGCGCATGAGCCAGTTCTCGAACTTCGCCGTGTCATTCTCGATCATTTGCATTCTGTCTGGCGGCATCAACTCGCTGGCGCAGGCGACATCCGGTGCGGGTGGCGCGGCGATCGGCATCGGGTGGCCGCTCGGATGCTTCATCTCGCTCGTCTTCGCCGTCGCCATGGCGCAGATCGGCTCGGCCTATCCGACCGCCGGCGGCCTCTATCACTGGGGCTCGATCCTCGGCAACCGCTTCACCGGCTGGCTGACGGCCTGGTTCAATCTCCTTGGCCTGGTGACGGTCCTCGGCGCCATCAACGTCGGCACCTACTACTTCTTCATGGGGTCGTTCGGCGCACCGTATTTCGGTCTGGAAGACACGACAACCACTCGCATCGTCTTCCTGGCGATCATTACCGGCGCGCAGGCGCTGGTGAATCATATGGGTATCGGATTGACGGCGAAGCTTACCGACTTTTCCGGCTACCTGATCTTCGCCACCTCGATCCTGCTCGCCATCGTTTGCCTTGCTGCTGCCGATAGCTACGAGATCAGCAGGCTCTTCACCTTCTCCAACTATTCGGGCGAAACGGGCGGCAACGTCTGGCCGCAGACATCCGGAACCTGGGTCTTCCTGCTCGGCCTCCTGCTGCCGATCTATACGATCACTGGCTACGACGCCTCGGCGCACACGTCGGAGGAAACGGTCAAGGCCGCGCATTCCGTGCCGCGCGGCATGGTTTCGTCGGTCCTCTGGTCGGCGCTTTTCGGCTACATCATGCTGTGCTCCTTCGTCCTGATGATCCCGAACATGGACGAGGCCGCAAAGCAGGGCTGGAACGTGTTCTTCTGGGCGATGGACGCGCAGGTGAACCCTGTCATCAAGGACATTCTCTATCTCGCTATCTTCATCAGCCAGTGGCTGTGCGGTCTTGCGACGGTGACCTCGGTCTCGCGTATGATCTTTGCCTTCTCGCGTGACGGCGGCCTTCCGGCCTCAAAGGCGCTTGCCAAGGTCAGCCCGAACTATCGTACGCCGGTAGCGGCGATCTGGACCGGGTCGATCCTCGCGGTGCTCTTCGTCTGGGGCTCGTCGCTGGTCTCGATCGGCGATACGCCGGTCTACACCATCGTCGTCTCGTGCACGGTCATCTTCCTGTTCTTCTCCTTCGCGATCCCGATCACGCTCGGCTTTTTCGCCTGGGGCACCTCGAAATGGGACAAGATGGGGCCGTGGAACCTCGGCGAGGGCACATTCAAGCTCTTTGCCATCCTGTCGCTCATCGCGATGGTGCTGATCTTCGTGCTCGGCATCCAGCCGCCGAACGATTGGGCGCTCTACATCACCGTCGGCTTCCTGATCGTGACCGGCATCGTCTGGTTCGGTTTCGAGAGCCGCCGGTTCCGTGGCCCGCCGATCGGCGAGGAAGTTGCGCGCCGCCAGGCCGAAATCGTTGCTGCCGAAAAGGCCGTCGGCGAAGCTTGACCAACAACAAGAGGGCGGGGCCGCGGCTGCGGCTTCCGCCTCATCTTTTGCGGCCATGGGAACGGCCGCACCGAACATGGGATGACACTTTCATGAGCTATTCGTTCGAGGAACTGAAAGAGGATGTGGCCGCCGGCCGCATCGATACCGTGCTCGCCTGCCAGGTGGACATGCAGGGGCGTTTGATGGGCAAGCGCTTCCATGCGGAATATTTCGTCGATAGCGCATGGAAGGAAACGCATAGCTGCAACTATCTGCTTGCGACCGACATGGAGATGGAAACGGTCTCGGGCTACAAGGCGACGAGTTGGGAGAAGGGCTACGGCGACTATACGATGAAGCCCGACCTTGCGACGCTCCGGCGCATTCCGTGGCTCGAAGGCACGGCGCTGGTCATCTGCGACGTGCTCGATCACCACACGCACGAAGAGGTGCCGCATTCACCCAGGGCCATCCTCAAGAAGCAGATTGCACGCCTGGAGGCGATGGGCCTGAAGGCCTTCATGGCGAGCGAGCTGGAATTCTTCCTCTTCGACCAGTCCTACGATGACGCACGCCAGTCCGGCTATCGCGACCTGCAGCTCGCCAGCGGCTACAACGAGGATTACCACATCTTCCAGACGACCAAGGAAGAGGATGTTATGCGGGCGATCCGCAACGGCCTCCAGGGCGCCGAGATCCCGGTCGAGAATTCCAAGGGTGAGGCTTCTGCCGGTCAGGAAGAAATCAACGTCCGTTACGCCGATGCGCTGACCATGGCCGACCGCCATGCGATCATCAAGAACGGCTGCAAGGAAATCGCCTGGCAGCGCGGCAAGGCCATCACTTTCCTCGCTAAGTGGAACTATTCGGCTGCCGGCTCTTCCTCGCATATCCACCAGTCGCTCTGGAGTGCCGATGGCGAGACGCCGCTCTTCTTCGACAAGAGCGCGCGTTACGGCATGTCCGAGCTGATGCGGCATTACGTGGCCGGTCTTCTGACCCATGCGAGCGAGGTCACCTATTTCCTTGCGCCTTACATCAACTCCTACAAGCGTTTCATGGCCGGTACCTTCGCGCCGACCAAGGCGATCTGGAGCAAGGACAACCGCACCGCCGGCTATCGCCTTTGCGGCGAAGACACCAAGGCGATCCGCATCGAATGCCGCGTCGGGGGTTCCGACCTCAACCCGTATCTTGCCTTTGCCGCTTTGATCGCGGCGGGGATATCCGGTATCGAAGGCAAGATGGAACTCGAAGCGCCCTTCGTCGGCGATGCCTATCACGGCAAGGACATACGCGAGATCCCGCACACGCTGAGGGAGGCGACCGAGGCATTGACCGGCTCGAAAATGCTGCGCGCCGCCTTCGGCGACGACGTCATCGACCATTACACCCGCGCAGCGCAGTGGGAGCAGGAGGAATATGACCGGCGCGTGACCGACTGGGAGGTCGCACGCGGTTTCGAACGGGCATAAGAAATTTCCCTCCCCACCCCTTCGCCACAAGGGAGAGGGGCTTCCCGCCGGCAGCCTTCTCACTCAATCTGGGCTGTCGCCAGTTGCGGGGGGCTGAACTGGCGCCGGACGGTGATGCCAGCGAGCCCCTTCCTCTTGTGGGGAGGGGACAGTCAATTGAAATGAAAACAGGATGACGATCATGACGATGATCAAATGCATTTCCCCGGTAAACGGCGAGGTCTACGCCGAACGTCCCGCGATGCCGCTGGAGCTTGCCAAGCAGGCGGTGGCGCACGCGCGTCTGGCGCAGAAGAACTGGGCGAGGCGCCCCGTCGAAGAGCGGGTCAAGCTGGTGCTCGCCGGCGTTGCGCGACTCAACGAGATGGTCGACGAGGTGGTGCCCGAGCTTGCCTGGCAGATGGGCCGGCCGGTGCGCTACGGCGGCGAGTTCAAGGGCTTCAACGAGCGTTCGAACTATGTCGCCTCCATCGCCGCCGATGCGCTGAAGCCGATTATCGTCGAAGAGAGCGATCGCTTCGAGCGGCGCATCGAGCGCGAGCCGCATGGTGTCGTCTTCGTCATCGCGCCGTGGAACTACCCTTACATGACGGCGATCAACACGGTCGCCCCGGCCTTGATGGCCGGCAACACGGTCATCATCAAGCACGCGAGCCAGACGATCCTCGTCGGCGAACGCATGGTGCGCGCGTTCATCGAGGCGGGCGTGCCGGCGGACGTGTTCCAGAACCTCTTCCTCGATCACGACACGACGGCCGCGCTGATCGCCGCCAAGAGCTTCGATTTCATCAATTTCACCGGCTCGGTCGAAGGCGGGCGCTCGATCGAGCGTGCGGCAGCCGGCACCTTCACCGGCCTTGGCCTCGAGCTTGGCGGCAAGGATCCGGGCTATGTGATGGAGGATGCCGATCTCGATGCCGCGGTCGATACGCTGATGGACGGCGCGACCTACAATTCCGGCCAGTGCTGCTGCGGCATCGAGCGCATCTATGTGCATGAATCGCTCTACGACGCCTTCGTCGAAAAATCCGTCGCCTGGGTCTCCAACTACAAGCTCGGCAACCCGCTCGATCCGGAAACGACGCTCGGCCCCATGGCCAACAAGCGCTTTGCGGCCACGGTTCGTCAGCAGGTCGCCGATGCGGTGTCAAAGGGCGCCAAGGCGCTGATCGATCCCAAGCTCTTCCCGCAGGATGACGGCGGCGCCTACCTCGCGCCGCAGGTCCTCGTCGACGTCGATCATTCGATGGAGTTCATGCGCGAGGAAACCTTCGGGCCGGCGGTCGGCATTATGAAGGTGAAGAATGACGCCGAGGCGATCGAGCTGATGAACGATTGCCAGTATGGCCTGACCGTATCGCTCTGGACGAACGATGCGGACCGCGCGTCGCGCATCGGCCGCGACCTTGAAACCGGCACCGTCTTCATGAACCGCGCGGATTATCTCGATCCGGCGCTCTGCTGGACGGGTGTCAAGGAAACGGGCCGTGGCGGCTCGCTTTCGATCCTCGGCTTCCACAATCTCACTCGTCCGAAGTCCTATCATCTGAAGAAAGTAACCGCATGACGATCACCGCCAACTGGAGCTATCCGACCGCCGTCAAGTTCGGCGCCGGCCGAGTCAAGGAGCTTGCCGACCATTGCAGGGCGCTCGGCATGAGGAAGCCGCTGCTCGTGACCGATCGTGGCCTTGCGCCGATGGCGATCACGCAGAATGCGCTCGATATCCTGGAAGCAGGCGGCCTTGGCCGCGCCATCTTCGCCGATGTCGATCCGAACCCGAACGACAAGAACCTGGAAGCAGGCGTGAAGGCGTTCAAGGACGGCGGCCATGATGGCGTCGTTGCCTTCGGCGGTGGCTCCGGCCTCGATCTCGGCAAGTGCGTCGCCTTCATGGCTGGCCAGACGCGGCCGGTCTGGGACTTCGAGGATATCGGCGACTGGTGGACACGCGCGAGCGTCGAAGGCATCGCGCCGATCGTTGCGGTGCCGACGACCGCCGGCACCGGTTCTGAGGTCGGTCGCGCCAGCGTCATCACCAATTCGGCAAGTCATGTAAAGAAGGTGATCTTCCACCCGAAGTTCCTACCGGGGGTAACGATCTGCGATCCGGAGCTGACGGTCGGCATGCCGAAGGTCATCACCGCCGGCACCGGCATGGATGCCTTCGCCCATTGCCTGGAGGCCTATTCCTCGCCCTTCTATCATCCGATGTCGGCGGGCATTGCGCTCGAGGGCATGCGGCTCGTCAAGGAATACCTGCCGCGCGCCTACAAGGACGGCACGGATATCGAAGCGCGCGCGAACATGATGAGTGCCGCGGCGATGGGTGCTGTGGCATTCCAGAAGGGGCTCGGCGCAATCCATTCGCTCTCCCACCCGGTCGGCGCGATCTACAACACCCATCACGGCATGACCAATGCCGTGGTGATGCCACCGGTGCTGCGCTTCAACCGCTCGGCGATCGAAGAGAAGATCGCACGTGCTGCGGCCTATCTCGGCATCGCCGGAGGTTTCGACGGATTTTATGACTACGTTTTGAAGTTGCGTGAAGAGCTCGGCGTGCCGGACAGGCTTTCCGCACTCGGGGTCGGCACCGATCGCATCGATGAAATGTCGGAAATGGCGATCGTTGACCCGACCGCCGGCGGCAACCCGGTGGAGCTGACGCTCGACGTGGCGAAGAAGCTCTTCAGAGAGTGCATCTGAGCCGGATCGCGTTAATTTTCTGGAGCCCGGAAAGCCTTGGTTTTCCGGGCTTTTTCATTGATGCGCGGCGCTGCGGTTAATCTTTGCCTGCCAAAATTTCCATTTCGTTAACCATGTTCTGAAAGGCTTTGTTAAAGGGCGCCGCCTGACGCATCGGTCGGAGCCTCGAAACAATGACGGAATGAGGTGGAAGATGGCGGTCATCACATTTGCCAACGCAAAAGGCGGCGCCGGCAAGACGACGGCGGCACTGATCCTGTCGACGGAATTGGCGAGACAGGGCAACAGGGTGGTGGTGCTCGACGCGGACCCGCAACGCTGGATCACGCGCTGGTCGGAAGTCTCCGGCCATGTCGCCAATCTCGAAGTGATCTCGCATATCACGCCCGCGTCGCTGCCCTGCCACATCCGTGAACTGAAAGACGCGGCTGATTTCATCGTGATCGATCTCGCCGGCGCCAAGGATGCGATCGTCGCGCTGGCACTGGGCCTGTCCGATCAGGTGCTGATCCCGGTCCAGGGCTGTGCGATGGACGCGCAAGGGGCCGTTCAGATTCTGGAACTGATCCGCCATATCGAACAAAAGACAACGGCTCGCATCAGGCATTCGGTCGTGCTCACGCGGGTCAACTCGCTGGTGACCACACGTGCGCTCCAGGCGATCAAGACGCTGCTTGCTTCGCGCAACGTTTCGATGCTCGACACCCCGATCGTTGAACGCGCCGCCTATCGCGAGATTTTCGAATGCGGCGGAACGCTGCAGACGATGGATGCAGGCCGCGTCAGTAATCTCGACAAGGCGCGCGAGAATGCCCTTGCGCTCGCTCAGGAGGTTCTGGCGCTCCTGCCCATTTCCTATCAGCGGTCCTGGGCTGCGCGGGTGCCGTCCTGGGCGCGGTTGCGTGCCGCGTAGTCACTTTGCCGGCCGGCGCATTTCATCCGGCCTCGGCTCATCGTCATTCAACCGGAATTGACATTCGTCAGTTCCGGTTGAATCTTTTGTCGCACCTGCACCAAATGGCTGTTGCGGGTAAGGTTTCCTTTACCACGCTCTTCTAACCCTGCCGATGGAAAGTGAATACGCGTCGGTGTCTATTGTAGCGGCGCGGCCGCCATGAACGCGGCGATGGTTTCCCCGATGCGTCGCGTGCATCCGCGGTTCCGGCCTTCCATGACCCGATCGAGCACGTTCTACGTAGGGAAATTCACCGATGAAGACGGAACCCTCCGCCGCCGGCCACGATATTGCCGGCCGCCTCAATTTCATGGCGCTGGATGAAGCTGCCAAGACAAATCTCAAGGCGTTGAAGCCCATCCTGCAGAAGGAACTCGGACCTGCGCTCGATCGGCTCTATGCCAAGGTGAGGCAGACGCCGGAGACCAACGCCTTCTTCTCGTCCGTCGAACACATCAACCGTGCCAAAAACGCGCAGCTCGGCCATTGGAGCAATATCGTCGACGCGAATTTCAACGCCGACTATGGCGCCAGGGTGCGCACGATCGGACAGGTTCACGCCAGGATCGGCCTCGAGCCTCGCTGGTATATCGGCGGCTATGCTCTGATCACGGAGCACCTGATCGGCGCGGTCGTGAAGGCGCATTGGCCGAAGGGAGGCGTCTTCTCCCGCCGGACGACATCGGCGGAAGAGATCGGCGCCATGTTGGCAAGCCTGATCAAGGGTGTCTTCCTCGACATGGATCTTTCGATCTCGGTCTACATGGACGCTACCGACGTGACGAAGCAGCGCGCCGTGCAGGAGGAAGTGCTTGGCGGCGAGAGGGCACTCGTCAGCCGCACGCTCGGCGCAGCGTTGAAGCAGATCTCCGACGGCGATCTGACCGCGCGCATCACGTCCGACCTGCCGGAGGCGTATGGCGAGCTTCGGGAAAATTTCAATCACGCCATCAGCGAGCTGGCGCGGGTCATCGGCGGGATCGGTGCCGGCGCCAGCCAGATCCACGTCAGTGCCAAGGAAATTGCGGATGCGGCCGACGATCTCGCCAGGCGCACTGAGCGCCAGGCGGCCAATCTCGAGGAAACCGCGGCGGCGGTCGAACAGGTGACGCGCACGGTGCGTCAGACGGCCGAAGGCGCCGACCAGGCCAATTCGACTGTCATTGCCGCGCGCGCCAATGCCGAGCAGGGCGGCGAGGTCGTCAGCCACGCCATCGGCGTCATGCAGGAAATCCAGGCGTCCTCGGCGAGCATCGCCCGCATCGTCGACGTCATCGACGAGATCGCTTTCCAGACCAATCTGCTGGCGCTCAATGCCGGCATCGAGGCGGCGCGCGACGGTGACGCGGGCAGGGGCTTTGCCGTCGTCGCCTCGGAGGTGCGCGCGCTTGCCCAGCGCTGCGCCGAGGCGGCCAAGAATATTCAGTCGCTGATCGCGAAATCGCGCGACCAGGTGGAGGACGGGGTCAACTCGGTCAACAAGGTCGCCTGGTCGCTGCAGCAGATCGTGGCCCAGGTGGTGGAGGTGAGCTCGCTCTTCGGCGCAATCCGCGCCAGCACCGCCGAGCAGGCGACCGGCCTGCAGGAGGTAAACACCGCTATCAGCCAGATGGACCAGATCACCCAGCAGAATGCGGCAATGGTGGAGCAGGCGAATGCCTCGTGCCAGGCGCTAACGGCCGAAGCCGAGCAGATTGCGCGACGTCTCCGCGCGTTTCAGACCTCGGGCAGCGGCACGGCGGGCGCGACATTCGGCTATCAGATCGCGGCTTAAATTACCTCCGGAATGACAGCCACAGGCTCCTCATCCCTGTGTTCGTCACAGGGGATCCAGCCACGGCGCGTCCGCGCCGTGAATGACCTTGGCTTGTCGAGGGAAGCGGTTGCTGAGGCAACAATGCTTCCCTTCGGCGTGGTACAAAGCGCCAGATGGAGTCTCTCGCACCGCCGACGCGGTGCGGCTGGATTCCTGTGACAAGCACAGGAATGACGGGGGAGAGAACAACCGGCAGGCAGGAGGTGAAGAGCAGCGGAGCTCAGAAGCGCCGGTCGACAAAATGCTTCGCCTGCGCGCCGGCGTGATAGAAGGCGGATTTCACCGTCCGCCACGGATCCGGCGTGATCGGTGTTTCAGCAAGCGGAATTGCCGAGGCATCACCCATGACGTGGTGAGCGAGCGCTCGTCCGAAGACGGTTCCGGGCGCAATGCCGCGGCCGTTGTAGCCGCTCACCGACACGACATTCGGGGCGAGCACGTGCATGGCGGGCAGGTTGTTGGTCGTCATGCCGATGCGGCCATCCCACCAGTATTCGAAGCGGAAATCGCCGATATTCGGGAAGAGTTTGCGCAGCGAGCGGGCCGCGAAGGCGCGATGCGTGCCCTCGGCCATGGCATCGAGCCGGCCGATCGAACCGAAGATCATCCGGTTCTGCTGATCCATGCGGAAGGAAGTCATGACGAGCCCGGTATCCCAGGCGCCCTGACGCTCCGGCAGGATCCGCGCTGCGACCTTTTCGGGAAGCGGATTGGTGGCGAACTGAAAATAGGGGAGGATCGTCAGTTCCTGGGTATGCGCCTTCCACGGCAGGTCGGGAACGAGCGCTCCATAGGCGTTGGTCGCTAGAATGATGTGGCGGGCGGTAAGACTGCCGTGGCCTGCCTTAAGCCTCCACTGATCGCCCTGGCGCTCGGCGGCAAGGAGAGGGGTGTCGGTGAAGATCTTGGCGCCGGCGGCGAGTGCTGCCCGCGCCAGCCCTCTTGCGTAGGCAAGCGGCTGGATCGTTCCGGCGCGGCGGTCGAGCAACGCGCCGGCAAAGCCCTCGGCGCCGGAGAGCACGTGGGTTCTGTCGTCTGAGAGCACTTCGACCGGCGCACCGCGTTTCTTCCACTGCGCCTCGCGATCCCGGATGTCCTTCAGGCCCTCGGCACCGACGGCCATGTGGAGCGTACCGTTGCGTACGGCCTCGCATTGCATGCCGTGTTTCGCGACGAGATCGTAGACGAGAGACGGACCGTCGCCGAGTTCGTTCAACAACCGGGTTCCGGCCTCAGTGCCGAGGGTTGCGACGAGATCGTCCGGCTTTACCCACATGCCGGCGTTGACGAGGCCGACATTGCGGCCGGAGCCGCCGAAGCCGATCATGCGCGCTTCGATCACCGTTGCTTTCACGCCCTTTTCCGCAAGATGCAGCGCGGCGGAGAGACCGGTGAAACCGGCGCCGATGATGGCCACGTCGGTGCTCAGTTCGCCGGTAAGCGGACCGGTTTCAGGCGCGGCGGGTGCCGTCGCATGCCAGAGATTGGGGAGAGCACGCTCCGTTGCCATTGCGGACATTCCTTGTCTTCGGTGCGGATGTGGAAGGCGTAGCGCGTCCGCCCATCCTGCGCCGACCGATCATGATGGAAAATATTTCGTCAGTGATAGAACCATTGCCGCAAAGTTTTTCATGACAATGTTTCATGAGGTCATGAAGGCGCGCAATGCCGAATGGCCGCCGCAGAAGCGTTCAGGATCGATTTGCGGCGACGTGAAACACGGGAGCGGCCGCTTGGCCGAAGGCGCAAGCGCAGGTCCCGGATCAATCGACGAATTCCACCGTCACGCCCTTGCTTACCATCTTGCCGAGTTCGGTCGCGTCCCAGTTGGTCAGGCGAATGCAGCCATGGCTCTGGGTCTTGCCGATCTTCGATGGATCGGGGGTGCCGTGAATGCCGTAAGTCGGCTTCGACAGTGCGATCCACATCGTGCCGACGGGACCGTTTGGTCCGGGCTGGAGCGTCAGAATCTTGTCGTTCGCGCCCTGCTGGAAGTTGATCTTCGGATTGTAGGTGTAGCCCGGATCGAAGGCGATCCGTTCGACCGACACGATGCCGGACGGGGAGGGCGTGTCCGACGAGCCGATCGTAGAAGGATAAGCGGCAATGAGCTTGTCGGCCGCATCGTAGGCGAGCACCTGCTTGCGACTCTTGTCGGCCACGATCCGCGCGACCTTGCCCGCCTTGTTCGGGCCTGGATTGATGACCTTGATGATCGTACCCGGAATGGAAAAATCGACACCGGGATTGAGTTCGCGCAGGTAGTTCTCGTCCATGTGGAATTTTTCGCCGAGCATTTCGGCGGTGGACGTGAAGGACAGATGCGGAAGCATCGCCTTGTGGGCATAGTCTTCGGGGATCGAGGCAACATAGGGGCCAGCCGCGTCGGCAGCGGTGATCGTGTAGGTCGTGATCGGCAGCCCGCCGTTGAAACGCAGCCGTTCGAGGATGTCCTCGGTGTTGTTCGGGTCGAGGGTTTCGCCGGTTGCCTGCTGCCAGGCTTCGATCGCCTTGGTGACATTGGAGCCCATCTTGCCGTCGATGACGCCCGGCGAGAAACCCTCGCGGTCGAGAAACACCTGCAGCGCGGCGATTTCCGCGCGCGACTTGCCCTTCACCGAGAGCGCCGGAGGCATCGGCTGCCTGAGCGGCTCGTCATATTGCGGATCGTAGGCCGCCTGCTCGCTGCCATCGATCAGGCCCGGCAGGTTGTCCCGCAACTCCTCGCGCTCGACCGGGGCCGGTTCGCGGTAGTCCGGGACCGTGCCCGTAAACTCGCCGGGCTCGGAATAGCCGTAGCCGCGGTCGCCGTAGTCAGCGTAGCCGTCGTTCGAATAGACGTCGACGTCGCTTTGCCGGCGGCGGGCTCTGCCGTAACCGTCCGACGGCATCACTGTGGCGACGATATTGCCCCAGGGATCGACGAGAACAGTGCGGCCGCGGTGGTCACGCATTGCGCGGACCTCGTCCTGCCCCGGCATATAGTCGAGAATCTCGCCATTCGGCGTAACCAGGATCACGTCGCCGCCGCCGCGATAATAGCCTTCCTGCGCGGAAGCAGGGGTAAGCTCCACGGCCAAAAGGCCGGCTGCGGCGAGAAGCGAGAGGCCGGTGCGGGTCGCAGTCGTCACGATAGAACCTGTTTTCATGGTAGTTGATCCGCGGCGGTACATGCCGATTTCGACGTTAATGTGAAAAAAGTGAATCCATCGTGAACGGTTGGTTAAAATTCATCCTGACCGATTGGTTAACCGTAGTTAGATCGATCCGGCGTCTGTTTCAACCGGGAGAAGGCCGGGCCGAGGCTTTGGAACAATCCTCGCACCGTATTCCCCGAGCGTCTACGTCGATAACGCGCGCGAAAGCCGGATTGTTCGACCGGGATTTGTCGTTCTCGATGCATTTTACTTTGCTTTTCATGCATTTGTGGCCATCTCGCTTCCCGCATGTTCCCTGCAAGGGAATCGATTTAAGGATGAGCCAAGCGGCAGTTCAATGAATTGCAGCCCACCGTTTGCACCGGAGAGACGCGTGGGGCCGACTGCGGGAGATACATATGGAAACGACCTTGACCAGCACGCACGACGGCGTCCGGAGTCATCTCCTGTTCGACCGCTCGTCTGCGCTCGACATTGCCGCCTTCGTGGTCGATGGCACGGATCTTTCTCCCGGCTCCGCTATTCCCTCGGATGGCGACCCGCGGATCGACCGGGCGCTTGCCGGCTTTTTCTTCACCTGCGGTCCCGATCACATTCGCCATCCCGAGCCGGTCGAAGGTCAAGACGGGAGGCGCTACCCCCTACATGGTTCGCTTGCAGGCACGCCCGTCGTCCGGACGGAGATGTCCGCCGACGCCACCCGTTGTGAGGCTCTGACCGAGGTGGATCTTGCCTGTGGCGGCAAGGCGGCGCTCGAGCGCCGGTGGCATGTGAGCGAAGGCGGGCAATGCGTGATGCTTGAAGACCGCGTGACCAATATCGGCGTCTCGGCCTTCGCGCCGATGATGATGTATCACATGAACATTGGCGGCCGGCTGCTTGGCCAGGAAACGCGCGTCGTCAGTCCATCGCTCGAAAGCGGATCACTGGAGTGGCGCTTCGGCGAAGGCGAGAGCGCCCACTTGTGCACTCCCGCGCACGCAGAGGACGGCTGGTCGGAGGTCGCGCTCGGGCCATTGCCGGGGCTTGGCGGGCGGCGGCTTATCGTCCGCTTTCGCGTGGACACGCTACCGTTCTTGCAGATGTGGCGCTGCCAGCGCGGAGGCGCCAACGTCATCAGCATCGAACCCGCATCGCACCGCCTGGCGAAGCGAGGAGAGCTCGCGGCATCAGGCGAACTCAGCCTCATCGAACCCGGGCAGTCGCGCGGCTACGCGCTCGCCTTTGCCGTTTCCTGAAGGTTGCTTCGCGATTGACGCCGCCTCATGCCCGGCCTACATCAGGCCAACGCAGTTCAGAGGAAGCATCATCATGGACATTCGCCAGATCAACGATGAATACTCGGTCTCCGGCCAGATCACGGTCGAGGACCTGGATGAGATCAAGGCGCTCGGTTTCAAGTCCATCGTCTGCCATCGTCCGGATTTCGAGGCGCCTGATCAACCGACTTTCGATGCGATCGCCGCACGCGCTGCTGAGCTGGGCCTGGAGATTACCCATATTCCGGTGGGCCCGATGGGCGTGACCGCCGATGCCGTGACGCGCATGGTGGATGCGCTCGACGAATTCCAGCGCCCGATGCTCGGCTATTGCCGTTCCGGCGCCCGCTCCACCGCAGTCTATCAGCAGACCCAGCATATCCGCGGCTGACAGGATCGGTTTGCCGCCTGCCGAGCGAACATGCTGTGAGTGCTGGATAGGGAGGTAAGCATGGCCGGACCGCATCTGATCAACCGGGACCAGTGGGCCGAAAGGCCTGACGTCTGGCAGGGCGAGTTCGAGGGCGGTCATTATGGCGCCGGCGTTTCTGTCATGTTCTACACGACCGACCGGATCGGCGGCGGTCCGAAGTTGCACCGGCACCCCTATCCGGAAACCTTCATCGTTCGCACCGGCCGTGCCCTGTTCACCGTCGGCGACCAGACGATCGAAGCGGAGGCGGGGCAGATCGTCGTCGCACCTGCGAACGTTCCGCACAAGTTCGCCAATCTTGGTCCGGGTCGGCTGGAGACCACGGACCTGCATGCGAGCGATGCCTTTTCGACCGAGTGGCTGGAATAGGCGCGGGCAGCCGAACAACCGTATTTCGCTATTCGCCGTCTCTTCAAACGCGCGTAGACTGTCTCCACCGGCAGATTTACCTGGAGCGGAGATCGGCCATGAATCCCTTCAATAACTTTCGAGATTATCCCATCCTTCCCGGCGACGTGTTGATCCTCGAAGGCGTGCTGAACAAGGCGCTGAAGGAACGCAATTTGTCTACTTCCAGCGAGGAGGCCGACCAACTCGCCAGAAGGATCATCAAGCTTTACCAGACCGGCGTCAGGGAGCCGGACCAGATTTGGGAGATGATCCGGACAATCTGACGAGCGACTCTGGAGAGAAGTAAGTCTCTCTCCCGCGCGCAAGAGCAATTCCAGGAAAAGTGTGTCCGGAATTGCATGGCTTCAAAGACTTAGATCTTTTCACTGTTTCAACGAAACAACGAAATGATCTAGCCGTTGCGGATTTCACTGAGCGTGCGCGTTGGCGTGATTGCTTCGGGGTCGAGCTTGATCTCGATGATCGCAGGCTTGCCACTGGCGCGTGCTCGGAGGAAAGCATCGGCGAATTCTTCCGTTCGCTCGACTGTTTCGCCGTGGCCGCCATAGGCGCGCGCAAGCGCTGCAAAATCCGGATTGGTAAGGTCCGTTGCGCTGACACGGCCTGGATACTCGCGCTCCTGGTGCATGCGGATCGTGCCGTAGATGCCATTGTTTATGACGAGCACGATGATCGGCAGCTGATAACGGATCGCGGTCGCGAATTCCTGCCCGTGCATGAGGAAGCAGCCGTCGCCGGCAAAGCAGATGACTTCGCGTTCCGGGTGGAGCTGCTTCGCCGCGACGGCCGCCGGCAGGCCGTAACCCATCGACCCCGAGGCGGGGGCCGCCTGGGTTCCATAACGGCGGAAGCGATGGAAGCGGTGCAGCCAGGTGGCGTAGTTGCCCGCGCCGTTCGTGAAGATCGTGTCCGGCGCGGTATTCGCCTCGATCCAGTTCATGATCGGCCCCATCTGCACGTCGCCGGGTCCTTTCTCGGGCGGCGTCGACCATTTGAGATAGGCTTCGTGCATCGCGGCGGTGCGAGCGGACCACGCGGGTTCGCCGTCCGCTGGCCTGATGTCGTCGAGTGCCGCAACGAAATCGCGTGGGCTCGCAGCGATCGCCAGATCCGGGCGGTAGACGCGGCCGAGTTCCGCGGGATCGGGATGGACATGAACCAGCGTCTGCCTGGGGTAGGGGACGTCGATCAGCGTGTAGCTGGAGGAGGGCATTTCCGAAAAACGGCCGCCGACGAGAAGGACGAGGTCGGCCTCCTTGATTTCCTTCGCCAGCGCGGGGTTGATGCCGATGCCGACATCGCCGGCATAGAGCGGGTTCAAGTGATCGAAGAGCATCTGGCGGCGGAAGGAGCAGCCGACCGGCAGCCGCCAGCGCTCGGCAAAGCGCTGGAACTCCGCGACGCTTTCGGCCGACCAGCGCGTACCGCCGAGAATGGCGATCGGCCGTTTCGCATCGGCGAGCAGTTCCTTCAACCGGGCGACCTGGCCACGGCCCGGATGGCTTTCGACCGGCTGGTAAGCGCGCGCGGGGGGCGCCTCGGTGCTCTCGGTCAACATGTCTTCAGGCAGCGTCAGCACCACCGGCCCCGGACGACCGGACGTCGCGACGGCAAAGGCGCGGGTGACGAATTCGGGGATGCGCGCCGGATCGTCGATTTCGCCTACCCATTTGGCGACCTCGGTGAAGGCGCGGCGATATTCGATTTCCTGGAAGGCTTCGCGCTCGCGCGCGTCGCGCTGCACCTGGCCGATGAAGAGGACCATCGGGATCGAATCCTGTCTTGCGACATGAAGGCCCGCGGAGGCATTGGTGGCGCCGGGGCCGCGGGTCACCATGCAGATGCCGGGCTCGCCCGTGAGCCGTCCCCAGCAATCCGCCATCATCGCCGCGCCGCCTTCCTGGCGGCAAACGACGACGTCGATGTCGGTGTCGTGGAGCGCGTCCAGTACGGCAAGATAGCTTTCTCCCGGCACGCACGAGATGCGCTTGACGCCGTTTGCGACCAGCGCCTCGACAATCAGTTGACCACCCGTTTTCATCCACACACCTCCCAATGCTCTTTCATTCTATCCGTTTGCGGATTTGTTCATTTTGCGGACGCCTCAGATCGCCGGCGACACCGGGGCGATGCTCGCCGTCTTCTCGACCTTGCGCTCGCGCCAGATGATATAGAGGCCCGAAGCGATGATGATCGCGATGCCCAGCCATTTCAGCGCATCCGGCAGATCGCCGAAGACCAGCCAGCCGAAGATCGTCGCCGAGACGATCTCGAGATATTGCAGCGGCGCGAGCACCGAGGCCGGGGCGGCGCGATAGGCATAGACGCCGAGCACGCCCGAGATCGTCGCGGTGACGCCGACGCCGAGCAGGTAGCCCCAGGCGTCGCCTTCCGGCCAGAGCGGATCGAACACGCTCGATCCGCTGCCTTCGCCGAACGACAGCAGGACGAGGCAGAAGAGGCCGCCCCAGATGCCGGCATGGAACTGCATCGACCAGGGATCCTCGTTCTGCGCGACCATGCGGGTGACCAGCAGGAATACGGCGAGGCCGAAGGCGGCGACGATCGGCAGAAGCGCAATCAGGCCGACTTCCTGCATGCTCGGCTGGATGACGAGCAATGCGCCGAAGAAGCCGACCGCACAGGCCGTATAACGGCGCCAGCCGATTGTCTCCTTCAGGAAGATACTGCCGAGAATGGTGAGGATGATCGGTTCGACGAAGAAGATCGCGATCGCGTCGGCCACCTCCATTACCTTCAACGTGGTGATGAAGGAGAGCATGGTCAGCACCAGCAGGCCGCCGCGCAGCGCATGCAGCGCAGTCTTGCGCCAGGTAAGGTCAAAGAGGGTACGTCGGACAAGGACGACCGGCAGGATGAAGACAACCTGCAGCAGGAAGCGAGCGGCGGTGATTTCCGCCGACGGAACCGTGGCAATCGCCAGCTTGGCAAAAATGTCGATCAGCGGCGAGATCAGAACGGCGATGACCATCAGCGTCAGGCCGTAGGAGACGCGGCTATGATCGGTGGCGATTTTGGGCAGCGAGAGGTCGGTCATGATCTTCCGTTTCAGCGCTTCCTGTCGACGGCCTTGAGGCACCAGGCGGCGAAGTCTTCCGTCGCCTTCTCCCGGCCGATCTCGTTGAGCGTCTCGTGGCGCATGCCGTCGTGGATCGTAACCGTGACATCGGTCATGCCGCGCGCCTTCATCCGCCCGGCCAGCCAGCGAATGGCGGCACCGTTGAAGGTCGAAGGATCGGCGCTGCCGCCGACGAGATGGACAGGCAGATTTACGTGCAGCCGTGCCAGCCGGTCCGCGCGGGCGCCGGCGAAGGCGAATTTGAACACGTCGATCCACAGCGACACCGTGGCATCGAAACCGCAGAGAGGATCGGTCACGTATTTGGCGACTTCACTTTCGTCGCGCGACAGCCAGTCGAAATCGGTCCTCCGATCGGCAATCGCCTTGCTCCAGGCGCCGAAGGTGAGCTTCGTGAGCAGCGGGCTCGGCACGTCCGAGCCTTTCAGCATCCTCTCGATCGCCAGCACCGCCTGACCGCCTCGGCCGGCGAGGCCCGGGCGGAAATTGGAATTCCAGACGGCGAGAGCGTCGTAGAGCTCGGGATCGCTTTCGGCGGCGTTGAGCGCGATGAGGCCGCCCATCGAATGGCCGAAGAGAACGATCGGCAGGCCCCGGTGGCTGGCGGCGGCCATCTCGCGCATTGCCCGCAGGTCCGCTATGACCTTCTCCGTTCCGTCGCGATGCGCGAAGGTTGCAAGCGGCGCGTCCGGCGCCCGGCTCTCACCGTGGCCGCGGTGGTCATGCGCGTAGACGTGAAATCCGTGTGCCGCCATCGCTTCGGCGAAGCGCGCATAGCGGCCGGAATGTTCGGCGAGCCCGTGGCTGACGATGAGAATGCCCTTCGGCTCGGCAGAGGTGGCGAAATGGCGCCACCCGAGCGCGGCACCCGTCGGGCTCTGATGCGTCCTCACCTGCCCGAACATGCATGCCCCCGGAACATTCGTCAGACTCTCGTGTGCGCCCAACAGAGGACGCCGGTTGCGCAAAAACCGGAAACACTTTCCAGCGGAAAAATGCTCCGCCGGATATCAAATCGATTTGGGCCGCAAAGGCAATCACTGCTTGTTGCTTGTTGCGCATGAGGTCACAACGAATCCGGAAATGAGGATTAGGGGTTGCAATTTTCGCGCTTTTGTCGATATTTGTTCTCGTTTTGTTTTCTTGTAGGAGGCTATCTGAAATGCGGGCGAAGGCGGTAACGAATCTTACGAGGGTTGCGACGCTCATTCTGGGGCTGGGACTGTCGTCCCTTGCCGCAGCCGAGGACGTGTCGACGGACGAAACTGCGGGGGCGACAAGCTCCGACAAGACGCAATATGTGCTGGCGGTGAGCTGGCAGCCGGGATTTTGCGAGACGCGACCCACCCGCAAGGAATGCGTGGACCAGACGGCCGACCGTTTCGATGCGACGCATTTCTCGCTGCACGGGCTTTGGCCGCTGAAGAAAAGCTACTGCGGCGTCGAGGCGGAGCTTAAGGCGCGCGACCGCAAGGGCGATTGGCTGGACCTGCCGAAGCTTGCGATGGCCGACGAGCCTGCAGCCCGTCTGCTTGTCGCCATGCCCGGCGTCAAATCCGGCCTCGATCGCCACCAGTGGCTGCAGAGCGGCACGTGCCAGGCGGCAAAGGCCGAGGATTACTTCAAGCTGCAACTGCGTCTCCTCGATGAACTGAACTCGTCCGCGGTGCAGGCCCTTTTTGCTGAAAAGGTCGGTTCCGAGATCGGCGAAAGTGAGATCAAGCAGGCTTTTGACCGGAGCTTCGGCGCCGGTGCTGGTGACCGGGTGCGCATGCGTTGTCAGACGGTGGAGGGCCGCAGCGTCATCACCGGCCTCACCATCGGGCTTTCCGGAGATCTCGCGGGCAAGGACGCCCTTAAAAGCCTGATCCAGGCGGCCGGACCGACAGAGTTCAAATGCGCCAAGGGGATCGCCGACGCTGCCGGTCGTGGCTGATCCGTGACGGGTAGCCTATGGGGAGGGAATGGCGGGGCGGGGCCTTTGGCGGATTGCCCCGCCACCATAATTCGCCTACATAGCGGGCAAATTTCCCTTCCGATGCGGAGCATTCCTTTATGGCACGTCAGTTCATCTATCACATGGCCGGGCTCAACAAGGCCTACGGCAACAAGAAGGTCCTGGAGAACATCCACCTGTCGTTCTATCCGGACGCGAAGATCGGTATTCTCGGCCCCAACGGCGCCGGTAAGTCGACGGTTCTCAGGATCATGGCCGGCCTCGACCATGAATATACCGGCGAAGCCTGGGTCGCCGAGGGCGCGACCGTCGGCTATCTGCCGCAGGAACCGCAGCTCGATGCACAGAAGACGGTGCTCGAGAACGTCATGGAAGGCGTTGCCGCCAAGAAGGCTATCCTCGACCGCTACAACGAGCTGATGATGAACTATTCCGACGAGACGGCGGAAGAAGGCGCAAAGCTCCAGGACGTCATCGACAGCCAGAATCTCTGGGATCTGGACAGCCAGGTGGAAATGGCGATGGACGCGTTGCGCTGCCCGCCGGGCGATGCGGAGGTCACCAATCTCTCGGGCGGTGAGAAGCGCCGCGTCGCGCTCTGCAAGCTGCTGCTCTCGCAGCCGGATCTCCTTCTGCTCGACGAACCGACCAACCATCTCGACGCCGAGACGATCGCCTGGCTCGAAAAGCACCTGCGCGAATATCCCGGCGCCGTGCTGATGATCACCCACGACCGCTACTTCCTCGACAACGTCACCGGCTGGATCCTCGAACTCGACCGCGGCCGCGGCATTCCCTACGAGGGCAATTATTCCGCCTATCTGCAGGCGAAGTCCAAGCGCATGGCGCAGGAGGGTCGCGAAGAGGCCACTCGCCAGAAGGCAATCAGCCGCGAGCAGGAGTGGATCGCTTCGAGCCCGAAGGCCCGCCAGGCAAAGTCGAAGGCGCGTATCCGTGCTTATGACGAGCTGGTCAAGGCGGCGGCCGACCGGCGTCCAGGCGACGCGCAGATCATCATTCCGGTCGGCGAGCGTCTCGGCCAGGTGGTGATCGAGGCGGAAAACATCTCCAAGGGCTATGACGACCAGTTGCTGATCGAAGGCCTGAACTTCAAACTGCCGCCCGGCGGCATCGTCGGTGTCATCGGTCCGAACGGCGCCGGCAAGACGACGCTCTTCCGCATGATCACCGGCCAGGAACAGCCCGACGAAGGCGCGGTCCGCATCGGCGACAGCGTCCAGCTCGGCTATGTCGACCAGAGCCGCGACGCGCTCGACGGAAGCAAGACTGTCTGGGAGGAAATCTCCGGCGGCAACGACGTCATCAAGCTCGGCAAGCACGAGGTCAACTCGCGCGCCTACTGCTCGTCCTTCAACTTCAAGGGCGGCGACCAGCAGCAGAAGGTCGGTACGCTCTCCGGCGGCCAGCGCAACCGCGTGCACCTCGCCAAGATGCTGAAGGCCGGCGGCAACGTCATCCTGCTCGACGAACCGACAAACGACCTCGATACCGAAACGCTGGCGGCGCTCGAGGACGCGCTCGAAAACTTCGCCGGCTGCGCCGTCATCATCAGCCACGACCGCATGTTCCTCGACCGTCTTGCGACCCATATCCTCGCCTTTGAGGGCGACAGCCATGTCGAATGGTTCGAAGGCAATTTCGAGGACTACGAAAAGGACAAGATCCGGCGCCTCGGCCCGGATTCGGTCAATCCGAAGCGGGTGACCTATAAGCGCCTGACGCGCTGAGGCCTGAGCGGTCGAGGAGAGCGCAGACGGGGCAGGTTTCCCGTGCAACGGATCGTTGCGCTTTCGCCTGCTCATCGGTGCTCGTCACAGGAATGCAGCACGCCCAAGTCCTGGGCGCAGAAAACGCGTTGCTGTTCCGTACCGCTCTCCTAGGCTCAGCCCGCTTGAAGCCAGCCACAGCGCCGACGCGCCGTGGCTGAATTCCTGTGCCTTGCACGGGAATGAGCGTGGATGGCCCGGCTTGGGTCCCGACAGGAGTGCGGCCTCGTCGCATTCGATGATGGCGGAGATTTTCCGCCGTCCCAGCTATCTTCCGCGCGCCATTCCATTGTCTTTCCGCGCAAATTCGCTTGCACGCGTCTCGCAAATTACATAAAGATATCTTTATGTGTTGATGAGGAGACGATAGTGAGCCGAGGAACGCTTTGGTTGGACGCGTTGGTCGACGTTTTGAAGGCGGCGGGTGAGCCGACGCGAATGCGCCTTCTCGCGCTGCTTTCCGCCAGCGACCTCACCGTTACCGATCTTACCGAAATTCTCGGCCAATCGCAGCCGCGTATTTCCCGGCATCTGAAGCTGCTGGCCGAAGTGGCGCTCATTGATCGCTATCAGGAAGGGGCGTGGGCCTACTTCCGCCTGCGGCAAGAGGGGGGGCGCGTCGCTCTGGTGCGCGATCTCCTGGCAGCAGCCGCGGATGAAGACGCCATTCTCGCCAAGGATGCGGCGCGGCTGGCCGTCCTGAAGCGGCAGCGTGCCGAGAAGGCGCAGGCCTATTTCAGTCGTAACGCCGCCGGATGGGATGAACTGAGACGGCTGCATGTCAGCGAAGGCGATGTCGAAGCCACGCTGAAGGCGATGGTCGGCGACGAGCCGGTCGAGAGCCTGCTCGATCTCGGCACCGGCACGGGGCGCATCCTGCAGCTTTTCGAGGGTATCTACCGGCGCGGCATCGGCGTCGACGCCAGCCGCGACATGCTCGCCGTGGCGCGGTCCAATCTCGATAAAGCCGGGATCACGAAGGCGTCCATCCGCCACGGCGACATTTTCAATCTGCCGCTGGATGGCCAGGCTTTCGATCTCGTGACGATCCATCAGGTGCTGCATTTCCTGGAGGAGCCGGAAGCGGCGATCACCGAGGCCGCGCGTATGCTCGCGCCTGGCGGCCGGCTCGTCATCATCGATTTCGCGCCGCACGGGCTTGAGTATCTGCGCGACGAGCACGCCCATGCGCGCCTCGGCTTCTCCCATCAGGCGATGGCCGACTGGCTGCAGAAGGCAGGCCTTGCGCTGGAAAAAACAACCGACCTCGCGCCGGAAGGTGCGGACGAGGGCAAACTGACAGTGACGATCTGGCTGGCGCGCGATCAGCGCGTTGCCGATCACATCGCCGATATGCCGCGTCAGCGCGTTCAGGCAGGGGGAGTTTGAGAATGGCAACACGCACGCTTTATCCGGCCGAGCGCGGCAATCTCAGGCTGTCATTCGAGTATTTTCCTCCGAAGACGGACGAGATGGAGGCACAGCTCCTCCAGACCGTGGCCGACCTCTCCGTTTTCAACCCCGCCTTCGTCACCGTGACCTACGGTGCCGGCGGCTCGACGAAAGCCCGCTCGCTGACGACCGTCAGGCGGATGATCGGCGAAATGGGCATCGGGAACACTGCGGCCCATCTGACCTGCGTCGGCGCCCCAAAGGCCGATGTCGATGCGGTGATCGAGGAGTTCCTTGCCTTCGGCGTCCGGCATTTCGTGGCCCTTCGGGGCGACCCGCAGGGCGGCATCGGCAGCGCCTACCAGCCGTTTCCGGGCGGTTATGAAAACGCCGCCGCCCTCGTGAAGGCCTTGCGTGCCCGAGGCGACTTCGAAATCGCGGTCTCGGCCTATCCGGAAAAGCACCCGGAGAGCCCGGATGTCGCCGCCGACATCGACATGCTGAAGCGCAAGGTCGACAACGGCGCGACGCGGGCGATCACCCAGTTCTTTTTCGACAACGATGATTTCGAGCGCTATCTGGAGCGGGTGCGGCGGGCTGGCGTCCGGGTGCCGATCGTGCCAGGAATCCTGCCGATCAACAATCTCACGCAAGTGCAGAGATTCGCCGGCCTGTGCGGAGCGCGGATTCCGCAGGCGATAATTTCGCGGCTCGCCCATCTTGAAGAGCAGCCGGCCGAGCGGTTCAAGGAAGCGACCCACATTGCCGCCGAGCAGATTGTCGATCTTGCGCGGCGCGGCGTGCGCGACTTCCATCTCTACACGATGAACCGCTCGCCGCTTGTCACGGCGGTTTGCGACCTGGTCGGCTATGCGCGTGCACCGGCACAGGAGACCGCCGTCGAACTCCCGATCAAGGCGGTCGCAAGGGCATAGATATAGATAGTGCCGGCGGGCGCGCAGTGTCGGAACAGAGAGAAAGCCCATGAACGGATCAACGTTCATGGGCTTTGGTCATTATCGCAGCCTATTGACCGGTACTCTATGAGAGGCCTGCCTGACTAATCTTGCTGCAAATGGATTTTCCGGAATTAAAGTCCCGTCTCCGTATGGACTTGTCAGCGGCCCTGCTCAGACAAAAAGCATTACGGCCACGAATGCAAACGCTGCACTGATCATGAGGACATTCAACGAATGTGTAAGTCCCATAAGCTGATCCTCCCTGCGTTGACGGGTAAAACATAGGGCGAAAAAGCGGCGCGTGAAAGCGAAACTTGTGCTGCGCTGCGAAATGCGCCTGATCGAGAAACCATATTCACAGGTCTAACTGCTCGAAATCGCTCAGCAATTTCCGTTGCCACATTTTTTTCACAATTGCTTCGCAGCGGTTAATATGAACGTTTGTAATGCTGCGTGAGCGGGGCGTGGCGTGGCGGCGAGAGCCGTTTTGATTCTGTTTCAAGCCGAATATCGAAGTTTCAGGATGCGTCCGTCGAGGACCGTGAGACCGGTCGCAATCAGGGCCATGCCGGCGACGTCCATCGCCTGCAGCGTTTCGCCTAGGAAGAGATAGCCAAGCAGGATGGCGCTCGGCGGCACCAGGAGAGTGACAAGCGAAGCATTCGTCGCGCCGGCTTCCGCCATGACCCGGAAATATAGAATATAGCCGTAGGCGGTGGAGACAAGGGCAAGCCCGAGGATCGCGAGCACAGCGGTCATCGGCGGCATGGGCAGTATCCAGGGCGTATCGGCAAGGGCAGCGATCGGCAACATCATGAGTGTCGATGCCGTCAGTTGTCCGGCTGCCGTGACGGGCGGCGCCAGATTGCGGAAGCGCTTGCCGTAGGTTGCCGCGAGACCGTAGCTCACGGCAGCGAGCACGGGCAGGACGAGCGCCCAAAGCGGAATCGTGGTGGAATGGCCGACAAGACCCGCGAGCGCGCTCGGCCCGACAAGCACGATGGTGCCCGCCAGTCCCAGCAGGCAGCCGCTGATCTTGGAGGCGCTCAGTTTCTCGTCGTCCGTCGCCATGTTGGCGATCAACACGGTCCAGACCGGAGTCGTGGCGTTCAGGATCGCGGCGAGCCCTGCGCCGATATGGGTCTGGCCGAGGAAGATGAAGGCGTGCGGAATGGCGTTGTTGATCAATCCCATCAACAGGAATTCGGGCCAGCGTTCCTTCAGCGCCGGATAGATGTCGTAGCGGCCGCGAATGTAGATGTGGAGAGCAAGTGCGGCGAGACCGAGGCGCAGGAGAACCAGCGTGAAGGGCGGCACATGGGCGACAGCCACCCGCGCGAAGAAAAACGACCCACCCCAGATGATACCGAGCAGGGCCAGGAGCGCCCAGTTGCGCATCGTCATCTGTGTGTTGATCGGTGAATTCATGATTGTGCCTGCGCCGTTCAGCAAATTGACGCGCAAGCCCTAATACGGCGAAGCGGGTGGTGCCACCCGCTTCTTGCTCGCGTTCGACTGTTTTCGAGCCCGTCCCGGCTTGTCCGATGACGAGCGGAGTTCTACAGCGCCGTGCGTCTTTTCAGACGCACAAAGATCGCCATTGCACTTTGAGTTGCTGCTTGTTTTTGTCCTTAACTCGGCTTCGACCTAAGGGAACATGCAGCAGATCAGAGCGCGCCCAGGAGCTCCGGCGTGGCCCAGCCGTCCGCGGGCAACCCCAGCTTCAGCTGCTCCTTCTGCAGCGCAGTGCGCGTGCCGGAGCCGAGAATGCCGTCGATCTTGCCGACGTCGTGGCCGAGGGCCTGGAGCCGCGTTTGCAGCGCTTTCATCTCGACATCGCCGAGGCCCGGCTCCGGATTGCCGCCCTGGTAGGGCGGGGCGCCGGCAAGGCGGGTGGCAAAATAGGCTGCGGAAGTCGTATAAATGAACGACTGATTCCACTCGAGATAGATGTTGAAGTTCGGATAGGTCAGGAAGGCGACGCCCTTGCGACCTTGCGGCACCACGAGGGATGCTTCAAGGCCGCTGTTGGCGGTGTTGCCGTCGCGCGGCGTGACGCCGAGCGCGAACCAGTCTCCCGCCGTCATGCCGGATTGCAGCCCGGTCTTCTCCCATGGCAGGTTCTCCGGGACGCTGACTTCCTGAATCCAGGGCTGGCCGGCCTTGAAGCCGAGGCTCTGGATGAATTTTGCCGCCGTGAGGATGGCATCCGATGAACTTTTCTTCAGATTGACGTGGCCGTCGCCGTCGCCATCGACGCCATAGGCGATGATGTCTTCCGGCAGCATCTGCACCTGGCCGATCTCGCCGGCCCAGGCGCCGGTGGTCGTCGCCGGGTCGAGGTCGCCGTGCTGCACCATTTCGATCGCGGCCAGCAGCTGCGGGCGGAACATTTCCGGGCGACGGCAATCATGCGCCAGCGTCACCAGCGCATTACGCGTGTTGAAATCGCCCTGGACCGCGCCGAAATCCGTCTCCATCGCCCAGAAGGCAGTGATGACCGGCGCCGGCACGCCGAATTCGCTTTCCGCCCGAGCGAAGACGTCGGCATATTCCCTCATCTTCTGCGCGCCGATATCGAGCCGGGCCTTGCTCACGGTGCGCTTGGAAAATTCGGTGAACGTCTGCTTGAACACGCCCTGAGCGCGGTCGCGGCTCAGAACCTTCTGGTCGATCGCGGCGCCGGCGAGAGCGCGGTCGGCGCCATCGGCCGGAATACCCTTGGCAACTGCCTCAGCCTTGACGCCCTCGAGAAACGTGGCGAGATCGCCGCCGCAGGCCACGGCTGGCGTCTGCGGTTGGGTCTGCGCCAGCGCCGAGGTGCCGGTCAGCGCGAGCAGTCCGAGAGTGAGAAGGGCTTTTTGGGCTGCGCCAGTCATCATAGTTCCTTTCTGTCGCCGGTCGGTCTCAGTCGGCCGGCGAGCCTGCAATCTGTCTACTGCATGTTTCCTTGGACCGGCGGCGATCCAAGGAAATATGCAGCGATTCCGAGTGCTACAGCGACCGTTGCGCGTCTGAACACCGCACGGCGCTGTAGGGATCAAATCTGCCCAAGCTCTCTCAGAGCATTATGACCGAATGAAGAAATGAGGGGCTTCCACGACCAAATCCGAACAGCAATTCCCGTCTATCTCGCCCGGGAAACCGCCGCGACCCACTTCTGCCAGTTTTTCGCGGACCCGGCGAAGGCATTGATGTCCGTGCTTCCCTGGATACCGGGGATGACGCCGGTGCTGGTGTATTGCCAAAAGGCCCAGCGGCGCTCCACATAGACCTCGCCCGGATGCTTGGCAACGGAGCGGACCCAGAAGTGATAATCCTTGAACTGGTCGACGAGATTGTCGCGATGGAAGTCAACGGACGTATAGATGATCGGCCGCTTGCCGTAATGCGCTTCCAGCCGGTCCATGAAGCGCTTCATTTCGGCGCGCACGGTCTCGGGCGAGGGGCGATAGCGGCAGGTCTTCGATTCGCCGTTCCATTCGACATCGAGCACCGGCGGCAGATAGACCGCGCTCTTTGGCACGTTGGAGATGAACCAGTCGGCCTGGGCGTCAGCGGTCGAGCAGAAGTAATAGAAGTGGTAGGGCGCGTAGGGAATCCCGGCGGCGCGCGCCTGCTGCCAATATTCGTTGAAGCGCGTATCCACCCTGTCCTTGCCTTCGGTCGCCTTGATGAAGGCAAAGGAGACGCCTGAATTCTTCACCCTCGCCCAGTCGATGTCGCCGTTCCACTTGGACACGTCGATGCCGTGAACGTGATGACCATGCGGCGTGCGACCGCCGAAATCCTGCGGGTCGGTATCCCGGAACCGCGGCGATATCGAAGCGGTCTGGACCAGGTCGTAGTCGGTTGAGGTGCAGGCGGAAAGAATGGTTGCGATAGGCAGCAAAGCCAGGAGAAGCCGGCGCATGAGTTTCCCGTTTCGAGACGATCGACGATCCTGCCTCACGCGATGGCTTCCATGATGATGATTTTCCCCTCGGAGGCGTGCCCCATTTTCACCATAACATCGTAAAAATTGAGTTAGCTCAAGTGGGGATTGCGACGGGACGAACGCTTCGGTGTCGCTGGCGCGAGCGCTTGCCTCGCCGGCGATGCGTCGAGTGTTATCAGGCCCCGTTCCGGTCCGGGCGGCGGTAGACGGCCAGCCAGGCATATCCCCGGCCGATCGACTTCAGTTCGAGCACCGCTCCGTTTCTATCGGCCTTGTCATGCAGGACGTCGAAAAGCACTTCACGAGGCGTCACGTGAAAGCGCCGGAGCCACGCCTGGAGCAGGCGGCGGAAGCCGCCGGGCCAACCCTCCTGCTGGCCGAAGTCGGCGATGTGAAGCGAGCCGCCCGGGTTGAGCGCCCCGATCGCGGCATCGAGCGACCGCTCCCATTCGGGGATCATCGAGAGCGCATAGGAAATGACGATCCGGTCGAAACCCGGGAGGTCGAAAGCGGCGGGTGCGAAATTCGTCGCATCGGCGACGCGCAAGGTCACGTCCGACCGGCCCTGCCGCCGAAGCTTTGTCCTCGCCGTGGCGAGCATTTCTGCAGAAATATCGAGACCGAACAGCCGGGCGTCCGGATAGAGCTCGCCGATCATGGCGAGGTTGCGGCCCGTGCCGCAGCCGACTTCGAGCACGGAGGCGCCCGACGGCGGGTTGAGCTCACGGATCAGCGTGTCGCGCCCGAAGAGATAATATTTCCGCGTAAAATCATAGATGTACCGCTGATAGCGGTACATCTGGTCCATAAGGCGGGCGTGATTGTTTTCCAAGGGCTGGGCGGCGCTCATGCTTTCTTCCGGTAGACGTGGAAGCCGCCGTAGATGGCCGAACGGTCCTCGGCGCCGAGCTTGACGGACGTCTCGGCATCGTAGTGCCACTGGTCAAGCAGTGCGGCGGAGACGCGGCCCGGCAGGATGCTTGCTTCCGCGGCCGTGCGGAAGATCACCATGGCCCCGGCATCGGCGGTGCGCGTGATCTCCGTCCAGAGATCGTTCAACTGGCGATCGGTCATCCAGTCCTGCGCGTCGAGCAGGACGTAACGATCGACGGACGAAGCGGCCTTGCCGGCAAGCAACTCGGTGAAGCTTGCGTGGTGCACTTGGACGCGTTCGGCATGGTTGCGGATCGCCTCGTGGTTCTGGGCTTGCAGATAGGCCGGCAGCTCACCTTCGTGGGCCTGCGGATAGCGTCGGGCGAATGCCTGCCAGGCGAAATAGTTCTCGCGAAGCGGAAAATGGCAGGTGAGCTTCTCAAGACGGTGGCGCAGCACCGCGGCCAGCGACTTCTCCTCGCTCAGGCTCGCCAGTTCGTCGAACTGCTGCGGCGGGATGCCGAGGCCGAAAAGCGAGCTCTTGCGGCTGGTGATCCAGCGGATGACGGGACGGTCGAACAGCGGCGCGAGCTTGTCGTCGAAGAACTGACGCTGTTCGCGCATGGAGCGCGCCTTGACGAAGTCTTGCGGGTTGATGCCGTGAAGACGGGCGAGCAGATGACTGGCGGCAATGAAGCGGCCGAGCAGGCCGGTGCGATAGATGTTGCGGCCGAAGACGCCGATGCGGCGGCGTCCGTTGAGTGCGCGGCCGTTCCAATAGGCGCGGGTCGCGGCATCGAGTTTCGGGGCGAGGAAGAGATCAAAGGCCTGTACGTTCGACCGAGTGCCGGTTTCCCCGAGAAACCGTACGACATCCTTATGGCTCGGCAGGTGGCGGAAGGCCGCGAGTTTCAGCCGGTTCAGTGCGATGTGGTGTGGATTGAGATCGACGACATCGATACGAGCGGGGCCGGCAGAGAGATAGGTCAGCATGTTGCAGCCGCCGGAGCCGATCGTCACGAGGCGGTGTCCGGGGCGGATCTGCATTGCCGTCATGTCGACGATCGGGTCTTCCCAGATCTGCGGATAGACGAGCCCGGAGAAGAGCAGCCCGAACAGGCGTTCCGACAGGCCGGCGAGGGAGAGGGGCTTGTGCTGCAGCAGCGCGCTTTTCAGCTTCGGGTTCTTCCTACCAAAGCCGGCATCGGGAGCGAGTTCGGTCATCTTTGCCTGTCATCCAGTTGAAACTTAGCCGCTTCTAAAGTGACTCCGCTACACTTTGATGACGGGGTTTCGCACAGGCGCGAGCTTTCCAAAGGGCTTTTCCTTTCGCCAGAATCCTGTTTCTCTCAAGGCTGTTGCGTGCCCTATGCGCGTGCATGCAGTAGAGCCCGGGAGGATGCGAATGAGACGTTTGCTGAAGACTATCGCCGGGGCGGTGGTCGTCGGTCTTGCGGGTATCGGCGGCTGGCTGGCGCTGTTTCCGCCGGACCTTCTGAAGGTCGGTGACGGCTATGCCGCCAAGATCGTCTGCTCCAACGTCTTCATTGCCAAACGCGATCCGCAGGCCGTCCTTGCGGAAGACGTGCAGGCACCGGGCCACCCGCTCCTGAAGTTTGTGCGTGTCTCTGTTGACCGGGACCGGGAGACAGTGACGGCGCGCATATTCGGCTTTGCCGCGCCTGGCCGAGCGGTCCATAGACCGGGATTTGGCTGCACCAATTTCGACGACGGCGGCGCGCATGCGCTTGCAGGCTCTGCAAGCGAGACAAGGGGTGCGACGGGAGCATCGGCCGCTCACGATCCGGCGCTCGGCTGGCCCGACGGCAGCAAGGCCGATATCGATCCGGCAATTCAGAGCGTCATCGAGGATGCCAGCCTGGCGGGGCCAGGCATAAGGGCGATAGCCGTCGTGCGCGACGGCCGGCTGGTGGCCGAAACCTATGGCCCCGGCTTTGACCGGGCAACGCCTCTGCTCGGCTGGTCGATGACGAAGTCCGTGACCGCGGCGCTGATCGGTCTGCGGATCGGCGAGGGGAAGATGGACGCTGCGCGCGGCGACCTGCTGCCCGCCTGGAGCGGCGACGATCGATCGCAAATCAAGCTTGCGGACCTGCTGGCGATGCAGAGCGGGCTCGCGTTCAACGAGGACTATGGCGATGTGACCGACGTCACGCGCATGCTCTATCTCGAATCTGATATGGCCGGCTTCGTTGCATCCAAGCTGCTGGAGGTGCCGCCGGGCACGAAATTCCGCTATTCGAGCGGTACCAGCAACCTTCTGTCGCGGCTCTGGATGCAGACGTTCGACGATCCGGCCGAAGCACTTGCCTATCCGCGAAAGGCGCTCTTCGCCCCACTCGGCATGACGAGCGCGGTCATGGAGACCGATGCGAACGGCACTTTCGTCGGCTCTTCTTACATGTATGCGACGGCGCTGACTGGGCGCGCTTCGCCCAGTTTCTGCTCGAGGACGGAAGCTGGAAGGGCAGGAGGCTTTTGCCCGAGGGCTATGTGTCCTTCATGCGGACGCCATCGGCGGCTTCCGGCGGCGATTATGGTTCGGCCCAGGTCTGGCTGCAGGAAAACGGCATTCGCGCCGGGACGGGCAGCTTCCCGCCGGACACGTTCTGGATGCTCGGGCACGACGGACAGGCGATCATGATCGTCCCCTCGCTGCGGCTGGCGGTCGTCCGTCTCGGCCTTACACCATCGCGACTCGGTTACGATGTGCAGAAGCTGAACGCCAAAATAATAGAGGCGCTCGATTGAGCGCCTCGGATGTCGAAGCCGTGTTGCTTGCGGAAGGCGCCCTCGCCACGCCTTCGTCAGAAGCGCAAAAGACGCAGTAGCACTTTGAATTGCTGCATGTTCCTTGAACCGCTTACGATTTAGGAAACATGCAGTAGCGCTTACCGCATGTCGAGCTCGTCGAGCATGCCCTTGCGCTTGGCGTGGTAATAATAGCCGCTGGCGTAGAGCTTCACCGCGCCATCATGCTGGTTGTCGGCCACCATCCAGGCGCCGCGCAGATACCGGGTCGCGTATTTGAGATTGGTTTCCGCGTCGAAGAGGCCCTCGGCCGGTCCTTCATAACCAAGGCCCTTGGCGGTGTTGTAACGGATCTGCATCAGGCCGTAGTTGCCCTTGCTGTAGGCGCGGGGATTGTAGTTGCTCTCGCGCTTGACGACCCGATGCACCAGCTCCAGCGGAATACCGTTCAGCTCGGCATAGTACTTGATCAGCCGGTCGAGCTCGGGCCGCGAGCTGGTCGGCGTTTTCGAGAACTTCATCGAATCGGGAATGACGCTTGCGACTGCGCCGACGGCCGAGCCGATCACGCTCGTGTTCGGCCGTGCGGTCGGAACGATCATCCTCCTTGCGACCAGCGTTTCCAGACCGACCGGCTCGCCCGTGTCGAAATCGGATTCCATGGCGGCAGCGACACCCAGGAAGGGCACGGCCGAGGGCCCGGCGTCAGCAGGCTTTTCGGCAAGCTCGGCCGATGCAAGGGGCTGTGCGGCGGGCGCCACCATCGCCACCTCGAATGCCTGGCCCGGTTTGGCCACGGGAACGGCGACCCGCTGCGGTGCCGCAAAGGCCAATGTCGTGTCCGTTGCCGGAGTGACGCCTGTCGCGGTTTCCGTCGCGGCCGACAGCGTTGCCGTTGTCGTGGCGGCGACTGGGATCGCCTGTGCTGCAAGCGCACTCGAAGCGGTGGTCGCCACCCCGTCCGGCGTCGGAAGGGCATAGGCCGTCATTTCCGTTCCGGGCTTCGCTATGGGCGTGACAGTCTGCACGGCGGTCAGTTCTTCAAGCGACGTATGCTCTACCGTGGAGCACCCCGAGGCCATGGCCACCGATGCCAAGGCAGCGGCAGTAAATGCCCGTTTTGAAAGGGAGATACGGAATATCGCCATAGTGTCACTTTCGTGCTTCTGGGCCCCGTAGCCCCCCGCAAATCAGTGGATGCCAACCACCGCGCTTGAATCTCCATTAACCGATGCCGTTGGTTGCGGCAAGCGTAGGGGCGATTTTCACGACGCGATCCGCTTCAGGCCGGCCGTCAGCAGCCCGGCGCCGATGAGCAGCGAACCGCCGGTGCGGTTGACCACGCGGCGAACATTTGGCCTGCGGATCGAGTTCCGCGCAGCCGAAGCGAGAAAGGCATAAAGCGCTGCATTGAACGTTGCGAGCACGAGGAACGTGGCCTCGAAAATCGCCATCTGGGCAAAAAGCGGCCGCGACAGATCAAGGAACTGCGGCAGGAAGGCGACGAAGAAGATGATGCTTTTCGGGTTGAGCGCGGTGACGGCATAGGCGTGCAGGAAGATGCGCAACGGCCGTTCCGTCGAGGCTGTGCCGTCGGCATCCTGATCTTCACTGCCGACCGGTGCCCTCCAGAGCTTGATGCCGAGCCAAACGAGGTATGCGGCGCCGACCCATTTCAAGAGGGTGAAGATGGCGGCCGACGTGGCGAGCAGCGCGCCAAGGCCGAGCATCGAGGCGGTCATGGCGGTGAAGTCGCCAAGGGCGACGCCGGCGACCGTCGCGCCGGCGGTCTTCCGGCCATGGCCGAGGGAGTAGGAGATCACAAGCAGGATGGTGGGGCCGGGGATGGCGAGCAGCACCGCCGAGGCGGCGGCAAAGGCAAACCAGTTTTCGAAGGACATGAAAAGACTCCGCGCTTGAATGGCTCTCTTTCCTGGGTAGAACCCGGAGGGAGCCACGCAAGCGCGGAGCCGTCAACTGTGCGGGCGCTGCTTAGCGCGGGAAGTATGTGCGGCTTTCCGTCCGCATCCCGCGCTAACTTCTTAGAAGCGATCACGTTTATGATTTCAGGTCGATCCGACCTGAAATCACCGTGATCTAGTCGGCCGCTTGCCACTTCTGGCCGATGACATCCATGACATCGCCGAACCACTTGGCCGACGTGTCGAAATGCTTGCCGCCCTTGATGCGCGGGAACTCGATCGTGCGCAGCTTGCCGCCCTGGTCCTCGTCATGGCCGGTGACGCCGGAGACCTTGTTGAGGGCGCTTTCGACCGCGAGGTCGACCATGCTCTGGATCAGGCGCAGGTCGTCGCCATTGGCGGGCGCGGAGCGGGCATAGTAGCCGGACTTCTGCACCATCGAGCGTTCGGCGCCGAGAAGGGCGGCGAACTGCTTGGAAAACCAATTGCCGACGTTGATCGTATCGATTTTCACATGGCCGAAAGCGTCACGCTTGACCGTCTCGCCGGCCGCCTCTCGCTCGGCGACGATCGCGTCGAGGCAAGCGCCTTCGCTGACGAACAGGGTGACGAAGCCGGCGCGGTCCATGACTTCACGCAGACGCTCGGCCTCGGCCTCGAGGTCGAACTTCATCTCCGGCAGGTATAGCCCGTCGATGTTCTTCAATTGCGCGTTCATCATAAAGCCGTCGACATAGTCCTTGTCTCCGGCCATCTGGATATAGGAGCGTGCGGTTGCCGCCGTGAGCCACCCGCAGTGGCGGCCCATGACTTCGTGGACGACGAGGGTGCGCGGCGCCGCGCTCTGCTCGTTGCTGACGTGGTCGAAGAAGCGCGCACCGTATTCGGCCGCGGTCCAGGCGCCGAGCGTCTGGCGAATAGGCACCACGTCGTTGTCGACCGTCTTCGGCAGGCCGACCACCGTGAGATCGTAGCCGTTGGCACCGAGATAGGCGGCAAGATCGGCCGCCGTCGTATTGGTGTCGTCGCCGCCAATCGTGTGCAGGATCGTCACGCCGTCGGAAGCCAGCCTTTCGGCAGCAACACGAAGCGGGTTCTGACCTTCCTTGACCAGGCCGCGCTTCACGCAGTCGGCGGTATTGGTGAGCTTCACGCGGCTGTTGCCGATCGGCGATCCGCCATGGCGATGAAGCACATGCGCCTTCTCGCGCATTTCCGGGGTAATTTCGATACGGTCGGCGAGAAGCAGGCCCTGATAGCCGGAGCGGTAGGCGACGAGTTCGTAGTCGGGCGCGATGTCCGTATACCGTTCGATCAGGCCGCCGACAGCGGATGAAAGGCAGGGGGCAAGCCCGCCCGCCGTCAGCATTGCGACTTTCTTCTTGGCCATGGTTCCTCCTCGGCGATTCGGCACTGGCTGGCGGCTCATCAGAGCCAATCACATTCATGATCCTTGCTTATTCAAGGACACCGTGGTCTAGCGCAAATCCGATGGAAGTTAAATGACAGGCCTGTGGATGCGCGAAAAGTTCGGGCATGGTTGCGGCGTAAACCGCGTCGCGTCGCCTTGGCGATGCGGGCTTTCAGTCGCGCCAGATTTTTTTGCCTGATCGCAATTTCACCGGAATCGAACGCGTTTATGCCGCACCGAAATCGGTTGAGATTTACGGCGATATGATTTATTGAGGGGCCATCACAACTCCGTCATCTAGGACATTTCCGGCTGCCGGCCGCTTGCAATTTGCCACCACATCGGGTCATGCTGCTGGTGGACAGGGAAAAATCGCACATATGTCATTCTGGGACAGCCTGCTGAAAATCGTCACGGCCACCGGAAACGCGCTTGCAGGCGTGGTGGAGGCTGTTCGCACCCTCTTTGAAGGAGATCCGGAAACCCGGCGCAAGGTCGCGTTCTCGGTCGCCATGATCGCCCTTTCGGCGAAGATGGCGAAGGCCGACGGGATCGTCAGCGAGAACGAGGTTGCCGCTTTCCGCGATATCTTCAAATTTCCCGCCGATCAGGCGCGGAACGTTGCGCGTCTCTACAACCTCGCGCGTCAGGACGTTGCGGGCTACGAGGCCTATGCCGAAAAGATGGCGTCGCTGTGCTCCTCCTGCGAGAAGAACTGCCCGATCCTCGAGGACATTATCGACGGACTCTTCCATATCGCGAAGTCCGATGGCGCTGTCCACGAGAAGGAACTGACCTTCCTCATGCGCGTCGCCGAGATCTTCAAGATGGACGAGGAGCATTTCCAGCGCATCATGGCGCGTCATGTTCATCTCTCAGGCGACCCCTATGAGGTGCTGGGCGTATCGCCGAAGGACGACTTCGCCAAGATCCGCAGGCGCTATCGCGTGCTCGTGTCCGAGAACCATCCGGACATGCTGGTGGCGCGCGGCGTTCCGGAAGAATTTCACGCGATCGCCAACGATCGCATGGCCGCGCTCAATGCGGCCTACGAGGCGATCGAGAAAGAACGCCGCGCCGCATGACAGCGAAGACATGCGATTTTCCCGGTGCGCGTCTCGTGCCGTCGCCGAACCACGGCGAGCGGGCGGGCGGTCGCAAGCCGGATATGATCCTGCTGCACTACACCGGTATGGAGACGGCGGTCTCGGCGCTCGACTGGCTTTGCCGCGAGGAAAGCCAGGTTTCCAGCCACTACTTCATCCACGAGGACGGGCGCGTCGACCAACTTGTCGCGGAGGAGCGGCGGGCCTGGCATGCGGGAAAAAGCTTCTGGAAAGGCGAGACGGACATCAACTCGTGCTCGATCGGCATCGAGATCGCCAATGCCGGCCATCCGGGCGGCCTGCCGGAGTTCCCTGAAGCGCAGATCGAAGCGGTCGTCGAATTGTGTCGGGACTGTGGCCGACGCTGGTCTATCGCCCCGGAAAGGGTGCTTGCGCATAGCGATGTCGCGCCGATTCGCAAGGTCGATCCCGGAGAAAAATTTCCCTGGGATGTGCTGCATGCCAAGGGGGTCGGTCACTGGGTAGAACCGACGCCGGTCGGCGGCGGCCGGTTTTTCCAGCGCGGCGACCGTGGGCAGCCCGTCGGGGCAATCCAGTCGCTCTTGTCACTCTACGGCTACGGTGTTGAAGTAACAGGCGATTTCTGTGAAAAAACCGAGGGCGCGGTGGCGGCTTTCCAGCGACATTTCCGTCAGGCGAGGGTGGACGGAATCGCCGATGTTTCGACCATCGACACCCTTCACAGGCTGCTTTCCGCGCTCCCGAATCTCAGCGTTTAGGCAGCGATTTTTGGGTGCGCTAATTTAGCGCGCTCTTCACTTTCCTGCGCGATTTTTTTGTGTTGCCACATGTTTACCATGATGGCCCCTTCATTTTCCCTGCATCAACTGCAGGGGATGCGGCGCGACCGCGCGGCTCTTTTGTCAATGAAAACGATCGGGAAATTCGGTCGGGTAGCGGGGTGCGCCGCCCGGGCGGTTCCCCAGACCGGAGACTTCAAACTACATGAGAATATCGTCTGTTGCTGCGGTGGCGGCATGCCTTGGCATGTTCTTCACCGGGATGGGTACGTCGTACGCGGGGGGCGTCGACAAGACCATCAAGACCTCTGCCCTTCCGTCGGCCACCAGAACGACAGGCTATCCGAAACCAGACCTGACATTATCGCCCGTCTCCCAATACACCATTCTCATCCAATCCTACGCAAAACAATATGGCGTCCCCGCCGGTCTCGCCCATGCCGTCGTGCAGGTCGAAAGCAACTTCGACGCCAGCGCGCGCGGCAGTTCCGGCGAAATCGGCCTCATGCAGATCAAGCCCGCCACCGCCCGCATGATGGGCTATTCCGGTTCCGCCAAAGACCTCTACGATCCGGAAACCAACATCAAGTTCGGCATGATGTACCTCGCGAAGGCGCGCGAGCTTTCGGACGGCACCACCTGCGGAACCATCCTGAAATACAACGCCGGTCATGCCGCCAAGCGGATGAATCCGGTATCGAAGCGCTATTGCGGCAAGGTCCGGACGATCCTGAACGAGACCTGATCCTCGGTCCCGGGGGGCGGCTTCGTCCCCGAACTGACATATGACTTGCCTTGGAGCGGTTCCGATCCGAGGCTTGGCCGGATAGGTCTCGCGTTCCGGCATACCGTTAATTCCCGATGGAATTCGGTGCCATTGTTAGTGCGGTATGTTATCCCCGACGGAAGCGAACAGTCGGGAAGTGGCATGTCGGAGAACTTTGATTTCGCCGTCGTCGGCAAGGGCATGATGGGTGCTGCGGCCGCGCGGCATCTGAGCGGTGCCGGTGCAAGCGTTGCGCTCATCGGCCCCGACGAGCCGGAAGATTGGGCCAACCACGGCGGCGTTTTCGCCAGCCACTACGACAATGCCCGCATTACCCGCACGATCGACGACGATCCGGTCTGGGCCCGTCTTGCCCGCCGTTCAATCGATCGCTACGCGGAGATCGCCGGCGAGAGCGGCGTCGACTTCTACGCGGAGGTCGGTTGCCTGATCGCCGCGCCGGCGCCAGGCGGCGAATTCGACTATCTGGAGAACGTCGGACACGCCCGTGACAGGCTCGGCGTCGAGGCGCCGCTGATTTTGGGCGATGATCTCGCTCAGCGCTTTCCCTGGTTTCGTTTCCCCAAGGGCTACGGCGGTATTCATGAGGCGCGGGGCGCGGGCCACATCAATCCTCGGGCGCTCGTGCTGGCGCAGACGATCCTTGCCGAAAGATCGGGCGCACGCGTCATCCGTTCCGAGGTGGCTGCCGTCGAGGAGAATTCGGATCATGCCGTCGTTACGACTGCCGACGGTCAAACGGTTCGGGCGGGGCGTGTCCTTGTCGCTGCCGGCGGCTTTTCGCTGTCGAAGGCGCTGCTGCCGCGGCCGATCGATCTCGCCGTGAAGGCGCGCACGGTGCTTTTTGCCGAGATCGCCGCCGAGGATCTCTCGAGTTTCGAGGGCATGCCATCGCTGATCGGCGCGGCTCCGGAGCAGGAGCGGAGCTATTATCTGCTGCCGCCGGTTGCCTATGCCGACGGCAAACACTACATCAAGATAGGCGGCGACCCGACCGACCGGCTGCTCGCGAGCGAACCGGCGGTGAGGGAATGGTTCCGCAGCGGCGGTAATGCGCCCGCGGCCGATCATTTGCGTGGCTTGCTTGCCGGAGTGATGCCGGGCTTCCAGCCTGTTTCGACGCATTTTGCGCCTTGCGTCACGTCGTTCACGCGCCACGGCTATCCCTATATCGGCTTTGCCAGCGATCGCGTCGCCGTCGTCACCGGCGGCAACGGTCAGGCCGCCAAGAGTTCCGACGAGATCGGCCGACTCGGTGCCGTGCTCGTCCTGAACGGGCATCTCGATGCCCCCGAATACGAGACCGATTTTGCGGTTTCGTACCGCTGACCGATCTACAGCGCCGCGCGTCCGATCGGACGCGCTAAGATCGCTGTAGCACTTTGAAGTGCTGCATGATTTTGTCCTTAAATCGATTCCGATTGAAGGAATCACGCAGTAGGCAAGCGGATCCGGGCAAGCGAAAGTGAAATCACCGATTTCTCTGGCGCTTGCCGCTTTGGTCAGTTAATGACCCCTCTGCCAGTTGGCCGGGCAGCCGCGCCCCGCAAGCGCCGAAAGGCCGCGGGGGGAGGAAAGTCCGGGCTCCACGGAGACACGGTGCCGGATAACGTCCGGCGGGGGCGACCCCAGGGAAAGTGCCACAGAAAGCAAACCGCTTCGCTTCGCGGAGTAAGGGTGAAAGGGTGGGGTAAGAGCCCACCGCGGACATGGCAACATGGACGGCACGGCAAACCCCACCGGGAGCAAGACCGAATAGGGATGACACGGGCGCGCGAGCGTCCAGCCGGTTTCCAGGCGCGTCATCCGGGTGGGTTGCAAGAGGCTGCGCGCAAGCGCAGTCCCAGATGAATGGCTGCCACGTTCCGTTCCTTCGGGGGCGGGACCATACAGAACCCGGCTTACAGGCCAACTGGCAATTTTTCTTCCATACCTTTTCGCGCGTCGACGTCCGGCGGCGCGTCGACCTTTTCCTTCTCCTTGAAACGAATCAGCTGGCAAAGGCCCATTGGCCGGCCCGCCCGGTCCCGGGCGGTTTCGCACGGGATTCCAATGGATTAGGGTTCCGATCGTAACCCTTTGTTAAACTTAACAACCTATCAATATTTGATCATCCGCGAGGCTTATTACGAGCTTCTCCCATTGACGCCCATATGGTCCCATGTTATCCCATAATGGTACTGCGCAAGGGCCGTGTCGTGGCCCATCATCGCAAAATTCCAAGGCTCCTTCCTCGGAAGGATTAGGCGGGCGCGCTTGTGTCCGGCGGGGGTCTTTTGTGCGCGCAGGCAGGTGTTCGCGCGGGTCGATGATCATGGCCCGTCAGTCGGAGGCGGCCGTTTCGCGTCATGAACCGCTTCTTGTCACATGCAACGAACCGGATCGATGCAAAGGGGCGGGTCTCCGTGCCTTCGGCGTTCCGTGCCGTGCTTTCGGATGGAGGCGTCCGGGAGTTATACTGCTTTCAGGACTTCGTCTTTCCGGCGATCAGCGTCGGAGGGCCGGAGCTTCTGGACCGGTTCGAGAAGCAGATGGCGGCCGAGGATCCGTTTTCGGATGCCGCCAACCAGATGTCGCTCCTCGTTCATGGGGGCGGCGTCTTTGTGAAGCTCGACCCGGAGGGCCGGTTGATGGTGACGGATTTCATTCGCGACTTCACCGGCATCTCGACCGATGTGACTTTTGTCGGCCGGGGCGATCATTTTCAGCTCTGGGAGCCGCAGGCGTTTGCGAGGGCGCAGGCGGAGGCCCGGGAAGGGCGCAAGTCACGGGGGTTGCGTCCGGAATAGAATGGAGAGGCGGAATGGTGACGGATCAAGGCGGCGGAGTTTCTGAAGCCGACGGCGGACCGGTTCGTCACATTCCCGTCCTGTTGAGCGAAGTGCTCGCCGCCCTCGATCCCGCGCCCGGCAAGATCGTTCTCGACGGCACTTTCGGTGCCGGCGGCTACACGTCCGCCATCCTGAAAGCAGGCGCCGACGTGATCGCGCTCGATCGCGATCCGACGGCGATTGCCGCCGGCCAACCGCTCGCCGCTGCCTCCGAAGGGCGGCTCACGCTCGTTCATTCCCGTTTTTCCGATCTCGCCGAGCACGCGCCGGCAGAGGGGCTTGATGGCGTCGTGCTCGATATCGGCGTCTCGTCCATGCAGATCGACGAGGCGGAGCGCGGCTTCTCGTTCCAGAAAAAGGGCCCGCTCGATATGCGCATGTCGGCCGCCGGCGTCTCCGCAGCCGATGTCGTCAACCGCGCCAAGGTCTCCGATCTCATTCGCATCTTCGGGTTCCTCGGCGAAGAGAAGCAGGCGGGCCGCATTGCCCGCGCCATCGAGAAGCGCCGCGCAGAGGCGCCGTTCGAAACGACGCGCGACCTCGCCAACCTCATCGAGACGGTGACGCCGCGCAAGGCCAAGGACAAGATTCATCCCGCGACCCGCGTCTTCCAGGCGCTTCGCATCTTCGTCAACGACGAGCTCGGCGAACTTGCCAATGCGCTTTTCGCGGCTGAGCGGGTGTTGAAGCCCGGCGGGCGCCTCGTCGTGGTCACCTTTCATTCTCTCGAAGACAGGATCGTCAAGACATTCTTCCAGGACCGATCCGGCAAGGCGGCAGGATCCCGCCACCTGCCGATGGTCGCTGCCCGCGCCGCAACCTTCACGCCAGTTGGCAAGCCTATGATTGCAGCCAGCGAGGAAGAAGCGTCCCGCAATCCGCGCGCCCGGTCCGCCAAGCTCAGGGCCGGCATCCGCACGGAGGCCCCATCGCCGGGAGACGATCTGTCCATTTTCAATCTGCCGGAACTGGCGAGCCTTGCGAAACTGGGGGGCTGAGAAAGATGCTGCGAACGCTCGACATTGTCCTGATCGTCGTCATGACGGCAGCCGCCACGGTGACCTATACGATCAAGCACCAGGCCGAGAACAAGCGCGAGGAGGTCCGCCGGCTCGATGCGGCCATCAAGCTTGAGGAAGACACGATCGATCTGCTGAGGGCGGACTGGGCGCTGCTGACCCAGCCGAACCGGCTGGAGCGCCTCGTCGCCGCCTTCGCCGTCGACCTGCAACTCGCGCCGACGCCTTCGACCCAGCTCGCCCGGCCCGAGGAGCTTCCGATGTTGAAGGCGGATCTGCCGCAGCCGGAAGATGACAAGGCGGCTGAAGACGGCGTCGCTGCCGTCATCAAGACGGATGATATCGCAACAGGTTCGGTGGCGCGCTGATGTCGTTTCTCTCCCGTATCATGGTGCTGAAGAGCAAGGCGCATTTCTCGGCGGGCGGCAATAACCGCCCGTTCGATGGGGTCAACGTCACAATCCAGGGTACGCGCAAGAAGAGCGCCAGCCAGGCGAAGAACCGGGTCGCGATCGTTATTGCCAGCTTCGGCATCGTTTATGCGGTGATCGGCGGGCGGCTGGTGCAATACGGCATGGCGCAGCCGGAGACCGTCTCCTCGATCGGGCGCGCCGACAACCTTATGGCTTCGCGCCCCGACATTCTCGACCGCAACGGTGAGATCCTCGCAACCGACATCCGCACCGTGTCGCTCTATGCCGAGCCGCACAAGATCGTCGATGCCGACGAAGCGGTCGAGCGTCTGGCGACGGTTCTGCCCGATCTCAACGCCCGCGAGATCTACAACAAGCTCAAGTCGAAATCGCGCTTCCAGTGGCTGCGCCGGCAACTGACGCCGAAGCAGCAGAGCGAAATCCTGGCGCTCGGGATTCCCGGCGTCGGCTTCCGCCCGGAAAAGCGGCGCTTCTATCCCGGAGGTCCGACCGCCGCCCACATCCTCGGCCATGTCAATATCGACAACCGGGGCGTCGCGGGCATGGAGCGCTACATCGACAGCCAGGGCCTCGCCGATCTGGCGGCGATCGGCATGACAAGCGACGCGAAACTCGAGCCGGTCAAGCTTTCAATCGATGTGCGCGTCCAGAACATCGTGCGTGACGTCATTGACGCGGGCATGAAGAATTTCCAGGCGATTGCCGCCGGCGCGGTCGTGCTCGACGTCAATACCGGCGAAGTTCTGGCGATGGCCTCGGTTCCGGACTACGACCCGAACAAGCCGGTGGAAGGCGCCGAGGAAGGCTGGATGAACCGCATGTCGAACGGCACGTTCGAGATGGGCTCGACCTTCAAGACCTTCACGATCGCGATGGGGCTCGACTCCGGCAAGGTGACGCTCAACGACAGCTTCGATGCGACTGCGCCGATCCGCATCGGCGGCTTCACCATCAAGGATTTTCACGGCAAGCGTCGCGTGCTGACCGTTCCGGAGATCTTCCAGTACTCCTCGAACATCGGCACGGCCAAGATCGCCGATCTGGTCGGCATTCCCGGGCACAAGGAGTTCCTGACGCGCATCGGGCTCCTGTCGAAGCTGCCGACGGAGCTTCCGGAGGTCAAGACACCGAGCCAGCCGCGCGAATGGAAGAAGATCAATTCGATCACCATCTCCTTCGGCCACGGCGTTTCGACGACGCCATTGCAGACGGCGGTTGCCGGGGCGGCGCTGGTCAATGGCGGCAAGCTCATCCCGCCGACCTTCCTTCCGCGCACAGAGGAGCAGGCAAGCGAGCTTGCAACGGCGGTCGTCAAGAAGAGCACCAGCGAAGATATGCGCTTCCTGCTCCGCTGGAACGGCATCGCCGGTTCCGGCAAGCGGGCTCTCGTCCCCGGCTTCAACGTCGGCGGCAAGACCGGCACGGCCGACAAGGTGGTCAACGGCCGTTACGCCAGCGACCTGAACTTCAACGCCTTCCTCGCCGCGTTCCCGATCGACAATCCCAAATACATCGTGCTGACTTTCATCGATGCGCCGAAGACCGGCGAAGGCGGCGGGCGGACCGCGGGCTCCAACGCAGCGCCAATGGTGCGCGACATCATCAGCCGCTCCGCGCCGCTTCTCGGCGTCGAACCGAAATTTGGAGAAGACGGTTCTGCCTTGCTTGTGTCTTATTGACCGTGAAATGAGAATGCGGACGATTCGTCATCCGGCGGATCGATATCGATGCGAGACATGCAGTTCATGAAGATCAAGGACCTGGCGGGAGCAGCTTTCCCGGAACTTTCGGCGCAACTGAAGGGTGCTTCCTCGGATGTCGAGATCGCCGGCATTACGGCCGATAGCCGGCAGGTCAAGCCGGGCGACCTGTTCGTCGCCGTCGCCGGGACAAAGGCGAATGGTGCCGCCTATATCGCGGATGCTCTTTCGCGCGGGGCCGCGGCCGTAATCACCGCGGCTGGCGCCGAGGCGGAGGCCGGCGCGCCGGTGTTCGGGCTTTCGGAGCCGCGCCGCTTCCTGGCGAAGGCGGCAGCCGCTTTCTACGGGCGACAACCGGAGACCATGGTGGCCGTCACCGGAACGGCGGGCAAGACCTCCGTCGCCTCCTTCACGCGCCAGATCTGGGCGCATTCGGGCCTTGCGGCTGCGATGATCGGAACGACGGGCGTCGTGGCGCCCGGCCGCAACGACTATGGATCGCTGACCACCCCGGACCCGGTCTCGCTGCATAAGCTGCTTGCCGAACTCGCCGATGCGGGCGTGACCCATGCCGCAATGGAAGCCTCCAGCCACGGCCTCGACCAGCGCCGGCTCGATGGCGTGCGGCTTGCCGCGGCTGCCTTCACCAATCTCGGCCGCGATCACATGGACTATCATCCGACGGTCGAACACTACATGGCCTCAAAGATGCGTCTCTTCGGGGCGCTGATGCCCAAGGGCGCGCCGGCGGTGATCTTTGCCGACGATCAGTGGTCGGACCAGGCGATCGCTGCTGCCCGCAAGGCGGGCCAGGACGTCCGCACCGTCGGGCGCAAGGGCGAATTCATCACGCTGAAGCGCGTCGAGCATTTCCGCCACAAGCAGTCGGCGGAGGTGCATGTCGGCGACGATATCTTTGAAATCCATGTGCCGCTTGCCGGCGACTTCCAGATCGCCAACGCGCTGGTCGCCGCCGGTCTCGCCATGTCCACCGGCATCGGGGCCAAGGCGGCCTTCTCGGCGCTCGAGAAATTGCAGGGCGCGTCAGGACGCCTGGAACTCGTCGGGCACACCAAGGACGGCGCGCTCGCCTATGTGGACTATGCCCACAAGCCCGACGCGCTGGAAAACGTTTTGACTTCGGTTCGCCCATTCACGACCGGCCGCATCATCATCGTCTTCGGGTGCGGCGGCGACCGCGACAAGGGCAAGCGGCCGATCATGGGCGAGATCGCCACGCGGCTTGCCGATGTCGTCATCGTCACCGACGACAACCCGCGCTCTGAGGTGCCGGAAGTCATCCGCGCGGAGATCATGGCGGCGGCCAAGGGCGCGACCGAAATCGGCGACCGCGCGGAGGCGATCCGTACCGCCGTCGGCATGCTCAAGAGCGGCGACACGCTGATCGTCGCCGGCAAAGGACACGAGGAAGGACAGACGGTCGGTTCCGTGACCCTGCCGTTCTCGGACCACGAGGAAGTGCGCAAAGCATTGGGAGGGCTATGATTTGAACTGGCTCTGGACAAGCAGCGATCTTCTGGCTGCGATGAACGGCCGCCCGGTCGGAAACCTGCCAGAGGGAATTGCCGGCATCTCGATCGACAGCCGAACGATCAACAAGGGCGAGGCATTTTTCGCGATCAAGGGCGATCGCGTCGACGGTCATGACTATGCCGGGATCGCACTTGCCAATGGAGCCGCCCTTCTTGTCGTCAGCGAAGGCAAGATTCCTGCGCTCGGCCGTCTGATCGCACCGATGATCGTCGTCGACGACGTGCTGGAGGCGCTGATCCGCCTCGGCTGCGCCGCGCGCGACCGGAGCGCCGCGAAGGTCATTGCCGTCACCGGTTCGGTCGGGAAGACCACGACGAAGGAAATGCTGAGGCACGTGCTTTCGCCACTCGGCCGCGTGCACGCCTCCGTTGCCTCCTTCAACAATCACTGGGGCGTGCCGCTCACCCTTGCGCGCATGCCGGAAGCGACGGACTTCGGCATCTTCGAGATCGGCATGAACCATCCGGGCGAGATCCGGCCGCTGACGAAGATGGTTCGGCCGCATGTGGCCGTCGTCACCAGTATCGCTCCCGCCCATCTCGGCAATTTCGCGAGTCTCGACGAGATCGCAACGGCAAAGGCCGAGATCTTCGAAGGCGTCGTCAATGGCGGTCATGCCGTCCTCAATCTCGACAGCCCGCAATACAACCTGCTGGAGCGGGCCGCCGGTGCGGCCGGGGTGAGCTACATCCATTCCTTCGGCGCCAATCCCAAAGCGGAGTTCCGGCTGGTTGAATTCGCCGGCGGATCGGAAGGCTCGGTGCTTTGGGCGGGGATCGGCGGCAGGACGCTGGAAGTCGCGATCGGCGCTCCCGGGCGTCACATCGCCGAAAACGCGCTGGCCGTCATCGCCGCGGCGAAGCTTGCAGGCGCCGATCTCGATCAGGTCCTGACGTCGCTTGCGACCATGCGGCCGGAAAAGGGCAGGGGACTGCAACACCGCCTGAAGGTCGGCGCGGGTCACCTGACGCTGATAGACGAGAGCTACAATGCCAACCCGGCGTCGATGCGCGCTGCGATCTCGCTGCTCGGCGATGCCGAACCACCGGTCGGCGGACGGCGGATCGCGATCCTCGGCGACATGCTGGAGATGGGCGAGCACGCGGCCGATGTCCATGCCGCCCTTGCGGAGCCGATCGTCGAGGCGGGAATTGCGGACGTCTGGCTAGCCGGGCCCGAGATGGCGCATCTGCGCGACGCGCTGCCGCCGGAGGTTTCGGTCGTCTATCGGCAGGCCGTCGACGATCTTACGGATTACGCACTCGCGGCGCTTGCCGCCGGCGATGTCGTGATGGTCAAATCATCCAAGGGAACCGGCTGCGCGAAGATCGTCCAGGCTCTTCTCGATGCCTATCCGGAAGAGGCGGTGAGGCGCGGGGAAGTATAACGGGCGTTGCCACTACTGCATGTTTCCTGATCGGAACCGATTTAGGGAAAGAACATGCGGCAATTGAAAGTGCGACAGCGAGCTTTGTGCGTCTGAAAGGATGCACGGCGCTGTGGTGCTGGTGGATACCGCCCTTCGGCCAGGGGATATGGCCTAACATAGTCGACCACAAGCGGGTAACGTCTATCAGATGATTCTGTTGGACAATGTCCGATACTAAAACCTTTGGGGAAAGGTCCCTTATGCTGATCTGGCTCGTGGAACTGGCGGACCACTTTCAATTCTTCAACCTCTTTCGCTACATCACTTTCCGCACGGGTGCAGCTCTCTTTACTTCCGCCTTGATCGTCTTCCTGTTCGGCCCGGCGATGATCGCATCGCTTCGCATCCGCCAGGGCAAGGGCCAGCCGATCCGCGCCGATGGTCCGCAGACCCACTTCAAGAAGGCCGGAACGCCGACCATGGGCGGCCTGATGATCCTTGCCGGCATCGTCGTCTCGTCGCTGCTTTGGGCCGACCTGTCCAGCGTCTATGTCGTCTCGACCCTTCTCGTGACGCTCGGCTTCGGCGCGATCGGCTTCTACGACGATTACCTCAAGGTGACGAAGCAGTCGGACAAGGGCTTTTCCGGCAAGGCGCGTCTCGGCATCGAATTCGTGATCGCGGCGATCGCCGTCTTCTTCATGATGCGGGCCGCGCTTTCGGCGGGGACCGCGGGCTCCACCTTCGGTTCCTCGGTTACTTTCCCCTTCTTCAAGGACCTGATGCTCAATCTCGGTTATTTCTTCGTGCTTTTCGGCGGTTTCGTCATCGTCGGCGCGGGCAATGCCGTGAACCTGACCGACGGTCTCGACGGGCTTGCCATCGTGCCCGTGATGATCGCGTCCGCCGCCTTCGGGCTGATCGCCTATCTCGCCGGTAACGCCGTTTTCGCCAACTATCTGCAGATCCATTTCGTACCGGGCACCGGTGAACTCGCCGTGATCCTCGGCGCCGTCATCGGCGCGGGTCTCGGCTTCCTCTGGTTCAACGCGCCACCCGCCGCAATCTTCATGGGCGATACCGGCTCGCTGGCGCTGGGTGGCCTCATCGGCACGGTTGCCGTCGCCACGAAGCATGAAGTCGTGATGATCATCGTCGGCGGCCTCTTCGTCATTGAGACGTTGTCGGTGATTATCCAGGTCTTCTGGTTCAAGCGGACCGGCCGCCGCGTCTTCCTGATGGCGCCGATCCACCATCACTTCGAAAAGAAGGGCTGGACGGAAAGCCAGGTGGTGATCCGCTTCTGGATCATCGCCGTCATCCTCGCGATGATCGGCCTTTCGACGCTCAAGCTGCGGTGAGTGTGCGATGATCCCGGTCACCACATTCAAGGACAGGAAGGTCGCACTCTTCGGGCTCGGTGGTTCCGGCCTCGCGACGGCGCAAGCGCTGGTCGCGGGCGGGGCGGACGTCGTCGGCTGGGACGACAATCCCGACAGCGTCACCAAGGCCGCCGCAGCGGGGCTTTCGACGGCCGATCTGCGCGGCGTCGACTGGTCCGGCTTTGCCGCTTTCGTACTCTCTCCCGGCGTGCCGCTGACGCATCCGAAGCCGCATTGGACCGTCGATCTTGCCCATCAGGCGGGTGTCGAGATCATCGGCGACGTGGAACTTTTCGTGCGCGAGCGCCGGGCGCACGCGCCCGACTGCCCTTTCATCGCCATCACCGGCACCAACGGCAAGTCGACAACGACGGCGCTTATCGCCCACATCCTGAGAGAAAGCGGGCGAGACACCCAGCTTGGCGGCAATATCGGCACCGCGGTACTGACGCTCGATCCGCCGAAGGCCGGACGTTTCTACGTGGTGGAATGCTCCTCCTACCAAATCGATCTTGCGCCGACGCTTGAGGCGACGGCCGGCATCCTGCTCAACCTGACCCCGGATCATTTGGACCGGCATGGCACGATGCAGAACTATGCCAATATCAAGGAGCGCCTGGTGGCGGGAAGCGACACCGCGATCGTGGGCGTCGACGATAGCTTCTCGACACTGATCGCCGATCGGGTGGAGCGTGCCGGAACCAGGGTCGTTCGCATTTCACGTCGGCAGGTGCTTGCTGATGGGCTTTATGCCGAATGCTCGCGGTTGATGCGCGCCCGTGGTGGCACGTCTTCGCTCTTCACCGATCTTGCAGGCATCCAGACGTTGCGGGGCGGGCATAACGCACAGAATGCGGCTGCGGCGATTGCCGCCTGCCTCGCGGTCGGCGTCGAGGAGAAGGACATCGTCGACGGTCTCCGCAGCTTCCCGGGGCTGAAGCACCGCATGCAGCCGGTCGGGAAAAAGGGTGATGTCGTCTTCGTCAACGACAGCAAGGCGACCAATGCGGATGCCGCGGCGCCGGCACTGTCGAGTTACGATCGGATCTATTGGATCGCCGGCGGTCTGCCGAAGGAAGGCGGCATCGCCTCGCTGACGCCGTTCTTCCCGAAGATCGTCAAGGCCTATCTGATCGGCGAGGCGGCGCCAGCTTTTGCAGCGACGCTCGGCGAGGCCGTGCGCTACGAGATTTCGGGAACGCTGGAGAATGCCGTGGCGCATGCGGCGGCGGATGCAGCACGAGACGAGGGGGGACCATCGGCCGTGATGCTCTCACCGGCTTGTGCAAGCTTCGATCAGTACAAGAATTTCGAGGTGCGCGGAGATGCCTTCGTCGGGCATGTGGCGGCGCTCGAAGGCGTGACCATGCTCATCTGACGGGCGGAGTTGGGCTGAACTATTGACGTGGCGCACATGTGCGCCGGAAAGGGGACAGACAGATGGTAAGCCGAGCCGAACGTGGCCCTGTGGCCGACTGGTTCTGGACGATCGACAGGTTTTTTCTCGCAACCTTCGTCCTCCTGATGGGCGTCGGCTTCATGCTCTCCTTCGCGGCGAGCCCGCCGGTCGCCGAACGGCTCGGCCTCGACAGCTTTCATTTCGTCAAGCGTCACGCGCTCTTCCTCCTGCCGTCGCTTGCGGTGATGGTCGGCATCTCCTTTCTTTCGCCGCGGCAGGTCAGGCGCGCAGCGATCATCCTTCTCGCAATTTCTCTCGGGATGATGGTGCTGGTTCTCTTCGTCGGTCAGGAGGTCAAGGGCTCGCTGCGCTGGATTTCGATCGCCGGCATCTCCATTCAGCCTTCGGAATTCATGAAGCCGGCCTTCGTGGTCGTCTGCGCCTGGCTTTTCTCCGAGCACGCAAGGCAGCCTGAAATCCCGGGCAATCTTTTCGCCATCCTGCTTTTCGGTATCGTCGGCGCGCTTCTCGTCGCCCAGCCCGACCTCGGCCAGACTATCCTCACGACGGCCGTCTGGGGCGGCATGTTCTTCATGGCGGGCATGCCGTGGCTCTGGATCATCGTGCTCGCGGGCGCGGCGGTCGGCGGCTTCTTCGTCGCCTATACCATGCTGCCGCACGTCGCCGGCCGTATCGACCGCTTCCTGACCGGCGAGGGCGACACGTTCCAGGTGGACACGGCGCGCGAGGCGATCATCCGCGGCGACTGGTTCGGCCGCGGCCCGGGCGAGGGCGTGGTCAAGCGCATCATTCCCGACAGCCACACCGACTTTGTCTTCTCGGTAGCCGCCGAGGAATTCGGCATCGTCTTCTGCATGGCCATCGTGCTGATCTTTTCGTTCCTCGTCATGCGCGGCCTCAGCCATGCCTTCCGCGAGCGCAACGATTTCAACCGCTTCGCCGTCGCCGGGCTGGTCCTGCAGATCGGCATCCAGTCGCTGATCAATATCGGTGTGAACCTCGAACTTCTTCCGGCCAAGGGCATGACCCTGCCGCTGATCTCCTACGGCGGCTCGTCGATGGTGGCGATCTGCGTGACGGCCGGATTCATCCTGGCATTGACCCGTCACCGGCCGGAAAAGCGCGCCGTGGAGCGTAGCCTCTTTCGATCCGGCGTCGGCGTGCCGGCGGAGTAAGTCATGAGCAAAGGCATCATTCTTCTTGCCGCCGGCGGCACCGGCGGTCACCTTTTTCCCGCGGAAGCGCTGGCACATGAGTTGAGGGCGTCCGGCTATTCCGTGCATCTGGTGACGGACAGCCGCGCCGAGCGCTTTGCCGGCAGGTTTCCGGCGGACGACATCCATGTCGTGCCGTCGGCGACGATCGGCTCGAAGAACCCGATCAAACTGGCGCAATCGGTCTGGAAGCTCTGGACAGGCCTGCGCGCGGCGCGGCGGCTGATCGCGCGCCTGAAGCCGAAGGCGGTGATCGGTTTCGGGGGTTACCCTACCGTGCCGCCGCTGCTGGCGGCGACCGGCATGGGTGTCCCCTCGATGATCCACGAGCAGAACGCCGTGATGGGACGAGCCAACAAGATGCTGGCATCGCGCGTTCGGGCAATCGCGGGAGGCTTTCTGCCCGAGGGGACCGGCGGTTTCGCGACGAAAACGGTGACTACCGGCAATCCCGTTCGTCCCGCCGTGCTCCAGGCGGCGGGCGTGCCCTATGCGACCTCGGCGAGCGATGCGCCCTTCCACCTGGTCGTCTTCGGCGGCAGCCAGGGCGCACAATATTTCTCGCAGGCGATTCCACAGGCGGTCTGCCGTCTCGACGACGCCGCGCGCCAGCGGGTGCGGGTCACGCAGCAGGCGCGCCCTGAGGATCGGGAAGGTGTCATCGCGGCATACCAGAAACTCGGCGTCCCGGCCGAGGTTGCCCCCTTCTTCAACGACATGGCGGCGCGGATCGCGGCGGCCCAACTCGTCATCTGCCGTTCGGGCGCGTCGACCGTTTCCGAGCTTGCCGTGATCGGCCGGCCCGCAGTCCTTGTGCCCTATCCCTATGCGCTCGATCACGATCAGGCGGCGAATGCCGCCGCGCTTGCGGCCAAGGGCGGCGCCCGTGTGATCGCACAGGCCGAACTCAGCGCCGAACGGCTCTCTGGCATCCTCGCCGACGCCATGAACAATCCGCAATCCCTGGCGCAGATGGCCACCAATGCCCGCGAAACCGGCAAACCGGACGCCGCGCGCTTGCTTGCGTCCCTCGTAGAGGCTATTGCCAGCGGTTTGACAGTCGAGAAATTCAAGGAAACACGCTCATGAAAATGCCGAAGACGATCGGGCTCGTACATTTCATCGGTATCGGCGGCATTGGCATGAGCGGTATTGCAGAGGTGCTGCACAATCTCGGTCACCGGGTGCAGGGTTCGGATCAGTCGGACAGCGCCAACGTGCAGCGCCTGCGCGACAAGGGCATCAGGATCTCCGTCGGCCACAAGGCTGAAAACCTCGGCGATGCCGAGGTTGTCGTCGTCTCGACCGCGATCAAGAAGGACAATCCCGAGTTGATCGCCGCGCGCGAAAAATTCCTGCCCGTCGTGCGCCGCGCCGAAATGCTGGCCGAACTGATGCGCTTCCGCAATGCGATCGCCATCGGCGGCACGCACGGCAAGACGACGACGACCTCGATGGTCGCAGCGCTGCTCGATGCAGGCGGGCTCGATCCGACCGTCATCAATGGCGGCATCATCAACGCCTACGGCACCAACGCGCGCATGGGCGCCGGCGAATGGATGGTGGTCGAGGCGGACGAGTCCGACGGTACCTTCCTGAAGTTGCCGGCCGACATCGCCGTCGTCACCAATATCGACCCGGAGCATCTCGACCACTACGGTAATTTCGACGCCGTGAGGGCGGCCTTCCGGCAGTTCGTCGAGAACGTGCCCTTCTATGGCTTCGGCGTGCTCTGCCTCGATCATCCCGAGGTCCAGTCGATGGTCGCCAAGATCGAGGACCGCAAGGTCGTCAGCTATGGCGAGAACCCGCAGGCGGACGTGCGCTACCACAATATACGCATGGACGGCGCGACCTCGATCTTCGATATCGAGATCCGCCGCCGCCGTACAGGGCAGGTGATCACGATGAAGGATCTGCGGCTGCCGATGCCCGGCCGCCACAACGTTTCCAATGCCACGGCCGCTATCGCCGTCGCCCAGCGTCTCGGCATCAAGCCGGAGGATATCGCGAAGGGGCTCGCCGCCTTCGGCGGCGTCAAGCGGCGTTTCACGCTTACCGGCGAGTGGAATGGCGCGCGCATCTTCGACGACTACGGCCATCACCCGGTCGAGATCAAGGCGGTCCTGAAAGCGGCGCGCGAGGCCTGCCAGGGACGGATCATCGCTGTCCACCAGCCGCATCGCTACAGCCGCCTGTCGAGCCTCTTCGAGGACTTCTCTTCCTGCTTCAACGATGCCGACACGATCCTGATCGCGCCCGTCTACGCGGCGGGCGAGGACGCGATCGACGGCGTGAATTCGGAAGCGCTGGTCAATCGCATCAAAGCGGCGGGCCACCGTGACGCGCGCCATGTCGCCGGGCAGGAGGAAATCGCACCGATCGTCTCGAAGATTGCGCAGGCGGGCGATTTTGTGGTTCTCTTGGGGGCTGGCAGCATTACCTATTGGGCTGCAGCCCTGCCCAAGGAACTCGCGAATATTTCAGGAATTTGAGCATGAAACAGGTCAACGGTCAGAAACTTCTCGAAGCGCTCGGAAGCGGCGTCAGTGCAGTTCGCGGACGCATCACGCCCGATGCCCCGATGGACCGCGTGACCTGGTTTCGCGCCGGTGGGCTTGCCGAGCTCATGTTCCAGCCGCACGACACCGACGATCTCGTCACGTTCCTGAAGCTCGTGCCGGAGAACGTACCGGTCATGGTCATCGGCGTCGGTTCCAACCTGCTCGTGCGCGACGGCGGCATTCCGGGCGTCGTCATCCGCCTATCGGCAAAGGGCTTCGGCGATCTTGAGATCGTCGGCGAAAACCGCATCAAGGCGGGTGCCATCTGCCCGGACAAGAATATCGCCGCGATGGCGCTCGACCACGGCATTGGCGGCTTCTATTTCTACTACGGCATCCCGGGTTCGATCGGTGGTGCGCTACGGATGAACGCCGGCGCGAATGGCGGCGAGACGCGCGAGCGCGTCGTGGAGGTCCATGCGGTCGACCGCAAGGGCAAAAAGCATGTGCTGAGCAAAGCCGACATGGGCTATTCCTATCGTCACACTGCAGCGGCGAAGGACCTGATCTTCACGCATGCGATTTTCGAAGGCTATCCGGAAGACAAGAACAAGATCCGCACCGACATGGACGCCGTTCGCCAGCATCGCGAGACGGTGCAGCCGATCCGCGAAAAGACCGGCGGCTCGACCTTCAAGAATCCGGAAGGCCACTCCGCCTGGAAGCTCATCGACGAGGCGGGTTGCCGCGGCATGATGATCGGCAGCGCGCAGATGTCGCCGCTTCACTGCAACTTCATGATCAACACGGGGCAGGCGACCGGCTACGAGCTCGAATATCTCGGCGAGACCGTGCGCCAGCGGGTAATGGAACATTCCGGCGTGAAGCTGGAGTGGGAGATCAAGCGCGTCGGCAATTTCATGCCAGGTTACGAGATCAAGGAATTCCTTGGCCGCGGCATAGCCTAAGCCGGAAAATAGCAAAGGAAAGGGCCGCGACGGTTGCCGTCGCGGCCCTTTCTGCTTTTCAATTCGGTGTTGTCGTCAGCCGGAAACTTCCACTTCCTTCGAGAGCAGCAGGCAGACGAGCGTGATCAGCGCGGCGGCCAGCAGATAGTAGCCGACATGGCCGAGGCTGTAGTTAGTCGCAAGCCAGGTGGCGATGTAGGGCGCCAGCGACGCGCCGAAGATGCCGGCGAGGTTGAAGGTCATCGAGGCACCGGTGTAGCGCACCGCCGTCGGGAAGGGGGCGGCGAGTGCTGCGCCGATCGGCCCGTAAGTGAGTCCCATCAGACCAAGGCCGATGATCGAAGAGGCGAAGGCGCCGCCTAGGCCGCTCGTCATCAGCGGAGCCATGACGAGACCGAAGATGCCGATGCCGATCGTCGTCAGCACCAGAACGAGACGCCGACCGAAGCGATCCGAAAGAATGCCCGAGACCGGGATCATCAGGCCGAAGAAGACGACGCCGGCCATCTGGACGACCAGGAACTGCTCGCGCGAATAACCGAGCTTCGCCGTGCCCCAGGAGAGCGAGAAGACGGTCATCAGGTAGAACAGAACAAAGGTCGCGAGCGCCACGAAAGTGCCGAGCACGAGACTGCGCTTGTGTGAGCGGAAGATTGCCGCGACCGGAACTTCGACGCGCTCATGCTTGTCGATCGCCGTCTGGAATTCCGGCGTCTCGGTGATCTTCAGGCGGACATAGAGGCCGACGATGACGAGGAGCACGCTGGCGATGAAGGGGATGCGCCAGCCCCAGGCGAGGAAGGCTTCCTCGCTCATCACTTCGCCGAGCACGAGGAAGGTGCCGGCGGAAAGGATGAAGCCGATCGGCGCACCGAGCTGCGGGAACATCGCGTACCAGCTCCGCTTGCCTTCCGGGGCGTTCTCGGTAGCGAGCAGCACGGCGCCGCCCCACTCGCCGCCGAGCCCGAGGCCCTGGCCGAAGCGGCAGAGCGCCAGCAGCAGCGGCGCGGCAATGCCGATCGTCGCATAGGTCGGCAGAAGACCGATGACGACGGTCGAAATGCCCATGGTCATGAGTGCCGCAACGAGTGTCGCCTTGCGGCCGACCTTGTCACCGAAATGGCCGAAGACCACCGCGCCGAAGGGGCGGGCGAAAAAGGCGATCGAGAAGGTGGCGAAGGACTGCAGCATCGCCGAGGTCGGATCGGCCGAGGGGAAGAAGAGATGCGGGAAAATGATCACCGCCGCCGTCGCATAAACGTAGAAGTCGAAGAATTCGATGGTCGTGCCGACGAGGCTGGCGAACAGCACCCGTGCAGGCGAGTTCACTGCCGGCTGATGCAACGCACTATCCTTCGGCGACAGCGAGGTTGTCGCGTCTGTCATTGTCTTGTTCCTGATATGATTGTCATGCCGTCTTGGGAGGCGGTCGGCGGGTCTTAGCGCAAGTTTCCGTCGGGAGAAACCCTGAAATAGTAAGAAATGCGAACTAAATTTGCGGCGGGCGCAGCATTGTTCCGCCGGCGCGTGGCTCGGCATGATCTGCCCGCTCGATGCCTCGATTTTCGGCAAGGGCCAGATCCCGGCAACATTCCTTTGCGGTAGTCACCGCCGTTCGCAAGATTGTCGAAGTGATGGTGTCCCACGTGAGCGGCGCGCTCAGGCAAGCCACGAGAGCCTTGCCAAGAACCCCGAAGGATATCCAGGGGCTTCATTTTTCGCCGTCCGCACTCATTTCTTAACGTAGTCGTACAAACCACTGATTTCTCGGCTGATTGCCTTGTTTCGGCAGGCGTTTTCGGCGGCAAAGCTGACGCGCTTCATGAGAAGAGTTAACCAAAGTAAACGATTCATTAACCATAATGCCGTTCTAGTGGCGCTGTTCGGGCGCCGGCGACTCGGCAGCCGGAATCAGCCAGACGCAAGCAAGAATAGTGATAGTGGCGTATTGTTTGGGGGTTTTGATGAGCGGCAGGCATGTTGCTGTCCTGATGGGCGGATTTTCCTCGGAGAGGCCGGTGAGCCTGTCTTCCGGGGCTGCTTGCGCCGATGCCCTTGAAGCCGAAGGCTATCGCGTTACGCGCGTGGACGTCGGGCGCGATGTGGCCGCAGTTCTTGCGGACCTGCGTCCGGAGATTGCCTTCAACGCCCTCCACGGCCCCTTCGGCGAAGACGGCACGATCCAGGGCATCCTGGAATATCTCGAGATTCCCTATACCCATTCCGGCGTGCTTGCCTCCGCGCTCGCCATGGACAAGGCGCAGGCCAAGCATGTCGCCAAGGCTGCCGGCATTCCGGTCGCTGATGCGTTGATCATGGATCGGCGCACATTCGGCAACCGGCACCCGATGAAGCCGCCCTATGTGGTCAAGCCGGTTCGCGAAGGTTCGAGCTTCGGCGTCGTCATCGTCAAGGAGGATCAGTCGCATCCGCCGCAGGTGATCACGTCCAGCGAATGGCGCTACGGCGACCGTGTCATGGTCGAGCGCTATATCGCCGGCCGCGAGCTGACATGCGGCGTCATGGGCGATGTCGCGCTCGGCGTCACCGAGATCATTCCTCAGGGGCATGCCTTCTACGATTATGATTCAAAATACGTAAAAGGTGGTTCAAGCCACGTCATTCCGGCGCAGATTTCACCAAATATTTACCAAAAAATACAAACACTCGCTTTGAAGGCGCATCAGGCAATCGGTTGCCGCGGCGTCAGCCGATCCGACTTCCGCTTCGACGATCGCGGTCCCGGCGAGGGCGAGTTGATCTGGCTGGAAATCAATACCCAGCCCGGCATGACCCCGACCTCCCTGGTGCCCGAGATGGCGCAGCATGCGGGCCTTCAGTTTGGTGAGTTTCTCAGGTGGATGGTGGAGGACGCATCGTGTTTGCGTTGAGGGGCAGAAGGGGCAGAAGGGTGCGTCACCCGCTCGGCGTCGCCGGCGAGGCGGATGAGACGTTCGTGCTGCCGCGTCCACTGCGCAAGGTCGTGCGTTTCCTGGTCAGTCTTGGCACGGGCCGCATCCGCTTTCCCGCGCACACCGGTACAGTGTCGGCCGCCGCCTTCCTTGCGGCGACGGGCTTCTATGGAATGTCGCTTGGGGGTCACACGCAGAACTTCGCGCAAGCCTCAACGACGGCAGCCGGCTTCGCCATCGAGGACGTTCGGGTTTCCGGCAATGAGCAAACCTCCGAGATCGATATTCTCCAGCAGCTCGGGCTCGATGGCGCGACGTCGCTCGTCGCTCTCGACATCGCTGAGGCCCGCAGGCTGATCAGCGAATTGCCCTGGGTGCAGAACGTGACCGTGCGCAAGGTCTATCCCGGCACGATCGAGGTCAACCTCGAGGAACGCAAGGCCTTCGGCATCTGGCAGCACGGCTCCGACCTGTCGCTGATCGAGCGCAGCGGCAGTGTCATCGCGCCGCTTCGCGACAACAAATTCGCCGCTTTGCCGCTGTTCGTCGGTCGCGATGCAGAGACGGCGGCGGCCGGGTTCTACGACGAATTCTCGCGCTGGCCGGAGTTCCGCTCCCGTGTGAAGGCTTTCGTGCGGGTTTCCGGCAGGCGGTGGGACCTGCGCCTCGACAACGGCATCATCGTCAAGCTTCCGGAGAACGACGTCGCCAGGGCGATGAAGGTTCTCGCCGAGATGGAGGAGAGGCATCAGCTTCTCGAGCGCGACATCGCCGCCGTCGATCTGAGGCTCGAAGACCGCACCACGGTACAATTGACGCCGGAAGCCGTTGCCCGGCGAGAGGTCGCGTTGAAGGCGAGGGAGAAGATGCTGAAAGCCCAGGAGAAGCGGATATGAGTTTGTTCGGATCCGCCAATTTTGGCCTTCCGCGTCTGAAGCCGCTTTCGTCCAAGCGGTCGCACGTCGTCTCGGTGCTCGACATCGGCTCGACCAAGATCGTCTGCATGATCGGCCGGCTGACGCCGCGCGCCGAAAGCCAGATCCTGCCCGGTCGCACCCACAACATCGAAATCATCGGCATAGGCCATCAGAAGTCGCGCGGTGTGAAGAACGGCGTCATCGCCGATCTCGACGCGGCGGAGGGCGTCGTCAGGCTCGCGGTCGATGCCGCGGAGCGGATGGCGGGGCTGACGATCGACAGCCTGATCGTCAATGTTTCCGCCGGCCGGCTGCAGAGCGACGTCTACACGGCGACGATCGATCTCGGCGGACAGGAGGTCGATGCAAGCGATCTCAAGAAGGTGCTGGCCGCCGCCGGCCAGCAGTCGCAGCGCTCCGATCGGGCGATCCTGCATTCGCTGCCGACCGGCTTCTCGCTAGATGGCGAGCGCGGCATCCGCGATCCGCTGGCGATGTTCGGCGATGTCCTTGGCGTGGATATGCACGTGCTGACGGTCGAGCGGGCGGCTCTCAAGAATCTCGAGCTCTGCGTCAACCGCGCTCATCTCTCGGTCGAGGGCATCGTTGCGACGCCTTACGCCAGCGGTCTTGCCGCACTCGTCGACGACGAGGTGGAGCTTGGCTGCGCGGCCATCGACATGGGCGGCGGCACGACGACGATTTCCGTCTTCGCCGAAGGCAAGCTGGTTCATGCCGACGCCGTCAGCCTCGGCGGCCATCATGTCACCACCGATCTTGCACGCGGTCTCTCGACGCGCATCGAGGATGCCGAGCGGCTGAAGGTCGTGCACGGTTCGGCGCTGCCGAACAGCGCCGACGAGCGCGACATCGTATCCGTCCCGCCGATCGGTGAGGACGATCGCGATCAGCCGACCCATGTGCCGCGCGCTCTGGTGTCACGCATCGTTCGCGCCCGTATCGAGGAGACGCTGGAACTCATTCGCGATCGCATTCAGCGTTCGGGCTTCAGCCCGATCGTCGGCAAGCGCATCGTACTGACGGGCGGCGCCAGCCAGCTGACCGGTCTGCCGGAAGCGGCGCGGCGCATTCTCGCCCGCAACGTCCGCATTGGTCGCCCGCTCGGCGTGTCCGGTCTGCCGGCCGCGGCGAAGGGGCCCGCCTTTTCCACGGCTGTCGGGCTGATGATCTATCCGCAGGTCGCTGATCTCGAGACCCATGCTGCCCACGGCGGCATGTTCTCCACCTTCGGCGGCGGCAACAGCCGCATCGCCCGCATGGGACAGTGGTTGAAAGAGAGTTTCTGAGCTTCGCCGGCGTCGCAGGGCGCCGGGCGAAACAGGTGTTTGAGTTTTGAAGGATTTGGCCGGCTCGGCAAGGCGGCCAGAAAACGAGAAGGAACAGTGATATGACCATCAACTTGCAAAAGCCGGATATCACCGAGCTGAAGCCCCGCATCACGGTCTTCGGCGTCGGTGGCGGCGGCGGCAACGCCGTCAACAACATGATCACCGCGGGCCTGCAGGGCGTCGATTTCGTCGTCGCCAACACGGACGCGCAGGCGCTCACCATGACCAAGGCTGAACGGATCATCCAGATGGGTGTGGCAGTCACCGAAGGTCTCGGCGCCGGTTCGCAGCCGGAAGTCGGCCGCGCAGCCGCCGAAGAGTGCATCGACGAGATCATCGATCATCTGAACGGCACGCATATGTGCTTCGTCACCGCCGGCATGGGCGGCGGCACCGGCACCGGCGCGGCCCCGATCGTTGCGCAGGCCGCCCGCAACAAGGGCATCCTGACCGTCGGCGTCGTCACAAAGCCCTTCCACTTCGAAGGCCAGCGCCGCATGCGCCTCGCCGATCAGGGTATCGCCGAACTGCAGAAGTCGGTCGACACGCTGATCGTCATCCCGAACCAGAACCTCTTCCGCATTGCCAACGACAAGACGACCTTCGCGGACGCCTTCGCGATGGCCGACCAGGTCCTCTATTCGGGCGTTGCCTGCATCACCGACCTCATGGTCAAGGAAGGCCTGATCAATCTCGACTTCGCCGACGTCCGCTCGGTGATGCGCGAAATGGGCCGCGCCATGATGGGCACCGGCGAAGCATCGGGCGAAGGCCGCGCAATGGCTGCCGCCGAGGCTGCAATCGCCAACCCGCTGCTCGACGAAACCTCGATGAAGGGCGCTCAAGGGTTGCTCATCTCCATCACCGGCGGTCGCGACCTCACGCTCTTCGAGGTCGATGAGGCTGCAACGCGCATCCGCGAGGAAGTGGATCCCGACGCCAACATCATCCTTGGCGCCACCTTCGACGAAGAACTCGAAGGCCTGATCCGCGTTTCCGTGGTTGCAACCGGTATCGATCGCACGGCTGCGGAGGTGGCCGGTCGCACGGTTGACTTTCGTCCGGTAGCGCCGAAGCCGGTCGTTCGCCCGTCCGCAGCAATCCCGACCCAGCCTCAGCCGGTCGCCCAGCACCACCAGCCGGCACCACAGCCGCAGCCGGTTGCCCAGCCCGTGCAGCAGCAAAACACGGTCGACCAGATCGCGCTCGCAATCCGCGAAGCCGAAATGGAGCGCGAGCTCGATATCGCCACCCGCACCCAGGTCGCCGCGCCTGTGCAGCAGGTACAGCACGTGCAGGAAGAAGCCTTTCGGCCCCAAAGCAAGCTTTTCGCCGGCGCCGCCCCGGTGGAGGCCGCTCCCGTAGTGCGTCAGGCCCCGCCGGTGCAGCGTCCGGTCGAAATGCCGGTGCAGGCACAGGTCCAGCCGCAAATGCAGCCGCAAATGCAGCCGCAGCCGGTCCGTCACGAGCCTGCTCCGGTCGTGCGCCAGCAGGCCGAACCGGTGCGCATGCCGAAGGTCGAGGACTTCCCGCCAGTCGTGAAGGCCGAGATCGATCACCGCGCGCATGCCGCACCCGCTCACCAGGAAGAGCGCGGCCCGATGGGGCTCCTGAAGCGAATCACCAATTCGCTTTCCCGTCGCGACGATGACGATCACGGCGTCTCCGCCGACATGACGGCCGCAGCACCGAGTGCTGCCTCGCAGCAGCGCCGCCCGCTTTCGCCGGAAGCGAGCCTTTACGCGCCGCGTCGCGGCCAGCTTGACGATCACGGCCGCGTCTCGCCGCAGGCGCGCTCGCACGAAGATGATCAGCTCGAAATCCCGGCGTTCCTTCGCCGGCAATCGAACTGATTTTGAAGGACTGTTCCTTCACCTTGCCGAATGCCCGGGCGACTGCCCGGGCATTTTTCGATTTTCGTCGTTCTTTCAACCGCTTGCCACTTAAGTTGCGCGCATGACAATTGCGTAACAATGCGAAACGAACAGTGATTTGGAATGGTGCCTCCAAAATCTTATTTTCAGCATCGGAATTGGGGACGCATACGATTCGATCGGGCGCTGTTAGTTCAAGAGATCGAGGTTTCGGCCGACAGGCGCGAATCCTCGGGGATCTTACTTTGTGCCTTTGAACATCGTTGCATCCTTCGTGCGTTTGGCCCAGGCGGCCTCATTGAGTGAAAGTGACGACGAGAATGGGAATTGAACTCCTCGGGTTTCAGACGACGATTGCAAGCCCGGTAACGCTGAAGGGAATTGGCGTCCATTCAGGCGCGGAAGTGTCGATCACCTTCCACCCGGCCGAGGCCGATGCCGGCATCGTCTTCCAGCGGGTTCTCGCCGGCGGCCGCGTCGCCGAGTTCCGGGCCGTCTCGTCGCAGGTCGGCAACACCGATCTCTGCACGGTTCTCGGTTTCTCGCCGGCGACCTCTGTCGCGACGGTCGAGCACGTGATGGCTGCGATTTATGCGCTCGGTCTCGACAACTTGCTCGTCGAAGTCCACGGCGCCGAAATGCCGATCATGGACGGCAGTTCCGAGCCCTTCATCGACGCGATCGAACAGGTCGGCCTGAGGGCGCTTGCGGTGAAGCGGCGCTATATCCGCATCGTCAAGCCGGTGCGCATCGAATCGGGTGCCTCCTGGTCGGAGTTCACGCCCTATGACGGCATGCGCTTCGAGGTCGAGATCGACTTCGATTGCCCGCTGATCGGCCGTCAAGCCTGGAAGGGCGATATGACGCCTTCGGTCTTCAAGCGGGAACTGTCGCGCGCACGCACCTTCGGCTTCATGCGTGATGTCGAGCGGCTGTGGGCCGGTGGCTTCGCGCTCGGCTCGTCGCTCGAAAATTCGGTGGTGATCTCGGACGACAACGCGGTGATCAATGTCGAGGGCCTGCGGTATACGGACGAATTCGTTCGCCACAAGACCCTTGACGCAGTCGGCGATCTTTCGCTGGCCGGCGCTCCCTTCATCGGCTGCTATCGCTCCTATCGCGGCGGCCATAAGATGAACGCCAATGCACTGAAAGCCCTGTTGAGCGACAACAGCGCTTACGAGGTCGTCGAAACGGCAACGCCGCGCCAGCGCACCCGCTCGCGCGATTTGGTCGCCGTCGCCGCCCCGGGTTTCGCGCCTTGGTCCGCATAACAACAAGAGTGAGTTCTTCTCCAGTCGCCGGCCGAAAGGCCGGCTTTTTCATTGCGCCGGATGATTCCCCGAAGCGGAATCGAGGCCGGGAATAAGCTTTCACGCAAAGTATTGGGCGGGTTTCATCGGTGGAAAACGCGTAAAGCACTGCATACCGCCACAAATTTGCATGAATTGCTGATCATGACGTTGCGATCTTGAGGCAACTTGCTCTAAAACGCGCAGGTCTGGCGGGATGCGGTCCGCCGAGTGAAACGGGAATATTCGATGGTTCTTGCAGTTTCGGTCGACATAAGAAAATCGGTGCGCGTCGCCGCGGTCGTTATTGCGGCTGTGGCTGGCAGCAGCCTGATCACAGCCTGCCAGAACGATCCGGATATCGACATCACCAAGCTTGCGGCGGAAACCGATCCGCCGGAGGTGCTCTACAACCAGGGCCTTGCCAACCTCAATGCCGGCAAGACGACCGAAGCGGCGCGCAAGTTCGAAGCGCTCGACCGCCAGCATCCGTTCTCCGAATACGCCCGCAAGGCGCTGGTAATGAACGCCTTCGTCGCCTACCGCAATGGCCAATATCAGGACGCGATCAACGCGACGAGCCGCTATCTGAACCTCTATCCGCAGTCGGAAGACGCGGCCTATGCGCAATACATTCAGGGCCTCGCCTATACGAAGCAGATTCCCTCGGTGACCCAGGACCAGAAGGCGGCCGCCAAGGCGATCGATGCGATGCAGGCCGTCGTCGATAAATATCCGGACTCCGATTATGTCGAGGACGCGCAGTCGAAGATCCGCTTCGCCCGCGACCAACTCGCCGGCAAGGAAATGCAGGTCGGCCGCTACTACCTCGAGCGCAAGGAATATCTTGCCGCCGTTTCCCGCTTCCGCGTCGTTGTCGAACAGTATTCGAATACGAACCAGGTCGAAGAAGCGCTTGCCCGACTCGTCGAGGCCTATTACGCCATGGGTGTAACCACGGAAGCGCAGACTGCGGCGGCAGTGCTCGGGCACAATTATCCGGACAGCCAGTGGTATGCCGATTCCTTCAAGCTGCTGCAGTCGGGCGGCCTTGAGCCGCGCGAAACCGGCACGTCCTGGATCGCGCGCGCAGGCAAGAGGCTCATCGGCGCCTGATAGGCTCGGTGCTCGACAAGGAAGATATGAAACCGGATGCTCGCCCAGCTCTCGATCCGCGATATCGTCCTGATCGAACGGCTTGACCTCACCTTCGACGCCGGGCTCTCCGTGCTGACCGGCGAAACCGGCGCGGGCAAATCCATCCTTCTCGACAGCCTGTCGCTGGCGCTCGGCGGCCGCGGCGACGGCTCGCTTGTACGCCACGGCGAGGACAAGGGGCAGGTCACGGCGGTTTTTGACGTGCCTGCCGGCCACACGGCGCGGCTGATGCTGCGCGAAAACGGCATCGATGACGACGGCGACCTGATTTTCCGCCGCGTGCAGTCGACGGACGGCCGCACCAAGGCTTTCGTCAACGACCAGCCGGTGAGCGTGCAACTGATGCGGCAGCTCGGCCAGACACTGGTCGAAATCCATGGCCAGCACGACGACCGGGCGCTGGTCGATACTGACGCGCATCGCGCACTGCTTGACGCTTTCGGCGGCACCTCGGAAGCGGCGGAAGAGGTTGCCGCGCTTTACCGCGGCTGGCGCGACGCGGAACGCAATCTCAAGAAACACCGCGAAAAGGTAGAGGCGGCTGCGCGCGAAGCCGATTATCTGCGCGCCTCCGTCGAAGAGCTGGAGACACTTTCGCCGCGTGACGGCGAAGAGGAGGAGCTTGCAGAAGCCCGCGCGCGGATGATGAAGGCCGAGCGGATCGCCGGCGACATCAACGAGGCTTCGGAGTTCCTCAACGGCAATACATCGCCGGTTCCGCTGATCGCCTCACTTGTCCGGCGTCTCGAGCGCAAGAGCCACGAGGCCCCCGGCCTGCTCGAAGAGACCGTGGAGCTTTTGGACGGGGCGCTGAACCAGCTTTCGGACGCGCAAATGGCGGTGGAACGGGCGCTGCGCAACACGGAATTCGACCCGAAGGATCTGGAGCGCGCCGAGGAGCGGCTGTTCGCACTGCGTGCCGCAAGCCGCAAATATTCCGTTCCGGTCACGGAGCTCCCGGCGCTTGCCGTTCGCATGATCGCCGACCTCGCCGATCTGGATGCCGGCGAGGAGAAGCTGAAGCAGCTGGAAGTGCAGGTAGGAGAGGCGAGGGCGGCTTTCGACGCAACGGCCCGGTCGCTTTCCGAGAAGCGCCACCATACGGCGGACGCGCTTTCGGCCGCGGTGATGGCGGAGCTGCCGGCGCTGAAGCTCGAACGGGCGCGTTTCATGGTGGAGGTCACGAGCGATCCGTCGTCACCGACCGCCGATGGCATCGATATCGTCGAATTCCATGTGCAGACCAACCCCGGCACCCGGCCGGGGCCGATCATGAAGGTAGCTTCCGGCGGCGAACTTTCGCGTTTCCTGTTGGCGCTGAAAGTGGCGCTTGCCGATCGGGGCTCGGCGCCGACGCTCGTCTTCGACGAAATCGACACCGGCGTCGGCGGGGCGGTCGCCGATGCCATTGGCCAGCGGCTGAAGCGGCTTTCCAAGAATGTCCAGGTGCTCTCCGTCACGCACGCGCCGCAGGTGGCCGCGCGTGCTGCGACCCATCTCCTGATTTCCAAGGGGCCGTCGGCGGAAAAGGCAGAGACAATCGCAACCCGCGTTGCCCGTATGGACGACGAAGCGCGCACCGAGGAAATCGCCCGCATGCTCGCCGGCGCCTCGATCACCGAGGAGGCGAGGGCGGCGGCGGCGCGGCTGCTCGCCGGTAACGGCTGAGCGCAGCGACTTCATCCTCCCGGCTATGCACCATGGCGCGGCGCTTCTCTCGAGACGCGCAAAGGTTGCTGTAGCACCTGGAATCGCTGCATGATTTTGTCCTCAAATCGATTCCGATTTGGAGAATCATGAAGTACAAAACGACTCGCGAATCCGGAGTCGTCGCCCATGTCGAATGAAAGAAAACCAGTCGAGCAGTTGACCGAAACGGAGGCCGCCGAGGAACTGGCCTTTCTCGCGAGCGAGCTTGCCCGGCATGACGCGCTCTATCATGGGCAGGACGCACCGGAAATCTCGGATGCCGATTACGACGCGCTGAAGCGGCGCAACGACCTGATCGAGGCGCGGTTTCCCGCACTCATCCGTGAGGACAGCCCCTCGCGGAAGGTCGGCGCGGCACCCTCGCTCACCTTCCAGCCGGTCATCCATGCGCGGCCGATGCTTTCCCTCGACAACACCTTTTCCGACGAGGACGCCCGCGATTTCCTCGCCGCCATCTATCGCTTCCTCGGACGACTTCCGGATCATTCGATCGACTTTACGGCCGAGCCGAAGATCGACGGGCTTTCGATGTCGCTGCGCTATGAAAACCGCCGGCTGGTGACGGCTGCGACACGCGGCGACGGCACGACCGGCGAGAACGTCACCGCCAATGTCCGCACCATCGGCATGATCCCCAAGACGCTTCCAGCGGACGCACCGGATGTGGTCGAAGTCCGCGGCGAGATCTACATGGCGAAGTCGGACTTCGCTGCGCTCAATGCCGAGATGGCGGCGCAGGGCAGGCCCCTTTACGTCAATCCGCGCAACACGGCATCCGGCTCGCTCCGACAGCTCGACGCCAAGGTGACGGCGAGCCGAAAGCTCCGGTTCTTCGCCTATGCCTGGGGCGAGATGTCGGCAATGCCGGCGGACACGCAATTCGGCATGGTCGAAGCGTTCAAGGCCTGGGGTTTCCCGGTCAATCCGCTGATGCAGCGCTTCTCTTCCGCGGACGAATTGTTGGAACACTATCACCACATCGAGCGCGAGCGGCCGGACCTCGACTACGATATCGACGGCGTCGTCTACAAGGTCGACCGGCTCGACCTGCAGGCGCGCCTCGGCTTTCGCTCGCGTTCGCCGCGATGGGCGACTGCGCACAAGTTCCCGGCCGAGCAGGCCTTCACCCGGCTCAAGGGCATCGATATCCAGGTCGGTCGTACCGGCGCACTGACACCGGTGGCGCGGCTGGAGCCGATCACCGTCGGCGGGGTGGTGGTGACGAACGCAACCCTGCACAACGAGGACTATATCCGCGGTGTCGGCAATAGCGGCGAAGCAATCCGCGAAGGGCGCGACATCCGGATCGGCGACATGGTCGTCGTCCAGCGGGCAGGGGACGTCATTCCGCAGATCGTCGACGTGGTGATGGACGAGCGGCCGGAAGGTGCGGAGCCCTACAAGTTCCCGGCCACATGCCCTGTCTGCGGCAGCCATGCGGTGCGCGATCTCAACGAGAAATCCGGCAAGGTCGATGCCGTACGCCGCTGCACCGGCGGCTTCGTCTGCCGGGCCCAGGCGGTCGAGCACCTGAAACACTTCGTCTCGCGCAATGCCTTCGACATCGAAGGGCTTGGCTCCAAGCAGATTGAATTCTTCTTTGAAAGCGAAGACGAGAACCTCAGGATCCGTACCGCACCGGAGATCTTCACGCTGGAGCGCCGCCAGGAGTCCTCGCTCACCAAGCTCGAAAACATCGAGGGCTTCGGCAAGGTCAGCGTCAGAAAGCTCTTCGAGGCGATCAATACCCGCCGCTCGATCGCGCTTCACCGCTTCATCTATGCGCTCGGCATACGCCACGTGGGAGAGACGACGGCGAAGCTGCTTGCGCGCTCCTATGGCAGTTACGATCATTTTGGCGCAGCGATGATCGAGGCGGGCAGTTTTGCCGGCGACGCCTGGAACGAACTCAACAGCATCGACGGCATAGGCGAGGTCGTCGCCCGTGCCATCGTCGAGTTCTACAAGGAGCCCCGCAACGTCGAGGTCGTTTCGCGGCTTATCGAGGAAGTGACGCCGGAAAGTGCCGAGATGCCGGTCGTGACTGATAGTCCGGTTGCGGGCAAGACGGTGGTTTTCACCGGCTCGCTCGAGAAGATGACGCGCGACGAGGCGAAGGCGAAGGCAGAAAGTCTCGGCGCGAAAGTGGCGGGCTCAGTGTCGAAAAAGACCGACATCGTCGTGGCCGGCCCCGGTGCGGGCTCCAAGCTCGACAAGGCCCGCGAACTCGGCATCCAGACCATGGACGAGGACGAGTGGCTGGCGCTGATCGGCGGGTGAGCGTCAGTAGGCTTTGAATCGCTTGAGTCTTTCGCCGCGCGGACGGCAGTGGCGTCGCAACGGCTCGTCGGTAGAGGGATGCAGAGGCACTACGCTCCGTTATCCTCGGGCTAAACATCAAGCCCGAGGATGACGGAGCAACGGGAAAGCCAGCGGCAAACAATAAGTGCGAGCGGTACGTCCTCCGGCTCAGCTGGTCACGCCGCCTGCTCTGCCGACATATCCATCCACATGAACTCCCAGACGTGGCTATCCAGATCCTGGAAGCTGATGCCGTACATCGAGCCGTAGTCGATCGCCGGCTTCCACGGCTTGGCGCCGGCGGCGAGCGCCTTGGCGAGCATGTCGTCACACTCGGCGCGACTCGCGGCGGAAAGGGCGGTGATGACTTCCGTGCCCTTGGACGCGTCGCTGATCTCCCCGGTGATGAAATCACGGAATTTCGCCTCCGTCAGAAGCATGGCGAAGATATTGTCGTCGATGACCATGCAGGCGGCAGTCTCGTCCGAGAACTGTTCGTTGAAGGTGAAGCCGAGGGCGGAGAAGAATGCCCGCGAGGCCTCAAGGTTCTTGACTGGCAGGTTAACGAAAATCATGCGCATGGAATGTTCCTCGTGAAAGAGATCTTTGCTTCTACGCGGCAAGGACGAAGCGGGGCCTCGCCAGCCGACAGGGGTGGCGAAATTTAGCTGGCGCCGCGGCGAAAACTTTCAAGCATGATCAGCCAAGGCTGCCGGCAAAACGTTCCGCAAGCCTGTGCCGTTTGAAATGATCGGCGACGAAATCGATGAAGACACGTGCCTTGGCGGGTAGAAGCGTGCGGCTGCCATAATAGACCGATATCGGGCCGGCATCGGCATACCATTTGGGCAGGACGCGGACGAGTTCGCCGGATTCGAGATGGGGCAGTACGTCCGGCACGGCAACCAAGGTCACGCCGAGGCCGAGGAGTGCGGCGCGGCACATGGCGGCCGGATCGTTGACGACGATCGTCTCCTTCGGCGCGGCGGCCATTTCCTCCCCCGCGGCGTTGCGCATTATCCATTGCCGGATGCGGCCAGTGCGCGCCGAACGCATGACGATGCCGTCGAGGTCGGCGAGACCGGCGGGATCGAGCAGCGGGCTTCGCCCGACGAGATAGGCAGGAGAGGCGACCGCGATGATATGGGCGGGAGCAAGCACCCGCGAGACGATGCCGGGCGACAGCTCGAAACCGCCGCCGATTGCTGCGTCGAAACCTTCCGCGACGAGATCGACCTGCCGGTTGTCGAACTGCCAGTCGATCCGGATCGCCGGGTATTGCTTCAGGAAGTCCGGCAGCAGCGGCAGAATGTGGTCGATCCCGAAGGTCGGGCTGAGGCTGACCTTGAGCACGCCCGCGGGTCCCCCCTGTTCGCCGCCTGCTTCGGCGATCGCGCTTTGCAGTCCTTCGAGATTGTCGCGGATCGCGGCCAGGAAGCGCTCGCCGTCCTCCGTCAGCGTCAGCTTGCGGGTCGAACGATGGAAGAGGCGGATGCCGAGGTTTCTTTCGAGCATCGCGACATTGCGGCTGACGGCTGCGGGCGTCAGGCCGAGACGCCGGGCGGCACCGGAGAAGCCGCAATGCTCGGCGCTGCGGACGAAGGATTCGAGATTGGCAAGCGTTTCCATGGAGCTTTCAAGTGATCGTTGAAAGTTCTGAAAGTAATTACCGACTTATTCTAGCTGAATGGGATGGCAATATCCACTCCATCGAAACCTCAATGGAGTGAAGACAATGTCCAGCCAGAACCTTCAAGGAAAGGTCGCTTTCGTCACCGGCGGCTCCCGCTCGATCGGCGCTGCCATCGCCAAACGCCTTGCGAACGACGGTGCCGCCGTCGCCATCACCTATCACGGATCGCCCGAAAGGGCCGCCGCGGTGGTTGACGCGATCAAGGTCAAGGGCGGCCGCGCCGCCGCCATCAGGGCGGACGCCGGTGATGCCGCTGCGGTACGCGCGGCCGTCACCAAGGCGGTCAGGATGTTCGGCGGCATCGATATACTCGTCAACAATGCCGGCATCGCGCTCGGCGGTCCGATCGACGAGATCACCGAGACGGATTACAATCGCATGATTGCGGTCAACGTCACCGGCGTCTTCGTCGCCACGCAGGAGGCCGTGCGCCATATGAAGAGCGGCGGGCGCGTCATCCACATCGGCAGCTCGATGGTGCGCTACGCGGCCTTTCCGACCGCCTCGCTCTACACGCTGACCAAGGGTGCCGTTGCCGGCTTCAACCGCAGCCTGGTGCGCGATCTCGGGCCGCGCGGCATCACCGTCAACACGGTGCATCCCGGCCCCACCGACACCGACATGAATCCGGATGGCGGCCCGGTCTCCAAGATCGTCGGTCCCGGCATGGCGATAGGCCGCTACGGCAAGCCGGAGGAGATCGCAAGCGTCGTTGCCTATCTGTCGAGCCCCGAAGCAGCCTTCGTTACTGGTGCCGACATCGTCGCGGACGGCGGCTTTACGGCCTGACGTCGGAACAAACGGGAACATCGAAAGGAACGTGCCATGTCCATCGGCATCATCGGATCCGGTAATATCGGATCGGCCTTTGCCCGGGCGCTCGCGAGAGCCGGCGTACCGGCCGTCATTTCCAATAGCCGCGGGCCGGAGAGCCTGAAAGAGCTTGCCGGCGAACTCGCCCCTTACATCACCGCTGGTACGCGCGAGGAGGCCGCAAGCGCCGATATCGTCCTTGTCGCCGTCAACTGGTCGAAACTTCCAAAGGCGCTTGCCGGCCTGCCGGACTGGGACGGCCGCATCGTCATCGACGCGAACAATCCGATCGAGGCGCCGCTCTTCAAGCCCGCCGAGCTCAACGGGCGGCTTTCGAGCGAGATCTTTGCCGATCTCGTTCCCGGGGCCCGCGTGGTCAAGGCGTTCAATCATCTGCAGCCGCATCTCGTCTCGGGCAATCCGAATGCGGAAGGCGGGCGCCGCGTCCTGTTCTTCTCGGGCAATGACGACGCCGCCAAGGCGGAGGTTGCGCACCTGATCGACCGCCTCGGCTTCTTCGGCATCGATCTCGGCCCGCTCTCCATTGGCGGAAAGCTCGCGCAGTTCCCCGGCGGTCCGCTGCCGGCGCTCAATCTGGTGAAGTTCGACTAGAGCAATTCCACCTGTGCAACGGTTTCCGTCCGGAATGGCGTTGTTCCAAAGCATTGGATCATTTCGACAAATGAAATGATCCAAGATCAGGTAGGCCGGACGATCCGGCCTGCTTTTTGGCTTACGCTGATCCTTCCTCACACCATTTCCATTTGTCTTTTTGCGCTGCACAAGATAGAGCTTTTTGCAGCCAAAATTTGTGCAATTGCCTTTTCGCGGGGCTGGCTACGACGGCGCCGTGCGTCCCACCGGACGCGCAAGGTTCGCTGTAGCACTTTGAATTGCCGGGTGATTCCTTAAGTCGGTTCCGATTTAAGGAGTCGTGCAGTAGCCATATCGGCGAAACGGGGCGCGCCACTCAGTGCCCCCGGCGGATTGGAGGATCCGGAGATGAGAACCATAACCACCATCACCGAGCTGCGCGCAGCCCTTGCCGAGCACAGGCGGACGGGGAAGACCATCGGTCTTGTCCCCACGATGGGGTATCTTCACGTCGGTCACATGGAACTCGTGCGCCGCGCGCGCAGCGAGAACGACGTGGTCGTCGCCAGCATCTTCGTCAATCCGCTGCAGTTCGGGCCGAACGAGGATCTCGCCAAATATCCGCGCGACCTTGCTCGCGACGAGGCGATGCTCGCCGATGGCGGCGTTGATTTTCTGTTCGCGCCTGGCGTTTCCGACATGTATCCGCGTCCGATGGAAACGGTTGTCGACTTGCCGAAGCTCGGCTCGGAACTCGAGGGCTCGGTCCGGCCCGGCCATTTCGCCGGTGTCGCGACCGTCGTCACCAAGCTCTTCAACATCGTGCAGCCGGATCGCGCCTATTTCGGCGAGAAGGATTTCCAGCAGCTCCAGATCATCCGGCGCATGGTCGAGGATCTGGCGCAGCCCGTCTCGGTGATCGGAGTGCCGACGGTGCGCGAAGCCGACGGCCTCGCCTGTTCGTCGCGCAACGTCTATCTGACCGCGGACGAGCGCCGCGCTGCCGCAGTCGTTCCGAAGGCGCTGGACGTGGCCGAGCGGCTGATTTCCGGCGGAATGATCGACGCTGCCGCGGTCGAGAAGGGCGTCATCGACTTCCTTTCCACCGAACCGCTGGCCCGGCCCGAGGTCGTCGCGCTGCGCGACCCGGAAACGCTGGAGCCGATCCAGGAAATCGGCGAGAAGCCGGTTCTTCTCCTGCTTTTTGTCCGCTTCGGTACCACGAAGCTGCTCGATAACCGTGTTATCGCTCCGAAATCCGCCCGTTTTGCAAAGGTTGCCTGAGAATGAGCGTACAAACCACGAAGCGGCGGCTGAGCCCCGCCAGTATCGAAGCGCTGAAGGGCGAACGCCCGATCGTCAGCCTCACCGCCTATACGACGCCGATCGCGCGCCTGTTGGACCCGCACGTCGATTTCCTGCTCGTCGGCGATTCGCTCGGCATGGTGCTTTACGGCCTCGACACGACCGTCGGCGTCACGCTCGACATGATGATCGCGCATGGCCAGGCGGTGATGCGCGGCTCCGAACGCTCCTGCGTCGTCATCGATCTTCCCTTCGGCTCCTATCAGGAATCGAAGGAGCAGGCCTTCCGTAGCGCCGCCCGTATCCTGAAGGAAACCGGTTGCAGCGCCGTCAAGCTGGAGGGCGGGGCGGAAATGGCCGAGACGGTCGATTTCCTCGTCAGCCGCGGCATTCCGGTGCTCGGCCATGTCGGCCTCATGCCGCAGCTCGTCAATACCACGGGCGGCTACCGTTCGGTCGGCCGCAACGAGAAGGAAGTGGCCAAGATCCGCCGCGACGCCAAGGCGATCGACGACGCCGGCGCCTTTGCGATCGTCGTCGAGGGTACGGTGGAACCCGTCGCCCGAGAGATCACCGCGACCCTGCGGGCGCCTACGATCGGCATCGGCGCATCGCCCGCCTGCGACGGCCAGATCCTCGTGTCGGACGACATGCTCGGCCTCTTCAACGACTTCAAGCCGCGTTTCGTCAAGCATTTCGCCGAACTCGCGCCGGCGATCTCGAAGGCCGTCGAGGATTATGCCAACGAGGTGAAGGCGCGGACGTTCCCGGGTATCGAACATACGTTCCAGGTCAAGCGCTGATCGCCACAGGCGATCGCAATCTTTGTCCCTCACCCTAACCCTCTCCCCAGGCAGAGGGGACTGAGGCGCCGCGGCTTGTCCCTTCTCCCCGTCAAGACGGGAGAAGGTCGCGGCAGCGGGATGAGGGGCAGAAATGCGGGCAAAACGGTATGTCCGCCGGACGATCCCCCAAGGGTCGCAGCTCCCGCTGCCGGACCGCGCCGGGCAGCCGCCCGGCCAAACATCAGAAAATTCAATCACTGCATCAGCGCAATTGAATTGTCGCGCCGTGCGCCAGCGCCTATCTGTCCCCCATGCCGGGTCGCGGACGTGCCTCCGGTTCGGCGGAGGATGATCATGAACAGAGACGATTTCCGGGCGGGCCTGCGCGGCGGCTTTCCCGTCATGCTTTCCGCGTCACCCTTCGGCGCGCTCTTCGGGGCGCTTGCGGTCGACAACGGCTTTTCGGTCGCCGATGCGGTGTTCATGAGCGCGACCGTCTATGCGGGCGCCAGCCAGATGGTCGGCATCGAACTCTTTGGCAACAATGTCCAGCCGTGGCTGGTCGTGCTTTCGGTTTTTGCGGTCAACTTCCGCCACGTGCTCTATTCGGCCTCGATCGCAAAGCATATCCGCCACTTCACGCTCGTGCAGAAACTGTTGGCCTTCTTCCTGCTGGTCGATCCGCAATATGCCGAGACGGAACAGCGTGGCGAGCGGGGCCTGCCGGTGACCTTCTCCTGGTATCTCGGCTTCGGCCTCGTCATCTATTTTCCCTGGATTCTCAACACGCTTGTCGGCGCGCTTTTCGGGCAGTTGATCGGCGACCCGAAGGCGATCGGCCTCGATGTGTTGTTGCCGATCTATTTCCTGGGCCTTGTGCTCGGCTTTCGCACGCGCGATCGCTTCCTGCCCGTGGTTGCTACCAGCGCCGTCGCCTCCGTTGCCGCCATGCATTTCGTCGGCTCGCCCTGGCATGTCAGCATCGGCGCGCTTGCCGGCATCCTGCTCGCGGCTTTCCTGCCGCAGGAGCCTCGCCTGCGGCAGGGGCCGGCGGCCGTTGAAAAGGAGGCCTGAGCCATGGATGCCCAGCACCTCAACCTGATCTACCTGATCATCGCCGCGGCGCTCGCCACTTTCGCAACCCGGTTCGGCGGCTATGTGCTGATCACCCAATTGAAGCGCATTCCGCCGCGGCTCGAGGCGGCGCTGAATGCCGTCCCGGCGGCGGTTCTGACGACGTTGGTTGCGCCGGCCTTCGTCTATGGCGGCTTCGACGTCGCGGCGTCCATGCTCGTTGCCTTTGCAATCGGGCTGCGCTTCTCGACACTTCGCATGCTGCTTGTCGGCTGGGTTGCGGTAATGGCTATCCGGCACCTGGTTCTGTAGACCTGCAGGAAACGAGAGCTTCCGGCCGGCATTGGCGTTCGAGCGCTACTGGACTATCATCCTTTCATTGCCGGAGAGGGCATCGGCCCTCCGGCCGTGGAGGAGCGACCCATGATGATCAGGATATCGATTGCCCTTTTGCTGGCGCTCGCGCCCGTGACCGCCTTCGCCAATTCGTGCCCCTCGCAGATGGCCGCAATCGACGCGGCCCTGCCGTCAGCCTCCCTTTCCGAGGCTGACATGGCCAAGGTCAAGGAACTGCGCAAGCAGGGCGAAGACCTGCACCAGGCTGGCGATCACGCCGGTTCGGAGGCAGCGCTCGGCGAGGCAAAGAAAATGTTGGGAATCTGAATTTAGGAGCCGGGCTAACACGCCCGGTTTTCAATTTCCGCGAAATCCGCGACCGATCGGTCAAGCCGCAGGTTCGGCGCCGTGGCCGGAGTCTTGACGTCCGCGCCCTGTGTGGACTGCGGGTGGCGAAGCCGTCGGCTCGGCCCAGGGGCGCGCCATGCGGACGGACGGCATCACGTTTCAGGCCCAAGCGATTGATGATTGTCAAATCCAGTAAAATTTTCGGGTTACGCGCGAGCGTCGCGGGAAATATAAAGTTGTTGTTGGTAGAGACCATAAACCTCCCAACGGAGGCCCGGCTGCCCCAGCCCCCAACCTATGCCGGGCCTCCTGCAACCAGCCATAATCGAACGATTCCGGCTTCCGCGGCCCAACCGGCGCGGAAAGGCCTTTCCCCTGTTCGGCATACTGGAGTGCCAGATCACTTCATTGTCTCATTGAAACAATGAAATGAGCCAACTCATTGAACGTACCCGGACGGAGAACCGCTACACACTTCTCCTGAAATTGCTCTAACGCGCGATCGCTTCCGTGGCGGCCTTTAGCCAGTTGCGCGTCTCGTCGCTGGCGAGCAGCGGCATGAGCTTCTCGCGCGTTTCCGCGTGGTAGGCGTTCAGCCAGGCAAGTTCGTCGTCCGTCAGCAGCGCGGGGAGAACGAGGCGCCGATCGATCGGGCAGTAGGTCAGCGTGTCGAATCCGAGCATCGGCAGGTCGCCGCCCTCGATCTCGGAGGCGTCGCGGACGACGACGAGATTTTCGATGCGGATGCCGAAGGCGCCCGGGCGATAATAACCGGGCTCGTTGGAAAGGATCATGCCCGACAGCAGTTCCTGGGTCGAAAGCCGCGCAATGCGCTGCGGGCCCTCATGCACCGAAAGATAGGAGCCGACGCCATGGCCGGTGCCGTGGGCGTAGTCGGCACCCGCCTTCCAGAGCGCGATGCGGGCGAGCGGATCGAGGTCGACGCCGCGCGAGCCTTTGGGAAAACGGGCCGTGCTGATTGCGATCATGCCTTTCAGCACCAGCGTGAAGAAGCGCTTCTGCTCCTCCGGAACGGCGCCGATCGCAACAGTCCGGGTAATGTCGGTCGTGCCATTGACGTATTGCGCGCCGGAATCGATCAGGAACATGGTTCCTGCCTCGATCGCCCGATCCGTATCGGTCGTCACGCGGTAGTGCATGATCGCGGCGTGCGAGCCGGCGCCGGCGATCGTATCGAACGAAATGTCCTTCAATGGGTTCTGCATGCGTTCGCCGACGGTCGCGCGTGTGGCCTCCAGCCGTTCCGTCGCGGCGATCTCGGTTACGCTGCCCGGTTCCGTCCGGTCGAGCCAGGCGAGGAATTCGACCATCGCGGCGCCGTCCTGCAGATGGGCCCGGACTGAGCCTTGGATCTCGGCGCCATTCTTGCGGGCGCGGGGGAGGCGGGCCGGATCGACCGCGCCTATGACCGACCCGCCCTTCTGGCGGATCAGTTCGCCGATAGCGAAAGGAGCAAGGTCCGGGTCGATCATGATGGCCGCGCCGGTCGCCGCCAGTGCCGCCAGCCGGTCTTCGAAACCCGCGGGTGCGATGATATCGGCAAGCTGGGTGAGATAGGCTTCCTGCTCGATGCCGGTCTTGCGCTTGTCGAGAAAGATTTCGGCGTGGCCGCCCGCATGGATAATGGCGCGGGCAAGCGGATGCGGCGTGTGCGGCACGTCGCTGCCTCGAATGTTGAAGGTCCAGGCGACGGAGGAGGGGTCAGTGAGCACGACGGCGGCGGCCTTCGTCTTTCCGAGGCCGGCGGCGATCGCGGCGATCTTGTCCTTTGCCAGTTGGCCGGCGTGCTCGATCGGCTGGATCGTCACCCGGCCAAGCGGAGCGGCGGGCCTTGCAGTCCAGATCCGGTCAAGCGGGTTATGATCGAGGAAAACGAGCGTGCCGCCGATCTCGGCGAGCGCCTTCTGCAGCTTGAGGACCTCGGCGCCGGTGTGGAGCCAGGGGTCGATGCCGAGGCGGAAGCCTTTCGGGGCATGACCCTCCAGCCAGACATGCGGCGGTTCGCCGATAAGGTCGCCACCCGTGAAGACACTGCCGTCCACCTGTTCCTTGAGCTGGGTCACGTAGCGTCCATCGACGAAGACGATCGCTTCACGCTGCGTGATGAGCGCGACGCCGGCAGAACCGGTGAAGCCCGTGAGCCACGAGAGGCGCTCGGACGAGGCCGGCACGTATTCGCCCTGGAATTCGTCGGCGCGCGGCACGAGGAAGCCGTCAATGTCGAGGGCCGGGAAAGCGGCGCGCAGGGCGGCGGTGCGCTCCTTGCCGAACTGAGGCGTGGAGGTGACTTCGAAGGACTGAAACATGGATATTTCCGGTAAATGTGGCGGAGATCCGCGGCTAGGATGATCGCCATGTTAGCGGAAAGGCCGCTACGGAGGAAAGAGGCGATATCCGGCCGTGAACAGACGGAAGCGGCCGAACCGCCGCCGGAGCCTGAGGCATGAAGGCAGGGCATTTGCCCATCCTGCGGACATATGCACCGCATGCATGGCACCCATGCTGCAAAGCATCTATCTCTATCGGAATAATGGTTTATAAGCCCGCTCAACGAACACGGACGAACATCCGGTGGTTCAAACAGCTGCGGTTCTGAGAATAGTTGGTCGTTCTGTTCTCCTCCTCCCTCAAGGGTGGCCAATTTCAGAACGGTAGACGCCCGCTTGAGCGCTCCTCCTCCTCAGGCTCGCGGGCATGGTCGGTGTCAAAGCCGGCCAACAGGCGATGCCTCTGGCATCGCCTTTGTTTCGAAAAGGGCCGCCCGTCATGATGGACCGGGCGGCCTTTTTCGTTTCTGGACGTCTCAAATCAATGCTACCCGCTTTCGCCGATTACGGTATTGCAAGCGGCGAAGGACGCGCTGCTTCGCCACGTGGAGGGGTTGTCTTGCGCGGCCGGCGAGCCGCTATTTCGTCAGGTGGATCGTGACCCAGCCGTTGCGCCAGATGGTGCGCACGTGCTTGAGATGCTGGCCGTTGTAGGCGGCGAGCACTCTCCAGCGCTGTTCGGCGAGGATGCCCGAAAGAATGACCGAGCCGCCGGCGGCGAGATTGGCGACGAGCTGCGGCGCCATCTTCATCAGCGGCCGGGCCAGGATGTTGGCGATGATCAGGTCGAAGGGGCCGTTGGCGCTGAAGGCCGTAGAGTGGAAACCGGGGGCGGTCGCAAAGGTCATGCCGTTGACGACACCGTTGCGCCGGGCGTTTTCGCGCGCGACGCGGGTCGCGATCGGATCGATGTCGGTAGCAAGCACCGGTACGTGCAGGAGCTTCCACGCGGCGATGGCGAGCACGCCGCTTCCCGTGCCGAGGTCGAGGACGTTGCGCACGGCCCGCGTATGCGCGACGGAGGCAAGCACTTCGAGGCACCCGGCCGTCGTGCCGTGGTGACCCGTGCCGAAAGCCTGGCCGGCGTCGATCTCGATGGCGATTTCGCCGGTGTTGACCTTGTCGCGGTCGTGCGAGCCGTGGACGACGAAGCGGCCGGCGCGCACGGGGGCAAGCCCCTCCAGCGACTTGGCGATCCAGTCGATATCGGGCAGCACCTCGCGTTCGATCGAAAGGTGGGAGAAATCGGCGGCAAGCGCTTCGGCAAGCCGCGCCCTCACTCCATCCTCCTCATCAGCCATCATGTAGATTGAGGCTTCCCAGACGTCGCGCTTCTCGTCGATCTCCATCGTCGCGATGGCGTAGTCCTCGTCCTCGAAAACCACGCTCATGACGTCAAGCACGGCCTCGGCCTGCTTCTCGGTGCTGGTGACGAAAAGTCGTATCTCGCTCAACGGTCTGTCCTTCGGCTGTGGTCGGCCCCGCCGCTATCATGAATGGGGCGCAAACGCAAAGCGCCGGCTATTGCATGTTTCCTTAAGTCGTCGCCGACTTAAGGGTAAAAACGTGCAGCAATTCAAAGTGCTACAGCGCTGCGTGTCTCAAAAGACGCGCTGCGCTGTGGGCACGGTGCTTCCGAGAATGTCGGATGAACTGACAGCTCAGCCCTTGGTCAGGTTCTCGAGCTTCTGGACGGCGGTCGCCGGGTTCTCGCCATAGGCGATCGTGCCGCTGAAGTGCCCGTTCGCGTCGAGCAGGAACACCGAGGCGGTATGGTCCATGGTGTAGTCGCCGTCCGGGTTCTTTTCGTCGACCGGCACCTTCTTGTAGTAGACGCGATAGCCCTTGACCATTTCGAGGACCTTTTCCGGCGGGCCGGAAATGCCGGTGACACGCTTGGAGACGTTGGAGACGTACTGGCCGAGAATCTCGGGGGTGTCACGCTCCGGATCAACGGTGATGAAATAGGCCTGCAGCTTGCTGCCGTCGGGATCGACCTTTTCGAGCCAGCCGTTCATCTCGAATAGCGTGGTCGGGCAGACTTCCGGGCAATGGGTGAAACCGAAGAAAAGTGCGGTCGGCTTGCCGGTGAACGCCTTTTCGGTAATCGGCTTGCCGTCCTGGGCGACGAGCGTGAAGGGCACCCCGAAGGGGCCGGAGGATGCCTGCTGCTTCGATTGCGTCATGTCGTAGGTGAGCCAGCCGAGGATCGCCACCATGACAAGGATGGCCGCCCAAAGGGCAATGCGTATGGATTTCATCGTTGGTACCGGTCTGTTGTGGGCCGCGGCGGGCCGTCAATGAACGTGGCGTTGTGATACCGCGTCGCCACCACCGGCGCAAAGGGAGAATTGCCGCAGGTGACCATCACGCGGCACGCGTGCGAACACGTATCAGAAGCACCAGGAAAGGCCGGCTTGGGCAAGCGACAGGAAGATGTCGGCGCCATGTGCAATCCAGCCCTGGAAGGCGAGGACGGCCACGAGCGCGAACGCGCCCGCGACAAAGGCGAGAACGAGGGGCGAGAGCGATTTCTTCGTGTCCGTGCGCATGAAACAGATCATAGCACTGCAGGGCGCCAAGGAAAGGGCCTGGGGACAGATCGTCGGCGGTTCATCCGCAAACTTGGCAGCCGTGTTTTAGCGAATGTTTAAGGTCTGTTTGCGAGTGTCGGCGAACGCGGAGAAGTGCACCACTTCGACATGACATGAGGTCATCCGGTTGATCGAGCCCGGCCTTCCGCATCGATCGTAACGGACGACCTCGCCTGCCGCGGCGGGTCCAATGCAATGGACTGCCAGTTGATGAATACCCTTCCATCCGTCGGACGCACCTTTTCTGTCAGCCAGCGACTTGCGACGCTTGCAGGCGCTGCCTTTCTCGGCTTCGGTTCGGTGCTCGCGGTCGGCTTGTACGAGGAACGGCGGTCGGAGGAGACGCTTGAAAAGGCGATCACCGCGCAGCAAGGCATGCGAACGGTCGAGGAAATGCGGCTCGCCGGTCTTGAACTGACGCTTGCGGCGATGGACACGATTGTCGATCGCGACGAGCGCAAGATTCTGCCTGAGCGCGCGGCCCAGATCCAGGCTTCTCTCGCAGCGCTGGGTACCAAGAAAGCCGATGTCGAGGCGCTGGCGCGTCTCCTCGGCAAACCCGAATTGCTTTCGAGCTTCGATGCCGATCTCGCGGAACTGCGCAAGGCAATCGAAGTGGACTTGAAGGCGTTGGTGGAGGCGGGGGCGCAAGCGGAGGAATTCGCCCGCATCGACGATGCGATCGACGGTGGCGGAGAGCGCGTGGCCGCTGCGCTCGCGCAGTTGAGCGAAGCCGCCGCCGATCTCGCGTCCGCACGCATCGCCGAGACACAAGCCGCATCGACGAACGCACTCATCCTGCAGGCAACTGCCGGCCTGCTGGCGATGGCGACCTTGCTGGGGCTGATCTGGTTTCACGGCAGCACGTTGCGCCGGGGGATCCTGAGCTTACGCGACAGCATGCAGCGGATCCATTCGGGTGATCTGAACTCCAATGTGACAGGGCTCGGGCGCGGTGACGAGATCGGCGAGATGGCGCGCTCGGTCGACCTGTTCCGGGCATCGGCGATCGAGAAACGCACGCTCGAACAGAACGCGACGGTGAGCCGCAAGGAAATCGAAGAGGAGCGCCAGCGCCAGGAAGCCGAGCGCGATCAGGCCGTCGCTCGCATCAAAGCCGCGGTCGATGCGCTCGGGCGGGCACTCAACCAGCTTGCCGAGGGCAATCTGGCGGTCGCGATCCGCGAGCCTTTCGCCGACGGTCTCGATGCGCTGCGCCGCGATTTCAACAACACGGTAGAACAGCTGAGCCACGTTCTTTCGAACGTGAAGGAGAATGCCGTCTCGATCGAATCGAACGGCAGGCAGATGCGCAGCGCCGCCGATGATCTGGCTCGGCGGACGGAACGGCAGGCGGCGTCGCTCGAGCAGACCTCGGCAGCCCTGGAGGAAATCACGGTGACCGTGAAGACCGCGACCGAGCGCGCCGAGGAGGCGAGCCGCATGGTCGACGAGACGCGCACCAATGCGGAAGAATCCGGCCGCATCGTCGGCCAGGCGATCTCCGCGATGGCTCGCATCGAGGGGGCCTCCAACGAAATCGGCAAGATCATCAACGTCATCGATGAGATCGCCTTCCAGACGAACCTTTTGGCGCTCAACGCCGGCGTCGAGGCGGCGCGGGCGGGTGAGGCCGGCAAGGGCTTTGCCGTCGTTGCCCAGGAGGTTCGCGAACTGGCCCAGCGGGCGGCTGGCGCGGCGAAGGACATCAAGGCGCTCGTCACACGATCCGGCAATGAGGTCGGCACGGGCGTGAAGCTGGTGCGAGCGACCGGCGAGGCGCTCGGCCGCATCGGCGCCGACGTCGCGCGCATCAACGAACATATGAGCTCGATCGTAATGGCGGCGCGCGAGCAGTCGACCGGACTTAACGAAATCAGCACCGCGGTCGGCCAGCTCGATCAGATGACGCAGCAGAACGCGGCGATGGTCGAGCAGACCAATGCTTCGAGCCACACGCTTGCGCAGGACGCCGAGAAGCTCAGCGGGCTCGTCAGCCAATTCCGCCACGGGCAGGTGAGTGAGGCAGCATTCCGCGCGGCAGCGCCTGCGCCGGCGCAGCCCTCGATCAAGACAGGCACCCCGCCCAGGGCGAACACCTCCGTCCGCGCCGGCGCCGTCGCTCCCTCAAGGCCGGTGCCGCTGCGTAAACCTGCGGCGGCGCAGGCGTCCACCCGTCCAGCTCCATCCCCCGCCAAGGCCCTGATGGGCAAGCTGGCGGGCGCTTTCGGCAACAAGCCGGGCTCTGCACCGTCCGTGACGGCATCCGGCGACAATTGGGAAGAATTCTGATCATGAGCAACGCTATCAAGCAGTCCGGCGCCTATCTCGAAATCGTCTCCTTCCACCTTGGAGATCAGGAGTTCTGCATCGACATCATGGCGATCCGCGAAATTCGCGGCTGGGCGCCGGTGACGCCGATGCCGCATACGCCGCCCTATGTGCTCGGCCTTATCAACCTGCGCGGGGCGGTGATCCCGGTGATCGATATGGCCTGCCGCCTCGGGATGAAGATGACCGAACCGTCCGAACGCTCGGCAATCATCGTCACCGACATCAACGGCAAGCTCGTCGGCCTGCTGGTCGAGCAGGTTTCCGACATGATGACGATCCGCAGCGAAGACCTGCAGCCGGCGCCGGAGATCATTCCGGAAGCGCAGCGCGCCTTCTGCCGCGGCATCGTGGCGCTCGAAAAGACGATGATCTGCTTCCTCAACCTCGATACCGTCATCGCCGACGAGCTGGCGCAGGCGGCATAGCCCGAACGCAAGCTCCGGTTATCGCAAGGCCCGCTTCGGCGGGCCTTTTCGCGTAAAGGGATGCAGATTGCTCTCGGGCGAACCACATGTTTTCGCCGCGCGCATCAAGGCAGGAGGGGCAAATCGCCAGTTGTTTTCCAGGAACACGTGCCCGCCAAAGGCGTTATACCAATTGTGACAAACGCAGTATCCGTTAGGAGGGGGATGCTGCTAGCGACACAGGAGAATGCCATGAGAGTTTCCATGAAAACATCTTTCGCTGCAATCGTCCTCTCAAGTGCCCTTGCAGGTGTTTCGGGTTCGGCCTTTGCCGACAGCTACTATCAGGGCATCGACCCGCATAATCCTCCAGGGACCCAGAACAGAGGCACAATGCTAGTACCGACGCAGCGGGCCCCCTATTACGTCGATGAAATGCCCACGGGCAGCATCTACGTCGATCCGATGTCGACAGGCAGCATTTACGTCGATCCGAGGTCGACAGGCAGCGTCAGGGGAGCCCCTGGCGAGGTGCGTGAGCACTACAGGAATGAATACCACGGTCCCGGTGAAGGCGACTACTATCAGGGTATCATGCCCCCGGCACCGGTTCCCTGAGCGGATAACCAATCCAGCTTACCGATAAAGATCTCCGGCGCTGGCTAGCAGGCCAGCGCCCCAAGGGCGGCGTTTCGTCTGTGCTGACGGCTGTTTTGTCGGGAAGGGTGCCGCGCTCCCCATATGCGCATGGGAGACCAGGCACACGGGCCAGAGACGGCCCGTCGCGTGCCGCGTCAAGTTACACTTGCGTAATGTTCCATCACGGTTGGATGAGTCATTCGTGACAAAACGTCACCGCTTGCAAGGAACAACCGCTTCAAAATGGTGTTATTCTTCCCGCATCCGTTGGAGGCCGGATGCGTAATGAACATAGGAGCCAATGTCATGAAAGTTTCGCTGAAAACATCACTTGTTGCATTTGCCCTGTCCTCCGTAGTCGGCGCCGCGGCGCCAGCCTTTGCGGACTCCTATTACCAGGGCATCGACCCGCACAACCCTCCGGGCACCCAGAACCAGGTACGGTCCACCGTGATACCGCAGAACCGGGGTGTGCCGGGTACGGTTGATGAGATGCCGACAGGCAGCATCGACAATGGTCGGGTCATATATCCGAATACCGGAACCTATCAGGAACGCTATGACCCGGGTGAAGGCGATTATTACCGCGGTATCGTCCCGCCGAAACCCTGACATGGAATAACGTAAACGATTCTCAAGGCGGGACGGACGTCCCGCCTTTCCTTTTGAGCGCTATTGCCTTTGAGCGGCTATTGCGGGCGCCCATTCTCCCAGGTGACCGTCTGGCCAAAGAGCGGAACGGTGGTGATCGACATCTTGGCCGATCCATCCGTCAATTGTCGCGAATGCGCGAGGTAGATCAGCGTGTCATTGGCCTTGTCGTAGATACGGGTCACCAGAAGATCCTTCCAGATCAGCGACAGGCCGGAGCGGAAGACCTCTTCTCCATCCCTGGACAGGTTGATGTCGCCGATGGTGATCGGCCCTGTCTGCCGGCAGGCGATCGAATTGTTCGAGGGATCTTCGAACCAGTTGCCTTTCTTCAGGCGGTCGATCACGCTGCGGTCGAAATACGTGACGTGGCAGGTGATACCGTTGATTTTGGGGTCGCGGACGGCGTCGATCTTGATATCGTTGCCGAGCCAGTCGACGCCCACTTCGCCGACCGTTTCGGCGCGCGCGGGGAGGGACGCTGTGGCACAGGCGGCCAGGGCGGCAAGGAGCAGGGTGCGGATGGGGCGGAACATGAATATACTCCGACAGATTGCAGCGTTGAGATGCTGCATGTTTCCATAAATCAGAGCCGATTTAAGGACAAAACATGCAGCCATTCAAAGTGCCACAGCGACCTTTGTGCGTCTGAAAAGACGCACGGCGCTGTAGGTGCGGACGCGGCAGTGCAAGGCGAGGCGCAGCCCCTGCTGCCTGCCGAAGCACGCAGCAGGGCTTGAATGTCAGGATCGATGCCGGCGCGTCATGCGGCGCGGAGCAACACTTTCGCGCTCCGGGATATCGGACTGGCGCAACTGCGCCGCCGCTGCCGCGAGTGCGCGAGCGCTGGCGTCGATCTGGCGCTGCTTGGCGATCGTACAGCGGTCGCGGCCATCCGCCTTTGAATCGTAAAGCGCCAGATCGGCGCGGATCATCACGTCGGTAATCGTATCGCCCGGCGCTGCGGCCGCGATGCCGATGCTGACGGTCAGCCGGATGCGCTGGTGGACGCGGCCGACCGGCGTTTCACGCACGGTCCGGCAGATTGCCTCGGCGAGCGCCGTCGCCTGCTCTTCCGTGTGGTCGGGCAGGATCAGGCCGAACTCCTCGCCGCCGATCCGGCCAAAGGCACCGCGGCCATCGAGGAAGGCAGATACTGTCTCGGCGAAATGGGTGAGCGCGATGTCGCCGCAGGCGTGGCCGTAGTGATCATTGATCTGCTTGAAATAATCGAGGTCGAGCAGCAGGAAGGCAAGCGGCCGGCGTCGGATTAGGCAATCCGCGAAAATCCGCTCTCCCGCCTCGATCAGCGCCCCGCGCGAGAGGGCACCGGTCAGTCCGTCGCGGGCGATGGTAATCCTGAGATTGGCGATCACGCGGCTCTGGACCGTGAGGATCACGGCGAGAAACAGGAGCGGCAGAAAAGCCACCCGCATCGCGGCAAGCCCGAATTCGAAGGCGATCGCTGCATGTGAAGCGGGAGCACCTGCGGCCGTTTGATGCCAGGGGCCAAGCGCATAGACGAGAGCCGCGCAGCCGATCGCGGTGGAGGCGACGATGAGCGCGTGGCTCGCAGGGCGCGCCTTCGGCCAGCGATCGAGCATGGCGAGACCGGCAACGAGGAGAAGGGCAGAACTAGCACCGGCGGCAAATCAGCACGCGGGCGCCGAGGCTGCCGTAGCCATTCAACGAGACAACCAGGCCGACCCCGCCAGCTGCGAGTGCCAGCGCCGGGAGAAGGGAGGCGGGGGCCGACAGCGCGAGGAGGCAGCGAAATCCCAGAAGGATGAAGAGGCTCGCGGATATCAGCGCGGCGTAGCCGAGCATGGCGGGAAGGAAGGCCCTGGCTATTTCGGCCGCCGTCATGGAGGCTATTGCGAGCGCCGAGAGTGCACAGGCCAGGCAAAAGAACTGCACCCCGGCGACTGTCGACCGCCGTAGCGACAAAAGAACCGGCAGCACCATCAAAAGCGCAAAGAACGATATGGCAGGGAGAAAGCTCATTTCGAAACGGCCTGTCGTGCTAAAATAGAGAGGCGGCTTGCGTTCCAGCCAATATGGGCGTCATTGGTACCTGTGGCGCATTAACGAAAGCCGGCAAATTTTGATGCAATTTTAGCGATTGGTTGACCGCGAGGCGGTTGTGCCTTGCCGACATGTAGGGCCGAGGTGGAACGGCCGAAGCGGAAGGCCAGTGCGGGAGGGCGGAAAGGAGCTGGTGCCATGTCCGGTGAAAGCATACCTTTTGCGGACAGGGTCGATGCGGGCCGAAAGCTCGCTCGCGCAATCGAGCGCGAAGGCTTTGCCGATCCCGTGGTGATGGCGCTGCCGCGCGGCGGGGTTCCGGTGGCCTTCGAGGTCGCTGCCTATCTCGGCGCGCCGCTCGAACTCCTGATCGTGCGCAAGGTCGGTGCACCCGGGCATTCCGAGTTCGGCCTCGGCGCACTCGTCGACGGCGAAGAGCCGCAACTCGTGTTGAACGAGGAGGCGATGCGCCTCGTGCGTCCACCTGAAGCCTACGTGAAGGCGGAAACCGAGCGCCAGCGGCTTGAACTTACACGCCGCCGGGCGCTCTACGTCGGCGACCGGCCGCGCGTTTCGCCGAAGGGACGCAACGTCATCCTTGTCGATGACGGCATCGCCACCGGCGGGACCGCCAAGGCGGCGATCCAGGCCCTGCGGCAGGAGGGCGCTGCGGCCCTGATGCTCGCCGTTCCGGTTGCCCCGCCAAGCGCCGTTGCCAGCCTGCGCCGGCAGGTCGACCGGATCGTCTGTCTTGCGAGCCCCAGCCCGTTCCATGCGGTCAGCATCTATTACGACGATTTCGAGCAGACGACGGACGCGGAAGTGGTTGCGCTCCTGAAGGAGGCGAGGGGCGATGGCCCGTGAGCTTCCAGCAGGGCAAGATCGTCCGGCCGCGACGACATTCCCTCCCGCTGCATGTTTCCTTAAATCGTAGCCGTAAGGACAAAAACATGCACAGTCCAAAGTGTTACAGCGGTCTTTGCGCGTCCGACAAGACGCGCGGCGCTGTAGTCCAGCTTGAATTTTCGAACGCCCGCCTCATGTCTTTGACAAAAGTGAGGAGAGGGTGATGATTGCTGGACTTGGAATTGGAAGAACATTGCGGGATTTTTGTCGTCCGCACCGCATGGCGCTCGTCGTCTATGACATGCAGGCTGGCATAGTCCAGCAGGTCAAGGACGGCGCGGAGATCACGGCCAAGGTCCTGAAGGTCATCGAGGCCGCTCGCGACGGCGGCTATCCGGTCATTTTCATGCGGCACATGTCGATGCCGCGCGAACTGATGGGCGCGTTCCAGCTTCGTCAGGCGATGGCCTGGCAGCGCACGGACGATCCGGACGCGGTCACGCCCTGGTTCCTGCGTGGCACGCCCGGCTTCGAAATCGTTCCCGAACTCGCGCCCCGTGAAAACGAGGCCATCCTCGACAAGATCACCTTTTCGGCCTTCGAGGGCACGCCGCTCTCGATCATCCTGCGCGATCTCGGCATAACATCCTTCGCGATCTGCGGCATCGCTACCGAGATCGGCATCGATCCGACCGTGCGCCACGGCGCGGACCTCGGCTTCGTTCCGATCGTCATCCGCGACGCCTGTGGAGCGGGGCATCAGGAGGCGGCCGAGCGATCCTTCGACAACATCGCTTATATGGGCGACGCCATCCTCAGCGATGTGGAGGAGATTGTCGGGGCGATGAGAGGGCATCCCACCGCCGCATAGACCGGATCGATGCCAGGGTTTATCCTCTCGCCCTCCGCAGGGGCTTTTCCGTAGGTTCGCAAAAAATGACCGAAGACCTCTCCATCCGGCCCGTCGTGCGCAGTGACTACGACCGATGGCTGCCGCTCTGGGAAGGCTATAACGCCTTCTATGGCCGCTTGGGCGAAACCGCGCTCACGTCGGACATCACGCTGATGACCTGGTCGCGCTTCTTCGATGCCTATGAACCGATGCATGCGCTGGTTGCCGAAAGCAAAGGCCGGCTGATCGGGCTGACGCATTATATCTTTCACCGCAGCACCACCTCGATCCAGCCGAATTGCTATCTCCAGGATCTCTTCATCAACGATGCCGCGCGCGGCAACGGCGTCGGCCAGGCGCTTATCAACGGTGTCTTCGAGGCGGCCCGACGGGCAGGGTCACCGCGGGTCTACTGGTTGACCCACGAGAGCAACATCAAGGCGATGCGGCTCTACGACAAGGTGGCGCAGAAGTCGGGCTTCGTGATGTACAAGATGATGATTTGAGTGCCCTCTGTGCAGATCGTAACAGTGGAATCGGCGGCACCCAGCCACGGCGCATCGGCGCCGTGAATGGCTTAGCGTTGCGTTTGATGCCGCCGTGATCCGTCCAATGGGAAGGACTGATCGGCTTGATCACACCCGCTCGACAAACCCATCCAGCACGCGCTTCTGCCCGGCCCGATCGAAATCGATCGTCAGCTTGTTGCCTTCGATGGCGGCGATGTTGCCGTTTCCGAATTTGAGGTGGAAGACGCGGTCGCCGATGTTGAAGCGGGACGGTTCCGAGGTGGTCGACTTGGCGACCAGTTCGCCTTCGATCATGCGGGTGCGGGGGCCGGATTCGCCGTAGCCGAGGCGCTCGACGGCGTGGCCGGAGCGGGTGCCCCAATTGTCGCGGGTGGCCTCCGAGCGGTGCTGCTGGGCCCGCTTCCAGCCCGGGGTCTGATAGGAGTTTTCGAAGGGATCGGCCTTGTCGAAACGCGATTGGCCATAGCCGCCGCGTCCGTAGCCGCCGTAGGAAACGTCCTGCTCGGCCACTTCCACATGGTCGATCGGCAGTTCGTCCAAAAAACGCGAAGGCATGGTGGACTGCCAGAGCCCGTGGATGCGGCGGTTGGAGACGAACCAGATGTGGCAGCGGCGCTTGGCGCGGGTGATGCCGACATAGGCGAGGCGGCGTTCTTCCTCGAGACCGGCGCGGCCGCCCTCGTCGAGCGCGCGCTGGTGGGGGAAGAGGCCTTCCTCCCAGCCCGGCAGGAACACGGTATCGAACTCGAGGCCCTTGGCCGAATGCAGCGTCATGATCGAGACGGCATCCATGTCCTCGTTCTGCTCGGCGTCCATGACGAGCGCGACATGTTCCAGGAAGCCGCGCATCGACTCGAAGGCCTCCATCGAGCGAATGAGTTCCTTCAGGTTTTCGAGCCGCCCTGGCGCTTCCGCCGACTTGTCGGCCTGCCACATGGCGGTGTAGCCGCTCTCGTCGAGGATTTTTTCGGCAAGTTCGGTATGCGGCGTCGTTTCGAGCAGCGTCTGCCAGCGGCGGAAATCGGTAACGACGTCGAAGAGCGCCTTGCGCGCCTTCGGCTTCAACTCGTCCGTCTCGATGATCTCGGTCGCGGCGGCGAGCATCGGAATGTCGCGGGCGCGGGCGTAGTCGTGCAGCGTGCGCACCGTGGTGTCGCCCAGACCGCGCTTCGGCGTGTTGACGATGCGCTCGAAGGCGAGGTCGTCCGCCGGCTGGCAGACGAGGCGGAAATAGGCCATGGCGTCACGGATTTCGAGCCGCTCGTAGAAGCGCGGGCCGCCGATGACGCGATAGTTGAGGCCGAGGGTGACGAAGCGGTCTTCGAATTCGCGCATCTGGAACGAGGCGCGCACCAGGATCGCGATGTCGTTCAGGTTATGCTTCTGTCGCTGGAGCTGTTCGATCTCTTCGCCGACGGCGCGGGCTTCCTCTTCGGAATCCCAGGCGGCATGCACATGCACCTTCTCGTCGTCCGGATTGGTGCGCTCGGTGAAGAGCGTCTTGCCAAGGCGGCCTTCGTTGTGGGCGATCAGATGCGCGGCGGCGCCGAGGATATGTTCGGTCGAGCGGTAGTTGCGCTCAAGCTTGATGACCTTGGCGCCGGGAAAGTCTTTCTCGAAGCGAAGGATGTTGTCGACTTCCGCCCCGCGCCAGCCATAAATCGACTGGTCGTCGTCGCCGACGCAGCAGATGTTTATCTGCTGCTGTTTGTTTGCGCTCACGCTGTCGCCGCTGCGCGGCTCGCTCCGCGGGGGCGCGCCATCAGGCGCGACGGCCGCTTGGCCTTGCCGGGCTTCGCCCCGGTGATTAGCCCTCACGCTGTCGCCGCTTACGCGGCTGCGCTCCGCAGGGGCGGACGAAACGTCGTCCGGCCAGCTTTGGCTGGCTGCTTCGCCCGGACCTCCTGTCACAGATCGCTCAGACGCCCGCGGCCGCTGCGCCAACAGCCGCAGCCACATGTATTGCGCGGTGTTGGTGTCCTGGTATTCGTCGACGAGGATGTAGCGGAATTTGCCGTGGTATTCCCTAAGCACGTCCGGATTGGCGCGGAACATCCGGATCGGATGCAGCAGCAGGTCGCCGAAATCGCAGGCGTTGAGCGTCAGGAGCCGGTTCTGGTAGGCGGCGTAGAGTTCACGGCCCTTGCCATTGGCGAAGGCGCGGGCATCACCCTCCGGAATTTGCGAAGGGTCGAGGCCCTTGTTCTTCCAGGTATCGATCATGCCGGCGAATTGTTTTGCCGGCCAGCGCTTGTCGTCGAGCCCTTCGGCCTGGATGAGCTGCTTGATCAGCCGCACGACGTCGTCGGTGTCGAGAATGGTGAAATCCGACCTTAAGCCGACCAACTCCGCATGGCGGCGAAGGAGCTTGACGCCGATCGAGTGGAAGGTGCCGAGCCAGGGCATGCCTTCGACGGCATGGCCGACGAGCACGCCGATGCGCTCTTTCATCTCGCGCGCGGCCTTGTTGGTGAAGGTGACGGCGAGGATCTGCGACGGGAAGGCGCGGCCGGTCGAAAGGATATGGGCGATGCGGGTCGTCAGAACGCGGGTCTTGCCGGTGCCGGCGCCGGCGAGCACGAGCACCGGTCCTTCGAGCGTCTCGACAGCCTCGGTCTGCTCGGGATTGAGGCCGGAGAGATAATCCGGACGCTTGGCCTTGTCGCGGGCGGCCATGGCGCGCGCGGCGATACCGCCGGCGGCGGGCGCGGGTTTGCGCGGCGCCGGCTCCTCATCGAAGAAGGGAATGTCGTCAAAACCTTTGGTCATGCGGCCCAATGTAGTGATTCGGGACCGAAAGGCCAGAAAGGATGTTCCTCTTTTATTCCGGATTCTTCAAGCGCGAGAGCAAGCCTGTGGAAAGATCACAGCGTCGTGCGTCTTTTCAGGCGCACAAAAAGGTCGGTGTAGCTCTTTGAATTGCTGCCTGTTTCTGTCCCTAATCGATTCCGGTTAGGAACACATGCAGTGGCCTTTCGCTGCATTCCGCAGTCATCAATTTTCGCCTGCCGCATCGAACGCTGGATCAACCGGGACCTGCAGTGCTGTTGCCAGTTGGTTGGTCTTGGCGGCAAGCGAGATGACGCGCAGGAGGTCGGCGTGCTGCGCCTCTGTCATGCCCTTGGCCTTGGCCGCTGCTGTGTGAGAGTGGATGCAGTAGCCGCAGCCGTTGGTGACGGAAACGGCGATGTAGAGCATTTCCTTCACCAGCGGATCGAGGGCGGAGGGCGTCGCCATGACCGCCTTCACCTCGGCCCAGGTTCGTTCCAGGAGGTCCACGTCGAAGGCGAGCCAGAGCCACATATTGTTGATGAAATCCGATTTCCGCGTGGCGCGGATGTCGTCGAAGACCGCCTTTACGCGCGGGTCGGCTTCTGGATCGGGCGGCGGGACGACGGTGCTCATGCTTTCTCCCCGAGCTTACATTGCGTTTGCGTGACCGGTTGTCAGATGAGGGCGAAGACGCGGGCCGGGCCGCCGGTGCCGCCGCGGTGCTTCGGTGCACCGAGCACCAGGGTCGCGCCTTTGGCCGGCACCTTGTCGAGATTGGCCGCGGCTTCGAGCCCCCAGCGGCCTTGCGGCAGCCAGGCATAATGGGTGGCGAAATCCGGTGAGGCGCCGAAATCGAGCGAAAGCGTATCGACGGCGATGCCAGCGGCCTGCGTCTCTTCGAGCAGGAACTTGGCGGCCTCTACGTGGAAGCCCGGAAAATGGAGCTTGCCCTCGGCGTCGGCGTTGCGGAACTTGTCGGTTTCGAGATGGCCGGCCCAGCCGGAAAGCATGGCGACGCAGGCGTTTTCCGGGATATCGCCATTGGCGCCGATCCATGCCTTGATGTCGTCGGGCGTCACTTGCGCATCGGCATTGCCTGCCGCTTTCTCTCGGATATCGACGACGCAGAGCGGCACCACGAGCTTCTCGACCGGCAGTTCGGCGACTGACATGCCGTCGGCGGAGAAATGCAGCGGCGCATCGACGTGGGTACCAGTATGTTCGTTCACTCGGAGTTCGAACAGGTTGAACTTTTCCTTGGCGTAGCTGAACTTCTGTTCGCGGAAGAACTGCTGCTGTCCGAAGTAGGTCGGGAACTCCTCGTGGAGTTCATGGGTGAGATCGGTCACGCTCGTGTGGCCGGCCGCAAGTGCGGGCGGTGCTATTCCCATGCCGGCGGCGGCGATACCCGCCGTGCCGGTCGCGGCGGCGCGGAAAAAGCCGCGCCGCGACAGCATTCGCTGTTTTACCGATTCCATGACGCATGCATCGCACATTGTTCTTCTCCCCAGAATGAGTTGAATGCGGAAGCCGATCGGAAATGGTGAGGCCAAACGCAGCATAGCCCAGCCGCGAAGCCTGTAAACATCGGTTGTCCAGTAAAACTCCTGCAATCGCCGCTTGACGGGGCGCGCCATCATGCCGCCAACAAATTCGCTTTTATTACAATTGCGTAATGATGGCATTCCGAGATTGCCCGAAGGCACGCGAATAACCATACTCGGGCGCAAATCGGAACGCTCCGCCGGCACGGGCCGCGCTGGAGCGTGCTTTTCATTTGGAGATGTGAATGCGGCTTTGGAAGCAGCTGGCTGTCAGCTTCGTTGTGCTCACCGTGGGCGCGGTTGCCTGGGTGCGTTTCGCGCCCGGCGCAGGCGAAACGCTGGCGGCCATCGGCGTTTCGCACCCGCTGATCGATGCACTGTCGAAACCGCAGGATGGCGAAGGCGGAAGCGGTGGACGGCGCAACGGCGGGCGCGGGCAAGGTGGCCAAGGCGGCTTCGGAGATGCGGCGCTGGTCGTCGTCAGGCCGTCGGCAAGCGCGATCGTCAACGACAGGCTCAATGCCATCGGCAATGGCGAAGCGATTCACTCCGTCACCGTGACGCCGACGGCGACCGGCAATCTCACCGAAATTCTCGTAAGGTCCGGCGACAGGATCGCCAAGGGCCAGGTGATCGCCAGGCTCGATAGCGATGACCAGCGGATCGCCGCCGAGCAGGCGAGGCTCACGCGCGACAGCGCGCAGGAAAAGGTGCAGCGCTATCGCAATCTCAGCACGGCAAGGGCGGTGACGGCAGTCGAGGTCCGCGACGCGGAAATCGCGCTGCAGGCGGCAGAACTGGCGCTGAAAACGGCGGAGCTCGATCTCAGACGCCGCGACATCGTCGCGCCCTCGAAGGGCGTCGTCGGCATCATCACCGTCAATGTCGGTGATTATGTCACGACGTCGACGCCGATCGCGGTGGTGGACGACCGCTCGCAAATCCTTGTCGATTTCTGGGTGCCGGAACGCTTCGCCAGCAAGATTTTCGTCGGCCAGCCTGTGACCGCGAACGCAATCGCTCAAGCCGGGCGGCAGCTCGAAGGCGTGATCCACGCGATCGACAACCGTCTCGACCAGGCGAGCCGGACGCTTAGAGTCCGCGCGCGGCTCGAAAATCCCGATGACATGCTGCGGGCGGGCATGTCCTTCTCGGTCACCATGGCTTTCGACGGCGACCGTTATCCAACGGTCGATCCGCTGGCGATCCAGTGGAGTTCGGATGGATCCTATATCTGGCGGGTCAACGGTGACCGCAGCGAGCGGGTGCCGGTCAAGATCATTCAGCGCAATCCCGACAAGGTGCTTGTCGAGGCGACTCTTGCCGAGGGCGACCGCATCGTCACCGAGGGCGTGCAGCGCCTGCGCGACGGCGGCGCGGTGCGCATTGCCGGCGAAAACCGGCCCGAGCCTCAGCAGAAGGTCGCGGGAGAGGCGCAATGAACATCGGAATCGGCGGCCATCACGGCAAGGGGGGAGGCGAAGGGGGCAAGACCGGCTTTACCGCGCTCTTCATCCGCCGGCCGATCTTCGCGCTGGTGGTCAACACGCTGATCGTCGTTGCAGGCCTTGCCGCCTGGAACGGCATCGAAATTCGCGAACTGCCGCAGGTCGACCAGCCTGTCGTGTCGGTGACGACCGAATTCGAAGGCGCGTCGCCCGAAACCATCGATCGCGAGGTGACCTCGGTGATCGAGGGTGCCGTCTCGCGCGTCCAGGGCATCAAGGGCATTTCGTCCAGCTCCTCCTTCGGGCGCAGTCGCGTGACGCTCGAATTCTCCGACACCACCGATATCGGCCAGGCGGCGAACGATATCCGCGACGCACTCGGCCGGATCGCGGGCCAGTTGCCGGACGACGCCGAGGAGCCGCGGATCGTGAAGGCGGATTCCGACAGCCAGCCCATCATACGCCTGGCGCTGACCTCCGATACCATGACGATGGAGGACATGACGCTGCTGGTCGAGAACGAGATCAGTGATCGGCTGGCGGCTGTCGAGGGCGTCGCCGATGTCACCGCATACGGCGAGCAGGACAAGATCTTCCGCATCGACGTCAATCAGGCGAAGCTCGCCGGACGCGGCGTCACGGTCGCCAATCTTCGCGAGGCGCTCGCCGACGCCTCCTATGACGTGCCGGCCGGTTCGCTGACGAGCGCCAGCCAGGACATCTCGGTCCGCGCGACGGCGGACTTGCAGACACCCGAGCAGTTCGAAAATCTCATCCTCGGCGACAATGTCCGGCTGCGCGACGTCGCGACCGTGACGCTCGGCCCGGACACGGGCACGACGGCGCTGCGCTCCAACGGACGGCAGGGCATCGGCCTCGGCATCATCCGCCAGGCCCAGTCGAACACGGTCGATATCTCCGAAGGCGTGCGCAACGTGGTCGCCACGATCTCGTCGGACATCCTTCCCGAGGGGACGGAACTAAAGATCACCAGCGATGATGCGGTGTTCATCAACGGCGCAATCCACGAGGTCGAGATCGCGCTTGCCGTCGCCGTCTTCATTGTCACCTTCGTCATCTATCTCTTCCTGCTCGACTGGCGGGCGACGCTGATACCGGCGATTTCAATGCCGATCGCGTTGATAGGCACGCTCGCGGCAATTTACCTCGCCGGTTTTTCGATCAATATCCTGACGCTGCTGGCGATCGTGCTGGCGACCGGCCTCGTCGTGGACGATGCGATCGTGGTCCTGGAAAACATCGTGCGGCGCCGGGCGGAAGGGCTTGGCCCCCGCGCCGCCGCGGTGCACGGCACACTCGAGGTGTTCTTCGCGGTGCTGGCGACGACCGCGACGCTTGCCGCGGTCTTCGTCCCGCTCTCGTTCCTGCCGGGGCAGACGGGCGGGCTTTTCCGTGAATTCGGCTTCGTGCTCGCCTTCTCGATCCTGCTCTCATCCTTCGTATCGCTGACGCTCTGCCCCATGCTCGCCTCGCGCATGCTGACGAAGGAGGCTCACGCACATGAGGGCGTGATGCAGCGTTTTGGCGCGCGGGCCGCCTCCTTTTATCGCACGACGCTTCGCGCGTGCCTCAACGCCCCGCTCATCGTTTTCGTGGTCGCCGCCTTCTTTACCATGGCAGGGGCGGCAGGGTTCTTGACGCTGAAATCAGAACTGACGCCGAACGAAGACCGTTCGCAGGTCATGCTCAGGATCAACGCGCCGCAGGGCGTCTCGCTCGAATATGCGCAGGCCCAGATGCGTCGCATCGAGGAGGGGCTTCAGCCACTCGTCCGGTCCGGCGAGATCAGCAACGTCTTTTCGATCTCGGGGCAGGGCGGCTCGGCCAATAGCGGCTTCATGGTCCTGACGCTCGCCCCGTGGGAGGAGCGGGAGCGCACGCAGCAGCAGATCGTCGCCGACATAAACAAGGTGACCGCGGCCATTCCTTCCGTCCGCGCCTTCACCATCCAGGCGAACAGCCTCGGTATTCGCGGTGCCGGCAGCGGCCTCCAGGTGGCGCTGGTCGGAAACGATTATACGAAGCTCGGCGACGCGGCGGCAAAGCTCCTTCGCGCGATCGAGGACACCGGCCGCTTCGAGAACGTGCGGCTCAACTACGAGGCCAACCAGGCGCAATTGTCGGTGACGATCGACCGCGAGCGCGCCTCCGATCTCGGCGTCGACATCAGCGGCCTGTCCTGGGCGCTTCAGGCGATGCTCGACGGCAGCAGCGTCGTCGATATCTTCGTCGAGGGCGATGCCTATCCGGTCAAGCTGCTTTCGTCGACCACGCCGCTCAACGACCCGACGGACCTGCAGAACATCTTCGTCAAGGCCGGTGACGGCCGGATCGTGCCGATGTCGACCATCGCGACGATCGAGGAAAAGGCCGTGGCGCCGCAGCTCTCGCGCGAGTCGCAGCTTCGCGCCGTGTCGCTTTCGGCCGGCCTGAAATCGGACCTCGCGCTCGGCGAGGCGCTGTCGATGGTCGAGGAGATGGCGGAACCGCTGCTGCCGCCGGGATCGCGGGTGATGCCGCTGGCGGAAGCCGCGACACTCGACGAGAATGCCAATGGACTGTTCATCACCTTCGGCTTTGCGATCGTCATCATCTTCCTGGTGCTCGCAGCGCAGTTCGAAAGCTTCATCAGCGGTGTCATCATCATGTCGACCGTGCCGCTCGGGCTCGCTTGCGCCGTCTTCGCGATGATCGTGACCGGCAACACGCTGAACATCTACAGCCAGATCGGGCTCGTCATGCTGGTCGGCATCATGGCGAAGAACGGCATCCTGATCGTGGAGTTTGCCAATCAGCTGCGCGACCGCGGTCAGGATGTGCGCAGCGCCATCGAGAACGCCGCCAATATCCGCCTGAGGCCCGTGATGATGACGATGATCGCGACTGTCGTCGGTGCTGTACCGCTGGTTCTGGCGAGCGGGGCAGGGGCCGAGGCGCGCATCGCGCTCGGTTGGGTGCTCGTCGGCGGGCTCGGCCTTGCGGTGATCGTGACACTCTATCTCACGCCGGTCGCCTATCTCGTCATCGCGCGCTTCACCAAGCCGCACGCGGACGAGGAGCGCAAGCTGCACGAGGAAATGGACGCTGCCGCGGCAGCGGCTGAAGCCCTGTAATCTCGCGTCTAGCTCTGAAACGACCGGACGGAAAACCCGTTATGCACCTAGAATTGCTTAGAGCCGCAAATTGGCGCGGGCGTCGCTGCCCGCCGGCGCCCGGTCTCCAGCCGCGCTTTCGTACCTCCGCCTGATCAAGACGATCCCTGAAAAAGTCGCCACGCCGATCGCGCCGAGCGCAACCATTGCCCAGAGTGACGGGGTAACGCCCGTTCCGGCCATCGCCAGCGCCAGCGCGAAGGGAGCGAGGGCCGACGAAACCTGCCGCGCAGCGGTAACCCAGCCGAGCCGCGCACCGTATCCTTCGAGGCCGAACAGCTCGAGCGGCAGCGTGCCGCCGACGATGCTGGTGAGGCCGGAGCCAAGTCCGAACAGGATTGCGAAGACGATTGCCCCGGGCATCGACGGGTTCGTCGTCAAGAGAACGATGAGCGCGAGCGGCAGCAAAGTTGCGGCGATGAGCGCCAGCCAGACCTGCCGCAGACCGCGGCCGAACAGCATGTTGATGAGCCGGCTTGCCACCTGCGCCGGCCCGAAGAGGCTGGCGACGAGAAGACCGGCCGTTCCCATGCCGAGCGCCGCCATCAAAGGCACCATGTGGATGAGGATCGACGACAGGATGAAGCCTTCGACCGCAAAACCGGTGAGCATCAGCAGGAAAACGATGGAGCGGTCTTGCGATGCGACGGCGATCGGTCGTTCATGCGTTGCCGTCGTAATTGCTGCCAAGGATGGAGCGGCGACTGCCGCGCGGCGCGTCAACCGCGCGATCCAGGCATGGATCGGCAGGCAGAGGACAAGGTGCATCGCGGCAAAGGCGACGTAAACCTCTCGCCAGGAGAAGCTTTGATGCATCGCGCTCGTCAGCGGCCAAAAGAGCGTCGAGGCAAAGCCGGCGATCAAGGTCAGGTGCGTGATGCTTCGCTGCGCATTGCTGCCGCCGAACTGCACGATTGCGACGAAGGCGGCGCTATAGAGCACAAAGGAAGACGCGAGTTCCATCGCCACGAGCGCGAGCACGAAGGCCGAGCGGTCGGGCGCGGCCGCGCAGGCAACCAGCGCCACGGCCGCGCCGGCCGATCCAAGTGTCATGATGCGGCCGGCGCCGAAGCCGTCCGCCCATTTCCCCGCGATCGGCGCAAAGAGACCGCCGATGAGCAACGCGACGGAGAGCGCGCCGAAGACCCATTGCTCCGGCCATTCGAGTTCGCGCGCCATGTCGGGCGCGAGAATGCTGAAGCTGTAGTACAGCGTGCCGTAGCCGACGATCTGCGTCAGGCCCAAGGCCCAAAGCGCCGCGGCGGGTATCCTGCGTTCGCTCATCCGGCGATTTCCACGATCCGGTCGGTTCCGCGGTTCCTACAGCGCCGCGCGACGCGCAAGGGACGCTGTAGCACTTTGAATTGCTGCATGTTTTTGTCCTTAAATCGGCTCCGAATTGAGGAAACGTGCAGTTGGCATCGCCGCGGGCCCGCCGCAACCGCATCCTGACCTGTTGACCGCCTTCGCTTCGGCATCCGCGGCGCAGCAGGCATCGACGGCTGCGGGCGCCGGCCCGCCGCAGCACCCGGCGGAAGGATCGGCGCCCACAATATGGTCGGCGCTGCAAACACCGGTCTCCGGGAGCACGAGGCGCACCTCGCGTGCCGCTTTGTGGTCGCCGGCGATCTCGGCGACGACGGAGCGTACTTGCTCGTATCCGGTCGCCATCAGGAAGGTCGGCGCACGTCCATAGGATTTTGAACCGACGATCGTAAAACCCGGCTCCGGATGCGCGAGTTCGACAGCCCCGTGCGGCGGAACGGTGCCGCAGGAATGGAAATTCGGATCGATCAGCGGAGCGAGCGACGGCGGCGCTTCGACCGCTGGGTCCAGCGCAAGCCGCAGTTCCCGCAGGAACGAGAAGTCGGGCCGGAATCCGGTTGCGACGACGATTCGATCCACGGTGAGCGAGAACGGCTTGCCATCGAGCAGGGCCATCACGGCGAGGCGGCCTTCCCGCAGCGAAATGCGTTCGACGGCGAAGGGGGCCAGCATGGTGAGCCGGTTCTCGTTCATAGCCCGTCTGGCCGCAAGGCCGAGCGCACCACGGGCCGGCAACTGGTCGTTCAGCCCGCCGCCGAGCAACCGCTCGACGCCTTTGCGGCGGAGCGCCCAGAAAACCTCCGTTCCGGGCGCCGTCTCCTGAAGCTCCATCAGCGCCAGGGCGGTGTTGATGGCCGAGTGGCCACCGCCGATGACCAGCACGCGCTTGCCCGCATAGTCCGTGCGCCGCGCGCCGCCGACGTCGGGGATGCCGTAGGCGATCTGATCCCGCGCCGCAATCTCTCCGGTGACGGTCAGGCCGTCGATGCCGATCGGATTGGGCTGCGTCCAGGTGCCGGAGGCGTCGATGACTGCGCGGGCGCGGACCTGTTCTTCATTGCCGTTACTGTCTGTGAAGCGGACGATGAAGGGGGCTGTGGCACGGTTGACCGAGGAGACCTTGTCCAGCCCTTCGCGCGTGACGGCGACGACGCTCGAGCCGAGCCGGATGTTCGGCGCGATCGCGGGCAGGGCGGCAAGCGGTGCCAGATAGTCCCGCACGATTTCGCTTCCCGTCGGCAGTCCGTCGCCGGCGGGTGCCTGCCAACCTGCGGCCTCGAGGAGCGAGCGGGCGGCGGGGTCGATGTTGTAGGTCCAGGGCGAAAAGACCTGGACCTGGCCCCATTCCAGCAGGGAGGTCCCGACAGCATCGCCGCGTTCGAAGACGATCGGCTCGATGCCACGGGCGACGAGATGTGCGGCCGCGGCCAAACCGACCGGGCCTGCGCCGATAACGGCAACGGGAAGTGCGGCACTACTGCTCATGTCTTCTCCTTCCATATTTCTGGTATATTCGAATTATGCGAGCAAAAAAGGGGTCAAGCCGCGACCTCCTTCTCGGCCGTCCCGCATCGGGAATCGGCACAGCATTCATCGACGAGATAGCCGACCAGCGCCTGCATGCCGGGATAGTTCGCGCGGCAGATCAGCGTCGTCGCCTGCCGCTCCTGTGTCACAAGGCCGGTGTCGACCAGGCGCTTGAGGTGATGCGAGAGTGTAGACGCGGCGATTTCGAGCTTCTCCTGGATACGCCCGACGGCAAGCCCGTCCTCGCCCGCCCGGACGAGCGTCCGGTAGAGCTGCAAGCGCGTGGGATTGCCCAGTGCTTCGAGCTGGGCGGCTGCTTTTTCGAGTTTCATGGAAATAAACGTAACAGCGCTGAAGATGGAGTCAAGGCTATTTCGGTGGAATTCGAAATAGCCTCTGGCGTCAGATCGACTTTAGCGAAACCCGCTGCTCAAGCTTGGCGGCCTCTTCCTTCCGCTCGCTGTAGCGGTCGGTCAGATAGTCCGAGACGTCGCGGGTGAGGAGCGTGAACTTGACCAGTTCCTCGCAGACATCGACGACCCTGTCATAGTAGGAGGAGGGCTTCATGCGGCCGTCGGCGTCGAATTCCTGAAACGCCTTGGCGACGGAACTCTGGTTGGGAATGGTGATCATCCGCATCCAGCGGCCGAGCACGCGCATCTGGTTGACGGCATTGAAGGACTGCGAGCCGCCGGACACCTGCATGACGGCCAGTGTCTTTCCTTGCGTCGGGCGGATCGAGCCGACCGAAAGTGGTATCCAGTCGATCTGCGCCTTCATGATGCCGCTCATCGCGCCGTGACGCTCCGGGCTCACCCAGACCTGGCCCTCGGACCATTGGGAAAGCTCCCGAAGCTCGTGGACCTTGGGATGGCTTACGGGCGCAGCGTCCGGCAGCGGCAGTCCGGCCGGATCGAAGATACGCACCTCGCAGCCGAAATGCGTAAGCAGACGCGCCGCTTCCTGCGCCAGCAGCCGGCTGTAGGAAACCGCACGCAACGAGCCGTAGAGGATGAGGATGCGCGGCGGATGCGTCGCGAATGGCGGGCGCAGCGCCTCCCTGTCGGGAAGACGCAGGTGCTCCGCGGATACTGCTGGCAGATCAGACAATGCGCTTGCCTTCGTCGTTCAGTACCTTTTCGCCGTCCTCCTTGGTGAAGGGTCCCTTGTGGGTGTCCGGGAGGATTTCGAGCACAAGCTCGGAGGGCCGCGAGAGCCGGGTGCCGAGCGGCGTCACGACGAACGGGCGGTTGATCAGGATCGGGTGCTCGAGCATCGCGTCCAGCAACTGGTCGTCCGTCAATGCCGGATCGTCGAGGCCGAGTTCCTCATAGGGCGTGCCCTTCTCGCGGATCGCTTCGCGCACCGTCAGGCCTGCATCGGCGATCATCCGGACGAGTTCGTCGCGCGACGGCGGCGTCTTCAGATATTCGATGACGTTCGGCTCGATCCCGGCGTTGCGGATCATCGCCAGCGTGTTGCGGGAGGTGCCGCAGGCGGGATTGTGATAGATCTTGACGTCCATGGTCATTCAGCACCTTTCAGCTCGTTGAGCGCGTGAATTCTCGGTTTCTCCTCCGTCAGCATCCAGCCGGCAAGCGCCATCGCCAGCAATGCACCGAAAATCTCGGCGAGGATGAAGCCGGGCAGGTCGACGGGACGGATGCCCGCAAAGGTGTCCGACAGTGCGCGCGCTATCGCGACCGCCGGATTGGCGAAGGAGGTCGATGCGGTGAACCAGTAGGCGGCCGTGATATAGAGCCCGACCAGCCATGGAATGGCATCCGACCGGAACCGAAGCCCGGCGAGGATGGTAAGGACGAGGCCGAAGGCGGCGACTGCTTCGGCGAGCCACTGGCCGGTACCGGTGCGCGCGGTCGCGGAAATCTGAATCAACGGAAGCTCGAACATGGCGTGCGCGACGACCGATCCGGCGATGCCGCCGACGATCTGCGCGACGACATAGAAGAGTGCCGCGTTCGCCTCGATCTCGCGCCGGAGTGCAAAGACCATCGTCACGGCCGGGTTGAAATGCGCGCCGGAGAGTGGTCCGAGGACGGTGATCAGCACGACGAGGATCGCCCCCGTCGGGATGGTGTTGCCGAGCAGCGAAAGCGCCACATCGCCCGTGAGCTTGTCCGCCATGATGCCGGAGCCGACGACGGTGGCAACGAGCACGGCGGTGCCTAGCGCTTCGGCCGCGAGGCGGCGGGGGAGATCGAATGCCATCGTCGGTCAGCCCGCGTTCGGGCTATCGCGGCCGATCTCGTCGAGGCGCTGCTTGAGGGCGAGCTTGTCGAGAGAGCTCATCGGCAGGCTGGTGAAGGTCGAGATCCGGTTGTTCAGCATCCGATAGGCTTCGGCAAAGGCAAAGTGTTTTTCCGGCTCGCTGCCTTGCGCCGCGGCCGGATCCGGCACGCCCCAATGCGCAGATACCGGCTGCCCCGGCCAGACGGGGCAGGCTTCATTGGCGGCATCGTCGCAGACGGTGAAGACAAAATCCATTTTCGGTGCATCCGGAGTTGCGAACTCGTCCCAGCTTTTGGAGCGCGCGAAGGAAGTGTCGTAGTTGAGGCTCTGCAGGAGTTCCAGGGCGAGGGGATGAACCTTGCCCTTGGGTTGGGATCCGGCCGAAAATGCCTTGAACTTGCCTTGGCCGAGTCGATTGAGGAGCGCCTCGGCCATGATCGAACGCGAGGAATTGGCGGTGCAAAGAAAGAGAACGTTGAATGGCTTATGGTCGGTCACGGTTGTTCCTCCTCAACAATTGCAGGTTACGGCCTGGATGACCGGACGGCATAGTTCGGGATTGCCGTTGCAGCAGTCTTCCATGAGATAGGCGAGCAGATCGCGGAAGCCGGACATGTCGGCGACGTAACGCACCGTCCGCCCGTCGCGTTCGGCGTGCACGAGACCGGCTTGGTCAAGCACCTTCAGATGCGCCGAGGTGGTGTTCTGGACGGTGCCGATCCGCGCGGCGATCTCGCCGGCCGGAACGCCATCCGGTCCGGCGCGCACCAGAAGGCGGAAGACTTCGAGCCGGGTGTCCTGGCCAAGGGCGGCGAGCGCGGCGAGTGCCGTTTTCTTTTCCATATATCCACAAATCCAGATTTATCGATAAAATAGTCGCCATTCATGACGGTTTGATGACGGCTCAGAACCCACGCGATGCGGCAACCAGATAGATTGCCGCCGCTACCGCGCCGAGCGCGCTCCGGCCGGCATGGAGCGTGCCCCAGCGCACGAGAAGCGCACGGGTCTCATCGCCTGCCTCTTCCGGGCGCGTCGCTTCCAGGCGGCGATTGACAGGCATGATGGCGAGCAGGGTATAGGGCCAGTTCAAAATGATGATCGCCGCCCCGAGACCCCAGAGCGGATTGCCGGTCTGCCACCATGCCGAGGCGCCGAGGAGGCCGGAAACGATCGCGAGCGAAGCCTGCATCTCGAAGCCGCGCCGATAGGCGGGACCCCACTCGGCAAGCGCCGCGCGGTCATCGAGCCCGAGCCTCGCCGGCTGTTCGGCGACGTTGATGTAAATGGCGGCGCCGAAGAAGACGGACGCCGTGAGCAGGGCGAGCAATCCAAGCATGCGACCTTCTCCCTCAACGCGGACAACGGACGGCGCTGCAATAGATATATCATAGATGGGCTAATCGGCTCCGTGCGGCATTGCCCACATGATGCGGGTCGAAAGCGGACCTTGCTGCCGTTGCATCCATTCTGCTTACCGCCTCGCCAGCATTGGCAAGATCAAGCCCCATCCGGTCTCTTGAGGTGGTCCAGACGGTTCGAACCCCAACTTCTTGTAGACGGCTATCGCCCGTTCATTGTCTGGATGCGGATCGGTCGCGATCACAGGTGCGCCCTCATCGAAAAGAGCCTGCATTCTCATTCCGATAAACGCTGAACCATGTCCAACGCCGACCATTTCGGGGTCTCCGATATATTGATCAATTCCCCGCGACCCTTTGGGAAGACCGGCAAAATGGTGATCTTCCCATCCGTGCACCGTGTAGTCCTGCAAGAACGCAAAGGGCCGTTCGTTAATTGAAATGATCCAGCGAGCCACCCGAGGATCAACCAGTTCTGCTTCACCATGCGGCTCACCAGAACCCCACCATTCCAGGACATGCGGGTTCGACCGCCACGCCTTCAGTAAAGCGAGATCATCCAGGGTCGCTCTGCGAAACGCGTAAGGATTGGTCGCGAACATTAGATCACTCTAGCAGATTGTGCGACGGTGAGTATGGGCCGAATCCAGACGTCCTCGACTCAGCTATGAAAAATCGCTTGACGCCGACACGCCGACTAGAGAAGCACCGCCTGCTGCCAAACGAGGAAGGAGCACGGAGGGCCCGACGGCGCACTTGTGACAAGCCGGTATCACCGCCTGTGTTTTCGTGCTCCGCAAAGCCTCGGCACCGCGTGAACTTCTGGACAAATTGATTCCAATTTGCACAGTAGCGCCTTGAAATGTCAGCGCTTCCGATCCGGCCCGGCGCCTCTCGTCATGACATGGAACCACGGAAAGGCGAGGGTGCGCGTTTAGGCCCGGAGGTCATGACCATCTTTGTCTACTCGCTTGAGCGCTGTGCTCGGGCGGGGTCGGCTGCCGCATAATTCCTTAATTCGGCGTTGAATTGGGAATAAAATCGGTGGCAATTCAGAATGTTACAGTGACCTGGCGCGATTGGCCGAGACGCGGGGCGCTGGAGGGAAGGGGCGTTTTCGTGGCGTTGAAGGCAATCAAAGCGGGAACGAGAAACGAAAGCGGCATCGTTGCGGTGAAGGAGCTCCTTGCCGTCCGATTCGGCGACCGCTTCCATGCGAGCGAGGCGATCCGCGCCCAGCACACCCACACGACCACCTATATTCCGGCGCAATTGCCGGATGCCGTGGTCTTTCCCGAGAATGCCGCCGAAGTGCGCGAGATCGTCGAGATCGCCAGCGCGCACCGCGTGCCGCTGATCCCCTTCGGCACGGGCTCGTCGCTGGAAGGGCACGTGAATGCGCCGAACGGCGGTATATCGGTCGACATGATGCGGATGAACCGCGTTCTCGCCGTCAATGCAGAGGATCTTGATTGCACGGTCGAACCCGGCATTACGCGTGAAGAGCTGAACACTTATCTGCGCGATACCGGCCTCTTCTTTCCGATCGATCCGGGAGCGAACGCCTCGATCGGCGGCATGGCGTCGACGCGTGCCTCCGGCACCAACGCAGTGCGTTACGGCACGATGAAGGAAAACGTGCTCGCGGTGACGACCGTCGTCGCCGGCGGTCGCGAGATCTCGACCGGCCACCGGGCGCGCAAGTCCTCGGCCGGCTACGATCTGACGCGGCTCTTCGTCGGCGCGGAAGGCACACTCGGCATCATCACGTCGATCACGCTGCGCCTGCAAGGCATACCGGAAGTGATCTCCGGCGGCGTCTGCCCGTTCCCGACGATTGCGGACGCCTGCAACGCGGTGATCCTGACGATCCAGTCGGGTATTCCGGTGGCACGTATCGAACTGCTCGACGCGCTGCAGATGAAGGCGTGCAACGCCTATTCGAACCTCGGCTATCAGGAGACGCCGACGCTTTTCGTCGAGTTTCACGGCAGCGCCGAGAGCGTCGAGCTACAATCGCGCCAGTTCGCCGAAATAGCGTCGGAATTGGGGTCTACTGGTTTCATCTGGACGACCAATCCGGAAGAGCGGTCGCGACTCTGGAAGGCGCGGCACAACGCCTATTGGGCACAGAAGGGGCTGGTGCCCGGCGCCGCGATCCTTTCGACAGATGTTTGCGTACCGATTTCGCGACTTGCCGATTGCGTTGCGGCGACGCATGAGGATATCGCGGCACATGGGCTGGTCGCACCGATCGTCGGCCATGCGGGCGACGGCAACTTTCACGTCGGGCTGCTTTTCGACGACAAGGATCCAGCCGATGTTGCGCGGGCGGAAGCCTTCGTCGAGCGGCTGAACGCGCGGGCTCTATCGATGGACGGCACCTGCACGGGCGAACACGGAATCGGGCAGGGCAAGATGCCGTTTCTCGAGGCGGAACTTGGCGATGCGCTGGATCTGATGCGGCAGATCAAGCGCGCGCTCGATCCGGACAATATCTTCAACCCGGGCAAGATCTTTGCCTGACAGTGTGGGGCCGCCGCTTAATGATGCGAGTAGGGCGCGAATGAGACAGACGGGAATGTGACACGGTGCTGGCGCGAATTCTGGTTACCATTGGTGGGCTGCTTGTCGTCGCGCTTTTTGCGGCGTTGATCGCGCCATTGTTCATCGATTGGACCGACTTCCGCAAAGATTTCGAGCGCGAGGCAAGCCGCATCATGGGCAAGCCGGTGGTCGTCCACGGCAGTGTCGATGCGCGGCTGATCCCGTTCCCGACGGTGACTCTCAATGATGTTCGCGTCGGCCCCGCAGAGGGCGGCGCGCCGATCATCCAGGTCGCGCAGTTCTCGATGAGCGCCGAGCTGGCGCCGTTCCTGAGCGGCGAGGCGCTGATCTTCGACATGCGGCTCGACCGTCCGAAGGCAAGAATCCGCCTCCAGCCGGACGGTACGCTCGACTGGGCGCGCGGCCGGCGCGCATCGATCCCGGCAAGCACGGTCGTTCTCGAAAAGGTCGAGATCGTCGATGGTGAGATCGAGTTCATCGACGAGCAGACGGGGCGTACCCGCCGCGTCAGCGATCTTTCCGCCGATCTGTCGGCACGCTCTCTTGCCGGTCCGTGGAAGGTCGAGGGTCGCGCGGCGCTCGACGGCGAGGCCGGCAGTTTCGCCTTTTCCACGAACGAGGTGAACGAGGAGGGGGCGCTGAGCCTCCGGGCGCGGCTGACGCCGGACAAGCGGCCGTTCGGCGTCGAGCTCGACGGCGATCTCAAGGTCGTCGACTTCAAGCCGGTCTACGGCGGCCGGTTCACGCTGACGGAAAATCGGCCGGCGGACGAGGCTGAGGACAGTGGCGCCGCCTTGCGCATCAACGGCGATTTCCAGCTCACCAACGAGAGCATCCGCGTTCCGGAATACCGTTTCGAGGTTGGGCCGCCGGAAGATCCCTATGTCGTCACGGGCGAGGCGACGCTCGACACCGGCAAGGACCAGAAATTTCTGCTGATCGCCGACGGTCAGCAGATCGACGTCAGCCGCATCGGCAATTCCGGCCGCAGAGGCAAGACCGGCCGCGACCCCGCCATTTCGCTGCGCCAGCGGGTCGAAGCGATGTTGGCGATCGCCGCCGACATTCCTATTCCGCAGGTGCCGGGCCGGGCCAGCCTCAAGCTGCCGGCAATCGTTATCGGCGATACGACGCTTCGCGACGTGCGTCTCGACGTCAGGCCGGACGGCGCCGGCTGGATCGTGGAGAATGCGGTGGCGCTCCTGCCCGGGCGGACGCAAATGGAAGCCAGCGGGCGGCTGAACCTCAAGGAGCAGCGCGCCTTCCGCGGCGACATCCTGATTGCCTCCAACCAGCCTTCGGGACTGGCGAACTGGCTGGCGGGGTCGGTGGACCCGGCGATCCGCAAGCTGAAGACAGCCGGTTTCGCCGCAACCGTGAACCTGACGGATACGCTGCAGCAATTCGAGAGCCTTGAGGTGGCGGCAGGGCCCGCGACGCTCCGGGGGCGGATCGAACGCCAGTCCTTCGCGGAGCAGCAGCCGAGCCTTTCGCTGCAGCTCAAGGGCAACCGCATCGATCTGGAGGCACTGCAGGCACTGGCCGGTCTCGTCGCCGGTGATGCGTCGACCGGAACCCTGCTGCAGCACGCGATCGCCGCCGATCTCTCTGCCGAGGCTTTTTCCGCCTTTGGTGAGGAGGCGCGGGACGTGCAGGCGGTGCTGACCCTCAAGAACGGACAGTTGCAGGCGGAGCGGGTGGCGATCGGCTCGCTTTCCGGCGCGCAGCTCGCCCTTTCCGGTCGGATGAGCGGTGGCTTCGATCAGCCGGTGCTCTCGGCGAAGATGAAGCTCGCCGCAAAGGACCTGACGCCCTTCCTCGAAATGATCGGCCGGCACACGGTCGCCCATCCGGCGCTGCAACGGCTCATCAGAGCCGGCCCCTATTATTCCGATGCCGCGTTCGACGTGACGCTGACGGCCGGCAGCAACGAGGGCAGCGCGCCCGTCACCTTCGGCGTGATCGGCACCGCCAACGGCGGCAAGATCGCCGCAAGCTACCAGGCACCCGATGTCGCCCAGGCGCTCGCCGGCAAGGGCATGCTGCTGGAGGCGACGCTCGAGAATCCGCACACGCCCGTCCTCATCGGCCAGGCGGGCTTCGATCCGCTGCCGTTCGACGCCGATGCGAACGGTATCCTGGCGATTAAGCTGCAGAGCACCGAGGGTTCCAAGGCGAACGGAACGCTGACCTTCACCACCGAGAAGACGTCGCTCGCTGCCAAGGGTGTCTTCGATCTTGCCCGCGACCACTATCTCGAGGGCCAGGCGAAGCTGACGCTGCAGACGGAGGATCTGGAGCCATTCCTGCTTCTTCAGGGAATCGGATTGCCGCAGATGGGCAGCGGACTGCCGGTGACGCTGTCGACCGACATCACGACCGATGCGGAAAAAATTGCGCTCTCGGCGATCGAAGGCAAGGTCGACCAGAATGCCTTTACCGGCGCGCTGGCGATCGATCGAAAGACGGCCGGCAAGGCCGTCGGCGAACTTGCGCTGGATACGCTCGATCTCGCTTGGCTCGGCGAGGGCATCCTCGGTCAGTTCGAGGATGTGTCGATCGGCGGATTGTCGAAGGCACCGGTCGCGCAGCCGGCCTGGAGCGGCTTCGACGTTGCGTTGAACGTTACCGCGAAGCAGTTCTGGCCGGGCGTCTACGGTCCGGTCACCGGCTTTGCCGGAAGACTCGAATGGAAGGGCGACGAGATCGCCGTGAGCGATGCCACCGGCGAGTGGTTGGGGGGCAAGCTCGAGGGGCGGCTGCAAATCGGCAACGCCAATGGCTCGGGCTTCCTGCGCTCGCGCTTCGATCTCAAGGGTGCCGATCTCGCCGCTGCCGGATGGGCGCGCGAAAGCGGCCCGGTGGCGACCGGCCGGTTCGACCTGGCGGTTGCGATGGAGGCTTCGGGCGCGACCCCCCGCGCGATGGCGCATTCGGCGAGCGGGTCGGGAACCGCGACGTTCAACGGCGTTACGCTGAACGGCATCAACACGGCAGCGCTGCCGCCCCTGATGGCCGCTGCCGATGCCATGAAGACCGAGATCTCGCCTGAGGCGATCCGCAAGGCGGCAGAGAAACTGCTCTTTACCGGTCAGTCGGTTGTCGGTGTCGTCAAGGTGCCCTTCAGCGTTGCCGGCGGCACGGTCAGGGCGCAGAACGTCACGGCGGCCGATGGCAACGCCGCGTTCACCGGCGAGGCATCGTTCGATCTTGCTGATCAACGCATGAACGGCGTGATCGACCTGGAGTTCCGGCCAGGCGAAGAGGCGCTTGCCGGCGCCGAACCGCGTGTGCGCTTCGGCTATGGCGGGCTGCTGGATGCGCCCGGTGTCACGGTCGACGTCACCGATCTTTCGAATTTCCTGTCGCTGAGGGCCTTCGAGCGGGAGCGGCGGCGCGTGGAAATGCTTCAGGCGAATGTGCTCGAGAAGCAGCGGCTTCGCCGCGAGGTGGCGCTTTACAAGGCACGCGCGGCCGAACGCGAGATTGCCCGGCGGAGGGCGATCGCCGAGGAACGCCACCGCCAGGCCGCGGCGGCCGAGGCGGCCCGGATGAAGGCCGAGGCCGAGGCGCGTGCTGCTACCGAACGGCGCGCAGCCGAGGAATTGCGCCTGCGCCTGCGGCAACTTCCGCCGCGCAGTGCCGTCGAGCAGACGCCGCCTGCGCGAAACGTCGAGCGCGTCAACCCGCCGCCGCCAACCGGCGGCAGCGTAACCGACGAGAATGCCGGCCCGCCGGCCGGGCAGGGCCTGAACTTCGACATGCTGCCGGAAATCACGGTGCAATAAGCGGGATGAGGAAAAGTGCGGAGCGGTTTTCCGCCCGCATCCCGCGTCAAGCAAGCAAATCGGGATGAGGAAAAGTGCGGGCGGTTTTCCGCCCCGCCCGCATCCCGCGTCAAGCAAGCGAATCGGGATGAGGAAAAGAGCGGAGCGGTTTTCCGCCCGCATCCGCGTCAAGCAAGCAAATCGGGACGAGGAAAAGTGCGCAGCGGTTTTCCGCCCGCATTCAGCACCCCCGGCGCCAAAAAACGGCAAACATCCCTAGAATTTTAGTGGCCCACTTGAAGCCGCATTAGCATCCCTCGGGGCACAATGTGCCTACAACTGGGGTTGCGAGATGAAATCGCTTGAGCTGGGGCTTGATCGCCGCGCAGTCGTCTGGATCGTGAACTGTACCCTCGGTGGTACCGTCGGCTGCACGGCGATCGCCATGCTCATCACCTATTATTGCACTGCCCGCTTCGGTGCGGAGGTAATGGCCACGACGCTCAGGCTTGCGTTCTACATTCCCTTGCTTCTGGCCATACCGCTCTTTGCCTTCATCGGCGTCAAGATGCAGCAACTGGCACTGGCCAACCGGCTCCTCATGCAGGCAAGCCGCTATGACGGTTTGACGGGTTGCCTCAACCGCAGCGCCTTCACTGCTGATGTCATCGACTTTTTCGCGAAGCAGGATCTCACGTCGTTTCCGCCGACATCGGCGCTCCTGATCCTCGATGCCGACCATTTCAAGAAGATCAATGATTGCCATGGCCACCTTGCCGGCGATGCGGCGCTCGTTGCAATTGCTGCGGTACTGCGCGGTGCCATCGGCGAGCACGGTGTGGTCGGGCGGCTCGGCGGCGAGGAATTCGGGGTTTTCGTGCGCTCGACCGATGCGGGCGCGGTCGGCGGATTGGCGGAGCGCATCCGCCTTGGTGTCGCAGAGGATGGGCTACCGGAAGGCGGCTGCGCAGATGCGGTCACCGTCAGCATCGGCATTGCCCTCTTCACCTATCCGGCCGTCTACGAGGACATTTTCAAGATTGCCGACGATCAGCTTTATATCGCCAAGGGCGCCGGGCGGAACTGTGTCTGCATGATGGAGCACTCGCACATGCCAGGCGGCATACGCGCCATGGCTGAGCAATTGCGCAGCGGTTTTGCGGAGTTCGACGCCCGGCCGCGCGCGGACCGCACAGGAGAGGGCGGTCAGCCGTGGCAGCTGGCAGGGCGCTGATCCATATGCAGCTCGCCACAGCGTCGTGCATCTTCTAAGACGCACAATGGTCGCTGTAACGATTTGAATTGCTGTATGATCTATCCTCAAATCGATTCCGATTTAAAGAATCATGCAGTGGCGTGCGATTTTACCCAGGCGAGGACGTAGACGCGGAGCGCCGAGGAGAGATTGCCGTCAGGGTCGCGCCCGTCGTCGACCTCGGCAATCAGCCGGGCAAGCGGCATGCCACGGTTCTGGGCAATCGATTTCAATTCCTGCCAGAACGGTTCTTCGAGGGTGATGCTCGTTCTATGTCCGTGCAGGGTGGCGGAATGCTTGACGATCGTCATCGCTCATAAACCGATTCAAGGCGTTGGCACTCCGATTCCGAAGCCTGGCTCAAGTCTTTGCGCCCGAATCGTTTTTCAGGGCTGCCGACGACGCGGATGCTGCGGCGACCGTCTCTTTAGACGCACGGTGCCGGTCAAGTCTTTTCCGTGTCGGGGATGCCGTCCGCCGAACGCGCGATGGCCGGCGTTTCCAGCCGGCCCTGGTCGAGCGTCTTCGACGCCTTTTCGTTCAGGGCGCGGGTGAGCGACTTTTCTGTCTTGGTACGGCCGAAGGCGACACGGTTCTGCTCGGCCTGCTTTTCCTTCTCGGAGCGGGCCTGCTTCTTGCGGAACTGGCGCAGGTTGACGATCTCGCCGGCCATGGGCCGCCTCCGTATCGGTCAGTTCTTTTTGCGGAAGGAGTCGAGCGAGACGACCGAGGCACCGCCGTTTTTCGGTTCAGCCGGCTTTTCAGTGCTCTTCTCGGCGGGTTCGTCGTCACCTTCGCTGACCGGGTAGGCGGTGATCTCCGCCGTTTCCTCTTCTTCCTCGGCGGCGGCGACGTCGAACTCCAGTTCGAAATTGACCGACGGGTCGTAGAAGCCGCGGACGGCGTTGAAGGGGATGACAAGTTTCTCCGGCGTGTCGGAGAAGGAGAGGCCGATCTCGAAGCCGGCCTCGCTGACCTTGAGGTCCCAGAACTGATGCTGAACGACGATCGTCATCTGTTCAGGATATTTCGCCTTCAGATGCTGCGAGATGCGCACGCCGGGGGCGCCGGTCAGAAAGGTGATGAAGAAATGGTGGTCGCCGGGCAGATGACCCGTGGCTGCGACTTCGGCCAGCACCTTGCGAATGACACCGCGAAGCGCGTCCTGCGCCAGAATGTCGTAGCGTATGTGGTCCTGGCCCATATGATCCCCGTCTTCTCTTAAACTCAACTGCTGCATGTCACACCACAGCGACTCTTGCGCACCGAAGCGGTATGCAGGGCTGTACGGACACTCCTTTGCCCCGTCTGCTTATGACGAGTCAATTATCAAGCATCTATAGACCATTTCGCGACAGGGGAGAAGGTGAAGGCTTCTGTTGCCAGGTGCCTTCGGACCCCGCCTTACGGTGCTACCCGGAAGGACTTGATTTGAAGTGCCGCACCGCCGTTAGGCAGCGAGACGTGCTTCAGCATAGTTGTCGTTTGCAACTATAAGTTTAGCCCGATAACGGTGGTACAATGCCGAGCAAAAAGTCGATCTTTACGCCCTTGTCGATCCTATTTCGCCCCCATCAAAAGCCGGTCCGCATTTCCAGGCCGGTTTTTGGTGGAGGCGCCGGGTACCGCCCCCGGGTCCAATGGGTTTATTGCATCGCCCGTTTATTGCCATAGCCGCCCGAAGACGGCACACGTCATATAGGTCTTTCCGCAGTCCAAGAAAAGGGCCGCGAGGGAGAATATGACAGATATATTATCCCGGGTGCGGCCCTTACCGAAACGCCTTGACATACCCGATCAGCGTGAAAAACTCCCGCTGCTGCACGCGGTTCGCGAAAAGGGCAGCAGCTTGAGAGCAAGTGCAAACTGGAGGCATCATGACTGATTATCTCGCAGACGTGCAGAAATACGACAGCGGCGCCGACGAAGCTGTTGTCAACAAGATCGTGCGCCATCTCGGCATCGCCCTTCGCAACAAGGATTCGTCTCTCGTCTCGGCCTCGGACCCCAAGGAGCTCGAGCGCGTCAAGGAGAAGTGGTGTGAAAAGAAGCTCGGCGTCGGCGGTGCGGACGCGGACGCGGCAATCGCTGCCACGGCCAAGGCGATGGCGGACGACCGCACCAAGTCACGCGTGACGTTCTACTACCTGGTGGCCAAGAACCTCGGCAAGCTCCAGGTCCTCTGATCCGCAGGGATTCTCCCGGTTTCGGCTACTACATCGCGTGTCCCTCGGACGGGCAAAGGCGGTAGCGTTTGAATTGCGGAGTTTTTTCGTGATCCCGGCCGAACGATCCGGGATCGCCAGCGCAATTGATTTTGCCAATCCGGAGACCAAGTGGAAGGCGGCGGAGCCGCCTTACCGTTTCGTGTTACGCCTGCTCCTTGGCGGGGACATTGTCGGGCCAGAGAGCACGGATCTCCTTCGGCAGCGTGTCGCGCACCTTTACCGATTGACCGAGATCTATGTGCCGCGCGAGAACCTGGAACACCGACTTCGTGGCTTCGACGGGATTAACGGGACGGCCAGGTTTCATCCCATCCGTGACACATTGCAGAAATTCGTCGAGCGATCGCGTCGCCTTGTCGGGCCGATGGTTGGGTCGGTATTGATCGTAGTAGGCGCCCCGCACGAGCAGCGGCAGCTCCGCGCCCAGATGGGCGGCCATCTCCGGAGGAAGCCTGTCGCGCAGTGCCCTCAACACGACGTTCAATATATGCCAGGCGACTTTCCGGTCCGGACCATGATGCTCCATGATCTCGCCGAGCCAGATATTGGTGGTTTGCAGGGTCTTGTCGAAGACATCGAGGCCTGTCGCACTCATGGGTCACACCTCTCTCGCGGTCATCGTTGATATCTCAAAAGTTCTAACCCCAGGCGGCCGAGTTTGTTTCGTCGCTTGGCCGAGAAAATCCCGCCAGCGCGCTCGAAAACGGCCCCGGGCTTGCCGCTAATCTCGGAACCTTCGCGGGGCCGCCGGGTTAAGCCAATAGATGTGGCCCGGCCGAAACGCCTACGCGGGTCGGGTTGAACATGACCAGCAGAACACGAAAGGGCAGATACGGAAGGAAGTCCGATGACATCTTCCAAGCATCCGAAGACACGCCGCCCCAGCGACAAGGATCTGAAGCAGGATCCCGGGATCGGCCGGAGCAAGGGCATCCAGGGACCATCCGACTATGAGATGCTGAAGCGCGGCAACACCATCGAAGGCGATGTCGAGAACGATACGACCACGCAGGGCGGTGCGAACCCGCGCCAGCGCGGCCGGACGAATAAATAGGAGGAAAGGCAATGGTCGGCAAGAAGACGCACGAACAGCAACAGCGCGTGCTTCAGGGCCGCGAGGATACGTCGAACGCCGGCAAGGATTTCGACGCCGCGGAGAAGCTCCAGCGCTCCGCCGCCTTGCGAAAGGCTCATCGCAAGGGCGGGAAACTGGATACCGAGCACGCCGATGCGCGCGAGCCGGACGAACGCAGCATGACGCGCGGAAAGAACCAGGAAAGCAGGCACCACAAGGGTGCAGAGAATTGAGGCTAAGACTTCTCTTAGCGCCATCCGAGATAATGAAAGGAGACGGATCATGGCTCACGCCAGTCGCAAGCATGTGGGAAAGCCGGACAAAGGCAAAGGTTCAGGCAGCGGCGCACAGACCGAAGTGAAAAGGGGCGTTCTTGGTGAGAACGACGTTCTTTCCAACCGAGACAAGGCGCAGCATTCCGATGCGCGTGGCCTCGATGAAAAGGCAGTGAGAAACGAACAATACCAGGATCACGCCGGCAACCGGCGCCCTGCGAAATGATCGGACGGGCGGCGGGCGCTGCTCCGAAACACATAAACCTCAGCGCCGCCACGGCGGCACGAAGCGCCTGTCGTCATAGGAACTGAGATATCCCGTGTGTGCGGGTGAAGCCAGAAATCTGGCTTTGAGATAGGCGAATGCGTCGCAAGTTGCGCCGGATCTCGCTGGCACGACACTAATCAGCTTTCGAAAATTCCCCGGCCGCCCTACCGCCTCCAGCCGATCAAGTCGATGGAGGGTGGCCGGATCGACTTGATAAAGCTCACCCCTGACGTGATGACCTTGGCCCGGCTCGTCCAGCATCATCGGAGCGAGCCACGGCCCCGCAATGAGCATCGGATATTTCCTGGTTGTCCGATAAAAACCAATAAAGCGCGCCCGAGCGAGGCCGCGCCGATGCAGCGGAAAGCCTCTCTTCAAGGTGCCAAACACAAAAACGAGTGCGGTTTCGGGCATGATCCGGGTGGACCCGCGCAAGCGTTCTTGTTCAAGAACGCGGGGAACCTCTGCTGCGTTCCCTTGACGGCGGGCGGCAGCATGGGCGGAGGCCATGCATAGCGCTGCTCGAAGTTCGGACATCAAATTGCGGGAAAACGCACCGTAGCCATTGGTTCGCCGGAGGGTTCGTCCTATTTTGAGCGAAGCGAACGAATCGTCGGCGAAGAAGCATGCGGCAATATCTCGATCTCCTCGAACATGTGATGACAGTGGGAACCGACCGCGGAGACCGGACGGGCACGGGCACGCGATCGGTTTTCGGTTACCAGATGCGTTTCGACCTGTCGGAAGGCTTCCCGGTACTGACCACCAAGAAGCTGCACTTGCGTTCGATCATTCACGAGCTCCTGTGGTTCCTGAAGGGCGAAACGAATATCGCTTATCTCAAGGAAAACGGCGTCAGCATCTGGGACGAATGGACGGACGAGAAGGGCGAACTCGGACCGGTTTACGGCTATCAGTGGCGTTCCTGGCCAACGCCGGGCGGCGGGCACATCGACCAGATCGCGACCCTCATCGAGGGCCTGAAGACCAATCCGAATTCCCGGCGCCACATCGTTTCGGCCTGGAATCCGGCGCTGGTCGACGAGATGGCGCTGCCGCCTTGCCACTGCCTGTTTCAATTCTACGTGGCGGACGGCAAGCTCTCCTGCCAGCTCTACCAGCGGTCGGCCGATATCTTCCTTGGCGTTCCCTTCAACATCGCCTCCTACGCGCTGCTGACGCTGATGGTGGCGCAGGTGACGGGGCTGAAGCCCGGCGATTTCGTTCACACGCTCGGCGACGCCCACATCTATCACAACCACTTCGAACAGGCGCGCTTGCAACTGACGCGAACGCCCAAGCGGCTCCCGGAAATGCGCATCAATCCGGCAGTAAAGGATATATTTTCCTTTAAGTTCGAAGACTTTACGCTCGTCGGCTACGAAGCCGATTCACATATCAAGGCGCCGGTCGCCGTCTAGAATGGGACGAGATGAGGCTGCTTCCGGCGGCGTTTGCGCCGATCGGCGCAGGCGCGCGGCGTCAGGTGCAATGCCTGAAGCGGGCCTCGATGTTCTGGAACTGAAAAACCGGGAGCTTCCTTCCGCGTTCGTCTGGGCGCGTGGGCGGCGTTTCCCAATATGGCCGCCGGCGTTCCGGCGGAACAGGGAGGTTTCGATGCTGACGCTTATCCATGCGCCGCTCTCGCGCTCGTCGCGCATCATCTGGCTGCTCGAGGAAATCGGCGCCGAATACGAGATCCGCTATGTCAACATCCGTCGATGGGACGGCTCGGGTGGACCGGACGAGAACAATCCGCATCCGCATAAGCAGGTGCCGGCGCTTCTGCACAACGGCGCGGTGATCTGGGAGTCGGCCGCCGTCGTGCAATATCTGACCGACCTCTATCCGGATTGCAGCCTCGGCCGGCCGCCGGGCCATCCCGAGCGCGGCGCCTACCTTTCCTGGCTCGCCTATTATGCCGGCGTCATCGAGCCGACGGCGCTCGCCCATATCTCCGGCGTGACCGTCAACAACCCGGCGCTCGCCAGACTCTACAGCGAAATGTGCGCCCACGTGATCGGCGTTCTGAGCGGCCGGACCTATCTGCTCGGCGAGACCATGAGCGCGGCCGACCTCCTGCTGGCGAGCGCGCTGCAATGGATGCGCAAGATCCTGCCGGAAAGCGACGTGATCGACCGCTACATTCGCGTCGTGACCGACCGAGCGGCTCTGGAGCGTGCGCGCGAGATCGACAGCAAGCCGAGTGGTTTCCATGACTGACGCAAAGACCGAAAAGAGCGCCGACCCGAGAATCGTGATTGTCGTCGCTGTCGCTACCAACGGGGTGATCGGGCGCGAGGGCGACCTGCCATGGCGGCTCTCGACCGATCTCAAGCGCTTCAAGGCACTGACGATCGGCAAGCCGGTCGTGATGGGGCGGAAGACATGGGCCTCGCTCGGGCGACCGCTGCCGGGCCGACCGAACATCGTCATCAGCCGCAATCGCGACTTCGCGGCGGAAGGGGCCGAGGTCACCTCGTCGCTTGAGGCGGCGCTCGAGCTGGCGCGCCGACACGCGGCGGCGATCGGCGCGGACGAGATCTGCATCATCGGCGGTGGAGAGATCTATCGCCAGTCTATCGGCGTCGCGGACGTGCTGCACGTGACGGAAGTGCATGCCGAGGTCGACGGCGACACGCGCTTTCCGGCGATCGATCCCGTGATCTTCGAGAAGGTGTTCGAGGAGGATCTGCCACGCGGCGAGAAGGATAGCCATGCGATGCATTTCGTGACCTGGCGTCGGCGGGAGACAGCGGAATGAGGAAAAGTGCGAAGCGGTTTTCCGCCCGCGTTCCGCGTAAGACCAAGAATCCGGAATGAGGAAAAGTGCGAAGCGGTTTTCCGCCCGCGTTCCGCGTAAGACCAAGAAGCAGCGGAATGAGGAAAAGTGCGAAGCGGTTTTCCGCCCGCATTCCGCGCATGGCCAAGAAGCCGGAATGAGGAAAAGTGGAAGCGGTTTTCCTCCCCGATCCCGCTCTCACCCGTTCCTGCGGCGGGTCTGCCAACTATTTTAACCCATTTACGGTGAACTCGGCCGTATCGCGTTGAAAGCAATGCATGTGATACCTATAACGGGTTCACATCGCGACCGATTGCATATGCCTGCGGCGGTCGGCGAAAGAGTTTTCTTGTAAGAGAGGTTTTGATGCCCTGGAGCAATCAGAATGGCGGCGGCGGCGGCCCGTGGGGCGGCGGCGGCAATCAAGGGCCATGGGGCCAAGGGCCTAATCGCCCGCGAGGCGGCAGAGGCGGGCCGCCGGATCTCGAGGAGATCATCCGGCGCGGTCAGGACCAGTTGAAGAATGTGGTCCCGGGCGGCTTCAACGGCGGCGTCTTCGTCATCGTCGGCCTCTTGATCGTCGGCTTCATCCTGCTCAACTCGATCTACACCGTCCAGCCGGACGAACGCGGCGTCGAGATGCGCTTCGGCAAGCCGAAGGAAGAAATCTCGATGCCGGGCTTGCACTATCACTTCTGGCCGCTCGAGACCGTCGAGTTCGTCAAGGTGACGGAGCAGCAGCAGAATATCGGCGGGCGCACCGCCGGCCAGTCCAATGCCGGGCTGATGCTCTCCGGTGACCAGAACATCGTCAACGTACAGTTCTCGGTGCTGTTCTCGGTGACCGACCCGAAGTCCTATCTCTTCAATGTCGAGAACCCGGCCGATACGCTGCAGCAGGTGGCCGAAAGCGCGATGCGCGAGGTCGTCGGCCGGCGTCCGGCGCAGGACATCTTCCGCGACAATCGCCAGGCGATCGCCGCCGACGTGAAGAACACGATCCAGGCGACGATGGACGCCTACGGCGCCGGCGTTTCCGTGAACACGGTCGCAATCGAGGATGCCGCGCCTCCACGCGAAGTCGCCGATGCCTTCGACGAGGTGCAGCGCGCCGAACAGGATGAAGACCGCTTCGTCGAGGAAGCCAACCAGTACGCCAACCAGGTGCTCGGCAAGGCGCGTGGTCAGGGCGCTCAGATCCGCGAAGAGGCGGCCGCCTACAAGGACCGCGTCGTCAAGGAAGCAGAGGGCGAAGCACGGCGCTTCGTCTCGGTTTACGACGAATACTCCAAGGCTCCCGAAGTCACGCGCAAGCGGCTCTACCTCGAAACCATGCAGGGCGTCCTTGGAAAGTCGAAGAAGTTCATCCTCGACGAAAGGAACGGGCAGGGCGTGCTGCCCTATCTGCCGCTTAACGAAATCGGCAGGCCGGCGCAGTCGGGAGGCGTACAATGATCAACAATCGCAGCTCAATCATCCTGATCGTCCTCGCCGCGGTGCTGGTCGTCGTCTATTCGTCCATCTTCGTGGTCAACGAGCGCCAGCAGGCGATCGTCGTGCGCTTCGGTGAGATCCGCGACGTCAAGCGGGAACCGGGCCTCTATTTCAAGCTGCCCTTCGCCTTCATGGATGCTGATCGCGTGCAATATGTCGAGGACCAGGCGCTTCGCTTCGACCTCGACAATATCCGCGTGCAGGTTTCCGGCGGCAAGTTCTACGAGGTCGACGCCTTCGTGGTCTACAAGATCGCCGATCCCCGCCGCTTCCGCGAGACGGTGTCCGGCGACCGGGAGTCGGCCGAGGCGCGGCTCAGGACCCGCCTTGATGCCTCGCTGCGCCGCGTCTACGGTTTGAGAGGGTTCGAAGCGGCCCTTTCGGACGAACGCGCATCGATGATGCGCGAAGTGCGGACGGACTTGAGGGCCGACGCGGAATCGCTTGGCCTCAACATCGAGGACGTGCGCATCCGGCGGACCGACCTGACGCAGGAGGTTTCGCAGCAGACCTTCGACCGGATGAAAGCCGAGCGTCTGGCGGAAGCGGAACTGATCCGCGCACGCGGTAACGAAGAGGGCCAGCGCCGCCGCGCGATCGCCGACCGCCAGGTCGTCGAGATCGTCGCCGAGGCTCAGCGTGATTCGGAAATCCTGCGCGGTGAGGGCGAAGCCGAGCGCACGAAGATCTTCGCCGATGCCTTTGCAAGGGATCCCGGCTTCTTCGAGTTCTATCGCTCGATGTCGGCCTATGCGGCGTCGATCGGCAGCCCGGACACGACCGTGATCCTGTCGCCGCATTCGGAATTCTTCCGTTATTTCAACGATTCAAACGGTGTCGGCGCGCCAGCGCCGGCGACGCAACCCCCTGTCGCGGACTGAGCGGACAATGTCCGACTTTCTGATCGGGTTTGGTTTCTTCCTGATCATCGAGGGGCTGGTGTACGCACTGGCCCCTTTGGTTTTGGTGGAATTGGCGAAGCGTTTGCCGTATGTCCCGGAGCATCAGCTCCGACTGGCCGGGCTCGTTTCGGTGGCGGCTGGCGTCGGACTTGTATGGTTGGTTCGAGGATAATGCGAAATGCCACATAAACTGCTGATCCGGCTGATCGATGCCGAATATGCCATTACCCGTCTGAATGTCGGGTCCGCGATACCGGAGTGGCTGCCGGGGCCGGGTTTCTGGACGGTGTCCAGCTCGCGCGAGGAAATGACGCTGGTCTGTCGCGCCGCCCGCGTACCGTCGAGCGTGCAGAGCTCGCTCGGATGGCGCTGCTTCCGCATCGAGCAGCATTTCAGCTTCGACGTGCCGGGTGTGCTGTCTTCGGTCCTGCGGCCGCTTTCGGCGGCAGGTGTCGGCGTCTTCGCCAATTCGACCTTCAGCACCGACTATGTCTTCGTCGCCGGGTCCGATCTTGAAAAAGCGGTGCAAGCACTGAAGGATCACGGGCACGAGATCACCGGCTGAATGGTGCGAAGCGGGTGCAGGCCGGAATCGCCGACGCTCGGTTCTCCTGGGGCGGATCAGGAAATCGTGTTTGGACGCTCCGGAATTCCGCCGTATCTTCAAGGGAAGATCGCTTGTGTGCGGGGCCGCGGCAGCGGCGCATCGCGCTCAGTTGAAGGGAATCGATTACGCGGCAGTCCCCGATTGTGACAATCCCCGGGGCCGGCGTGATCCAAGAGGAATAATAGGAGCCTAGCGACTTGTCGACACGACCCGAATTCTTCCGCGGCCTGGTGCTTGCGGCCGCGACGGCACTGCTTCTTTCCAACACGGCACTCGCCGAGACGGCAACCTCGCGACCGGCGGCCGGACCGCCGTCCGTTGCCGACCTCGCCGAAGGTCTGCTCGACGCCGTCGTCAACATTTCCATTTCCCAGAACGTCAAGAGCGATGACGACGATGCGCCGATGCCGCAGGTGCCGGAAGGGTCGCCGCATCAGGAATTCTTCGACGAGTTCTTCAGGGGGCCCGGCGGCGACGGTAACCGGCCGCGAACGGTCAATTCGCTTGGTTCCGGCTTCATTATCGATCCGACGGGGTTCATCGTCACCAACAACCACGTCATCCAGGACGCCGATGATATCGAGGTCAACTTCGCGAACGGCACAAAGCTGAAGGCGAAGCTGGTCGGCACGGACAGCAAGACCGATCTGGCGCTGCTCAAGGTCGAGCCGAAGAAGCCGCTAAAGGCGGTCTCCTTCGGCGACTCGCGCAAGATCAGGATCGGCGACTGGGTGATGGTCGTCGGCAATCCGTTCGGCCTCGGCGTTTCCGTTTCGGTCGGCGTCGTCTCGGCGCGCGGGCGCAACATCAATGCCGGCCCATATGACAGCTTCATCCAGACCGACGCGGCGATCAACCGCGGCAATTCCGGCGGGCCGCTGTTCAACATGCAGGGCGAGGTGATCGGCATCAACACCGCGATCCTCTCGCAAACCGGCATGTCGGTCGGCATCGGCTTCGCCGTGCCGACGGAACTGGCGATGAACGTCGTCACCCAGCTCAAGGAATTCGGCGAGACGCGCCGCGGTTGGCTCGGAGTCCGCATCCAGCCGGTAACCGACGATATCGCCGAAAGCCTGAAGATGGAGACGCCGCATGGCGCGCTTGTCTCCGGCATCATTGAAGGCGGACCGATCACCAAGGGCGAGATCAAGGCAGGCGATATCATCGTCCGCTTCGATGGAACGGATGTGGCGGAGATCCGGGATCTGATGCGTGCGGTCGGCGAGAGCCCTGTCGGCAAGGCCGTCGACGTGGTCATCATTCGCGACGGCAAGGAGCAGACGGTTCACATCACGCTTGGCCGTCTTGAGGATGGCGAGCGTCTTGCAAATGCCCCGGTGAGCCAGGAAGGCGAGGGTGTCAAGCCGAACGAGCCGCCCGCGGCCCAACTGCCGGCGAGCGACGTCGTGCTCGGCATGAAGCTCGCGGTGCTTGACGAGGGTCGCCGCAAGACCTTCGGCATTGCCGATGACGTCAAAGGCGTGGTGGTGACCGAAGTCCAGCCGAATTCCGCCGCGGCCGAGCGCCGCGTCGCGGTCGGCGACGTGATCGTCGAGGTCGGTCAGGAGGCAATGGACACGCCGGACGATGTTTCGGCGCGGGTCGAGAAACTGAAGAACGATGGCCGCCGCAACGCGCTTCTGATGATCGCCAACAAGACCGGCGAGCTGCGCTTCGTCACCGTGCGGGTGGAATAGCGGCGGGCTGCCTTATGGGCGCGATGGCTTTTTCTTGAGTCATTTCAGGACCATCGCGGCTGATCTTCGCAGACTGCAGCGACCTCTTGGCGTCTTTTCGGACGCCAAGAGGTCGCTGTCCGGGTTTAAACAAGCGCGTTTTCCCGCTTGCCTCCTGAAAACAAACTCGCAAACCATTCCTTCGAAAGCGCTCTGTCCAACCCCTTTGGCTCCCAATCATGCCCCGCGTCCAGCAGGTGGTAGGCGACATGTGCCCCGGCAATGCGGAACTGCTCTTCGATGACCGGCGCATCGTAACGCTCACGGCGATCATCATGTGCTCCGGCTAGGATGAGCACTGGATATCGCTCCAATTTCGGAAAAGGCGTTTGCGGGTCCGGCGACTGCGGTCGCAGGAGAATTGCTCCAGACGTAAGGGTGCACTGACGGCACACGACGGCTGCGGCGATGATAGCCCCACTCGAATAGCCTGCGATAAGCGGACGTTGGGCGAGCCTGTATTCTCTCGTGATCGTCTCCATGAAAACGCAGAGCTTTGCCGTTCGGTCGGTCAGTTCCTCCAAATTCAAACTCCGATCCCGATTACGTCGGAAGAAGGTGAAGCCGTGCTCACAAGCGATCGGACCGCGGACTTTGAAACATGTGGAGTTGGGAGCAACCTGCTCGGCGAAATCGGTCCAATCAGTTTCTCTTCCATTGCTGCCATGAAGAAGAACCATTGGCGGATTGTCCGGGCTTCTCGCCTCAACCTCGAAATCAAAACCTGCAGAATGCAGCATTTGAAAAGCACCTGATTCTGATGTTCGCGCATCAGGATAGCATCTTGGGGAACCCGTTGGTTCAGCGACCGCCGCCGTTTATCGCGATTCAGCAGGCGGCGGGCTGATGAGGGATCAGGTGCGGGGCCGAATGGCTAGACGCCAGCTTCCCCGGCGAGTCTCGTCCATTCGTCCGCCGTGATCGCGTAGAGCACGTGTCGTTTCAGATGCGCATGCGTATCGGGCACGCGAGGGTGGTCGAAGTCGCGGCTCGGGTCCGGCCGCATGCCGAGCCGTTTCATCACGGCGGTGGAGCGGGTATTCGCGGGCACGGCGAAGGAGACGATTTCGCCGAGGCTCCGTTCGGCAAAGCCGTAGTCGAGGAGTGCCGCTGCCGCCTCGGTCACGTACCCGTTGCCCCAGAAGGGCAGGGCGAGCCGCCAGCCGATCTCGATCGTGCCGTTCGGCAGATGCGGTTCCAGATCGGTAAGCGCGAGGCCGCAGAAGCCGATCGGGGTGTCGCTGTCGCGCAATGCGAGCGCAAAGAAGCCGAAGCCGGTTTCGCTGATGCCGCGGCCGATGCGATCGAACAGTGCGTCAGATTCCACCCGGCTGCGGCGGAAGGCGAAGAATTCCATGACCTTCGGATCGCTGTTGATCTCGGCGAAGAGATCGCGATCGGTCTCGCTCCAGCCGCGAATGCGCAGCCTGTCGGTCTCGCGGATGATCACGCGACGAAATCCGTCTTGCGATAGCCCTGGAGGTAAAGGAGGGCCGTCAGATCGCCATGGTCGATGCGGATCTTCGCCTGCTCGGCAACGACCGGCTTGGCGTGCAGCGCCACGCCGCTGCCGGCAAGCTGAAGCATGCCGAGGTCGTTGGCGCCGTCGCCCACGGCAATCACCTCCGCGGTCGAGATGCCGAGCCTGCGTGAAATATCGATGAGCGCATCGACCTTGGCCTGCTTGCCGAGGATCGGGTGAGCGACTTCGCCGGTAAGCATGCCGTCCTTTTCGATCAGGACGTTGGCGCGGTTCTCGTCAAAGCCGAGTTTTTCAGCGATAGGGCCGGTGAAGACGGTGAAGCCGCCGGAAACGAGGGCGGTGTAGTGGCCCTTGGCCTTCATGGTCGCGACCAGCTCGCGGCCGCCGGGCGTCAGCGTGATGCGCTTGGCGATCACCTCGCCGATGACACTGTCGGGCAGGCCCTTCAGCAGGCCTACCCGCTCGATCAGCGCCGGCTCGAAAGCGATTTCGCCGTTCATGGCGCGGGCGGTAATCGCGGCAACCTTTTCCTTCAGGCCCACTTCGGCGGCAAGCTCGTCGATGCATTCCTGGCCGATCATGGTGGAGTCCATGTCGGCGATCAGGAACTTCTTGCGACGGCTTTCGGCATCCTGCACAGCGACGTCGACCGCGAAACCGTTCACCTCGGCGCGCAGCCGCTTCTCGGCGGCGTCCGGATCGGTGCCGTCGGTGAGCGGGATGTCGCAGGCGACGCCGTCCGCCAGCCAATAGACCCCGGACGCCTTTACAGCGCTCGCCGCCGCCTCCGCCAGCGCAGGCGTCAGAACAGGATTTGACGGATTGGCGATAAGCGTGGCAACGAGAGCCATGATCAAGAACCTTGAAAGAGATACGGACGCGATCCTGATAACCGGGCCGACCGCCAGCGGCAAGTCCGCGCTTGCGGTTGAGCTTGCGCGCCGGCATGGCGGCGTCGTTGTCAATGCCGACAGCATGCAGGTCTACGACACGCTGAAAGTCCTGACTGCCCGGCCGGACGAGGCGGAGATGGGCGGCATCGAGCATTTTCTCTACGGACACGTGCCGGCGGGCGCGGCCTATTCGACCGGTGTCTGGCTGCGCGAGGCAGAGGCGCTGGTTCAGCGGCTGCGCAAGGAGGGGCGGCTGCCTGTCTTCGTCGGCGGCACCGGGCTCTATTTCAAGGCGCTGACGGGCGGGCTTTCGGATATGCCGGAGGTACCGGCTGCGATCCGCGACACGCTGCGCACGCGGCTGAAGGAGGAGGGCGCCGAGGCGCTCCATGCGGAGCTTGCCGCGCGCGATCCTCAAGCCGCCGCCCAATTGCGGCCCGGCGACGGGCAGCGGATCGTACGGGCGCTCGAAGTGATAGAGGCGACCGGCAAGCCCATCCACTTCTTTCAGCAGAACCGTGGCCCGGTGATCGTCGACCCCGACCGGGCGCGGAAGATCGTCGTGCTGCCGGATCGCGCCGTCCTGCACCGCCGCATCGATCGGCGCTTCGAGATCATGCTTGAACGCGGCGCCGTCGACGAGGTGCGCGCGCTGCTTGCGCTCGACCTCTCGCCTGACATGCCGGTGATGAAGGCGATCGGCGTCCAGCAGATCGCAGCGATGCTGAGAGGCGAGATCAGCGAGGAGGAAGTCATCGCCACCGGGGCAGCAGCGACGCGGCAATATGCCAAGCGCCAGATGACCTGGTTCCGCAATCAGCTCGATGAAAGCTGGGAGCGGATCGAGACGCCCGACGCCGTGCTCTGAGTGAGCGTGCGCTCAGACGATGCCGTGTTCCTTGAGCACGGCCTCCTCGTCGCCGCTGATCCAGCCGAAGATTCTCGGCTCGTCGTTGCGCACCTGGACCAGATAGTGGACCTCGAAATCGATGGTGACGTCCGGTCTGCCCTTCATATCGTAGGTGGAGCGCCAATCGATCCTGACGAGGAAGTGCCGGTTGTCGATCGGCGTGATCGTGGTCTTGCGGATCTTCAATGCCTTGGTGCCGATCGCACGATAGCGGGCATAGCCCTGTGCCATCGACACCTTCAGGCTGTCGTCGTTCTTGCCCGCCAGAACGCCTGCAGGCGAGGCGGCGATGAACTCCGAGGCGAAAGCGAAGGTCGTCTCGCCGACATCCATTTCGTCGGCAAGCACCCGATTGGCCATGGTTTCGTATCGCGCGAAGAAGCGCCGGAGGGTCTCTTCCATTGTCCTGGTCCTGAATTTCTTCGAATAGGCTGGATGAGAACGCTCTGCCGTGCCGCGCGGTTCCTGTAATGCAACGATCGAGCGCCTACGGCAGGTTCAACTGCCAGGAGACGCCATATCGGTCGTTGATCCAGGTGAATTGACGGCTGAAGCCGTAATTGGCGCGCGGCATCAGCACCCCACCACCTTCCGCAAGCGCCGAAGCAAGGTGTTCGAGTTCGTCCTCGCTGTCGCAGTCGACGAACAGCGAGAAGGCTGGCGTAAAACCGAATTCATGTTTCACCGGACTATCGATGCACATGATGGTTTCACCGGCGATCGACAGCTCCGCCTGCATGATCGAACCCTCCGGGCCAACCTCACCCGGTCCGTAGCGATTGATGCTCACGATCTTCGCGCCGGAGAACAGCGACAGATAGAGGTTCATCGCTGCCTCGGCTTCGCCCTGGAACATCAGGAAAGGTTTCACGCTTCTGACCATGACGGTTCTCCGAATATTGCTCACGTCGGACTGTCGGCCACGGTATATTCAAAGAAGAGGTCGGTCTCGACCCGTTCGAATTTCTGCCACTCTGCGGCGCTGACGTCAGACGGTTTTGCGACCCGGTCGAGATCGCTGCGGAAGACGCGGCCGCGGGCCTTCTGCTTCAGCCTGTCCTCTATGAAGCCGAGCGGATGTTCCCACGGCCTGTCCTTGTGCGCCGCCCAGGCCGTATTGGCCGGGATCATCGCCACGAATTCGTCCTGAAAGGCCTCGCTTGCCAGCCAGGACAGGTTGGCATAATCCGCTGCCGCGCTGCCGTCGAGCGTCGCATTGTGGCTGCCGTGATGGCCGACCTTGTAGAGCACCGTGCGGCCGAGAAGGTCGCGCGCGGTCACGGTCCTGCCATCGACCGTCCATTTCAGCGGCGCCCAGGAGATCCAGTTGCCGCGCTGGGCGTCGCCGGTGAAGAGCAGCACCTTGCCGGTTCCGCGGAGTTCGATGGCGATGACCAGGCTGGTGTTGTTCACCTCGTCATTCAATCTGAGGGCCAGCGTTTCCGCGCTCTCGAGCCAGTCATTGTCGATCTGCCGCCAGCCGGTAGGGCCGCTCTTGCCCTTCGCGCCATAGTGGTCGACAAAGAACGCCTTCAGGAACTTGTCGCGGCTCCGTTCAACGTCCCTGCGGGAAATGCCGAAGCGCGGATCGAAAGAGCGCCTGGCGCTTTCCGGGTCGCCCTCGACCGTAGCCGCGAGGAGGCTCAGTGTCGGGCCGTCGGCCGACAGCCTGAACTCTTCCTCGCCCTGCGGCTCCAGCGAAAGCAGCAGTTCGACATCGCGCGGCGGTCCAAGCGCGTAGACGCGCACGCCCTCGACGCCCGGCAACTCGTAGGGGTCATGGTCCGGCCGCAGGAAAACAGGATCACCGGCGATTCGTCCGCGCAGGTATTTGATGGCGCGCTTATTGGTGATCCCCTCGATGGCGAGCGCTCCCTGCCTTCGGGCCGAGAGGGCGGGGTGACGACGCCTGACCTCTTTCAGCCGCTCGCGAAGTTCGTCGGCGGCATCTTCTCCCGTCTCGAAGGAGAGAAGATCGCGCAGCATCGTACGGTTCGGCGAATGGACGTCGAAGCCCGCGCGATCAAGGCGCTCGTCGGCTCCCATCAGAGCGAGCAACGTATCGTGGAAACGTTCCCGCAGGCTGTTGGCAAACGGATCATCGTCGTCCTCGGTCCAGGCAAGCCAGAGTTCGCCGATCTCGATCGCGTCGAAGCACGGTTTTCTTGTCGCAGGGTCTTTCGCCGCGAAGCCGTTGACGTGGTCCATGTGCTCATGGGTTACCAGCACCAGATCCAGGCGATTACCAGTGGCTTCGGCGATATCGGCGATCACTTTATCGATCGTCTGTTCGGGCTTGACCTCGGAATTCGTCCACAGGCCGCAGTCGATCAGCATGTAGAAGGGACTTCCGTCTGCCTTTGGCGTCGCCAGAAGAAAGCAGTCGCCATGGCCCTGCCGATACATGCGTACCGTGACGCCGGACGCGGGGGCCTGCATTCTGGGCATCGGTTCCTCCTCAAATCCGCTGGCGGACGGCAGGCCGCTCAATTCTCTCGTCGGCTAGCTCCGCTGTCGGTGGAGATGAGCGAAAATCTCCGGTCGGACAGGCTTGCTCCCGCCGGCGGTGAAGGCGTTTTCCCGGCTCCGCGCCTGTCTGGTGAGATATGCGCGCATTCGTTCGAGCTCTGCATCGTCGCAAATGTCGCCGGGCGTGCGGATGACCCGCCGGATCTCGAAGGTCTCGGCATCGATGAGCAGCGTGCAGCCACGGCGAAAATAGAAATCGTAAGGGCCTTTCGGCGGCTTGCCCTTGTCCGCTGCCTCCTGCATCTTCGGGTCGAGGTAGCCGTGGCGGGTCTGCGTCAGCTCGACGACATATTCGCGTTCGATCTGGTCGCGATTGCCGCGGCGCGCGGCCATGCGAACGCTGTGCACCTCGATTGCAGGGCCAGCGATGATCTTGCTGCGCCTGACGGTCGCCGGCGCGTCGGCATCCGTCCTGATGCGGATGATGTCGCGAAGCGGCGCGTTCTTGGCTTCGGTGATGAGCCCCCAGAACAGCCGCCCGTAGAGGTCGCGCGCCAGCCATTCGACCTTGCGGTCGGCCTCGAGCCCGAGCTCCAGAAGGTTGCGGCTGAGAATTTCCCGGAGCGACGATTTCGGCCGCTTGGCGCTCTCCGGCAGGCGGTTGCCCATCGCCTTGTTCAGCTCCTCGAAGATTTCCCGTGCGGTGCGGTCCAGACCGTCCAGGAATTTCTGGCCCTCGCTGTCGGTGAAGTCGCCGCGGGTTTTGAGCTGATCGATCATTTCGAGCGGGCGCGAAAGCAGATAGGCGACCTCGCCCTTGAGATCGGTCAGCCGGGGGAAGGCGGCTTTGTAGTCGGCGGCCGCTTCGCCCATCGTCGGCCAGAGCAGCGTCTGGACCGAGACGATCGGCATGTCTCGCGGAACGATGCCCCAGGCGATGAAGGCCTCCATCACCGCGACGCGATAATTGTGCTCGTCCTCGGGAAAGAGATCGTGGTCGGCGGTGATGATCGCGCGCAGGTAGTCGCCGAACGTAACGTCGACCGGTGGGCAGTAATCGAGCGCGCGAATGCACATCTGCAGGATGTGCCGGGCCGATTTCGATGCTTCGCGCGCCAGCCGGTTGACGAGGTCGGGATGCAGCGCGCCTGCCGGCAGGATTCCCGTGCCGCTCGACGCGATGCGCAGCAGGTCGGATATGCGCGCGCGGTAGATCGACAGGAATGCCCGGAACACGGCAGCCACCAGGATGGCGCCGCGGTCATGCACTTCCTCCGTCTCGCGCAGAAGCCTCGGATTGGGCTCGTGCGCCCGCCAGACGCCGTCCTTCCAGCCGCCGAGCGCGTCGCGCAGCGCCGTTCCGCGGCCGAGCACCTGACCGAACTCCTGGGCGAGCTGGCCAAGCAGGTTCTGGCTTTCGAGGTCGCCGTGCGTGCGGGCGATCTGATCCTTCAACACGTCCGCATAAGAGAAATGCTGGAAGATCGCGACGATATCGGCGAAGGCCTCGTGCAGCGCGAGCACGTCCGGATTGGTCGCCTCGCTGAAGCGGGGATGCATGCCGTCGAGCAGCGCGTGTGACGTTTCATGGGCGATGATGTCGTGGGAGAGGCAGGTGAATATGATCGTGCCGGCGGGTGCTCCCGATTGGCCTTCACCGGCTGCGAAATAGCCGAAGAGCAGGGCCTTCTTCTCGGGGCTGTAATAGGCGTTGGCGTCGCGCAGCGCATGCGGATAGATGCGCAGCCGCTGGACATATTGCGGATTGATCCATCGGCCCTTCTCGTCCCGGTCGCGCGCCGCCCAGAGTGCGACCCGGCCGAGTGCGCTTTCGAAATTGGCGATGGTGTTCATCGCCACCGCATAGGTCATCTGCTGGTGGAATTGCGGGTTCCATTCCGCCGGTCGGAGGCCATTGTCGGCAAGCAGGCCGGGATCGTGCAGGTTGACCGGTGCGTAAACCAGATCGAGCGACGGATCGAAGTCGATCACCTCGATATATTCCCCGACGGGCCCGACGAACGGCACGCCGGGGTCGAGCTTGTCCATCTCCCAGGGGATCGAAACGATCACCTCGTTAAGCGGCAGTGTTTCGTGTCGCCGCCCCATGCTCGGGTCGAAGGCGAAGATCCGGAGCTTGCGCGGAGGCATGGTCGACAAAACGGACATTTACTCCTCCCGGGAATTGCCGCCGCTATCTGCTGCCCAGTCGATGCATTCCTTGAAGTTCCGCCGCCTCGATATTGCAACAGAAAGGATTCGTCCGCGTGACAGGAATGTCAACTCACGATTGCAAGACCGGGCCGGCGGGTTTTTCCGGAGTCGTTGACGGACGCGGTGGCTGTGCTCGTCGACGAGCACAGGAATAGGGTTCACCCCTTCCAGCCCTTCGCAGCCGCGTTCGCGCAGCCTATTTGCGGATAAGGCTGCCGAGAGGACGTTTGAGCAGGCTTTCGCGCAGCGAACCCTCGCGGCGAGGCTCGGTTGGTGGGTGCGCGGGGCGCGGATCCGGAGCATGCGACCTGCCGTCTGCTTCCTTCTCGCCGGAAAGGAGCTGCTCGCGGATCTGATTGAAACGCTCGAGTTGTGGATTGACCGGCTCCGGGCGCGGAAGCATGTCCGGCCGGTAGGGCTCGAACGTCGCCTCATTCCAGGGTTCCGCCTCGGATGGTTCGGCGCCGTGGGCGGCCGCCTGACTTGGCTCATCGTCCTCAAGGGTCGGAGCCTTGCTGCTCTGCGCCGCCATATAGCTCTGCTGGAAGCTCGAAATGTCGGGCCCCGATACCGCCCGCATCCGGCTGACGATCGACCGCAGGTCGACGCTCGGGGACGCGTCCTCGTCGACCTTGTCGGTTATCCCGTGGGCGCGCGGCAGGCGCCGGTCGTCGACGCGGGTGAAGCGCATGCGCATCGGCACGGCGACCGCCTCGCCAAACGCGATGGCCTCGCCGTTGCCGATCGACGAAATGAAGCTGGTCGTGGAGATCGAACTATTCGAAATCGCCGAGCGGATGATCTCCTGGTCGCGATCGTTGGCAAGCCGCATGGCGAAGACGGTGGAGCACTGCGACAGGATCGTCGGGTCGAGCTCGCCGGGTCGCTGCGTGATGATGCCGAGCGACACACCGTATTTGCGGCCTTCCTTGGCGATCCGCGCGATCGCCTGGCGGGTCGGCAGGAAGCCGAGGGAAGGATCGGCGGGCACGTAGCGGTGCGCCTCTTCGCAGACGACAAGCATGTGCACGCCGCCATCGCTCCACAGGCCGATTTCGAAGGCCATGCGGCAGAGCACCGAGGCGACCGAATTGACGACCTCCGAGGGAATGCCGGCGAGTTCGAAGGTGGCAATCGGCCGGCCTTCGCCGGGAATGCGGAAAATCTTGGCGATCGTATCCTGGATCGTGTCGGTGATCGTGTTCGACGAGAACATGAAATGGTAGCGCGGGTCGTTGATCGCCGAAACGATCTTGGTCTTGAGCGAGCGCAGGTGCGGCTTGTCAGTGCGGCCTTCCAGCCGGCCGATGCGCTCGTCGATCATCGCCAGAAGATCGGCGATGCGATAGGGCACCGGCGTGTCGGCGGTGATCGAGCTCTTCTCGTTCTGGCGGCGCATCAGCCCGGATTCGCCGCCCTTGAAGGCCTTCTTCGCCTCCGGAATGACGTCGCGCAGGATGTCGAGCTCTTCCGCCACCGGCGGCCGCCCGCGAAAGACGACCTCGGCGAATTCTTCCAGCCGGAAAAACCAGAAGGGGAGGTCCAGTGTGTCCGTGTCGATGACGACCGCATGTTCCGGGAAGGCCGCGGCAAACTCGTTGTGCGGGTCGAGGATCAGCACGCGCAGCTTCGGATCGGCGGCGATCGCCTTGTTCAAGAGCAGCGTGACGGCGGTCGATTTGCCGACGCCGGTCGTTCCGACGATGGCGAAGTGCTTGGCGAGCATCGACGGCACATGGATCGTGGCGTCGAGACTTTCATCCTGGGTCAGCTTGCCGATGACGCAACTGTCCGCCTGGCTGGACTCGTAGATGCGGGCGAGGTCGGTGGCGCGGATGCGGTGGGCGATCGCGCCGAGATAGGGATATTGGCTGATGCCTGTCGAGAACGACTCGCGTCCGTCCGGACCGATGTGGACCTCGCCCATCAGTTCGACCTCGATGCGGAAGGTGTTGTTCGCCTGCTCGCCCCATTCGCTGGCGACGGTCTGCATGGCATAGACGAGCGCGACGACGCGGTTCGCGCCGACGGAAATGGAAATCAGGCGGCCGACCGACCAGAGCTCCGTCAGCGAGGTTTCGCCGCTTTCAGCGACCGCGGCGATCGTTGCGCGCGAGCCGCTGCAGGCAACGACGCGACCGAGGAAACGGTTGCCCGGCTTCAAGCCGTCGCGACGATCCTCTGCTCCCGCAGGATTCGAGGAATGGAGTTCACTGTCGAGCAAAGCTGCACCTCGCGCGAATGGCGCCAAATCTGGCCGAACGGAAACCATCTCCACTTTTCCAGATCACGCTCCAGGGTAACAACCGCGGTTTAACAAGTCGTTTCGCTGAATTGCGCGGGGATGTCCCGTTTGATCCGGTCCGAATGCCGTCCAAAGCCCGTTGACGGGCAGGGCTTTTCTGTTTATCAAATCGCCCCATGAAAAATTTCGCGGTTATTCTTGTGGTGGGACGGCGCATGGGCAGGATGGTGTAACCATCCGGCAGTAGCCACCCATGCGCTGAACGAGGCTCCTGAAGGGGCCTTTTTTTATGCCCTGAGAAAAGCTAATCACACCCCAAACCTTGAAAAGGGACGGAAGCAGGCCAATGAGCGGAACAGAAAACCAGATGACAGGCGCGGAGATTGTTCTCCAGGCTCTGAAGGACAATGGCGTCAAGCATATCTTCGGCTATCCCGGCGGCGCCGTGCTTCCCATCTATGACGAGATCTTCCAGCAGGAAGAGATCGAGCATATCCTCGTCCGTCACGAGCAGGGCGCCGGCCACATGGCCGAGGGCTATGCCCGCTCCACCGGCAAGGTCGGCGTCATGCTGGTCACCTCCGGTCCCGGCGCGACCAATGCGGTCACGCCGCTGCAGGATGCGCTGATGGACTCGATCCCGCTCGTCTGCATCTCCGGCCAGGTTCCGACCCCGCTGATCGGCTCGGACGCCTTCCAGGAATGCGACACGGTAGGCATCACGCGGCCCTGCACCAAGCACAACTGGCTGGTCAAGGACGTCAATGATCTCGCCCGCATCATCCACGAGGCCTTCCGCGTCGCGCAGTCCGGCCGCCCGGGCCCGGTCGTCGTCGATATTCCGAAGGACGTCCAGTTCGCGACCGGCACCTACACGCCGCCTTCCGCCGTTCCGACGCAGAAGAGCTACCAGCCGAAGATGCAGGGCGACCTGAAGAAGATCGAGGAAGCGGTCGAGCTGATGAAGAACGCCCGCCGGCCGATCATCTATTCCGGCGGCGGGGTCATCAATTCCGGTCCGCAGGCGTCGCATTTCCTGCGCGAGCTGGTCGAGCTCACCGGTTTTCCGATCACCTCGACGCTGATGGGCCTCGGCGCCTATCCGGCGTCCGGCAAGAACTGGCTCGGCATGCTCGGCATGCACGGCACCTACGAAGCCAACATGGCCATGCACGACTGTGACGTCATGGTCTGCATCGGCGCGCGCTTCGACGACCGCATCACCGGCCGCCTCAACGCGTTTTCGCCGAACTCGAAGAAGATCCACATCGACATCGACCCGTCCTCGATCAACAAGAACGTGCGCGTCGACGTTCCGATCCTCGGCGATGTCGCAACCGTTCTCGAAGACATGGTCCGCCTGTGGCGCGCCGCGTCGAAGACCGTCGACAAGGCGCGGCTCGAAGACTGGTGGGCCGGAATCGCCAAGTGGCGGGCGCGCAATTCGCTGGCCTATACGCCGAACGACGACGTCATCATGCCGCAATATGCGATCCAGCGGCTCTACGAGCTCAGCAAGGACCGCGATACCTACATCACCACCGAAGTCGGCCAGCACCAGATGTGGGCGGCGCAATTCTTCGGCTTCGAGCAGCCGAACCGCTGGATGACGTCGGGCGGCCTCGGCACCATGGGCTACGGCTTCCCGGCGGCCATCGGCGTCCAGGTCGCGCATCCGGAAAGCCTCGTCATTGACATTGCCGGCGACGCCTCGATCCAGATGTGCATTCAGGAAATGGCCTGCGCGGTGCAGTACGGGTTGCCGGTCAAGATCTTCATCCTCAACAACCAGTACATGGGCATGGTCCGGCAGTGGCAGCAGCTGCTCCACGGCAACCGCCTGTCGCACTCGTACACGGAGGCGATGCCGGACTTCGTCAAACTCGCCGAAGCCTATGGCGGCGTGGGCATCCGTTGCGAGAAGCCCGGCGAGCTGGACGAGGCGATCCGCCGGATGATCGACACGCCGGCGCCGGTCATCTTCGACTGCCGCGTCGCCAACCTCGCCAACTGCTTCCCGATGATCCCGTCGGGCAAGGCGCACAACGAAATGCTGTTGCCCGACGAGGCGACGGACGAGGCGGTCGCCAATGCGATCGACGCCAAGGGCCGCCAGCTCGTCTGATGAAAAGGTAGGAAAGAACAAAATGAGTGCACATCTTCAGCCGACGGGCTCTGCCTATTTCATCGCCAAGGAGACGGAGCTTGCGGAAACGCACACGCTCTCCGTTCTGGTCGACAACGAGCCGGGCGTGCTCGCCCGCGTCATCGGCCTCTTTTCCGGCCGCGGCTACAACATCGAGAGCCTGACGGTATCCGAGACCGAACACGAGGCGCATCTGTCGCGCATCACCATCGTTACCCGCGGCACGCCTCATGTGCTGGAGCAGATCAAGCACCAGCTTGAACGGCTGGTGCCTGTGCACCGGGTCGTGGACCTCACGGTTCGCGCCGCCGACCTCGGCCACGACCGGCCAATCGAGCGGGAACTGGCGCTCGTCAAGGTGCACGGCTCCGGCGAGCACCGCGTGGAGGCGCTTCGGCTGGCGGATGCGTTCCGTGCATCGGTCATCGACGCCAATATCGAGCACTTCGTCTTCGAGATCACCGGCAAGCCGTCGAAGATCGAGCAGTTCATCGCCATCATGAAGCCGCTCGGCCTGATCGAGGTCTGCCGCACCGGCATCGCCGCGATGAACCGCGGCCCGCAGGGGATGTGATGGCTGCCTGAAAGTGGCGTCGCTGAATAGCAACTGCCCCTCACCCTAACCCTCTCCCCCCAACGGGGAGAGGGGGCTTGGGGCGGCGCGGCATATCCCTTCTCCTCGCAAGCGGGAAGAAGGTCGCGGCAGCGGGATGAGGGGGCCCGAGACTGCAGTATCTCCTCAAATAACCTCCAGCCGCATCTTCCTTCTCGGCGGCGGAAAGAGTTCATCGAGCTCGGCCAGCTCTTCCGCCGTGAAGTGAATATCCATCGCGTCGCGGTTTTCGCGGGCGCGCTCGGCCGAACCGGTCTTCGGGATCGAGATGACGCCTGGGCGGCTTTTGAGAAAGGCGAGCGCCACCTGCGCCGGCGTCGCCTGATGCGCCTTGGCGATGTGGATCAGGTCGGCGTTGTGAAGCAGCCGGCCCTCGTCGAGCGGCGAATAGGCCATCAGCGGCACGCCGCGGTCGCTGCACCAGGGCAGGAGGTCGTATTCGATGCCGCGGCGGGCTAGGTTGTAGAGCACCTGGTTGGCCGCGACATTCCTGCCGTTCGGCACGCTTTCCAGTTCCTCCATATCGTCGACGTCGAAATTCGAAACGCCCCAGGCGGCGATCTTGCCGACCGCCTTCAGCGTCTCGAAGGCGGCGACGGTTTCGGCGAGCGGATAGACACCGCGCCAATGCAGGAGATAGAGATCGATCCGGTCGGTGCCGAGATATTTTAGGCTGCGTTCGCAGGCGGCGATCGTGCCCGAACGGCTCGCATTGGAGGGCAGCACCTTGCTGACGAGAAAAACCTCGTCGCGCCGGCCCTTGATCGCCTCGCCGACGATGCGCTCCGCGCCGCCGTCGCCGTACATTTCCGCCGTGTCGATCAGCGTCATGCCGAGGTCGATGCCGGCTTGCAGACTGCGGATTTCCGCCGCCGCCTTTATGTGGTTCTCGCCCATGCGCCAGGTGCCCTGGCCAAGCACAGGAACCTTGCGGCCATCGGGAAAGCTCGTTGTCGGGATCGGATCGTGCATCGGAAATCGCCTTGAAGATTGGTTCGACACTCCAAGATTAAAATTCGGTGCAGGAATGTCCATAAGCCGTCGGCTCTGCCTCGTTCACGGCGGCCGCACCGCCTGACGATCCAGACGGTAAAGCGGGCTTCTGCTGACGGTGCGTCCCGCAGGCGAAAGCCGTGTGCTTCCTTTGCCCTAATCCAGCGAAAGCTCGTTGCGGACGGCTCTCACCCCACTCACCGAGCAAGCGATGTCGATCGCGGTGGCAATCTCCCTGCGGGTGTGAACCCAACCTGCGAGGGTAACTTCGGCGCCGTCGGCCGTGACGAAGACATAGCTCGCGTCGAGCGCGCCCGTCGATGACAGTGCTTGGGTGACGGCGGTCTCAATGTCGGGTTCTTCCGATCTTTTCTTCGTTTTCTTCGGAAATACATGGAAGATGTTGGACGTATCGCTCATGAGGTAACTCCCGTGACGCTTCCGGCATGAAACAGGCCTGTGGGAATGGCAGCGTCGGTGCGCTGTCAGGTGCAGACGAGTATGATGACAAATGTCATCGCAGCCGCGAAACAAATGGCGTCGGATCTCGCCCAGCCGGCCAAAAAGGCGTTCAGAGAAGACATCGACCGCATAGCATCCTCGCGGCCTGCATCGTCTCGCGAACCAGACCGATAGGCGTCGGCCGACCTTCGATGATGTGGCGGCCAACGCGAAGCAAAACATCGCACAATCTGTGATAATCTTGTCTTCGGCTAAAAATCATACGCGCGATCACGAAATGCGCAATGAAAAACGGAATAGTCAGAAAGCACGCGAGGCCTAAATGTCTATAAAATATTGTATTTCATGGCACATTTATTTGGCATATTTCGATAGCCTGAAATAAGATATTATCTTCGACATCAGGTTCGCGCGGCAAACGGAAATGCCAGACGTTGCCGTTGAAATCGCCGCCCCAGGGATCTTATCCGCATGCGGCGCGACCATCGTCGTCACTGGCCCGTCGGGAGATGCCGAATGAAATCCGTGCTGGACTCCTTCATTGCTGATCTGGAAGTGGCCGCTCGGGATATCGGGACATTGACGGTGGAGCGCAAGGAGAACCTGCTGCACCGAGCCGCCGCGGCGCTCCGGTCAGGGGATGTGGTCCCGGCGGGAGGCCGAACGTCCGGAAGGCTCCCATGGAAGCTGATGCAGCTTCGACGAATGGGCGGGAATGCCAGCAACCGGCTGATTGCGTTCAATCTCCGTCGTGCCGCCGCCTGGCTTCGACATCAGGAGGAGGAATGAATATGCGGATCGGCAGCGGTAACTTCTGCTAAGGAAAAAATAAAATCGCGGCCTTGCAAGGGACACAATTGTAATCTACATAAATGAAATCGATATTGATCGACGAGATTTGTTTCTGCGCTGCGGCGCTTCGTCACGAAGATCCTGACAAAATCGGTTTCAATACATCGCGGAAACGCGGTGTTGTTTTTCCATGAGCGATTGAAAGGATATCAACGTGGCTTCTGGAACAGTAAAGTGGTTCAACAGCACCAAGGGCTTTGGGTTTATCCAGCCGGATGATGGCGCTTCCGACGTGTTCGTACACATTTCGGCCGTCGAGCGTGCCGGCCTGTCCACTCTCAAGGATGGTCAGAAGGTGAGCTTCGAGCTCGCCCAGGATCGCCGCACGGGCAAGACGTCCGCGGAAAACCTGCGCGCCCTTTGAGTGTGTGCTTGCGATTGTGCTCTATGATCGCGCTCCATGAAATTGTCATCTCCCGGTCTTTGACCACGGATGTACTGGCACTGGCCGGTTGAGATGATGAAGAGGAAGGTCGGGTTCGCCCGGCCTTTTTTATTGCCTTCGGAAAGGAGGAACATTGATGAAGGAAAGCCAGACCAACAGCGTGTTCAAACCGGCCAAGAAAAACCCGTCCGACCGCGCCGATCAGGCTACGATCGCCTCGCGCGCGATTGTCGAGCAGGAAGCGGCCGCCCGGCACAAGAAGACGGCCCGCCTCAAGCAACTGCGACTGGAAAAGGAAGCCGAAGAGGCGGCGGCAAATCCTGTTGCCCCGACCAAAGAAAAGCGAAAAGCACAAAAACGCAAATAGGTAGCCCGAAAAGAATCTCTGTCGCTTCAACGCTGGGCGGCGACGAGAAGCATCATCGGCCGGTCGACCTCTTCCGCGAGATCGGGATTGGCGGCGATCTGCTCGGGCGTCGGCCTCCACTCCTCGACATGGCGGATAGAGAAGCCGGCTTTGATCAGCGTGTTCAAAGTGGTGCCGATGGTGCGGTGGTATTTGACGACTCCCTTGGCCAGCCAGTCGGTAACGCGCTCCCCTTCGACCGAATAGCGGTCGAGCGGCCAGATCCTGCGGCCGTCCGCGTCACTGGACCAGCCCGGATTGGTCGGCGCCATGTAGATCGGATGCTCGATCGTGAAGACGAATTGCGAGCCGGGCAGGAGGCTTGCATGGATGGTCCGCACGAGCCGGTCGAAATCCTCGATGTAATGGAAGGCGAGCGAGCTGTAGGCGAAATCGAAGCTTGCTTCGGGCAGCACAAGATGATCGAGATCTGCAATCCGGTAGTCGATTGCCGCGTCGTCCGCATCCTTTCGCGCCCGCGCGATCATGTTTTCTGAAAGATCCAATCCCAGCACATGGGCCGCGCCGCTTTCGCGCGCCCAACGCGCAAACCAACCGAAACCGCAGCCGAGATCGACCACGCGCAAGCCACTCAGGTCCGGCAGCGCGGCCCGGATCGCCGGCCATTCGGCGGCGCCGTCGAGACCGTGCACGGACCGTGCGAGCTGGCTATAGCCCGCGAAAAATTCCGGTTTGTCGTAGATATTTTGTGCCATTTACGTCTCCACCGATCGCAGATGGACGGGGCGCGTCGTACCCCGAAATAGAGCCCCCGTCCGTTGCCGGCGAGGCTGCGAGTTACGCGTGGCGCGCAATGAGTCGCGCCACCTCGCGTCGCACCTACGTTTGGGCGCCAACTTCCACGAGGCCGGGGCCTTGTCAAGGCGGCGGTCATCGGCGGAACCTTCCCGCCGACAACGGCCATCAAATCCGGTTTGTCACCATGACAAGAATTGGCTGGTCTCCGACTTTGCGACAGGTAGATTGACGCAAACTACGCTGGGCCTGATTCCGGCTTGGGCGGATTGCCACAACGAATCAGCAATATAGGGCGCGTCGCCACGGCGGCGCCGCGCTTGCAGGAGGAGATGCATGCAATCGGATACGCTGCTGGCGCTGTTCCTGTTTGCCTTCACGACGTCGATCACGCCGGGCCCGAACAACATGATGCTGTTCGCTTCGGGCGTGAATTTCGGCTTCGTGCGCACCATTCCGCATATGCTCGGCATCGGCGGCGGTTTCTTCGTACTTCTCATCGCCGTCGGGCTCGGGCTTGGTGCGCTGTTGCACTCGGTGCCGCTCATCTACATCACACTGAAATTTGCCGGCGGCGCCTATCTAGTCTGGATCGCCTGGAAGATCGGTACCTCGCGTTCGCTTGGCGAGGGCAAGGCGAGTGCCAGGCCGATGACCTTCCTGCAGGCGGCCGCCTTCCAATGGGTCAATCCGAAGGCCTGGGTGATGGCAGTCTCTGCCATGGCCACCTATACCAGCAGCGACAGCTATCTTCTGAGCGTACTCGTCGTCGGCCTCGTTTTTGCGCTCGTCAACGTGCCGAGCGTTTCGACCTGGGCGGGCTTCGGCTCGGCGCTGCGGCAGTGGCTCTCCGAACCGTCGCGGCTCAAATGGTTCAACATCACCATGGCCGTGCTGCTCGTCGTCAGCCTTTGGCCGATGCTAAAATAGGGTGATGTCGGGCTTCGTCAGCATCAGCCAGAAAATCGCAATCACCGAAGCAAAGGCGGGAAAGCCGCAGGCGAACCAGATGCGATAGAGCCTATCGAAGTCCGCCGGCAGGGGCGTATCCTCGGCGACCGCCCGCTTTGCCAGATCCCGCAGCCGGAACTGGATCCAGACGACCGGCAGCCAGAAGAGGCCGGTGAGGACGTAAAGCGCGAACGACAGTACGAGCCAACCCTCCTCATACGGCCAGCCAATCATCCGTGCCAGAATGTATCCGGTAAGCGGCTGCAGGAAGGTGGCGGTCGCGGTGAAGACCGTATCCGCGATGACGACGATGCCGGCGACATGGGCGATGATGCCGGGATCGCGTGTGCGTTCGGCCATGATCATGAAAAAGGCGATGCCGATGCCGGTGCCGAAGAGAACCGTGGCGCCGAGCACATGGAGGAGGCGGAGGAGGTCTTCGAAAGCCATCAGCGTTCGTCCAGAATGGCAAGCGCCGCGAGCGTCAGCAAGATCGACGGCAAAATCTTGACGAGAGGACCGAGCGGATCGAGCCAGAGCGCCGGTTCGGCAAGCGTCGCAGCAAGGAGATAGGCAAGCGTCAGCGAAAGCATGCCGAAAAGCGCGCGCCGTGCCCAAGGTCGAACGAGAACCGCAACCCCGAGCGCGATGTCCGCGAGACTGGTCGCGATGGTCGCCGCGGTTGCGATAGGCCCCGGCAGAAAGGCCGCGAAATGGCTCGCTGCCGCGTCGAAGACGAAGAAAGGCACGAGGCCAGAGAGCAGCCAGAAAAGCGCAAGGGTCGCGACGATCAGCGGCTTCAGCAGATAAAGGCGCGCGAACCAGAGATCCTGGACGCCCGATGGGGCGGCGGCCAGCGTGTCGGCGGCGCATGACAGGCGTCGCCCGAAATCCTGCGACGGTCCGCTCGCGATGCCGCCGGACATAACCGTCATCGCGGTGGAGCGGAGCGGCGAGCGCCAGCCGAGCCTGCCTGCCAGATCCGCGAGCCAGGCTATCGGTCGCGCCATGGCGGGTGAGAGCGCAATCGTCGGAGCGGGAGGGAGGCCGAGCCAGCGGCGATGAACGAGAACGAGTTCCTTCAACGTCAGGCTTTCGTTGCAAGCCAGCGCAAGGTCGGATCCCGCCGGCAGGCGGCCGCCGACAGCCGCGCTGGCAGCGTCGACGACATCGTCGAGCGCAACGGTTGCGACCGAGCTTTCGGCATGGATGAGGGGGATCGCGAAAGGCAGGGCGGCAAGGGCCCGCAGCAGTGCGGACCCGCCGTAGGCGTTTCGGCCGATGACCAACGCGGGGCGCAGGATGACAAAGGGCAGGCCGCTTGCAGCAAGTGCCGTGTCTGCCTTCCGCTTGGTCGCCAGAAAGGCGAGATCGCGACCGGCGCCCGCGGTTTCCGCCGAGATCTGCACGACAAGCCGAAGGCGGGCATTACGCCCGGCCCCGTAAAGCGCCAGCATCGCCTTTTCCTGGGTGGCGACGAGATCGTCCGAAAGGCCATCCTGCAGCGCGCCGGCGCAATTGACGAGCACGTCCTGGCCTTCCAGCGCGCCTTGCCAGTTTCCGCCCGCCGTCATCTCGGCAAGGTCGGCCTTGATCCAGCGAAGCCCGGGCATCTTCGGCGCGGCGCGCGAGGTATCGCGGCCGAGCCCGGTCACCCGGTGGCCGTCATCGACGAGCTTTCTGGCGATAGCGGAGCCGATGAAGCCGGTCCCGCCAAGAATCAGGACGTTCATGGCACGACCTTAGCCGAAACCGGTAGGCGCGAAAGTGCCGCTTGCAACCTTACCGTTAACGTCCATCTGCCAATTGGCGCTTGCGAAACGAAACTGCCCCAGCGATGGTCAGCGGCTGGCGGTTGTCCTTGTCGAGGACATTCTCGTCAGGTGCTCGCGATTCTTTTTGAGCCATGCCAGTCGGAAAGCAACGAATGAGGAGATGAATGGTGCCACCCATTCTCGAAGGACCGAACATCAGGCTCCGGCCGCCTTGTGAAGCGGATATCGAGGCCCGCTTTCTTTTAGGGAGCGATCCGGGGATCGCCGAAATGTTCGGGGTCAGCAGAGAAGACGTGCGGCCGATAACGAGAGAAAGCGCGGCAGCCTGGGTCCGGAATTTGGGTGAGCACCCGTATGCCTGGATCATTGAGATTCAGGGGACGTGCGCTGGTGAGATCAGGTTGGACCGCGTCGACCAGCATGATCGGCGCGCCTCGATGGCAATCGGAATATACGACAGCGCCTTGCTCGGGCGTGGGTTTGGCAGCGAGGCCATCAACCTTCTGCTTAAACACGCCTTCGGTTCGATGGGGCTGCATCGAATTGGAATACGTGTGCTCAGCTACAACGAACGGGCGATCAGGGCGTATGAAAAGTCCGGCTTTGTTGTGGAGGGGAGGGAGCGCGAGGCCGCCCTCGTCAACGGGGCATGGCACGACGACGTGATGATGGGCTTGCTCGACCATGAATTCCTCGGCAAGGCTCCCACGGAGTGATTTTTGCCGTGACGACTTTCGGTGCCGATCCGCTCAGAAATCGATTCCGATTCCTGCCCTAATACTTTAAAAAGAACAGCGTTTCCGGCAGAGGAGAGGCGGAATGTCAGAGCATCATCATGGTCATGGCCACGGTCACGATCATCACCAGCACGACAACCATTTCACCGACATGGAAGCGCGGGTAAAAGCGCTCGAAACGGTGCTGACGGAAAAGGGTTTGATCGATCCCGCCGCGATCGATGCCATCGTCGAGACCTATGAGACGAAGGTTGGGCCGAGAAACGGTGCGCGCGTGGTAGCCAGGGCCTGGAGCGATCCGGAGTTTGCCGATTGGCTGAAGCGCGACGCGACGGCGGCGATCGCGAGCCTCGGCTTTACCGGCCGGCAGGGCGAGCACATGCGCGCCGTGTTCAACACACCCGATACGCACAATCTCGTCGTTTGCACGCTCTGCTCCTGCTATCCCTGGAGCGTGCTCGGCTTGCCGCCGGTATGGTACAAGGCGCCGCCTTATCGTTCGCGTGCGGTCATCGATCCGCGGGGCGTGCTGGCGGAATTCGGGCTTGAACTTTCGGCGGAGAAGAAGATTCGCGTCTGGGACTCGACGGCGGAACTGCGCTACCTCGTCGTGCCCGAACGGCCGGACGGAACCGAAGGCTTCAGCGAGGAGGATCTGGCCGATCTCGTGACGCGGGACTCGATGATCGGCACCGGGATTGCGCTTTCGCCGGAGGCCGCGCGATGAACGGGCCGCACGACCTCGGCGGCCAGCACGGCCTTGGGCCGATCGCGCCCGAAACGGACGAGCCCTGTTTCCATGCGGAATGGGAGAAACGGGCGCTCGGTGTGACGCTCTCCTGCGGCGCTTTCGGCGCCTGGACGATCGACGAGAGCCGGCATGCGCGCGAAAGCCTGCCGCCGGCGACCTATCTTTCGGCAAGCTACTACGAGATCTGGACCCGCGCGCTGGAGACCTTGCTCAAGCGCCACGGCTTCGTGACGCAGGCCGAACTCGATGCCGGCCATATGCTCGAGATGGGGACGGATCCGAAGCGGGTACTGAAAGCCGAGATGGTGGCGGGGGTGCTCGCCAGGGGCGGCCCCTGCGACAGGCCGGTCGCGACGCCGCCGCTTTTCTTCGCCGGCGAGAGGGTGCGCACCAAGAATTTCAATCCCGAAACCCACACGCGCCTGCCGCGCTATGCCCGCGCCAAGGTCGGTGTGGTGGAGGCGGTACAGGGCAGTTTCGTGTTTCCGGACGACAACGCTCACGGCAAGGGCGAGAACCCGCAATGGGTCTATACGGTCGTGTTCGACGGCGGCGAGATCTGGGGCGAGGGGGCGGACCCGACGCTGACGGTCTCGATCGATGCCTGGGAGAGTTATCTTGAGCGGGTATAAGACCACTTCGTCGGAAGAGAATGCGGATGGCAAACCGGCGTCCACTTTCCCTCGTTCGCCGCTGCTCGCCTCGGCCGAACTGCCGAAGTCGGCAGACGGCGATCCGGTCTTTGCCGAACCCTGGCAGGCGACCGTTTTCGCCATGACCGTCCGGCTGCACGAGCAGGGCGTGTTCTCCTGGGGCGAGTGGGCGGAAACGCTCTCCGCCGAGCTCTACAAGCCCGGTCGCAAGGCCGACGCGAGCGACTATTACGATTGCTGGGTCGCCGCGCTTTCCCGCCTGGTAACGGAGCTCTCCATCGCTTCCGGGCGTGAACTCGAAGCGCTCACCCGAAGCTGGCAGCGCGCGGCCGAAGCCACGCCGCACGGCAAGCCAATCGTCATCGAGAACGATCCGCTGAGGTGAAGGTGCCGACGCCGGTGAGGTGTCATTGCCGTCATCCGGCCGCCCGGCAGTGCCGCCACGATGCTCTTCTTACGACGCCGATGAGCCCTCGAACTGCCGATAGCATTCGTCGGCGACCCTCTGCAAAAGGTCGCGCGGCACTTCGCCGGTGACGGCGTAGCCGATCGTGCCGTCGATCCAGTAGAAGGTCTCGACCCCGCCCTGGCTCGCAATGCGGAAGCTCGTTTCGCGGTTGTCGGTGTTGCGCCCGAGAAGGACGGTCAGCCGCTGGCCGGTGCCGTCCTCATACATCAGCATCGCGCCCGCCTTGCCGTTGACCGGAACCAGCCGACCGCCGACGAGCGAGAAGCCGAGCGCGGAGAGATCGGGAATCCTCAGCTCGTAATCGAGCCGCTTGCCGAGCCAGGTGGAGAGATGCGCCTGCTCGTCGGCGCCGACCTCAACCGGATGGCGCACCTCGCTCGCATAGATGAGGAAGGCCGACTGCGCCTGCCCCGGCAGCGTATCCGGGCCTTGAGCGATCTCAAGCGGCCGGTCGGGGGCGATGATCGCGGGCGCATAGAGGCCGGTGAGCGCGCCGGCGGCAAAGATCAGGATACCGGCGGCGAGGCGGCCAAGGATATGACGGCGGGATGTCGCTCCCGTCCTGGCCCTTGCCCGGCCCGTAGCCAAAAGAGAGCGGTCGCGTTCGTCGCTGCGGGCATAGCTGGCGAAATGCGATTTCAGCGCTGCGGCCTGCGCCTGCCATTGACGCACTTCCTCCGCGCGGGCCGGATGCTTTTCGAGCCATGCCTCGATGCGCTTGCGCTCCGGCTGGCTCAGGTGGCCATCGACATAGGCGTGCAGCTCGTCTTCGGAGACAGTGTTGAATTCGTCCGTCATTTCGGTCTCCGCAGGGCAACCACGTTGTCATCCTTCATCGCTTCGGCAAGCTGGCGGCGGGCGCGCGACAGGCGCGACATCACCGTGCCGATCGGGATCGCCATCATGTCCGCCACGTCCTGGTACCGGTAGCCTTCGATCACCACCAGCATCAGCACCGAGCGGTTTTCCGCCGAAAGCCGGTCTAGCGCACGTTCGAGGCGCAGCTTCTCCAGCGGGTCGGCGTTATCTGCCTCGGAGGCGAGACCGAGTTCGTCATCGAGCTCAACTTCCGGATGCTGCACCCAATGCCTATGCCGGTTGCGGTAGAGATTGGTCATGATCGTGAAGGCCCAGGCGCGCAGGTTCACCCCCCGCCATTGCGCGCGCCGCGCCAGAACCTTCTCGACGCAGTCCTGCAGCAGGTCCTCGCCGTCCGGATCGGACCGGGTGAGGCTGCGCGAATAGCGCCGGAGCGCCGGCATCAAGGCAAGGATATTTTCTTCGAATGGGTCGGGGACGGAAGGTTCCGTCCCCATGCTCCCCTCCTGACCGTCACGGCCGTGCGACATCCCATTCGCCCTTCACGCCGTCACCGGTAATGTCACCCATCTTCTTGTCCTTCACCCAGAAATAAAGCGGCATCCCGTCCTTCGCCCATTGCTTGGTGCCGTCCTTGCGCTCGACGATCGAATAGGCGCCTTCGGCCGTCGCATTGCCTTCCACCATGAAAGGCGGCCAATTCTTGGCGCAGGCATCATAGCAGTTGGAGACGCCCTTCTGGTCGTCTCTGTATGTATAGAGCGTCATGCCGTTCGCTGCGGCCAGCACATTGCCCTTTTCCGATTCGACGGACTTGACCGGCGGCGCGGCAAAGGCGGAAGCGCTTGCAGCAACGCAAATGGCGATGGCCAATGGAAACGTTCTCATGGGGGCTCTCCTTCCTCGATAGGTTTCTGCGGCGGGGGCGAGGGTTTCATCGCCCCGCTCCCGCCGCAACGGAACCGCGTTTCCGGCAGGTTCGCAGGTGAGACACGGAGAGTGGCGGATTTATTCCCTCGGCGCTCGTGATGGTTGCGGCGAGGTTACCCAGGGGGCATGACTGACGCCCCGTGGGGAAGTCTTCGTCTGCTTGGCGAGGCAATACGCGTGCGGCTTAAGCCCGGTCGGCGACGAAGCGGGCGAGGGTCGGTCCGAGCAGGGTGATGATCAGCACCCGCACAGTCTGTAGTGCCATGACGAAGGAGACGTCGACATTGCTCGACGTGGCGATGACGGCGATCGAATCGAGGCCGCCGGGACTGGTGGCGAGGTAGGCCGTCAGCGGATCGATGCCAGCGGCAACGATCAAGAGAACCGCCAGCAATCCGGAAAAGGTCATCAGCACCAGGATGGAAATGACCGTCGGAAGCAGCGCCCGGCGGGCATGTGTCAGGATCGGCCGGGTGAAGCCGAGGCCGATGTTCCACCCCAGCATGATGGAGCAAAGCGCCAGCAGCCATTGCGGCAGCTCGGTCGCCAGCGTGCCGGTGATGTTGAGAACGGAGCCGATGGCGAAGGGCACGAGGAAGGTGCCGGCCGGCACGCGCAGGAACTTGCCGAGAAAGCCGCCGGCAATCCCGACGGCCAGCGTTGCCAGGAAGGGGAGGCCGGCAATCGGCGCAAACCAGTCGGTCGCCGTCTGGACCTCGGCTCCGGTGACCCACATATGCGCAACCAGGGTCGCGGCGCTCGCCACGAAGACGACGCGCAGATATTGCATGAAGGCGACAAGCCTTGCATCGGCACCATAGGCATCCGCCATGAGGAGCATTGTCGAGGCGGCCCCGGCCGAAGAGCCCCAGATCGCGGTCGTGCCCGGCAGGATGCGCATCTTCGTCATGGTCCAGCCGCAAAGCGTGCTGACGCCGATGACGGAGAGGACGACGGCGAGGAAGAGGGGCCAGTTGCCGGAAAATGCGACCAGCAGGTCTGGCCGCATCGAGCCGGCGATCATCATCGCTAGGATGAACTGGACGCAGAAGTAAAACTGGCGGGGCAGGCGGATCGTGCCGCCATTCACGCCGACGAGCGCGGCGGCGAGCATAGGGCCTATCAGCAGGCCGGCCGGAAGGCCGATCGTCTCGAGGACCGCCGCGAAGACGAGTGAGACGGGCACGAGCACGCACCACTGCAAGGCCGGCCGCAAGCGTCCGATCCCTGCATTTTCCGGCGGGGAGGGGATTGCGGGGTGTTCCGGTCTCAATGGCCTTCTCCGGTGTTCTCCAGCGTGGTGCGGGCGAACAATATGGCGGCGCGGGATGTGCAACGGTTGGTAGCGCATAGCCGGAAAGTCGGAAACCGATTTTCGGAAAAAGCGTATGCGCGATTTCAAGGAGCCGCCGCTTCCGCACCGCGTTGAATGCAGCGCAGGGTAGAAGCTTTTGCGACCGGGGTTCAAGGTGCGTGGCCAGAAAGTGCTACAGCCCGAGTGGTGCTTTTTCCCGAAACCGCCTTGCAGAGGCCGGTGATCGAGAATTCCGCACTTGCGTACGGCCCCCGAATCCTGACACTGCGGGTCATGCAGTTCGCTCCGCAACAGGATGAGGCCCTGAAGGCCGTTTCGCGCTGGCTGAAGGAAGGGCGTTCGCCGCTCTTCCGCCTGTTCGGCTATGCCGGAACCGGCAAGACCACGCTTGCCCGCCATTTCGCCGAGCATGTGGACGGCGAGGTGCTGTTTGCCGCCTTCACCGGCAAGGCCGCGCAGGTGCTGCGCTCCAAGGGCGCGGCCAATGCCAAGACCATCCATTCGTTGATCTACCGGCCGCGCGGCGAGGAGGAGGTGGAGGACGAGGAAACCGGCAAGACCTCGATCGCGCCGATGTTCTCGATCAACCGGCAGAGCCCGGTGGCCAAGGCGGCGCTGATTATCGTCGACGAATGCTCGATGGTCGACGAGGCGCTCGGCAAGGACCTGATGAGCTTCGGCACGCCGATCCTCGTTCTCGGCGATCCGGGACAGTTGCCGCCAGTTTCGGGCGGCGGCTACTTCACCAATCAGGAACCGGATTACCTGCTGACGGATATCCACCGCCAGGCGCGCGACAATCCGATCATCCAGCTGGCCATGCAGGTGCGCGAGGGCAGCGAGATCATGCATGGCGACTACGGCACCGCGCAGGTGATCGGGCGCGGGCAGGTGACGCAGGAACTGGTGCTCGAGGCCGACCAGGTGCTCGTCGGCACCAACCGGACGCGGCGGCGCTACAACCAGCGGCTCCGCGAGCTGAAAGGCTTCACCAGCGAATATCCGCAATCCGGCGACAAGCTCGTCTGCCTTCGGAACGATCCGGCCAAGGGGCTGCTCAACGGCTCGCTCTGGCAGGTGATGAGTTCCTCGAAGGAAACAGTGAAGCCGGGCATCAACCTGATGATCCGCCCGGAAGACGACGACATGGATCGCGGCGCGGCGAAGATCAAGCTCCTGAAGGCAGCCTTCGAGGACGTCGAGGGAGAAATCCCCTGGTCCACCCGCAAGCGCTACGACGAGTTCGACTACGGCTACGCGCTGACGGTGCACAAGGCGCAGGGCTCGCAGTGGAACAATGTCGTGCTCTTCGACGAGAGCTATGCCTTTCGCGACACGCGCGAACGCTGGCTCTACACGGCGATCACCCGCGCGGCGGAACGGTTGACGATCGTCCGGTAATGCCTCCGCAAGGCTCAACCGCTCTTCAGTCTCGCCCTCAGGCGGGGCGCGGCGAAATCGCGGTATGTGTGCAGCTTTAAAGGCGCGCCGGTTGCACCGTCTTCGCTGGGATTCGAATTGCCGTCAGCACATTCCCCAGCGCTTCGAGGCGGCCGACGTCGCGGCCGCACTTGCCGAGCGCAATCGGCGGATCGAGATGCTGGACGCGGAAATCGAGCGGCTCAGGCCGCAACGCGCGACGGTTGATTGACTTTCCACCGCCGACGATCAGTATTTGCTTATGTTAGAGCTTCCACGAGCGAATCTGGAAGAGAGCAGCCTGTGCGTTTGAGCAGACGCGGCTCTGCTGTCCGGGATTGCCTCGGTCGGAATCGACACATGGACGAGATCATGCAGCAATTCAGGGCATTGCAGCGACCGTAGCGCGACTGGGCAGTTGCGCTACGGCAGGGGGCGGGAGTGGTGCATGCTTCGCGAGAGCCGGACCAACACACCACGACAATTGACTAAGCGCTCACGGCGCGGCTCATCCGTGCAGGACAGCGAGCGGCGCATCGTAACCGCACTTTGCTACGATCTCGTCGGCTCGACCAACCTGATGCAACTCATGGACATCGAAGACTACCAGGAACTGATGACCGCGTTCCAGGTTGCGGCGAGGCGGTCGATCGCTTCCCATTCGGGCATCATCCAGCACGAGGCGGGCGACGGCGGCGTGGCGCTGTTTCCGATCGAGCTCGACGCGAAGGACGCGGCTTCACTCGCCATCCGCGCCGGGCTGGACATCATCGACGGCTGCAGGCGTGTCGGCCGGGAGGCGGGACGCGACGATCTGCACGTTCGGGTCGGTGTCGCGACTTCGATCGCGCTCGTCAACGAGGCAAAGATGGAGAATTGGACGCAGGAGCCCGTGACCGGCGCGGCGCTGGCGATGGCGACCCGCCTGGAAGGCATCGCGCTGCCGGACAGCGTCCTGGTCTCCGAGGACACGCGCAATCTGGCGGGCCGGTCGCACGCCTTCGTGTTCCAGGGCAGCAAGGTGCTCAAGGGATTCTCCGAGCCGGAGAAGGTTTGGCGCGCGTTCGGACACAAGATCGAGGTCAATCGTTTTTACGCCTATGGAAGGCTCGGCGGCCCGTTCATCGGGCGTGAAAGCGAGTTGGCTGCGATCACCAGCGCCTGGAATGGCGTGCTTGCCGGGCAGGGCGAGGTGGTGCTGATTGAGGGGGAGGCGGGCATCGGGAAGTCCCGGCTGTTGCGGGAGGTCCGCCGAAAAACGCGCGATCGGCGGTCCAAACTGTTTTTCTTCCAGTGCCTGCCCGGCGGATTCCGCTCGACGCTGCATCCGCTGCGAAACAGTCTTCCCGGCGGCATCTCGGAAGCCGGCGGGCAATTGACGACCGCTGCCGTGGCGAACCTCTTCGCACGGAACGGAATTTACGACGCGGAAGCCACCGATGTCTTCGCCTATTTGCTCGGAGCGCAGGGAGGAAACGGGCTTCTGTCCGGCAGCGATCCGAAGGCGATCCGCGGAAAGGCGCATCGGGCCGTGTTCCGCGCGCTGCAGGCGGCTTGCCGGAACGGGCCGGTCGTCGTGATAGTCGAGGACGTGCACTGGATCGATCCCACCTCGCAGGACCTGCTGGCGGAAGCCGCGCAGGCCGTTCACGAGCTCCCGATCCTTCTCGTCATCACCTCGCGCCCGCGGCCTCACCCGGCGGGATCTCGGCTGGCCGGCGGCCAGGCCCATTGGCTCGACGCGGCAAATCCGACGCGACTTTCCCTTCAGGCGCTCGATCGCGACGAAACGCGGCTGGCGATCGAGGCGAGATGGCCTGAGCACAGGCTCTCCATGCTTCCCGAGCTCTTCGACGTGACGGAAAGAATATCGGGCGGCGTTCCGCTCTTCATCGAGGAGATCTGCCAATGGGTGTCGGAAAATGTCGGCACCGACACGATGAACCTCTCGGAAAGCGTCAAGCCCAGCCACGTCTCGGCCTTCGAGGGAATCCTCGACGCGCGCCTCCAGCATCTGGGTCCCGCCCGGGACGTCGCGCGAGCGGGGGCAATCGCCGGCACCCAGTTCACGCTGCCGCTGCTGCGCGCGCTGTTGCCGGATTTCAGCAAGAAGTCGCTGGCGAGTGCGGCAGATAGGCTCTGCGAGACGGGATTTCTGATGCGGATGAGAGCGCCGGGGCGCGTCGCCTACGGGTTCCGGCATGTGCTGATCCAGGAGACGATCTACAACGGGCTGTTGCGCAAACAGCGGCAGACATTGCATCGCCGCCTTTTCGGCGCCGTCAGCCAGGAGCGTCATCTCGCCGCCTGGATCGACACCGGCGAACTCGCGGAGCACGCCGAACGGGCGGGGCTGCTCTCAAACGCCGTCGAACTCTTCATCGCAGCGGGAAAGGAAAGCTCGAGCCGGTCGGCGATGATCGAGGCGCGCCAATATCTCGAACATGCGCTGGCGCTTTGCGAGCGACTCGGCGCGGGGCATGCGGTCGAGCCGCTGCAGCTTTCGGCGCTGATCGCGCTTGGTCCGATCCTCACCGGGCTGGTGGGTTTGAATTCGCCGCCCGCCCGCAAGCTCTACGAGGACGGTGTGGAGATTGCCCGCCGGCAACCGATGGAAGACCAATACAAGTGGTTCCCCATCTATTGGGGCTGGTGGCTGACGGGAGCCGACTTTCGCGTCATGCACGATCGCGCCTTGCAGGTGCGGACGATGTTGGCCGAGACAGAGGACCCGGAAATCCGGCTGCAGATCAACCATTGTATCTGGGCGATCGATTTCAATCTTGGTCACCATCGCGAAACGCAGGCTGCAATCGAAGCGGGTCTCGCGCTTTACGACGAACAGTCGGCGAAAACAGGCCGAACGCTCTACGGAGGTCACGACGCCAAGGTTTGCGGTCTCGGGCAACTGGCACTTTCGCTGTGGTTGACTGGCCAGTCGAAGGCATCGGATGCGGGGCTTTCGAAGATGATAACCTTTGTGGATCGTATCGCACATACGCCAAGCAAGGCGCACTCGCTTGATACTGAAGCGGTTTCGGCCTTCTACCGCGACGATTTCGAGCGCCTCATCGATATTTCAGGACGGATGGCGGATTTTGCGAGGAAGCATGAGATGCAATCCCTGACCGGCTTGTCGCTTCTTTTCGAAGGCTGGGCACGTGCGCATCTCGAGAATCTGGCCAGCGGCCACAGGACGTTTCAAAGCGGGCTCTCGCTCCTTAAGCAACTCGGTGCTGTCATAGACCTGCCGATCTACCTCTATATGCATGCGACCATGCTGGGCCTTGCGCAGAAATATGAGGCGGCGATCGACGTCGCGAACGAAGCGATCGAAAAAGCCAAGGAAACCCATCACGCCTATTGGCTCGCCGAACTTTACCGATGCCGCGCCGTCCTTCATGCACGGAACAATGCGACGAAGGATGTTGTCGTTGCGGATTTGCGGTCTGCCCTGGAAATCGCTGAACGCCAAGGGGCGACGGCCCTTCTCAGGCGGGCGCAGCGCTCGATGCGGGAGCTTGGCGTTGCCATTGAGCGTTGAACACGAAGCCATGCAGGTGAGGGACCGAGCGCTCTCCGGCGCGGCGCTTTCAGGATTTCGGAATGCGATCCGTTCCGGTCTGAGAAATCCTTTCTCCGCGCCTACAGGGCCAGAAGAAGTGGAACTGCGCCTTCGGACGATTCTACCGCTCTGTCGCCGAGCGCGGATAACGCGGGTGGCGGATTTGACCGGGCTCGACCGCATCGGCCTGCCGGTTGTACAGGCTGTTCGGCCGGCCGCGCTCTCGGAAGTCACGTCTCTCGGGCGCGGCCTTTCCCTAGCGGAGGCCGCGGTCGGGGCGATCATGGAATCGCTCGAGCGGTTCTACGCCGAATCGATCGCGCCGGACCGCGTTTTCCTCGCCACCGCCGACGATCTCGGACTGGTGGAGGGCCTGTTTGAAAATCTCCTGGCACCCGGAGTTGAGCCGACCTGGCGGCAAAGGGAAATCCCCTGGATCGTCGGGACAGACCTCGCCACGGGAGGCCTGCAGCCAATACCGTTCGAACTTGTCCACGCCTGCTATACCGAACCGCCGCCTGCCGGCGATGGCCTGTTCACACGCACGACGACCGGTCTTGCCTGTCACATGTCGGCCTATGGTGCATTCCTGCACGGACTGTTCGAGTGTATCGAGCGTGACGCAATCGCGCGCGCCTTCGCCACACACGGCTTCTTCGACCGGATGCGGATCGCTCCCTCGGGGATCAGTGAAAAAGTCGATCGCATCCTGTCCGTTGCAGCGGAGTGGGGGGTATCGTTCGGTCTGTGGTTGGCTCCCTCACCGACCGGTGTTCCCGTCGTCTGGTGCCAGTCGATCGAAACCGGCCCTGGCGAACCGATCCTGGCGCTGCCGACCGAGGGCTATGCGGCTGGCCCAAGCGTCGCGGCCGCGGCCTTGAGCGCAATGCTTGAAGCCTTGTCGGCGCGCGCCGGCGCCATATCGGGCACGCGCGACGACCAGACCCGAGGGCATTACCGAAGAAGCACGGACGCACTCGTTTCTGAGGCGCGTCAGTTCATTCTCGATGGCGGGTCCGCAATGAGACATGTTTCGGCCGAGGCACCCCTGCCTGCCGATCTCTCTTCGCTGTTGGAGAGGACGCTGGCGGCAGGGCTCGGACCCGTGCTGGCCGTGCCTGTCGGCTCGGACAATGAAACGGGCGTTGAATGCGTAAGGGCCATTCTTCCGGGCGCAACGCCCTTTTCCATTCTGCGGTGACGGCGCCGATGAACGAGAACCAAGGTCCAATCCTGGTGTTTCTTGGCCCGACGCTCAGGCTCGCGGAAGCGGAGGCGGTGCTCGATGCCATCTATCTGAGACCCGTGGCGCAGGGGGATATTCTGCTTGCCGCCCATGCATTTCGTCCGCGCGCGATGGTTCTGATCGACGGACAGTTCGAGGACAGGCCGGCCGTCCGGCACAAGGAGATCCTGTGGGCGATGGCACAGGGAATAGTGATGATCGGCGCCGCCAGCATGGGAGCGCTCAGGGCGGCGGAACTCAGCGATTTCGGCATGATCGGCATCGGCCTGGTTTACCGGTGGTATCGGCGCTGGCGGCTGGCGCCCGATGATGCTGTTGCCGTTCATTCAGGGCCCGCAGAGCTTGGCTTTCCACCGCTGACGGAATCGCTCGTCGATCTTCAGCGAACGTTGTCGCGCCTCATGCGCCGCAATTTAATCGGCGCCGCCGAGCGCGACCGGCTCACAACAATCGCGCGAAAGATGAACTTTCGGGACCGCTCCCTCGACACGGTCCTGCGGGCCGCCGGGTGGCAGGATGACGAGGTGAAAAAGCTGCGAAGCGAAATCGTGCGACAGAAGAAGCGCGACGCGCTCCTTGCGCTGCAGCGCGCTTCGGGCCTTGCTACGCAGCGCGCGGAGGCGCGCGGACCCGCTGATTGGGTTGCGACGAACACCTTCATCCGCGATCTGGAGGCGGGTGGCATTGACTCAAATTTAGCAAACACTTATAAATTGAATCCGTAATTGCCGGATTTTCCATCGAGGGGGGCAATTGTGCTATGCGTCTGCTTGGGGACGATGCCCTCGAATCGGCAAATGCGCGCCTTGGTACGCGCTTCTGGATATTTCCTCAGCCGCCCTTCATTCCCGGATATGAGCAGCCGGACCGCGTGTGGCTTTCGATACCGCGCGACGAAATCGGCGAGGGTCCGAGCGACCCGACCATGTATGTGGTCGATCCGCTCCTTGACAAGCACCCGTACGTCTCCAATCAACTCCCGCCGTTTGATGGTGCCAGGCGTCCTCCGCCAAGGCCCGGTCCGGATCGCCACTTCGACAATATGCGACCTGACTCGAGGGCATTTCTTGGCGTGCACGCCTATGCCTGCGTGCATTTCGTTCTAGATATCTGGCAGAGCTATCTGGGGCACCCGATCCGGTGGTTCTTCAGCCAGACCTTTCCGAGGCTCGAGATCGTCGCCTTCGTAAACTGGGACAACGCACAGGCGGGCTACGGTTTCCTGGAACTCGGGTGTTCCGATATCGATGGCATAAGGCGGCCTTACGCGTTGAATTTCGACGCGATCGCCCATGAGGTCGGCCACCTCATCCTGCTTTCAGAGACAGGAATCCCGACAGCCCCGACACAGGGGGACGACTTCTTTCCATTCTCGGAAGCTTTTTCGGACGCGGTGTCGCTGATCTCGTTCCTGCATTTCGACTCCGCCATCGACCGGCTGCTGCGGCGAACGAGAGGCAATCTGCTGCTTTACAATGAACTCAACCGCTTTGCGGAAACGAGCCCGGAGACGCAGATCCGCCTCGCCACCAATTTCCGCCGCGTGTCCGAGACGACGCAGAACGTGCATGACCGAGCACTTCCGTTCGTCGGCGCCATCTTCGACACCATCGTCGAACTTTATCATCGGGAGCTCGTTGCGCGCGACTGCGCCGACATACGGCTCGTGGATATCGATATACGAGACCTGGCGCAGGATGACTTCGACCGGTTCCGCCAGATGACCGAGGATGCCTTCCAGATCAAACCGATGATCTTCAGATTGGCGCTGACCGCTGCCCGCGATGCCGTTGGCCAGGCTATCGCGGTCGCGCTGCGGTCACTCGATCCGAACACGCTGCGGCTCGATCAGGCGGCATACGCCGTGATTGCCGCTGCTCAGGGTCCGGCGGCTGGCCTGCTGGAGTCGAATTTTGCATGGCGTGAGATCATCAATCGAAGATAGAGCTCGGAAGGAGAGGAACATGAGTGATTGTTGTGGAAATCCAAGCTTGTTCACTGATACGGGCGTGATAACGGGAGACACGGCGCCCTACTACCCCGGAGAAATAAGGCTCTACGGAAGGCCTGGTAATATCTACAGGAGATCAGAAGATTCAATCGAGACACCTGAGCGTTACAAGGAAATTATTGTAGAAAATTTACAAAAAAATCCGAAAATACCACCCGATAGCTATGCGGATGTTGTTGAGGCAATGGGATCTGTTATCAGAGATATACTTAAGAAATCACTCATTTCTTCCGATAACGTCATAGTTGGGGTAATTGGACGCAAATATGTCCATTATTTAACCGTTAATACTGGCGTGAGCAGTAATTTCGAGAGTGTTGGCGTAATTTACGGCTATGCCTATGAAGGGCATTGCTACAAACTCCCGAAGCCGCAAATCATGATTCTGCCTGTCTCCCCGCACAAGATCGTCGCTGCGAAATGTAAATGCGAACGAGAAGACGAAGACGAGCAAGAACATAAACATGATTGCAACTGCGGATGCGAGTGTGGATATAGCGCGAAGCTTGGCTATGTCGTTTGGTCAGTCGACAAACTTGAACAGGCGGTGGCTCTCGACGTTCGCTCCGATGACCTCAAGACCTTGGTTTTGGACGAGAATATGCCCGGCAACCGCTCACCATTGGCTTACGCGCAGTCAATGGCTCTAGCGCCGCAGCGGCATCGCGATTGATTGACAGTTTTGCACCGCGCTGCGGGTGGTCTCATTGCGATCCCGACAAATCATTGCCGGGATCGCCAAGCGTCAGGCGACCTTCTGGAGCCCGGAGACGCGGTGCGCCGCCGCGGTGTTCCGTGCCGTATCCCCCAGTTGGAAATGCGCGATCAGTTCGCGAAGCTGGGCCGCCGCGTCGGCGAGCGCTGCGCCTGCGGCGGTCGCCTCCTCGACCATGGCGGCGTTCCGCTGGGTAACCTGGTCCATCTGGGTGACGGCGGCGTTGACGCCGACGAGCTCCGAGGACTGTTCGCGCGCCGAGAGCGCGATTGCGTCCATGTGCTCGTTGACGGTCGCGATATAGGTTTCGATCGCGCTCAGCGTCGCACCGGTCTCGCTGACCAGCTTGACCCCGTTCTGGACTTCGGCGCTTGAATTGCGGATGAGTTCTTTGATCTCCTTGGCCGCCTGGGCGGAGCGCTGCGCCAATTCGCGCACTTCCTGCGCGACGACGGCAAATCCCTTGCCCGCTTCGCCGGCCCGCGCGGCCTCCACGCCGGCATTCAAGGCCAGCAGATTGGTCTGGAAGGCGATGTCGTCGATGACGCCGATAATGCTGGAAATCTGTGTCGACGATTGTTCGATGCGGCCCATGGCGTCGACGGCTTCGGAGACGATCCTGCCGGACTGCAAGGCGCTGGTATTGGCCTGCGCCGCGACGACGCGAGCTTCCTCCGCCCGCTTGGACGCGTGGGTGACATTGGCGGTGATCTGGCCGAGGGCGGCTGCGGTCTCCTCCAGCGACGCGGCCTGCCGCTCGGTGCGCGTCGAGAGTTCGCCGGAGCTCCGGCTGATATCGCGCGAGTTGCCATCAATGGCGCCGGCAGCCCGCGCCACGCCTTTCAACGTCGCACTGAGTTGCGAGACCGTCCCGTTCAGGTCGTGGCGAAGCGCCTCGAAATCCGGCGCGAAAGGCTCGGTGAGCTGGAAGGCAAGGTCGCCCGCTGCCAGCCGGCGAAGGCCGGCGGCAAGTCCGGACGTGGCCTCTTGCAGACGCATGCGCGCCGCCTCTTCCGCTTCCGCCGTGAGACGAACCCGCTCGGCTTCGGCCTGGAGGTCGGCCGCTCTCGCTTGTTCAGCCATCTCGGCGTTTTGACGATGGGCTTCTTCGGCTTCGTGCGTCGCCTTTTCCGCCGAAACCAACGCGGAAACCAGTGAGAAGACCATCGCGATGAGAACCGCGCTTTCCAGCGTCAGGATGACCGCGTGGAACAGCACGCGCGAAAAATCCGAGCTTTGCGGGAAAACCGCGAAAGGCGAGACAAAATAGAGCAGCAGATGATGAACGCTGACGAGTGCCGCATAGCCGACGATCGCGCGCCAGTCGATCCAGGCGGCGCAGATCGCGAGGCTGGCGAAGAAATACATGTGCATGTCGATCTGCAGCGGCGAGCCGGAAAAGGCAAAGACAAGAAGGGCAACCGTGGCCGCGTGGGCCATTGCGGTGACGATCCGGGTCGTCGGCCCCGTCCTGTCGCGGATCCAGCCGATGGTTGCCGACGCCACGATGACGATGGCGGCGCCGACGGCGAGGCGGTCAAAGCCGTCCGCGCGCATCGCGGTCGTGAGGGCGATCAGTGCGACATTGATCCAAAGAAGCGCGACGATCCCCGGCGACACCTTCTGGCGAATTTTTTCGAGAGCGCTCATTTCAAACCTTCCTGCGAGCAGGCCGTGGAGAGGCCAGCATTGAGAACAAGCAGTGCGCCGGCGTGCAGCAGCTTCGCCGGAAAATCCTCGGAATCGGCATGCGCCAGTGAAAGCCACGGCAGCCCCCCGCTGGCGACGAAGGAGCCACCGGCAGCGGCGATCACCGACATGGCTTTTTGCGGCGGCTCGTTCGGGCCCGTAACGACAAGCACAAGGGGGCCGCGGGGCATCGCCCAGACGGAAAGGACAAGAAGAACAAAAAGCAGGAAATGAATGCAAAGCGCTGCTTTATTGACCGGACGTTCCCCGCGCCGCCTGGTATCATCGTGACTCAGGCGCGTTGCCATGAGAGTATTTTTCCGTTTTCCTCAAGAGGCTTGCGCCCGTGATGAAGCGTCTTCCTCGTCCCCCGATCTGCACAACCAGAGTTTGCTAAAAATATTGATTTAACGTTAAACGGATAAAGGTGAGCGCAAGTTGTTTCCGGCGTTTTGCCAGTCATCTTGAGAGATGGTTCTTCGCGCTGGGTTCGCTCTACATGGATAAAGCTGTCACGATCGCGCGTATTGAGGGGGGCGATGTGAGGCGGGCTCAATTGGAGCAGTAACGGGCTGCTTTCGGGGCCACATTCCTTGCGCGCAGGCAGACGACCGGGAACGCCTCTGGACCGAGACACCCGACCCTTGGCTGCATGCGTCTCGTCGCTGTGTCAATCCTTTTACGAGGACTTCGAGGGTTTCCTTCGCAGGGCAGTGCCTTCAAACACCATCAGGGGGCGCAAAGAAGCAGTTCATGTGCTCCTCCGTGGGGTGAAGGCAGATGTGAAAGTCGTTGTCGCCCGATGGAATTTCGTCCCCGTAGGGGATCAGGAAGCGCTGCCTTTTCGTCACCAGGTGGTGGTCGCCTGGATGGAGTACCACCGAAAATCCATGTCGGCCTTTGCTGACATCTCTGCCCGGAATGGCCTGGCAGTCACCGGTCGCATGATCGCCCTTGCAGCATGCCGGCGGATAGGTCCAGCCGCTGGCGGTCGGATGGGCTTCGACATGAGTGAGGAGACCAAGAAAGGCTCCGGCTGCGAACAAAGCAGAAGGCATTGTTGGCGTTTGGATCATCTGCGTCCCTCGATCCGGACTGATGTGCTGGATCAACCAATCTGCGTCGATTGCGCGGATGAAGTAACGAAGGGGTGCCGATCAATTGCCGAAATTATCCCGAAGCGCCACATCGGCGGCATTTCAGGCAGCTCAAGTGTTTGCTAATATTTCGGCGCGGCGTTTCCAAGAATTACCCGGCGGAGGGAGGGCGCGGCATGGATGTCCGGTTACCCGATGCATTCACATTCAACGGCGTAACCGCGGATTTTCGCGTGGGGTTGTTGCATGATGATCAGGGTCGCGACGTGATGTTGCGGCCGCAGGCTTTCGCCGTCTTGACATATCTCGCCGACCATGCCGGACGGGTCGTGACCAAAGACGAACTGATCGAAGCAGTGTGGGGTCGTGTCGCGGTGACCGACGATAGCCTCGTGCAATGTATCGCCGACATTCGCAGGGCATTCGGCGACAACGCGCACGCAGTCATCCGTACGGTGCCGAAACGGGGCTATATGCTGTCGGTGTCGCAGGCCGAGGCCGCTGGGGTTCCGCCGAGACGGTGGAGGTGGAAGGCGGCCGTTGCTGCGATTTGCTTGGCGATGATCGCTGCTGTTGCAGGCTGGCCGCTCCTCAGGCCCGATCGTTATGACGCGCAGCGCAGCCGCGTACCGTCGGTCGCCGTCTTGCCATTCAATAGCATCGGCGACGAAGCCGCCCAGCGCCTTGCCGATGGACTCACCGAGGACATCATCACCGATCTGGCGCGCTTTCCCGAATACGCCGTCATCGGCAGCAACTCGACGGCCGTCTACAAAGGGAAAGCCGTCGATCCGCGAGAAGTCGCGGCTGCATTGCATGTTGGCTATGTCATCGAAGGCTCGATCCAGCGGGAGGCAGGTCGAACCCGCATTGCCGCACGCCTGATCGACGCGGCCAGCGGCGAGGACATCTGGTCCAACCGGTGGGATCAGCCGGACAGGGATATCTTCGCCGTCCAGAACGAAATCGCCGAACAAATTGCCAACCGGCTCGGCGGCGGCGCGGGGCTCATACAAGAGACGGGGCGCAACGCCGCCCGCCGCAAGCCACCGGAAAATCTATCCGCATATGAGCTCTACCTGCTAGGTACGGAGAAGCTGGAACTCTTCACCAAATCCGACGTGGAAGAAGCCATCCGGCTCCTCACGCGCGCCGTTGAAATCGATCCCGGGCTGGCGCGCGCCTGGGCGGAGCTCTTCCACTCCTATTGCGTATGGCGGAGCTTTGGCGCTGACTGGGACACGGCAACGCGCAAAGCCGACGAAGCCGCAGAAATGGCGGTCCGACTTGACCCCGGCGACCCCGAAGCGCACGCGGTTCTAGGAATGAGTCTGGGAGGGAGAGGCGACTTTGTGCGCGCGAAAGCTGAATTCGACACTGCACTTCGCCTGGCGCCGGGGGCGGCGGAAATCCTGATTTTCTATATCGGCTTGGCATCGACGCTTGGCGAAGCCGAGCGCGGCGCCGAACTGATCGAACAGGCGATAAGACTCGATCCGAACTATCCGATGTGGGCCTCGGGCCCGTTTGCCTATGCCTATTTCATGGCAGGCCGTTATGAAGACAGCCTCCGCATGCTCGACCGTGTGACGACCGCCAACTACAACCGCGACAAATGGGTCTTCAAGGCGGGATCTCTAGCCGCTCTCGGGCGAACCGCCGAGGCGAAGTCCTGGGTCGAGCAGGCGCTGAAGGTCTTTCCAGACCTCAACGCCGAGCTGATGAACAACGATCCCGGCTACAACGAGGCCGAACATCGGCGCCTTGTGGAGACAATGCGGCTGGCGGGCTTTCCCCTTTGCCTTACAAAGGAGCAACTGGACAAATTCGAAAAGCCGCGGCGCCTGCCTGAATGCCAGAAGTCGTGAGGCGGGTAGCGCTACAGTGCCGCGCGTCTTGTCAGACGCACAGAGAACGCTGTAGCACATTGAATCGCTGCATGTTTTAAAGCGGCTTCGTCAAGGAAGCATGCAGTAGGCGCGCAACCGCCGATAGCGTTGGCTGATCGGGCTCACGTGCTCGCTGGATGCGCCGGCATGTCTTCTACTGAAGATTACCGTCGCCGCTGCGGTCGGCTGTCTTGAAGTCGGCCATGACCCGGTTCAGGAACTCGTTTTGGCTGAGCCTGCCGTCGCGGTTGGCGTCAGTAGCGGCAAACTGCTGCGTGTTCAGAACCTGCGCCACTTCTTCGGAGCGCAGGCTGCCGTCCTTGTTCTTGTCCAGACTCGTGAAGGCCGACGTCATGAAGGCCTGGTATTCGGATTGGTCGACCGCGCCATTCCTGTCACGGTCGAGCCGATCCATCTGGCCCTGATTCATAGCCGCCGGTTGATTTTGCGCCACGGCCGCAATGGCCGTAGAGAATGCGAATGCCGTCAGCAGGACTAGTCTTTTCATCATCCCGACCCTTCGCATCAATAGCAGGTCAAGGCATTGCCGCCCGCAGCACCCAGCGCAGCGCCGCTGCCAACAGCCCAGAGCTGACCGCTTCCCGAACCGATCGCCGCGCCGGCAAAGCCGCCAACGACCGCGCCGCCGACTGTGCCGGCGATACAACCGAACTCGCCAGCGCGTCCGGTCGATCCTGTCGTCGCAGATTGGCAGCTGGACAGGGCGAGGCCGCCTGCGAGAATGAGAATTGTCGTGAGCTTGCTCATTTTTTCCTCCAAGTATATCCGGCCGAATTCAATAAAGATCGGCGGACACGCCATTTACTGGCGCCGGATGGAAATAAGCTTCTGAATATGGCTCTCGAATTTCGAGAGGCTCTTCTGCTCTATCAGAAGCATATCGCTGACAAGACATGCAGTCCGCGGATAAAGACGTACACGGCTGTGGGCAAAATACTACTGCTGCGCAGGGGCGATGACAACTGCGCGGGGCCGCTGTGCTCGTCAAATATTGCGACAGGCCGTATCGGTCTGTGGTCGACGGTATCGTTTCGTTCGATCTCTATTCCGACGCGATCACTCCGGCGAGAACCGCCTTGGCGACGGCCTGGAAGCGATTGTGGGCGCCGAATTTGCGGATGATCCCGGATTCAAGCGTGAGCGCCGCAGTCAGGTCCATGTCCATCAGCCCGGCGATGCGCGAAGCCGAATAACCTTCGGCCATGAAGCCCAGGCAGTCGGACTCGATCGGCGACAGGTGCACATGCTCCGCTGCCGTCGGATCGTCTTCGCCTTCCACCGATCTCCCTTCGAGCAACTCGGCGATCTTCTGCATCTGGCGGCGCAGGATCGATTGCTGGGCGGCGAGCTCGCGGCGACGCGCCTGCAGGGCAGCGTCGAACAGTTCGTCGGCCCGCTCCTGGTTTTCCGCGCGGTCGAGTGCCGCCATCAGTTCCTGGATCGCGGCGATCGGCATGTCGATTTCCCGGCAGGCGTTGATCACCGCCATGCGGCGGATATGGTCCTCGCCATAGACGCGCATCGGCCCCATGCGCGCGGCGGTCAGCAAGCCTTTCTCTTCGTAGAAGTGCAACGTCCGGTGCGTCACCCCGAAAACCTCTGCCATCTCGGCGATGGCGAGCCGGTCGTCCGGGCCACGGTATGGAACGGGCAGTTGCGGCAGGAAGCCGACCGGATCGTCCTTGGCTCCCGCCTGTTTCCAGGAATCTTGCTGCATGTCCAATGTCCCCCACTCGAGCGTCCGGAAGGCGTCGCAACCCGCCGACCAAGACCTTCTCCTCCAGCCAAGCGTCCGGCCGGTCGCCGACCTCGACACCTGCTGCTCGTGGGACACATCCGCGCAAGGCGCGGCTACTGCTGACCAATGTGCATGCCTGCGACCAAACCCAGGGCGCCGCAGGTCCGATTAGCTGGAACCCCGTTACGCGTTCGCCGAACGCGCGGTGCTCCAGTGAGCAACCCGGCATGAAATCCAACGCACGCACACACGGTAAGTGCGAATCACGCAAATGAACAGTCTTAATATTGCAGGGAAAAATGCGCTTTCACGCGTTGCACCAGCAGAGCCAAAAGCGTCGCGTGTGCAGCCGGACGCGCAGAGGGGTGCTCTAGAACTTCGAATGTAGAGCATCTTTTCTGCTTTCAGTGATACCACCTGACAGCAGAATGCCTTAGTGGCCGATGACCTTGAGCGGGCTGTTGGCGGAAATGATGAAGAACGGCTCATCGCCCTTGAGCGGACCGAGCTTCTGCTGGCAGTCCCAGGCTTTCTGGAAGCTGTCGCGCGTGAGCAGCCGGCGGTAGCGCGCCGTCGCGGTCATGCATTCCATGAGCGTGCTCTGGACCTTCTCCGCGGCGGTGTGGGCGTAGATCTCGCCGTCGAGCGCGAAGAGCTTTGCGGCAAGCGAGGTGCTCTCGTAGAGAATGTCCGGCTCGCTTGTCAGCCGCTCCGCGGTGATGAAATCGTGCCGCAGCGGGATGCCTTCGCCGTCATGCGAGAGCGTGATGCGGATGCCCGCTGCAGGCGCGTCGTACCAGGTGAGATTGATCGAGAAGGCCAGAGCCTGATTGCTGGAGGCTGGCGCGCCTTCGCCCTCGACCGCGCTCGCCCTGGCAAGCGTCTTATGGCGAAGTGCGGCCTCGCGCAGCGCCTTTGCGAAATGTCTGGTGCCCTTGTGTTCGGGGCCGGTTACGCCGACGCGGACGGATGGCAGGCCGCGGATAGCGGCCATCGGCCCGTCGACGAGCTTGGCCTCCGCGTCGATGTCCAGCGTCATCTCAGGGGAGGGCAGGGGCGCAAAGAGCAGCAGCGGCAGGACGCTCAGCACCGCCCATGGAGAAGAGAAGGGTGCCGGTTGCCAGGGAGCGCGGCGTCCGGACGACGGCCGGCGGGCGCTCTTTTCCTGCCGGACAGGAACTGCGACCGTCTCGGCAGCGGCGCCATGCACGCGGCGGTACTCCGGCACATAGGTTCCCTTGGGAATGGTGATCTGCCACTTTTCGTCGGCGCCGTCGGTGTCGTAGAAGGTCTTGAGCAGCTTGCGCAACTTGCCGGCATGGACGCGGACAAGCGGGTCGCCGTCTGCATCGAAGGTCTGATCGCGGCCGAAGACGTCGACGCCGATCGAATATCCCTTGAGTTGCGCGCCTTCGCCGATCATTTCCTTCTCGACGACATAGGCAAGGAAAGCGCGCAGCCTTTCGGATCGCCGAAAGCCGCGGCTGTCGAGGATCCGGCGCAGCGCCAGCCGAATCGTCTCGTCGCAGGGCCTTTCGGCTGGCGTCATCGATGTTGCTCCAAGGGATGCGGCGGAATGCCGGGACAGAGATCGCCGGGAAAAAACAACTTAAATCTGATTCGGAGCTTAAGCCCAAAGATGGCGGTTGTCAGGTTCGATGGCGATAAGTCGCACTTTTCTTAAATGCGACTCACTCGCGTGCTGCGGGCGCGGCAGGCCGCACGCCCGCACCCTCCCGTGAGCGCGGCTCACGATCTTGAACGCAATGCCTGGGCGCGCGGAATGCGCGGCTCCGCATTCACCCGCCGTTGCGGTAGTCGAGCTCCGGATACCAGTCTTTGCCGCGGCCTTCCGGCGTGGTATCGAGAAGGGTCCAAAGCGGGTCGAGGTCCGGCGCCCCGCGCGGGTCCTGGCCGGGATCGGTCATCTTTCCATTCATTTCGCCGCTCCAGAAATGCCGGATGGTGCCGTCGCGGCGGGTTAAGACCGTGTAGCCCGGGACATCCGCGTCCTCGGCGCTGACATAGTCGCGGGTGAAGGCGCCGTCTCCATCGGAATAGACCTTCAGTTGAGTCCAGCCGCGCGCCTTCTTGGCCTCCACCAGCCGCTCGATCGGCGAGCGGGCGACCAGGGCGAGCGCCACGCGCTGCTCGATATCAGGCACCTTGCCTTCCCATGCTCCCATCAAAGAGGTGCACATGGGGCAGGGTTTTTCGCGCTTCGGACCGAACATGTAGCTGTAGATGACGAGCGTGTCCTTGTCGCCGAAAAGGTCGGCGAGGGTGACGGGTCCGTTCTCGCCCACGAAACGATATTCCCTGGTGACTTCGCCGCCGGGCGGCAACTGCCGGCGCAAGTCGGCCACGCGCTCGATATGGCGCCTGAGTTCGATTTCCTCCGCAAGAAGCGCGTTGCGCGCCCGCCGATACTCCGCACTTTCGTTGGGAAAACTGGCGTGATTCCGTGCCGCCAGTTCCTGCGCCGGGATGAGTGTGGTCGTCATGATCGCTCTCCTCTCGCTCTCTGCGATTTATCTTCATCCTGCCTCGAGTAGACTGAAAACGTTGATATCAACATAAACCACCCATGTCAAAACGCCTTGCGCTTGTCAAAACGCGCGGACGAAACCTGCAAAACGGCGATTCCGGTTTTTTAAAATCTGCGGTAGAACAGGGCACCGATGATCTTGCCCCCGCCTCTCTGAAAGTTTCGACATGCCCGCAAAACTGTCCGTGAATCTCAATGCCGTCGCCATGTTGCGCAACCGGCGCGATCTTCCGTGGCCGTCCGTTACCGGCCTCGGCCGCATCGCTCTGCAGGCGGGGGCGAGCGGGTTGACCGTGCACCCGCGCCCGGACCAGCGCCACATCCGGTTCTCCGACCTGCAGCCGATCCGCAACCTGATCGACGACGAGTTTCCGCAGGCGGAATTCAACATGGAAGGCTTTCCGAACGAGGACTTTCTTCAGTTGGTCGAGCGGCACGAGCCGGAGCAGGTCACGTTGGTGCCGGATGATCCGGCGCAGGCGACCTCCGATCACGGCTGGGATTTTCGCAACAACCACAACCTGCTTGGCCATGTGGTCGGGCGGCTGAAGAAAAAGGGCTTCCGCGTCTCACTGTTCGCCGATGGCGATCCGGATCCGGAGGCGCTGAAGATCGCCAAGGAGACCGGGGCGGACCGGATCGAGCTTTACACCGGCCCCTATGGCGGCTGCTACGATGATCCCGAGAAGGCCGAACGGATCGCCGGCGAACTCGGCCGCACGGCGGAGATCGCGCTCGGCCTCGGCCTCGCCGTCAATGCCGGCCACGACCTGACCGTCGCCAACCTGCCGCTCTTGGCAAAGCACATCCCGGCGCTCGCGGAGGTCTCGATCGGCCATGCGCTGACGGCGGATGCGCTCGAATACGGCATGGCCGAAACCGTGCGCCGCTTCCGCCGCGCCTGCGGCGAGGCGGTCTAGGCCAAAGAACGAGACTCGTTCGGCCGTGCTTGCACGCATGCTTGATCCATGCAATATCCATACATTATCGAATGTGGGATGTTGTCGATGGGCAAGGATCGTGCCGGTCTTTCGTGGGTGCCGACGCTTAGCAAGGCGGACGGACCGCTCTATCTGGCGATCGCGGATGCATTGGCCGCGGATATTGCGGCCGGCGGGCTCAAGGAGGGCACACGCCTGCCTCCGCAACGGGCGCTTGCGAGCGCGCTCGGCATCGACTTCACCACCGTCGGCCGTGCCTATAACGAGGCGCGGGCGCGGGGGCTGATCGAAGGCCGCGTCGGGCAGGGCACCTATGTCAGGGCGCGGCGGAGGAACGCCGATCGCCCATCCGGCGGCGGGCTCGTTGACATGAGCATGAACCTGCCGCCGCTCTTCGACGATCCGGAACTTGTCGCCCGGATGTGGGGCGGTATCGATGCGCTTGAGCGCGAGCAGGGCCTGGATCTCCTGATGCGCTACCAGGCGATCGGCGGCGCCTTGCCGGACAGGGCGGCAGGCGCGGCCTGGCTGCGGCCGCGGCTTGGCGAAGTGGCAGCGGAGCGGGTGCTCGTCTGCCCGGGGGCCCAAGGGGCACTGCTTGCAACCGTCAGCATGCTTGCCGCGCGCGGCGATGTGATCTGCGCCGAGGCGCTCACCTATCCGGGGCTGCGGTCGCTCGCTGCCCATCTTGGCATTGGCCTTGCCGGCGTGGCGATGGACGAGCACGGGCTTCTGCCCGAGGCATTCGAGGCCGCCTGCGTCAAGCACCGGCCGAAGGCGCTTTATTGCAATCCGACGCTTCACAATCCGACGACGGCGACGTTGCCGCTCGACCGCCGGGAGGCGGTCGTCGCGATTGCCCGCAGGCATGGCGTCGCAATTGTTGAGGACGACGCCTACGGTGCGCTGCCAACCCAACCGGTGCCGCCGCTCGCCGCGCTAGCGCCCGAGCTTGTCTATCACGTGGCGGGGCTTGCCAAGTGCCTGTCGCCGGCGCTCCGCGTCGCCTATCTCATCGTACCGGATGCCGTGAGCTCCGTCCGCCTCGAGGGCGCGATCCGCGCGACCGCCGGCATGGCCTCGCCGCTTTCGGCGGCAATCGCCACGCGCTGGATCGAGGCTGGAACGGCGGATGCGGTGCTTCACGCCATTCGCGCCGAGACCGGACGGCGCCAGCAGATCGCAACCGGGATCCTGTCGGCAGATCGCGTCGTGACCGATCCCGAAGCGTTCCACCTATGGCTCAGGCTGCCCTCCGCCTGGACACGCGGCGCGTTCGGTGACCGGCTGCGCACGGCGGGTATCAGCATCGTCGCAAGCGATGCCTTTGCGCTTGCTGCCCCGCCGGAAGCCGTGAGGCTGGGGCTCGGCGCGGCGGAAACCTCCGTCGAGCTCGAGCGCAGCCTCGCCGTCATCGCCGATCTTCTCGCGCAATCGCCTGCGGTCCTGAACTTCGTCGTCTGAGGGCGCACAGCCGCAACCCGGCGCAATTGTCGCAGGTACCGATGCATACAATTTATTGACGATGTATGCTTTGTATGGCTTCCTTTTCCATGTGCCGGCGAGGACGTGGAGCACCGGGCATCTCGGAACCGTAACATCGCTTGCGCGTTCGAATTATGTGCCCCGCGCCTGCCGCCGAAGAGATTTTGGAGAGGAAAGACAGTGTCTTCACACAAGGATTGGCCGGCACTTTCGCCGTTGCAGACGGGTCTGCGTGGCCGCTGCCCGCGTTGCGGCCAAGGGCATCTGTTCGAGGGTTTCCTGAAGCTCCGTCCGGAATGCGAGGTCTGCGGGCTTGACTATTCTTTCGCCGACCCGGCCGACGGCCCGGCGTTTTTCGTCATCTGTTTCGCCTGCGTGCCGAGCGTGTTGCTTGGCGTCTGGCTAGAGGTGCAGTACGGCGCGCCGCTCTGGGTGCATCTGCTGACGACCGGTCCCTTCATGCTGCTCACCTGTATTCCGCCGCTGAGGCCGCTGAAGGGCTGGCTGGTCGCAAGCCAGTTCTTCTACAAGGCCGAAGAGGGCAAGGTCGTGCGCCGGGCCGTGGCGCAAGCGCCTGATGCGAGCGTCAGACGGTGAATTGAAGTAAAATCATCGGGCAGGCCGGGGCGTCGGAGCGCGAGCGCCATGGAGGCACGGACCGCATGACGAACCTGATCTCGATCGTGACCTGTCCCGCCTGCCGGCATCAGTCTGTCGAAACCATGCCGAGGGATGCCTGCCTGCATCTTTATGAGTGCAAGAGTTGCGGCATGCTCCTCAGGCCGAAGGAGGGGGATTGCTGCGTGTTCTGTTCCTACGGCTCCCAGCCGTGTCCGCCCATTCAGGAGGCGCGAGCCCGCCGATAACTGCGTGAAGCAATTGCTCGGCGCGCTCGTCTACCAACGGGCGACGCGGCGGCCGGCGAGAGTCCCTAGAAGCGCCAGGATCGCGATCGCGATCGTGTACCAGGTAACGACGAACAGGGGCGAATCGTCCGTGCAATGGGAGGCATAAAGCGTCGCGGCGATGCCGCCGGCCACAAGGCCCGTCATTGCGCCGGCCAGTGCCGGATGGGACGGGGCGCCGTGGCGTAGCGCGAGCAAAAGAAGCGCTAGCGGGCCGATCCCGATCAGCGGAATGAAGGTCAGGCAAACCAGGCTGTTCGTCCCGACAAGCCTGCTCGACCAGGTTTCGGCGGGCACGACGGCGAGTTCGATCGCGACGCCTGCGAGGATGAGTGCAGGAGCGATGGCAAGAAAGCGCAGCGGGCCCCGCGGATCCGTCTCCGGACGCGACAGCATCCGCAGAAGAGCGAAGGCGCTTGCGGCAAGGGTGATCGTCACGACGAACTTGAAGAGAAAACGGAGCGTCTGCGCGGCGCTGGCAATATCCGCCCGGGGGCCGAGCAGGACGACGAAGACGGTTGCGGCAATGACGACGGCAGCGAAGACCGCGCCCCACCAAGCCGCGTTCATCGGCACGCCGGTTCGCCGGCTGTCCGCGGCAAGAGCCTTGATGAGTTCGTGTGTCTCCATTTCAGTCTCGTCCAAATCGCCGGGCGATGGCAGCAAGGCCGCGATGAAGCGCGACGCGAACTGCGGTTTCGTTCATGTCCAGGCTCCGGGCCGTCTCCGCGATCGTGCGCCCCTCGACCGATATTGCCGTCACCACCGAACGCTGCCCGGGGGTGAGCGTTTCGAGCGCTCGGCCGATTTCCCAGTCCCTGACCGTTTCCGGTTCCTCGGCAGCGAGCCGGTCTTCCAACTCGCCGATCTCGATCCGGGAATGGCGGCCCTGCCGTCGCAAAGCATCGACCAGCTTGTGCTTCGCGATCGCGTAGACCCATGGCGTCACCGGCCCGTCGCACCGCCAGGTGTGGCGCTTCACATGGATGGCCAGCAGCGTTTCCTGGACGATGTCTTCCGGATCAGGACCGCCGAACGCCCTGCGCCGCGCCCAGGCGCGAACGAGGCGCGCGGTCTCGTGCAGGAAGTCGCCATAGGCCCGCTCGTCACCGTCGAGCGCCGCACGGAAAAGTCTGGCGAGGCTCCCTTCATCCACGCCGTCCACCTGTGCTTCCTCCCAATTCGCTCGTCCTTGTCGCTTGTTACATCTCCGCCGCAATGGTTTCGCTAAAATGGGACGACGAAGCGTGTAAAGCGGTATTCCGCCCGTATCCTCGGCCTCTCTTCATCGTGATCCGGCAGGGGACGCGGGCTCACGAAAGCGTGTAGACGCGAATGTAACATATCTCCCGTTGGTGCGAACGAGCCTCTGTGTGCCTGAAGAGAGCACACCAGGAAACCAACACGGAGACGAAATCATGTCTACGAAATCCACGATAAGTGCGGCCATGCTGGCGAGTGCGGTGGCAGCCGCGGTGTCGTCGTTCGCGATCGCCGCGCCGCTTTCGGAAGCCGAGGTCAAGGCCGCGATGGACGCCGGCAAGGAGAAGTGCTTCGGCGTCGCGCTCAAGGGCCAGAATGATTGCGCGGCCGGCCCGGGCACCACCTGCCAGGCGACCTCGACGGTCGACTATCAGGGCAATGCCTGGAAGTTCGTCGATGGCGGCACCTGCACGACGATGCAACTGCCGGACGGCCGCAAGGGCTCGCCGGAACCGCTGACGCGCGATCTTCCCTCATAAGCAATCTGTCCTGAGCCACCTGTAGACAAGCGCCGGAAAGCGGAGGCGACGATGGCCAAATTGGCAATTCACGCGGATCGTGGCGCGTCGGAAGGCTCCCGGTTTCCGGCGCATCGGATCGACGGACTGGCAGGCACCAGTTTCAAGCACCAGCATCTCACATCCATTCTAGATGATGAGGCAAGCAACCGCGGTTTCTTCGAGGTTCACGCGGAAAACTACATGGGTGAGGGCGGGCCGCCGCACGCGGCACTCACCCGGATACGCCAGGACTACCCGGTTTCGCTTCATGGCGTCTGCATGTCCATCGGCGGACCGCAGCCGCTGAATAAGGCCCATCTCGGCCGTTTCGCCGGGCTGATCGAGCGATACGAGCCGGCGCTCGTCTCGGAGCATCTGGCTTGGTCGACGCATGACACGACCTATTACAACGACCTTCTGCCGCTGCCCTATACCGAAGCCACCCTGCAGCGCGTCGCCGACCACCTCGATGAGGTCCAGGAGACGATCAAGCGACCGATACTGCTCGAGAACCCCTCGACTTATGTGCTGTTCAGGGAATCGACGATGAGCGAGACCGCATTCATCCGGGAATTGGTCCGGCGCACCGGCTGCGGTCTGCTGCTCGACGTCAACAATGTCTTCGTTTCGGCGACCAATCACGGATTTTCCGCGCTTGAATACCTGGCGGATTATCCGCTCGAACATGTCGGCGAGATCCATCTGGCGGGCCATGCAGAGCAAGTGGACGACGAAGGCGATCTCCTCCTGATCGATAGCCACGACGGGCCGGTCACCGATCCGGTCTGGACGCTCTTCGACATCGTGATCAGCCGGTGCGGTCCGCTTCCGACGCTCGTCGAATGGGACAGCGCCATTCCGGATTGGCCGGTGCTGAAGGCCGAAGCGATGGCGGCTCAAGCGATCCTCGACCGGCACGCAGGCGCCTTCCTGCGGGAGAAGAGCCATGCGCGCCGCTGAGAGCATTTCCGACGACCTTGCCGGCAAGCTGGATTACGCGACAGGCTTCGTGCCGGCGCTGCTCGATCCCGGCTGCGCAACGCCTGCCCTCGTCGCCGGACCAAGGGGCAAAGCCGCCGACAAGCGCTTCAACGTCTACCGCAACAACGTGACCGTCAGCCTGATCGACGCGCTTGCAGCGGCATTTCCCGCGACGATGCGCATCACCGGCGAGACCTTCTTCCGCGCCATGGCCCGGTTTCATGTGCGTGAAACGCCGCCTGTATCGCCGCTTCTCTTCGAATACGGCCGGGACTTTCCCGCCTTCATCGAGCGCTACGAATATGCGCGATCGATGCCGTGGCTCGCCGACGTCGCGCGCGTCGAGCGGGCCTGGCTCGACGCCTATCATGCGGCGGATGCGCCCGCTCTGCCGCCGCATGCCTTGACGTCGTTTCCGGCGGAAGCGCTTGGCGACGCCGTCTTCGAGGCGCACCCGTCAACGCGCATGGTCCGGTCGGCCTATCCGGCGGTGACGATCTTTGCCGCAAACCGCGCGAGCGGACCGGTTGGTCGCATCGAGGCCACCGAGCCGGAAAACGCGCTGGTAACGCGACCGGCGCTGGAGGTGGAGGTTCGCCGTCTTCCGCCAGGCGCCGATGTCTTCCTGGGCAGCCTCCTGTCAGGCGAGCCACTCGGAAGCGCTGCCGCGACGGCAAGCGCGCGCTGTCCGGAATTCGATCTCGCAACTGCCATCGTCGTGATGCTTGAGGCCGGTGCCTTTGCCGCGGTTCGCTAGAGCGGGATGAGGAAAAGTGTGTGCGGTTTTCCGCTCGCATCCCGCTCTAACTCATTAGAATCGATCACATTTATGATTTTGGGTCGATTCGACCAAAAATCATCGTGATCCAGGGAGGATGAGAAGGTGACTCTTATGCCAAAGTTCTTCGAAAGACACGAAAACTGGGGCGGGGCAAGCTGGCTCGGCCGGATCGACGGCCTGATTGCCGCCATCGCGCCGACGTCCCTCGCGCAGCTTGCCTTGCGCCTGGGGCTTGCCGTGCCCTTCTGGCGCTCGGGCATAAGCAAATGGGACGGCTTCCTGCAGCTCAACGATGTGGCCGTCCTGCTCTTCACATCGGAATTCCAGTTGCATCTGCCCGGAGGGCCATATCCCTTGCCGGCGCCGGCGGTGACGGCCTTCGTGGTCGCCTGCGCGGAGGTGCTGCTGTCGACGCTCCTTGTCCTGGGACTGGCGACACGCCTTGTGGCGCTCGGACTTCTCGCAATGACAATCGTCATACAGCTCACCGTTCCGGACGGATGGCCGATTCATCTGACCTGGGCGGCGATGGCGCTCGGCATCATTACGTGGGGTGCGGGTAGGTTGTCGGCGGATTGGTGGCTCGGGCCGGGGAGGGGAAAAGGCTAGGTGGTCACCCCCTCATCCCGCTGCCGCGACCTTCTCCCCGCAAGCGGGGAGAAGGTGCCGGCAGCGGATGAGGGGCAACTTGCCACCCGATGCGCCGTGAAGATTACGCTTCACCCCGGGTTTCCCAGATCCAGATTGTGCTGCCATTCGATCGCGTCCTCCAGGCGATCGTGGCCCCAGAACAGTTCGCCGTCGGCGACAAAGGAGGGCGAGCCGAAGATGCCGATCTCCTTCGCCTCTCTGGTCGCGGCGTCAAGCGCATCGGCCACGGCGCCGGAGTCTGCCTGCTTCAGCACGCGGGCGGGGTCCTGTCCCACTTCCCTGATGCTCGACGAGAGGTTGGGCTCGCTGCCGGCGGGGTCGCGGTCGACGAACCAGCGGCGGTAGGTGGCGATCGCATAGGCCGGGCACCAGCCTTCATCGGCGGCGAGTACGGCAACGCGGTTGGCCTGTTCCAACTCGGGCAGCGGGTAGGGGATAGGCAGCCTCAGGGGCAGGCCGAACTTCGCGGCGCGCCGCTCGATATCGCGCCACATATAGGCGGCCTTGAGCGGCTTGTCGGCGAAGGGAACGTCGTTTGCGTCAAGCTGGACCGCGCGAGCGTCGAAGGGTCTCCAACGAACCTCGACGCCCGCGCTCTCGGCGACCTCCGGCAGCCGCATGACAGCGAGAAAGGTGTAAGGGCTTCCTATCGAAAACCAGAAGTCGATCGGTACCGTCATTGCTCTTCCTCTTCCTCCCCCATGCTGCAGATGTTCGCGATTGCCTTCGGAGGGCAACCCCCAACCATCCACGCAGGAGAAGTAGATAGGGCTTGGACGCTGCGCGCCAATGCGGGCCTTCGACAAAAAGCCCCGGCCTGTTGCGACCGGGGCTTTGATGTGCGGATGATCTATTGAACGAGCGCGGCCTTGCTCGCCTCGAGGAATGCGGGAAGGCTAAGGGGGGTCTTGCCGGTCAGCGCGGCAAAATCGCCGGTCACCATGCCGATATGGCCTTCGCGGGTGTTGCTGTCGAAGGAGACGACGATCGGGATCAGGAAGTCGGGCAGGCCCGCGCCCTTGAGACCGCCGGCGCGCGCTTCGTCGGAAATGTGGACGACCTCGAGCTTCTTGCCTGTGGTGCTGGCGACGAGCGCGGCGATCTCGTCGGTCGAGTGCAGTCCGGCGCCGGTCAGGGTGTAGGTGCGGCTTTCCGCGGAGCCGGAGAGGAGTGCCGCTGCCGCGGCTTCCGCCGCGTCGCTGCGGGCGATATGGGCGAGACGGCCGGCGCCGGCGGAGGAGAACCACTGCCCGGTCTCAAGCGCGTGCGGCAGGGCCATGAAGAGGTTTTCCATGTACCAGCCGTTCCTGAGGATGGTGTAGGGAATGCCGGTCGCCTTGATGGCGTTCTCGGTGCCTAGGTGATCGGAGGCGAAGGGAATGACCGAGGTTTCGGGGTTCGGCATCGAGGTGTAGAGGATATGCTTGGCGCCGGCCTTCCTGGCGGCGGCGACGGCGTTCAGATGCTGCTGCAGCCGCTTGCCCGGCTGGTTCAGCGTGTCGGTCGAGATGATGAGAATCCGGTCGGCGCCGGCGAAAGCCTCTCCGAGCGATGCCGGGTCGTCGAAGTCGGCGGCGCGGGTCTGCACGCCCTTCGCGGCGTAATCGGCGAGCTTCGAGGTATCACGGCTGGTCGCGATGATATCGGCGGGCCTCGCCTTGCCGGAGGCGAGCAGCGCATCGAGCACGAGCTTGCCGAGCTGGCCTGCGGCGCCGGTCACGAGCAATGTTTCGGACATGTTCTTCCTTTCCTTTCGCTTTCAGCTCGCCTGAGACGTTTTGGCTCACGCGGGATGCTGGTCTCTTTTTGAGAGTTGCTCTTATGTCGTAATCTGCTAAGAGCTGTAAAGGAGGCAGTTTTTCCTGCTGTGGTTACGGAAAGGGTACCGCCATGAACAGGGCGACGGGCGCGGTGAAGGGCAAGCGGGTGGTGATGGTGTGCGGCGTGCCGATGGATATGGCCAACTGTCCCGTGCGCGACGTGATGGACAATATCGGCGGTAAGTGGAATTCGCTGATGATCCTGTCGCTCGCCGATGGCCCCTTGCGCTTCTCGGAACTCCGGCGGCTGATCCCGGACATTTCGCAGCGGATGCTGACGCAGACGCTGCGCGACCTGCAGCGCGACGGCTATCTGAGCCGCACGGTCTATCCGACGCAGCCGCCGAGCGTGGAATATGCTCTGACGGAGCTCGGCCGGTCGTTTCTCGTGCCGCTCAAACTGTTCGTCGACTGGTCGCTCCAGAATCACGACGCGATCCGCAAGGCGCGGGCGGAGTATGACGCGGTGGCTTGAGCGGTGAGGACGATCTTGTTTTGCTCAGCGTTGCCTCGGCCGCGCCGCATTCGCTGAAAGCCGGCGCGGACGCGCCGTGGCTGGATTCCTGTGACGAGCACAGGAATGAGGGGTGCATGGTTAGCCGCTGGTGGGCTGACAGCAACCCAGAGCTCGCTGCCATCGTTGGGCGTCGCCGGATAACACGCGCGCATCAACTCAATTGACTTTGCCGTGCACAGCTCAAACGACAGCCTCATTCCTGTGCTTGTCACAGGAATCCAGTGCGCCCAAGTCCTTGGGCGCGGGAGACTGCCGCTCTGTTCAGGCGTAGCAATTCTACTCTGCCTTTAGCCGACTGAGGACCGCATGCAGCCAGCAGCCGAGTGCCGCAGCCTTACGCGGCGCAGCTCACCGCCTCACCGCCGAGGGCGAATTCGACCGCCGCGTCGGCATGGATGGCGGTGGAATCGAAGCCGGGAAGCGGCAGGTTGGCGGGGTCGAGGATGAGGCAGATTTCGGTGCAGCCGAGAATGACCGCGTCGGCGCCTTCGGCCTTGGCCTTCTCGATGAGCGCGACCAGCGCCGTGCGCGACGACTCCAGCACCTTGCCGGCGCAAAGCTCGTCGAAGATGACGTTGTGGGTCAAGGTGCGGCCGTCCGCGTCCGGCACCATCAAGTCGATGCCGTGCCCTTTCATGCGCTCGGCATAAAAGCCGTGCTCCATCGTGTAGCGCGTGGCAAGCAGCAGCGGCCTGCGGCTGCCGGCGGCCTTCAGCCGCGCCGCGGTCTCGTCGATTATGTTGATCAGCGGCACGTCGACCGAGGCCTGCACCTGGTCGGCAATCAAATGCATGGTGTTGGTGCAGATCAGCACGCATTGCGCACCGCCGGCCTTGAGCCCGCGTGCGACCTCGGACAGGCGCTCTGCTGCGTCCTCCCAACGGCCTGCCTTCTGCAGGTCGACGATCTTCTGGAAATCCACGGAGTGAAGCAGCACTTCGGCCGAATGCAGGGCGCCCAGGCGCTCGCGCACGGCCTCGTTGACCATGCGGTAGTAGACCGCCGAGCTCTCGAAGCTCATGCCGCCGATAAGGCCGATCTTGCGCATTTCCATGGAGAGGTTCCCTTGTTCTTGAACAGACATCAATTCCGGAACGCCGAAGATGCCGCGTTGCCACCTTCTGATCCCGTTCCATTGTTAAAAGTATGGCGCGGCTTTGACCGGATGTGTTTGCTTTGATGAAGAGATTTGGGGAAACAGGCGCATAAAATTTGTGCCACTGTCGCATTTTCTGCAAATTATTGGCGTCAACTGGATCAGCAGCGAGGAGTCACTGGCGTGTTGGATGAGAGAGACCGGAAGCTGCTGGCGCTTCTGCAAGAGGATGGCAGTGCGGCGATGAGCGACCTCGCGGAGCGCGTAAACCTGTCGCTTTCCGCCTGCTCGCGCCGCATCCAGCGACTGGAGGAGGCGGGTTACATCGCACGACGCATCGTCGTGCTCGACCGGGAAAGGATGGGCGTGCCGACCACGGTCTTCGCGCTCATCAAGACCGCGCATCATTCCGATGAATGGATCGAAATATTCCGGCGCGCAATCAGCGATATTCCCGAGATCGTCGAGGCGCACCGGCTGACCGGCAATTACGACTACATCGTCAAGATCGTGCTGCCGCGCGTCGAGCATTACGACGTCGTCTACAAGCAGATCGTGCGCAAGGTGGAACTCTTCGACGTTTCCGCGTCCATTTCCATGGAAGTCTTGAAAAGCGGCACGGCCGTGCCGGTCGGTTATGCAGAGTAGGCGGCCCCTATTGCCGGACGCGGCGTTCTCGGTAGCACTTTGAAGTGCTGCATGTTTTTATCCTTAAATCGAATACGATTTAAGGAAACGAGCAGTTTGTCGACGCGGAGGAAGGTCGATGTGCGGACGCTTCACCAATATGATGACATGGCCCGAATTGATCGCGCTCTACCGTCTCACGCTTGAGGAATATTACGGCCGCAACACTGAGCCGCGCTACAACATCGCCCCGACCGATACCGTGCCCTTCGTCCACAATGACAGGGAAGGCAAACAGGTCTTGGAGGACGGCCGCTGGTGGCTGGTGATGTTCTGGGCAAAGGAAATACCGAAGGCGGCGATGTTCAACGCTCGCACGGAGGAGGCGGATACGAAACCCGCCTTCCGCGATGCCTTCAAATTGAAGCGCTGCCTGATCCCGGCGGACGGCTTTTACGAATGGACCGCGGGCGACGACGGCGGAAGGGATCCTTGGTTTATTCATCTGCCGGATCGTGCGCCATTTTCCTTCGCCGGCGTATGGGCGCGGAACAAGACGCTCGACATCACCAGCTTTACGATCCTGACAATGCCCGCAACTGATCCGGTCAAGACGCTGCATGACCGGCAACCGGTCATTCTCGATCCGGCGGTCTATGATGAATGGCTCTCGGCCGACACCGCCGTCGCCGACGCCAAGGCGCTTATCAGCCGCAATCTTGGCGACGCCCTGCAATTTCACCGCGTCTCGCGCGAGATCAATTCGTCAAAGTTTGAGGGCGACCCAGGAATCGACGTGCGCTGACCGCTGCGCCAAGTTTGCAACGGAGCCATGCCGAACGTGTGGTTGCGTCGGGCCGGACAAAGGTGGAGGGTTTGTCGAGTGTCTTGAGAGAGCGGTGTGAAAGTCATGCACGACAACCATCATCTCGTCGTCGTCGGTGGAGGTTTCGGAGGGCTGCAGCTCGTCAACGACCTTCGCGGCGCGCCAGTCCGGATAACGCTGATTGACAAGCGCAACCACCATCTCTTCCAGCCGTTGCTCTACCAGGTTGCAACGACGCTGCTGGCGACCTCGGAGATCGCGTGGCCCATCCGCAACCTTTATCGCGACCGGCCGGAGGTGACGACGCTGCTCGGGGAGGTCGTGGGCGTCGATCCGGCTAACAAGAGCGTGATCCTGACGAGCGGCAGCTCGGTCCCTTACGACACGCTGGTGCTCGCGACCGGCGCGACGCATGCCTATTTCGGCCATGACGAATGGGCTTCGGTGGCGCCGGGGCTGAAGACGCTGGAGGACGCGACGACCATCCGCCGCCGCGTGCTTCTCGCTTTCGAGCGAGCGGAGGTCGAAGAGGATCCGGAGAAACGCAATGCGCTGCTGACCTTCACGGTGATCGGCGCAGGACCAACCGGCGTGGAACTCGCCGGCATCATCGCCGAAATGGCGCACCGGACGCTGCCCGGCGAATTCCGCCGCATAGACACGCGCAAGGCACGCGTCGTGCTCGTCGAGGCGGGGCCGCGCATTCTTCCCGCCTTCACCGAAGACCTGTCCGCCTATGCGGGCGGTGAACTCGCAAAGCTCGGCGTCGAGGTGCGCACGGGCGTTCCCGTTACCGACTGCACGGATGAGGGGGTGTTGATCGGCGAGAGCTTCGTGCCGAGTCGCACGCTCGTCTGGGCCGCCGGCGTCCAGGCCTCGCCTGCTGCCCGGTGGCTCGGCATCCAGGCGGACCGCGCCGGCCGCGCCGTCGTGGAAAAGGATCTCACCGCACCGGGGCTGCCCGATGTTTTCGTCATCGGCGACACGGCCTCGGTCGTTTGGGAGGCGGGCAAGCCGGTGCCGGGCATCGCGCCCGCCGCCAAGCAGCAGGGCGCCTTCGTTGCCCGGATCATCCGCGCCCGGCTCGAAGGCAAGCCGGCACCGGGTCCGTTCCGCTACCGCCATCAGGGGAGCCTCGCCACGATCGGCAAGCGCGCCGCCATCATCGACTTCGGCAGGATCAAGCTCAAGGGCGCGCTCGCCTGGTGGATTTGGGGCATTGCCCACATTTACTTCCTGATCGGCACGCGAAGCCGCTTCGTCGTCGCCTGGAGCTGGCTGTGGATCTATCTCAGCGGCCAGCATAGCGCCCGGCTGATCACCCAGAAGGAGACGTTGCGCGAGGAGGGATAGCGGCGGCAAGGCCATAGCGGATCGGCACGCGGCAGCGGTGTGCTGGCGGAACGCCGTTTTGCACTTTTCCCTCGCATGCTCTAGAAGGTTGCTATCTTTCGATTTCGGATGCAACTTTGGGTATGCTAAGCATCGACGCATCTCTCGTCGGCCGACTGATCGCCGCGCAATTTCCCGAGTGGGCGGATCTTCCGATCAGGCCAGTCGAGTTCGACGGATGGGACAATCGGACCTTTCATCTGGGCAGGCACATGACGGTGCGGCTGCCGAGCGCCGCGCCCTATGCACTTCAAGTCGAAAAAGAGCAGCGCTGGCTGCCGATCCTGGCGCCGCGCCTGCCGCTGCCCATTCCCGTGCCCCTGGCAGTGGGACGGGCGGGCGAGGGTTATCCCTGGCCCTGGTCGGTTTACGAGTGGCGCGAAGGCGAGATCGCGACCCATGCACCTGTCGCGGATCTCAGCGCTTTCGCGGCGACACTCGCACGTTTCCTCGTGGCGCTCCGGGAGATCGACGCAACCGACGGGCCGGCGCCGGGGCAGCACAATTTTTTCCGGGGCGGTCCGCTGGCCGTCTATGACGCGGAAACGCGCCGGGCGCTCGTTGCCCTCGAGGGAAGAATCGATACGGACGCGGCACGCGCGGTGTGGGAAGCAGCGCTTGCCGCGACGTGGCACGGCGCGCCGGTCTGGTTTCACGGCGACGTCAGTTCCGGCAATCTTCTGGTCGAGAATGGGCGGTTGAGCGCGGTGATCGACTTCGGCACCTCCGGCGTCGGCGATCCTTCATGCGACCTTTCGGTCGCCTGGACCTTTTTCCACGGAGAAAGCCGGGAGGCGTTCCGCGCCGCGCTGCCGCTCGACAAGGCGACCTGGGCACGCGGCCGCGGCTGGACGCTCTGGAAGGCGCTTATCGTCCTTGCCGAACTTCCGGGTACCGATCGCCTTGAAGTGGAAAAGTCGCGGCGCGTGATCGAGGCGGTGCTCGCGGATCACGAACGCCACGGCTAACAGGTTCTCAGCCGGAGACGCGAGCGACGGAGCGGCCGCACCAGGAGGAAGCTTGTCCGGCCCGTTTGCGCACGAGCCCCTCGGAGACCAGGACATCGCCAAGTGACGTTCCGTTGCGCATCACCAGATGCGGGCTTCCACCTTCGTTGCCGCCGCCCTTCGACGCGACGAGCGTGAATTTGCCGGCATTCAGCAACTCGCGCAGCCGCTGCTTGGCATAGAAGCCACGCGCGCGTTCCGCCTCGCATTTGGCCTCCTTCGTCTCCGGAGCATCGATATCGGCGATCACGATCTTCTCGCCCTCGAAGAGGAAAGTATCGCCATCGACAACGCAGTTGTCGTTGCGAATACCGCAGAAATAGAACGTGTTGGAATCCGCAAACCGGGGCGTCGGCTGTTCCATCGGCCGCCCGATCGGAGCCGGCGGAGCAAGCGCCGGTGTTCTGCCGACCGGGGCCGGGGGGACGAGCTCCTGCTTCCTGGCGATCGGGGCGTGGCGCGCAAGCGCCGGGTTCCTGCCGATCGAGCCGGTATGCTCTTTCGGCCGCGCCTGTGCACTTACCGGCTTCGTCTTCGTCTCCCGCGGCGAAAGCATGGCGACCACTTCGGAGGCGCCGGGCAGGTCCGGGAGTTTCGCCCGGTGGTCATAGGCTGCGATGCCGCCAATCATCAGGACGGCCGCGATGTACCAGGGCGCCATGCCGCCGCGATTACCCTTCCGGCTTGCGCCGCGCTTGCGCCTCTTTGAACTCGTTTTGGCCATCCGATTCGGTCCTCGATTGCCGGGGCATTATCGGCACGAGGGGTTGCTGAAAGGTTGCCATCAGGGCCGCTGGAAACGGGTCAATGGCGGAGGGGCGACGGCTGCGCGGCCTTCCGCCGGTATCGGCGTTATCATCGGAGAGGGAGTCCGGAAAAGGAAGACGGGCCCTTGCCGCCGTGCGTCTTTGCAGTCGCATGATGGCCACGAGAACCCGCCAATGGCGGCAGAAATCCCTGCCGCGCGCGCTTTTTTAATGTGCAGGCTGTATGGCGCGTTCCTTCAAACGCGCCACGCACGCGTCAACGGTTGCGGTCGGTATGCCTGGATCTGCCGGGAATTCCGTCACCGCCACCGTCGCCTTTGCCATTGTTGGCTTTTCGGAGGTCGCCAGCCTTCTTGCCGCCAGCTTTCTTGCCACCGGCCTTCTTGCCGTCAGCCTTCTTGCCGTCAGCCTTCTTGCCGCCAGCTTTCTTGCCACCGGCCTTCTTGCCGTCAGCCTTCTTGCCGTCAGCCTTCTTGCCGCCAGCTTTCTTGCCATCGGCCTTCTTGCCGTCAGCCTTCTTGCCGCCAGCCTTCTTGCCGTCGACCTTGTCACCGGCCTTACCGCTGGCCTTATCGCCACCCTTTTCGCCGGCATTCTTGCCGCCAGCCTTCTTGCCGCCAGGCTTGTCACCGCCCTTTCCGGGGGTCTTGTCGCCGCCTTTACCGCCGCCGTTGTCACCGCCGCCGCCGTTGTCGCCGCCGCCGCCGTTGTCGCCGCCGCCGCCGTTGTCGCCGCCGCCGCCGTTGTCGCCGCCGCCGCCATTGT